>NZ_PPDK01000001.1:0-1200000 GCF_003074135.1 Euzebya tangerina | reverse complement strand
CCAGGCCGTTGTGGCCGGCACCGACGATGACTGCGGTGGGAGGCATGCGGTCACCCTGCCCGGAGCCCGGCCCCTCTAGCCGTCCCGGCTCCAACGGGCGTGTGCACATCCGGGTCTGGTCCGCCCTTGCCACACACCGGGCGACTGCTGTGTGCACCCCACCACTGTCATGGCCGATTTCCGCCAGACCACCACACCTTGGGGTGCCAGACTGCACGTCGTGCTGGATCACACCAACTTCGAAGTCTGCTACGCGGCCGTCTCCTCCCGGGATACCCGGTTCGACGGCCGGTTCGTGACGGGGGTCCTCACGACGGGGATCTTCTGCCGTCCTTCGTGCCCAGCGCGCACTCCGCTCCGCAAGAACGTCCGGTTCTATCCCTCGCCCGCTGCGGCGCAGCAGTCGGGGTTGCGCGCCTGTCGTCGGTGCCGACCAGAGCTGGCTCCGGACGCTCCGGGCCAGGATCCCACGTCCGAGATCGCCGCACGGGCGCTCCGCCTGATCGACGACGGCGAAGGAGACCACGGCATCGACCACCTGGCCGGTCGGCTCTTCGTGAGCCCCCGGCACCTCCAGCGCGTGTTGGTCGACACCTACGGAGTCGGACCGTCGGCGCTGGCCCGAATGCGTCGGGTCCGGCTGGCCCGGATGCTGGTGGATCAGACCGACCTGCCGCTCACCCGTGTCGCCTACGCGGCCGGGTTCGGCAGCGTGCGCCAGTTCAACGACGCCTTCAAGCAGACCTTCCACACGACGCCCAGCGCTGCGCGCCGAAGCCGGGGGAACACCCACCACGTCCCGAAGGAGGTCGAGGGAGAGACTGCCGCCACCATCGCCATTCCGGTCCGCCAGCCATTCGACGGCCGGGGCGTCTTTGAGTGGGCGCGACTCCACGCCATACCGTCGCGTGACACCTTCACGTCCCCTCCCTCCGACCACGCCGGCCACCCCCCTCCCCCAGGGACCTGGACGCGGGTCACCGACGACGGGCCGGTCACCCTCACCCCGCGCAGCGACCACGTCGAGGTCACCGTCGACATCGATCAGGTCGCCGACCTCCGCGGTCCCGTCGCCCTCGCCCGACAGGTGTTCGACATCGACGCCGACGTCACCGCGATGGCGGCTGCGCTGGGGACGGATCCACTCCTCGCGCCGATCCTTGGCGCCCGTCCCGGTGTCCGGATCCCCGGGGCGGCCGACCCCTACGAGGGCGCTATCCGCGTGATCCTCGGTCAGCAGGTCTCGGCCAAGGGTGCGACCACGCTGATGGCACGTCTGGCGGAACTCACCGATCGTCCCGGCCTGCCCGATCCGGCCTGGACGGCCACCGCTGATCTGGAATCGCTCGTCGGCTTGACCCGTCAACGGGCGGGCGCCGTGCGGGCGCTGGCTGGGGCCGTCCGGGACGGCCTCGACCTCTCACCCGTCGCACCCCCTCAGGAGACGGCGGATGCACTGCTCGACCTGCCCGGCGTCGGACCGTGGACCGTGGGGGTCATCCGGCTCCTGGTCCTACGCGAGCCCGACGCCTGGCCTTCGGGGGACCTGGCGCTGCGGCGGGCGATCGAGGGGCTGACCGGAATCGCCCACTCCAACCGAGAGCTCGACACGCTGGCCGAGCGCTGGCGACCGTGGCGCGGCTACGCCGCGATGACCCTCTGGCACCACTACCTCGAGGACCAGCTCCCCCACTAGCGGTGCGTTTCTCACGAATAGCCCGTGCAACTCTCCCGGTCGGGCGACGGAGGCCATCCCAAGACCGCTCATCAGAGAAGGACCAGACCCATGTACACCACCACCCATGCCACTCCCCGCGGGACTCTGACCGCCATCGTCGACGACGACGAAGTGGTCCACGCGGCCGGGTTCACCACACCTGAGGTGCTCGCCGACCGCATGCAGATCGACCCACCACCCGTCCGGACCGGGACCCCGACGGCAGCGACCATCCGGCGCTACCTGGACGGCGACCTGTCGGCGCTCGATGAGCTGGCCATCGACCAGCCCGGCACCGCGTTCCAGCAGCAGGTGTGGACCGCCCTCCGCGCCGTCCCCGCCGGCGAGACGGCCACCTACAGCGAGCTCGCCCAGCGGATCGGCCGACCAGCCGCCGTGCGTGCCGTCGGGACGGCGTGCGGTCGCAACCTCGTCGCTCCGTTCGTCCCCTGCCACCGTGCGGTCCGGACCGACGGATCGCTCGGTGGGTACCTGTACGGCCTCGACGTCAAGGATTGGTTGCTCCGACACGAGTCCGGGCACCACTGAGTGCATGAAGGCAGTACACCGCCAGCGCACGATCCTCTGCGACCTGCTGGGGTCGCTCAGCCAAGAGCAGTGGGAGGCAGAGACGCTGTGCGACGGCTGGGATGCCGGTGACATGGTCGCTCATCTGCTCGTGCGAGAGCGGCAACCGTGGAACTCAGCCGGCATCCTCGTCCCAGCCCTGGAGAAGATGCACGAGTCGGCCATGGCCAAGAAGAAGGAGGAGGGCCGGACGGCGCTGACGCAGCAACTCCGCGACGGTCCGCCGTGGCCGCTGGCTCGCGGGCCGCTCGGCCGCATCCAGGTGGGCGAGGACTACATCCACACCGAGGACATTCGTCGGGGTGGCGCGGCGACCGTGTCCGGGGAGGGCGCGGCCTCCTTGGAGCCCGACGATGGCACGGGCGACAGCGAGACCGCGGGGCTCCTGTGGGAGGCTCTCAAGCGCTTCGCCACGATGACCCTCGGCGGGTTGAAGGCCGAGGGTGTGATCAGCCTGACGGACGGCTCGAAGACCAGGAACGTCGCCGTCGGGGGCCGGCTCGCCACCTCGACGCGCGAGATGCCCCCTGGCGCCGAGGTCTACACCGTCACCGGTCCCGTCGGGGACCTGCTGCTGTGGGTGACGGGCCGCTCGGCCGCCAACGTCGAGACGGGCGGGTCGCTGTCGCTGGAGTCCGCGCTGGGCCGAAGCCGACGCGTCTGAACGGACGCCGGTCGGGACTCAGCCCGCGCGCGAGACGCCGGACCCCGCCATCCAGGTGGCATCGAGGAATCTGATCATCTCATCGACGAGTCGTCCGGGACGCAGGCGCATCTCAGCAATCGAGTACGCCTCAACCATGGTCGCGTTGGGCATCTGGCGGGACAGGCGCCGTGCGTCGTCCCCCGGATGGAGCGGGTCACCATCGTGTCCGATGATCAGCGTGGGGATGTCCATCGCCTTGCGCTCCTCCTCGGTGGGGCCGAGCGCCCCCATCAGCGTGCCGTGCAGGATGGAGCTGATCTCCTCCGGATGCATCGATCCGGCATCGAGGAACGAGTCCAGCGCGTCCACACCCGTACGCGGAAGCGCCCGCATGAGCCCCGTACCCAGCCTCGCGACCGGCCCACCGTAGGTCATGCCCAGCAGGACGGGGGTGAACAGCAGAGCCGCGAACGGTGCGGCCGTCTCGAGGACGGGCATCTCGAGCAGCAGGGCCTCGATCCGTTCAGGTGCCTGGGCGCCCGCCGACAGCGCGGCCATGGCACCAAGCGACACCCCCCCGAGAACCGCGCGTTCGATCCCGAGGTGGTCGAGCAGGCCGATGGACTGCCTCGCGTAGAAGTCGATCCGATGGGCGGCCGCACGACGCGGCCGGTCGGACCGTCCGTGGCCCAGAAGGTCGAGCAGGACCACTCGGTTGCCCACCTGCGCCAGCCGTCGCGCGATCCCCCGGTTGATGCCGGCATCCAGCAGCAGCCCGTTCATGTAGACCACGACGTTGGGCCCGTCGCCGTACACCTCATAGGCCAGCTCGTACCCGTCATGAACAAAGGAGTGGACTGCTGACCTGCGGCTCATTGGGTCTGATGGTGCCAGACGTGCGACCCTGACGTCATGGATCTGCTCCGAACCCCTGAGGACCGTTTCGCCGATCTGCCCGACTGGCCGTACGCGCCCCACCAGGCGTCTGTTGGGAGCGGGCTGACGATGGCGTATGTGGACGAGGGTCCGGTGGACGCCTCGCCGGTCCTCCTGCTCCACGGCGAGCCGAGTTGGTCCTACCTGTACCGGTTCATGATCCCGCCGCTGCTCGAGGCGGGGCACCGTGTGGTGGCACCTGACCTGATCGGGTTCGGTCGCTCGGACAAGCCTGCCGACCGCTCAGCGCACACCTACGCGGACCACGTGGCCTGGATGACGGAGTTCGTCGTCGAGCGTCTCGACCTCACCGACATCACGCTGTTCTGCCAGGACTGGGGTGGCCTCATCGGCCTGCGCGTCCTGGCCGAGAACCCCGACCGGTTCGGTCGTGCCATGGTGGCCAACACCGGGCTGCCGACCGGAGACCAGTCGATGTCGGAGGCGTTCATGGCCTGGCAGCGGTTCAGCCAGACCGTCGAGGAGTTCCCGATCGGCTCGATGGTGCAGGGCGCGACGTTGCGGGAGTTGTCGGAGGCAGAGGTTGCCGCCTACGACGCGCCCTTCCCGGACGAGTCGTTCAAGGAGGGCCCGCGAGCTATGCCGGCGCTGGTCCCGACGTCGCCGGACGACCCGGCCTCGGCGGCCCAGCGGGCAGCCTGGAAGAGCCTGATGGCCTTCGACAAGCCGGTTGTGGTGGCCTTCAGCGACAACGACCCGATCACCAGCGGTGGGGAGAAGGTCTTCCACAAGCTGGTCCCGGGGACGGCTGGTCAGGACCACTTCACGCCGACCGGCGGCCACTTCCTCCAGGAGGATGCCGGCCCGGAGTTGGCTGCGGCGCTGGCACGGCTGATCAGGAACTAGGTCAGGTTCCCCACGACGAGGTCAGGTTCCCCACGACGAGGTCAGGTTCCCCACGACGAGGTCAGGTTCCCCACGACGAGGTCAGGTTCCCCGCCACGAGGTCAGGTTCCCCGCCATGAGGTCAGGTTCCCCGCGACGAGGGGCTAGCGAGCCGCCACGGAGCGCGCGGCCTCCGCGATCCGCTTGACCGTCATGGCGACGTTGTCGGCCGGCATCGCGAAGCCGATCACGTCGGCGTCCGCTTCGTTCAGAATCGCGGCGATCGTGCGGTCCGGCATGCCCTCGGACTCCAATGCCGCGCGAGCATCCTCGCCGACGTGCATGGCGAAGTCCTCGTCGGTCTCGATCTTGTCGGCAAGGCGAAGCAGTTCGGCCTGCGTGGCTTCTGACATGGCAAGAGCTCCGGGGCTGATGAAACGGTCGACTGGTCCACCAAACGGTACCGGTGCCCCCGCCAGAGCTGACGATCTGTAAGGAATCCGCCCCACGTCGTAACCGACAACAGGAAACCTGAGTGCACAAGGAATAGATCACGTGCAGCCTGGGTTGACCCCACTTCCCACACGAACAGGAACCTCTCTCATGGCTGACCAGTCCAGCTCCACCACTGCTCCCGACCCCGCCGCCGACTCTCCCGCCACCCTGCCCCTCCTCCCCCTGCCGGGAGGTGTGGTCGTACCCGGCATGGTCGTCACCATCGCCATCGAGTCGAGCGACGCCCGGGCCGCCATCGACGCTGCCGCCGAGTCCCGCGACCGCGTCGTCCTGGTCCCCAAGGTAACCGACGAGGATGGCAAGGCGCGCTTCGCCACCGTCGGCACCATCGCCAGCATCGAGCAGCACGACCGCCTGCGCGGCGGTCGGCGCGGGATCCTCGTCAGGGGTCTCTCCCGCGGACTCATCGGCGTCGGTGCGGCCGGTGCCGCAGGGGCAACCCTCGTCGAGGTGACCCCCGTCGCCGACCGGCTCACCGGCGACATCTCAGGCCTCGAACAGGACTACCGCGCCGTGGTCGACGGCATCCTCGAGCACCGGGGCGGGCAGTCGGTCTCCGCCGCCCTGCAGGAGATCAGCGACCCCGGCCAGCTGGCCGACACAGCGGTGTACTCGCCCGACCTGGAGGCCGCCCAGAAGGTCCAGATCCTGGAGGCACTCGATGTCCGCGAGCGGCTGGAACTGGCCCTCGGCTGGGCCCGCGAGACGCTTGCCGAGCTGAACGTTCGCTCCAAGATCCGCGACGACGTCAACGAGTCCGTCGAGAACCGACAGCGCGAGTTCATCCTGCGTGAGCAGATGAAGGCGATCCAGTCCGAGCTCCGTGAGATCTCCGGCACCGAGGACGGTGAGGATGGCGACTCGATCGCCGCCTACCGCGCCAGGGCCGAGCGACTCCCGCTGCCCGAGGCGGTTCGCACCTTCGTCGGCAAGGAGATCGACCGACTGGAGCGGGTGGGTGAGCAATCGCCCGAGCAGTCGTGGATCCGGACCTGGCTGGACCGCGTCTTCGAGATGCCCTGGGGCACCACCTCACAGGACACCCTCGACCTGATCGCCGCCCGAACCATCCTGGACGAGGACCACACCGGCCTCGACGAGGTGAAGGAGCGGCTGATCGAGCAGCTCGCGGTGCGCAAGCTCCGTGTCGAGCGCGGCTTGGACGACTCGTCCGACGCGACCGAGATGCACGAGGGCCAGGACGGGGAGACCATCCTCTCGACGGCTGACCTCTCGACCCTCTCGACGGCCGATCTCTCGACAGCCGAGCCCGGCCCGACTGATGACCGCACCGACGACGGCACCGACGCATCACCAGCTGACACGACCACAGACACGACCGCGGAGGCCACAACAGACGAGGCCACAACAGACACGGCCAGCCCCGGAACCCCCGACGCCGACACGCCCGACGCCGACACGCCCGACAATGCACCCGCGCGAACCACGAGCACGCGTCGTGGACAGGGCGCCATCCTGGCCCTGGTCGGACCTCCGGGGGTCGGCAAGACCTCCCTCGGTGAGTCCATCGCCCGTGCCCTGAACCGCTCATTCGTCCGCGTGGCTCTCGGCGGCGTCCGTGACGAGGCCGAGATCCGTGGCCACCGACGTACCTACGTCGGCGCCCAGCCCGGTCGGATCGTCCGGGCCATGACCGAGGCCGGGACGATGAACCCCGTCATGCTGCTGGACGAGATCGACAAGGTGGGCGGCGACTACCGCGGCGACCCCAGGGCCGCGCTGCTCGAGGTGCTCGACCCGGCCCAGAACCACACGTTCCGGGACCACTACCTGGAGATCGACCTCGACCTCTCCGACGTCCTGTTCATCGCGACCGCCAACGTGCTGGAGACCATCCCCGGCCCGCTGCTGGACCGCTTGGAGGTCGTCCAGCTCGATGGGTACACCGATGCCGAGAAGGTCGCGATCGCACGCGACCACCTGATCGGGCGCCAGTTGGGCGGCGCCGGCCTGTCGGCCGACGAGGTCCAGATCAGCGACGAGATCCTCCGCAAGGTCGTGGAGGGGTGGACCCGCGAGGCAGGCGTCCGCCAGCTGGAGCGCCAGTTGGCCAAGATCGCCCGCAAGGCCGCTGTCGAGATCGCCCGCGGTAGCCAGACCCCCATCCAGATCACCGACCCCGCCGACCTCCTCGGCCGACAGCGCGTCTTCAAGGAGGACGCCATGGCCCGGGTCGACGTGCCCGGCGTGGCGACCGGGCTCGCGGTGACCGGTGTGGGTGGCGACGTCCTGTTCGTCGAGACGGCTCAGACCGGATCGAGCGACGGTGACGGAGGCCTCAAGCTGACCGGTCAGCTGGGCGACGTGATGCAGGAGTCCGCATCCATCGCACTGTCGTTCCTGCGCTCCCACGCCGACGAGCTGGCCGACGGAGGTCTGGTCCTCGACCGTGATGCGCTGACCGGCGGCCGGTTCCACGTCCACTTCCCTGCGGGTGGCATCCCCAAGGACGGCCCCTCTGCCGGGGTCACGATGACGACCGCCTTCGCCTCGCTGATGACCGGTCAGCGGGTCAAGAAGGGCGTCGGCATGACCGGTGAGGTCACGCTGCAGGGCAAGGTGCTGCCGATCGGCGGCGTGAAGCAGAAGGTGCTGGCCGCGCACCGAGCAGGCCTCGACACCGTGCTGCTGCCCAAGCGCAACGAGGCCGATCTGGATGAGGTGCCCCAGGAGATCCGCGACGAGCTGACGATCCACCTGGTCGACGACGTCCGCGAGGTGCTCGAACTGGCCCTGGCCGACGCCGCCTAGGTCACTGCACCGAGGCCAGCTAGCCCGGCCGACCCGCGGTTCAGGCGGCGTACACCGCCTTCTCGAAGGCCTCGTACGTCGCCATGAACCGCGGGTCGGCGAAGGGCAATGACTGGGTCATGATGACCGCGGCCAGGTCCGCCGCGGGGTCGAACCAGTAGTGGGAGTTGAGGACGCCGGCCCAGCCCTGTGAGCCAGCTGACCGCATCCCTGGTACGTCCTCCTCAACCCGCACGAAGCCGAAGCTGTGGGTCTTGGGCGTATCGGGGAACAGGGTCACGTCGGCACTCAGCGGCGGAGCCTGCGAGGGCATCGGTGTGACCCGCAGGTCACCGATGTGGTTGGCCAACATCTGCTCCACCGACTGCTGGCTGAGCACCCGGTTGCCGTCCAGCTCTCCGCCGCGCAGGAACATGCGGAGGAAGCGCAGGTAGTCCGGAGCGGTTGAGTACAGCGCATGACCCATGCCGTACACCTCGGGATGTGGCGGCGGAGCGATCTCGTAGGGGCCGAAGGACCCGTCCTCACCCCGCATCTTCACCTCGGCCATCCGATCCACGAGCTGGTTCGGCTCGAAGCTGGTGTCAGCCATCGCCAACGGGTCGAAGATCTCAACCTGGCAGAACTCATCGATGCGACGTCCGTCGACCGCCTCCACGACCTGCCCCAGCCAGTCGATGCCGATCCCGTACCCCCACCGCGCCCCTGGCTGGAACGCCAGGGGATATCGCAACCCCTCCTTGGTCCCGGACAGCACCGGCGTCGCACCCGTGGCCTCCAGGTACGCCGCCATCGTGGCGTCCCAGTACTCATAGACCAGCCCGGAGGTGTGGGTTGCCAGGTGACGGACGGTGGCGGTGGCCCGGGCGTCGACCAAACTCACGTCGCCGCCCTCGATGCTCTGGATGACCTGGAGGTCGTCGAACGCCGGGATCACGTCCGCCACGGGCGTGTCGAAGGACAGTTCACCCCGCTCGATCAGGATCATGGCGGCGGTGGCGCCAACCGCCTTGGTCATGGAGAAGATGCGGAACGCGGTGTCGAGCGTCGCGGCGCTCCCGTCGCGGGCGCTGCCGGAGGTGCCTGACCACGTCACCCCCTCGCTGTCCCCGGTCATCGCGACCAGGAAGGGCGCGTCCTGCTGCTCGACAGCGGTGTCCAGTACGTCTTGCATCGGTGCTCCTGACCGTGGGGCTGGGGCGTCGAGCCTAGGCATCGTCGGCATCCAGCGGTACCCCTCCGGTTGCCCGTAGACGGCAGCGGATCAGGGCCCTAGCGTCACGGCGACCGACCACGGCAGGACTGGAACACATGAACCTGGACGAGTACAGCGACCACGACGCCACGGCGTTGACCGATCTGCTCAGCGCAGGGGAGGTGACCGGCCAGGAGTTGGTCGCGTGTGCCCGCGAGGCGATGGAGCAGATCGACGGGGCGCTCAACGTCAGAGTCCGAGATCTGGCTGACCCGGTGGAGGGCGACCCGCAGGGCGTCTTCGGCGGGGTTCCCTTCCTCATCAAGGATCTGGTGATCCACGCGGCAGGCGTCCCCCACGCAATGGGCTCTCGTCTCCTGGCCGGCGACCAGTTCGTCCCTGCGGTCTCCTCGGAGCTGTTCACCCGCTTCGTCGCGGCCGGGCTCACGACCATCGCCCGGACCGCCACGCCCGAGTTCGGATTCAACGCCACGACCGAACCCGTGGCGAGCGGACCAACCCGCAACCCGTGGAACACCGATGTCAGCCCCGGCGGCTCGTCTGGAGGCTCGGCGGCCGCCGTGGCGGCCGGGGTCGTTCCGATGGCACACGCCAACGATGGTGGAGGATCGGTCCGCATCCCAGCCGCCCGCTGCGGTCTGGTCGGGCTGAAGCCGAGTCGCGGCCGGACGCCGCTGGGTCCGGAGTACCAGCAACCACTGTTCGGCATGGGGATCGAGTTCGCGGTCACGCGTTCGACCCGCGATGCCGCACGGCTCCTGGACGCCGTGAAGGGCCCCGAGGCCATGAGCTTCGTTCCGTTGCGATCAGACGAGCGGAGCTACACCGACGTCGTCGCCGCACCGATGACCGGGCTGCGCGTGGCACTGGCGCCGAACGGCTTTGACGGCGAGGGGCGCATCGACGGCGAGTTGACGGATGAGGTGCGACGGGTCGGACGACTGTTGGAGGAGCGCGGCCACGAGGTGGAGGACGTCGGCGTCATCCCGTTCAACGGTGAGACCTTCCACGAGGCGAACCGACGCATGTGGTTCTCCTTCGTGGCGAGTGGTGTCTACGGGCTTGCGGCGGCGCTGCACATCGAACCCGATGACACGATGTTCGAGGCCTGCACGCTTCGGGCCGCCACCAGCGGGGCTGCGCTGACCGCGCCACAGATGGAGGAGGCTTTGCTGATGACCGCCGGCATCAGCAACCAGATCACGGGCTTCTTCGCCGGCTACGACGCGGTGGTGCTCCCGCCGTACGCCACCGTGAGGCTGCCCATCGGCGAGTTGGACCAGAACCACCCGGAGTGGAGCGGCGAGGACTTCTACCGCGAACTGTTCCAGCGGTTCCCGTGCACCGCACCGTTCAACATGACCGGCCAGCCAGCGATCGCCGTCCCGACGGGCATGGCGGATGGGCTTCCTGCAGGCGTCCAGATCGCCGCGGCCGCCGCCCGCGAGGACATCCTGTTGAGCCTCTGCGCACAGTTGGAGGAGCAGACCAGCTGGGGAGAGCGGACGCCGTCGGTCTGGGCCGGCTCGGCGGCTTCGGTGTGAACCGCAGGGCTCAGCTGAGGTCGAACTCGACCGCTCGCGGCGTGGCACACGCGGGCGCCACGTCCTCGGCTGCTCGCAGGAGCCCGTCGGTGCTCAGGCCCGGTCGGCTCAGGAAGGTGTCGACGAGGCCGACGGTGCAGGCGTCGAGATCGAACAGTCGGTGGCCGGCCGCATCGATCTGGACGACCGTCGCCTCGGCGATGTCGCGCGTGGCCTCCGCAGCCCATGCCGGGCTGACCAGCGGGTCGAACTCACCGTTCAGGACCAACGCGAAGACCTCGGTCTCCCCACCTGACTGCTCGGCACCAGCCGCGACATCCCACGTGGCGCAGGCACGGGGGACCCGGGCGTAGAGGCGGCTGACTGCCCCACCGATCACATCCAGTGCAGGGGGCGGATCCTCGGGGTCGAAGCTCGAGAAGGGCACCTCGTCGTGGCACTCGCTGGACAGGAGCAGACCCTCGCTCAGCAACGACTCCGGTTGCTCCTGATCCTGCTCGCCCTCCTCGGGGCTGGTCAGACGCTCCAGGGCGCCGGCAGGGTCGACCGCCAGCTGGTCGATGACGGAAGGGATCAGGCCGAGGTTCGCGGTTCCCCGCATCGCCTCGATGAGCGCCAGGGCGAACTCGTCTGCAGTCGGCGGGCGTTGCGAACCGTCCGGCGAACCTCCCGCGGAACCGCTCCCCGTCGGTCCGCCGAGCACAGCGAGGGCATCGGGCAACTGGTCCATCGACTCGTCGAACCGCTCCGCGCAGGATGGCTGTCCGGCGCACTCGTCCAGCAGTCGGTTGAGGGCTGCCTGAGCATTCAGCCCCACATCGAAGTACACATCAACGAGATCGGGGATCGGCGAGTCGAACACGACCGCCCGCACGCGGTCAGGGGCTAGGGCGAGGATGCTTTGCATCACGCGAGCACCGTGTCCGACCCCCAACAGATCGACCCGGTCCAGCCCGAGAGCGCGGAGCAGTGCCACCACGTCCTGCGCGATGGCCGAGGTGTTGTAGCTGCCGAGGTCGATGCCCTGCGAGGTCAGCTGGTCACGACACTCGCCCACGCGCCGATCGGTGAGCCGGTCCAGCCCGCCCGGTCCGCAGTCGAGTGAGGGAAACGACCGACCGGCCCCACGGGGGTCGAAGACCACCACCTGCCGAGCCAGGCTGAGCGGCGAGGCGCGCCACACTCCGACCTGGGAGAGCCCCGGGAAGCCAGGTCCGTCCGGGACCACGATCAGCGGTGGGCCCCGGATGGGCTCGGCGCCCGGTGAGATCACGGTGAAGGCCACCTCGACGATCGGGCCGTCGGGTCGGGAGCGGTCCTCCGGGACGACGATGAACCCGCACCGGAGACCCCGCGCCGAGCCCGCCTCGTCTCCGTCGTCGAGGGCCGGTGGAGGGTCTGGGCAGATGACATCCGTGACCTCCGGCCCGGCGATCGGACGTTGTGGGACCTGCTCGGCCTCCGTGACAACCGTGGCGTCGAGTTCCGTCGAATCGTCCTGCTCGACCGGGGTCAGTTCGACGCAGGCCAGCAGCAGGAGAGCTAGGCCGAGCACCAGTGGGACCCTCACGAGCCGCATGATCGCAGACCCCGGTGTTCCCCGGGTCCCAGCGGGACCGGGGCATGGCTGGGGGACGGTGAACTCGAAGATCATGCCGAGCATGAAGTGGGGCTCGCCGCTCCCCTCGGTTGTCGTCCCGTCCTCTGCGACCGTGACGTCGCTGCCGTGCTTGCCTATCTCGACGATCGACGCCGGGCGCAGCCGCTCTAGGGAAGGGCCGCTTGCAGCTCGGTCGGGAGCGACCTGCGATGCAGGATCGTCAACGACTTCACGGCGCGGGTCAGGGCGATGTAGAGCCCGCCCGGTCCCCCCTCATCCAGCAGGTCTGCTGGCTCGACCAGGGCGACGTGCCCGAACTCCAGGCCGCGTGATTCGCTGAGCGGGACCAGGCTGTGGCCGGCGGCGAGCGACGGCGGATCCGCCACCACCCGTACGTGGGTGGCATCTGCCACGATGATCCCCACCGTGTCGTCGATGTGATGCCCCGCCACTCGAATCGCCTCCCGGAGCGGGTCGGGCGTGTGCAGCACCGCCGTCGGAGCCAGTGCCTGCCGGACCCCGGTCGGCACGATCTCGCGATCAGGTGCGAAGGGGGCAGCCAGGGCGAGCAGGTCGCTCGGCACTCGGTAGCTGATGTCCAGGGTCCGGACGTCCGGCATCCGCAGCGTGGCCGCAGTGACCAGCGAGGACCAGTCAGCCGTGTGCGGCGTCCCCAACTGCTGGGCCAGGTCCCCCAGCAGGGTCAGGTGCCCCGAGGCACGGATCCGGCGCTTGATCATGCGCAGCTCCACGGCCGTCAGCTCCTGCGCCTCGTCGACGACCACGTGGTCATACCGGCGACCGTCGAATTCGAGACCCATGATCTCGCCGGCCAGTTCCACCAGCGCCGTCAGCAGGCTGTCGACGGGACGGGGCTTCCTGGTGCCCCGGACGGCGCGGTGCACACCAGAGTTCTGTCCGTAGTGTTCGCCCACGAGCCGGGCGTCAGCCAGCGCCGTCCGCAGCAAACTCGACGGCGTGACGGTGGGCCACACGGACGCGATCAGTCTGGACAACTCCCGGTTCCTGCGGATCTCGGCAACCACGTCGGAGGAGGGCAGCAGTCCGACCCGCCGCTTGAGGCTGGCAGCCACCTCCTCCACCAGCGCGGCCACGAACCGCGTCCGCGCGACGCCGTACCGCGGGTCCTCCGTGCGGGCGGCTGCGATGGCCTCCGCCACAACTTGCGGTCGTAGGGTGACGCGCCGATCTCTGATCGTGACGACGGTCGGTTCCGTCGGGGGACAGATGTGGGACCAGGCGTGGTGGTCCAGCAGCGCGGCCATGCGGGCGTCGCCGACCAGGTGCCGTGGCGCCGCAGCGGTCAGCACGAGCCCGGTCGGATCTTCACCCAGCTGCGTGATGGTCATGTGGCCGACGGCCTCCTCCCCGAGCGCTGGGAGCACCTGGCCCACGTAGTCGATGAACCGGTCGCTGGGCCCGATGATCAGGGCGGCCATCCCTCGCCGGCTGAAGAGCAGGTAGGCGATGCGGTGCAGGCCCACCGCGGTCTTGCCGGTGCCGGGTCCTCCCTGCAGGACGGTGACGGGCGCGTCGTCACGGATCACCCGATGCTGCTCCGGGGTGATGGTGGTCATGATGTCCTGCATGGACCCGGTCCTGGTCTGGAGGACCTGTTGGACGATGGCAGCCCGGAGTCCATCCCGGTCGTCCTCCCCGCCGGCCAACTCCTCGATGACCACGCCCGAGATCGTCACGCCGTCGGAGGCATACCGGCGTCGCTGCGTGATCCCGAGTGGCTGATCGGCCGTCGCCTCGTAGAAGGTGGCGGAGTCCGGGGCCCGCCAGGACTGGATCAGCAGACGGTCGTCGTCGGGGGCGTGGACCGCGTAGGGACCGATGTAGGTCCGGCCAGGCTCATCCTCGCCATCGAGCGCACCGAAGAAGGGCACCCACTCCTGATGGAGCCTGCGGACCACATCGGACCTGATCGAGTGGATGATGGCCTCGGAGTACTGGTCCAGGTTGGGGATGGTGGAGGCGCCGAGACGTTCGGTGAGCACCGCACGGGCATGCAGCGCCTCATCCAGGCGGCGCTGGTCATCCTCCCACTCCACGTTCCCGGCCATGAGGGCGGGACAGTCTAGTGGCGCGGTCCGGTGGTGCTAGTGCTGGGGTTGAGGTGTGCCGTCCACCGACACGCCGCCACCGCCCTGGATCTTGGCGCTGTACAGCGCCCGGTCCGCGCGGGCCATGACCTCGGAGAGCGGCTCGCCCTGGTTGAAGCGGCCGATGCCAACGGAGCAGTTGAGGCGGATCAGCCCGTCGTTCTTGCTCTGGACCGGGATGTCGAACTGCTCCACCAGCATGTGGCCGACCATCTCGGCATCGGTGTGGGTGCTCATGGTGAAGACGAACTCGTCGCCGCCGGTGCGGGCGATGAGCGTGCTGCCGAGCACCCGCCGCCAGCGCTTCGCCGCGGTGATGAGGACCTCGTCACCGACGTGGTGGCCGTAGGACTCGTTGACGGCCTCGAAGCCGTCCAGGTCGATGATGCCCAGCCAGCCATCGGTCACGACCCGGCGGCTGTGGTCGACCAGCGAGGTGATGAATCCCTCGCGGTTGGGCAGACCGGTGAGCGCGTCCGTGGTGGCCAGCTCGGTGAGGGACTCGGTGGCCTTGCTCAGTTGGCTGCGCTGGGCCTGGACCGACCGCTGCAACCCCTCGACGGTGAACTGCTGCTGTATGGCGCCCTCGACCATCCGGTGCAGGTTCAGGAACACGACGCAGCACAGGGCACCACCCAAGCCGATCACGGCCGCGAGGACGAGCGCGAAGGAGTCCTCCCGCAGGCCCATTGACACCGACGACACGAGCGTCATCGGCAGCACCGCCGCACCGAACACCGACCGGTCAGCGCGCGCTGCCGTGGCGATCAAGCCCTGGATGGCCACGATCCACAGGCCCTGGATCGCCCACCAACGCGGTTCCTCCGGTCGGATCACGATCGGGATGCTCCCCCATACGATCCCGACCAGGCCCGCGATCATCGTCAACATCCGCCGTGTGTACTCCGGCGTGACGGTGCGACCGGCGATCCGAGTCAGCGCCAGCAGGGAGATGGCCGCGGCGGCGATCCAGATCCCGAGCCACGCGGTGACTCCAGCCGGGTCGGCGCGGAAAAGCAATGCCGCGAAGACCACGATGATCGTGAGCGCGGGGATGAGGGCTGCGCGCATCGTTGGAGTGAGCAGCGCGAGACGCGCGGCCGCAACACGGTCGAGTGGTTGGCCGGCCGGGGTGCTGGTGGCCGGTGCCTGGCCGATCGCCGACTGCGGCTGCTCGTCGTCCTCCATGGGCCATCTCATCGGACGTCAGCTGAGCTCTCTTGAGCCCGAGCTCCCAAGAGCCCGAGGGCACCCCGATCAGCTCGCGAGTCCTGCCAGCAGCACGTGGGATGCCGTCGCAGCGGCCGTGTCCGGGTCGACCTGTCCGTGGGCGATCGGCATCCGGTAGCCGGCGATCGTCGCCCAGACCAGGTCACTGAGCGCGTCGACGTCCCCCGAGAAGTCGCCCTGGGCGACGCCGCGATCGACGATGTCATGGAGGACGTCGCGCAGCGGAGCGAGCATGATCATGACCCGTCCGCGCTCGTCGTCGGTCAACAGCGGCATCAACTCATCGCCGACGCTGTCCGCGGCCTGGGCCAGCGACGTCGTCACGTACGCTCGGAGCTGGCCGGCCGGGTCGGCCTCTGCGCCGACTGCCTCAGCCATCACGCCGAGGAAGCGCGACATCTCGCGTTCGGCGTGGGCGAGGGCCAGGTCGTGCCGGTCCGAGACGTAGTTGTAGACAGCGCTCCGGGCGATCTCGGCCCGCTCGGCCACGGCGGCGAGGGTCACCCCGTCGAACCCCACCTGCCCCACCAGCTCCGCGTAGGCATCCAGCAGCCGGCCCAGCACCAGCGCGCGATGGGCGGGCAGATCGTCGGCCCACAACTGTGGCATGCCCCCAGCGTACGGGCCGCAGGCACCAGGTAGGACCAGCCCTCTTCGGGTAGGGGTGGCGTCGAGACCGGCCTGGTCCTTGCGTTCACGACACAACGTCGTAATATCGGTCGCGTGTTCATCGCTCTTCGCGAGATCCGCCGCTCGATCGGCCGGTTCGGGTTGCTCACCGCCGCGGTCGTACTGCTGGTGCTGCTCCTGCTGTTCTTCCAGGCCGTGGCCGGCACGCTGACGTTGGGGTTCATCGGCGGGCTGGAGAACAGCTCGTCCGAGGTCTTCGTGTACGACGAGCGGGCCCAGTTGAATCCGCAGGCCAGCATCCTTCCCGTCGACATCGTCGCTGAGGTGGGCGCCATCGACGGTGTCGAGGAGGCGACCGCGGTCGGGCTCAGCAGCTTCGCGAGCGATGGACCTTCCGGCGACGTCGATGTGACCCTCGTCGGAGCTGCCCCTGACTCCCCCGCCACGCCCCGGACGATCAGCGAGGGACGGCAGGCCGAGGCTGCCGGTGAGGCGCTGTTCAGCGGCTCGAGTCTCACGGACGGGTTTGCCCTGGACGATGAGGTGGCGATCGGGTCGACCGCGGTGACCGTCGTCGGAGTGGCCGACGACGCCCCGTTCAACGTGGCGCCAACCCTGTACGTCCCCTTCGAGACCTACGCCGCAGCCGTGCAGGAGCGGGCCGGAGCGGCGATCGAGGTCCCGGCCTCCTTCATCGGTGTGACGGTCGGGCAAGGGGAGGACGCCGCAACCGTGGCCGAGCGGATCACCAGCAGCGTCGCGGGCGTGGAGGCGGTCGACCGAGCGACGGCCGTCGCCGAACTGCCCGGCGCGGGCCAGATCTCCCAGTCCTTCGGCATCCTCTACCTCCTGCTGTTCATCGTGGTGACGATCGTCACCGGGGTCTTCTTCCTCATCCTGACGGTGCAGAAAGCCGACGCACTGGTGCTGCTCCGCGCAGTCGGCGCCGGCAAGTTCGATGTGGTCAAGCCGGTGCTGTTGCAGGTCCTGCTGGTCGTCGGCGTCGGTGCGGTGCTCGGAGCCGGCGTGGCGACGGGGCTGCTTGCTGCGGCTCGGGACACCTTCGGCGCGCAGCTCGATCTGTCGACGACCCTGACGACCGTGGCTGCGATCACGGTCCTCGGGTTGCTGGCGTCGATCGGGGCCGTACGACGGGTCCTTGCAATCGATCCGATCCAGGCGACGACAAGTGGCGGTGTCAGATGAGGATCGCGCTGAAGGAGCTGCTGCGACAGCCGGGTCGATTCGTCCCCGTCGGCGGCGCCCTGACGCTGCTGGTGGTCCTCCTGGTCGTTCTCGGCGGCTTCCTGGACGGCCTGGAGTTAGGGCAGACCGGCGCCTACCGGGCACACGACGGTGATCTCTTGGCGTTCACCGAAGACGTCGACCTGCAGATCCAACGCTCCCGGGTGGACGCCGAACTGGCCGACGCCGTGGCTGCCGTGGACGGGGTGGCCGAGGTCGGACAACTCAGCCAGATCCTCACGACCGCGGGAACCGCTGCCGCCGACCAGGACGTCACCGGCGTCGCGGTCTTCGGGTACCAACTGGCCACGGACGTGATCCCGGCGCCGCCCGGCGGTGGCGCGGCGGTCGTCGACCAGCAGCTCGGGGAGACGCTGGGACTGCAGGTCGGCGACGTCATCGAGGTGGGGCCCACAGCAGTGCAGGTCACCGTGGACGCGCTCGTCGACGACCTCAGTCAGGGTGCCGCCACGATCTGGCTGGACCAGGGCGACTGGCGCAATCTGGTCGAGCAGGCCAACCCGACCGCACTCCCTCCTCCGGGCGTCTCCCAGGCACTGGTGGTCCGCCCGGCCGGAGATCTCTCCGAGGCTGCCGGCGTCGAACTGGCGAACGAGGTGACCGACGCAGTCGACGGGGTGGAGGCGGCGACCATCCCGACCACGATCGAGTCGCTCGACGTCGTGCAGCAGCAGTCCTCGACGTTCGCCGGGATCATCAGCGTCACGTTTGCCGTGACCCTGCTGGTGGTGGCGCTCTTCTTCGCGTTGATCACCCTCGAGCGCACCGCGTTGTATGCCGTCCTGAAGGCACTGGGAGCTCGGACGACGGATCTCCTGGTCGGCATCTCCGTCCAGGCGATCGTCATCAGCCTGGTCGCTCTCCTCGCCGGCCTCGGTCTGAGCCTGGCCTTCTCCGCGGCTCTGCCGCCGGACCTCCCGGTGCGACTGGTGCCGACCCGCCTCGCGGCCATCGCGGCCGGAACGGTCGTGACGGCGCTGATCGGCAGCCTGTTCACCCTCCGACGAATCCTTGCCATCGACCCGGCCGAAGCGATCGGATAATCCATGACGAATGCACTCGAGCTGACTGGTGTCAGCAAGTTCTACGGCGAAGGGGAGACCCAGGTCACCGCCTTGGACGACGTCTCGTTGGAGCTCGCTGCGGACGAGATGCTGATCCTGGTCGGTCCGTCCGGCTCGGGGAAGACGACCCTGCTGACGGTGGCGGGCGCGCTGCTTCGCGCCAGCCAGGGACGAGTTGTCGTCGGCGGCCGCGAGATCTCCGGCGAGAGCGAGAAGGATCTCGCCGCCTTCCGGCGCGAGGAGGTCGGCTTCGTGTTCCAGTCCGTCAACCTCGTCCCCTTCCTCACGGCGAAGGAGAACCTGCTGGCCGTCCGGGATCTGGGCGGCGGAACGGTGGACAAGTCGGCGAAGGAGCGAGCAGACACGTTGTTGGAGGAACTCGGCCTGGCCGACCGGGCCGGCAACCTGCCGGCCCAGCTGTCCGGCGGGCAGAAGCAGCGTGTTGCCATCGGCCGGGCACTCATGAACGACCCCGCGCTGGTGCTGATCGACGAGCCGACGTCAGCGCTCGACACCGAGTTGGGCCAACAGGTCATGAAGCTCCTGGTGAATGAGATCAAGTCCCGTGGCGTCGCGGCGATCGTCGTGACGCACGACGAACGTGTGCTGGACTTCGGAGACCGTACGGTCGAGATCGTCGACGGCGTGCTCCAGACGGAGACAGCCGCGGCATAGCCGCGCGGGTGTACCGAAGAACCTGGGCGGTAGGGCTCAACTCCACGGGGGAGGTGCCGATAAGGCGACTCCTGGGTTACGTTCACCGATCCCCTGGTTCGCCGCAACCGAGAGGTCAGAACCGGTGACCCGTTCCAGCCATTAGAGAAGGTCAGACCATGAGGGTTGTCTCCGTCCTGAAGTTCGCATTCGTCTGGGTGGGCAGTCTGATGATGGTGGTCGCGATGGGGGGTGTCGCGTCGGCCCAGGGTGTGCTGGAGAAGGTCATCGAGATCAACGACGCCGGCAGCGGCGACCCCAACCTGCTCACCGTCTTCGACGGCAAGCTGTACTTCGAAGCCTCCGACGACGCCGCCGAGAACGAGGAACCCTTCGTCTACGACCCCGTCGCGGGCACCGTCGGCCAGATCACCAACAACGATGCACCAAGCGGCGGCGCCGACTCCAATCTCACCGACCTGTTCGTCCACGCCGGCAGCCTCTACGCCGTCATGGAATCCAACGTCGGCCGCGAACTGTTCGTCTACGACGAGACCGACGGCACCAACGGCGCCTTCGACATCGTGGCCAACCTCAACGGCAACGACGACGGCTTCCCCCTCATCCAAACCGAGAACCTCCCCATCCTGAACGGCGACCTCTACCTCAACGCCCGGGAAGCCACCCCCACCGACCGCGAGCTCTACCGGCTGACTGCAGCCGGTGTGCTGGAGAAGGTCATCGAGATCAACAACGCCGGCAGCGGCGACCCCAACCTGCTCACCGTCTTCGACGGCAAGCTGTACTTCGAAGCCTCCGACGACGCCGCCGAGAACGAGGAACCCTTCGTCTACGACCCCGTCGCAAACACCGTCGGACAGATCACCAACAACGCCCCACTGGCCGGCAACGACTCCAACCTCACCGACCTGTTCGTCCACGCCGGCAGCCTCTACGCCGTCATGGAATCCAACGTCGGCCGCGAACTGTTCGTCTACGACGAGACCGACGGCACCAACGGCGCCTTCAACATCGTGGCCAACATCAACGGCAACGGGGACGGCTTCCCCACCTCCATCGACACCAGCCAGACCATCGACGGCGACCTCTACATGAGCGTCCGCGAAGCAGACCCGCAGGACCGCGAGCTGTACCGGCTCACCGCAGCCGGCGTCCTCGAGAAGGTCGCCGAGATCAACCCGGACGGCAACGCCCGACCAGGCCTGTTCACCGCCTTCGACGGCAAGCTCTACTTCGAGGCCGGTCTCGGCCCCGACCCTGAACAAGACGAGCCCATCGTCTACGACCCGGCCACCGACACCTTCGGTCAGATCACCAACAACGCCCCACCAAGCGGCGGCGCCGACTCCAACCTCACCGACCTGTTCGTCCACGCCGGCAGCCTCTACGCCGTCATGGAATCCAACGTCGGCCGCGAACTGTTCGTCTACGACGAGACCGACGGCACCAACGGCGCCTTCAACATCGTGGCCAACCTCAACGGCAACGACGACGGCTTCCCCCTCATCCAAACCGAGAACCTCCCCATCCTGAACGGCGACCTCTACCTCAACGCCCGCGAAGCCACCCCCACCGACCGCGAGCTCTACCGGTTGACCGGAGTCCCCCCGAACACGGCACCAACGGCCACCAACACCACTCAGACCGTGTCCTACACCGAGGATGACGCCTCGGCGGCCATCACCAACATCGTGGTCACCGATCCCGACGCCGGTGAGCAGATCACCGCCACCATCACACTGGCCAACACCGCCACCGGGGCGTTCACCGCGAACGACGGGGCGACCTACACCGCCGGCACCGGTGTGTGGACCATCTCCGGCACCGTGGCCGAGGTGAACACCGCCCTGGCTGGTGTCGCCTTCACCCCCGCAGCCAACAATGGGACCGACACAACCGCATCCGTGAACATCGCCGACGGCGGCGAGGACGGCGCGGCTGCCGTGACCGGCACCATCACGCTGGACGTCACCCCCGTCAACGACGAGCCGGACGTCACGCTGGGCGCCAACCAGACCGTGAACGAGGACGCTGGTGCCCAGACCGTTGCAGGCTTCGCCACCACCTCCACCGGAGGCGGCACCGACGAAGCCGGCCAGACCGTCGACCTGGCGGTCTCCAACACCAACGCCGGCCTCTTCGTCGCGGATCCTGCCATCGACGGCACCGGACAACTGACGTACACCCCGGCGGCCAACGCCAACGGCACCTCCACCGTCACCGTGACCGCCAGCGACGACGGCGGCACGGCAAACGGCGGCGATGACACCGGGCCCGACCGCACCTTCACCATCACCGTCACGGCCGTCAACGACGAGCCGAGCTTCACGACCAGCCCGGCCGGGGACGACCAGACGGTCCTGGAGGATGCCGGTGCACAGACGGTCGCAACCTTCGCCGCCGCCTCACCAGGCCCGGCCAACGAGTCCGGTCAGACGATCTCCTACGGCCTCAGCAACGACAACAACGGCCTGTTCACCGCCCAGCCAGCGATCAGCGCATCCGGCGAGCTGACCTACACCCCGGCCGCCGACGCGGCCGGCACCGCAACGGTGTCCGTGGTCCTCAGCGACGACGGCGGCACGGCCAACGGCGGCGACGACACCGCCCCCACCGTCACGTTCGACATCACCATCACGCCGATCAACGACGAACCCGACGTGACCCTCGGTCCCGACGAGACCGTGAACGAAGACCCTGGTACCCAGACAGTCGCCGGCTTCGCCGTCACGTCCACCGGCGGCGGCGCCGACGAGGCGGGGCAGACCGTCACGCTGGCCGTCTCCAACACCAACAACGGCCTGTTCAGCTCCCAGCCCGCGATCACGGCTGGTGGCACGTTGACCTACACACCGGCGGCCAACGCCAATGGCTCAGCGACCGTCACGGTGACGGCCAGCGACGACGGCGGCACGGCCAACGGTGGTGACGACACCGGCCCGGACCGCACCTTCACCATCACCGTGAACGCGGTGAATGACGAGCCCATCTTCGTGATCGATCCGCAGGACGACGACCAGACGGTCGACGAGAACGCCGGGGCGCAGAGCGTCGCCGACTTCGCCTCGGCGGCGCCGGGTGGTGGGGCCGACGAAGCCGGCCAGACCGTCACGCTCACCGTGACCAACGACACTAACGCCCTGTTCGCGGTTCAGCCCTCCATCGACGGTGCTGGCACGCTGACCTACACGCCGGCCGCCGACGTCAACGGCACGGCGACGGTCACCGTCACCCTGACCGATGACGGCGGGACTGCAAACGGCGGCGACGACACCGCCGACGCCACCTTCACGATCACCGTCACCGCGATCAACAGTCCGCCGACCCTCACGCTCGGCGCGGACCCGGCGGTCGACGAGGACGCTGGCCCGCAGGCCGTCCCCGGCTTCGTGACCACCACCCCGGGACCGGGCGCCGACGAGGCCGGCCAGACCGTCACGGTGACCGTGGCCTCCACGAACCCCGCGCTGTTCGACGTGGCGCCTGCCGTGGACGGATCCGGAGAGTTGACCTACACACCGGCGGCCGACGCCAACGGCACCTCGACGGTCACCATCACCGCCACCGACGACGGTGCACCGCCGGCCCAGACCCAAGCCACGGCCACCATCACGGTGAGCGCCGTCAACGACGAACCGGTCGTCCAGGTGCCACCTGCCGACCAGACCATCCTCGAGGATGCCGGCGCACAGACGGTCGCCCCAGCCATCCAAGCGGACCCCGGCGGCGGCGACGACGAGGACGGCCAGACGCTGACCTATGACGTCTCCACGGACGACGACGACCTGTTCGCGGTGGCCCCAGCCATCGATTCGACGGGTGCACTGACCTTCACACCGGTCGCCGATGTCAATGGACAGGCCACCGTCACGGTGACGCTCTCCGATGACGGCGGTACGGCGAACGGCGGCGACGACACCGCCGACGCGGTGACCTTCCTCATCACGGTCACGCCGGTCAACGACGCACCGGTCCTGACCGTCGGCGACGACCAGGGTGTGGCGATCGATGCCGGTGCCCAGACCGTTGCCGACCACTCGACGGCGACACCCGGTGGCGGGGCTGACGAGGCCGCCCAGGTCGTCACCTTCGGCGTCACGACCGACAATGACGGCCTCTTCGATGTGCTGCCGTCGATCGACGGCGGTGGCACGCTGACCTTCACCTCGGCGGGGGTGGCCGGGTCGGCCACCGTGACCGTGGTCGCCACCGATGACGGCGGCACGGCGAACGGCGGCGACGACACCTCGCCGGTCCAGACCTTCACGATCACGGTCGCCGCGCCGGCAGACGTGTCCATCGATGACGTCACGGTGGCAGAAGGCGCCGAGAACGAGACCACACCCGCTGTCTTCACGATCTCGCTGTCCGAGGCGCAGGCCACACCGGTCACGGTCCAGGTGACGACCAGCGATGGGACCGCAGACGTCGACGCTGACTATGAACCGCTGGACCAGACCGCGGAGATCCCCGCGGGAGAGACCGCCACAGCCGTCGAGGTGACGGTGATCGGCGACGACGTCGTGGAGGACGACGAGACCTTCACCGTCACGCTGTCGGACGCGACCGGCGCCGCCGTGATCACCGATGGCGAGGGCCTCGGAACCATCACCAACGATGATGAACGGGGTGCCCCGATCCCCGGGCCGCCGGGCGACAACTCCGACACCTCGGTGCTCAGCTCGCAGCTGAGCTTCCCCGACGGGCTGACGCCTGACAGCGCGACGGATACGGCGAACGTGCTCCTCGCCAACGATGACATCTTCGCGGACTCGCTGGCTTCGGGCGTGCTGCAACCCGACGCACCGCTGCTGCTGACGGACCGGTCAGGCCTGGAAGACGAGGTCGCGGCGGAGATGGAACGCCTGGGCGCGACGAACGTGCGCATCCTTGGTGGCACGGCGGCCGTGCCGATGGCCATCGAGGACGAACTGATCGACCTGGGGTATGAGGTGGACCGGACCTTCGGTCCGACCCGCGTGGAGACGGCGATCGCCATCGCCGAGCTCTTCCCCACGGCCGACACCGCGATCCTGGCCCGGGCCTATGGCCTGCCCGATGGCTCGAACCCGAGCACGGCGTTCGCCGACTCGCTGGCTGCCGGTGCGCTGGCGTCGGACTTCGAGTACCCGATCCTGCTGACCGAGACCGAGCGGCTGACGGCCACCACCCGGGCCTACCTGGAGCAGTCGTCGATCACCACGCTCCTGGTGGTCGGTGGTCCCGCCGCCGTGGCCGACTCCGTCCTCGAGGAGTTGACCGAGCTGGGCATCACCGTCCAGCGCTGGGCCGGCGATGACCGCTCCGCGACCGCGGTGGCCATCGCCAGTGCGCGTGGCTTCGTGGACTCCAACCGCCCCGACAGCGTGGTGCTGCTCGAGGGTTGGGACGAGGACGCGTGGGCCGCAGGCTTCACGTTGGCTGGGTATGCGGACCGCAACAACGCACCGGTCGTCCTGGCCAACGGTCAGGACCTCCCCGACCCCAGCACCGAGTTCCTGGGAGAGGTCCAAGCCGTGACCGATCCCGCTCCGCCCGTGGTCTGCGCGGCCGACGAAACCGCCTGCGCGGCAGCGGAGACAATCCTCGAGCCCTGACACGTCTCGGCTCGACGCAACAGCCCCCGCGAGACTCCCGCGGGGGCTGTTGACGGTCCTGATGCTCAACTGTCGGCCATGAGATCGGCTGCGCGGAACTCCTGCACCTCGGCCTCGAGGACCGCGCTGGCCACATCGCTGCTCGGACCCTCACCACGGAAGGCCGTCAGGTCGGCCTGGCCGGCCCAGCGCTCGTAGATGTTGACGCGGCCCGGGTCGAGCAGGTCGGCGCTGATGGAGAAGTCGAGGCAGCCCTGTGCGAGCCGAGCCTGTTCGACGACTGACACGCAAGCGGCGAGATACTCGTCGCGTTCGGCTGCTTCGACGAGCAGCCACCCGGCAACCACGATGGAGGTGCTCACCACAGCGCCTCCTGAGCGCCGCTCCGATGGCTCGTGATGATCTGGGGGATCGCCAGACGAGGGTCCGAGGTGAGTCGGCGGATCTGCTCGATGTCCTCCGACAGCACCGCGGCGGCCACCCGGTCGACCAGCAGCTGATCCTCGTCGTCGAGGACGGTGTCGACCCAGTTGTCGACAACCCCCCAGGTGTCCCAGACGTGAACCTCGGTGCCCGTCATGGACACCAGATCACGGACAGTGTTGCACGCCACGAACCACGCGCCCTTCAGCTCGCCGATGCCGAAGCGGTCGGGAGCCTCCTCACCCTGTCGGCATCGGGTCCACGCCTCGCTCCCCGTCAAGAAGGCATCAGGGGGCAGATCCAGTCGATCGAAGTCAAGGCCGAACAACTCGCGCAGTGTCGGATCGATCATCGCGTCGGCGCGGATCCACTGATCGGTGGGTCCCGAGCGGTACTCCACGATCCAGTGGTCGTTCCATCCCTCGCCGAGGTAGGCCGCGAAGCCCCCACGCACACGGGCCTCGATCCCCTCGCGTCGGAGCAGGGCGACGCCGATCACCGCGTACTGCCGGCAGTTGCCGATGACCCGGTCGGCCGGCCCCCGGGCGTCGACCAGCGGGGCGTCTCGTCTCGCCATGATCCGGGCGATGAGCCCGGACGCGGTTCTCGTTGCCAGCTCCTCCTCCGCGAGCGAGAGGTCGGTCACGCCGTAGACGTCGGCGGCCAGGAACTCGTGGATCAGCAGGGGACCTGGCACGCTCAGAAGTTCGCGCGGGGCCGACGGTAGGCCCGCAAGGGCGTGCGAGGGAACCGAACTGAGGTCGGTGATGGGGTTCGCTGAGAGTGGGGTCGGGGTGAGCATGGTCATGCCTCGATTTCGGTGGTGGAGGTCGGCTCGGCCGGTTGGACCGAGCCGGACATGGGTGGGAGGACGAACTGCAACTCGGTGATCCAGTCCTCGGGTGGGCCGACGGCGTCGAGATGGACCTCGCGGCTGAGGCCACGTGGCGTCTCACCGACCGTCGCAAGCCACCGCTGCAGCCGGCGGTAGCCGTCACACGCCTCCGACAGCGGTCCGCGATGCATACACGTCGCGACACGGGGCGCTCCGGGTAGCGTCCTGGTTGCCAATCCGCCGACCTCGGCAGCGTCCTCGACCGGCACACCCGCATGGACAGCCAGTCGACCGTCGGGAAGCTCCTCGTACCAGGAGGTGTGAGGACCGGCACTGCGGACGCCCTCCTCCTCCAGCGCTCCGAAGATGTCGCCGTACAGCTGCTCGAAGAGGCCCGGAAGATTGTCGTCGAAGTCGGCCGCGGTGCCCTGGAGACTGGCCATCCTCCGGTCTGGCACTGACTTGACCACGACGTGGTCGCCAAGCTCGTCCAGGTCTGGCGCCGCGGAGAGCAGAGCGATGGAGGCCTCCACTCGAGCTAGCCGGCGCTGCTCAGCCTCCGCTGACCGGGCGACCTCCTGCCGGCGGAGGCGGAGCATCCCGGTGAGCTCTTCCGCACTGGGCGGCTCGCTCAACAGGCTGGCGATCTCGCTGAGCGTCAGACCGAGATCCTTGAGGGCCAGGATGCGGTTGAGATCAGCCAACTGGTGTGCGGTGTAGCGGCGATGACCGCTCCACCTGTCGACCTCGGCCGGACCCAGCAGCCCACGGTCGTCGTAGATCCGTAGGGCTCGCACGCTGACCTGGCCGAGCTGGGCGAACTGTCCGATGGAGTACATGACACGATTAGGCCACCTGACCCAGGGTCAGGTGCAAGTGGACGATCGAGGCCGGGTCTTGACTTATCTTCATACAACCATATGGTTGTATAAGTGCACCTCGCTCCCCCTGACTTCGACCGCATGTTCCACGCCTTGGCCGATGCCACGCGACGAGACATCCTGCGGCGATCCGTCGATGGCCGCGAGGGAATCAGCGAGTTGGCCGCGCACTACCCCATGAGCTTTGCGGCGGTCCAAAAGCACGTCGCGGTGCTCGAGGACGCCGGCCTCATCACCAAGCAGCGCGATGGCCGCCGCAAGGTCATCCGCGCCGACCGAGAGGGCCTGCGGATCGTTCGCCGGCTGCTCCAGCGCTACGAGTCGATGTGGCGAGACCGGGTCGACCGGATGACCGCTGTACTGGCCGATGAGAGCTCCGATGTGACGCACGAGGGAGATCAACCGTGACCGTGACCGCCGTCCACTCAGATCCAGATGGCTTGACGCTGACGTTGCAGGCGGAGTTCGACGCCTCAGTCGAGCGTGTGTGGCAGCTGTGGGCCGACCCTCGCCAGCTGGAGCGATGGTGGGGGCCACCGGGGTATCCCGCGACCATGACCACCCACGACCTTCGCCCGGGCGGGCGTGTGGAGTACCACATGTCGGGCCCGGAGGGCGATCGCTTCCACGGCTACTGGGACGTCGAGGAGGTCGATCCGCCCCGGGGGCTGGTGATCCGCGACGGGTTCGCCCACCCCGACGGACGACCGAACGACGACATGCCCCGCAACACCGTGCAACTCGTGATCAGCGACCTCGCCGAGGGTCGGACCCGCATGATCATCCAGACCTCCTTTCCGGATCTCGCATCGATGGAGCAGATCCTGGCCATGGGTATGGAGGAGGGGCTAACAGCAGCTGTGGGGCAGATCGACGCAATCCTCGCGGCGGACGCAACGACCGTTGCTGCCCGGCACCTCGAGGTGCCCGGGGCGAGGATCGTCTGGGACCTGCAGCCCGCCGACACCTCCGATCAGCCGGTCCTGGTCATGGTCGGCTACCCGATGGGCGCGGCCGGCTTCGCCAGCCAGGTCGGCCGATTCACCGATCGCACCACCATCACTTTCGACCCCCGCGGAATCGAACGCAGCTCCGGTGGCCCGACAGACCAGCCTCTGGTGGAGCAGAACGTCGCCGATCTCCACGCCCTGCTGGACGTCATCCGCGATCAGCTGGGCGAACGTCCCATCGATGTCTTCGCCAGCAGCGGCGGAGCCGTGACCGCCCTGGAACTCCTCGCCCGGCACCCTAATGATGTGGCCACCCTGATCGCCCACGAACCACCAACGCTTGCCGTGCTGGAGGACGCAGAGGCCGCCGGAGCAGCCTGGCTCGCGGTCCACGACACCTACCAGCGTCACGGCTGGGCTACCGGCATGGCCCACTTCATCGCCATGACCATGCACGAGGGGCCCTTCGACGCCGAGTGGGCCAGCCGACCGGCACCTGATCCGGCGACCTTCGGCATGCCGGCCGAAGACGACGGCAGCCGCAACGATCCGCTGCTGTCACAAGACCAGACGGGCGTGCCACACCACGTCTTGGACTTCGCTGCCATCGCTGCCGCCCCGACGCGAGTCGTGATCGGGGTCGGCGCGGAAACCGGCGACACGCTCACCGGCCGCACCTCAACGCAGGTCGCCGCCGCGCTGGGCGCTGACCTCGTGGTCTTCCCCGGCGGCCACAACGGATTCATGGGCGGCGAGTACGGCCAACCACCCGGCGAGCCCGACGGCTTCGCAGCCACACTCCGCCACCATCTCGACCGTCCTGCTCGGCGCTAGACGTCAAGCAAGCTCGGGTCCGCCCGTCCTGGACCGGGAGCTTCCCATCGATCAGGCGCAGCGTCGATGTCCGTGAACGGGAGAGGTCGGGGCAGCCGGTCAGTCCCCGAAGGCCGGCTTGGCCACCATGAACCCGACGGCCAAGACGGCCAGGAATCCGATGATGACCCACCAGCCCGTCAGGCGGAACCAGGCCGCGTGGGCCTCCTCGATTCGGCCTTCGCTGAACGCGGCGAGGGCACGCTTGGCATCCCGCGTGACCCCTGATCCCGCGATGGCGAACTGCCCGAAGAGCAGGGCCAACGTGGCAGTCACCCACACCTGACCGAAGCCGAAGGGACCGGTCGCCACCTGATACAGGCCTGTCAGCAACGATCCCGTCATCGCGGGCGTCACGACACGCCGGACCAGCGCGAGTTCGGTCTGGACGGCGGTCGGCACGTCAGCGGCGCCGCGGCGCATGACCGGCAGCGCGAACACCGCACCAAACGCCGTCACGGCACTGAGCACGTGGACCGTGACCGACAGCAGGTACATCAGGTCGCCCGCCGCGCGAGCCACCGCTCGGCGACCAGAGCGCCCGCCGCACCGCCGCTGAGCGCCACGAGGGCGACGACCCACCAGCCCCACAGCCGCGTCGTGGCGCCGTACAGCACCAGACCGACGAGCACGACGTAGCCGGCACCGTGCAGCGGGCCGAGCACCGAGACTGCGGCGTCAGGTCCCAGTCGACTCGCGCCGAGCAGCGACACGAGGAGGACCAGATCCAGGAGCGCCAGTGGTCGGAGCATCGATCGCAGTTCGGCTCGCCGCCGATCGATCGGCACGAGGTCAACAACGCGGGGCAGCATCTGCCCAACGGTAGCAAAGTTTTCGGCAACCGAAAACTCCTGACGGAGCGCTCACCCGTCGCGATACCGTCTGCGGGCATGGCCGCGCCACCACCCCCGCCGGAGGAGGACCCACGACTCGGGCTGACGTCGACCTTCGCGCTCATCGGAATCGGTCGGCTGCTGACGCGACGGCTGGAGCGAGCGCTGGAACCCGGTCGCCTGACCCTGCGCCACCTGGGAGCGCTGGGCCACCTCCGCCGTGACCCCGGCATCAGTGTGACCGATCTCGCTGCCCGCGCCCGCGTCGGGGTCTCGACGATGCACGACACCATCGCCGATCTTCGAGACCGGAGCCTCGTGATCCAGGGCAACGACGGAGGACGCGGGCGGCGTGCGGAGTTGCTGCTCACGCCGGCCGGCGAAGCCGCTCTCGATGAGGCGGGCGCTGTCGCAGCCCGCATCGATCACGACGTGCTGACCGAACTCGAGGGCCTCCAGCCCCGCCTGCTAGCGATAGCCACCCGATTGCTGGACCAGGAACGGGCCGGGTAGCCGAATCGGTTCACTCGGGTCGTGCTGGCGAGCCGGCTACCGCCGCCAGTCGTAGGGGGTGGTGGTGGACACGCAGATGAGCCCCGAACGTTGGAGGATCGGTCGCGAGTGCGCGGTCGAGTCGCTGTGGATGAGGTGGTGCCCTCGCTGGAGCGCGGACCTGGCGCGGGCAGCTGTGAGTGCGCGGTAGATGCCTCGATGGCGCCACTCCGGGACCACCGCGCCACCCCAGATGCCAGAGAAGTCGGTGTTCGGGACCGGCTCCAGTCGCCCGGCACCGATCACCTCGTCCTCGAACTCCGCGACCCACAACTCCATCAGCGGGTCAATCGACTGGCGGTGCAGCAACGCGTCGACCATGACCTCTATCTGCTGCTCGTCATCACCGAACACCTGCCCGTCCATCACGCACATGCGGCGAACGTCCGCTTCCTGGGTGATCCTCCGCAAGGTGACGCCCTGCGGCAGCGGGACTGACACGTCCAGAACCTCCGCCGTGCCGATCATGATGGACTCGGTCTCGCCGGCCACGAATCCGTGCGCGTGAAGTGCCTCGTCGAGACCGGGTGCGGTGTCGTGGCCACGGGTCTTCCACTCGACCCGGCTTATTGCCGGGTTGGCCGTGAAGTGGTCCAGGGCGGCGGCGACGAGGCCAGCGACGCCTCGCTCGTCGGCACCGCCCAGGTCGCGGTAGGTCACGAAACCCCGGCCCCCTCGAAATGTGACGAGCCGGAGCGGACCGAAGCGGGCGACCGAGACGGCACTCGGCGTTTCGGCCTCGCCCCGCAGCTGCTGATCGTAGGCAGCAAGCAGGGACTCTGGCTGATCGACCCCGGACGAAGGTTGCATGAGTTCATTCTGGGCGCCGGGGGGCCATCTGGCCCCCCGGAGCGTCTCGTCCGCCGGGAAGGGCCAACACTTAAGCGTTTGCTTGACTAAATTCAACGGCGAGGCTACAGTTAAGCATATGCTTGACTATGAGCTGGACGGCGGCTTCAAGGCACTCGCTGATCCCACGCGCCGCACGATCTTGAGCCGGCTCACACGAGGCCCTGCGTCCGTGGGTGAGCTCGCCGCGCCCTTCGACATGACGCTCTCCGCCGTGATGCAGCACCTCACGGTGTTGGAGGACGCCGGACTCATCAGCAGCCAGAAGGTCGGGCGCACGCGAACCTGCGCGCTGGTGGCCGATCGCGTCCGAGGCCTCGAGGGGTGGCTCGCGGATCAGCGCACGTCGTGGGAGCGACGCCTCGACGGCCTCGAGGATCTGCTGGCCGAGCCGACCGCGGGCTCTCGACCTGACGCCCTGCCCAGTGACCGAACGACCGAAGAGGAGACCAACCGATGACCACTCAAGAACCCCACTTCGCGACCGCCACCCACGATGCTGGCGTGCTCCACGCAACTGAGGTGTACGAGCGCCGTCTCGCCGCAGAGCTCCGATCGGTGTGGAGCGCGTGGACCGATCCCGAGCGGAAACGGCGCTGGTTCGCCCCGACGGCCAAAGCCTACGATCTGGATGTTCGCCCTGGCGGGACCGAGCGCCTCCTCGCTGACGTCGAGGGTGCCGAGGTGGAGTTCAGCGTCATCTACTTGGACGTGGTCGAAGGGCGGCGGCTGATCTGGTCCTCACAGCTGCGATCGGGCGGGCGTCTGGCGACGGCGGCCCTGACCACGGTCCTCCTCGAGCCCTTTGCTGGTGGCACGACGCTGTCCTTGACGGAGCACGCGACGTTCCTGGACGGCATGGAGGCGCCGGAGTGGCGGAAGCAGGGCACGGCAGACTGGCTCGACGCACTGGTCGGTCACATCCAGCTGGACACTCCGTCGTGACCGACGCCGTCAGGGCTGTCGAGTCGGCCGATCAGCCCACGACCCGTCGGGCCTGGGTTGGACTGGCGGTGCTCTCACTGGCAACCGTCGTGTACGCCATGGACTTCACGATCCTGCACCTTGCGGTCCCGGCGATCACCGCCGACCTCCAGCCGACCGCGACGGAGCTGCTGTGGATCCTCGACGTGTACGGACTCGTCGTCGCCGCCACGCTGATTCTGATGGGCGTGCTTGGTGACCGATACGGACGTCGGCGGCTGCTGCACGACGGTGCCGCCGGCTTTGCCATCTGCTCCATTCTCGCGGCCCTCGCGACCACGCCCAGCCAGCTCATCGCGGCGCGGGCCGCCCTCGGTCTGGCCGGTGCGACCATCGCACCCGCCACGCTGTCGCTGCTCTTTGCGTTGTTCACCGCCGCGCCGGCGGGCCACCGCGATTGGGATCTGGGTGGCCAGCTTCTCCGCCGGTTCGGCGGTTGGTCCACTGCTGGGCGGTCTGGTGCTGGAGCGCTTCTGGTGGGGGTCGGCGTTGCTCCTCGGTGTCCCGGCGATGGCGATGCTCGTCGTGCTCGGTCCGCGGATCCTCCCAGAGCAGCGCGACGCCGCGGCAGGGCGACCCGATCTGCTCGGCGCCGTTCTCCTGCTCGGGACGGTCCTCGCGGCCGTCGCCGGGCTCAAGGGGCTTGCCGAGCCCCTTGAGCCCGGTCGCGTCGGTTCTCCTCCTTGCCGGAGTCGGGCTCGGCGCGGCCTTCATCCGCCGGCAACGGCGCACCCCTGCGCCGCTCATCGACCTCGCCCTCTTCCGTGCGAAGCGTTTCCGCCTCGCGCTGGTGGTGAAGTCCACGGCAGTCTTCGTGCTGCTGGGCTTCACGCTGTACTTCGCGCAGTACCTCCAACTCGTCCTTGGGTTGGGGCCTGCGGCCGCAGGAGTGTGGACGCTGCCCTCGTCGGCGGCGTTCGTGGTCGGGTCGACCATCGTGGTCCATCCGCTGCGGCGTCTTGCACCCGGTCCGGCGCTGGCGATCACCATGTCAGCAACAGCTCTGGCGCTCCTCCTGGTACTCGGAGCCAGTCCTGCCGATGGCCTGGGCGTGATCGTGGCCGCTTCGGTGCTCCTCGGTCTGTCGGTGGCTCCAACCGTGACGATCGTGACCGAGTTGATCGTGGCCTCTGCGCCGCCGGAGGACACAGGGGCCGCCTCGGGAATCTCGGAGACGGCGGCGGAGTTGGGCGGAGCGCTGGGCCTGGCGGTCCTGGGCAGCATCGGTGCTGCGGTCTTCCGTCACCGGATCGTCGAGATCGTGCCGGCGGCGCTCGGCCAGAGTGGTGACACCCTCGGCGGCGCGCTCGCCGCGGTCGCTGGCCCCCCTGGCGCTGATGCCATGATTGCCGGCGCGAGAGCCGCCTTCGTCAACGGTATGAACATTGCCATGGCGTTCGGAGCGGCCGTCGCCGTGGCGGCCGGACTGCTCGCCTGGCGGATCAGTCCGCGAGCGGACCTCGAGCAGGCCGAGGCCCCATCAGGCCCGTCGTCGGAAGAGCCGAGTGGCCGTGAGGGCGGCGGCGGCCGCGATGCCAGAGCACCACGCGATGGCGACCCACAGGTCCCCGCCGACGGGCTCAGCCGCGAGAAGTGCGCGCATGGCATCGACGATCGTCGTCGTCTTGACCCCGCCCGACGAGGCGATGGCTCGGCCGGGCCGCACCTGGGCGGATGAAGAGCTCGACGCCTGTGCAGACGAAGCCATGCGGGTCTTCCTCGCGGCTCACCGATGAGGCTGGATGCCAGCCTCCCAGACGACGACTCCGCCCGCTCGGTTAGTTCTGACTGGCGGACGGTCGGCTGCGGTCCGTGGCCGCCCGGTACGCGACACCACGGGCGGCCAGCCGGTAGCCAGTTCCGAGGCTCTCCGTCAGCCCCAGCCCCTTCAACTGGCGGACGCGTCGCTTGAGGCGCGACTGGTCGATCTCGAGGCGCTCAGCGAGCACCCGCGACGGCGTCTCCGGACCCTGCGCGATCGCCCGGAGCAGGTCTGCCGTCCATGGGCCGGTCCTGCTGGCAGCGTCCCAGCGATCGAGTTGCGCATCGATGTCGGCGACGTCCGCTCCGGACAGCTCCTCCTGTTCCCGTAGCGCGATTCGTGGGTCATCGGACGCCCGGTGGAATCGGATGCGATACAGCATGCGGTCCTCGCCCTCCCGTAGGTCCGCCAGGAGCTCCTCGACCGAGCGGGCGCCCGCCCGGCGGGCGTCCTCCGGAGTGACATCGTCGAGGGCGATGGGTTCGACGGCGTCGATGGTGAGCAGTCCGGCGGGCGTGAGCAGGGTGCCGCCGGCCTGCACCGTCGGGCGGGCCCACCGCCGAATCGCGACGGTGACCGAGCCGTCTCGGATGCCGTCGTGCAGCGCCTCGGGGAAGAGCATCGTCAGCCATGATGGCGTCGCCGGCGGGACCTAACCAGCAAGCCGCCCCGAGGTCGGGCAGGCCGTGTGACGGCTCCATGAGTAGGCGGGTCCCCCACCGCTCAGCTCAGGTCGTGGGTGCCAGGACCGTATCCAAGCTGGCCAGGTCCGGATCGACGACCGGAACCTGAGCAAGATGGTTGGCCGTCTCGCCGACGTCCTTCAATCCGGTCGAGCTTCCGATGACCACCACCAGCTCGTCGTCGGCGATCACGCCGTTCGCCACCAACCGCGGGACCGCCGCCAACCCCAGCGCGCTCGCCGCCTCCGCATACAGACCCTCGGTCCGCGCTGCAAGGAGCTGCATCTGCATTATCTCCTCGTCGTCGCGGAGTTCGACGGCTCCGCCACTGGATCGCCGGAGAGCCTCGAGCCCCTGGTAGGTCCCGATCGGCGTGGCGGTCGAGAAGGCCACCGACATCGCGAAGGGGACGGGCACCGGCGTCTCGAGCCCGTTCTCGAGCGCGCGTGCGTATGAGCCGAGTGGTTCCGCGGCCATGAGGCGTGGAACGCGGCTCGTCCGCCCCGTCGACCGCAGGTCCTCGAAGCCCCGTTGGATGCCGATCAGCCCATCGCCGTAGGCCGTGGGCACCACGACGACGTCGGGTGCCGTGCCGAGGTCCTTGACCAGCTCGTAGGCAATGGTCTTGTAGCCGTCGACGCCGAAGGGATTCGAGCCTGATGGCGGGTCGTGGAACCCCGACATCGGGATCCATCCCCGCTCCGCCACCCCCTGCGCCATGAGCGTCCAACGATCCGGGCCGGTGCGACACGCAGCAACCGTGGCACCAAACGACTGCATGAGCACCTTCATGGTTTCAGGCACCGTCACGATCGTCAGGGCCACGCACTCGATCCCGGCGGTCGCCCCGTATGCGGCGGCGGCGGCTCCATGGTTCCCCGTGCTGGACACCACGATCGTCTGGGCGCCGAGCTCGCGAGCCTTGGTCACCGCCACCGCCGCCAACCGGTCCTTGTAGGACCAGGTCGGGTTCTGGGACTCGTCCTTGAGATACAAGCGCTGTACCCCGAGGCGGGAAGCCACGTTGTCCAGTCTCAGCAGCGGCGTTCGTCCCTCGCCGCGGCTCACGGGTGCCACGTCGTCGCCGACGGGCAGGAACTGGCGGTACCGGAAGATGCCCGGCTGGTCGACCACGTCTGCCCTCGCGAGTCGGTCAGGGTCGTAGACCGGCATGAAGTTCGCGGCGACGCCCTGAACGAGACAGGACTTGCATCGTTCGAAGGCGGCGGACTCGTCCGCAGTGGCAGTGCACCGAAGACAGGCGAGATGTCCGGCGTAGGCACTCCGCACGTCAGACCCCGACAACGCGCAAGGAGCGATCGGAGACCGTGAGCCGTTCGTACCCGTCCTCGGTGACGACGATGGTGTCCTCGACCATCATCCCACCCCACTCCATCTCGTAGTACGGCGTCTCCAGACAGAACGTCATCCCGGCCTCGACCTCCGTGTCGAAGTCAGGACTGACGATCGGAGGTTCATAGACCTCAGAGCCGATGCCGTGGCCGCAGTGGTGCCGGCGGTAGCCCGGCAGCCCGCGACGCCGCACGGTGTCCATGGCGATGTCGAACAGCTCCCGAGCAGGCACGCCGGGGCGAATGCGGTCGAGCTCAGCCTGTTCACCCGCGAGGAGTGCGTCGTAGCGACTGACCTGGGTCGCGTCGGGTTCGCCGAGTACGGCGGTTCGAGCCATGTCCGACCAGTACCCGTCGATCGTGCAACCGACGTCGAAGCGCAACAACTCACCACCCTTCCACGGGCGGTCGCTGACGTGCGCATCGGCCAACGCCGAGCGCTCTCCGGCGGTCGCGACGATGAACCGTGGATGGCCGCCGCCGGCCACCATCGTGTCGGCCACGACGGCAGCGATCTCGCGTTCCGTCATACCCTCCTCTGCGACGTCGAGGGCCGCATCGATGCCTGACTCGGCCAGCCTCGCGGCCTCACGCAGACGGGCGATCTCGGCCGGCAGCTTCTTCGCCCGTACCGCATAGGCCCAGTCAGAGGCACTCGTGACGTCGGCGTCGGGCGCGACGGCCTGGAGGGTCCCACGGAGATCCACACCCGCAGAGTCATCCACGCCGAGCCGTCCCCCCAGGACACCAGCGCGTCGCAAGGCCTCCGCCAACGCGTCATCCACGTCGGCGTGCTGGTCGGCGAATTCACTCGCCGGATGGCCCTCGTGGGAGGTGAAGTAGAACCGGCCGTAGGGGACGAAGTCGTCCGGGACGATCCCGGCCTCGAGCGCAGGACCGCCGTCCGCGCACAGCCCGACGACAACGACACGGTCCGGCGTGACCACGGCTCGCAGCGCTTGCCGGCCGAAGATCTCCGCGGCAACGCTGCGGTAGCCGCTTGCATGGGCCACGTTGGCGTTGCTGACCGCGACGAAGGCGTCGAACGGCGCCGCCTCGACCGCCTCCAGCAGGCGATCGCGTCTGGACTGAACAAGGTCATCGTCAAAGACCATCATGGGTGATCTCCCTCTCCGTGGTGTTGGTGTCGGAGGGCGAGGTCACACAACCGCGACCTGCCCGAGCCGGCTCTGGCTGAAGCTCGGACTTCCGCGCCCGGGTGGGCCGGCCCATCCACCCCGGCGATGCAGGCCACCTCACCGAACGACCGGCGTTCGGGTGAGGCAGCCCTGAGCTAGCCCGTCATGGCGAACTCTGAGATGTAGTCGCTCACATCCTCCGGCGCCTCCTCGATGAGGCCGACTTCGACCATGAAGTCCGACAGCCGCTGCAATGCCTCCACCGACACGACGCCGATCTCCGCGTCCGGGGACGGCTGGGCCAGGGAGTTGTTGGCGTCGAACAGCGCTCGTGCACTCTCCTCCGGCTCGCACTGCTCTGGAACCTCACCACAGAGCATGTCGAAGATCTCGTCAGGCTCCTCCGCGGCCAGTCGGATCGACTCACGCCACAGCTCGGTGACCGCCTGGGCACGCTCCGGGTCAGCATCGATCGCCTCCTGGGAGCCGACCAGGCAGGCACCCGGTACGTCGCCCACGGCCTCGGGGGTGATGTCACGGAGTTCCAGGCCCGCAACGCCGAGGAACGCGACGTCCACGAACGATCCGGTGAACGCTTCCACCGTGCCGTCTTCGATGGCTCGGAGGGTCTGGGGACCACCAGTGCCGATCGGGATGACCTCGACGTCCTCCTCACTCAGCCCGACCGATCCCAGTGCGCCCCGCAGGGTCGGGAACTCTCCGCCGCCGAGTTCGGTGACGCCAATGGGTCGACCCTCCAGTTCCTCTATCGACTGGATCTCCGAGTCCTCCGGGACGGTGACGACGAAGATGTTGGTCTGGTGTTGGCAGCCGAGGAAGCGCAGGTCCGCACCCTGTTCGTTCGCCAGGAACACATCGGGAGCGACGGGCGAACCGAATGGTGCGTTGCCCGCGACGAGCTGCTGGGTGGCGAAGCCGGACCCGCCAGTGGACTCGACCTGCAGCGAGACGCCGAGTTCCTGATCCAGACCGCGGTCCGCGGAGATGAGGCCGAAGCCGTACAGGAGATCGTTCGCTGCCGGGTTCAGGAAGAGCACCTCCTCCGGTGCCTCGTCACCTGAGGCCGCCGGCTCCTCCTCGGCCTCCTCCTCAGGCTCCTCGGCGCTCGTGGCCTCCTCCTCTGGCTCAGCCTCGTCTGGCTCCGCCTCTTCGGGCTCCTCCGCGGGTTCCTCGGCGCTCGTGGCCTCCGCCTCCGCTTCTGGCTCCTCGGCGCTCGTCGTCCCCGCGTCGTCACCTCCGCACGCGGCAAGTACGAGGACGAGGAGCGTGGCCAGCGCTAGTACGCGAGTTTTCATGTTGCTTCTCCGATCACGGTCGCTTGCTGTCCGGCTCGAGGTCGTGGGGGGTGGTTGGCTGGTTCGGCGAATGGGCTGCTAGTTGGACGTGTCCCGCCAGAACACGATCTTCTTGTCCGCGTACGCAACTGCCCCGTACATGACCAGCCCCAGGAGCCCCAGCGAGGCGATCATGGCGAAGGCCGCCGCGATGTCGAGGCGGAAGTTGAAGTCCTTCACCAGCACGCCGAGGCCCTGACTGCCGGAGACGAACTCGGCGACGACGGCGCCGATCACGGCGAGGGTGAGCGCGTGCTTGACGGCGGAGAAGATCACCGGGAGGGCGGACGGCACCACGAGCTTCCAGAACATCTGGGTCCGGCTGGCACCGAATGACCGGAAGATCAGGCGGTTGTCGCGGTCGACGGCGTCAAGTCCGACGATCGTCGAGATGACCAACGGGAAGAAGCAGATCGTTGCGGCCAGCACGACCTTGGACGTCATGCCGAAGCCGAACCATGTGGCGAACACCGGCGCCAGCGCGATCTTCGGCGTGTTCTGGAAGCCGATGACCCACGGGTAGATGGTCTGCCGGACGGAGGTGAAGATGGTGCAGAGCGCCCCGATCGCGAAGCCCGTGAAGGAACCGAGGAAGAAGCCCAACGCCGCTTCGACGCTGGTGATGCGGACGGCCTCCCAGTAGAAGGGCTCCTGCGCGAGTTCGCCCCAACGGGACAGGATCGACGTGGGGGCTGGGAAGATGATCGGATCCAGCACATCGACCCGGACCAGCACCTCCCAGGCGACGAGCACCACCAGGCCGAAGGCGGCCGGGAGGGCGAGTTGCTTGAGGAAGCCCAGCAGTCGCGAACCCCTGCGCGGGGCCGACACGACCTCCTCCGAATCACTGTCCGGCTCGGAGCCCCGGATCGCAGGGGTCATCTGGACGTCGGTCACGGGTTGGACACCTTCGTTCGTCTGCCGGCCTGGGCCTCGTGCGGTGACGGCACGGCTTCGAGGAGTTGTCGAGCGTCAGCGATCGCTGCGTGCAGCGCGTCCGCCCGCAGGAGCTCCGACCCCCGCTGGCTCGGCAGGTCGACGGCGACCGTGCCGACGACCCGGCCCGGGGAGCCGGCCATGACCACCACCTCATCGGCGAGGAAGGCCGCCTCCTCGACCGAGTGCGTGATCAGGACCGTCGTCGATCCGATGCGGTTGTGCAGGTCGCGCAACTCCAGGTTCAGCGCTTCCCTCGTGATCTCGTCGAGGGCCCCGAACGGTTCGTCGAGCAGCGCCACCTCGGGCTTGGCGACGAGCAGTCGCGCCAGCGCCACCCGTTGTTGCATGCCCCCGGACAGCTGCCACGGATAGTTCCTCGCGAACCCGCCGAGCCCGACGGTATCCAGCGTCGAGAGCGCCAGTTCCTTCAGTTCCGGGCTCTTCTCCTTGCGTATCTCATAGGGCAGCAGCACATTGGCCAGCACGTTCTTCCACGGCAACAACGTCGGGGTCTGGAGGAGGATGCCCACGTCTCGGCGGCCCTCCGCTGCCGGCTGCGACCCGATCGTGATCGTCCCGCGGTCTGGCGTGATGAGCCCGGCGATCAGCTTGAGCAGCGTCGACTTGCCACAACCGGAGCTGCCGACGATGGCGACGAAGTTGCCCTGCCTCACCGAGAGGTCGAGGTCGCCCACCGCCACGACCCGGCCGCCGTCCGGCTTCAGGTAGATCTTCGTGGCCCTCATCACCTCGATGTGGGCATGTGGACGCGGCCGGTGGGCACCTGTGGTGTAGGTCATGACGCCACGACTCCTGCTCCGGGGCTCAGGCCGGCGTCGACGGCTGCTGCCTGCACCTGATCGAGCATCCGTGTCTGGTCCTGGGTGACCTCCTCGTGGATGACGGCCGTGGCGAGCCCCGCGTCGGCGAAGCGGCGGAGGCCGGCGGCCACGTCATCGCGATCACCGGCGATCGCCACGGTGTCGAGGATCTGGTCGGTGACCAGGTCGCTGCGTGGCGTCCCCGCTTGCCAGCCCTGTCGGAACTGCTGCGCCAGCTCCGGCGGGATGCCGGCCTGCTCGGTGATCGGGTGAACCCCGTGGACACCGAGGAACTTGGCGACGAAGGGCCGTGTCCGCTCGCGTACGGCATGGCGGTCGTCGCCGATTCGTACGGCGATGTAGCTGGCGAGTGCAAGGTCTTGCCGCGAGCCCAGTTGCTGCTGCGCCCACCGGACGTACTGCGGCGAGGAGAGCACGGACAACAGCACGCCATCGGCGACGGCACCGGCGAGCGCCAACGCCTTGGGGCCCTTGACCCCCAGGATGATCGGGGGCGTCCCAGGTGAGAAGCTCAGCTGGGTATCGATCGACTGCGCGGTTCCCTCGTGCACCACGGGCTCGCCGGACAGTGCCAGTCGGAGGATCTCGACCGATTCACGCAGTCGGGTGAGTGGCTGCTCGAAGGGGATGCCCAACTGGTGGTCCATCCAGTGAGGATTCGACGCACCGAGCCCCAGGAGCAGTCGCCCAGGCGCGAGCTCGTTGAGGCATCCGGCTTCCATCGCGGTGAGCATGGGGTGGCGCGTCCACGGGTTGACGACCCCGATGCCGACCGCGACCCTCGACGTGGTCGCCAGCAGGGCCCCCGCGAGAGAGAAGGCGCCGCGCTCGCAGTAGTCCTCAGTGACCCAGACCTCGTCTAAGCCCGCGGCCTCGACGGTCCTCGCAACCTCGACCGCGGTCGCGGCGTTCCGGCTACCGGACAGTGCGAAGGCGAGCTTCATGCGTACTCGGCCACGACGTGGTCGCTGAATCGCTGCATCGCGTCGAGCGTCTCCTCCACGGTGTCGCAGGCGAACAGCAACCCCGCGAAGGTGTCAACGCCAGACTCCCGGTAGGCCTCGATCTGCTCGAGGATCTGCCCGGGTGTGCCGATCAGGTTGCGTCCAAAAAGGCTGCCGTCCTGTTGCCCCTTGAGGGTCGTGCCCGACAGGGACTCGAGATGTGCGTACACCTGCGACGCCCGGAACCGCGCCTCGGCCTCCTCCTGCGTGTCGGCCATGCTGACACCGAGCTGTACGGCGACCTCGAAGTCCTCGGGCAGACGACGGCCCACGGTCGCAGCGGTCTCGTGGATCGTTGCCACCCCGTCGGCGACCTCCCGTGGAGACAGGCACGCCGGGAGCCAACCGTGTCCAAGTCGGGCGGCCCGGTCCTTCGAGCCCGCGCCGTTGCCGCCGGAGAGGATCGGGAGGGGCGTCTGAAGTGGCTTGGGGAAGCTCTCGACGTCGTCGAAGGTGATGTACTCGCCTTCGAAGCCGGCACGGCGCTCCGTGAACAGTTGCTGGAGGCTCTGGATTGCCTCTTCGGCATAGTCGCCGCGGTGCAGCTTCACATCAGGACGGAGGGACTCGAACTCCTCTCGGTAGGCGCCGATGCCGACACCGACGACCAGACGTCCCCCTGACAACTGGTCGATCGTCGCCAGCTGCTTTGCTGCGACCACGGGGTGACGGAAGGGGAGGACGAGGATGCAGGTCGCCAGACGGAGATGCGTCGTCCGCGCGCCGACGAAGGCGAGGTACCCGAGGGGGTCCAGAAAGCGCGGCGGATCATCGAACTCCGCCCGGACGTACGCCTGCGTCGACAGGTGGTCGTTCGCCCAAATGGACTCAAACCCGAGCGCCTCGGCTCGGACGGCGATCTCGACCGCCTCAGCCGGTGTCGCGTACGGCACCGGGTACATCATTCCTTCGGTCGCTGTGGGTACCGCGGGTCCGAACCGAACCATCGAGTGCCTCTTCGTCGAGTGCCCTTGACGTGCCCTATCGGGCCGTTCCGTGGCTGGAACGCCCACACATCGGCAGGACGCCACTTGTTGATTTCGATAGTAGAGATCGCCAAAGAGGTGGTCTACCGTTGGTCAAACCAAGACTGTGTCACCCAAACTTGTGATGTTCACACAAATCACGAAAGGCCTTGAGGCCCGATCCACGGCGCTCTCCGCTCACGTCGTCGCGCTCGTCTGGGAACAGGTCTCGGGGTACGACCGCCACTACCTCGAGGCTGGGGAGCTGACGGAACGGGTCAAGCAGACCGTTGACGCCGTCATATCCGGAATCGTCGATGACCAGGTCAGTCTGGAGGCGCTCCGCCACGCCTACGAGCTCGGTACTCGACGCGCCCGACAGGGTCTGGCGCTTGAGTCCATCATCTTCTCCTACCGCAACGCCGAGCGGGTCCTGACACGTGCCTTTCACGCCGAGGCACAGGATGTGCCTGCTCGGGATGCCCAGGAGGGGATGCGGCGCATGCTCCGGGCACTGGACGAACTGGCGGCCGCCGCCATCGACGGGTACCACGCGACGGAACGTGAGCTATCCGCACACCGCGACAGTCTCTCGACGCAGTTGATCTCGGGACTCGCCTTCGGTGAGTTGAGTTCGCGTCAGATCCTCACACTTGCCGAATCCCTCGGCTGCGAGCCAGCGTCTCCGTACACCGCGATTGCGGTGGTGCTGGGGGCGACGCGGGGGGTCGGCGCGACGTCGTCAATCCAGCGCGACCTCATCGGTGCGCTGGGCTCGTCGGCCACTGGTCGTATCGTCATCGGGGCGGCACGCGACGCCAAGGTCGTGCTGGTTCCCGCCGCACTCGACGAGGCGGACATGGACCGCCTCCGCACGGTGGTCCACGGCCATGCCGAGATCCAGCCGCGGATGGCCGTCGGCGAACCCAGCAGCGAGATCACCACCTCCGGCGTTTCGTGCCGGCAGGCCCTCCGCGCGCTGGCGGTCACCAAGACCAGCACCCGCCCGCTGGTCCGCTACCGCGACCTGGTGGCGGACATGGTGGCGTCGACCATCGACGACGATCTGCACGCCTGGCTTGCAGAACGCTGCCAGCAGCCACTGGCCGGACACGACGCTCTGCGCGAGACCATCATCGCCTACGTCGCGAACGACATGTCAGCAGGTCAGACGGCTCGCGCCCTGTCGATCCACGCGAACACAGTCCACTACCGACTGAAGCGCATTCTCGAGTTGACCGGCATGGACCCGCGCTCGACACCCGACCTGTTCGCCTTGCTCCTCGCCTGCCGCCTTGAGGCGACCGGTGCGCCGAGGCCCTGACCCTGCCGCCTGGCCGTCAGGTGAGGAGCCGTCGAGCAGCGGTGCGGGCTCTGCGGTTGTCGTCTGCGTCGAATCCGAGTTCGAGCAGGGTGATGGTGAACTCCGAGAGGCAGATGATGGCCCAGGCCCGCCCCCGGGGGTCGTCGAGGCTCGGGTGGTGAGCGGCGATGGAGTCGGTGAGGGCGTCGAGGAAGTGCTGGAAGGTGGCACGCACGACCTGGCGTGACGAGTCCTCGCCTCTGGCATGGGCGACGATGGTGTCGAAGGCGCGGTCGTCGTTGTCCCGCTGCAACGCCCAGTCCGCGGAGAACAGCACGTCGATGTAGGTGTCGGGAGAGGGGTCGGGGCCAAGCGCCAGGTCCAGGGTCCGCTGATAGCGGTCCTGGAGTTCGGCGACCGCCGCGGCCAGCAATGCCTGCCGGTCACCGATGAAGTGGGCGACCGCGGTGCGGGCGACGCCGGCCCGACGGGCGACGTCGACGACGGAGACATCGACCGACTGCGATTCGCCCACGAGATCGATGAAGGCATCGATGATCTGGGCCCGGCGTTCCTCGACGACACTGGGCCGTCCGACCGACCGTGTCCGGCTGGTGTCGGTCACGACGCGGCGATCGTGACGGCCGCGCGTCGGCCTGACTCGAAGGCCCCGTGGACGCTGGAGGAGACCTGTTCGGACGTGTGCTCACCGGCGAAGGTGATGCGGCCGCTGTGCAGGCGACTGAAGGCCCGGACATCCTCGGCGGTCGCACCGACCCCGTAGTTGGTGTAGGCCCCATTGCTCCAAGGGTCGGAGCGCCAGGTGGTGGCCATCGAATCGACAGGGTCGGGGATGTCAGGACCGTAGGCCAGGCGGAGTCGGCGCATGGCCTCACGAGTGGCGTGGTGCGTGCCGGCGCGTTCCAGCTGCACCGCGAAGTGGGTGCCGGCCACCATGATCAGGATGGGTTCGCCGTGGACGTGGTCGTAGTGCATGAAGGCGCTGTGGCGTCCGTCCCCCCATCGTCCGGCCTCCGCCAGGATGGCGGTGAAGTCGGTCTCAGCGTGCCAGAACACCTCTGGGAATCGCAGCACCAGCTTGTAGAAGTCGCCGACCACGAGCCGTTCGGTGGCCCGGCGGACCTCGGCTGGCAGTCCGGGTTCGAAGACCGGGGTACCGGTCTGCAGCACCCCGAGCGGGATGGCGCAGACGCACCGGTCGAACCGGTCGACACCGATCGCGGTCTGGATCTCAACGCCATCGGCGGATAGCCGGACCGCCTCCACGGGTGTGTTCAGGCGGACGTCGACGTCGGGGTCGAGCAGGTCGAAGACGGCCTCCATGCCTCGCTCGGGAACGAACTCCGGCCCCGAGTAGTCGTGGTATCGGCCGAGTTGGCGGGCGCTCAGCAGGCCGGGATCGATCGCGAAGGTCTGGTGCCAGATCACGTAGTGGATGAAGTCATCCATGCGGGCGTCACGCCCGGCTAACCCGTGCGCCGCGCCGATCCGGTCGAGCGCGGCCGCCACCGAGACGTCGGGGATGTCGGCAGTGGCGCTCAAGCTGGCCAGCATCCGCTCGACCGCGACCGATCGCAGGCCGCTTCGGAGCACCGCGGTCTCCTCAAGCCGCGTGCCGTCGACGTCGACGAACGACAGCGACTCGAAGTCGGTCTCGTCGGCGAACTGCTCGCCGGCGTCGACGAGACGGTGGAAGAGGGGGTTGCGACCGTGCATCCATGCTGCGCCGAGATCCACCGGGACGCCCATCCGGTGGTCGGTCCACACCCGACCGCCGATCCGGTCGCGAGCCTCATACACCCGGACGCGGTGTCCCGCCCTCGACAGCTCCGACGCCGCCGTCATCCCCGCGACGCCAGCGCCGAGGACGGCGACCCGCAGCGCCCGCCGGCCGACTGGGCGTCCGGACAGGTCGGGCGGCCGGGCGCCTGCTCGGGCGAACCAGCCGATGCCGGCCGTCGCGGCCGCCCCGCCGAGCGCGAGGAACTCCCGGCGGTTCACGGTGCCACCGCGTCGCTGAGCTGCTGCCAGAGGCCGACGACCAAGACCGTGCCGAGGGCGGGGACATGACCGAGGCCGATCGACCCAAGCCCCACGACGACGACGGCCGCAAACGCAGCAGACCACGCCACCGATGTCCCGCCGGTTGCTCGCCTACGGCCCACCATCAGCACGATGGCGAGCCCGGCCGTCAGCACCAACCCGGCCCCGTCGACCACGCGCCCGGCAGCCACGCCCGCGGCGCCGATCAGGCCAATTGCCAGCGAGGTCACCATGATCACGCCGCCGAGCCAACCGATCGCCGCGCCTGCACCCATCCCGGCGGCGCGCCACCGGTTGCTGATGCCGGACCTCCGCACCACGACCACGAGCGCGACCGCCGCTCCCACGCCGGCGAGCACGTCCGGCAGCGGATAGGCCCACAACTCAGCACCAGCCAGACTGCCGTCGGCAGTGGCCGCGCGGTCGAAGGTCCCGCGCAGCCCGAACGGCTGGTCCAGCGCCACCGCCGTCCATGTCGCGGCCACGGTCCCGAGCACCGCTGTGCGGACCGGTGGGGAGCGCCGCCCGATCTCGAGCGATGGCACTTCGGCATCGGTTGCTGTCCCTGATGTCATGAACCAACCGTACGTTATTGTTTGACGTGCCGTCAAGGAATTCGGATTGAGCGGGTCACGACGGCTCTCCAACTGTCCAAGTCGTGCACCGACACGAGGCCGGGGCCGCCTGACAGACCACCAACTCCGACAGCTTCGGTCGCCACACCGATCGACCACCGTCGAGGACCCCCGTGGTTCTAGTGGCTCCGAAACGGCTACAAGCCGGTGAGCAGACCCGCCGACAAGAGCCAAACCCGAAGTTCGGCGGCCACTTCGCTACAGCGGAGACGGTGGGATTCGAACCCACGGAACGCTTGCACGCTCGCTTGTTTTCAAGACAAGTCCCTTCGTCCGCTCGGGCACGTCTCCAGGGAGCGGCGAGTGTAGTCGCTCCTCCGCAATCCCGACCCGCGCTCAGCCGGGCCGGTCACGGGCACGCTCGAGCTGGTGCAGCGCAGCCGCACCGGCCCGGGCCACCGCGGGGTCGTCACTGCGAGCCAGGCTGCCGAGCGCCTCCCCGGCCTGGTCACTGCCGATCCCCAACAGAACCGTCGCGAGGTCCGGTTCACCGCCACGGGCGGCACGCTCGAGCAGCGGGACCGCCCGGTCGCCACCTCGGGTCAGCATCATCACCGCCACCAGGGAACCGTCCTCCTCCTCGCTGGTGGCCACGTCGACCAGACGCCTCCCCGCCCGGTCGGACCCGGTGGCCAGCCAGACCAGGCCGGTCCCGAGCGTGGCTGCGGTGGCCAGCGTTCCCATGGGGCCACGCTAGCCCCACCTGCCACATCACGGAACGGGCACCAGCAGCGACGAAGGGATGTCGTGCCGAGCCCAGTAGGCGGGCTCGTGGGTGGAGGCGTGGCTGAACCAGCCGTGGCGCCGCTCGATCACGCGGTCGTCGGCCCGACGCGACGCCGGCAGACGTTGACCACCGCGATCAGCCAGGATGACCAGGTCCGCCCGAACCCGGACGTCGATCAACTGGTCGACCTGTGCCAGGTCGGGCAGCCAAGCACTGTGAACGGGCAGCCCCATCACGACGAGGCGGCCAAGACGGAGGCCCCGCTGCGTGGCCAGGTTCCCCACTGTGGCGCCGTGGGAGTGGGCGAAGAAGTCGGGTCGGTCCAGACCCTGGGCGGCCACCCAGTCGACCAAGTCGTCGGCGGCCAGGTCGCGTGCGGCGGCAGAGTAGGCGCCCGACCACATGTAGCTCTCGTCGTGCACGTGCAGCGGCGGGGTCAGGCCGTCCAGGTAGGTGTAGAAGTCCCCGCCGGGCCGCCACCAGCGGCTGCGAGCCGCCCAGGTGCCGTGACTGAGCACCGCTGTGTTCGACCGCCGCCGTCGGGTGGAGACCTCTGGCCGGTTGACCACGTACCGGTCCAGCAGCGGGTGCCGCGGGTTGGCGCGGTACAAGCCGGTCCGGGCCAGCTCACGGGTGTCGGTGTCGCGGGCCTGTGCTGCCTCCTCCAACTCGGCGATGACGTCCTCTCGTGGCCCTGTGGTGTCCAGGGCTGCGGTTGCTGCCGCCGCCCGGACCAGCGGTGAGGTGTTGTGCATCCCGGCTTCCACCAGCGCGGCCGCGGTGTTGACCGCCACCCCACGACCGGGGCCGTCGAAGAGGTTGCGGGTCAGCCGAGCCGCCTCGTCGGATGGGATTCGGCCGATCTGACCGGTCAGGTAGTCATGCGGTGCGACGTCGAGTTCTGCGACCGCATCAGGGAGGGGCACCGGTCCGGTGCCAGCCAGCGGATGCAGGTCCGGCATCGCGAAGGACTCGTGGGTGGGGACCATGTCGGTGACGCCGGACACCGCCGCACCGACGGAGAGCAGCACCGCGGCCTGGGAGTAGCGGGCGTCGAGCGTGTCCTCCTCGAATGCCTCCCGCGGCTCGACGGGCTCGAGATCGTGATGGCTGGCCATGGCGGCTCCTGTCGGTGATGGTCACACATGAGGAAGAGGAAGCTGACGGGTTCGGTGATACGACATGCCTGCTGCCCACCGAGGCGTATCAGCGCCTCCCGGTCTGACTCTTACCTCGTGAGCGTGAGGTGAGGCAACGATGGAAGCGACCTACAGCCAGTACTGGGAGGGGCGGGGTCAGCCCTGGGAGTACGATCCCGGGCCGGCCCGGAACCGGCGGTGGCCGCGGCTGTTCGCCCAGACCCCGAACTACCGGGGACTGGGCAAGGCCGTCCTCGGCCGCGAGAAGTTCCGCTGGCACTTCGGGCCCATGCACTACCGAGGTCGGTTGACGGATGACGATGTCCGGGTTCTCATCATCGGGCAGGAGGGGGCCCAGGATGAGTCGCTGTCCGGACGCTCGTTCACCGGCGGCACCGGCGCCAGGATGCAGTACCTCCTGAACCACATCGGCATCACGCGGTCCTACCTGTTCCTCAACACGTTCCTCTATCCGATCTTCGGGCAGTACAGCGAGCCGGGCATCCGCGCGCTCGGTCAGGATCCGGCCAGTCCGATCGTTCAGCAGCGGACCGCGATCCTCGACTACGTCCTGGCGCGCAACCAGGTCCACCTGGTCATCGCCGTCGGCACCGCTGCCGAGGAGACCGCGGTGTCCTGGCTCGAGCATCACGGCGGACACGGACGCCCGTCACGGCTGCACGAGGCGGACGGGACCGTTCTGGGTCCGATAACCCGCCTGCTCGGCGTGATCCACCCCGGGGCGGCCGCGGCCGGCTCGGCCAGAGCGGTGATCACCGACTTCACCAGGGCGCTGGGACAGATCGAGCAGTGGCGGGAGATTGACTCGACCTGGCTCCCACCCGACCCTGATGGGCAACCCCGACCAGCATCGACGTACCGCTACCGCAGCGCCCCGATCCCGTTCCGAGACCTGCCCCTCGGCACCACCTGGCGACTTGGGCGAGGCGGCACATCGAGCAACCGGAAGGACGGGCAGCGATCCATCCAGCTGTTCTCGGCCGACGGGACGTACAACAACCGGGGCCAGCAGGTCTCCTATCCCTTCGGCGCGGGCGGGGGCGATGACGAGGGGTACCGCGATGACCCGGGGGACGTCCCCTACGAGCCGGCGGTCGGGAACTACGGGGACTACGACCGCGGCCCCGGCAGCCGGTTCGCCCGCCTGTTCATGGGTGGCGAGCCCGGGCACCCGTGGCCGGACTTCACGGCCCTCGGCGCCACCGCACACCCCTCCCTCGGATACGGCGCCGTCCACCGGGGGCGGCCCCGGGGGGCCAAGGTCGTCGTCCTCGCCGACCAGCACGGGCACGATGACCTGTTCAGTGGCCGGGCGCTGAGCGGTGACGCCGGTCAGCACCTGCAGCCATTCCTGGAGGCCATGGGCATCGACCGCAGCTACCTGATCCTCCGGGTGCTGCCGGTCGACACCGACGATCTACGTGCTGCAGCTATCCGAGCGATCATCGACGACGACCGCGTTCGCGCCATCTACCACCTGATTTTGGCGGAGGTGTCCACGGTCAGCCCCGACCTCGGCGCGATCCTCGCCGTCGGACCAGCATCAGGGCGGCTGATCGACCACGTCGCGCCGGCCGGCGTGCCGGTGGTGTCGATGAAGGCGTACGGCCAGCGCAACTGGCTGGCCAGCTGGCACGGGACACTTGCGGCGATCGAGTCGCTTGGCACGGCCACCGATGCGCCCGCGTCATTCCGCTACGACGGCAGGCGCGGCCAGATCCCGCGCTGGGATCTCCCCTATGGCACACCTCGGTGGCGGGGAACGTGCGGCGACCGAGCGGCCCGCGGACGCCAAGACGGCAGCCCGTCACCCGACTACTACAAGCTGCTGCTCCCGCGTTGGGTTGACCAACTCGACCCAGAGCCGCTCTCACCGGCCGAGCGGATGGCGGCCGATCGCCTGCGGACCGTGAGCTGAGGGAGATCCCATGACCGACACCGCGATCGATCCGCTGGCTGGTGAGCGCTGGTCGCTGTGCGGCCGCGTCGTCACCATGAACGCGGCCGACGATGTCATCGAGGACGGCGTTGTCTACATCGACGCCGGTCGCATCGTCGCGGTCCGCTCTGCCGAGCAGCCGGCTCCCGACGAGTTCCGCGGGGCGCGCCAGATCCGCTCCCGCGGCACGATCTACCCCGGGCTGATCGAGCTGCACAACCACATGGCCTACAACATCCTGCGCCTGTGGGACGTGCCCCGCCTGTTCACCAACCGGGGCCAGTGGCCCGGCCACTCCGAGTACAAGACGCTGGTCAGCGGGCCGATGCGGGTGCTCGGTCGCGCCGAGGGGTACCTGCAGGCCATCATCCGGTACGTCGAGGCCAAGGCCTTGCTGGCGGGCGTGACCACCAGCCAGGGCATCCGGCTGCTCAGCTTCAACCAGGTCCCGGCCTACTACCGCGGGATCGTCCGCAACGTCGAGCAGACCGACGATCCAGACCTGCCGGAGGCAACGACCCGCGTGGCCGATGTGACGAACGCGGGCCGGTTCCGCGAGCGGATCGAACACGCCGCCGATCGGGGCCACACCTTCCTGCTGCACCTGGCCGAGGGGGTGGACGACACCGCGAACCGCCACTTCCAACGACTGCGAGTGGAGGGTCGGCGCTGGGCCATCAACGATGCGCTGGTGGGGATCCACAGCACCGGGCTCCGGGGGCGCAACTTCGACACCATGAGCTCCCGAGGCGGCCGGATCGTGTGGTCACCGCTCAGCAACCTGCTGCTCTACGGCAGCACCACCGACGTCGTTCGGGCACGTCGGGCCGGGGTTGCCATGGGCCTCGGCTCGGACTGGTCGCCGACGGGCAGCAAGAACCTGCTGGGTGAGCTGAAGGCGGCCCACGTGGTCAGTCAGCACGCCCTCGGCGGTGCCCTGACCCCCCGGGACCTGGTGGCCATGGCCACCCGGGACGCAGCCCAGATCGTGAACTGGGGTGGCCAGCTGGGGGCGATCGAGGCGGGCAAGCGGGCCGACCTGCTGGTCGTGGGTGACACCACCCGGGATCCGCACCTCGGCCTCATCCAGGCCCTCGAGACCGACATCGACCTGGTGGTCATCAACGGCGTGCGTCGCTACGGCACCTACAACCTCATGCGAGGCATCGACGGTCTGGAGCGCTTCACCGTCGGTGGACGGAGCCGTCGACTGAACATCAGCCACGCCGCCAGCCACCCCCTGGTGGCCGACCTCAGCCTCACCGAGGCTCGAGACCGGCTGCTGGAGGGCCTGGCCAACCTGCCGACCGTCGCCGCTGAGCTGGAGCGTGGCAGCTCTGCCCTGAACGGCGCCCTGGCCACCGTCGATGGTGCCACCGACCGCTGGGTGCTCGACCTCGACCATGAGGCCGGCGAAGAGGACGCGCTGCGACCACTTGCCGCCCATGCCGACGTCTCCCCCGTCGCGGCCGCGGTGCCGCTCAGCCAGATCGTCACGCCGCTCCGTCTGGACCCCCTCACCGTGGCCGACGACCCCGACTTCCTGCCGCTGATCGCCCGGCAGGGCAACCTGCCGGAGTTCGTCAAGGACCATCTGCCGGAGCTGTACGGGCAGGATCCCGTCCCTCCCTCCGAGCGCGGAACGCTGCGACCCAGAGGCGAGCCGCAGGCGGACGTGGTCGTCCTGGACGACCAGACCGGTGTGCTGGACGTAGCGGCCCGACGACGGTTGGTCGCGGCGGCCCAGCAGCTCCTGGACGGCGTGTACGTCCACCTGGACTTCAAGCGCTCGATGCACGCCGTCGACCCCGTGCAGCGGCTGCGACTGCTGGACTACCGGCTTCGGTCGGCCGCGGGCGACCCCGTCAGCCTTCCCGGTGACGACCGGGCCTTCCACGCAGAGATGATCGAGGTGTTCTCCTCGCTGCGGGACCTCCACACGACGTACCTGCTCCCCGAGCCCTACGCCCAGCGGATCGCCTTCGTGCCGTTCCTGATCGAGGAGTACCACGACGGGGCGCAGCAACGCCGCTACCTGGTCTCACGAACGGCTGGAGATCTGGCCGACCATCCGGCGTTCGTCCCCGGGGTCGAGGTGACCCACTGGAACGGCATGCCGATCGACCGCGCGATCGCTGACAACGCCCGGCGGCAGGCGGGCAGCAACGCCGCGGCCCGACACGCCCGCGGTCTGGCGGCGCTGACCACCCGGCCGCTGGTGCGAACCCTGCCGCCGCTGGCTGACTGGATCACGCTGACCTACGTCGGTTCCGATGGAGTTCGGCGCGAACTCCGTCACGACTGGCTCATCTGGACGCCGGACACCGGCGTGGAGCCAGCGGGTGATCACCGACCGGATCCCGAGCTCACGGCGGCGCTGGCCGACACGGCCAGAGGCTTTGACATCCAGACCGACCGGGTCAACGAGATGAAGAAGCAGTTGTACGCCCCCTTGGCAGCCTTGGCTGCTGGGTCCGGTGCGGCGCCCGCGGACGAGGCCGACCCGCTGGACTCCCGGCTGCCCCAGGTCTTCCGGGCCAAGCGGATCGGACCCAACGGCAGGTACGGCTACATCCGGATCTTCACGTTCCAGACCGAGGACCCAGCAGGCTTCGTGGACGAGTTCATCCGCCTCGCCGAACAGCTTCCCGGGGCCGGACTCGTGATCGACGTGCGCGGCAACAGCGGCGGACACATCTTCGCCGCCGAGGGCCTGTTGCAGACGCTCACGTCCAAGCCGGTGCGGCCGGAACCGACGCAGTTCGCCGCCACCGAACTGGTTGCGGAGCTGTGTCGCCGCAATGCCCCCTCCGCAGCGGTGTCCGAGCTGGACCTCGGGCCGTGGCTGGCCTCGGTCGAGCAGGCCACGGCCACAGGTGCGGCCTACTCACGGGGCCACTCGATCACACCGGAGGACTTCGCCAACGGACTGGGACAGCGCTACTACGGCCCCGCGGTGCTCATCGTGGATGCGCTGTGCTACAGCGCCACCGACATCTTCGCCGCGGGGTTCCAGGACCACGGGATCGGCCCGGTCATCGGCACCGCCGACACCACCGGAGCCGGAGGCGCCAACGTCTGGTCCCACCACCTGCTGTGGCTGCTCGGTGGCGCTGATAGATCCGACAACCCGTTCCAGCGACTCCCTGGCGGGGCGTCGTTCAACGTCTCGGTCCGACGGACCCTTCGGGTGGGCGACCACGAGGGCGAGGTCGTGGAGGATCTCGGCGTGGTGCCGGACATCCGGCATCACCTGACCAGGCGCGACCTGCTGGAGGACAACGTCGACCTCATCGGAGGAGCCGTGGCCGCCTTGGATGCCGTCACACGAACGGCCGTGGCACTCACCGCCAGCAGGACCGACACCCGGCTGACCGTCCACACGACCGGGATCGATCACCTCCAGGTCGAGGTCGGTGCCCGGACCATCCATGCCGGAGCGACCACCGCGGGCACCCCGGTCGAGGTGGCACTCGGCGAGACCGAACAGGAGACGCTGATGATCACCGGCCTGCGGGACGGTGAGGTGGTGGCGACACGGAAGGTCGCCTCAGTCCCGTGAGGTCCAATCCGAACCTGGACCCAGGTCGTGACGGCTTGTGGGCCTACGGGGCCGTGGACGTCGCCGACTGATCGGCGGCCCAGGCGCCCGACAGGCCGCGGTAACGGGCGATCATCTCGTCGTGCTCGTACTCGGGGAAGGTGCGCGTGACCGTGTCGACCAGCAAGCCGTCGAACCACGCGGAGGTGACGATGCCGTGCGTCACGTCGTCCACCTGTGACAGGTGTTCGTCGCAGAAGGCCTGGTATGCCTCAGCCTCGAAGTACTCCCGGGACAGCCGGTCGTACTCGGCCAGCTTGTCCTGGTAGGACAACGACTCGTCGTCCGCGACCTCGAACCACGGCTGCAGGTCCAGGCTCACGCGCATCTTGCGACCGGTCACCGTGCAGTACACGGCCCACTTGACGAGCCGCGAGATGGCCCACGGGAAGTAGTAGCCCAGGCTGATGAGCGACACGTCAGGGCAGGCGTTGGCGTAGTCGATCGGCTGGACGTCTGCCCCGCGGACCAGGCACTCGCAGCTGTTGAACTCCCAGCGGAACAGCGCATTGACCAGCCGGGATATCGCGAGCACCTCCTCCCCCGCCCGCGCGGACAGGAAGCCGTGGTCGACCTGGTACCGCTCGTGCATCGGCTTGTCGGGGTCGAACCGCATGACCATCGTCTCGGGGCCGATGGTGAGGCTCCGGGCGAAGGCATCGAACCCCTCCACCGACGCCTGCAGGTGCATGAGCCGTTGCCCCGACTCGTCGTAGGCCTGGTGCAACTGCTCGGGAGAGGTGATCCGGCTGACGCCCACCCAGGCGCCACCGTCGAAGGGCTTCATGAAGAGCGGGTAGCCGATGTTCTCGGCGACCTGTTCGAGGTCGAACATCGTGTTGTACTTGGCAGCCGTGTAGGCGTACCGCTCGTTGTCGACCGGCTCCTTGGTCGGCACCAGCCAGGTGTCGGGGACCTTCAGCCCCAGGCGCATCAGCATGCAGTAGGCGGAGTGCTTCTCCATCGACTGAAAGGTGAACGGGTTGTTCATCAGGTACACGTCGTCCATCAACGCGACCTTCTTCAGCCACTCGCGGGGCTGGTAGTACCAGTGGGCCAGCCGGTCGACGACCAGGTCGTAGTCGGGGACGCTCCGCAGGTCGAACGGCTCGATCGTGATCCGCTCGACCTCGAACGTGTGGGTCTCGCCGCCGTGCTCGATGGCGAGGTCCAGCTCGGCGAATATGCGCTCGAACATCGCCGGCCAGTCCTCTTCGGTGCCGAGCAACAGTCCGATGAGCTGATTCGCCATGAGTAGAGGGTCTAGCAGAATCGGGGGAGGTGGTGGGCCAGCATCCTGCGCCATGACGGCCAGTCGTGCGGGATGTCGTGACCCCACAGGTCGACCTCGACGTTCAGGCCCTTGTCACGGCAGAGCTGACCGAAGGACGTGGTGGACTCGAGGGCCCCAGTGGTGTCCTCCCACTGGCCCTGGCCGACCACGAGGACCGGATGGCTGTTGCCCCGCAACCAGTCGAGGTGGTCGCCATGCAGGTTGGCGACGTAGTCGACGGGGTTGGCGAAGTAGACCGCCTGGCCCTGCTCACCCCAGGCACCGATGGTGCGGATGTCGTAGACCCCGGACAGGCCCAAGCCGATGGGGAAGAAGTCAGGCCGTTGGAGGGTGGCGTTGACGGCATGGTAGGCGCCGAAGCTGCACCCGGTGGCGATGATGTCCTGCCGTCCGCCGGCGTCCCCGGCGATCGCGGGGGCCACGCGGTCGTAGATCCAACCCACGTAGGCGTTGTGGCGATGAGCGCGCTCCTCGAACGGGATGGAGTCGTCGAACCAGCTGGCCCCATCGAAGGACTCCACGCAGTACAGCTTGATCCGGCCCTCGTCGATCAGCCAGCCGATGGCGTCCACCATCCCGTTGTTGCCGAAGTCCCAGACCTCGCCCTGCTGGGACGGGAAGGCCAGGACGGGACGGCCGTAGTGTCCGTAGGCCCAGACCTGGCCAGCTCCTCCGATGCTCGGCGCGTCGATGGACACGCGGCGCGGCTCTCGCTGGTTCATGCTGGAGTTCTACACTTTGCTGGTCCTACAGGGTGCTGCGTCGTGCACTCATCCCGTCAGCCAGGACGTCGAGCAGGACCGGGTCGAGCGCGTCCCGCCAGGCCGTATAGGTGTGGCCGTCTGCGAAGGTCGTCAACCGCACGTCGTGGCCGGCAGCCTCCAGGCCGCTGGCCATGATCTGGTTGTTGACGTAGTTCTCCTCCACGGTTCCCACGCTGATCGCGATCGTCCTCACCGGCAGCGTCGCGCGTCCGGTCGCGACCCGGCCCACGAAGCGGGAGATCCGGTTGAAGTGGGCGAACCCACGCTCCTGATGGTCCGACCGCATGCGGAAGTAGCTGCCGGAGAGCAGGACGAGGTCGCCGAACGTGGCGGGGTGGCGGTGGGCCGCGTGGAGGGCCGCCAGGGCACCGAGGCTTGCGCCCATGACGGCTGGGCGGTCGTCGGCTGGGCTGGGGGCGTGATGGTCGAGGTGGGGGACCACCCGGGTTGCCAGGGCGTCGGCGTAGTGGGCCGAGGCGGAGTAGGTCTCGTTGCGTCGGTTCGGCACCGGCGCGAGCAGGGCCGCACGCATCGGGGGGATCCGCCCCTCGGCCACGGCCAGTGCCAGCAGGTGGGTTAGACGGCTGAGCTCGTCGAACTCGGGGCCGTCGTGGACCAGCAGCAGTGGGAGTTCGTCGTCTCGGTTGTGACCGGCCGGGGTCCAGACGCCGCAGGTCACGGCCGACCTGTAGCGGGAGAGGGGGATCTCGCTCCACTCGATGTGGCCGAATCCGCCTGCCGGCGCCTCGGCCTGCAGCCATGCCGGGGGCTGGTAGGTGGGGAACTGCAGCACCGACTTCGCGCCGAAGGGGCCATCCGCGACGACCGGATTGCCAGGATCGGTGATGAACTCCTTGCCGCCGTCGGGGTGGGTGACGACGAATGCGTACTCCATCCGCTTCGGTCCCTTGGGGGCCTGATCGACTCGCGGCAGCCGAGCGCGCCACTCCCCGTCGGCCCACGTTGCAACCGGGCTCTCGCGCGGACGCTGGAGCTCCTGATACAGCGTCACCTCCTGATACCGCCGGTCAGGGTCGGGCAGGACGAAGGTGATCTCCGCGTCAGTGAGTACGGGGCTCACAGCCGTAGCGGTCATCATGACCACCCCAGTTTGCCGTCAGGTCGGTCGTGCAACAGGGCGTCACGTATCAGGCACCCCTCGCCATCCGTCTCGCAGGTGATCAGGCACGGGTACGGACCGTCCTGACCGGCGCAGAGGACAGTCTCATGAGCAGTTGTGGCACGGTACGACACTGGTGGTTTCTCGTTGGCATGCTGGTACTGGCCGTCGTCGTGACGGCCTCGCCAGTGGCGGCGGACTCGATCAGGACACTCGACACCGCCGGAATCGTCGGCAACTACTCCTCGGTGGCCCTGGATGAGCAGGGTCATCCCGTCATCGCCTACTACGACGGGACCAACGGCAACCTGAAGCTGATCCGCTGCACCAACCCGTCCTGCAGCGGTCAGCAAACACCCCAGACGGTCGAGACGGTCGGCAATTCGGGATTCACCCTGTCGCTGGCGCTGGACAGCGACGGCCACCCGGTCATCGCGCACCGAGACTCCGCTAACGACGACCTGCGACTCGTTCGGTGCGACACCCTCGACTGCTCCGGGGCACAGACGGGCGTGGCGGTCGACAGTGACGGCGACGTCGGATCCACGCCCTCCCTGGTCCTCGACGCCGACGACAACCCCGTGATCGCCTACCGCGACAACGATGCGGAGACGATCCAGCTGGTGCACTGCACGAACCGGAGCTGCACCGGGTCACAGCAGCCCCGGCCGATCACCACTGCCGGCGTGGCCTACACGCCCTGGGTCGAGTTGGACGCCTCCGGCAATCCCGTGGTCGCGTTCGCTCGCGGCGGCATCCAGCTGGTCCACTGCACCAACCCCAACTGCACCGGCCCGCAGCAGACGGAGACCGTCGAGTCGGAGAACAGCCACTCCCCCACGATGGCCCTCGACGAGGATGGCAACCCGGTCGTCGCGTACGTCCGCGGCGCCGAACTTCGCCTGGTGGCCTGCACCACGTCCGATTGCAGCGGCGCCCAGACCGCCCAGCCCGTGGTCACGGGCTCGGGGGTCACCTCGTTCTACACCCCCGAGATCGCTCTGGAGGGGGGACGCCTTCCGGCGATCACCTACACCGAGGGGAACCAGCGGGACCTGGCGGTCCTCCGTTGCCTGCAACCCGATTGCAGCGACACGCCCCAGCCGCAATTCCCCGACACGGTCGGTGAGGTGGGCGACCACCCGTCGATCGCGCTCACGCCAGCCGGCCACCCGGTCATCAGCTACCAGGACTCGACGAACGATGACCTGAAGGTCCTGGTCTGCACCAGCCGGTTCTGCAACGGCACCGAACCCCCGGTCATCGACGTCGCCGCCGCGGCCGAGGTGGAGCAGGACGATTCGGTCGAGTTGAGCGCGACGGCCACCGACCCCGACGGTGGACCCGTGGAGCTGTTCTGGGACCTCGACGGCGACGAGGTCACCGACGTGATGGGTCAGACCGCCACCTTCGACGCCGACGGGCTGCAGCCTGGTCAGTACAGCGTGACCGTGACCGCTGTGGATGACGAGGGTCAGGTGACGACGGCGACGGTCACGGTGACCGTCACGCCGATCGCCGTCCTCTCCGGCACCGCGGCTGTGGCCGACGGGCAGGTCGAGATCACGATAACCAACACCGGGCTGATGGCCGGTACGGCTGGCCCGGTCGAGGTCCGCTTGGATGGCGCCGGGACCGCGACCGGGGATGGCTGCGTTGCGGTGACGGGTGGCGTCGACTGTCAACCAGGCGTCGTCGAGGCCGCTGGGACCCTGACCACGACGGTCGCACTCACCGCCACCGGGCTGACACCGCTCCAGGTCCAGGTGGATGGCGCAGACTTCGACTCGCCAGCGACCGGGACCATCCCCCCACCTCCGATCGGCGAGCCCATCGAGGCCGCCGTGCAGATCTCGAACGAGCGGTTCCCCACCGGTGGGGCCAGCATCGTGGTGCTCTCCCGCAACGACGTGTTCGCCGACAGCCTGACAGGGGCGGTGCTGACCGGTGACGGTCCGCTGCTGTACACGCCGACCGGCACGCTGGACCCGCGCACCCGGGATGAGATCGACCGGTTGCTGGCCGGCTCCGGAACCGTGTTCCTGCTGGGCGGTGAGACGGCCATCTCGCCCGCGGTCTCCCAGTCGCTGCAGGCGGCGGGGTACACCCCCATTCGGTTGGCAGGACCCTCACGGGTCGAGACCGCGGTGGCGATTGCGGACCAGGCAGCCAGCCTCTTCGGGCAGCCCCAGATGGCCGTGGTCGCCCGAGCCGACGCGCCGGCCGACAACCCCACTGCGGCATGGGCCGACGCGGTGGCTTCCGGTGGCTGGGCGGCCGCGACCGGCCAGCCGATCCTGCTGACCCAGACAGCCAGTGCCCACCCCGCCACGGCGGCCTGGCTGCAGGGACACCCCTCGACGGACGTGGTGGTGGTCGGCGGTGCGGCCGCGGTCAGTCAGGCGGCAGCCGACGGGCTGGGGGCCGACTCCCGCGTGGAGGGGCCGAACCGGTTCGCGACGGCAGCAGCAGTCAGTGCGGAGCTGTGGCCTGCGGTGCCGGCCGGTCACATCCTGGCCCCCGGCGGGTCCGATGATGGCTGGGCCTACACCCTGGCCGCGGCCGGCCTGTCCGCCGACCTCAACTGGCCACTGCTGCTGATCGAGCTCGACCGCCTGCAGGCCGAGACGGCGGCGGCGACCTGTCCTGGCGGCGACCGCCTCCCCACCCTGGTGGTCTCGCCGACGGCGACGACCTCGGCCGACGTTGCAACGGATCTCGCGCAGCCCTGCTGAGCCTGGCCAGGGGGTGGGTGGACTTCCCAGCCCTCACGGGTGGGAAGTCCACCCGCCAGGCCGGGGCCAGCCCGGGGACCGGCGCGTCTAGGAGCCGCCTGAGCTGAGGACGCAGAACTCGTTGCCCTCCGGGTCCAGCAGCACGCGCCAGGAGGCCTCGCCCTGCCCCACGTCGGCGACCTGCGCGCCGAGCGACAGGATCCGCTCGACCTCCTGCGCCTGGTCATCCGGGCGGAAGTCCAGGTGGAGCCGATTCTGAGCACGCTTCGGGCTGCTGACCTGGAGGAAGAGGAGCCCCGGCGTCTGATCCGCCGACAGTCGGATCTCGAACTCCAGCGGGTCGTCGTTCACGACCACCCAGTCGAGCACCTCACACCACCAGCGGCCCAGCGTCGACGGGTCCAGCGCCTGGACGACAAGCTGCTCCCACCTGAGGGTCATGGGGTCAGATTACGCTGGTGAGGGCGGATGCGGGTGTCATGATCGAACCTCTGGACCGACTGCCGCACCCGGGGGTTCGAAAGGGGGCAGGACGCCCGCCGGGCGCTCGCGCGGAGACGGAGGGATTCGAACCCTCGAGGGCTGTTACACCCAACTTCATTAGCAGTGAAGCGCACTAGGCCGTACTATGCGACGTCTCCCAGGGGGCGAGAGTGTACCGGCGGGGTCCCCGGGTTTGCAGTGGTGGACGACACCATCGCCTCGGTACCGTGAGCACCATGCAGGTCGCCGACCACATCACGGCCCACGAGCGAGCCGGACGTCACCTCGTGGTGCGGGGGACCCGCACGTTCGTGCGCGACCACGGGGAGGGCGAGGCCGTCGTCTGCATGCACGGCGTCCCCGCCTCTTCCTACCTCTACCGGAAGGTGGTCATGGAGCTGGCCCGACACGGGCTTCGCGGGATCGCCTTCGACCTGCCCGGTCTGGGTCTGGCCGAGCGACCTGGCGCGTTCGACTACACCTGGTCCGGCCTGGGCCGCTGGTCGGCTGCCGCGATCGATGCGCTCGACCTCGACCGGGTCCACCTGGTCGCCCATGACATCGGCGGCCCGGTCACCTTCGAGATGATCGACCACCTGCCGGAGCGGGTCGCCTCCCTCACCATCCTCAACACCATCACCGACCCTGGAGCCTTCACTCCGCCGTGGGTCATGCGCCCCTTCTTCCACCGCGGCATCGACCGGGTCTGGCTGGGCTCGATGACCGATTGGCTGTTCGTCCAGCTGATGCGCCTGCAGGGTGTGGCCGACCGCAGCGCCGTCTCGGCCGCCGAGCTCGCCGCCTATCGCCACCTGCTCATCAGCGACGACGGCGGCCGGGCCTTCCTCCGGATCATGAAGGGCTTCGAACGGACACCCCTCAAGTCGGCCGAGTACCAGGCCGCCATCCGCTCCGTCCCCAAGCGGCAGGTCATCTGGGGCGAACGAGATCCTGCGCTCCCCTTCGATCCTCACGCGCTGACCGCCAGGCGGGTCGCCGACGTCGGGCAGGTCCACCAGGTGCCGGGCAAGCACTTCCTCCAGGAGGACCACGCCTCCGCCATCGTCCGCCTCGTGGCGGAGCTGATCGAGGGCAACTGACCCGTCCTCTCGTCCGAGCGATGTAGGGGTCATCCCCCATTGCATCCCAGGAAGCTGGATGCCACGGTGATCCCGATGGATCACGCCGCGAGTGACGACCTGGTGATACGGACGCAGGGGTTGACCAAGCACTACGGCTCGGTCGCCGCCGTCGACGGGCTGGACCTCTCCGTGCGCCCGGGAGAGGTCTATGGCTTCCTGGGACGCAACGGTGCCGGCAAGACGACCACCATGCGGATGCTGCTGGGCCTGATCCGGCCGACGTCGGGAACGGCCACCGTGATGGGACACGAGCCTGGCCACCCGGCGGGTCTGGCCCAGCTCGGGGCGCTGGTCGAGGCACCGACCTTCTACCCCTATCTGACCGGCCGGGCCAACCTCGCCGTACTGGCCCGCTACGCCGGAGCGCCGGCCAGTCGCATCCAGGAGACCCTGGCCGAGGTCGGACTCACCGAACGGGCTGACGAGAAGGTCGGCGGCTACTCGATGGGGATGCGGCAGCGTCTCGGCGTGGCCAGCACCCTGCTGAAATCCCCAGCCCTGCTGATCCTGGACGAGCCGACCAATGGTCTGGACCCCCAGGGCATGGCCACCATGCGCAGCTTCATCCGCGGGCTGGCCCAAGGCGAGCGGACGGTCGTCCTGTCCAGCCACCTCCTGGGCGAGGTCGAGCAGGTCTGCGATCGGGTCGGCGTGATCGAGGGTGGGCGACTGCTGGCGGAGGGCACCGTCGCTGAACTGCGCGGCGCCGCCACCATCCAGATCCGCGCCACCCCGACGGCGCAAGCCATCGAGGTCCTGGGACGGATCGTCGCGCCGACCGACATCACCAGCCGAGGCGACATCATCCGGATCGCCGGGGATGCCGACCGCGCCGCCGACCTGAACCGCGCTCTGGTTGAGGCTGGGGTCGCCGTCAGCGAGCTCCGCACCCACGAGGAGTCGCTCGAGGACGTCTTCCTCAACCTCACCGGAACTGCGGATGCCTTGGGCGACGGCACCGCCCAGCCCGTTGGCGCCCACCCCACGAACCCGCAGTCGTCCGACCAGGGAGCGGTGACCCCATGACCGGCATCCTGACCGCCGAGCTGACCAAGATGCGCAAGCGCACGGGTCTGACGGTCATCCACCTGGTCTGGCCGCTGCTGACCTTCCTCTTCGGCTACCTGGCCAACTACCTGTTCCGCAACACCGACGGCCTCCCGCCTGACGTGCAGGAGGGCATCGTCGCCTCGATCCTGCCTGACCAGTTCGTCGCCAATGCCATCAGCGGCTTCTCCATCTTCGGGTTTGCCCTGGCCCTGATCTTCGGAGCCCTGTCCGTCGGATCGGAGTACGGCTGGGGCACCGTCGGGAACCTGCTCATCCAGAGTCCGACGCGACTCCAGGTCCACGTCGGTCGGATCGGCGCACTGCTGGTCCAGTCCTTCATCATGACCACAACAGCCCTCGGCGTATCCGCGGCCGGTGCCGCGCTGTTCGGAAGCTTGTTGGACGAAACCCTGGTGTGGCCGCCGACGGGCGAGATCGTCCGGGGCCTGGCGGCTGGCTGGCTGATCCTGTCTGTGGCGATCGTCATCGGCGCCACGGCAGCCCTGTTCCTGCGAGGGACCGCCCTGGCCATCGGGCTGGGCCTGGTCTACGTCCTGGTGGTCGAGTCACTCTTCGCCGGCTTCGCTGGGGCATCGAGCATCGTCGAGTCAATCGCCGAGTTCCTGCCGGGCGTCAACTCCGGGGCCTTGGCCACCGCTGTTCAGAACGCCAGCGCGCCGGAGTCGTTGACCCCGCCCGGGGGTGCCCTGGTGGACGGCGGACACGCAACGGCGGTCCTGTTCGGCTACCTCCTCGTCCTGTTGCTGGCCGGTGCCGCCGCCTTCAACCGTCGAGACGTTGCCTGACCGGCCAGTTACCCCGTCCTCAACGTAGGGAAAGGAAGACACATGATCGGATTCATCGTCTCAGGGCTCGTCATCGGCGCACTTGCTCGCCTCTTCAAGCCGGGCAAGCAGAACCTCAGCATCCTGGGGACTCTGCTGCTCGGTGTGGTTGGCGCCGTCGTCGGCGGCACGATCGCCTCGCTGCTCGGCACCGGCGGCATCTTCGAACTCAACATCCTGGGGACGATCGTGGCCATCATCACGGCCGTCATCCTCATCGGCGTCGTGGAGTCGCGCGACACCTCTGCCACCTGACCTGTGACCGTCCACGACGTGGCAGCATTGCCGCGTGTTCGAGCAACTGATCGACGTCTCGTTGGCCCGCCGCCTCCGCGACGCGGGCTTGATCTGGCGGCCGGCTGAGGCCGACCAGTTCGTCATCCCCGACCGGTTGCTGGACGACGAGCTGTTCACGATCTCCCACATGACCGTGCAGCAACGTCAGACACCGGCCGGCCCGGTGATCGCCTTCAACGGGACACCCGAGTGGGCGCTGGACGCCATCGAGCACGGCGAGGTCATCTGGCTGCCGCGCGAGGACCAGTTGCGGGACCGTCTGGCAGCGCGCTTCGTCAGCCTCACCCTGCTGGGGGACGGGACCTGGCGGTGTGTCACCTCCGACGGGGAGGAGCAGCACTCCTTCGACGCCGAGCAGGCCGTCGACGCTTACGGACTGGCAACGCTCCACCACCTGCTCCAGGCCACCGAGGAACTGTTCGACTCGATCTGAGGGGGCCTATGGGGGAGGCCCCACTCAGGCCAACGCCCGGCCAACGTGCCAACCCCTCGCCGGAGGAACGGCGAGGGGGGGCGGTGGGTCAGGTTCGTGGCGATGTGGCTGTCAGAGTTCGACTAGCGGCCGAAGGGGCCACCGCCGTGACCGCCCGGGCCACGGGCACCCACGAAGGGGATTCCGCCGCGCTCCTCCGCCCGCTCGAGGATCTCATCGGCCATCGTCTGGGTGATCCGATCCTCGGCGACCTTCTCGTCGAGGATGCTCTCGAGGACGGCAAGGCCGGCGGCCTCGACCTCCTCGACGCTCACGCCGAGCTCGTCGGCGAACAGCTGGAGCGCGTCCTCCCGCGCAGCCTCACGTTCCTCGCGGCGCTCCTGGCGCTCCTCACGGCGCTCCTCCCGCTCCTCGTCCGGCAGGTCTCCGAAGCCTGAACTGTCCTCGTCGGCTGGGGCGGTGTCTTCGGTTGTGTCCTCCTCGGACTCCTGCGCGGTGGCGAGCCCGATGGGGCTGAGGAACAAGGCGCCGGTCAGGATCGCCGCCAGCCCGACAGCCAAGGCCAACGTGATGAAGGACGGGCGGGTTGTGGTGGTACTGGTTGATTCGGCACTGGTTTCCATGGTGATCGTGTCCTTGTCGGTAGAGGTGGTGCCGGTTCTTCCGGCGACACCCAACACGATGCGAGCGCACCTTGAGGCATCGTTGAGCGGTTTCTGTGGAAACTCTGAGGCTGTCCGGTCGTCCGAGGTGCCTCCGTCACATATGCGTCATGGTGTTGGCGTCCGATTCGTCACGACGAAGGAAGAACACCCAATGCGAAACAGACTCACCGCCGCTGCGTTGGCCGGACTGCTGGCACTCAGCGCCGTTGCGTGCAGCGACTCAGGAACCGATGACGACGCCGATGCACCTGCCGACGACGCCATCGAAGCAACCGAGTAGCCACCATCCCTCTCAGCAGAGCCCCGTCCCCGCGGCGGGGCTCCTGTCTGTCTCCAGAGCTCGAGCTCGCCTGGGCCAGACTGCCTCCACTTCGGACCATGAGGCGGCACCCCACGAGTCGCCGGGTCAGCTGGCCGGAACGCCGAGGATCCACCCCTCCTCCCCGATGACCGTGGGGTCTTCGAGTTCGAGGGGCGCAGCGAGGAGCGATCGGACATCGTGCTGCCGGTCGATCGCCCAGCCCACCAGTCCGAGGACCTGCCGGGCATCGTGGACCAGCGTCGGCGGCCCAGACGGATCGACCAGGCTGGGGTAGACCTCAGCCACCACGACCTGCGCGTCCGACCACGCTTGGAACGGCCAGACGGCGACGGCGCCGTGATCCCACGCGGTGGCCAAGCCGCCGCGCCGCATGCGGTCCAGCATCGCGATGCCGACCAAGCTCTGGCCACCGACCGATCCGGCGCCCGACAGCTGCCAACAGGACTTGGGGACAGCACCACGCCACTGGAGGGTTCGCTCGACCAGTCGCCACTCCACCAGGCCGCTGCTGGGATACGGCGGCTTCGTCGGCGCCAGGTCCGGGATCGTCATGCTCGGCGGGTGTCCCCAGAACGGCCCTGCCCCGTGACCGACCCGCTGGTTCAAGGCGCCAGCGACGTCGAAGCGGTTGTTGGCTGCATCGGCGGTGTCGGTGATCGCCGCCCCGAGCGTCTGCCACATCCACGACCAGGCTGGTTCGCCTGCACGGGCACCAAGTGCACTTGCCGTGCCGCTGGGGAAGCCGAAGCAGAAGTCAAGGCCCAGCAGAACCCGATGGCCTGACTCGATGTGGCCGGCCAGCGCCTGCTCGAGGTGTGCCTGCAGGTCGAGGCGGGTCCGGAACGGCCTCGGGCCTGGTGCACCGGGTATGGCTGCGCCACCCGCAGCGAGCCACAGGCCGTCCTGCTCCCCGCCCCGGCGGCCGACGGTCTGCTTGGCCGAGTAGTCGACCATGATCACCGCGTCGAAGCTCGCGGGCGTGCTCATCCCACTCGGCTGCGGGCGACATCGAGCAGTTCGTCGAGTTGCTCAGCGTCGGCGAGCAGCGTCTCGAGCGGCGCGATGACGTGCTCGTGCGCGACGGCCGCCACGTCGTCCCGCAACCGCTTGACCGCCGTGCGGGCATGGCGCCGCCCCAGGACCGAGGCCAGCAGCCGGCTGAGTGTTGCCACGACCAGGCCCAGCACACCGCCCCCGAGCAGCAGGGCCGTCGGGACGGCAACACCGCGGATCCTCGGGGTGAACTCGGCGACATCGATGAGGAGCAGGGACTCGGCCAGCGCCAACCCGACCAGCCAGAACAACCCGATCACGGCCACGCCGATCAACGCCGTCTGCAGGCCGCTGACGGCCCGCCACCAGGGTGGCGGCTGGCGCATGGCCTGAACGCGCCGGCTGATCCTGGTGTCGAGTGCCTGCGTCACCGGCTGGATCTTCTCGCGCAGGTCCAGCTGGGCCGCCTGTCCCCAGGCGCTCCCGACGTGGGACTCGATGGCCGCGCCTGCTTGGCGCAGCGTCCGGCTGACCTCTGCACCAGCCACCGGGTTCTCTGCGGTCGTCTCGAGGCGGCCGACGGGCGACCGTCGGATGCGACGCACGAACCGCAGCGGGGGCCACCCGGTCGAGAGCACGGCATCCCGCTGGTACTGAGCCGCGATCACGCCAGCGATGATGTCGACTCCCGCCGCTGTGGCCAGCCCGTCGACGATGCGGGTCGACTGGCTCGCCTCCGACGCACCGGATCGGTCAGCCAAGGCGGCCAGTCGCGCCGCTTCGCCGTCGATGTCGGCGCTGATCCGCTGGAGCGCGACCTCCTTGGCTGTGACCTCGGCGGCCAGGATCCCCCGCACCTCCTCGACACCGCCCTGGGTGACCGTCGACGCCGGGACCGGGCTCAGGTCGGCCAAGCCGTCCTCGTCCAGCAGCTGGTCGAGATGGGCGTGGCAGGCTGCCAGCTGCTCGTCGGTCAGGGTGTCGGTCTTGTTGAGGACGACCTGCATCACCTCCGCGTGGGTGGACAGCGGCTGCAGGTACTGCCGATGCAGTGCGTCGTCGGCGTACTTCTGCGGATCCGTGACCCAGATCATCAGGTCGACCAACCTGATCAGACGGTCCACCTCGAGGCGGTGGTCTCGCTGCACCGAGTCGAAGTCGGGCAGGTCCAGCAGCACCAGTCCGCTCAGGTGGTCCGGGACCTCGGCCAGATGGTGCCGGCGGGAGACGCCGATCGAGTCCAGCAGGCCGTCGGCAGGCAGGCCGAACGTGACGCCCTGCGTCACCGAGGTGGTGGGGCGCGTGACGCTGGTGCGGGCCACCTCCTGCTCGGCCAGGGCGTTGAGCAGCGATGACTTCCCCGATCCTGTCGAGCCGACCAGCGCCACCACGGTGTGGTCGGTGCCGTGCCGGATGCGGGTGCGAGCACGGGCGATCAGCGCGTCGGTGTCGTCGGCCGCCGCGGAGCCGCCGAGGTCGTGTCGCCTGATCAGCGTCGCCGCATCTTCCAAGGCGTCGAGTCGGCGGCCGATGGACGTGCTCATCGGCCGCCTCGCCCGGACGAGGCCACCTGACCTGCGGTGGCCGTCAGCGTGTCGGCCAGGTCCGCGTCCGGGATGTCGTCGAGCGCCCCCCTGAGATCGGTGTGTGCGGCCTCGGCGATCTCGCTCACGACGGCCAGGAGACCGCGCCGAGCCGAGGATGTCAGGTCGCGGACCGCCTGCTCGCCGAGGACCGCGGTCAGCAGCGCCTGGGACACCGCAGCCGTCCCACCGGCGACGGCGACCTCACCGCCGGTCAGCCCACCGGTCGAGGCGAACAGAAAGGTCATCAGGGCCACGCCAGCGCCGTTGACACCCAGGGAGGCCCAGCGGGCGGTGGCGACCTTGCCCTCGGCCTTGCTCCGGACCAGGCCGATCACCTCGTCCTGCCAGCGATCGACCAGGTCCGCGATCCGATCGGGCGCCATCCGGTAGCCCGGGAAGGACCGCAGGGCGTGCGTGCCCCCTGGCAGGCCACGCCAGTCGCCGACGGCCTGCTCGACGGAGGTGGCGACGGCGTCGTCGATCAGGCTCACCAGGTTGTCCTGCAGGCGGCCGCGGGCGGCCTCCACCACGGGGGTGTCGCCGGTGAAGAGCGAGGTGATGCGGTCACGGATCCGCCCGACACCACGTTGCAGGCTGTCCATCCACGCGGCCGTCCCGACCTGCTCCCGGAATCGATCCAGGACCTCGCCACGTAGCAGGACGCCCGAACCGAGTTGGGCGTCGACGTGGGTGATCGCTGAGCGCGCACGGGTTCGGGATGCCTGCCGCAGGGCGTCAACGGCCTGCGCCTGCTGGGTCACCGCCTCGGCGACACGCCGTGCGCGAGGTTCGAGCGATGCCACCGCGCCCTGGACGGTCCCGCGGACGACCGCGGCACGTGCTTCGGCGTCTGCCACCAACTCCCCCAGCCAGTTGCGGATCGCGGTCTCACCGCCGGTCAGCCGACCATCGATGAGGGGGACCTCCTGCAGCGCGAACAGCGTCGCGCTCCCCAGGCCCTTGGCATCGAGCATGCGCCGGACGTCCTCCGAGATCATCCGCACCGCGTCCCCATCAGGCGGGATCCGGTTGACGATCAGCGCCACGGCGGCCGCCCGCTCAGCCGCCTTGGCCAGCACCTCCCAGGGGACCGCGTCGGCGTACCGGGCGGCCGTGGTGACGAACATCCAGAGGTCTGCTGCGCCCAGGAGCTGGGCTGCCAGTTCATGGTTGGCGGTCTCGACCGAGTCGATGTCCGGCGAGTCGAGCAGCGCCAGGCCTACAGGGAGCGAAGCTGAGGGGACCAGGTGGAGCGCCGAGGTGGGGCCCGCTCCGAGCCCATGGGAGTCTCCCTCCGCGGGTTGAGCGCCGGTGGAGCGGGGAACATCCGGCAGCACCCCCTCGCCCATGAACCACGCCTCGTCGTCGGGATGATGGACCAGGACCGGCGCACGGGTCGTCGGCCGCAGAACACCGGCCGTCGTCACCTCCTCCCCGACCAGCGAGTTGGTCAGCGTCGACTTGCCAGCGCCGGTCGAGCCACCCAGGACGGCCAGGAGCGGGGCGTCGATGTCGGCCAGACGCGGCAGCAGGTAGTCCTCGATCTGCGCGACGGCCTCGTCCCGCGTCGCCGTCGCCTCCTCGAGCCCGTCGAGCGGCAGGACCAGCGCAGCCGACCGCAGCGCATCGCGCAGACTGCCGAGGCTCGCCACCAGGGCGTCATTGGTCATGACGGCCCACGATAGAGGGCCCGCGGCAACGCGCGTCATGTGAGAGACAGACCACTACCCTGGGGCGGTTGTGGAGCCGAACCCCGCTGCGATGCTGACCCGTCCGCGCCCGCTCGCCGGCCGCCTGCTGGTTCTGGCCGGCGTCATGGCCGTGGCCTTCAACCTGCGGACGGCGATCAACGTCGTCGGGCCGTTGGTGCCGATCATCCGGGCGGACCTCGGTGCCTCCAACATCGGCCTGGGTCTGATCGGCACGATCCCGGTGCTGGCCTTCGGTCTGGTGTCACCGCTGGCCGCCGGACTCGGCAGACGCATCGGGATCGGTCGGTCACTGGGGGCATCGCTGGTGCTGCTGGCCGCCTCCGTTGCGCTGCGATCAGCCGGCGGGTTCGGTTGGCTGGTGGTCGGGACAGTCGGTCTGGGCATCGCGATCGCCATCGGCAACGTGCTGCTGCCCGCCCTGATCAAGTCGGTCTTCCCCGACCGGGTCAGCCAGCTGTCCACGGCCTACACCGCGGTGCTCGTGCTCGCCGCAACCGCCGCAGCCGCCGTTGCGGTGCCGCTGGCCGATGCGTTCAGCTGGGAGTTGTCCGCCGGCATCTGGGCGGTCCCGGCCGGACTGGGAGCGATCGTCGTCGGCGTCTCGGTCCTGCTCGACGAGCGGCGCACCCCCGCAACCCCTGCCCCCACCCGGTCCACGGAGGGCATGAGCACGCGTGAGCTCTACCGCAGTCCCCTGGCCTGGCAGATCACCGCGTTCATGGGCCTGCAGTCGGCGGCCTTCTACATCACGTTGGCGTGGCTCTCCGACATCCTCATCTCGAAGGGACTGACGGAACTGCAGGCGGGGACGCTGATCTCGGTGTTCAACGCCGGTGGGTTGGTCGGCGTTCTCGCCTTCCCCCTGCTGCACCGCGGTCGGGAGGACCAACGTCGGAGTACGGCCGCTGCCTGCGCGGCCAGCCTGCTGGGCGTGGTGACGTTGTTGGTGCCCGGCACCGCGCTGACGCCGCTGAGTGCCTTCGCCCTGGGGGCTGGAGCCGGGGGTCTGCTGGCACTCGCCCTCTCCTTCTTCGCACTGCGAACCGAGACCACGGCGGATGCGGCCGCCATGTCGGGCATGGCACAGACCTGGGGGTACCTGATCAGCGCCGCCGGGCCGATCCTGTGGGGTGCGATCAGCGAGTGGACCGGTGGCTGGACGGTGCCGCTGATCCTGCTGCTGGCGGTGAACGTGGCGATGACGGCGGCGGGGCTGGCGTCCGCGCGCAACCGGGTGATCGCGCCGGGCGCCGCCTAGTAGCGCTCCCAGGCCCGAACGACCTCGCGGAACCTGCGCTCGTCGAGGATCGCGCCCTCACGGCGGATCTCGTCCGAATCCAAGCGCAGGAGCCGGTCCAACTTGATCCACGACGGTCGTCCCTGCCGGTCCCACGGTCCGGAGCCGAGCGGGTGGTGGTGGCGGTCGGCGTGTTCGCGTGAGGTCAGCGCCAGCGCGGCCACGTCGTCCTCGATGTGGCCGATGACGAGGAGCGGCCGGTCCTTGCCCTGCGACGGATCGTCCTCGTAGGGCACCCACGCCCACACGATCTCACCCGGATCGGCGTCGTCGTCGCGCACCGGGGCGTAGGCGATCCGAGGCCGCGCCTGTGCCGTCTGCATCTCCCCACGGCGTGCATCGCGACGGGGTGGCTTCTGGGTCGTCGCGTCGGGCCGATGGGCTGCCGTCGTACGGGCGGAGTCACGACTGCCGAGGGCCGACCGCACGACCTTGCCGAGCACGTCGAGCGCGAGCCGCCTGAGTGAGGACCGACCTGCCATGGCACCTGATCGTAGGTGGGACGGGCTTGGGAACCGAGATCGGGCGCACGTACGCTCTGCGACATGACCATCACCTGGCTCCCCCGCACCGGCTTCGATGAGCAGCACGACATGTTCCGCCAGACCGTCCGGACGTTCTGCGAGCGAGAGGTGGCGCCCCACAACGAGCAGTGGGCCGCCGACGGTCAGGTGTCCCGCGAGGTGTGGCTGAAGGCTGGCGAGACCGGGCTGCTGTGCATGGCGGTTCCAGAGGAGTACGGCGGGGTCGGGGTCGAGGACTTCCGGTACAACGCCATCGTCAACGAGGAACTGATCCGCGTTGGCGCCAGTGGTCCCGGCTTCAGCGTGCACACCGACATCAACCTGCCCTACTTCCTGGAGTACACCACCGACGTCCAGAAGAAGACCTACCTGCCGAAGATGGTCACCGGCGAGTGCATCACCGCCATTGCGATGTCAGAGCCCGGGACCGGCTCGGACCTCTCCGGCATCCAGACCCGTGCGGTCCGCGACGGCGACGAGTACGTGGTGAACGGCTCGAAGATCTTCATCTCCAACGGGCAGATGGCCGACGTGGTCATCACCGTCGTCCGCACGGGAGAGGACCCCCACAAGGGCCTGTCGTTGCTGCTGATCGACGCGGACACTCCCGGCTTCCAGCGCGGCCGGAACCTTGACAAGATGGGCATGAAGGCCCAGGACACCTCCGAGCTGTTCTTCGACGACTGCCGGGTACCCGCTGAGAACCTGCTCGGCGAGGAGGGGGCGGGATTTGCGTACCTGGTCGGCAACCTGCCGCAGGAGCGCCTCTCCATCGCCACCAGCGCCGTCGCAGCAGCCGAGGCGGCGTTCGAGGAGACGCACGCGTACATCACCACCAGGACCGCGTTCAACCGGGCGATCGGCTCGTTCCAGAACAGCCGCTTCGTGATGGCCGAGCTGCGGACCGAGATCGAGCTCGCGCGGACGTTCATCGACCGCTGCCTCGACGAGCACGCCGCGGGAGCGCTGTCGATCGAACACGCTGCCATGGCCAAGTGGTGGACGACGGAGATGCAGCTGAAGGTCATCGACCGGTGTCTCCAGCTGCACGGCGGGTACGGCTTCATGACCGAGTACCCGATCTCGCGGGCTTACGTCGACTCCCGCGCCCAGACGATCTACGGCGGCACGACGGAGATCATGAAGGAGATCGTGGGCCGCTCGATGGGGCTGTAGAGCGACGAGGCGAAGACCTCAGGCGGCGGTGATGCGCTCGGCGCCCATGTAGCCGTGCAGGACCTCGGGGAGGAGCACGGACCCGTCGGCCTGCTGATGGGTCTCGAGCACCGCGATGATGGTGCGGCCGACCGCACAGGCGGTGCCGTTCAGGGTGTGGACCGTCCTCGTGCCCTCCTCGACGCGGTACCGCGCCTGCAGGCGCCGGGCCTGATAGTCGGTGCAGTTGGACGCACTGGTCAGCTCGCGATAGCGGCCCTGTCCGGGCAGCCACACCTCGTGGTCGAACTTGCGCTGGGCTGAGTCGCCGAGGTCGCCGACGGGGATGTCGACCACCCGGCCGTGCAGTTCGAGCCCCTGGAGGATCTCGGTCTGGATGCCACGGATCCGCGCGTGCTCGGCTTCGGACTGCTCTGGCGTGGTCCAGCTGAACATCTCGACCTTGTCGAACTGGTGCACTCGGAAGATGCCGGCGGTGTCCTTGCCGTACGTGCCGGCCTCGCGGCGGAAGCAGGTGGAGAAGCCGCCGTAACGCAGCGGCAGGTCCGCGGCCTCGAAGATCTCATCGGCGTGCATCCCCGCCAACGGCACCTCCGACGTGCCCACGAGGTATAGATCGTCCTGCGGGACCTGGTAGATCTGCTCGGCGCTGCCTGGCAGGAAGGCGGTCCCGAAGAGGGCCTCCTCACGGGTCAGCGAGGGCAGGATGACCGGCTTGTGGCCGTGGCCGGCGATGACGTCGAGGGCGTATCGGACGAGCGCGAACTCGAGGAACACGGCGTCGCCGAGCAGGAACGCGAACCGGCTGCCCGACACCTTGACCGCCCGCTCGACGTCGAGGATGCCCAACCGCTCGCCCAGCGCGACGTGGTCCTTCGCGTCGAAGTCGAACGTCGGCTTGGTGCCGAACTGGCTCAGCTCGACGGCATCGTCGTCATCATCGCCGTCGGGCGCCGCCGGATGAGGGAGGTTCGGGATGGCCAGCAGCATCGCCTGCTGCTGCGCTTCGATGGCCTTCTCCTGCTCCTCGAGCGCGTCGATGCGGGCGCTGAAGGTGCCGGACTCCTCGATCAGGGCGGGCCGGTCCTCGGGGCCGGCCTGACCGATCTTGCGGCCGAACTGCTTCTGCTCGGCGCGCAGCTCCTGGGCCTGGGTCATCAGGGCGCGCCGCTGTGCATCGAAGCCGAGGAGTTCGGTGATCATGTCCTCGGTGATGCCCCGACGGGCGAGGGGACCGCGGAAGTCGTCGGGGTTCTTGCGCAGGGCCTTGAGGTCGATCATGGTCGCTGCCCCACCTGGATCTGCGAGTCCCCATCCACGATCAGGGTCCGGATCGGCCAGGGAATCGTCAGGCCAGCCTCGTCCACCGCCCGCTTGGCGGCCGAGAGGACCCGGTCCCGGACGACGACGACAGTCGCGATGTCCGGCGCCGTCCAGTAGCGCAGCTCGAAGTTCACGCTGGAGTCACCCAACTCGCTCAGCAGGGCCTGCGGGGCCGGATCCTCCATGACCCCATCGACCGATCTCAAGGCCTCCAGCAGCACCTCTCGCGCCTGGTCCTGGTCATCGCGGTAGTCCACGCCGATCCCCACCGTGGTCCGTCGCTTCCCCCGCCGGGTGAGGTTGATGATCGGGGTGCCGTACACGTCGGAGTTGGGCACCAGGTTCAGGGTGCCGTCGTAGGCCACCAGCCGGGTGACGCGGAAGTCGATCTCCTTGACCGTGCCCTCGTAGTCGCCGCTGATGATCTGATCACCGATCTTGAAGGGCTGCCTGATCAGCAGGATCACACCCGCGACGAAGTTCTCCAGGATCCCCTGAACGGCCAGCCCGACGACGAACCCGAGGACCGCCAGGGCGCCGAGCACCGCCCCCACCCGGACTCCGGTGATGGAGAGGGCGAACAGCAGCGCACCGAAGATCAAGCCGGTCCGGACGATGCGGTGGAGGAGGCCGGCCACGGTGGGCTCGACGCCCGCTCGGGAGATGCCACGTCGGAAGGTCCGCGCCACGGTCAACACGATCACCAGGAGGATCGCGAAGATCACCAGGCCGATCAGGATGATCGGCAGGCTGAGCAGCAGGCCGGTCCACAGCTCTCCGACCTTCGTCACGACGACGTCGACGGCCTCTTCGAGGTTGGTCGGGGCCTGGTCGATGTCGACGGCGCCCTCCAGGTCGACGGACGGCCCTTCGGACTGGGCGAGAAGGATGTTCATCGCCCGCAAGGCTACAGACAGAGGCCCGCCAGCAGCGGGTAGGGGTTCACCGCCGCGCCACCGCCAGGATGCAGCTCGAAGTGGATGTGTGGCGTCGTGCCACGCGCATTGCCGGTGTCGCCGTTGTGGGCGATCAGCTGGCCCGCCGAGACCCGGTCGCCCTGGGAGGCGACGAAGTCCTGCAGGTGGATGTACCAGTAGTCGTTGCCATCGTCACCGCGCAGGATCAGGAACAGCCCAGCCAGCCCGCCGACGCTGGTGCGGGTGACGGTGCCGGAGGTGATGGCGAACACGTCACCGCCCCTGGTCCCGAAGACGTCGGTGCCCTTGTGGGTCCGTCCACCGGACCGCGGGGCACCCCAGGTGTCGGTGAAGGATCGCGGGTTGTCCTGGGGACAGACCATGCCTCCGCTGCCAGTCGTGGGCGCCGGAGCTGCCGCGACGTCCGGGGCCGGCTCCCCTGAGCTGTCCGAACCCTCCGACCCACCGTCTGACCCACCGTCCGCTGCGCCATCGGGGGCCTCCACGACGTCTGGCCCGTCGCCGTCGTCGGCAGCGGCGAACTCCCGAGACGCAGCAGCGGCCGCGGCGGCCGCGGCCTCCTCCGCCCGGCGAGCCGCCTCCTCCGCCGCGGCGATGGCTGCCTGACGCTCAGCCTCGACCGCCTGATCGACGGCAGCCGCTGCCTGGTCGGCCTCGTTGGCTCGCGCGCGAGCATTCGCCTCGGCAGCGGCCAGCTCTTCCGCGACGTCATCGGCCACACCAGCAGCGAGGAAGAGCTGCCGGTCCAGCTCCTGCTGGGTCTCCTCGGCGTCGGCACGCAACTCCGCGAGCTGCTCGTCGACGGCAACCAGCTGCCGCTGACGTCCTTCGAGTGTGGTGGTGACGACCGTGAGCTCTTCGAGGTTGGCGGTCTCGGACCGCGACAAGGCGGTGAGGTAGTGGGACCGGCTGCTGACATCGGCGGCAGCACCCACGTCCAGGGCCAGCACCAGATCCTCGGCGGCGCCCTGCATGTACAGCTGGCGGATCTGGCCGGCCAGTGAGGCGCGGACCTCCTCGGCCTCTTCGGTCAGCTCCGCAACATCGGCGCGGAGGGCGGTCTGCTCTGCGGTGACGGCATCGACACGGGTGAGGATCGCGTCGACGGCGGCCGTGGCTGCCGTGAGTTCCTCGGCGACCGCATCGCGTTGCTCCTCGGCCTCCTCCAGGTCGGCTTCGACACCGGCCTGGGCGTCGCGTGCCTCCTCTGCGGCCCGCTCGGCCTCTTCCTGCTCAGCACGAAGATCGTCCACCGACTGCGCATGGGCCGGCCCGCCGACGACCAGTGGCAACAGAGCAAACGACAGGACAAGACTGACGAGTGCAGCGAGCAGCCGGGGAAGTCGGCGCCGGATGGCACCAGAACTCTCGCGCATGTAGGGCTACATCGTGCCCGTATCCGCAGGTCAGAGCAACTGGTCTGATCGGCCGGGTGGTTCTTGGGCGCCGCGGCGGCCTCGTCGACCTACTCGATGCGGTCCAGCAGTTGCCGAAACCACAGGCCCGCCCCGGCGTAGGCGTCCTCCGAGTCGGCCAACTCCTTGGCATCCTCCACGCCGTCGGCCCGCGCGTAGCTGCCCAGGATCTTGACCTCGTCGACGTGCCGGTGGACGGAGCGCAGCGCCTCGGCCATCCGCGCCTCGGTGATGTGCCCGTGCGCGTCGATGAACATGCAGTACTCGCCGAGCTTCTGCTTCGTCGGCCGTGACTCGATCTTGACGAGGTTGATGCCGCGAGAGGCGAACTCGTCGAGCACCTGCATCAGCAGGCCCGGGCGGTCCTCGCCCAGGAAGATGACCATCGAGGTCTTGTCGGCTCCGGTCGGGCCGGTCATGCGCCTGCCCAGCGAGACGAAGCGGGTGGTGTTGCCGTCGAAGTCGTGGATGTCAGGGACCAGCACGTCGAGCCCGAAGCGCTCGGCCGCCATCGTGGTGCCGAGTGCCGCGATCGTGCCGTCGCTCTCGGCCGCCTCCTCCGCCGCACGAGCAGTTGACGCGGTGGTTCGCAGGTGGATGTCCGGCAGGTTGGTGTTGAGCCACTCCCGACACTGCGGGATGGCCATGACGTGTGATCGGACCTCCTTCAGGGTGTCCAGTTCCACACCCGGGCGCGCCAGCAGGTTCATCGTGATCGGGACGGTGATCTCGCTGCGGATGTACACCCCGGGGTCGCCGAACGCCAACGTGTCCAGGGTCAGATTGACCGCACCCTCGATGGAGTTCTCGATCGGCACGACCCCGATCTGCACCTCGCCGCTGCGGACCACGTCCACCACGTCCGGGATCGTCGTCAGCGGCAGACGGGAGCGGTCAGGCGCTGCTGCGCTGGCGGCGAGCGCGGTGAAGGTGCCCTCCGGACCCAGGAAGGCCACGGGCGTGTCCGGCAGCCTCACGCCTCGGCCTGCTCCGTCTGAGCAGCCTGGCTTGCCTGATCGGCGGGCATTCCCGTCGACGGCAGCGCGTCTGCCGGTGGCAGCGGCTCACCGGCTGCGGGTTCTGCCGCTGGGCGTGGGCGGTCCGCGGGGTTGAAGTCGGTCGGCACCACCGACTGGCGCCGCCGCGGAGTGAGGCCAGCGCCCTGCAGGGCGGGTTGCTCGACTGCGGCCTCCTCCGGCACATCCCGCTCGAGTGGATCGTCCGGCCCGGGCGTAGCGGATCGCCGGGGCGGGCCAGCGTGCTCACCGACCTCGGACGCGGCTGCCACCTGCTCCGGGGCGGGCGGGGCGCCGACGGCCGCAGCGGGCACCTCATCAGCCTGCTCGCCCTCCAACAAGTGCTCGTCGGGAATCGGCAAGGCCGCTGCCACCTCCGCGGCACGCCTCGCGCCACCGTCCATGGCCTGGGCGATCGCCTGGACCTCCTCCTCGCTGAGGTTGTGGCTGGAGGAGCCACCGGTGACCGGCTTGGCGTAGGTCCGGGTCTGGACCCGACCGTTCATGGCGGTGATGACACTGCCGTCACCGTGTTCGTCGAGCAGGGCGATGGAGAAGCTCAGACGTCCGCCCATGTCGTCGAAGGCGTCGTAGCGGACCGTCCCGATGCGGCTGAGGGATCGGCTGAGGACACCGCGCAACTGCCGCGCGTAGGCCTGCTGGGAGCGGACCAGCCGCTGCAGGCGCTTCACCTCGTCCATGTGCATCTCGAGCAGCGTCACCACGTCCTCGCGTCGCCCACGGGCGAACCGGCCGTAGGTGCGAGTGACCTTGCGCTGCGCCTGAACAGCCATGATGCCGGCGATCAACGCCGCGCCGGAGAGCAGGATCGAGACCACCAACAGGGTGCCGACGAGTCCGGGACTGAGTTCCATGGTGGCTGGTGAGTCTACGCGGGCCCAACGCGGACGTGGGTCGAACCACCCCCGGTCTACTCGACGTCGACGAAGTGCTCGACGTGTGGTGGCCCGGCGAAGAACGGACCGATCAGCCGCCGCCACTCAGCGAAGGCCTCGCTGTCCCGGAACGCCTGGTGGGCCTCGACGGATGGCCACTCGATGAGCAGCACGAAGCGCGTCGGCGTCTCCACCCCCTGGGTCATCCGGATGGGCCCGACCCCGTCCGCCGCCGCCACCTGCGCACGGGCTTCGCGGTAGGCGACAGTGAAATCAGCCTGTGCACCCGGCGTGACGTCGATCAGCGCAACCTCGAGAACCATGCGCGCACAGTACCCCGTCCGAACAGACACCTGACCGATGCGCCGGAAGCACTCAATGTTCTACGTGTACCTGCCGACATCACACTCCGTGACTTCTGCGATCGCTCTGTCCCGCCCGCCGACCGCCGCTCGTGCGCTCGCCTCCCTGTTCCTGGCGGTGTCGCTGCTCGTGACGCTCCTGCCGCCGGTACAGGCCCAGGAGGAGCCGATGACCGTCACCCGCCACGCGGGTGCGTCGCGGACCGAGACCGCGGCACAGGTCTCGCTTCTGGCCTATCCGGAGGGGGCCGACACCGTGGTGATCGCCCGGGCTGACGCCTACGGCGATGCCCTGGCCGGCGCACCGCTGGCGGCCGTGCTCGACGCGCCCGTTCTGCTGTCCAACACCGACGCAATGGACCAGTTCACGGAGGGTGAGATCCAGCGGCTTGCGCCCACCACGGCGGTGGTCCTCGGCGATCTCTCCGATGCCGTCACGGACACGATCGAGGGCCTCGGCGTCACCGTGGAGCGCATCCGCGGCACGGACGCCTGGACCACGTACGCCGCGATCGCCGACGCCGTCGTGGCCGAGTCCGGCACGACCCAGGCCCTGCTGGTCGAGGGCATGCACCCCGACGACGCCCGCGGCTGGCCCGATGCGCTGACGGCCTCCGCGTGGGCCGCAACCGAGCAGATGCCGGTCCTGATGACCGAGGTCGACGCGTTCCCGGCCGCCACCGGTGAGGCCATCACCCGCAACGGGATCACCCAGGTCACCGTCGTGGGTGGCGAGGCAGCCGTGAGTGCTGACGTCGCCGCCGAAGCCGACGAGCTGACCAGCGAGGAGATTGATCGCGTGGCCGGGGACGGCCGCTACGACACCGGCGTCGCCGTTGCCCGTGAAGGCCTGGACGAGTTCGGCTACACCTCGCGCATCTGGGTCGCGTCGGGACGCAGCTGGCCGGATGCCCTGGTCGCCGGGCCCGCCGTCGCCAAGATGGGCGGGGTCCTGGTGCTGACCGACCCAGCATCCATGGAGCACTCCCCTGCCACCTTGACCTTCATCAACGGGCAGCGCGGTTGGGCCGCCAACGCCCACCTGGTCGGCGGCACGGCCGTCATCTCCGAGGACGTTGCCGCGACGGTCGAGACCGGTGAACTGCCCGGCGCCGAGTCCGAGGAGACCGACCCCGGCGCCACACCCGTCGCCAGCCTGGACCGCCCGCCAGCTGTCCCCGCCCGCAACACCGCACCACCGATCAGCGCCGCGACCCCGTGGTCGGATCCCGCGACCTGGGGCGGCACCGTCCCGGCAGCCGGCGACGTCGTCACCATCCCACGCGACCGGGCCGTCCTCCTCGACGTCGACCCACCCGCCCTCGAGGGGATCCAGATCGACGGGTTGCTGGTCGCCGACGACATCGACATGACGATCGAGGTCGAGTGGATCACGGTCACCGGCCGTCTGGCGCTCGGCACCGAGGAGGCGCCGCTGACCAGCGACGTCACCGTGATCCTCGATCCCCAGCCCGGCGATGACATCCTGGGCGCCGGCGAGGGCCCGATCGCCGTCCAAGGTGGGACCCTGGACATCCACGGACAGTCGCCGACCCACACCTGGACCCGTCTGGCGGCGACGGCAGGGGCCGGAACCACCCAGATCCAACTGGAGGAGGCGCCCGGCTGGAGCGTGGGCGACCGGATCGTCATCGCCGCCACCAGCCTCAACTTCGAGGAGGCCGAGGAGCGGATCGTCACCGCCATCGACGGCACCACCGTCACGCTCGACCGGCCGCTGGAGCACATCCACTGGGGTCAGGCCGAGCAGGTCGGCGGAGAGACCGTCGAGCAGTTCGCCGAGGTCGGTTCGCTGTCGCGCAACATCGTGGTCACGTCCACGCCCGAGGCCCGTGAGCAGCAACGCGGCGGTCACGTGCAGATCTTCCACGGCTCCGTCGGCCGCATCAGCGGTGCGGAGTTCACCGGCCTGGGTCAGGTGGGCGAACTGGCCCGCTACCCCATCCACTTCCACATGATGGACAGCGCAAGCGGCTCCTACATCCACGGCGCCGCGGTGCACCACAGCTTCAACCGCTGCGTGACGGTCCACGGCACCCACCACGTCGACCTGCAGGAGACCATCGGCTACGACACGATCGGCCACTGCTTCTTCTTCGAGGACGGGGTCGAGACCGGCAACACCTTCCACTGCAACCTGGGCCTGACGACCCGTGCGCCGGAGGAGGGCCTGGCCCTGCTCGAGTCCGACCTCACCCCGGCCACCTACTGGATCTCCAACCCCTCCAACCACTTCACTGAGAACGTCGCTGCGGGCTCGGAGTCGGCAGGCTTCTGGTACGACCTGCCCGAGGCGCCGACCGGGGACAGCGAGGGCGTCGAGCTCGACATCCGCTCGCTGCCCTTCGGCACCTTCGACGGCAACGTCGCCCACTCGAGCGACGACGACGGCTTCAAGAACGGCGTCGGCATCTTCGTCGAGGACTACTTCCCGCCGGAGCCCGCCATCATGACGGGCAACACCTCCTACAAGAACGGGAGCTTCGGCGCGTGGATCGAAGGCACCGAACTGCACGACACCATGCTGTCGGGCAACGGGATCGGCTTCCTCGGCCTGCGTGCGGCCCTGCGCGACTCGACGGTCGTCGGCAGCACCCTGAACGACTCGGGTGACGTGCCGTGGCGTCTGACCGGCGTCGGCTTCTACCACCAGCGCAGCGAGATCAGCGACGTCCAGTTCATCAACTTCGGGCAGCGCCCGCGGGACTGGATGCGCCAGGGCCTCGCGATGGAGTTCATCGCCAACGACCGCAACGAGATCTCCGTGGTGACCGGTGCGTCGTTCCTGAACGCCAACCGCCTCCAGATCACCAGACCGGACGACCCCGAGGACGGCCCGGACAATCGTTCAGCCGCGATCCGGGATGCCGACGGCTCGATCTCCGGCGCACCCGCGGTGCTCGCAAGCAACCACCCGCTGGTCTACGAGCCGAGCTGCACCTGGCGGGAGGAGTTCGGCGCCCACGCCTGCGCGCCGCAGAACCGGCTGGCCTGGCTGAAGATCGTCGACATGAACGGCGGGATAAGCGGTGCGACGCTGACGCGCAGCGATGGCTTCTCCGCAGCGTTCGGTGATCCTGATCCTGGCGAGACAGCGGAGGGCGACGTCCTGATGGACCGCGCCTATGCGGTGTCCTCCGCGACGCCGCACAGCGGCCACCTGGAGATCATCCTGTCCGGTCGGGAGGAGGGCTTCGTGGACCTCGAGATCCCCTGGCCGCACGCTGAGGCGCACGCCTACGACGGCTGGGGCCGGTGGCACGAGATCTCAGCGGACGCGAACTTCAGCTTCGACGGCTCCGTCATCCGGCTGCGGCACAACCTGGACGACTTCGAGGAAGACGGTCGCTACCAGCGCATCGAGGTGTGTGCGGCGGAGTTCTGCGGCAACGACGGCCCAGGGGGCTGAGCTCGCGCAGCCGGCCGAGAATCCCACCGGCTCGGAGGCCGGCGACTCGGCGCGAGCGACCAAGAAGCACGGCCCAGGGGGCTGAACTCGCGCTAGCTCCCAGCCTCGAGGATCAATTCGAGGGCGATCGAGCCACCGAACACCGCGATGCCGATCAGGGCAACCCCGGTCCCGATGACGGCGACCTGGCGCCCGAACCGGCCGCGCATGGGCCCGATGTAGAGGCCGGCGACGCCGCTGATGAGGCCGGTCACGGCCATAAACGGCAGGTTGCTGGGCTGGACGCCGTCGACGGGAACGAGCACCCCCCGGATGGCACCGACCCCCAGAGCCAGCGCCAGGACACCGAGGGCTGCGGCCACGATGTCCTTGATGGTGTTGTTCTCCACGCCCGCTCACCTGCTTGTGTCGACACCCGGACCCCGGCAGCCGTCCGCGCCAAACGCAATGTAGTCGAAGTGGCACCCAGCCACCGACAACGAGGCCAACTCAACTGACCTGGTTGGCCCGGGTCTGGCAGGCTGGACGCGTGCCCCCAGCCCCTGCCCCAGCCCGGTTTGCCTTCGTCGCCTCCAGCAGCTCGTCGGCGCAGACCGCCCGTCGTCAGCTGACGGATCGATACGGCAATCACGACCCGGACGAGGCCGATGTGATCATCCCGCTGGGTGGGGACGGGTTCATGCTCGAGTCCATGCACCGCTACATGGGCCTGGGCACACCGATGTTCGGGATGAACCGGGGCACGATCGGCTTCCTGATGAACGCCTACGACGCGGATTCGCTGCCCGAGCGTGTCGCGCAGGCTCATCTGCAGCCCCTGCGACCCCTGAAGATGACGGCTGAGTCCGAGGGCGGGGCCCGCTTGGAGGCCGTCGCGTTCAACGAGGTCTCGATGCTGCGGCAGGAGCGCCAGGCGGCGAAGCTTCGCATCCTGATCAACGGCCGCGAGCGGATGGATGAGCTCATCTGCGACGGGATCATCGTCGCGACGGCTGCCGGGTCGACGGCCTACAACCTGTCGGCCAACGGTCCGATCATCCCGATCGGCTCGCCGATGCTGGCCCTGACCCCGATCAGTCCGTTCCGCCCGCGACGCTGGCGCGGCGCCCTGTTGCCTGCCGCCGCCCACATCCGTGTCGAGGTGATCGAGCGGTGGAAGCGACCGGTGAGCGCCGTGGCCGACCACAACGAAGCCCGCAACGTGATCAGCGTGGAGATCGCCGAGGACCCCGAGGCCGAGGTCCGGATGCTGTTCGACGCCGACCACAACCTCGAGGAGCGCATCCTCACCGAGCAGTTCAGCTTCGGCTGATCCGCCAGTAACGCTCAACCTCGGTCCGGGGCGTGCCGATCACCGAGGTGATGGCCAGCACGATCGACCCGGTTCGACCTCGTGCCCAGGATGCTGGGCTCGCGTTGGCCTTTCACCATGCGCCCGTCGCCGGAGTGGTCCTGGATGCGGAGGGTCTGATCCTGACCGCGAACATCGCGGCCGAGGACATCCTCGGCGACAGCGCCGGAAGCCTCGAGGGGCAACGGTTCTCGGACCTGGTCAACGCCGACTCACGGGTCGTCGTGCAAGCGGCGCTGGGGGACGCCGTTCACGCCACAGCACCCACGATCCGCCGTCGTGACGTTGCGCTGTGGCCCGGTGTGACCGATGTCGCGACCATGCATGCCGGCCGCGTCCCGGACGGGACCGTCGTGGTCCAACTCACGGACCCGGCGGAGTCAGCCTCCGGCGCGACGTACCCCCAGCAGCGGGCCTTCCGGACGGCGCTGCTGGAGCTGAGCGAACTCTCCCACTCGCTGATCGATGACGACGCCTTCTTCGACGCGCTGATCGACCGTGCCGTCGCCGTCGTTCCGGGCGCCCAGGCGGGCAGCATCCTGCTCAACAAGGAGGGGACCGACGAGTACCACTTCGTGGCAGCCCGCGGCTTCGACCTCGCGGGACTCCAGCAGCGCTGCCTCTACGAGAACATGATGTTCCGTGACGTCGACACGCCCGAAGCTGCGATCAACCGATCGGTCTCGGAGATGCCCCTCCCGCCCGATCAGGAGACCTGGATGATCGAGGTCGGTCGGATCCGAGAGATCGAGTCGAACGTCTCGTCGCCGGTGTTCATCGGCGGTGAGCCGCGGGCCTTCCTCAGCCTCGACAACTTCGATGACCGTGACGCCTTCGACGCGACCAGTGTCGAGATGACCACCGTACTCGGCCGACTGATCGCCGACCTGGTGCGACGTCGTGAGCTGGAGTCAGCCCTCCTGCAGGAGCGTGAGGCCTACCGGCAGTTGGCGATGCACGACGGTCTCACCGGCATCGCGAACCGACGACAGCTCGAGGCCTCGCTGGCCGAGGCGGTGGCGGCCGCCGCTGCCGATGGCGCCGGCGTGGCCGTCCTCTTCATCGACATCGACGACTTCAAGCCGATCAACGACCAACTCGGTCACGACGTGGGTGATGAGGTCATCCGTGCCGTGGCCACGGGCCTGCAACGCCTCACCCGTGCCGGTGACATCGTGGGCCGGTGGGGCGGGGACGAGTTCATGCTGATCATCCCGGGCATCGCCTCCGGCGTCGACGTGCGGGCCGTGGCGGATCGGATCCTCGAGGCCTTCGACGGCGACCTGGTCGCATCACTGGTGCGGTCGGCCGGCATCGACGAGGAGATCTGCTGCCGCCTGTCGATCGGTGCGGCCTGGAGCACCGATGCCGAGGTCAGACCGCAGGACTTGGTCCGCGGCTCCGACCAGGCCCTGTACGCCGCGAAGCTGGCCGGCAAGTTCACGGCTCGGATCCTGCAGGTCTGAACGTCCTCCGCCCGACGGCAGAGCACTACCGGCCCTGGAAGGTCTCCTTGTGGCCGGTGGCGTCCACGGCAGCGCCGATCCGCTCGAGCGCGAGGGCGTAGGCGGTCACACGCAACGACATGTTGTGCCCCCCGCCTGAGCGCTCCCACACGCCCATGGCCTGCTCCACCATGCGGTCCTGCAGTCGGTCGCGGACCTGCTGGGCCGTCCAGGCGTAGCCCTGCCGGTTCTGGACCCACTCGAAGTAGGACACGGTGACGCCGCCGGCGTTGGCCAGCACGTCGGGGATGACGGTGATCCCGCGCTGGTAGAGGGCCTCGTCGGCTTCGGGGGTGATCGGGCCGTTGGCCAACTCCACGATCATGCGGGCCTTCACGTCAGCGGCGTTGTCCTCGGTGATGGCGTTCTCGAGCGCCGCCGGGACGAGCAGGTCGACGTCGAGCGCCAGCAACTCCTCGTTGGTGATGACCTTGTGGTCCACGGTCTCGCAGACGCTGCCCTCGCAGTAGACACCCCTCAGTGCCCGCGACTCGCGCTTGACCTTGGCGACTGACGGGATGTGCAGACCCTCGGGGGCGTGGATCCCACCCTTGGAGTCGCTGACGGCCACAACGGTCCAGCCGGCGTCGTGGAGCAACTCGGCCATGGTCATGCCGGCGTTGCCGAACCCCTGGACGGCGGCCGTCCGCGGCCCGGACGCGTCACCCAGGATCTTCGGGGCGAGCGTCTGCGTGATGAAGAAGCCGCCGTCTGCCGTCGCGGTGTCCCGGCCCAGGGAGCCACCCAGGCTGAGCGGCTTCCCGGTGATCACCGCTGGCGTCTTGGCCCGCTTGATGATGGCGTACTCGTCCATCATCCAGCCCATGATCATCGCGTTGGTGTAGACGTCGGGTGCCGGGATGTCGATGTCAGGGCCGATCGCGTCGGCGATCCCATCGATGAAGCCGCGGCTGAGGCGCTCGAGTTCAGCCATGGAGAGGTCCTTGGGCTGGACGGTCACGCCACCCTTCCCGCCGCCGTAGGGGATGTCGACGACCGCACACTTGATCGTCATCCAGAACGCCAGCGTCTGGACCTCCTCGATCGTGACGTCCGGGTGGAAGCGGATGCCACCCTTCGCAGGACCACGGGCGTCGTTGTACCGGACCCGGTACCCGCGGAAGGTGCGGAGCGACCCGTCATCCATGCGGACCGGGATCGAGACAGCCAGGGCACTCTGCGGGTGCTTGAGACGCTCGACCGTGTCCTCCGAGACGGAGGCGTACGTCAGCGCCTCGTCGATGATGCCGGTTGCGCCCTCGAACAGGTCAGTCATGGTCAGCCGGCCGCCTGGTTGATCTGGTGGTGGGACTCGTAGGTCACGACCCGCTTGCCGAACGCCACGCGTGTGCCGGGGACGATCTTCTCCTCGACGTCTGCGACCAGTCGCTTCCACTGCTGGGCGCCCCGCGGCAGCACGTAGGTGCCGTTGGCCGACCCGCGGTCGACGACGAAGACGTCCCAGTCCTGCAGACGGATCTCCGCGTGAACGCGTGACAGGGACCGTTCGGTGTCCTGCAGCTTGAGGGGACGCGCATCGTCCCCGTCGACCAGCGGGTCACGTTCCGGCTCGCGACCGACGACGTAGTTGGCGTTGAGGGTGAAGGTCGACCCGTCGTCGGCGACGACCACCCCGAGCGGTGGGCGGGGCCGCTCGACCAGCACGTGGGTGCGGTGCAGCATCGCCACACCGGTCACCGCGCAGTACAGGGCGTCAGGGTGGTTGAAGTACCCCGCCGGAGACATCACCCCGTGGACCAACGGCGCGTCGCTGTCCTCGGTCTCCTCCTTCGGCGTGTCGACGGTGAGGACCGGGAGGGCCTCGCGCTTGCCGTCGATGCCGATGTCAGCCAGCGGGACGGACTCGAAGGCGACGTCCGCATCAGGCATCGCCTCCGGCTCCGGTGTCCCCTCGATCGGGGCGGGCTCGGCCGCCTCACGACTTGGGGCCTGGATCAAGGTCGGCGGCTCGTCCTCCTCCTCGTGCTGCGGAGCGTTGTCCGCAGGGTCGGCGGCGGCGGGATCCGTGAGCGATCGGGGGATGTCCTGTGATGCCGGAGTCGCCTCGAAGACGCCCTGCTGCTCAGGGTTGTCCGTGGGCGTCGGTGCCTGCGCGAAGCCACTCGGGAGCGGCGGCGGTGCGGCCGGCGTCTGGACGGCTGGTGTCTGCTCGGCGAGGCCGGGGGCGGGCGGGGCCGGTGCGGGACCGGCGGTGAAGATCCCACCCGACGGCTCGTCCGGGGGTGGGGTGGCCGGCGGAGGCTGTCGGCCTGGTAGACCGGGGTCCGCGTCGACCGGCGGGGCCTCCGGCATGCTCGTGATGGTCTCGTCCTGCGCCGAGTCGATGGTCGTCTGCTGCCCCGCCGCGGGCTCGTCGGCCGAGGGCTCCGCACCCGCGTCCGCGGGGACGTCGGCAGCCGTGTCAGCTTCGGCCTGCGGCATCGACGGTGCCGTGCTGGTCTCGGCTGGCTCGTCAGCCGTCTCCTCCATCGCCGCGGCTGGCTGCGCGGCCGGCACCGCCATCTGGGCTGCGGGCGCGGCCGGGCGTGCGCCGGGCACCGCATCGCGCGGCACGATCGTGGCGCCGGCACCCGGGACCACCCCGCTGTCCAGCCGGAAGCGGCTGTCGACCTCGGGAGGGGTGCTGCCGTCGGCCAGCAAGGACATCGCGTCGAACTCGCCATCCACGATGCGGTCGACCCAGGTGGAGGCGTCGTAGCCCGAAACCACCTCGGTCTCGCCGGCGGAGGTCAGGTGCAGCGCCACCCCCTGATGGAGGATGACGGCCCAGCCACGCTCGTTCGGCGCGCAGGCACCGAAGGGCGGCAGGGCATCGGGATCGCTCTGGCTGAGCAGGCCGACCAGCTTCCGCGCCATCATGCGTCCGGGAGTTGCCTCGTCGGTGCAGGCCTCCTCGAAGGCAGCGACGAGCTGCTCGCGCACCTCGTCGGCCCCGCCAGGCAACATCACCATCAGGCCGACGCCGCGACGGGCCACCACACCGTCGCCGGGAACAAGAGCTACGTGGACGTCTTCGCTGCTCATCGGCCAATGCCCTCCACGATCGTCTGCAGGTCATCCGCCAACTCCAGAGCCGTGCCGTAGCGCTCCATGCGGTCCTGGTCCAGGCACCGGGCCAGCACCTCGCGAATCGGCGGCGGGATGCCGTCATCGGCAATCCGGGGGGAGGCGGTCATGATGTGACGGAGCACCGCGATGAGACTGGAGTCCGGGAGGTCCGCGAACACCCCGAGCCCGGTCAGACCCCAGTGGAGGCAGGCCCCCAGCGACCAGATGTCCGAGGCGCGGGCGCTCTTCTCACCGCGGACCAGACCCGGCTCCATCGTCTCGAGGGAGGAGACGCCCAGCCCGGTCACGGTCTGGCCCGGGGAGACGACGTGAGCCAGACCCAGGTCGGACAGGACGCCGTGCTCGGTGTCGGCGAGCAGGATGTTGGTCGGCTTGATCTCGCGGTGCACGACGCCGGCCTCGTGGAGCGCGTGGGCGCCACGGGCGGCGGATGCAACGAGCTGCACGACCTGCTTCTTGGTCAGACCACGTGCGCGGGCGGCCAATGACCCCTCGGGGTAGTAGGCCATCGAGATGAAGAGGCGCTCGCCGTGCCGACCGACGTCGAACATGTTGGCGAGCTCATCAGATTGGTTGGCAGCGGCCGCGTAGACCTGGACCTCTTCGACGACTCGCTGGTACTCGGCGTAGTCCGTCGACCGGTCGAAGACCTTGAGCGCGACCAGTTCCGTGCCCATCCCCAGTCGCTCGGGCGGGAACGCCTTGTGGACCTGCCCATGACTGCCGTTGCCCAGTGGTTCCAGCACCCGGTAGTCAGCGATTCGCGTCATCGTGGTTCCTGTCATACCTGTCCAACTGTGCCTTCTACTGTGTCACCGGGACCTTACACAAAGCGACCTCCTTCGAAGCGCCACTTGAGGAACAGGATCCGGTGCGGGCCGTTGATCCAGGTCCAGGTGACGAGGACGGTCGAGATGTAGTGAAGCAGGAAAGCGGCCGTTGGCACACCACCCCCGGTGGTCAGGCCTCCCCACCGCGGGTTGACGAGGAAGAAGATGAGGATGCCTTCCGGGATGAACTGCAGGAGCCCGTACAGGATCGGCCAGTCCTTCTCCCAGCGGCTCTGCTGGAGGGCGTGCCACAGGAACTCCCAGCCGACGCCGAACAGGGCCGTCCAGAGCAGCACCTGGATGGCGTTCCACAGCACCACCCCGTAGGAGGCGGTCATGGTCGCATCGGCCCCGCGGACCAGCGGCACGAGCAGGACGGTGATGACCACCGTCCAGAGCGGCGCGACGACGAGCAGCAGGAAGAGCTTGGACTGGATTCGTCCGTTCAGTGTGGGAGTCATCGGTGCGGTCCTAGATCTGGGTGTTGTTGGCCCACTTGAGCCACTGGCTGAGGCTGCGGCCCACACCGATCTTCTTGCAGAAGCCGGTCTTGACGAGATCGAGGTAGATCTGCTGAGCGGTGTACTGCAGCCCGAGGAAGGAGTCGACGCCGCCGTAGTACGCCCCCGCGGTCGCCGCGCCTCCGGCGTAGATCTTCCCGGGCTGTGACTGCGCCCCGCGGACCTCGAAGTTGCGCTCGCAGTCCAGCCGGCCCATGACGTTCTCCCCCGCTCCGCCGTGGGTCATCAGGTCGTTCAGCAGCCGGTGGTCCTGGGGCTTGCCGACCAGGCCCGTGCAGTCGATGACGTAGCGGACGGGGAAGTCCTGGGTCGAGCCGTCCTGACCGCTGACCCGGACCATCACACCGTCGCCGTTCTCGCCGGGCTCGACGGTGTCGACCGTCCCGACGTGTTGCCGGTAGAAGCCCTGGGAGAGACCCCGGTCGATCTGCTCGCGCCAGTCCTCACGCCGGGGCGTGTGGGCGCCACCGCCGATGTAGTCGAGGAACTCCTTGCGCTCCTGGCCTTCGAGCTCGAGCAGCTTGAAGCGGTGCTGGCCGCCCCACGAGGCCTTGGTGACGTTGAACCCCTGGTAGGCCCAGCCGTGCCGGACCTCCTGTTGGCCGCCGCCCCACTTCTTGTCGTACTTCGGCTCGGTCCGATAGGTCCGGAACAGGTGGATGATCAGGGTCTGGGCGCCGTTGTGATCCCGGTCGTCCACCAGTCGTTGGAGGATCCGGCTGGCCACGATCCCCGCGCCCCGGACCATCACCACGCCGGGACGGCGCTTCAGGTCGTCGTAGACGTGCTCGTGTGGCTCGTAGGCGTTGACGACGTGGCGGAAGTCCTGGTGGGTTTCGCGGTAGGTCTGCAGGTCCTTGAGGTATCGCAGCGCCGGGTAGCCCACGCTCACGTGCACCCAGGTCGACCGGTACGCGATCCGCTTGGTCCGTGAGGTGCCCTGCGGCGGGGTCAGGATCGTGTAGTACCCGCCGCCCTGGCGACGCCGGACCATCCGCACCTGCCCCTTGTCGACCATCGACGACCAGCGGATCCGGGCTGCTTCTCGGTCCATCGAGGTGAAGACGTCACCTGCCCGGGGGGTGTAGAAGTCCTTGGCGACCGGCTCGACGAACACGTTCAACCAGGGCTTCAGCGACTTGTCAGTCCACCCCTCACGGATGGCGTAGCCGGGGAAGCCCCAGATGTTGTCCGGCGTGGCCGCGGAGTCCGAGCGCAGCCGCTCGTGCTCGGGGATCTGGGAGTTCTTGCACAGGAACTTGTACGTCTGGTACGGCCGGTCGATGTTGGTGAGGACCTTGATCTGCTCCGGTGGCACCCCGGCGACCCGAAGGTAGTCCACCATCACGAAGGAGCCGATCCCACCCCCGACGGAGACGAACGGCACATCGATGATCGGGATCCCGGCATCGACGATCATCTGGTCGGTCCACCAGTCCGTCTCGATGAGCTGGTCGGTCAGGTCGCCCGGACCCGACCCGGGGGCGGCCCGGCCGCTGCCGGGATTGAACGTGATCGTCTCGTTTGCGTCCACGATGGTCTGCCGTCCTACCTGTTCGTCGTCACTGCCTGCCTCACCGAGGCTTGTCCCGATGGGGAACGTCTCACCGGTGTGAAAGATACGGGGGAACGTGGTCGGGACAAGGACAATCTGATGACAGCAGCGCCGTTCGTCAGAGCCAGTGCTCGATCGGGTCGACCGCCTTCTCCACCAGCTTTCGCCATGCCGGCCGGTCGCGCCAGCGCTCCAGGTCGATCTGCTCGCTGACCTCGAGGTCGGCCTCGAAGTGCTCGTCCAGGGTGTCGCACAGCGCGGTGTCGAACCCGACGACCGCCAACTCCTCGTTGTGACGCATGCTCCGCTCGTCCACGTTGGCCGACCCGAACAGGCACAGGTGCCCGTCGACGGTCACGATCTTGGCATGCAGCATCGTCTGCTCGTAGTGCCACACCTCCACACCGGCGTCGAGCAGCTGCTCGTACTCGTCGGCGGAGGCGAGCTGCACGACCCGACGGTCCATGTGGCTGCCGGGCAGCAGCACCCGGACGGTGACGCCACGGCCGACCGCTTCGGCCAGCAGACCGAGCATCCGCTCGCCCGGCGCGAAGTAGGCGGTCGTCAGGTTGATCGTGTCCTGGGCGCCCCGGAGCAGCACGTCCATTGCGAGGCCGATGTCGTGCCAGAAGGGTCCCGACGATCCTCGCAGGACCATCAGGCTCGTCGAGCCGGCGGGCTCGAGGTCCGGGAAGTGGTCGTCGTCGGAGAAGGAGGGGTGACCGCACTCGACCCAGTGCTCGATGAAGGAGGACACCATCGGCCGCACCGCGGGTCCGGTGACGCGGAAGTGGGTCTCGCGCCACTCCTCGGGATTCCGGGCGTCGCCTTCCCACTCCTCGGCGATGCCCACGCCGCCGGTGAAGGCAACCGACTCGTCACACACCAGCAGCTTGCGATGCGTGCGATGGTGAAGGCGGGTCGGTCGTTCATCTGACTCACGAAAGCGCTCGACCAGGCAGCCGGCCTCGACCATCTCATCGGCCAGGGCGTTGTCCATCGCCCAACTGCCCTGCCAGTCCAGGATCACCCGGACGCGCAACCCCTTGCGCGCCTGCTCCGCCAGCGTGTGGGCGATCTCCTGGGCGATGTCCCCGGTCCAGTAGACGTAGGTCAGCAGGTCGACGGTCCGTTCGGCCGACCGGATCGCCTCCAGCATGGCCGGGAAGATCTGTTCGCCGTTGCGCAGCACCTCCACCTCGTTCCCAGGGATCACGTGTGACCCGGTCACGCCTTCAAGGACGGCTTCTGCCTTCTCCACGGTGCTGGTACCTCCGGGTCGTTGTTCGATGTCAGGCGGACCTACCTCATCCGCATCGCCTTCACACGGCCGGCTCAGGCGGTCGTCACCGGCTCAGCGCTGTTGAACCGGTCGAACAGCGGTCCGGTCATCGCCGTGGTGACGAGGGCCATGATGACGGCGCCGACCTGCAGGGCCGGGCTGATCACCTGCTGCTGCACCCCGATGAGTGCGACCACCAGCGGGAGGAGTCCCCGACAGTTCATCAGGATTCCGAGCAGGTTGCTCTCGCCTGCGCTCAAGCCCACCGTCCGCCCCACCAGCGCGCCGGCACCCCACTTCGCGGCGACGCACGCGACCAGGAAGACCACCAGGCCGGGGAGAGCCCCGACGGTCAGCGCGGAGAAGTCCGTGTTCAGCCCTGCGAAGGCGAGGAAGACCGGGAGCAGGATTACGACGGTGAAGTCGAACAGCTCGGTGGTCATGTCTCGGACCAAGCCCTTGCGCACCGGGAGGATCACACCGGCCACGAACCCGCCCACGATGACGTTGATGCCGAGCAGATGAGCCACCCACCCGCTGAGGAGCACCAGCACGAGGATCCACGCGAACATGGCGTGACTCATCGCCGTCCCTGCACCAGCCGGCGCGAACTCGTCCATCTGGGACCAGGCGTCGTCGTCGCGGTCACGCACCGGCCCGTCCGTGGGGGTGAGCAGCCCCAACTCATCGACCCGGTCCATGTAGGGCCCACCCAGTCGCCGTGCCAGCACCGGTCGGACCAGGAAGACCATCACCGCCAGGTACACCCCGGCCAATCCGACGTTGCCCACCAGTGCCGCGGTGGACCGACCCGCAGCAACGCCGGACGCCAACGAGACCAGCAGGAACATGAGAACGGTCACCACGGCCGCAGCGGCGATGCCGACTGCCCCGAGATCGCTGGTGGCGATCCCCTTCTCCTGCAGGATCCGCACCATGATCGGCAGTGCGGTGATCGAGATGAGCGCCGCGACGAACAGCGCGAACGCGACGCTGCTGACCGAGTCCTGCCCGATGAAGACGTCGGTGTACAGGATCGGGTTGATGCCGAATGCGACGACGACCGGAACGGCGACGACGGCCACCGCCACCGTCACGATCTGCACGTACTTGCCGGCCAACTGGGAGAAGTCGAGCTCGAGACCGGCCAGGAACATGAACAGCAGCAGAGCCAGTTGCCCGAAGCCGTTCAGGACGCCCTGAGCTTGCGGTGGGAACAGACAGGACGTCACGCTCGGCGCCACCTCGACCAGGGCCAACGCGGCCTCGCAGTCGAGGAAGCCGGGGGGATTGTCCAATCCGGCCAGGGCCGGACCGAGCAGGGTGGGGCCCAGCAGGACGCCCGCGATGATCTCGCCCACGACCGCCGGTTGGCCGACTCGACGCGCCGCCGCTCCGCAGGCCCGCGCCGCCACCAGGATGACGGCCAAGTCGAACAGGACGAAGGCGATGACCTGACTGCCACTCAACATCGTGACCCCTTTGCCCTCATGTTGAGTTGATCTGAACGGCGTGACGATAGCACCTGCCCGGGCACGATCGGCCGGACCTCGCATCCGTCATCGAGCCGACATAGATTGGTGGGTCGCAACCTGAGGGGTCTGACCGCATGCCACGACGAATCACCAGAGCCGGTGTCATCGGCCTCGTTGCTGCTGGTGTCCTGCTGATCGCCGTGTCGGGATCGACGCAGCCGCCGACGCCCGGCCAGCACAACGAGCACAGTCGCTTCACCACCCAGGACGCGCCGTACCCGCCGCAGCCGCGGGACGCGACCAACATCCGTCCGGTGCAACCGGTCACGTTCGCGACAGCGTCGGCCACACCGGACGCCATCGCTGCCGCTGCCTCCGCTGACCCGGCGGTCCAGGCGGAACTCGGCCCGGATGCGGAGTTGCTGGGTGTGGAGACCGTCGACCCCAAGGACGGCGAGGTCTCACATCGGGTGGGTTGGTTCGACACCGCCGCGAACGAGACGGTCGAGGCCGTGGTCGTAGAGGGGTCGGTCACCGAGGTGGTCCGCACGGCCGCCAGCGAGTGGCAGCCGCCGCTGTCGGCCGCGGAGGGTGACACCGCCATCGCCATCGGGCGGGAGCACTGGGGCGAGCGGGCTGCCGGGCTGCAGGGCTTCGTGATGCACACCATGGAGACCGACGGCAGCTACCCCGACCGCCGCCTGGCCTACGTGACGTTCGCCGAGCACGTCGATGCGCGCCCGCAGCTGCTGACCTGGGTGGACCTGAGCTCCGGGACGGTCGAGCGCTCGCGGGAGGACGACGCCTCAGGTCCGGCGCCGGCTGAGCCGACCCATGCGATGGACACCTCGTTCCTCGGCTTCGGTGACGGCCCTGGGGACGGCACCCCCCGGCAGGGGATGGTCGAGTGGAACGGCTGGAGCTTCGTCTACGACGTCAGCGGACGGAACGACGGCATCTCGCTGAACGACGTGACCTATCAGGACGTCCCGATCATGGATCGGGCCAGCATGCCCTCGATGACGGTGTTCTACGACGACGATGCCTGCGGGCCCTTCGTCGACCGGCTCGGCGGCGAGCTCTTCGCCGTCGAGTGGGCCGACGATGCCGAGATCGTGCTCCGCGAGTTCGAGCAGGACGGGCAGCAGTGGCTCGAACTCGGGATCCTGGACATCCTGGGCGAGTACGTGCTGTACCAGAACTACTACATCGGCGAGGACGGGCAGATCGACGCCCACACCTTCGCCAAGGGCCTGCAGTGCGTGGTCGATCACGTCCACTACCCCTTCTGGCGCTTCGACTTCGACATCAACGGAGCCGCAGATGACGTGATCTCGCGTCGGGCCGCGGACGGCTTCCTGGTCGACGAGCCGGTCGAGTTCGACCGATCCGCGGCCGAGGCCGTGGAGCACGACTGGCGGGTCAGGGACCGCGCGACGGGTGTGACGGTCGACCTGACCTTCGACGACGGAACCTGGAACGTGCCCGGCGTCGTGATCCCCGAGGTGCTGTACGACACCAACCGGGTCTACGGCCGGCAGTACGCCAACTCGGAGGCCGGCACGTGGCGTTGGCCGGCGCTGGACTACATCCCCGGGAACGAGGAGGAGCCCATCGACGGGCAGGACGTGGTGCTGTGGTACCGCGGGTTCCTGCCCCACACGGCCGACGAGGGGCCGGACCTGTGGCACTCGACGGGCGTCCGGCTCCAGGTCCACTTCCCCGTGGACCACTTCGTCCGGCAGCAGTGATCAGCTGAGCAGCTTGGCCTTCTGGGCCTCGAACTCCTCGACGGTGATCACGCCACGGCGGCGGAGGTCCTCGAGCTTCGTGAGTTCGTCGGCCACCGAGATGCCCGCGCGCGCCGCCCGCGTGTCGTCCCGCTCAGCAGCCCGTTCGATCTCGGCGTAGATGCGGTTCTCGACCTTGCTGGGGTTCAGCACGTCCTCGAAGGTCTGCCGCCCCGTCTCCCCGGCCGATTCGATCGCGAGGTCGCCGACGCGGAGCAGTCGCTCGATGGCGGTCTGGCTGAACGCAACGTTGTTGATCCGCTCGAGCGGGATGTTCTGCCCGGCCTTCGAGATGATCCCCGAGCGGTAGATCACCCGGTCCGTCGTGACGACGAAGTGCGTGGTCCGCCAGGTCGCGTACCGGTAGGCGAACCAGATCAGTCCGAGGCCGAGCGGTATCGCCGACACGATGGTGACCCACGACTCCGCATCCTCGATCAGTGAGGGAACGGCGACGAGGGCCGCCAGTGCGATGAGCAGCAGCAACCCCGGTGCCAGGAAGATCCGCCAATGGGGGTTCAGGTCCAGCACGATCTCTTCGTTGTCGTTCAGCAGCCGCCGTGGGTAGCCCATGAGCAGGAGTCTACGAAGCCCACGACGCGCCCGGCCACCAGGATCAGCCCACGAGCACCCCGGCCGCGCCGTAGCCGGCCAGCCCGCACAGCAGGACCAGCAGCAGGGAGCGGCTCCGGGCGCCAGCCAGCGCGGCCACGGATGCGGCCAGCAGCGGCACGTCGGGGGGTCCGTCCCCCACCAGCGACAGCGCGAACAGGCTGGCGAAGAGCGGGGCGGGAAGGGCGGCCAGCACCTCCGCGGCTCGACCCGTCGGAGTCGGCAACAGCGTCATCGGCAGGACCCGTGATGCGATGGTCACGAGGGCGAGCCCGCCAAGCAGCGGCCAGGTCATCTGCCGACCTCCGCCGCTGGTCGCGTCGCACCCCGCCGCGTGGTCAGCGCGACGAGGGTCGCAACGGCAACCGCACCGATGGCCCCGACCTGTGGCACCACCGTCAGCAGCACGGCGGTGACACCGGCCGCAATCCCGGCTCGGACGCCGTCGGAGCGGTCTCGTGTCGTCAGCGCACTGAGGCCGATGAACAGGATCACGAACACGGCCGACGCCACCCCTGCCAAGCCGAGCAGGTTGCCACCCAGCACCCCCACGATCGTGCCGACGACCCAGGCGCCACCGGCGCTCAGACCGACGGTCAGCATGGTCAACCGCGCCGATCGGGGTGATGCGACGGCCAAACCCGCGCTCTCGTCGACCAGGAGCAGTGCCAAGCCGGCCCGGCCGACGCGGCCCGAAGGGAGCCGGGGCAGCAGCACCGCGGCCAGCGGCAGGTGTCGCAGCCCCAGTGCGGCCACGGCCATGACGACGGCGACCGCCGTCGCTTGGGCATCCAGTAGCCCGATCAACGTGAACTGCGCAGCGCCCGAGAACATGAGGACCGAGCTGGCCACCGTCTGGGCAGGCGTCATCACGCTGGTAGCGGTTGCACCGTAGATGACGCCGAAGACACCGATGGCGGCGGCGACGGGAAGTGCTTCGATCAGGGCGGGGCGAACCTCTCCGTGGCGGTCTGGTGTGGTCATGCGATCACGATAGGGGCAGTATGGCCCCGTGAGTGATGCCGAATCGTCTCCCAACAACGGGACCAATTTCGGCCGTCGGATGATGGTCGAGCGAGTTGCACAGGCCCCACCTCGTGGTCGTTCGGCCGCGCTGGCCGAGGAGATCCGAGCGGCAGTGCGAACGGGCAGGCTGCCGGTCGGGACGACGCTGCCGGCATCTCGGCCGCTGGCCGATGACATCGGCGTGTCCCGCGGGGTGGTCGTCCGGGCCTATGAGCAACTCACCGCCGAGGGCTACCTCGTGGCTCAGACCGGGTCGGGAACCGTGGTCGGTCAGGTGGCCAGCGCGGCCACCACGGCCCGCCGCGGCGTCGACCGCAGTCGGGCGCGCAACCCCGGACTTCCCGACCTCGCGTCGTTTCCACGGCGGGAGTGGTCCCGCGCGGTCGAGCAGGCCTTGACCGAGATGACCGACCGAGATCTGGCCTACGGGGATGCCCGTGGCCAATCCCGGCTGCGGGAAGCCCTGACGGCCTATCTCGGCCGAACTCGGGCGGTGGTCGCACCACCAGACCGGATCATCGTCACCACCGGGTATGCACAGGGCTGCCGGCTGATCGCCGAAGCGCTCGTGGAGCACGACACCGGTCCGGTGGCGGTGGAGGATCCCGGCTCGGTCGGAGTGACCCTGACGATGCAGGCGGGGGGCGCGCAGACCGTGCCGATCGCCGTCGACCAGCACGGGCTGGACGTCCACGCACTCGCCGCGAGCCCGGCACGATCCGTGGTCGTCACACCCGCGCATCAGTTCCCCACCGGTGCCGTGCTGTCGCCGCAGCGACGGGCCGACCTGCTCGCGTGGGCTGCTGCCGGTGGCGTGGTGGTGGAGGACGACTACGACGCAGAGTTCCGCTACGACCGCTCGCCCGTCGGCGCGCTGCAAGGACTGGCGCCCGACCGGGTGGTCTACGGCGGCAGCGTGTCGAAGGTCCTGGCCCCGGCCATTCGATTGGGCTGGGTCGTCGCTCCGGCGTGGGCCGTGGGGACACTCGAAGACCTCAAGTTCGTCTCCGATGTGGCGAGCCCCGCGATCGACCAGGTTGCGCTGGCGATCCTGCTCGAGTCAGGAGCCATCGATCGGCACGTCCGGCGGGTGACCGGCCGCTATCGCGAGCGGCGCGCCAGGCTCCTCCGAGCCGTGGAGCGCCACCTTCCGGGCTACACCGTCGAAGGCGTGGCCGCCGGCATCCACGCCGCGCTGTATCCGCCGAGGGGCCGGCCCGCGCCGTGGACCGACGCGGTGAAGCGCGGCGCCGCTCCCGTCGGCATGGTGCCGCTTGCCGACCACTACACCGGCTCGCCCGAACGACCCGGCTGGGTCGTGGGCTACGGGAACGTCACCCCCGACCAGATCGATCGAGGGATCGGCGGCCTGGCCCGGGCGCTCGGCGTCTCCTAGTCGCGAGACTCCTCGGCCAGCTGACCACGGATGGCGCCGGCCGGGAAGGGCTCGTTGTGCACGTTGACGTAGAACTCCGACGAGGTGGTCAGGATCTCCTCGACCAGGGCGGTGTCGAGCCCCCGGTCGCAGTGCGCGAACAGGTTGCCACCGGCGCCGAGGTCGAGCGGGACGACGACGTCGCCGTTCTCACCCGCTGCGCCGCGGTGGATGTGAGCCATCGATGCCGCCGGCGTCAGGCCGCCTTGGTCGACGACGTAGCAGAGCTCGTCGGCCACACCGGTGTCCCAGACGACGGCCACACCCTCTGCGTCGGGGTCACCGGGTTCGGGGACCTCGTTGTCCCCGTTCAGGCCGGCCACCAGCAGACCTTCGGGCTCGAAGACCTGGCCCCGGATCTCGCCACCCGGGTTCGCGTCGGTGTGGATGTTGACGTAGTGCGCTGCCGGATCGGCGGTGAACGCCGCCAGCGGCTCCTGGGGGATGCCGTTGACACAGCCGGTACGAGTCCCCGGAGCGAGCTCCGCGGCAGCGGTCGTGAACGTGATCGTGGGCGGCCCGGCCACGCCGAAGTCGCCGTCGTGGATGTGGGAGACCGTGATCGGTCCCGACAGCTCGAACGTCTGGACGGTGAAGCACAGACCCTCAGGACCGGCCGCATAGATCGCAGCAGTCCCTGATGCACCGGTGTCGTTCGGCGGTGTCTCCTGATCGCTGTCCATCACGGCGATGTACTGGGCCGGCACCTTGCCGTCGACTGACGCGGCGGCCTGCGCCTGGCCGCACAGCTCGTCGCTGAGCGTGGCGCCACATCTGACCGCACCTGTCGCGAACACCGAGTTGAGCGTGTCCGCCGGCATGATGTCGCCGGTCGCCAGCAGGATCCCGCCCGGTGAGGTCTGTGCCGCCGCGAAGCCGGAGGCCCAGGCCAACTCGCCCTCCCCCTGGACCACGGTGGCGGGTTGGGTGACGTCAGCCAGCGGCTCCAGGAGCGGCTCCGCCCCACCCAGCGCCAGCCGGATGGCGGTGCTGACGCGGTTGCTGCCGCCGCGACGCTCGACGGTGATGCCGAGGTCGGTGATCCCGCTGGCGACGCCGTCGGAGATGGCCGCCGTTCCGCCGGCGATGATCACCGTCTGGACCTGGTTGTCGGTCAGCCAGGCAGACACGCCGGGCTCCAGCACGTCGGTCCGGGTCAGCAGTACCGGGATCTCGTTCTGGGCGGCCACGGCACCGCCACCGAGCGCGTCGGCGAAGGCGTCCGAGCCCTCGGGCCCGCCGCCCGTATCAGCGCCGAAGGCGCGGGCCAGGATCACGGTGTCGACCGGCTGGCTGGTGTTCAGCTGCGTCGCGATGTCGAGCGCGGTCTCGATGCGCGTGGGGCCCTCCAATCGCGTGACCTGCGAGACCAGCGCCGCCAGTTCGTCCTCCACCGCCTGTGAGACGGCGTCGACCCCACCGAGGATCGTGACGTCGGTCACCTGCAGGCGCTGCAGTTCCGCTTCCACCCGGTCGTCCAGATCGTCGGTCGGCGTCAGCAGCAGCGGCGCGTCCAGGAAGCCCTGCAGCGAGCCGGAGGCCAGCGAGTCGGGGAACGTGCCGGAGGTCCCGATGATGGCGTTGGCACTGGACCCGTCCGGCAGGGTCGCGCTGTACGACAGCGCGGTCTCGACCGGGTCGTCACCGCTGACGTTCTCGGGGTCGACCGGACCCACGGGGCCCTCGTCGCCGCGAACGGTGACGCTTCCGACCTGACCGCTGTGGATGCTGCAGAAGTAGTCGTACGTACCCGGCTCGGTGAACGTCACCTCGAAGGTGCCGGACATCTGGACGGGCGAGGCCTCCCAGGCATCATCGTTGCTGGTGACGGTGTGGGGATTGTTGCCGGTCCACTCCCACTCCACCGTCCCGCCGACATCGATGGTGACGTCGTTGGGAGAGAAGTCGTTGTCGACGACCTCCACGCTCGCGTCAGGTTCCTGGGCCGCGGCTGGAGCGGCGGCGAGGAGGCCGACGAGCAGCGTGAGGATGAGTCCGGTGGAGAAGAATCGTGTGCGCATGTGCAGCCCTACTGCGGTGGTTGCGGCGACGAGCGCCAGTCCGCCGACAACGGTACTCCGCTCAGCGCATCCGCGAAAGGCCGGCGTGGCCGGCCTTCCCTCGCCGTCAGCCGCTGCGGGCTATCGCGGCGGCTGCCTTCTCGGCGATCATGATCGTCGGGGCGTTGGTGTTGCCGCCGACGATGTCCGGCATGACGGAGGCATCCACCACGCGGACGCCGTCGACGCCACGGACCGTCAGCCCCTCTGGCTCCACCACGGCCTCCTCGTGGGTCCCCATCGCGCAGGTGCCCACCGGGTGGTAGAGGGTCTGCGCCTGCCGCAGTGTCGCATCACGCAGCTCATCGGGTGTGGTCGCCGACGGCGACGGGACGATCCGCTCACCCAGGAACGGGCGCAGCGCCGGCTGGTGCAGGACCTCGTCCGCCAGAGCCCAGCCGGCCATCAGCGTGTCGCCGTCGATGGGGTCGTCGAGGTAGTTGCTCTCGATCGCGGGAGCCCACTCGGGGTTGTCGCTTCGGAGCGTGATCGAACCGGCCGACCGGGGGCGGAGTACGCAGCAGGAGAGGGTGAGACCATGCTCCTTCGGCTCGGTCAGCCCCTCGTCCAGGTAGGTCGCCGGCACGAAGTGCATCTGCACGTCCGGGACGTCCAGCGATGGGTCGGTCTTGGCGAAGACGCCACCCTCACCGACGTTGGAGGTGAGGGGACCCCTGCCGCGGATGAGGAAGTTGAGCAGATTGGCCGGGTCGTCCGCGCCGAGCAGGCTGTCGCTGGTGGGCGAGTTGTAGATGGGCCCGGCCGTCAGGTGGTCCTGCAGGTTCTGGCCGACGCCGGGACTGTCAGCAACGACCGGGACACCGGTGTCGACCAGGTGGTGGGCGGGACCGACCCCGGAGAGCAGCAGGAGGTGGGGTGAGCCGATGGCCCCGGCCGAGAGGATGACCTCGCCTGCTGCGATGGTCTGGATCTGACCCTCGCGGCGGACCTGCACACCGGTCGCGGTGGTGCCGTCGAACGTGATCCGGTGGGTCGGCGTGTCGGTCCAGACGTCGAGGTTGGGGCGGTCCAGCGCCGGGCGGAGGAACGCGTCGGCGGTGCTCCAGCGGCGGCCCTTGTGCTGGGTGACCTGGTAGAACCCGGCGCCCTCCTGGGTCTCGCCGTTGAAGTCGGGGGTGAGCGCGTGCCCGGCCTCCTGGGCGGCCTCGACGAAGGCGTGGGTCATCGGTCGTGGCTCGACCTGCTCGTTCACGTGGAGGGGCCCGTCGGTGCCGTGGTAGCGGTCGACGTGGGTGGCGTTGTCCTCGCTCTTGCGGAACCACGGCAGGACGTCGTCGTAGCCCCATCCGGTGCAGCCCCAGTGGTCGCGCCAGCGGTCATAGTCGCGGGCGTGACCGCGGATGTAGATCATGGCGTTCAGGCTGGACGAGCCGCCCAGCATCCTGCCCCGGGGCCAGAAGATCCGGCGGTCGTGGAGCTGCTTGGCCGGCTCGGTCTCGAAGTTCCAGTCCCACTTGGTCTTGAAGAGGGTGGCGAAGGCGGCCGGGATGTGGATGTTCTGGTGGGTGTCATCTGACCCCGCCTCGATCAGCAGGACCCGGGCGGCGGGGTCCTCCGACAGCCGGCCGGCCAGGACGCAGCCGGCCGACCCGGCCCCGACGATGACGTAGTCGTATCCCGTGGTGCTGGTCATCAGCTGTCCAGCTCCCGTCCCATGAGGCCCAGCGCGATGGCGGCTCCGGCGGTGGTGCCGGCCAGCAGGAGGGTCCTGGCGCCGATGTCCTTGCGGAGCGCGGCGAAGAGGACCGCCGCCAGGTCGAGGCTGTCGACCATGATGCCGAGGTCGACCTGCCTAGCGACGTCGGCGCCGCTGGCCTGCAGCAGCGCCGCACCGAGGGCCAGATCCCGAGCGGCGAAGAGGCGGGCGAGGAAGGCGATTCCGTCGTTCTCCGGTTCCAGGCCGAAGAAGCGGGCGCCCACCCGAGGGGTCAGCCAGAGCGCCCCCAGTCCCATCCGGATCGTCCCCAGGTACTTCCGCGCGTTGGCCGGTTCCATCGGTGGGAGCCTAGCCCCCGTCGCCCTGGAGGAACATGTTGCAGGTGGACCTCACCCTGTGGGGCAGGTGCACCATGGTGCGATCTGGCCCCGCTAGCGCCGGGGCTTGGTGGTCGGCCCGACGTGGGTGTCCAGCCAGGCAACCAGGGGCTGGCCCCGCCGGAAGGTCTCGGCCACGAAGTCCTTGGCTCTTGCGGTGTGGACCAGGTCCGGCTGGGTGTCCACGTGGGCCTCGCGCATGAAGGTGATGTCCTTGCGGCGGAGCAGGTCGATCTGCGGATGGTCCTTGGACCAGCCACGCGGCGCGGTCTTCAGGGTGGTGGAGTTGACCGTGAACCCGGCGTCCTCCAGGTCATTGATGAGACCACGCAGCTCGTCGGCGAGCGACTGCTGCTCCACGGCCGCTCTGAAGCGGGCGAGCTGGTCGGACGCCATCTGGTAGCAGCCCCCTCCGGCGCCAAGGCCATCCGCGTTCGCCCGGACGTAGAGACCACTGGTACTCATCGCCGGCGTATCGCCTGTCATGAACACCGCCGAGACCTCCGTCTTGTAGGGCGTCTTGTCCGTGCTGAAGCGGACGTCGCGGTAGGGCCGGAAGACCTTCGCGGTCCCGAACTCCTCCTCGAGTTCGGCGACGAGTGCCTCCATCGGCGCCCGGACCGACTCGTCGTAGGTGGTCTTGTTGGCCTGCCAGAACTCCTTGGTGTTGTTGACCTCGAGTTCGGCGTAGAAGTGGGTCATGGCCGGTGGCCAGCCGTCGAAGGACATGATCGGGCTCCTCGGTGGTTGTGGCAGTGGTCCTACCACCGACGACGAACCTGCGGGCCCGAATTCGACAGCCCCGGCTACTCGACCTCCAGTGAGGGCACGTCGGCGTCGGTCAGAGGTGGCGCCTGCGCGTTCGGGGCGGTATCGGCGAAGCAGAGGGTCATCCGACCGATGAGGCCGGCCAGCCGGCGTTCCCGGAGGCACTCATCGATCACGGTTGGCGGCGTTGTCGGCAGCCCATCATCCAAGTCGACGTCCAGGTCTTGCACGATGGTCATCAGCTGGACGTTGCGGTGGAAGACCGAGTCCGACGAGGCGTGGTCGTCGATCAGCACCTGACCGACCTCGGGTCCGAGGACGCTGCGACAGCCGAGCGGGTCGGCCACCGCATCGGCGACGGTGTCGAAGCGCCGCAGCAGATCTCGGGCCCGCTTCGGCCCGATCCCGTGGATGCCCGGCAGGTTGTCGCTCGAGTCACCCCGGAGCGCCGCGTACTCGGTGTACTGCCCTGGCGTGATGCCGAGCTCGCGGCGGAACCGGCGGGCGGTGTACTGCTGGGCGCGGTGCATCCCCGAGCGGATCCGGAGCACCTCCACGCCATCGCCGACCAGCCCGAAGGCGTCACGATCGGAGGTGGCGACGACGCAGTGCCGGCCCGACTGCTTGCTGGCTCCAGCGACGGACCCGCAGATGTCGTCGGCCTCATATCCCTGCTCGGTCCTGACGGCCGCGCCCAGCTCGTCCAGGGCCACGGGGATCTCGTCGAGCAGCGCATCCAGCGCGTCGGGCTTCTCGGGACGCTGGCCCTTGTACTCGGAGAACAGGTCCTTGCGGAACGAGGACGTGCGGCAGTCAAACCCGATGATCGTCGCGGCGGGCCGCACCAGGTCGACCACCGCAGCCAGGAGGGCGAGGAAGCCGTAGAGGCCGGCACCGACGGGGTTGGTGACCTCCGGACGGTTGCCGTAGGCGTGATAGGCCCGGTGGGCGAGCGAGTTGCCGTCGACGGCGAGGACCGTCTCGCCCAGGACCGGACTTGGCGCAGGGGCCGGCGTCGCCGCAGCCGTCGGGGCCGGCGGTGCGATGGCGTCAGGGTTGACCGACAGGTCGGTGTCGAACAGCGCCATCGAGTCCATGCCGGTGCGGTCTCCCATCGCGTCACGTCATCCGTACTCGCCCGTTGATGATAGTCACGCCCTCGGCCCGCAACCGGCCTTCTTGGTCGGCCCCCTTGGGCAGGGACCCGTCGGCACGGATGATGCGCCACCACGGCAGGTCTGCCCCGCCGGACTGCGCAAGGATGCTGCCGACCCCTCGGGCCGCTCCGGGTCGGCCGGCCTCCTGCGCGATCTCGCCGTAGCTGGCACAGGTGCCTGGCGGGACGGTGCGGATCGCCGCGTACACCGACCGGGCGAACTCGGTCAAGTGTGGCGGGTCGGATGTCACGGAATAGTCATCGTTGCACAGCACGCTGCACCTACCGTGAGTGTCCCCCTCAGCAAGGAAAGGACCAGTCATGACCGATGTCACCCCCAAGACCTCTCCGGAGAGCGGCCGAGTCGAGCTGACCGACGAGGAGTGGCAGCGTCGGCTGACCCCGGCGCAGTACCACGTCTTGCGTCAGGCCGGGACGGAGCGGGCCTTCACCGGGGCCCTGTGGGACACCAAGGACCCGGGCCTGTACCGCTGCGCGGGCTGTGGCGCGGAGCTGTTCCGCTCCGAGACCAAGTACAACAGCGGCTCGGGCTGGCCGTCCTTCACCGAGCCGATCTCGCCGGACGCCGTCGAGGAACGGGTTGACCGCTCGCACGGGATGGTGCGCACGGAGGCGGTGTGCGCTCGGTGTGGTGGCCACCTCGGCCATGTCTTCCCCGACGGCCCCGGCCCGACGGGTACGAGGTACTGCATGAACTCCGTCTCGATGGAGCTCGAGTCCGACTGACCGTCCAGGGGTGTGTCATGTCTGCGTGCCCCGGCACGCGAAGGCGACACACCCCGCGCCGTCGGCTTTGCCCTGGGCGTCGGTCGTTTCGTACCGTCCCGGCCATGCGCAGCGCTCGAGATTTCTACCGCCCCTTGGCCGTCGGTGCCCCGGAGCCCGTCCGCGAGGTGCCCTTCCGCCCGTCCCGGATGATCCACTTCTTCCCGCCCTCCGTGGAGAAGATGCTGGCCAAGGTGCCCGACATCGCCCCGACCGTCGACGTGCTCCTCGCCAACCTCGAGGACGGCGTCCCCGCCTCCGACAAGGAGGCTGCGCGGGCCGGCCTGATCCACGTCGCCCAGACCGTCGACATGGGCGACACCCAGCTGTGGACCCGGGTCAACTCGCTGGACAGCCCCTGGTGCCTGGATGACCTGACGGCCGCTGTGCTCGAGGGCGGCGAGGCCCTCGACGTCATCATGGTCCCCAAGGTCGAGGGGCCGGAGGACATCCACTACGTCGACCGTCTGCTCGCCCAGTTGGAGGCCAAGGCCGGCCTGACCGAGCCGCTGATGGTCCACGCCATCCTCGAGACCGCCCGCGGTGTTGCGAACGTCGAGGCGATCTGCGGTGCGTCGCCGCGCATGCAGGGCCTCTCTCTCGGGCCCGCCGACCTGGCAGCCAACCGGCGGATGAAGACGACCAGGGTCGGCGGCGGCCACCCCGGCTACCTGGTCCGGACCGACCCCGACCCGGACGACGCCGACGCACCTCGCACGACCTACCAGCAGGACCTGTGGCACTACACCATCAGCCGCATGGTGGATGCCTGCGTGATGCACGGGATACTTCCCTACTACGGCCCCTTCGGCGACATCCGCGACACCACCGCGTGTGAGGACCAGTTCCGCAATGCCTACCTGCTGGGCTGTGTCGGCGCCTGGTCGCTGCACCCGGTCCAGATCGGCATTGCCAAGACCGTCTTCAGCCCCGACCCAGTGGAGGTGGCGCACGCCAAGCGGGTCGTGGAGGCCATGGGCGACGGGACCGGCGCCCTGATGCTGGACGGGAAGATGGAGGACGACGCCAGCGTGAAGCAGTGCAAGGTCGTGCTGGAGTTGGCGTCGCAGCTGGCGTCCCGGGACCCGGACCTGGCGGCGACCTACGACCTCTAGACCTCCTGATGCACGGCCAGTAGCCTTCCTCGACCGGACGGGGGACGACGAGGAGGTCGAGCATGAGCGATCAGATCAGCCTTGATGAGGTCAAGGCCTTCGCCACGGAGTTGAGCCCCTGGGCACACCTGGCCACGGTGGGCGCCGACGGCGAACCGGATGTGGTCCCGGTCCATCCCTGCTGGGAGGGCGACACGCTGTGGATCATGGCAGGCGTCGACTCCGTGAAGGCGAGCAACATGGGCGCCAACGATCGGGTGGCCCTCCACTGGCAGGTCAGTGAGGTCGGGGACGGCGTGGAGGTGTGGGGTACCGCGGAGATGCACACGGACCCCGACACCAAGCGGCGACTCTGGAACGGCGACGTGTTCGACTACGACCTGAACGCCTTCGCACCGGGAGGTCCGGACAACTCACCTGGCACCGGCTTCGTCGCGGTCACACCCTCACGCGCGGTGGTGCTCAAGCAGTACGGCGCTGGAGGGGTCCAGCGCTGGTCCGCGTCGTCGACCTGAGCGGCGCGGAGCCCACTCGGTCGTGGGTGCTGCGACCGTCAGCCCGCTGTCACGACGCCGTCCACGCCCGAGACCGCGTGCACCTGTCCTGATCGGGTGCCGACGTAGATGTGGCCCTCCCACACCGCGGGTGTGGACTCGACGCAGCCGCCGAGGCTGACCGTCCAGCGATGGACCGGTGCGGCCGCAACCACTGCCGGGTCCAGATCGAAGGCGTGCAGGTCGCCGGCGCAGTCCCCCTGGATCAGGACGTCGTCGACGACCACTGGTGAGGACCAGAACGGACCGGGGAAGGAGAGCTCCCACCGGACCGCTCCGGTCGTACGGTCCAGGCCGTAGCTGACACCTGCGGTGGTGTTCGCGATCAGCACGTCGCCGTACAGCGCGGGTGTCGCCCAGGAGCCAGCGACCTGACCGGCCCCCGCAGCGGGGTCGTGGAAGGACCACACCAGCGGGTCGTCTGGCCGCGATGGGTCCAACTTGACCACCTGCCCGACCTCGGCAGAGCGGTCGTTGAAGCGCTCGTACTCGGCCGCGACGTACAGCATCCCCTCCTCGTCGGCGACGATCGAGGCGTCGGTGTCATCTCCCATCCACCAGCGCAGTGTCTGGACCGGCGCCTGCCCCTCATCCAGGGGACCGAGATCCCAGCCCTGGACCAGACCGCCGGAGTTGGAGAAGTAGACCGTCTGGTCCACGACCGTGACCGAGTTCTCGATCGAGACGTTGCCGTCACCCAGCACCTCGTCCAGTTCGGTGTCCCAGCCGGCGGCGTCCCACAGCACCTCCGGGTCCAGCGTCGGGCGGCCGTCGGCGTCCCAGTCTCGGTTGAGCTGGACGACGAAGACACGGCTGTTCTCCCCGCCGATGATCAATCGGTCATCGATCACCAGGCCCGAGCCGTCCCAGTCGTCGTTCCACCGCGTCGGCCCGGTGGCGTCGGCGGCGGTCAGCGACCACAGCTCCTCGGCCTCCGCACCATCGATGGCGATGGCCCGGTAGCGGCCGTCTCGCGACCCGGTGTAGACGATCGGAAACCCATCAGGGTCGACGGTGACCGACCCCTTGATGATGTCGCCGGTCGGGAAGGGCGGAAGCAGATCGAGGCCCGTGGCGGCGTCGACGAAGTGGACGTGGTGGTCGTAGGCCCCGAACACCACCCAGGTACGGCCCTCGCGCTCGAAGACGGCCGGCTGACCGGTCCAGCCGGTCCCGCACCACGTGGTCGTCTCCTCCCCCACTGTTGACGGGCCACACATCGCACGGTCGGGATAGCTCCACGCGAGGCTCGCCTGGTCGGGGATCGGTCCGGTGCCGTGGTAGCTGCGGGTGGCACTGCCGCGGAAGGTCAGCACCCCGGGTGTCTCCCACCCCGATGAGATCGGGGCCTCCTCCTCGGCCGGCTCGGGCTCCTGCCGCAGGTCGACGGTCTCGACGACGCCGACGTCCGTGGCGGTGGGTGTCGAGGCACCCGGAAAGGCCACGCGGGGTGCCGGGTCCGACGTCGGCTGCGTGCTGGCAGACGAGCTCGGGCGCGGGACCGGGGATGCGTCCGCCGTGGCCGCCGTCGCGTCGGGGATCCAGCCGCCGAGCTGGGGTGCCACGGCAGCTCCGGCCAGCACGGCAACCACGATGGACAGGACCAGGTTCAGGCGCCGACTGACCGTGGCCGGCTGTCGCCGCGTCACGGTTGACGGCTGCACCTGCGTGGCCCGAGGACGGCCGGGTCGGTTTCGTCGGATGGCTGAACGCTACGAAGCGTTCGGCCTGATCCCGGGGAGGCGCCGCGGCCGCAGCGCCGTGGTCGTCAGCCTCTGAGCTTGTTCCAGATGCGCCGGGACAGCTTCTCGGGGAGCCGCGGCTGGCGCCGCCTCACCGGGCGTGGTCGATTCTGGTGGCGCGGGGAGCTGCTCGGCCGGTGCCTCGTCGTCGGTGCCCACCTCCTGAATCCGAGGCCGCGATCACTCCGTGAACGACTCGAACCCCAGGGTGTCCAGTGACTCCAGGTCGTGAGCGCTGACACCCTGCCGGCTGACTCCGAAGACGCGATCGCCGACGACGAAGATCCGCTCCATCGAGCTGAACTGGTCGGTCCCCTGATCGAAGCGGCCGGCGTCCTCGAGGGCCCGGCGAGGGGCATCCACGTCGATCGCAAGACCTCCGGAGAACACGTCTCCCTCGTAGAGATCGGCGGGGACGAAGGCGCGGTCGAGTGCTGGCCAGTAGAGGAAGGCACGTGCATCGAACTCGACCGGCGACTCTCCGGCCCCGTACTCGATCGAGTCCACCCGCGTCGGCTCGGCCCGGTCGCTGATGTCGAACAGGTTGACCTGCAGCCCGATGAGGAGACCGTCATCGGTGCCGTCCTGACCGACACCGAGGAGAAGATCCTCACTGACCGGGTGGAGGTACCGGGAGACCCCGGGGATCTTGAGCTCGCCGGTGGCCCGCGGCGCCGCCGGGTTGCTCAGGTCCACCAGGTACAGCGGGTCGACCTGGCGGAAGGTGACCACCGCCGCGATGTCGCCGAGGTACCGGACCGCGAAGATCCGTTCGCCAAGGCCGAGACCGAAGACCCGACCGACCTCGAACAGCTCGCCGCCGCCCTCGGTCAGCACGGTGATGCCGTTGTCGCTGTTGCCGTCGTCGCCGTCGATGAACCGATCCCTGGTCGTTGCGATCCGGTAGTACCCGTTCAGCTCGCTGATCGAGTAGCTGTTCAGCACCCGTCCCTCGACCTGGCCGCTGGCGACGTAGGTCGTCGACGACGAGTCGGTGATGTCGAAGCTGTGGACCTCGGTCGTGACCTCGCCCGGTGTGGATGGTTCGTCGTTCCACCTACCCCACCGCGTCGAGGTCACCACCAAGCGGTCCATCGACGCGTAGACGGTCTCGCCCTGGGCCACCACGGCGGCGCTGGAGGTCGGGACCAACGACTCGGACACGTCGATCGAGGCGACGGCAACCGTCGTCAGCCCGGAGAAGACGGGCGGCGCCAGCACCTGGTCACAGGGGACCAGTGCGCCGGTGTCCGCGCCTGCGGTGAGCGAGGGCAGCCAGTCCTCGATGGTCGAGTTGGTGATGGCTTCGCGGTTGGCATCGAGCGAGGCCGCCTGGGACTCGGGCGTGCCGTCGGCGGGGAAGACGAACGGCAGACCGGTGGGGTTGGCCGAGACCACGACGTGGGCCACGCCGTCGATCATGCGGGCTGAGCGGTAGGCCCCGTCGAGCTCCGCGGTGTCGATCAGGGTCGGGTCGGTCCGGTCGGTGACGTCGTACCGGGTCAGGGTGGTGGTCGGCTCGGGGTAGTAGTAGTCCGGGGCTGCGATGACCGGCCCAGGACCGTCGTCGATCGGGACGGGGCGGTAGCCGTCGCCGGAGGAGAGCACCACCAGGGTGTCCCCGTCGCGCAGGAGTTCGTGGCGGTAGGAATCCTCGGGGAGATCGAGGGTGGCGGCCCGTGCCGGAACCTCCGCGGCCAAGTCCATGACCTGGACAGCCTGCTCGGCGACGATGTAGGCGGCCTCGGCCGTCACCTTGACGGTGTCGGGCTCGTCCACGCCGACCTCCTGGACGTTGGTGTCGGAGACCTCTGGCGTGGCACTGTCGCCATCGGTCGTTCCCCCGTCGGCAGGTGCAGCGGGGACGGCGATCGGGGCAGGACCCTCCTCGTCAGCCGCGGCCTCCTCATCGATGGCGAGACCCTCGACTTGGTAGTAGTGGTTCTGCAGGCCGTAGGCGGTGACCTCCTCCAGGGCCCGGTTGCGGAAGTAGGCCAGGGTCTCGTCGCAGTCCGCGAACGGGGCGAGGGCGGCGAAGTCGCTGGCGCAGGCCTGCCCGTCGAAGTTGGTCAGCTGGCCCTCGATGTCGGCCGAGATGACCGAGGTGTCACCGGCCAGCAGCAGGTCCACGTCGGGGCTCCCGCAGGTCGAGACCAGCCGCCGGGTTTCCGGCGTGATGATCGAGGTGACGAGGAGTGGCGGCGAGCCCGTGTCCGCCGCGATCCCGGCCGCGGAGAGGCCGTAGGCCCAGCCGTCGTCGCGGGCTCCATCGAGGACGACGTACCGGCGCTCCTCGCCGCGTGGCCACAGGTCGGAGTCGGCGATGGCGGCCGCGGTGGCGGTCCGCTCGGGGCCGGCGAGCCGGGTGATGATGGCATCGGTCCGAGCCTCGAGCGCGTCTTCGACACCTTCGGTGAGTGCCTCCTCACCGCCGAGCATGGCGATTACCTGGGAGCGGTCGCCGTCCAACCACTCTTCCACGGCTGGGTGGAGCGGAACGTACACAGCTGGGCACGGGGTCTCCGGGCTCTCACAGGTGACACCGTCCGTGGGCGTGAAGAGGATCGGGATCCCCGCCGCCGCCGACAGCGAGCCACCCGCCACCGAGTCCGCCCAGGCGCTCGTCGGGTTGTCCTGGGTCCCGTCAGACCGGGCGATCAGGACGGTGTCGGCCGCCTCCCCCTCCGGATTCCGCGCCCGGACCTCGTCCGCGACCGCGATCGCGGTCTCGATCCGGGTCGGGCCGGCCAGCCGGGTGACGCGGTACCCGCCGGACTCGAGCCCCTCCGTCACACCCGCCGCGATGGCATCGACGCCACCGAGCACGTAGATCGTCGCCCCCTCGTCCAGCACGCGGTCCAGTTCGGTGGCTGCCGAGGCCGTCAGCGACTGGCTGGCGGTGAGCAGCAACGGCCCCTCATCTGTCAGCGCCGCGCCCGCCAGGGAGTCCGCGAACGTCTCCGAGGTCGCCAGCACCGCGTACGGCGCGCCGTCGGGGAAGCGCTGTTGCGAGACCGCCACCGCGGCTTGGACGGGGTCACCCGCCGCGATGCGCTCCGTGGTGGCCGGGTCGCCGTCGAAGCCGGCGGGCTGGGCGTCAGCCGGTGAGGGCACGGCGAGCAGCAGGGCCATGACCAGCAGCAGCGACGGTGCGGCCAGTGCCCGTGACGTGGTGGGGAGGGTTGGTGACATCGGAGGTCCTCGCGGATCAACGGCTCTGGGATGACCCTATGACGCCGGTCAAGACACCGATGTTCCGTCGAGTCGAAGCTCCGCCGGACGCCCAGCACCGACTCAGCCTCGGGATGCGCCGACGCATGCGTGACTTCTCCCGGCCTGAGGGGGTCAACTCACGCATGCGTACACGCGAGCTCACCGAACCGGACCCGCTCGCCCAGCTAGTAGAAGCACTGGCCGGACTAGGCGTAGGCGGAGGGTTTGGTCACCGTCGGGTCGTGGTCCGACCCCAGTCCCGGCGGCAGGCCGCGGCGTCGCCGGAGCATCGCCGCACCCAAGATCGCCAGCGCAATCACACCGGCAACTGCGACCAGCGAGGCCAGCAGCGCCTCCGGCGTCGAGCGCGGCAGCAGGAAGCCCACCAGGAACTGGCCTGACCCCGCCCCGATCAGGATCGTCGCCGTGTACATGCTGAACCCCTCGGCCTGCCGCTGCTGGGCCACGATCCGCTGCAAGGCGAGACTGCCGAGTGCATTCAGCGGCGCCAGCGGCACACCCAGCAGGAACATCCCGATGCCCAGGACCCAGAGCTGCCCGGCGAACGCCACTGGCAGGAAGAAGAGGCTGAGGAGGCCCAGCAGCGCCGCGGCGTACAGCCGACCTCGACGCAGCTGGTTGGACTGGTTGGCCGCCACAACACCGGCGATCCCGCTGCCGAGTGCCGTCAGTGCCAGGAACGGCCCGGCAGATTCCGCCGAGAAGCCGAAGCTCTCGACCCGCGCAGGGATCAACGACTCGAACGAGCCGAGCACCAGCCCGGCAGCCAGGCCGAGCAGGTAGATCGGCGTCGCGCCGTGCGTGAACAGGGGAGCCGGCCCGACCGGGTCGACGCCGCCGGCGACCGGCTCACGGGTGGGCAGCCCGGCGGTCATCGGCACGGCCAGGAGGAACGTGGCGCTCATCAGCAGCAGCAGCCCGGCGGGTGGGATCAGCAACGCCAGGATGGCAGCCAGGGCCGGTCCGACCACGAAGGCGACCTCGACGAACACGGCGTCCATGGCGTTGGCCGCCTCGATGTCGTCGTCCGGAACGGCCTGGACCAGAAGCGCCCGGAAGCCACCGAGGATGGCAGCGAACGCCACACCGAGGAGAACCGCGAGGCCCAGCATCACCGGCACCGGGGCACCCATCACGGCAGCACCCGCAAGGGCCGCCAAGGCCACTGACGACCACCCCAGATCGGTTCGCAGCCCGCGGTTCAACTCGACACGGTCCAATCGTCGCCCGCGCCACTGGGCCGTCGCACCGGCAGCGAAGGTCGCGCCGCCGGCCAGCGTGGCGCCGGTGGAGACCTCACCGGTCAGTGCTTCGCCGACCAGCACCAGAACCAACAGGTTCATCGTCAGGGGCAGCCGCGCGAGCAGGTTCGCCACTGCCCAGCGCCTGAACAGGGGCTGGCCGAAGAGGCGCTTCAGCGGGACGGATTGGCTCATCGTCGACCCGACGATAGCGTTGGCTCGTCATGAGGCTGATCGTGTGAGCCCTCGCCGGGGAGCCACCTTCTGGGCCGCGGTCGTCGCCGCCGCGGTGGCTTGCCTGACCGCCGTGGGCGCGTTGGCTGCTGCGATCACGGACACCCCCCAGGAGACGGCCTCGGCCACACCCTCGGTGAGTTCGCCCGAGCAGCCGGCCAGCGTGACGCCGGCCCCGCTGACCGCACCGCTGGTCGGCGCAGCCGAGCCGGCCCCGTCGCCGCTGGACGCGGTCACCCCCGACGACGCCGTCGCGACGCAGCAGGAGACGGCCGCGCCAGCCCCCACGCCGACGGCAGCGCCGACCGACGGTCCCAGCCAGGCAACGACCAACATCGCGTCGATGCCCACACCGCCATCAGCCCTGCCCGACCTGCCGCCCGTGCCCGCGTTGCAACCGCACGTCAGGATCGAGACCACCCCCGACGAGCTGGCCGAGGCCCGCGAAGCCGCCGAGGCCCTGGAGGGGTATCGCCACGCCGCAACCGTGTGGCTGGCCGAGCGGGTGCTGGGTGGTGTACCCGCGACCCTGGGCCACATCGACCCTGTGGACTTCCGCCCGTTCACGCCCGCCTCGACGGCGGAGCATCGGCCGCTGTGGCACCTGTTGGCGCAAGGCCAGGTCGCGGTGACCCATGAGTTCGGAACGCGCCACGAGGTCCCCCTGGGAGCCCTCCTCGCCACCGACCTCGCGGACGACCTGGGAGACCCGCACCTCCTGCGCGTGGGTGCCTTCGCCACCAACGGCACCCCACCGGTGGCCGATGCCGTCGTGGTGGAGGGAGCCCTCCCCGACGAAGGCCGTCCCGTGGTGCTGGTTGCACTGGCGGAGGGCTCGTCCTCCGCTGCGGCCGTGCGAGCCCTGGGCCAGCAGGGCATCCCGGCCGAGGAGGTACGGGATCCCCGGGCGCCGCGATCCGACACGGTGGTGCCGCCCGAGGGGCTCACGGCGGAGAACGTCTGGGACCACCTGGCACTCTGCGAGTCGAGCGGTGACTGGCACATCAACACCGGCAACGGGTACTACGGCGGGATCCAGTTCCTCCCCGAGTCCTGGGCGCTGGTCGGTGGCCAGGGGCTGCCCCACGAGCACAGCCGGGAGGAGCAGATCTACCGTGGCACGCTGCTGTGGCAGATCCAGGGGTGGGAAGCGTGGCCGCAGTGCGCCCGCCGGCTCGGGCTCATCGTCGACTGAGCGGGGTCAGCCCGAACCGGGAGAGGAGGAAGGCCGCCCGAGCAGTGATCGGGCGGCCTGGCCGCGAGCGAGGCTTGAGGGGGGCCCGCTCGCGACACGAGAGGCGTGTCCTACGTCATGAGCTCCATGATCTGCTGAGCAACGGCTGGACTGACAGCGCTGTCGCCGCCCACGAGCAGGACCCGGTCGAGGGTGTCACCACGGCCGGTGACGTACTCGGCCACCGCTGGGCTTGCCATCAGATCGACGGGGTTCACCAACGACAGCGATCCGCCCAACCGGTGGACGCCGACGGCGGCCGTGAGCGCATCCGGGAAGTCCTCGCCTGAGGCCAGCCAGAGCGTTCCGTTCTCCTGCGTCATCTCCTGGCTCAGCTCGACGAAGGCCAGGGCTGTGGAGTACCTCGTGGCACCCGCCACCCGCATGGGGTCGAGCCCATCGGCTTCCAGCGTGCGGTCGATGTCGGTCTGCAGAGCCGCGACCCCGCCGGCGACGTAGACCTGATCCCCGTCCTCGAGGAGCGTGTCCAGTGCGTCTCGGGTGACGCCGGTCAACTCGTCCGTCGCCGTCATCAGGATGGGTGCTCGAACGGCGGTTGCCAGGTTCGCGGATCCGAGCGCATCGGCGAAGGCGTCGGCGCGCGCCACGATCGCGTGGTCGACCGGCCCGCCGAGCTCCACGACCTCCTCCGCGATCAACACCGCAGTGTGGAAGCGGGAGGCGCCAGCCAACCGGATGGTCTCCAGTTCGGCGTTGCGCAGCGTGGACTCAACGTCCTCGCTCAGCGCAGCCGTCCCGCCCATGAGGTAGACCGTCTCGGCACCCAGTCGCTCGATCTCGAGCAGCACACGGCTGTCCAGGACGGTGGGAGGCGTCAGCAGAATGGGTGCGCCGACCTCGACCGCCAGGGTGGAGGCGGCCAGCGCATCGGCGAAGTCGTCGGACCGGGCGAGGACCACCGCTGGTGCGTCGTTGAACGTGGCGGTCGCCACCTCGATGGCGGTCGTGATCCGGTCCGCGCCACTCAGCCGTTCGCCGCTCAGCACCGCCGCATTCGGACCCATGGCCGGGTTCTGGCCGTCGGGTTCGGGCTCCTCGGTCTGCGGACCGTCCGCCTGCTCAGCTGGCTCGCTCTCGGGACTCTGGCTCGGCTCGCTCTCCAGTCCCCCCTGCGGCTCACCGTCCGGCTGCGGTCCGGGATCGGGCCCCGGGTTGTCCTGACCGGGTTCTGGCGCTGGAGGCGGGTCTGCCAGCGGATCACCGGGGCGCGGTCCTTCGATGATGTCGTCGCCGGGGTTGTCACGGGGGTTGGTGCCCTGCGCGACCTCATCACCGTCGCTCACACTGCCATCGTCGGTGTCGGGGTCGCCCGGGTCGGTCCCGACGGTCAAGACCTCCTCACCATCACTCAACCCATCATCGTCGGAGTCCGGGTCGCCCGGGTCGGTGTTGGTGTCAGTGACCTCACGACCATCATCCAACCCGTCGTCGTCTGAGTCCGGGTCCCGCGGATCGGTGTCGTGGACGGTCTCCTCTTCCACGTTGGTCAGGCCGTCCCCATCGATGTCGGGATCACACACGTCCCCGATGCCGTCCCCATCCAGATCCTCCTGGTCCGGATTGGGCGTGATCACACAGTTGTCGTCCGGGTCGCCGATGCCGTCGTTGTCAGCGTCGCGCAGGTCGCCGGTCAGGCCGGTACGCACGTTGCTCGCGGTCGTCTGGATTCGGGCATCCATGTGGATCGGCCCCTCGGCCACGATGCGAACGGTGATCGTGCCGCTGATGGTGTCACCGGCGGCAACGTCGGCGTTGAGCGTCACCACCGTCTCGCGCGGGTTGTTGGTGTTCAGACCCAGTGCGTCGGTCAACCCGAGGTTGCTGCCGCTGGGTGCGAAGCCGTCGAAGGCGACCAGCTCGACCGTCGGTGGAAGCGAAGCCGTGAGCTCCGTCACGGTGATCGGCTCAGCGGCTGGGTTGATGATGCTGAGGGGGATGGTGAGCAGGTCACCCGCCGTCGTTCCGGTCGAGAAGTCCAGCACCGGGGTCACGGGCAACTGGAACGGCTCGACCGGCAGCTCATCGATCGTGACCAATTCGCCGCACGCCACCGACGCGTGCGTCTCGCCCACCACGATGTCGAGCCCCGCCAGTTCGAGCAGGCCGTCGAAGGTTCCCAGGCCCAGCGGGTCCAGAACATCGACCAACTCCTGCAGTGTGTCGCCGAGGTAGATGTGGGCGGCGCGTGCAGTGACACCTCGCGCATCGGTGTCGAGCACGACCTCGTTCAGGACGACCGTTCCGACCTCCACGCCGAGGTAGTCAAGGTCCACGTGCGAGTTGGGTGCGATCTCGCCGGACAGATCGACGTCCAAGACCGGCAACCCCGCGACCAACAGGTCCGTCAGGGTCGAGCTGACCGACACCTCACCCTCGCAGTCCACGGCAACTGAGGTGTCCAGCGTTCCGATCTCGAGCAGGTTCGTCAGTCCCAGATCGAGCACGGCCAGATCTTCCACGGTGGCCTGGGCCGAACCGCTGGGCGTCGCAGGATCCACTGACGCGGTCGTGGTGATGACGGACGCATCGACCACGCCGCCCGCCGATACAGCCAGCGTCGTGGTCGTATCCGATGCCGAGTCGTCGGTGCTGTACACATCGACGTTCGGCAGGCCCTGCATCGGCGCGATCTCGATGCCGAGCAGATCGACATCGGTCAGGATGCCCCGCGCATCGGCCTGGCTGCCGATGGTCGCCAGTTGGGCGCCCACCGCCACCGGCAACCCCATGATCACCAGCGCTGCGAGCAACACCGCAATCCCTTGGATGCGCCACGTTCGTACGGTCCCTGTCCCCTTGGCCTCCATCGGCCCCTCCTCATCTGCGTTGCAGACGGTGGTTCCGATCAGCCAGTCAGAACGCGCCGTGCTTGCTTGCTCACTCTTTGTAACTAGACACTACGCTGGGTAGTCGGCTCCTGTCAACACATTTGTGCCGCACGCAGACGTGGCCATCGGTGTGGGCGAAGACCTGATCGGCTGGCGGAGCCCCGGCCTGAGACGTTCGCCACAATCTGAGACGTCGGCGAATATCAGGACGTATCCTGGTGCGGATGACTGCCACAGACGTGACCGACCCCGGTGTGACCGTGCTTCGCACGCTGCAGCAGCTGGCTGACAGCCGGCAGGTCGTCACCGTTCACGCGGCAGCCATCGCCGGCCGGTTGACCTACATGGACACCTACGACCTCATCAACGAGTTGTTCGCCAGTGGCTACATCACCCACGACCTGCAGGTCACCGAGGCCGGACGCAAGGCCATGGAGTAGCCCTCGTCCTGGGAGGTGTACGTGGACGTCGACGCCTGGGAGAGCCAGGAGCCGGCCGAGCTGCCTCTGCGCTCCCGAGCCGCTTCGGGCCGCCTGATCCTGGGGCTCCTGGCCGGTGTCGCCCTCGTCGCGTGGCTGGCGACCAGTCCCAGCACGATCGTGCAGCCGGACGACGCCGAGCTTGCGCTGGCGACCGAGCAACCTCCGCCGCCGACCATCGACCGGGTGACGTTCCTGGGCAACAGCCTGTCCATCGACAACGTGAGACCGCCGCGGGACAGCCGGTACGTGTCCGTCCAGTGGGGCGGGGGGTCCATAGCCGTCCCCAGCACCGGCGATGGGCCGGGCCCTGACCGCGTCTACTACGTGTGCGGCGGGGACGTGGTGCGCGTGGCCGCCGCGGAGCCCGATCTGCCGACTGCGCTGGTGATCGCCGGTGCGGGGATCCACTCGCGTCTGGTCGGCTGTTCCCCCAACGTTCCCGACGTGCCACTCGACTCGACCGGTGTGGCCTCGTGGTCGTTGCCGGTGCTGATGCGCCTGAACAACAGCGCCGTGACCGCCGACCTGGCCAACGGCGAGGCGGGGGCGCTGGACGCGACCATCACCAGCAGCACCGACGAGAGCCTGCGGGTCACGTTGCGGGCGGCGTTCGCCCAGGACGGCCACCCGACGGTCGGGTCGCGGTACGCCGACTTCGCCGGAGGCGAGGTGCTCCTGTTCGGAGACACGCGATATCTGCAGTGCGACCGGGGGACCATGCTCCAGGTGACCGGACAGACCGAGCTGCTGTCGACCTATCTCGGCCTGCTGGACTGCGTGCCGACCGCGCCGGCCCGACCACGGGACCCCATGGATGAGTTGCGCGACGCGACCGATCGCTTGGTCACCGCCCTCGACGACACGGCCGTCCAGATCTTCGACATCAGTCCCCACCGGCCGGCGATCCGCTTCACCGTCTCCGGGCCAGCCGGCGAGGTTCGGATGCTGGCCCTGACCGACGTGACAGCAGACCGCGCGGGCGACCGCCCTGTGCCCGTGGGAGATGGTGAGGTCATCCGGCGCCGGGATGGGGGAACCGTGGCCGCGTGCGGCGATCTGATCCTGGCCATCGATCCGGAGTACGAGCCGATTGCCATCCCCACGCTGCGGGCGGTTGCCGACAGCGGCGCGTGCACGCTGGCTCGGCCAGCATCGATGCCAACGTGACCCCGCTCGAAGCCACGCCACGGTGAGGGCGGCGGGCCACGCATCGGAGTGGGAGACGCCCTCCTCACGGCCACGTCGACGCACACTCGGACTGCTGCTCGGTGTGGTGGCCATTGCGGCCGGGGCTGCGCTGGCGGCATCTCCCGGAGCCGAGGTCGAGGCGCCCGAAGGCCTGAGCGTGGTCACCGAGACCCCTCGCCCGCAGGCCGAGGAGCCGACACAGCAGTTCCTGGGCAACACCATCACCATCAGTGCGGGACCGGTGCCCGCCGATCGCGGCTACGGCGTGGCGACGGTTGAGGGCGCCCGGTTCGCCGTCCCTGCGACCGACTTGGACGATCCGTATCCCCCCGTTCACTTCACCTGCAACGGTGGACCGACGACGCTGCGGAGCTCCGCCGGCGACGTGCCGTTCCAGGCCCTGATCGCCGCCGCGCTGGAACTCGGCACGATCCGGGGGTGCCGTCCCGAACTCCCCGGCGATCTGGTGCTCGGCGGCGGTGCGGTGGAGGTCTGGGGGGTGCAGATCCTGCAGGCGCTGGCCGACGCCGATGTCGACGTGGCCTTCGAAGCACCTACCGACGCCAGGCGGGACCGCTGGCTGGACATCACCCTGGCCACCGACACCCTTGCCAGCGTGCCCCCAGCACAGCGGGTATGGCGGCTGGACTCCCGCGCTCGAACGCGATCCGCGCTGCCGGTGGCCTTCACCACCAGCGACCTCGCGGGTGGCCGTGCGGCGATGATCCCGCAGGAGAACGGGCCCAGGCAGCGGGTGTTCCAGTGCGATGTGACGACGAGCGTGTCCACCACGATGGACGCCGACGTGCTCGCCGCCCTGCTCGATCGGATCGGGTGTGAGCCGTCCGCGCCCGCCCCGCCCCTGGTGCCGTGTGACACGTTGGTGGAGAGCGTTCCCGAGGGCGAACGGGACCGTGCCCTCCAGATCATCGAGGGGATGGCCGCGGGTGTCCCCTGCCGACCCCGTTGAGCGGGGCGCGCAGGTGGACCATCGCCCGGGTCAGAGCAGGGCGAGATCGGTGATGCGGTAGGTGTAGCCCTGCTCGGTGAGGAACCGCTGGCGCTTCGTGGCGAACGTCGCGTCGATCGTCTCGCGTGCCACCACGGTGTAGAAGTGCGCCTGTCCGCCGTCGGCCTTGGGTCGGATGATCCGACCCAGACGTTGCGCCTCCTCCTGCCGAGACCCGAACGCCCCCGACAGCTGGATCGCCACGTTGGCCTCGGGCAGGTCGATCGAGAAGTTCGCGATCTTGGAGACGACGAGCACGTCGAGCTCGCCGTCGCGAAAGGCCGCGAACCGCTCCTCCCGGGCCAGCTGTGAGGTCTGGCCGGTGATGACGGGTGCGCCCAGGTGGTGGGCCACCTGATTCAACTGGTCCAGGTACTGCCCGATGACCAGCACCCGGTCGCCGCGGTGGCGGTCCATGATCCGGTCCACCGCCTTGAGCTTGGACGGCGCCGTCGCGGAGAGTCGGTAGCGGCTGCGGGTGGGTGCCTCGGCGTACCGCATCCGCAGGTCCTCGCCCAGCCCCACGCGGACCTCGGTGCAGGTCGCCGGGGCGATCCACCCCTGGGCTTCGAGTTCCTTCCACGGCGCGTCGTACCGCTTCGGGCCGATCAGACTGAACACGTCCTCCTCCCGCTCGTCCTCACGGACCAGCGTGGCGGTCAACCCCAGCCGCCGGATCGCCTGCATCTTGGCGGTTGCCCGAAAGACCGGTGCGGGCAGCAGGTGGACCTCGTCGTAGATGATCAGGCCCCAGGGCTCACGGTCCAGCAGGGAGAGGTGCGGGTGCGACAGCTCCTCGTCCGCCCCCTCGGCCACCCCCGGCTGCTTCCAGGTCAGGATCTGGTAGGTCGCGACGGTCACGGGCTTGGTGTCCTTGTGGTGCCCGGAGTACTCACCGATGTCGTCCGGCGACAGGTCGGTCTTGTCCAGCGCCTCGGCGATCCACTGCCGCGCGGCGGACACCGAGGTCGCAACGACCAGCGTTCGCGTCCCGGCCTGCACCATGGCGGCCAGGCCGATGACGGTCTTGCCGGCACCGCAGGGCAGCACCAGCACACCGTTGCCGCCGGCGGCCGAGCCGTCCGCCCACCACGCCGACACGGCATCACCCTGATAGCCGCGCGGGGTGCAGGTCAGGTCGATGTCGAGCGCCGCGCCGTCGGCGTACCCGGCCTCATCCGCCGGCGGCCAGCCCAGCGCGACCAGCCGGCGCTTGAGATCTCCCCGGTCGGCGATGCGGACGGCGAACCGGTTGCCGTCCAGCCGGTCCCCGACCCACTGCGCCAACTCGGGGTCCGCCACGAGCTGCTCCAGGAGACCGGGGTCGGTGGTCGTCAGCGCCAGCCCGCCGCTGTCGAAGTCCCGCACCAACCGCACCGCCCCGTAGCGGCTCATCTGGTCGGCGACCTCGGCCAGGACGGCCGGCGGTGGGTCGAACTTGGCGAGGTCGCGGAGCACGGCCGTGGCCTGCTCGGCGGTCAGACCGGCCGCTGCGGCGTTCCACAGCGACAGCGGGGTGATGCGGTAGGTGTGGACGTGCTCGGGGGCGGTCACCAGCTCGGCGAACCGGGCCAACTCGCCCCGGGCATCACCGGCCTTCGGGGACGCCGTCTCGAGCAGGACGGTCATGTCGGCCTGCACGATGAGGGGGCCCTGCGGGTCCGCCATCAGCGGGCGTCGGGGGGTGAGATGGGCCGCGCTGTGGAGGAGGCGGCGGTGGAGGAGGAGGAGGCCAGCAGCCGCTCGGCGATCGCCAGGCCGTCGGGGGTGTGGACCAGGTCGAGGTCCGGCTGGTCGACCCACTCCAGCGGTTCGGTGACCACCCGGCGTGGCGGGATGGTCAACCCGTCGCCGTCCTCGGCCACGGCCAGCAGGCCGCGGGCCCGCAGAGCGCCGATCAGCTTCTCACGACTGAGGGGACTGACCGCGACGGTCGGGCTGAGCACCCGCAGCTTGGCGCCGGAGACAGCGGCCGCACCGGTCATGTCCACCGGGTCCTCACAGCGCAGGTAGGAGCCGACCACTCCGGCGCGGAGCCGCCCGTGCCGGGCCGCAGCGTCGTCGATGGTGACCACGACGTTGGGCGGGACGGGGACCTGACTGGTCTCGGTCAGGAACGTCACGAGTTCGTCTCGTGACCGGCCGGCCGCCATGGCCTCGGCGATGCGCTCGCTGGTGATTCGCCAGATCTGCGCCCCCGCCTCGGACTCGAGGACCGCGACGGAGGCGAGCTGGCGGGCAATTCCCGGGGCCAGGTTGGGCGGGGCGACGACGGAGTGGTCGGCCTGCACGATCACGTGCTCCGCGGCGATGCCGAGCTGTCGGTCGACCTGCGTCGGCCCGCTGGTGAGCAGGGTCCGCCCGAGCGTCGTCAGCCCGACGGGACCGGCGGCCGGCACGAGTCCGAGCAGCCGGAGAGCCTGGACCATCGCCGTGGCGCCCTCGACGCCCAGGGACTCCGGGTAGTGCCACGCGCAGAGCTCCCCGAGCACCTCGGGCGGCACCCCGACGCCCGGGTCCAGGCTGGTGAGCACTCGGAGCACGGCCGCCCGGTTGGCGTCCTGGGCGGGCCAGACGGCGTCCCCGTTCCACCGGGTCGGCAGTCCAGCCCGTTCGTCGATGGTGGTGGCGTGCTGCCAGGCGGCGACCAGCTGCGCCCACTGCGTCCCCGTGGTCTCCTGATCGAGGGTTGCGGCAGCGGCCGTCGGCCCCCAGGCGTCGGCCTCCTCGGTCTGGCCCAGCAGACCCAGGTCGATGGCCAGGCTGACCAGCATCCCGACCGCGCCGACGTCCATGCCGAAGGCCTTGGCGGTGCCGCGCATGACCCGGACGCCGATACCACCGGAGGCGAGGGCCGCCGCCGGCTCCTTCCCCCACAACTCCAGCAACTGGTGCAGGCGGCGCAGCACCGACGGCGTGGCGGCTCCGGTGTCCTGCAGCGGCTCGGGCCGCACGGCTGGCGGGCCGGTCGGCCAGTCGTCGAAGAGGCTCCCACGAAGGCCGATGCGCAGGTCCAGCCAGCTGAATGCCCGCTGCTTGTTCAGGTCCACGCCCGCCATTCCTGACTGGACCAGCTGGTGCAGCGGCCCGCCGCGGCGGTCCCACGGGTCGAAGGGTGGCAGGCCGAGGTCGGCGATGCGCTGGTCGCCGTGCTCGACCAGCAGGTCGATGATGCGCGCGGCCTCCGGCTCCAGGGACTCGTGCAGGTCACGGGCCACGTCGGGCTGGCGGAGCAGCCGTCCGACCAGTCGGCGACGGTCCTCGTGGCGATAGGGGATGTCGATCGCCCCCAGGCGCTGCAGGAGCATGTCGAGGTCGGCGCTGGCGAGATTCGCCAGAGCGGAGTAGATCCGGATCCCCGGCAGCGGGACATGACGCGTGACGCCGGGCCGTAGGACCAGCCACGCCCCCTCGCTGTCGGCCGGGTAGGCGAGCGTCAGCAGGGCCAGCGCAGACGCCGCATGATCCAGTTCCGGCGTGTCCGGTGCCTCGGCGATGACCTGCTCTCGGCTGACCGCTCCGTCGTGGAGTGCGGCCATGATCAGCAACTGGCGTTCGAGGCGGTTGAGTGATCGGATGACCGAGAGGATCCCGCGCGGCGACGCCAGCAGGATGCCGAGATCGGTCAGGCCAACGTCCGAGGTGGCCCCGCCGCTCACATCGGTCAGCCCGAGCTGCGAGGCCAGGTCGGGCACCCTCGACAGCAGCGCGGCCAGGTCAGGAGCGGGCATCCGGCCGAGGGCCGAAATCCGGTCGGTTGAGGCCCGCATACGACCGCCGAAGCCTAGCGGGGTGCGACAATGACGTCATCATGGGCACCACAGTGAGGATGGAAGCGTACGGACGAACCGATGTGGGCCGCGTGCGGAAGCAGAACGAGGACCGAGCCCTGGTGGGCGAGCGCATATTCGTCGTCGCGGACGGGGTCGGCGGGCACAACGCTGGCGAGGTTGCCTCGTCCATGGTCGTGTCCCTGATGGACGACCTGGATGTCCTCCGGTTCGCCTCAGCCGACGAGGCCGAGGCGGCCTTGGCCGACAAGATCGTCGAGGCCAATGATCGCATCCACCAACGGGCCATCCACGAGCCCGAGCGGGAGGGCATGGCCTCCACCGTCACCGCCGCGCTGGTGCACGATCGGACGTTGGTGCTGGCCCAGGTCGGCGACACCCGCGCCTACCTCAAGCGCGGTGCCGACCAACTCCGGCGGCTGACCCCGGACCACTCATTCGTGGGGGCGCTGGTGGACGCGGGGTACATCACCGAGGAGGAGGCCCGCGTGCATCCCAAGCGGTCCGTGATCCTCAAGGCGGTCGGCCTGGAGCCCACGGTCGAGCCGGAGGTGGGCGAGCGGGTCGCCCTCCAGATCGGCGATGAGATCGTCCTGGTGTCCGACGGGGTGCACGGCGTCATCGACGAGGACCACATCGAGCGACTGGTCCACGGACGGCCGCTGGATACCGCAGTCGATGACGTGATCACCGCGGCGCGTGAGGCGGGTGGACCGGATAACATCACGGTCGTGGTGGCCCGGGCGGTGGCCGATGGGTGACGCTCTTCCGGGCCGCGGCAGGGTCCAAGCCCCCGCGTCGGTCCAGGCGACCCAGGCCCGCCGGGTGCTGCTGATATCGGTCGGGGTGACGGCGGCGCTCTACGTCATCCCCGGTGGCAGCCTGATCGCCTATCCGTTGATCCTGCTGTCAACCTTCGTCCATGAGATGGGCCACGGCCTGGCCGCCGTCGTCTCGGGTGGCGACTTCGTGGACCTGGAGGTGTTCTCCGACGGATCCGGGGTGGCGCGCACCGCGACGGACGGCGGACGGTTTCAGCGCGCCTGGATCTCCGCCGGAGGACTGGTCGGGCCAGCCGTGGCAGCCGCCGTCGGGTTCGTGGTCGGCCGTCGAGCTCGGCTGTCCCGCATCGTGCTGGTCATCGGGTCTGCCGGGGTCCTGCTGGCGTCGCTGCTCTGGGTCCGTTCGCTGATCGGCTGGCTGGTTGCGCTCGGTCTGGTGCTGGTCTCGCTGGCCGTCGCGCTCGGCATCCGCCAGGACCATTGGTCCCAGCTGCTGGTGGTGTTCCTCTCGGTCCAGATGGCCCTGTCGGTGTTCAGCCGCAGCGAGTACCTCTTCGCCGAGGGTGCGGTCACGGGCGCAGGTGTCGGCCTCTCGGATTCTTCCGCGATCGCGGAGGCACTGATCGGGCCGTACTGGTTCTGGGGGGCCGTCTGCGGTCTGGTCAGCCTCGCAGCGTTGGCGCTGGGCGGGTGGATCTACCTGCGCGGCATGATCGGGGATCGCACGGCGTGAGTGCGTCGTCCGACAGCCTCGCCCAGGTCGGCAGCGAGGTGAGCACCTGCCGCGCGTGTCCCCGCCTCGTGGACTGGCGGGAGGAGGTCGCCGCGGTCAAGCGGAAGGCCTTCGCGGACCAGACCTACTGGGGTCGAGGCGTGCCCGGCTTCGGCGACCCGGAGGCGAAGCTGCTGGTCCTGGGTCTCGCGCCGGCAGCCCATGGCGCGAATCGCACCGGGCGCATGTTCACCGGGGATCGGTCCGGCGACTTCCTGTACGCCGCGCTCCACCGCGCTGGGTTGGCGAACCAGGCCACGTCGGTCGCGCGTGACGACGGCTTGGAGCTCGACCGGGTCTGGATCACCTCCCCGGTGAAGTGTGCGCCCCCGAAGAACAAGCCGACGGCGGCGGAGCGGGACACCTGCGCCCCGTACCTCCATCGCGAACTAGAACTCTTGGAGCCCCGGGTGATCCTCTGCCTGGGCCGCTTCGCGTGGGACGGGGCGTTGATCTTCCTGGGACGGCCGTCGCCGAAGCCGGTCTTCGGGCACGGTGCCGTGGCGGATGTGACGGTCCAGGGCAGGCCCGATCTGACCCTGGTCGGCAGCTACCACGTCAGTCAGCAGAACACGTTCACCGGCCGGCTGACCGAGGACATGTTCGACCGGGCGCTCGGCACCGCCCTCGAGCTGGCCTACCCTGCGCAGCCGTGATCCGCACCGTTCTCAAGCGCCTGGTCCTGGCCTCGCCGCTGCACCAGACCATCTCACGCCGGTTCCTGCTGCTGATCTCGTTGGACGGGACGACGCTGGAGGACCCCATCCCCCTGCGGTACGCCACCCACGAGGGTGCCCACATCGTGCTGGGTGAGCCGGAGGCGTCATGGTGGCGCCGCGTCCCGACCGGTGCCGACGGTGTGGCGGTGACCGTGGGGTTCAAGGGACACCAGGTCCCGATGACCGCAACCATGGCCGCGGGGGAGGAGCTGGACGAGTCCATCCTCCGCTATCTGCAGAAGTACCCCGGCGAGTGGACCGCACTCGGCGTCGACGCCGCAGCCGGACCGGCGGAGATGGAACAGGCCGCGCAGGGTGTGGCGGTCGTGCGCTTCACGCCGCGCTAGTCCCCTGTCCCACGGGTTCGATGCCCAGGTCTGAGTAGGTGATCACCGGGTAGTAGGGCACGTCGCGATCCTGCATGTCCCGTGAGGCCCGGTCACCCCGGTCGACGAGGGTGGTCGCGGCAACGATCTGTGCTCCGGTGGCCTGCACGGCGTCGTAGGCCTTGAGGATCGAGCCGCCGGTCGTCACCACGTCGTCGACCAGTAGCACCCGCGTGCCCTGGCCGATGGCCGTGCCCTCGATGAGCTGGTTGGTTCCCCGTCCCTTCGGCGCCTTGCGGACGACGAACCAGTGCTTCTGGCCGAGCAGGGCAATGCCGTGGGAGAAGTGGTCCGCACCCATCGTCAGGCCGCCGACCGCGTCGAACTCGATGCCGTCAGCCGCCACCAACTTGAGCATGAGGTCGCAGGCCACCGTGAGGTCGCGGCCGTGGGACAGGGCCGCCTTGGCGTCGATGAAGTCGTGGCTGTACTCACCCGAGGCCAGCTGGAAGGCTTCGTCACGACGCTGATAGCCCTTGGCCCTGACGACCTCGAGGAGTTGGTCGTGTTCTTGGGCGAACTCAGCTGGTGGGGTCACGACGTGGCCTTCGTTCATGCGGATGTCGACGCAGCGGGTGCGACCGTTCTACTGTCCAGAGCACCGATCCGCTCCGGGAGAGCCGACGCGCGGGACACCGGGCGGTTGATGGCCTCGGCGAGCACATCGGGCGAGCCCACGATCACCACCGACTGCTTCGCCCGTGTGACGGCGGTGTAGAGCAGTTCGCGGGTGAGGACCGGCGATGGTTCGGCGGGCAGCACGACCACGACCCGGTTGAACTGCGAGCCCTGGCTCTTGTGGACCGTCATGGCGTGGACCGTCTGGATGTCGCCCAGGCGGCGATGCTCGATCGGGCCGCCGCTGCGTCCGTCGATGACCACCTGGCGGCTGCCGTTCGGCCCGGCGACCACAACCCCCAGGTCGCCGTTGTACACGCCCAGGTCGTGGTCGTTGCCGGTGATCATCACCGGCCGGCCGGGATACCACTCCGGGCGGCGGTAGCTGGGCAGATCGTGGATCCACCCCTCGATGGTGGCGTTCCAGACGCCCACACCCTCCGGGCCGCGCCGGTGCGCACAGAGGACCTTGACCGTCAGGGCGGCCGTGATGGCGCTGGCCGCGTCCCCAGCGACGGCGTGGCGGATCACATCGGTCGTCTCCGCCGTGATGACGCGGCGCAGATCGGCCAGCGCGGGGTCCCGGTCGGGCCACTCGCCTGGCCGCTCGGGTACGACGAGGGCGAGGGGCTGGCCAGCCAGGTCCTCCGGGTCGACGGTCAACGCCGCGATCGCGGTCTCGGCGTCGCCGTCGCGAACGGCCCACGAGAAGGCCTTGATGCGGTCGTCGAACCGGTAGCCCCGCTCGAGTTTGATGACCGGGCCCGGCTGGCTGGTCGGCTCGCTCGCCGCGTCGGGGCGGGGGCTGCCGGCGCCGACGACCAGGTCACCCAGCACGGTGCCAGCCTCGACCGCCGCCAGTTGGTCGGGGTCGCCGACCAGCACCAGATGGGCCTGCCGCTCCAGTGCCTCCAACAGACTCGACAGCATGGCCAGCGAGACCATGGAGACCTCGTCGACGACGACCAGGTCGAACGGGAGCGGGTTGTCGGCGTCATGCCGAAAACGGGTCCGGTTGGGACGCCACCCGAGCAGCCGGTGGAGCGTCGTGGGCCTGATGTCAGCAGCGGCGTGTCCGGAATCGCGCAACTGCTCACCCAACCGGGCTGCGGCCTTGCCCGTGGGTGCGGCGATGGCTATCCGGGGTGGCTGACCGCCGGCTCGGCTGGTGTGGCTGGCTGCGGCCGATACGGTCTGGGCGATGACCCACGTCTTCCCGGTCCCGGGCCCGCCGGCGATGACGGTGAAGGAGGTGGACAGGGCGGCGAGGGCCGCGGCGTGTTGTGCGGGGTCCCCACCCATGCGCTCCTGCAGTACGGCTCGGCCCTGCTGGTCCAGCGTCAGCGCGCCGTCCCGTTCCCTCAGCCGCTCCCGGATGTGTCCCGCCACGCGGTGCTCGTACCGCCAGTAGCGGTCCAGGTAGAGCCGCCGGCCATCCAGGTGGAGTGGCCGCGCGGGCTGGCGCCGAGGCGGCGCCTCGTCTCTCGGCGGTCCCGGATCCGGCCGCCCCGATCCACCTGGCCGCTCTGGCGGGTGGACGCGGACCATGGGTGAAGCGGCGATGGTCCCCACCCAAGCCTCCAGGTCGGTCGGCCAGGCGGCCGGGTCGAGGTCGGTCACGCGTCCGTCGTCGTCGGTGACCGTGTCGCGGAGCTGGTCGAGTTGAGCGAAGACGTGCCCGAAGCGTGTCGCGCGGACGGCGAACGCCGCGCCGAGGACCACATCATCGTCCAAGCAGCCTGTCAGGCGTGCCAACCGCCGAGCCGTGTGGATGTCCGCGCTGGAGAGGACACCCGCGCCGTTGAAGGCCTGCAGTCGTGCCGGCAGGTCGGCCATGACGAGGTCGGGGTGGAAGGGGTCGAGATCAGTCACGGTCACCTCCGGAGTCGAGATCGGTCCGGGAACGGCCCTGACCGAAGAGGCGATCAACGCCCACGATCAGCGTTGGCGGGGGCTGCCAGAGGAAGACGCCGCACCGCATGCCAGCGGCAGCCGGGGTCTCCGGTCCCCCCATCCCGCGGAGGAAGAGGTAGGCGCTGCCACCCAGGTGTCGGGCCGGGTCGTAGTCGGGCAGCCGCCAGCGGAGGTAGCGGTGCAGCGCCACCTGATAGAGCAGTGCCTGCAGCGGGTAGTGGTGGTGGGCCATGGCGAGGGCCATCGACGTGCCGGTGTAGTCGGCGAACGTGAGGTCCTCGGCCCCCGGTGGGCCGAGCCGGTTGGTCTTGTAGTCCGCGACCAGGTAGGAGTTGCTGCCGGGGATCCGGGCGACCAGGTCGACGAAGCCAGCCAGATAGCCGCGGATCGGGATGTCGGCCAACTCGGACCGGAGCTGTGCCGGGTAGCTGACCAGTGGGTCGCTGGCAGGCAGGGTCTGTTCCATCAGGTCGGCGATGTCACCGACGAGGACCTGCTCCGCCTCGAGCCGGCTGGTCGGTCGTCGCTGGCTGTCGACGGGCAACTCGAAGGCCATCTCGTCCAGCCGGTCGGCTCGGGTCAGATCGGTGAGGCAGACCGAGCCGAGGGTCGGGTCGGTTGCGGGTCCGAGGGGGGTGCGCAGTGCCGCCGCGAGACCGCCCGCGACGTCGACCTCCTCCGCATCGCCGAGATCGAGCGCCTGGCGGGTGATCTGGCGCGACAGTTCGCCCGCGATCCGGGCATCCAGCGACGCTCCGCGGACGTCGGCGTCCCGGAAGTCCAGGTTCTCGAGCACCGAGTGGATCACCGTCCCGACGTCTGCGCCGCCGCGGAGCCGTCGGAGCGGAACGGGCGCCTCCAGAGCAGGGTCAGGTTCCCCACCAGGACCGTCAGACTCCCCGGCAGAGAGGTCAGGTTCCCCACCGGCAGAGAGGTCAGGTTCCCCACCGAGTTCGTGGAGCGCGGGTGCTCGTGGAGGCCGGTCCTCCGGTGGCGTGCCGTCAACCGGACCGGCCAGACCACCTGCGCTCGTGTCCTGTTGCCCGGCCATCCCAGCCGTGGCGGGGTCACTGGCCTGGCCGGAGATGCGGCTGTACGACGTCCGGCGCCACTGGCCGTCGATGCTGCGGTCGAACCGAGCCAGCACCGGAGCGACCTGCGATCTCCGCTCCACATGCACGTCGGGGACCGGAGCCTCGTCCGATACGTGACTGATCGCGATCGCGCTGGAGCGTTCCTCCTGCAGCAGCCGCAGGGACGCCTCCGCGTCCGCGGTCGACGTGACCCTCTCACCTCCTCGGGACAGCAGGGTTCCGAGCGGCGAGTCCGCGACCCGACGGCCCGGTGCGAACCACACCCGCAGGTGGTGCTTGGCGCGGGTCGCGGCGACGTAGGCCAGCCGTCGTTCCTCCTCCTCCGCCTGCTGCGTGTGGAGGTCCTTGTAGTGCTGGTACTCGGGTGCCTTCTTGCTGCGGCCGGCGTAGAGCACGCGGTGACCAAGTCGTGGGTCGTGGACGTCGAACGCGGCCGTTGCGCGGCCGCCGGTGTCCCACAGGTACGGGGCGAAGACGACGCCGAACTCCAGTCCCTTCGCGCCGTGGACGGTCATGATCTGGACCGCGCCGTCCTCCCGCTCCAGCCGTGAGGCGATGCTCTCGGGCGGGACCGGTGAGTCGGCCTCCCCGGCCACCGCGAGCCCTGCCTCCAGCCAGGCGACCAGGCCAGGGATGCCGACGAGCTCGTCACTGGCCACCTGGTGCAGCAACTCGGCGACGTGCCGCAGATCGGTCAGCCGCCGCAGCCCATCGGCCTCGGAGACCAACCTGACGGAGAGCTGGGTGGCGGCCTCGACGTGGCGCAGGACCGCGGCGACCCCGTCCCCCTCGAGGACGGCTCGCCAGTCGTGCAGGTTGATGTGCAACCGGTCCCACTCCGCCGACGTGGCCAGGCTGATCGAGTGGGGCGTCCAGCCGATGAGGTCCGTCAGCGCAGCCAGGCGAGCCGGTGAGGACCTGGACGGCTCGGCCAGGGCGCGCAGCAGGTGCGCCCAGTCCCTGGCCGCTCGGGTGCGCAGCACGTTGCCAACGCCGTTCAGGATCGAGGGCACACCCACGGTGGTCAGCTGTCGCTGCACGATGGAGGCTTGCCGCCGGGTGCGGACGAGGATGGCGAGGTCGTGCGGCACCAGTGCCCGCCCCTCCCGCGGGGCCGCGTCCTCCTCCGTCGGGGCGTCGGCGATCTGCACACCGGCGCCGAGCAGCGCTGCCGCTTGGACGGCCACATCCCGGGCCACGAACTCGCGCAAGCTGCTCGTGCTCATCCCACCGTCCTTGGTGCGACGCACGGCGGCGTCATCAGGGACCAGCCGGACATCGACCGGGGCCATGGCCGTACCGGTTAGCCGCGAGCGGTCGACGTGGGCCTCGACCCGCGGCACGTCGATGCCTGCACCGAGGTTCTGGTCGGTGAACAGGTCGAGGACGGCGTCGACCAGCGGCCGGTCCGATCGACGGTTGGTGGGCAGGGTGTAGGAAGCCCTGGCACCACGGGCCTCGAGGTAGGCGTGGACATCCGCGCCGCGGAAGGCGTAGATGGCCTGCTTCGGATCCCCCACCATGACCACGGCCGGCGAGCCGGCTGAGCCGGATGGGGGTGAGGCTCCGACCACCTGCAGGGTTGGCGGTGGTGGGAAGAGCAGGGAGACGATGTCCCACTGGACCGGGTCGGTGTCCTGGAACTCATCGATCAGCGCGACGCGGAAGCGCTGTCCCAATCGGGCGGCGGTTGCGGTGTCCTGCAGCGCATCACGCAGGGTTCGGAGGACGTCGTCGTGGGTGTGGACCAGCATCTGGTCCGACCGCCGGCGGTACTCACGGCCGGCCTCGACCGCCATCCATGACGGCGCCGTCTCCCAGCTCCCCAGCGACGGTGGGGGCATGACGGCGTCTGGGCCGTATCGGGTTCCCTTCTGCGCCAACTCGGGTCCGCTGTCCACCCACGGCAGGGAGGCCACGTCGTCGGGGGAGTCCGCCAGGACCCGCAGCCGCAGGTCACCGGCGATCTGCTGGAGCAGTTCGGTGTCGTCCTCGATCAGACGGCTGGCGTCGATCTGGTCGCCGATCAGCTGCAGCATCAGACCGGCGAAGCCGTGGATCGTCGTCACGGTTGCCTGGTCGATGTCGGCCAGGGCCCGAGCCAGGCGATCATGTCGTGCGTGGAGCACGGCCTGATCGGTGCCGCCGCAGAGGGCACGTCGCAATCCGTCCGGCTCGTCGCTATCGGTGACCAGGCGACCGTCCAGGTGGTCCTCTAGCAGGGCCACAGCCCAGGCGAGGCCCTCCAGCAGCCGCTCTCGCAGCTCGCGCGTCGCCGACCGGGCGAACGTCACGACCAGGAGACCTGCGGCGGTGCAGTGCCCCTCGGCCAGGTATCGGACGGCCAACCCCACGATGCTGTGCGTCTTGCCGGTCCCGGCTGACGCCTCCAGCGTCACGTGGCCCTGTGGCAGGGGGTCACCGAGGTCGAATCGCGTCGGCTCCGGGGGGCCGCTGGTCCAGGCGCCGCTCATCGCCGAACACCCGGCCCCGCCGCCGTGCAGTGTGTCAGCAGCGGCTGCCATAGCCGCACCGCCAGGCCACCGAACCGGTGGGGCTCGGGCTCCTGACCCAGACGGGTGTCCTGTGGCCGGGCAGGCTCCCCCGTCAGGGTCTCGTAGGCGACCTGGTCACCGAAGAGCATCAGGTGCGCTGGCAGGTCAGCATCCTTGCCGTATCCGAAGTCGTCGTGGTCCCAGGCAAGGGCGGCCTCGTCGTCGGCCTCGGCGGCTGACCGGTGCTGCAGCACGCGTGCCTTGGCGTACGCGGCTGCCGTCTGCGCCGGGACGATCAGCGGCTGCCGGAGGGCCTCGTCATGGACCTCGAGCAGGTCGCGCAGGATCATCTCGGCCGTTCGACGTCGCTGCTCCAGGGTGCGGCCCAGTGGCTCGAAGACGGCCGCGTGTGGTCGCTTCTTCTTCTCCTCGGCGCCGTGGCGGCCGACGACCCAGGACTCCCACGGGGTAGCCGGGTCGTGCACCGTGAGCACCAGATGGTTGACCCACGCCTTCGCGATCTGCTTGGCCTGGACCCGGGAGAAGGACCTGACGACCCGGAGGTTCCCGTCGATTCGGTCGACACGACCGAAGAGCGTCCTCCCGTCGATCTGCAGCTCGACCTCGACCCGCCCAGCAGGGCTCGCGGGTAGATCTCGCAGCGTCATCAGGTCCGCGATCGAGACCGCGATGTCCCGGATGCCGTCCAGCTGGTTCGACATGCCAGGTGGGGGCATGAGTCCCGTCCCGCGGAGGTGCTCGACGATCGCCCTGACGGCGTCATCACCGGCGTCGCTGTCGGACGCCTCTCGTTGCGCTTCCTCGACCGGCTCATCACCGGCGATCACCAGCGCATCGAGTATCGACTGACCGACCCTCCAGTAGTCCAGGCCGCGCAGTGAGAGTGGCACCTGCTGGTCACCCTGCTCGGGGTCCGAGGGCACGTAGGCCCCGGCGGTGTGGCGGTAGAAGTAGCCGACCGGGTCGACCATGAAGGAGGCGAGGTCCGCCACCCGAACGGGCGGCGCCGGGTCGTCGGGCAGCTGCTCGGCCCGGCCCGCACGACTCCCCACGGGGTCGGCGGGACTCCCCGCGGAGGCACTACGGCTCCCCGGCCTGGGGGTGTGCTGGGCGGCAGCGAACGCCTGCGCGGCAGCGAACGCTTGTGGGTCGAAGCCCGGCCGCTCGGCGCGGAAGGCCCGCGGATCATGCGGAGCCAACGGATGTCGGGTGATCACATCCTTGCCGCCGAGCACGGTCACCAACTCCGTGATCGGGGAACACGGCGGTCGGGGCCGTCCCGTCCGGACGTCCATGCCGTCGTAGGTCACGATCAGCGTCTCCGATGCCGCCATGACGGCATCGAGCAGGAGTTGTCGATCCTCACCGCGGCGGTCCACATCCCCCACGCGTGGAGCCCTGACCACCAGGTCGTCACCTCGCTGGTGGTCCGGTCGGGGGAAGACCTCGTCGTCCATGCCCAGCAGACAGACCACGCGGTATGGCACCGACCGCATCGGCACCAGGGTGCACACCGTCAGGTCCCCGGTCCGGTGGTTGGCGCGGGTGGGCTGGCCCTGCAGCGGCTCGTGCATCAACGCCCGGACGTCGGAGAGGTCGAGATCGACCGTCGGAGACTGCGCCAGTCCTCGCTCGGCCGAGTCGCCGATCTCAGCCAGGACGTCGAGCACCTGGGTGCGTTGCCACGTCTCCTCCCAGGGCTCCAGCATCAGCAGGTTGACGGCCTGCCGGAGTGCGTCGATCCACTGGTGCAGCGGCGCGGTCGTCCGCAGCGACCGCAGCACCTGGTTCAAGCGGCTGGCGAACTCAGCCATCCGTCCTGCGAGGACCACCGCGCTGCCCTCCACCTCATCCAGCGGGGTCACCTGGCCAACGGTGCGGAGATCCTCATCGGCCATGGCCACACCGAGCAGGATCCGCGAGAGGCCGAACTCGATGGTCCCGGCGTCGAGTCCGACGCCGACGCGGGCGCGGTCCTCCAGGTCCAGCCCCCAGCGCATGCCTGATTCAACTGCCCAGTCGCGGAGCGTGGCCAGGTCGTCGGTGGTGAAGCCGAACCGCCGGCTGACCGGTTCGGCGGCCGCCAGATCGAGCAGCCGGGACGCGGTCACGCGGCCGGCAGCCAGCCTGAGCACCTCGTCCAGCGCCCGCATGACCGGGTTGGTCTGGCGTATGGAGCGGTCTGCCAGCCGAACCCGGAGGTCCGGCCGACCCTCCGGGTCGTCGTCGGGCACCGCGAGGTGGGCCGTGACCAGCGGCGCGAAGGCCTCCACGTCGGGGCACATGACGACGATGTCGCGGGGCTGCAGCGTGGGGTCGGCGGCCAGCAGCCGGAGGATCTCGTCGCGCAGCACCTGCACCTGGCGCGTGCGCCCGTGACAGGCGTGGATCTGGACGGAGTCGTCGACCGCATCGATCCGGACCGACGTGTCACGGCTGATGCCCGCCTGGAGTTGAGCCAACGTGCTGGTCCCGGACACCGGGCCCGAGACGTCCGTGACGGGGGCATCCTGGGCGACCGCGTTCACGACCAGTTGGAGCTCGGCTGCGTGGGTGCCCCATGACCGGAGCAGCTGGTTCTGCGGTGGGGGGAGGGCCGCCTCCTCACGGGTCGGCAGCTGCACGATGGACCCCACCGCCCCGCCCGGGGCGTCGCTTGCGGCGTGACCCACGTCGGCCCGGGACTGCCACAGCCCTGGTGAGGGGTGAAGGGTGTAGAGGTCGACGTCGAGGTGCTGGGCAAGTGCGACCAGCATCGTCAGGTACGTGGCCGGAAGGGCGGTGAAGCCGAACAGACTGATGCGGTCGGGCAGGTCCGCCGGTGCGGTCATCCGAGCTGCAGCGTCACGCACGGACTCGGCCAGCGTCGGCTGGTCGACCAGCTCCCGCAGCGCTCGGAAGAGGTCGGGCTGCCACGCGTCGGTGTCATCGAGCGACGTCCCTCGGCCGTCGACCGAGTGGCCTTCGAGCCACGACAGGACCATGTCTGGACGGTGGGTGGCGTAGCTGTCGAAGAGGTCGGCGATCCCGCGAGCCACCCCGTATCGCTGCGCAGGACCACTGCTCATCCGTGCCCGCACCCCCGCCCAGGCAGGCGGTCCGGCGGACGAGGTCAGCAGCGTGAGCAGGGGCCAGACCAGCCGCTGGGGGCTCCACCGGCTGACGGCAGGATCGACCCCGCCGGCGGCCCTGATGGCACTGCGCACGATGTCCAGCGGGCGCGGGAAATCCACGTTGGCGCAGATGCCGTCGGACCCGAGGTGGGCACCCAGGTGCTCGGAGAGGTGTTGGCTGAGCCAGCGCTCGAGACCTGGCCGGTGGATGACGATCTGCTCGGCCGCCAGCGGGTCGTGCAGCGGGTTGGACAGCCGCTCGGCCAGGGCATCGGCGAGGTCGGCGCCACGGGAGCCGCGGACTACCTTAAGCACCTCGCCCACCCTCCTCGTCGCTGCCACATCACCACAGGCAGTATGCCGGGGGCCTGCGACACCCACCGTCCCATCGGATCGGCCCGCGGCCGGTATTCAGAACGTCCGCATCGGGGAAACGCGAGGTTGTGGACGATGAACGCGCGCCGCTCCCCGAACGGCTCCCGCTGAGCGCGATAGGCCGTCGGTCGTGGCAGTTCGTCGGCCTCGCCTTGGCCGTCGGCCTGGTGGTGTGGCTCCTGGCGCAGTTGATCGTCGTCGTTGCCGCCATCGCCTTCGCACTCTTCTTGGCGGCCACGTTCAGCCCACCGATGGAGTGGCTCGCTGCTCGCGGCTGGCCCCGTACCGCCGCCGCGCTGACGGTCACGGTCAGCTGGCTGGTGGCGCTGATGGCCCTGTTCTCGCTGGTCGGGTGGCGCTTTGCGGAGACGCTCCCGGAGCTGATCGATCAGGTGTCGGCCGCGCTCGAGCGTCTGCGCGAGCAGTACCCGCAGCTGCCGGTGGACGTCTCGCGCACGTCCGAGTTGCTGTCCAGCGCGCAGGAGTGGGCGTCCAGCCGAGCCTCGGGGGGTCTTCGTGCGGTCGGAGAGTTCCTCTCGGGTGCCGCACTCGCGATCGTCCTCTCCTTCTTCCTGCTCCGCGACGGGCGGGACATGTGGCAGTGGACGCTGGCACTGCTCGGCGACCGGTCCGACCGGGTCGACGCGGTCGCGGGAGCCGCCTGGAACACCGTCTCCCAGTACGTCCAGGGCCTGTGCATCGTGGCCCTGGCCGACGCGGCGCTGAGCGCCATCGGACTCTTCGCACTGGGGGTGCCGATGGCCGCAGCCCTCGTCGTGTTGACGTTCCTGGCCGCGTTCGTCCCGGTGGTCGGAGCCTTCGTCGTGGGTGGCCTCGCGGTGGCCCTGGCCTTCGCTGGCGGCGGCACCACCACGGCGGTGATCGTGCTCATCCTGTACGTGGCCATCCAACAGGTGGACGGCAACCTGCTGCAGCCCTTCGTCATGGGCAACCGCCTGCCGCTGCACCCGGCGGTCGTGCTGGTCGTGCTGACGGTCGGCGGACTGAAGGCCGGCATCGTCGGTGCCCTGTTCGCGGTACCCCTCGCGGCGGCGCTGTCCGCAGCGGCGCATGCCATGCTCGTGACCGAGCCGGCCCGGTAGCCGGGTCCGCAGCGCTGGGTGTCCCTGGCTCGGCGCTCGGTCGGCACCCAGACCCAGGTGAGGCTGTCATCCGGCCGGATCCCCGCAATGTAGAATTGATGGCGATTTTAGGCCTCCGCGCAAAGCGATTGCGTGATGAGTGGTCTAATGCCGCCCACTTCAAACTTTGCAGCCGCGTTCAACGTAGGCCCGCGCAGTTCGAGTTGCTACCCGCTCGTGGGTCGATGGTCACCACCGGCCAGTGACTACATGCTCCGATTAGGCCGACAATCCCGGTTCAGAAGCTGACCGACACACCATCAGAAGGCACCTCTTGGCAAACTTGCAAGATCGATTAACCCTTCTCGCCGCAATGGATGAATATGGGCGAGTTGTTGAAGCAGAACCACTTCTCCCAACTAGACTCCATGACAGCCCGATCAACGATGAGGCTGGGCATGTTCTAGTGCAAGCTTGGGCCCGTGGCATTGATCTCTCGGCCCCTATTCTTTGCATTGCTGCCGATTTTGCCCGCCGACATCCGCACAGGGCTCGACTAGCCCTGAAGATGCACGGCCGTTCGCCCTTCTCCGTTGCCCTCCTCGAACTCTCGTTAGCGCTTGGTCGATCGCTCTTGAAGGAAGCCCAAGAACTGGAGTCCCGAGGCCTCAGCGACCGGTCGATCCATCTCTTTTCTGAAGCTGCCTCCGAGTTTGATTTCGCGATTGCGAGTGAGCGACTTCCGCTCCACTCTCGGAAGGATGCCCTGGGTCGTTACGCCGTCTCTATCGCAAACACAGTCAGGTGGGGCAAGTCGGACCTCAGTCGACTCAAGATGGCCTGTTCTAGGCTAAAGACCTCTATTGACTTGGGCAACGACACTATCCAAGCACACCGGTACTTAGCCGAACTCTTGACCGAACTCGCCTTTCAAACGCGTGACATCAACCTAACCGAAGAAGCGCTTAGCATCGCTGACCGCCATCATCTAACCCTTATTTCCGTCACCTGTCGCCTCCATCTTCTTGCTCACTCGGGGGAGGACGAGTCATTTCTTAGGGACTCAGTTGAGGCCGAGTGCCAGACCCATCTGCAAGAGTTCGCCCCAGCCAACGCCTGGGAATACCTTCAGAAGTCACTGCTCCTTGCTGTGATCACGTCGCCAAAGCAAGATAGGCGTTGCTTCTCGTGGGCGTTACTGCGACTTCCCTTTGGTCTCTTGGACCAGCTTTCCCTTCTACCAGACGCGAAACTGCAAACAATCGTCGGAGTGCTCCTACCACCACTCAGGAGAATGCAACGCGAACTAAGGGCGAGTCACAGACAAGTCAACGTTCCAGCTGCGATGGTGATCTGGTCTCTCTTGCGAGAGCAGCTTGACCGACCAGCCTTGGCTTCGCCAGACCTTCACAAGAGCTGCGCTGCCGTCTCCGATGAGTTGGCAAGACTGACTGCCAGCCGCCATAACCAGTGGCGATACGTAGAGACTCTTGCGTCTCAAGCCATCTTTAGTCGACAAGTGTCCCAACTAAACGCAGCTGCTGGCAAGACACTTCAACTAAGGAGAGAACATCCGAGCTGGCCTCTTCCCGCTTTGACTGCAGCCCGCCTAGCTCAAGCCTTCGAGTCCGACGACAGCGATCGCTTATGGAAGGAATTTATTGAACTAGAGCGTCGAACGAACCAGTACCGCAGAGAAGACCTAGGAGGGAGAAGCAGGGTCTTTGCCATTGGTGATGTTCGTGGAGACGCGTCCAGGCTCATCGTCGTGAAGCCGTTGCCCTCCATCGAGGGCGGCTCCCGGGAGGCTCGAAACCATACCCACCTATCTGCATACCTCGAAGAGCACGGACTCACGCAGGATTTTGCAACGCCTACGAGCATAGCGGTCGTCACAGGAGACGACTCATCCATCCACATCATAGAGCGGCGAAAGGGGGTGCCGCTCAGTTCCCTTTCAAGGGAAGACGCCGCGGCAAGTCTTCTTCAGACTGCGCGCCTATTGGGGCACTACCACAGGTCATATGACGATCTGGTCGAGGGACAGGGTTGGCGGACTGCGAAGGAGGCCATCAAGCTCAGCGGGAGAACACTGTTTGGGAGGGGCGATCAACTCGACACGTTCATGGCCCGGTTCCGAGAAGGTCTGCCACAAGGTTTGCCGGGTGTACGCAAAAGGGACGCGCACCTTAGCAATTGGCTGCTGGAGTCCACTGGACGAATCGTTGCTGTAGACCTAGAAGGCACGAGCACCGTCCCATTCGGGTGGGATATTGCGCAACTGCTGGACGACTTTCAAGTGCACGGGTTCAAGAGTAGCGACATCCACTGCCGCAGGCAGGTTGTCAATGAGTACAAGCACACCTCCCAGCTGGGGGTCGAGGAGTCTACAGCTTGGTCTGCCTATCAGTGGTTTGCACTCTCGCGAGCGATGTGGCTAGTTACCTCGGGGCGAACGAGTAAGGAGCGTCACACATACGGTAGGAGGCTTGCTAACTGGATCTCCATCTCTGGAGAATCCGAAGGTCTCCGCCGCGCTGCTTCTGAAGTGTCCAGTGCACTCTCCGCGTCTGGCCTCGTGGCAGCACCTCTCACACGATCGCAAAAGACCTTAAGTAAGGCTATATCAAAGGTTCTTCGCCACGATGCCCCTCGAATCGGGGGGTCCCCATCGACTCAAGGATTTGTGAAGACGACTTGGCTTGCTGAGGTGCTTGACGTTGACATGTCTGAGATCATTGACATCGTTCAGCATCCCGACGAGCCACGGTTCGAAATGGCCGGTATGTGTGTGCGTGCTCTCTATGGGCACAGTTTTAGGGTGCACCTCGGAGTCTCACCGATGGGTGACCAACCAGACCAATTATTTCACGGAACCGCTTGGGGCTCCCTTGATGCCATTGTTGATGAGGGCATCATCTCTGTAGGGCGAAACAGTGTCTACCTTACGAGCAAGGAGGGGGAGGCCTTTGCGGTCGCATCTAGGCACGGAGCGCCAGTGTTGCTCCAGATCACCGGAGATGCCATCACACGCGCCCGAGGCGTCGCGGACGCGGTCTGGAGCATCGATTCTGTTGGGCGAAGGGAATTCCAGATCCTTCGCTGGGACGAACTCGAACCACTTAGCTAGCTCTGTTTGAGGGCTGCGAACCTTTGGCGCGGGATGACCGTGGTTACTCTGACTCGATCCGGCTGGTCTAGCGTGAAAGCACCAGTGGCTCAGCGCTTGGTCGGCACCCAGACGAGTGTGACGTTGGTCACCTGGACGTCGGTCTTCTCCAGGCCGACCTCGACCTCCGTGATGGCGTCGGCCGCCTCCATCCAGCGGTGGTCGATGTCGAGCAGCTCGGCGGCCAACTCGTCCTCCAACTCGCGGAGGTCGTCCATCTTCTCCACGACCTCCCCCTCTGCGGTCTCCAGACGCTGCTTCGTGCGTGAGGTCTGACCCCGCCCTCGTGCGGCGCGGCGGACGTCGGCCGCTACACCTCGGGCCGACTTCCGGCCGCCCAGGAAGCTGCCCAGGATGGAGGTCCCGATGTTGATCAGCTCACTCGACGTGCGGGAGGACACGTCAGCCTCCAACTGCGTGACCTTGTCCTGGGCCCGATCGATGGCGTCACGCAGGCGGTCGGCCTTGGTCTCCATCTTGGCGCGGAGCTTCTCGGCCTCCTCGTCCTCCCGCTTCTCCGACTCGGCGTCACACCGCGCCTCGAAGGCCTCCCGGTCCTCCCCCGGCCGTGACCACAGCTTGAGCTCGGCGTTGGTGAGCACCGTCATCGTCCGGGTCCGGTACAGCTCGTCACGGACGGTGCGCTCGACGGTGTTCCACCACGTCTTGGTGTTGATCTTCGCGCCGGGGATGACGTAGACGGCGTTTGCCGGACCGGATGGCCGCAGGTCCCGGTCGTCGTAGTCGACGGCCTCCATGCCGGAGGTGTCCGTCGGCTCGGTGGTGACGGGCAGAACGGCCTCGAACTCCTCGGTGTGGTCCAGGTCGGCCTTGGTCTCATCGAACGTCATGCGGACGCGGACGGCGACGTAGGGCACCAGTCGCGTTCCCCCGGCGACGGCGCCGACCGACGAGGCCCACCCGGCCGCCGGATCCAGGAAGCGCTGGATCACCTCGTCGGGCACGGTCGGCACCACGGTGCTCTCGTCATCTCCCAGCGCCTGCTCGGCCACGGGCGGCGCGGCTGGGATGGCCTGGGCGGTCTCCGCCCCGGCTGCCGCTGCCACCGCACTCGTCGCGCCCGCGGCGTCGGCTGCAGGGACCCGTTTCGCCGGGGATCCCTCCTCCTCGGCGACGGCGGCCTTCTGGTCAGCCATCAGCTCCGCGATCTGCGGTCCGGTCATCGGCCCGCTGAGGTAGGAGATCGCCCACCTGGTCGCGAACACCGACGGCGCCGACCCACGGGTCGAGTGCAGCACGAACTGCCGCTTGTCGAGCCCCGAGATCTGGTCGCTGATGGCGTCGATGTCGACCGCACCCGAGGAGGCGCGCATCCCCTCGAGGAGCCGGTCCTTGTCCTGCTCGGTCTGCAGCCGCCCGATCATCCAGGTCCCGGCGTTCGAGATGGCCTTGTAGTCGATGTCCACGGGGTTCTGGGTGGACAGGACCATCCCGACCCCGAACGCTCGGGCCTGCTTGAGGATCGTCAGGATGGGCTGCTTGGACGGCGGTGCCTTGACCGGTGGGACGAAGCCGAACACCTCGTCCATGTAGATCATGGCACGCAGGCTCGAGGTACCGGCCTGCTGTCGCATCCACGTGATCACCCGGCTGAGCAGGAGGGTCACGACGAACTGGCGCTCCTCGTCCGACAGGTGCGCCAAGGACACGATGGCACACCTCGGTCCGCCCTCCGGCGTGAAGAGCATCGAGCTGATGTCGAGCGGCTGGCCCTGTGCCCACGCAGCGAAGGTCGGCGAGGCCAGCATGCCGTTCAACCGCAGTGCCAGGCCCATCCGGTCGTCGGCTGGGAAGAACGTCTCCAGGTCCATCACGCCGAGCTTGCGGATGGGTGGGGTCTGGACCTCCTGGATCAGCTGCGGCATGTCCAAGGAGCGGCCCTTGGTCCACGCATCGGTGATCAGGTTGGTGAGGAGGATGTGCTCTCGTCCCGTCAGCGGGTCGGACTCGATCCCGACGAGGGCCAGCAGGCCACTGACGGTATCGCTGATCTCGTCCTGGGCGGCGGTGGCGTCGACCCCCTCGGGCGCGTCGAGCGACCCGACCAGGTTGAGTCCCACGCCCGTCGTCGCGCCCGGCGTGTACACCGTCATCGGCACGTCGGCGTAGGTCCGAACCTGCTCGTCGGTGACCCCGGAGCCTCGCAGTCCCTCCTGCCACATGGCGGCGGTCGCGGCCGCCAACTCCTCGATGGACTGTCCGCCCTTCGTCGCCTCTCCCTCGTCGACCCAGGGCGCAAAATCCGAGGCGGCGAAGTCGGGGAAGCGCAGGCACAGGTTGGCCATGTCGCCCTTGGGGTCGATCACCAAGGCCGGTATCCCGCCCAGGAGGGCCTCCTCGATGGCGATGACGCCGAGGCCCGTCTTCCCGGACCCGGTCATCCCGACGATGACGCCGTGGGTGGTGAGGTCCTCCGACTCGATGATCGTGCGCTCATCGGCGCGTTCCCCTTCGGTGACGCCGACCCCTACGTACATGTCGCTCATTGCCGTGACCCCGGTTGCTTGACGATTGGGCGGCCGGAGCCTACCCAGCCAGGACGAGATCGACGTCGGAGACCCAGTACGCCCACAGACGGAGTCATATGACTTCCCTTGCTGAGCCGAGACGGGAGGACACTGTTTGAGCGGCGGGGACTTCGGTACGTTGCCCTCACCCGATCTCGACCAACACGAGGACACGCAATGGGATTTGCTGACAAGGCCAAGGACATGCTGGGCGACGCCAAGGAGACGGCAGAGGGCCTGGCCAAGGAGCACGGCGACAAGATCGACGGGGCCATCGACAAGGCCACCGAGTTCGTCACCGACAAGACGCCGGACAGCGTGGACGACAAGGTCCGCGCCGCCGCCGAGAAGGCCAAGGACGCGGTCGACCAGTTGGAGGGTGAGCCGGACACGCCGCACCCGCCGTCCGCCCCCAACTGACCGGCCCCGCACAGTCCGGCCCAACGCGACGCCCCTCCACCTCGGAGGGGCGTTTTGCCAGTCCCGCCACGACGGCCAGTAGCCTGCCCCCGATGGATCTCGACACCGGATACCCGCTGAAGACCCTGGACCTCAACGGTCCCGTCCGCTACGTCGACGTCGCCGGCCCCTCGGCGGACGCGCCGACCCTGGTCCTGGTGCACGGGCTGGGATCGTCCCACCTCTCGTGGCTCCCACTGATCCCCCACCTGCGGGACCGGTACCGCGTCCTCGCGATGGACCTGCCGGGGTTCGGCTTCTCCGAACCCGGAATCCGCACGGCCCGGGTGCGGGACAACGCTGATGTCACGGTCCGGTTCATCCGCTCCCTCGCGGACGCACCTGTCACCATCGCCGGCAACTCGATGGGCGGAACGGTCTCCACGCTGGTCCTGGCCCGGAACCCCGAACTCCTCGAGGGGATGATCCTGGTCGACCCCGCGCTGCCCGCCACGGTCAACCGGGACACCATCCGCGAGGCCGACCCGAAGCTCACCCTCTTCTTCGCGCTGTACAACATCCCGCGCGTCGGCGAGCGGTTCATGCGGTGGCGTCGTGAGAAGTGGACCCCGCGGCAGGCCGTGCAGATCCTCATGGAGGGCGTGTGCGCCGACCCGGATGCCGTCGACCCCGACCTCTTCGACCTCTTCGTTCGCAGCGCGGAGGCCCGACGGGACCTGCCTTGGTCGGACGCGGCCTTCCTGCAGGCGGAGCGGTCGATGATGCGGACCCTCACCAAGCACAAGGCCTCGTACCTGGCCACCCTGCAGACCGCCTCGGTGCCCGTGCTGTTGGTCCACGGCGACCAGGACAAGCTGGTCAACGTCGAGTCGGCCCGTCGCCTCGCCAGCACGAGCCCTGGGATGACCTATCACGAGCTGGCCGGCATCGGGCACGTCCCGCAGATCGAGTGCCCCGAGCGGCTGGCCGAGATCATCGCGTCGTGGCGGGGCTCGGTGGCTGCTCGGTCGGAGGTGGGTGGACTTCCCGCCGCTCAGGCGCGGGAAGTCCACCCACCCGGCCAGGCAGCCGCCGAGCCGTCCCCTCCGTCGAACGTTCCCACCGCCTGACCAGTGCAGGGTCGGACCGCCGCACACAGCTCGGCCACGGCTGACGCTGGTGCGGCCATCCTCGCCCAGGGTGGCTCTGCCGCCGACGCGGCCGTTGCGATGACGCTGGCGGCGTCGGTCGCCGAACCGATGGTCGTGTCCCTGCTCTCGGGGATGCACGCCATCCACGGCAGGTCCGACGGCACGGTCATGGCCGTCGACGGGTTCGTGGACGTCCCCCGAACCACGGAGGGTGGACGGACCTTCCAGACCGAGCTGGTCTTCGGGACCGAGGCCATCCCCTACACGGTGGGTGGGGCGACGTTCGGCGTGCCCGGACTGGTGGCGGGGTGTGGCCTGCTCCACGAGCGGGATGGGCGCATGCCCTGGTCGCGGCTGGTCGAGCCCGCCCTGGAGCTAGCCCGGACGGGTGTGGAGCTGACCGCCGAGGACGACTCCCTGCTCCAGCTGGTCGAGCCGGTCATGACGCTGAACACCGGCCGGTCGGTCTTCTGTCACGAGGACGGGTCACTGAAGCAGTGCGGCGACACCATCCGCCTGCCGGACATCGGCCCCCTGCTCGAGGTGCTGGCACAGGACGGGCCCTCCTCCGTCTACACCGGCGAGATCGCCGCCGCGCTGGCCGAGTTCTGCGCGGAGCAGGGTTCGCTGGTGACCGCAGCGGACCTCCGCGCCTGCCAGGCCATCCCCCATCGACCCCCGCAGGTCTCGCTCTTCGGACACCAGGCGCACACCCGCGTCGGCCTCTCCCCACTGCTCGACTACCTGGACAACCTGGCCGGCCACCCGCAGGCCAAGGTCGACGTCGTCACGCTGGCACAGGTCCAACGGCCGCACGTGACCAAGGTGACGGGCACCACCTCGTTCGCCGCCGCCGACGCGGACGGCAACGTGTGCGCCGTCACCGCGAGCCTCGGCCTCGGCACCAGCGACTGGTTCCACGGCTGCCAGCTCAACTCGATGCTCGGCGAGCGGGACCTCCTTGCCGGGCCCCTCCGCCCACGGACCCGGATGGGCAGCATGATGGCCCCGACGGTCGTCCAGTCGCCAGGCGGGAAGCTCACCGCGGTCGGCTCCGCGGGCGGGAGCCGCATCCCGAGCGCCATGGTGCGTGTCATCGACGGCATCGTTCGCCAGGGTCTGGCACCGCTGCCGGCCGTGGAGCTTCCGCGTCTGCACCGGGCCGGCGGCGTCATCCACATCGAGCCGACCATGCCCGAGGAAGACGAGGCCCGTCTGGCCGCGGCCGGCTTCCGGCCCAACCGCTGGTCGACCAGGCACCACTTCTTCGGTGGTGTGAGCGCTGCCGGCCACGACGGAGCCGCCGGGGACTCACGCCGCGGCGGGACCCAGCGGGACTGCTGAGGGTCACGGGTGGGTACGGCTCGCCCGTGAGCTCCAGCAGTCCGAACAACGACGGCGGCGTCGGCCTCCTCCGACTTCGCGGGGCCAGCGCGCGCTTCAGGGAGAGCCTGTTCTTCCTCCCGGCGATCTTCGTGGTCAGCGCCGTGGCGTTGGCCGTGGTCATGACCCAGCTCGACCAGCTGCTGGTGGACACCGCGCTGCCGGCCTACTTCTCCACCACGGTCGACAACTCCCGCTCGATCCTGTCCACCATCGCCGGCGGCACGATCGGCGCCGCCTCGATCGTGTTCTCGCTGACGCTCGTGGCGGTGCAGTTGGCCGCGTCCCAGTTCTCACCTCGCGTGGTACGGGGGTTCCTCGGCGACCGGTTCCAGCAGATCGTGATCGGGATCGTCGTCGGCACCTTCACCTACTCGCTGCTGGTGCTGCGGGTCGTCCAAGACCCCTCAGACGCCACCGACGTGCAGGCGTATCTGCCCCGCTTGTCGGTGCTGCTCGCCGTGGTGCTCGCCGTCGCCTCCCTGCTGGCGGTCCTCGGGTCGATCGATCACACGGCCAAGGCGTTGCGGGTCGGGTCGCTGCTCGACAAGGTCGCAGCCGAGACGGTGCGCGCCATCAGATCGCGTTTCGAGCGACTCGACGAGGACGGCGAGCGCGCCCTGGTCGTGGATGCCCCCGTCGGCATCACGTCGCAGGCTCGCTCCGCCGATGACATCCCCAACGTCGCGCACGAACTGCGCGCGGATCGGGTCGGGTGGGTGACCCAGATCTCGATCGACGGCCTCGTCCAGGCGCTGCCGCGTGGCGCGGTCGTCCGACTCGTGACCCCGGTCGGACACTACGTGACCCCCCATGCGCTCCTGGCCTACGTCTGGTCCGACGATGAGCTCGACTGGCCCGATCTGCGACCGAAGCTGCAGGATGTCATCGAAGTCCGGGCCACCCGCACCCTGCAACAGGACGTCCCGTTCGGCCTCCTGCAGTTGACCGACATCGCCGTCCGGGCCCTGTCCCCAGGGGTGAACGACCCGAATACGGCCATCGAGTCCGTGGCCCGCACCGGCGGGGTCCTCGGCGTGCTGCTGCAGCACGACATCGGCGAACGTGTGCTCACGCAGGACCGGCGTCGCGTCGAACGCGGCTGGCACCTGTCGACATCCCAGTACGTCGAAGCCGCGATCGAGCCCATCCGGCGCTACGGCGCGTCTGACCCGGTGGTGCTCCGAGCGATCATCAGGACGCTTCGGCAGGCTTTGGCCAGCGCAGAGGCAGGCTGTGAGATGGCGATCGACGCCAGCGGCATCGACGACCAACTCGACCGGATCCGGGCCAACCTGGACGGTCTTCCAGACGCGGGATCGCGGGCGGTGGTGGAGGACGAGTTGGACGCCCACGACACCTGACCGACGGCGCGGTGACGTCCGTGTCGTACGATTGCCGGTGTGGCGGACGGAGCACCTGAGGGCGCGACCCCCGAGGTCGAGTGGCTGAACGACGCCGAACAGCAGGCCTGGCGGGCCCTGGTCACCGGCATCTCGATCATCTCTCGCCAGCTCAACTCTGACCTGCTCGCAGCCCATGACCTGTCCGTCGACGACTACGGGATCCTCGCGATGCTGTCGGAGGCGACTGACGACCGGCTTCGGTTCGGCGAGCTCGCCAACATCCTCCGCGTCCCCAAGGCCCACGTGACCTACCGCTTCCGGCGCCTCGAGAAGCAAGGCCTGGTGACGCGTGAGGTGTGCGAGACCGATGCGCGAGGGGCGTTCGCCGTCTTGACCCCCGCGGGCCGGGCCCGGATCGAGACGGCCGCACCCAGCCACGTCGCCAGCGTCCGGCGCCTGGTGATCGACAACCTCACAGCCGCGCAGTTGGCTGGGCTGGAGGATGCGATGCGGGCGATCGTCGATGCCGACTCGGCCGAGGCTCCCGACCGGTTCTAGCGCACCTGATGTCGCCTCTGGTCCATCGTGGCCACAGGCCTAGTCACTTGTGACCATTTCGGAATCCGGTACTCAAGAAGACGACTCTCCGTGACGTTGACAAACTAAACGTCACAGAGCAGCCCGCGGGCCCAGTTCCAGCAGGAGGTGGTCCCCGCTCTGCATCGTTGGGGCGATCGCAGTTGGCGCCCCAAAGAGCCGGGCCCCGACTCCAGTTGGAGTCGGGGCCCGGTCATGTGTGCGATCGGCTAGCTGTCGCCACCGGTGATGGTGAGACGGCCCTCGCCGCCGGCCGGGTAGTCGGCAGCGGAGATCGTGCCCTCGAGACCGCCGTCGGCCGCAGGGGCCTGAAGGTAGCCGGCGAGGGATTGCTGGTAGGACTGGCCGACGATGGTGAACTCGTCGTCTGCCAGGTTGAACGGGTAGGCGTCCCCATTGCGGAGGCTGAAGTCAGCCGTCGTGAGGGAGAACGTGAAGGTGTCATCGACGACGACGCCGTCGGTGACCACCTCGGTTCCGTCGATCGTCAGGGTCCGGACCCGCTCACCGGGCGTGGTGATCGTGACCTGACCGGTGTCGTCGACCTCGACCACCTGAGCCGTGGCGTCCAGGTCGATCTCGACCTCGACGTTGTCCGACACGTGGATGAAGGCACCGGAGGCGAACTCCACCGCCGAGTAGCCCTGCTCCAACACGTCCTTGAAGTCGGCCACGGTGAAGTCTTCCACCACACCGATGAAGTTGGAGAACGGCAGGATGTCGAAGGTGTCCAGTTCGGTGATGTCTCCGGCCTCGATCACCGAGTTGTTCCGGATGCCACCCCCGTTCTGGAAGCCGACGAACGTCGCCGTCTCATCAAGGCCGAAGTCGGCCGCCTGGGCCTCCGCGGTGAAGGCGTGGGCGTCGGCGACGAGGTTCCCGAGGTTCGTCTCATCGTCACGGATGGCTGGACGGGAGCCGTCCAGACCGACCTCGGAGGTGGCGATGACGTTGGAGTCGAGGTCGGCCACGAACTCCTCCACGGGCTCCTCCACCTCGGTGACGACGAACGGGTCACGTTCGACACCGCCCGGCAGCGACTCGTCGGCGATGCGGAGCATCCGAGAGGTCGAGTCCTCGAACGGCGTGTCTGGCAGGAGGTTGCCGTCGGCGTCGAAGTACAGGGTCAGGCGACCCAGGTACTTGTAGTCACCGGCCGTCGTCACGGCAGGGACGGTGTCGCCGTCGGCATCGGTCAGCAGCAGCGGGTAGGCGTCGAAGACATCACCCAGGTCGCCCGGGACCAGCGGGTCGGCCGGCTCGGACAGGACCTCGTCTCCACCACCGGCGACCACGACGTCGAGCCCGGACAGCTGGCCGACCAGGTCGGCGTCGGCGTTGACGCCCTGGAGGTGGGAGATGAGGACGACGTGATCGACGCCGGAGTCGGTGGCCGAGTCGATCTCGGTCTGCACGATGTCGACGATCTCCTGCTCCACGACGATGTCCCCGGGTGAGGAGATCGAGCGCAGGGTCGGCGTCGTCAGACCGATGATGGCGACGTCCGTGCCACCGGCATCGACGACCACACTCGGGGCGATCCGGTCGTCGTCAGCAAGCGCCTGCAGTGACGGCACGGCCGACACGTCGAGGTTGGCCGACAGGAACGGCACGGCCGGGTCGAAGTCACCGACGAAGCGGGCCAGGAAGTCCGGACCGAAGTCGGTGTCGTGGTTGCCGATCGCCAACGCGTCGTAGCCGACCTCGGAGAGGCCGATGGTGTCCAGGACCCGGTCGGTCCCGTTCAGCGGGTCGGACGCGGTCAGCTCGGGACCGGCCAGGAAGTTGTCACCCGAGGTGACCGTGACCGGCGCACAGCCGGCGTTGGTCGCGGCATCCTGCTGCTCGCCGGCCAGGGTGACCAGTCGGGAGAGGGCACCGAAGTTGTTGTCGGGCCCGGTTCCGAGCAGCTGGGACTCGCCGTCGTTGTGGTGCAACAGCGTCAGGCAGGTGTCAGCCGTGACGGGGGCGGGGTTCTTGGCCGCCAGGATGGCCGTGGCGACGTCATCGCTGATCGCGTCGGTGTTGCCGACCAAGGTGTAGGACTCGTTGATGTCGAGCGCCGAGCCAAGCAAGTCGATCGTCGACGGCGAGTTGGCCGGGTCCACGGAGTCGACCATCACCATCGGCATGTTGGTCTGCCCACCGATGGCACCGGCTGCCAGACCCTCGACGAAGCTGTTGCCGGGGATGATCAGCTGGTGGGCCGGGTCCATCAGGGCTTCGCTGACGGAGTAGGCGTACGTCGCTGCGGAGGTCTCGAAGCGGTTCAGTCCGGCCAGGCGCGGCAGGGGGTCTTCCGCGTCAGGACCGGCCAGCGTGTCGGAGACCGTGTCGGTCACGGCCTCGGTCCCACCGATGACCCAGGCGGTCGGAGCGGTTTCCGGGTCGACGTTGTAGCTGTCCCACAGCGCCTGGCTCTCCGGCGGCACGTACTCGGCATTCACCGGGATGATGACCTGACCGGTTGCGGCCGCCGCTGCGGCGATGTTGATGGCGTCCGGCCATCCGCGCGTGTCGTCGGCGTTCTCACCCTCGACGAAGAACACGGTGTCCGGGGTCGCGCCGCCCGTGAGATCGGCGGCGATGAGGGCGGCGGTCTCGAAGCGGTTGGATCCGCCGACTCGGGTGGTCGCCAGCCCCTCGCTGGTCAACTCCTGCTCGACCGCAGCACTGACCGCGTCCACGCCACCGAGGATGATCACGTTGGAGGCGCCGAGTGCCTGAATGGCATCGAGGACCCCGTCGGAGAGGGCGTCGGAGTCGGTGAAGAGCATCGGGGCATCGTTGGCGGCTGCCAGTGGGGCACCGGTCAGCGCGTCGGCGTAGTCATCCACTCGCGAGAGCACCACCGTGTCGACCGGGGTGTCGCTGCCGGTGTCGTAGGACGCCAGCGCGAGTGCGATTGCGGTGCCGACGGCGTCATCTCCCGCGACGCGCGTGTCGGTACCGGTGTCCTGCAGGAGTGCTGCTTGTGCGCCGCTCTCGGCGTCGGCTGGACTGGCCAGTGGGACTGCGGCCAGGAGGGCGGCGACGAGTGCCAGCAGGGCAACCATCACCACCGGGCGTGTTCGTTCTGTCATGTGGAGTTGATCCTGTTATCGAGGGTGAGCGCCCTTGGGCGCGTCGTGCGCGGCACACCGTAGGCAGCCCAGCCGCGCCAACACAAGCGTTCGGGTGAACCGGGGGTGAAGAAGTCCCGACATGACGGTGCCGAGCGGATTCACCGCTCGGCACCGTGCGTCAGATCACAACTGCGCTCAGCTGCCATCGGTTAGTTGCGGAAGGTGGGCCCTCCGGCGATCGTCATGCCCGCTGGCGGCTCGACGATCGCGACCGAGCCGTCGCGCGTGTCGAGGATCCGGATGTCGCCGGTGGTCCGCCACGCGATGAAGGTGCCGGAGGCGTCGCCCGAGATCCGCCCACCCGACGCGTTGCCCGCGTCCTCCACAACGATCTCAGAGCTCCCGTCGGACGGATCGACGATGGCAACCGCAACACCGTCGGCGGTGTCGACCAGCACGGCCACCGTGTTGTCGGCCAACCAGACTGGGGCAGAGTTGACGTCGAGATCCGCGGCCTCGACCGTTGGCCCGTCGGGATGGGCTGCCGTGCGCAGCAGACCCTCGCCACCGATCTCGTCAACGATCGCCAGGTCCCCGGAGTAGTCGCTGGCCCAGGCTGCGCCCGTGATGGCTGCGCCGGCGCGAGCCTGCAACTGCGGGACGACGTTGATGTCGCTGGTGATCAGTTGACCGCCGCTGATCGCCAACTCCGTCGGAGAACCCTCCAGCGTGGCGTCCGGGTGGAGACGCACCGCTTGGAACGAGGCGAAGCGCTCCGCGTTGTATCCGCCGCTGCTGAACTGGCCGAACTGCGACACCCGCTGGGTGTAGCGCTCTCCGTTGGCGGACAGGGTCGCGACGTTCGTCTCAGCGTCGCGGTTGGTGCCAGCGTCGAGTGACACGACGTTGCCGAGGGTGTCCTCACGCCAGGGAAGGACGTACTGCCGCAACTCGAGGGTCTCCTGCCACAGGGCGTAGGTGCCGTCTCCGGGTTCTCGGACCGCCAGGTACTCACCGTCGTCTCCGAAGTCGATCTGGTCGCAGTTCGGGCTCTCACAGTCCCAGGCCAGCCCCAGCACCTCGCCGTCGAAGGCGGCGGCGTAGATCGCCGAGTTCTCGTCATCGGCGACCGTGTACGCGAGCGCACCGACCGGGACCGGGACCGCGATGGACGGTGGCAACCCGACGCGCAGACGTGCGGCCTCACAGACCTCGAGCGAAACACCGCAGGTGAACGCCTCCGGTCCCTCCTCCAGCCACTCCGACGTGGCGGGCGGCACGGAGTCGACGTTGCCCAGCACGATCGGTGAGTCGAGGATCGCTGACCGGGCAGCGGCGGCGAAGCCAGCCGCCCACGCGAACTCGCCGAAGCCTTCGACCACGATCACCTCGTCGAGGTCGGCACTGCTCTCTGCTCCGCGTTCGGCGGCGATGGCCACCGCAGTTGCGGCTCGGTCGGGACCGGCGACTCGTTGCACGGTGATGTTCAGTGTCTCGAGTTGCGTCACGACGTCGTCGGACACCGCCGCGGTCCCACCGAGCACGATGACCGTGGTGACGGAGGATGACGCCAGGTAGTCCCGGGTCGAGCCGGTCAAGACCTCGGTCTGGGTCAACAGGGTCGGCCAGCCGGACGCGGCGCTCCAGCCGCCAGCCGCCAAGGTGTCGGCGAAGCCGGACGTCGGGTTGCCCTCCGCCGCGGTGGATCGCGCGAGCAGAGCCGTCGTCGCGTCCGGGCTCGTTTCCTGGGCGACCGCGATGGCCGTCTCGATGCGGCTGGCGCCTTCCAGTCGGCTGACCGTCAGGCCCAACTCGGTGAGTTGGTCGGCGACGTCCTCTGCGATGGCGTCGACGCCCCCGAGGATGACGGCCCGGCTGGCACCGAGTCGCTCGATCTCATCCGTGATGATCACGTTGATCGCCCCCGTGGGCGCCACCAGGAGCAGGGGGCTGCCGGACTGCGCGACACCCGAGGCGAGCGAGTCGGCGAACAGGTCGTTCCGACCGATCAGGACGGTCTCGACGCTGCCGTCCTCGAAGGTGGCGGCGGAGAGGGCAAGGCTGACCTCGGTGCTGCTGAACTGAGTGTCTGCGGTACCGACGAAGGCGACATCGTCGCCGAATGGGCCCTCGTCGGGTTGGCCCCCCGCCGGGGCCGCCACGAGGGAAACGAGCAGGACAAGAACAACGAAACTGCGAAGAACTCTCATGTGACTGACCGTAGGGTGGCGGGGGGTGACAGCCAATGGGCAATCGTTGCGCTGTTAGCGAGCCGTTAGCGGGACCGCGATGAGTCGCGCCCCGTACCATGCGTGAGGTGGACACCCCATCCGGAGCCGTCACCAAGCTCCCGCCGTGGATCATGGGTCATCGGGGCGCGAAGGACGTCCGGCCCGAGAACTCTCTGGAGGGCTTCGAGTGGGCGATCCAGAACGGGGTGCGCTCGGTCGAGTTCGACGTGCGCCTGACGGCCGACGGGCACCTGGTGTGCGTCCACGACGAGACGCTGAAGGCCTACGGCGGACCCGACACCCCCGTGGCCGGGATGACCGCCGAGCAGGTGACGGCTGTGCCGCTGGACGCCGGTGTCCGGGTGCCGCTCCTGACCGACGTGCTCGACCTCGCCGCCGGACGCCTCGACCTCAACATCGAGATCAAAAACGGGGCGGGTGAGCGGACCTACGACCCGAGCCAGCAGGCTGCCCGTGTGGTGGCGGGGCTGCTGGACCAGCGAGCGGCCGGCGGGGCCGCCGACCAGGTCGTGGCCGTGTCCTCGTTCGACCACGACGCGGTGTCGGTGTTCGCCGAGACGTCACAGCGCCATGCCGACCACGGTGCGCTGCTCATGGCACCGGGGCAGGGCACGGATGAGATCGCGGCGATGGCGGCGGACCGCGGGATGTCGGCGGTCCACCCCCACCACACGTCGCTGCTGCGGTCCCGATCGACCCGCCACCTGACCGAGCAGGGCCTGACCGTGCGCACCTGGACGGTCAACAGTGCGTTCTTCGCGCGCCGCTTGGTCGCAGCCGGGGTCGTGGCGGTGGTCACGGACAACCCCCTGGGCCTGCTCTGAGGCCTCCCCCTACCGGAAGACGGGCACGGTCCAGTCGAGAGAACTGTTCCGGTTGGCGCTGGCAGACTGGCGCAGCATGACTCAGGACGGACGGTCGACCGGCCATCCGCTGCGGCGGCTGTGGGACCACGCGACCGACCACCGCGGGTCGATCATCTACGCCTCGGCGATGAGCGTGGCCAACAAGCTGATGGACATCGCTCCCCCGCTCCTCATCGGCGTGGCCGTCGACGTGGTCGTCCGTCGGGAGGCCTCCTTCATGGGGTCGCTCGGCATAGAGACCGCCCGCGGGCAGGTGTTCGCGCTCGCCGGCCTGACGGCCGTCGTCTGGCTGCTCGAGAGCATCTTCGAGTACCTCTTCGCCGTCAGCTGGCGGCGGCTGGCGCAGCGCATCCAGCACGACCTGCGCGTTGACGCGTTCGCACACGTGATGGATCAGGACCAAGCGCGCTTCGCGGATGCCTCGACCGGTGGGCTGATGGCCATCCTGAACGACGACATCAACCAGTTGGAACGCTTCCTGGACCGCGGGGCCAACGAGATCCTCCAGGTCGCGGTCACGGTGATCGTGATCGGTGGAGGGTTCTTCCTCGTCGCACCCTCCATCGCCTGGTGGGCGGTGGCGCCGATCCCGCTGATCCTGCTCGGGTCCTTCCGGTTCCAGCGGACGCTCGAGCCCCTGTACGCCGCGGTTCGTGACCGGGTCGGCGAGCTCAACGCGACCTTGGCCGGCGCGCTCGGGGGCGTGGCCACGATCAAGGCGTTCACGGCCGAGGACCGAGAGGTGGACCGGGTCCGTGAGGCCTCTGCGGACTACGTCGCCGTCAACGACACCGCGATCCGACCATCCTCCGCCTTCATCCCGCTCATCCGGATGGCCATCCTGTTCAGCTTCACCGCGATCCTCATTCTGGGTGGCCTGCAGACGCTGGACGGCAACCTCGAGGTCGGCGTGTACTCCACGCTGGTCTTCATCACCCAGCGGCTGCTGTGGCCGCTGACCGATCTGGGTGAGGTGTTCGACCAGTACCAGCGGGCGATGGCCTCGACCCGGCGGGTCCTGGGCCTGCTGGCCGACCGACCGACCATCGTCGACGGTGACGGGGAGCTGCCAAAGGTGGTGGAGGGGTCCGTTGAGCTGGCGGGCGTCAGCTTCGCCTACGACGACCGCAGCGAGTCCGTGCTGCGCGGCGTCGACCTCGTCGTCCCCGCCGGTGAGCTCCACGCCGTGGTCGGGGCGACCGGGGCGGGGAAGTCGACGATCATCCGGATGGTCCTGCGGCTCTACGACCCGACCGACGGGCGGGTGCTGCTGGACGGCGTGGACGTGCGCGGTGTCCCGGTTCGGTCGCTCCGTGAACACTTCGGACTGGTCAGCCAGGACGTCTTCCTCTTCCACGGCACGGTCGCGGAGAACATCCGCTACGGGGACCCGGCCGCCGCCGACGCCGACGTCCGCCGGGCCGCCGACCTGGCGGAGGCGTCGGAGTTCATCGACGCACTGCCCGACGGCCTGGATACCGTCGTGGGCGAGCGCGGCCAGAAGCTCTCGGGCGGGCAACGCCAGCGGCTGGCCATCGCTCGCGCGATCCTGCGTGACCCGACCGTCCTGCTGCTGGACGAGGCGACCTCGGCGGTCGACAACGAGACCGAGGCCGCCATCCAACGCTCGTTGACCCAGGTCGCGAAGGGGCGGACGACGATCGTCATCGCCCACCGCCTCTCGACCATCGTCTCGGCCGACCGGATCCACGTCATGGCCGACGGTCAGATCGTCGAGTCGGGGACCCACGAGGAGCTGGTGGCGATCGGCGGGCGGTACGCGGCCTTGTGGGCGGTGCAGACCGGCAGACGGGACGTGGGCTAGCTCACGGCGAGTGGACCCGATCAGGAGTGGGTGAGGGGGTGGGCGCGCACGCGAGCGGCCTGACCCGGGGTCAACGTCCGCGGCCCCTCCAGCTCGGCACCGTCGGCCCAGAACATCACGTTCTCTGCTCCACCCCCGGCGGCGCACTCCTCCGCGGAGACCTCCAGATCGGCGTTGCGGTCGGCCTCGCGCAGCGGACACTCGGGCGTGTCGCTCAGGTCGTCGAAGGTCAGACCGTCACGGGCCGTGGTGTGCTGCGCCAGACCGGCCTGGTGCAGGATCTGGTGGAGCGCCACCACCCCCTGCTCTGCGGCCACGTCACCAGCCGGGACGATGGCACAGCCGTGCGACGCGGGGCCGAGGTATGACGTGCCCGGGATGGCGGAGGGAGCCCCGGCCTCCGCGTCGGTGAGTCCGGTCAGGGACTCCACCAGGACCACCAGAGCCGTCCCGGGTGCTGGATCGATCGTCTCCGACGCCGCCGTGCAGGCCGCCCGCAGCTGAGCCGGGTCGCCGACGTCGAGCGTGGCGAACGGTGCCCCCGCGTCTCCTGCTGGAACAAGATCCAGGCGGCCGATTCCCAGACGGTGTGGGCTGAGCACCTCGCTCATGCTGATCCGCCAGCCGTTCTGGAGCGCCTCGATGTCCGGGATCTCCTCGATGGCCACCGTCCCCCACACGGCGATGTCCATCACCTGTGGCTCCTCGAAGCTGCCTGATGTGATCGCGACCTGACTGACGCGTCCGCCGGATGCTCCGGTGACGTCGACCTCCCACCTCCCGATCGGGAGGGACTGCCCCTCCTCACCGGTCACGAACAGTCCGACTGCCCCGGAGTCGGACAGGAGCGAGGGATGCAGCGTGTCCACCAGCACGAGGTCACCGTCCGGGTCGGCCAGATACAGGGTCTCACCATCGGGGGCGCGGACGCGGATGATCGACACCTGGCCAGCGGCGCGTGACGAGGCGACGGCAAGCGTCCAGGAGAGGTCACCCTGCTCCGTCGTGAACTGCACCCTCTCGCCGTCGTCGAACGTGACCGTCCGGACCTCCGACGGCGGCGATGGGGTCGCCGTGGGGGTGGGTGTCGGGGCGGGAGTCGGCGTTGCGAGGGGGGCGGGGGTCCCCAGGACGACGCCCTCGACCGCTGGAGATGGTGCCGCAACCGCCGTCGCCAGCTCGTCGATCGTGCCGGTGCCGGTGTCGGCGGTGGGCTGGGCTGGGGCCAGGGCCCAGTCAGGGATCTCCGACCCCGAGGAGCAGGCGCCGACCAGGAGGAGGAAGAGGGCCAGCGCGGTTGTTGACCGCATGGGATCAAACCCTACAAATTGGCAACGCCCCCCGCCGTTGACGGGGGGCGTTGGGGTTATGGCTCCAGTTTGCCTCATCCAACTACGGACGTAGGAATCAGGTGCGGGATCAGCTGAGCGCAGCGGTCGCGAACGTCACGTGGAAAGGCTGGCAATAAATGACTACTCCTAGGGGCTGATCGAGGTCGAAATCGGCCGGAATCGTGTAGTTCTGGTCACCGATGTTGCCCTTGAGCTGTCCCAGATCGACCGCACCGCTCTCGAGACTAGGCACTCCGTTTGCATCAAGAGGGGCCAAATAGACGTGCAGGTCAGGCCCGTTGGTGACCTCGAAGTCCTCGAATCGGAGGACGTGGCTGCCATCACCGAGGTCGTAGATGGTGGCATCGCCCTGGCCTTGGTGTGCTGCGTCGGCGCCGGCGAAGGCGCCCTGCACGGTGGCGACCGGGTCACCCGCCGGCATGGCCTCGACCTCTTCGACGTCTGATCCTGCCGCGGCCTCCATCTCGGCCTCCACCTCCTCCTGCGTCATGTCGTCCGGGACATCGGCCTGGGCGGACAGCGGGAAGGCCTCATCGACCTCGTTGTCGATGAACAGCGGGCTGATCAGCCAGTAGGCGATGGCGAGGGCGAGGAGGCCACCGATGGCGATCACGGTCTTGGATGTGGTGCTCATGCGTGGGGTGAACCGGGCGCTCGGTCGGTTCCATCCCGCCTGCCGCTAGCCTGTCGGTCCCGTAAGGAGTTCGTCACATGAAGCAGATCAAGCAACTCATCGCGACGTTCAACGTCGTCCGAGCCAACGACCCGAAGATGGTCCCGATCATGGTCGGGGGCGTCCTCGCGGCTCTGCTCGTGTTCCTCCTCCTGGGGCTCTTCGTCGGACCGCTGTGGTTGTGGCTGCCCCTGGGGATCCTGGTGGCGGTCTTGGTGGCCGCGATCGTGCTCGGCCGACGGGCGCAGAGCTATCAGCTGGCGTCGATCGAGGGTCAGCCGGGGGCGGCGGCCGCCGTGCTGCAGTCGATGCGCGGAGCGTGGGAGGTCACCCCGGCCATCTCGGTCAACCGACGGCAGGACATGATCCACCTGGCGGTGGGCCCACCCGGTGTGGTGCTCGTGGGTGAGGGGGACTCGCCGGCACGGTTGAAGCAGATGATGGCGAAGGAGCGGCGACGCATCGAGCGGGCCGCCGGAGACACGACGGTCACGCCGGTGCTGGTCGGCCACGGCAACGATCAGGTCGAGTTGCAGCGTCTGACGGTCCACCTCACCAAGCTGAAGCGGGAGATCAAGTCGAAGGAGGTCGGCCCACTCCACCGCAAGTTGGAGGCGCTGAAGAGCACCGACCTTCCGATGCCGAAGGGCCCGCAGATGCGGCGGGCGCCGAAGAAGTACCGCTAGCCCGCCCACGGCGTGATCAGCGGCGCGTCCCGACCTCAGCCAGGTGCGCGTGCCAGAACCGGTCAAGGGAGAACCCCTCCGGCACCACGAACGGACGGCTGGTCAGCCGCGTTGCCCGCAGACTCCGCAAGCTGGTGACGGCCACAGCAGGGGCCTGGATGGACTGATGGACGAGGAGCCACTCCCCGGCCTTCAGCACCAACCCGAGCGGCTGCACCCGGACCGCCGGCTGGCCCGCCGCCAGTGTCAACTCGATCTCTCGTCGGCGGGTGATCGCGAGAGCGACCCGGCGGAGCTCCCCGTGCGGGATCTGATGCCCCTCCCACGGGTCCGGATCGTGCAGGAACCACCCGCCGAGCCGGTCAGCCTCAGCACGCATCACGGTCGGCAGTGCGGCCACCAGCTTGGCTCGGACCGTCTGCGCTGCGGCGGCAAGCCCCAGCCGGTGCGCGACCCGCGGCTGTCCCACCAGGAACAGCGTCCGGACGTCGTCGGTCGTCAATCCGGTCAGGTCCGTCTGGAACCCATCCAGCAGTGCGATCCCACCCGCCGGCCCCTGGACGGTGTAGATCGGGATGCCCGCCTCGCTGAGCACCTCGACGTCGCGCAGGATGGTGCGCTCGGAGACCTCCAGCTCCTCGGCCAGGCGACCCGCCGTCGTCTGCCCCTGCCGCTGCAGGTAGAGCAGCATGTCCAGAGCCCGTGCCGCGCGCATCCCACACAATCCTGCCGACCATGACAGTAGATGTCAGGTATCGGCTGCCACGGTGGTCACATGACACGAGACGACATCGAGGGCATCGGCACCGTCGACGACCCCTGGCAGTTGACCACCCCACCCGGCAGGAGCGGCTTCGAGGCCTGGCGCGAACCCGAGGGAGATCCAGCCGCGCTCGTCGTGCAGGTCGGCAAGACGCAGCTGCGCTACCACCTGTCCTGCATCGAGGACCTGCACGCCATGCTGGTCGAGGACGGCGACTGGGTCCCACTGGGCAACGCCGACGAGCAGAAGACCGCGGCCGAGGGAACCGTGGAGGCCTGGGGCCGTTCCTCGGACAACCCGGTCGGGGGTTGGTACGGCCTGAAGAAGGGCTTGCGTGGGCGGTTCGCCAACTACGTCCCGCCCGTGCTCGAAGCGCTTGGCCTGGCCGAGGTCGAGCACAACGCTCGGAACAACCGCATGCGAGCGCTGTAGCCATGGCCGTGACGCGCTACCACGTCGAGCGGACCATCAACGCTCCCGCTCGCGCCGTCTGGGACCTGTTGACCGACGCCACCTCCTACCCGGACTGGAACCCCGCGGTCGTCTCCATCACGGGACCCATCGAGCTGGGCCGGACCATCCAGCTGCGGTCCATCGTCAACCCGAAGCGGACGTTCAAGCTCACCGTCACCGAGATGTCCGCGCCCAACCGGTTGGTGTGGTCGGACGGCTTGCCCTTGGGTCTGTTCACCGGCGAGCGGACCTTCCGACTCGATGAGACCGACAGGGTCACCCGGTTCTCGATGACCGAGGAGTTCAGCGGCCTCCTCGCGGGGCTCATCACCAGGTCGATTCCCGACATGACTGAGAGCTTCAACCAGTTCGCCGACGGCCTGAAGCAGGCTGCAGAGACCTCAGGCTGACGAGCGGGACCGACGACGGTCCGTCCGCGGTTGCTTCCGTTCGAACATCATTCGGTCGGCGCCCTTGAACAGCTTGGTGGTCTCCTCACCGACCTCCGCCACCGCATACCCGACGGAGCCGGTCACCGACCCGGCCGGCAACTCCGGCAGGACGGCAACGGAGGCGATGGACCGGGCAAGCCGCAGCGACATCGCGGTCGGATCGTGCTCCCGCCCGTCACAGGCCACCACGAACTCATCCCCTCCGGCCCTGACCAACAGGTCCTCGTCCCGGATGGCCTGCCGCAGCGCGGTCGCAACCAGCTGCAGCACGCGGTCCCCGACGTGGTGGCCGTGCCGGTCGTTGATCAGCTTGAACGCGTCCAGATCGATCACGAACGCCGTCGCCGGGCCGATCGGACGCCACTGCAGCCACTCGTCAAGGGCCCGGCGGTTGCCGACACCGGTCAGTGGGTCCCGACGGGCCTCGGCCAACGCATCGCGATGCTGGGCTCGCAGTGATGACAGCTCGCGACGGCGCCGCACGTGTTCCACGTCCTGTTCGCGGCCCTGCCAGATCGTCAGGTGGGCCGCCCGCAGGGCCTCGTGAGCGTCGACGCTGCCAGATCGGCCCAAGGCCATGCTGGCGAGGTGCCGTTGGTAGGTCGCCTGCAGCACCACCGCCCGGTCGGCATCGGCGGCGAGTTGGACCGCCTGACAGGCGACGTCGTACCCCTCTGCCGTCTGACCGGTCCTGCGCAGGGCCAGCGACAGCGCACTCGCCATGGCCGCCGCATGGCCCGGGGTCTCGCTGGTCAGATCCTCCATCAGCTGACTTCGTGCCGGCCCGATGGCCGCGCTGGGGTGCCGGTAGGCCAGCAGTAGGATGTGGCCACGACGGAGCAGGTGGCCCCAGGCGGCCATGTCGTCGGTGGGCAGATCGTCGAGGAGGGCCAGCCCAGCTGTGCACCAGCGCTCGGCGTCGTCCAGGTGCGCGCCGAAGCCTGCGTCGTCCGGACCATCTGCCAGTCCGGCCCGTTCAAGCTCCTGCGCCCAGCGAAGACTGTTGTCGAACAGGTTCAGGTAGCACAGCATCTGGTCTGCCTGTCGCCACGGGCCCCCATGTGGTTCGACCAGCGGCGCCAGGTGCTCCTCCGCCAGCGGATACATGGCCAAGAAGCCGTACGTCACGCCGACGTTCATGGACAACATCCGGACGACGTGCCGTGTGTGGTCCAGCGCTCCGAGCAGCGTCTCGACGGTGACGAGGTCCTCCAGCGCCAGTGGCGTCTGGTCCTGCACGACCAGCATGTGGGCTCGGAGTCCGATGAGATACCCCCGCTCCACCGCCGATGACGCGTCGGTCGTGTCCAACTCGTCCAGACGTCGCTGCAGCAACGCCACGGCGGCCTCGGGTCCCTCCTCGATCATGCAGCCCAGCGCGATGACCACCTGCAACATCGTGGCGTCGTCGGTGGTGCCGTAGCCAGCGGCGAGCAGGCGCTCCGCCTCCCGGCGGGCGGCCGCCGCCTCGCCGAACTGCACGCGGCTGACCAACTCGGCCACTCGTGGACTGGTCATCATCGGCTCGACCGCAGAATCGTCCATCCCGACCATCAGTATCGACCGTCGCCGACCGGACTTGACCAACCGGGGCCGGGTGGCGGTGCCGGGCGAGGCGCACGTCGGGATGGCACCCTGTCGGACCCGTGCCTGCTCTCATGCTCCGCCCCTGGCAACAACGTGCGCTCACCACCCTGCAGGCACATCCCCACCCCGACTTCCTGGCCGTGGCCACGCCTGGCGCCGGGAAGACCACGTTCGCCCTCGCCGCAATCAGCCGCGAATTGCTGCAGCGGCCCGCACCTGCGGTGGTGGTGGCGCCCACCGCACATCTGAAGGTGCAGTGGGCGGACGCCGCGGCCCGGCTTGGCCTGCACCTCAATCCGGCCTGGCAGACCGGCGAACCGTTCGGGGCCGACATGCACGGCATCGTCACCACCTATCAGCAGGTGGCCAGCGCGGCCGGCGAGCTGCGCGCGCGCTCCGCTGGCGGCGTGGTCGTCCTCGACGAGATCCATCACGCGGGCGATGACCGAGCCTGGGGGGACGGGGTCGCCACGGCCTTCGCCGACACCCGTCGCCGCATCGGGCTGTCGGGTACGCCGTTCCGGTCCGATACGCAGGCCATCCCCTTCGTGCGCTACGACCTCGACGAGGCCATGCCGGATGTCGAGTACGGCTACGCCGATGCCCTGGCCGACGGCGTGGTCCGACCTGTCTACTTCCCTCGCGTGGAGGGGGACATGGAGTGGGTGTCGCCCGACGGCTCCCATCACGCCGCCTCGTTCGCCGACGAGTTGGACCGGACGCTGTCGGCCCAGCGGCTCCGAACCGCCCTCTCGCTGGACGGTGAGTGGCTGCCCGCCGTGCTGACCCGGGCCAACCAGAGCCTCATGCGACTGCGACAGCACCAAGCCGATGCCGGTGGGCTTGCCATCACCATGGACACCGAGCATGCCCGCGGTGTGGCCCGGATCCTCCGCGAGCGGTGCGGGGTGGAGGCCGTCGTCACGACCTCCGAAGACCCGGATGCCTCCGCCAAGATCGGGGCCTTCGCCGGCTCCTCGGCCCCGTGGATCGTCGCCGTGAGAATGGTGAGCGAGGGTGTGGACATCCCCCGGCTGCGGGTTGGGGTGTTCGCGACCAACACCTCCACCGAACTGTTCTTCCGGCAAGCCGTCGGTCGCTTGGTGCGGGTCACGCCCGAGACGCGCGGGCAGCGGTCGATGATGTTCCTGCCGGATGATCCCCGGCTCCGTGCGCACGCGCTGGGCATCGCCGAAGCCCGTCGTCACCTGCTGCGCCGCCGAGAGGATGACGGTGCTGAGGCGGAGGAGGTCGAGGATCCGCTGGCCGGCCTCGTTGCCGACGGTGAGCAGATCTCGCTCTTCCAGGCTGTTGCGTCGACGGCGACCACTGACACCGAGGAACCGGAGTGGTTCGACACCTCGGCCTTTCCCCAATCCGACCAGGTCGGGGTCCCGCTGGAGTTGCTCCCGCCACCGACGCCAGGAGGTGTGGTGCACGCCATCGACGAGGGAGCGTCTGGCCCTGCTCCGCGGCACCTCACCAAGACCCAGATGCGACAGCGCAACGCCGACCTCGCCCGGGTGCTGGCCCGCAGGGCGGGCCTGAACCACCGATCGGTGAACGCCGAACTGAACAAGCAGTCCGGCATCTCCCGGATCTCCGACGCCACCGTGGCGGACCTCGAACGTCGGCTGGCCGTCGGGGAGAAGTGGTTGGCCAGACTCTAGGGCGGCACAACGACGACCCGCCCGAATCGGGCGGGTCGTCAGATGTGGGCGTCCGGAGCGCGACGGAGGTCTAGGCCGTGGGGCCGTCGGTGTCGGTGCCTGCGGTGTCAGCACCTGCGTCGTGGGAGGCGTCGGTGTCAGCCCCCACGTGGTTGGTCACGTCCGCCGCCTCGACCTCCGCGCGCGCCTCCTCCTGTGCCTGAGCCGCCTCGTCGACGACGGCGTCGGCGTGAGCAGCCGGAGCGGGAGACGCCTGCGCCGGCGGGGTCGGCATCGACGGGGCCGGCGGGTGTGGCGGAGCGCCGTTCGGTTGGTAGCCCGACGGCCGGTCGTTCCAGCCGAACACCGTGGCGTCGGTGGGGATGATCGCCCAGGCGGCCAGGTAGATGATGGCCTGGGGGCCGGGCAGCAGGAGCGAGAGGACGGCGACCAGACGAACGGTCGTCGGGTCCCAGCCCATCATCTCCGCCAAGCCGCCGCAGACCCCGCCCAGACGGGAGTCACGAGTGGAGCGGTACAGGCGACGGGAGGTCGTAGGGGCGGTGGCGGTTGACATGGTCATCGTGTCCTTCGAGGTCGGTGGGTGTCGCGGTGGATCCGGCGACAACAAGGACGGTACGGAACTGCACCTTCGGTGTCTGTTGGGGGTTGCCCGGATAGACCCCCATCAGGGTTTCCCCTGGTATCCCGGCGCGCCGAAGCGAGCTGGCGGCGGTGCTAGGTGGGGCGCGTCAGGGTGCCGAAGTCACCGTCGACGCGGACCTCGCTGCCGAAGGTGACTCGCAGCAGGGAACCACGCGGTGTGCGGACCAGTGCCCCGTCGTCGGTGACGGACTCGACGACCCCTTCCAGACCGCCGGAGGCCTTGAGGGCCAGTCCTGGTGCTGCCCGGAACTGTGGGCGCGCGGGTGTGGCGGTTGCGGTGCGCCGGCTGCCGGTCCCCTCCCGGGTCACCTTGGGCCGGGTGGCCCTGGGCTGGGTCGTCGTCGCGCGTCCCACGGCTGGGCGAGCCGCAGCCGAGGCCCCCACCAGTGGGGTCTTGCCGAGCATCTCGTCCACGAAGCGGGACGTTCCGGTCTGTGGCGCGATGACGGTCAGTTGGTCACCCGCACGGGTCATGGCGACGTGGAAGACACGTCGTTCTTCCTCGATCTGCGGTGGCGTCGTGGCCAGGCGATGCGGGTTGACCCCTTCGCCCGCCCCCACCACGACGACGTGTGGCCACTCCAGCCCCTTCACGCTGTGGATGGTGGACAGGGTCACGGCTGGACCACCGGGATCGGGCTGCCGGACGACGTCGGTGAGAAATCGCTCGAACGCAGTCGGCTCGGGGCAGTGGTCGGCGACCTGCAGCAGGGCATCGAGGTCGTCGATGTGGCTGGCGGCGATCTGATCTCCCGCGGAGGCGTCCAGCGATGCAGCGACATCTCCAAGGCCAATGACGTCTGCGACGTACCGCAGCACCTCCGTCGTCGGTTGCCGCTGGGCTCGGCCGCGGAGGGCTGTGAGATCCCGTTCCATGCGTTGGAGCGCCCGTCCAGATCGGCCTGGGGTGCTGTGACAGAAGTCGCCGAAGCCCTGGGGAGTCCAGTCGCGGCGGCGAAGCGTGTCGCGCATGGCACCGGGGATGGCACGAAGGGGCCGGTGGAGGATCTCTGCCAGGTCCTCTCCACCGAGGTGGTCGTCTGTCGCCAGTCGGAGGTAGGCCAGGGCCGCCCGGACCGTCGTACGTTGCAACAGCCACTCCCCGATGGGACTGCGGGTGGGGATCCCGCGACCGGCGAGGTCGGCTTGCGTGCCGAGCAGCGCAACCTTGATGCGGGCCAGCACGGCGAGGTCGTCTGCACCTCTGCCGGCATCCAGCGCATCCGCGATGACCGATCCTGCTGTCCTGGCCTGCTCGGTGGTGTGGACCCGGTGCACTGCGATCTCGTTCTGGCCGGCGTCGGGGCCTGGATTGATCTGCTTGTCCAGCCGCACGGCGTTGTTGTCCAGCAAGGCCACGGCACCGCGGACCACCGGGGCGGGGCAGCGATAGTTGACGGTGAGGGGGTGGTCCTCAGAGCCGGGGAAGAGCTGATCGAAGTCCAGCAGGTACTGCGGCGTGGCGCCCGCGTGGCCGTAGATGACCTGGTCGTCGTCGCCAACCCCGAAGCACTGCAGCTGCGGGCTGGCCAGCAGTCTGATGAGGAGCAGGTAGGCGGGGGTGAGGTCCTGGAACTCGTCCACCAGGACCTGCTCGGCGTGGGACTGCTCGGCGGCTCGGGCCGCAGGATCGACCAGCAGGCGTTCGATGGCGGCGTAGACCATCTCCGGGAAGTCGACGGCGTTGCGGTCGGCCAGGACGGCCCGATAGGCCCCGAAGATGCGGTCGAGGTCCTCGACGTCGTCGCGGTCCTCCTGGACCTCCGCCGGGTCCTTCAGCGCTGTCCGGACGGTCTCCAGCGCATCGATGTAGGGCTGGAGGGGGTCGACGTTGGCGCGCCGAGGTGGCTCGATCAGCTGCCCGAGCAGGGCTCTGACATCGCGCTCGTCGAGGACGGTGATCCCTGGCCGATGGCGCCGCAGTATCGCCAGCGCGTGTGAGTGAACTGTGGCCACCTGGGCGCGGCGGCTGCCGCGTCCGGCCCGACTCCGGGCCCGCATCTCAGCGGCTGCCTTGGTGTTGTAGGCCAGCGCCAGGACGGTGCCCGGTGGGGCCTGGCGGTGTCCGAGGAGTTCCTGGAGTCTGGCCGTCAGCACGCGCGTCTTGCCGGAGCCCGCGGGTGCCGCCACGCGCACGGACCCGCCGGGGGCCTGGACAGCGGCGGCCTGATCCGGCGCCAACCCGGTCGGGGCCGCTCCGACGCCAACCCTCCCCGCACCGGTGGGGAGGATCACGGTGCCCCGTTGCGTGTCCTCGCGGTGCAGAACCGGGTGCTCCACGTCCCATGACCGGCGTGGACCGCCGTCGATCCACACCGGGACCTCCTCGCCGTCCGCGGCCACCACCAGCGCATCAGCCGGGCCGCCCGCCACCACCCGGCCGCCGCTGGCCCGGGCGGCCTTCACCGCATGCCACCAGATCGGGGCGCCGCCACGACAGTCGAGGCTGTTGGCCCACACCAGATGCCGCAGCCGCTCGCGGGGGAAGAGCATCGTCGGGCGATGGCTGTGCACGGGCTCGGTCGACCGCTCCTGCACGGTCAGCTCAGCCGGGTCGACAACCAACTCGACCACCACCGGCGTCCTGCTGGCCCACGCCCGGTGCAGCCGGTCGATCACGGCCTGCGGCCGGGCCAGCGCCGAGCCGTCGAGACGGACGCGCTGGGCCGTCGCCAGGTGCGTGGGCGCCTGCTGGCCCTCCTGGACGATCGCGCCGCGACCGAACGGCCTGGGGGCCTCAGCCGATCCGGAGCCGACGTCCCCACCCGCAACACGCACAGCGGAAGAGTTGGCCGTGGACTCCCGAGCCCCCACTCAGACTCGGGCAGCCGCTCGACCGGCGGCCGCCTGGCCCGCCAAGAGCGGGCGGAGCACGGCTGGGCGTCCCAGCCGTCGACGCAGTTCGTTCTCCAGGCTGCGGATCGGCATCAGGTTCTGGGGCGCCCGCGGGTCGACATGAGGCTCTGAAGCGTAGCGGGGAATGGTTGCCGCCACGCGGTCGGCGAAGGCCGCGGCATCGCCGACCGTCGTATCGGGACCGATGCGCAACTCCATCCGGGCAACACACGAGCCAGGTTCCGCGACGGCAGGTGGGAGCGGATCCGACAGCGCCAAGTAGAACGACAGCTTCCGACGCTGGGGGTCGGTGCTGAACAGCGGCGTGCGTTCGCCCCGGGCCAGGTGCCGCTGGAGGGGGCGCAGCGCCACGGGCAAGTAGATCCGGTGTGCTCGCTTGGCCAGTCCGACTGCGGTCAGGGGGGCCGACGAGGCATGCAACAGGCCGTCGTACACCGTGAGGCCGTCCTCGGATCCCGGCGTCACCTGCCCGACCGCGTCCTCCAGGCGTCGCCGGGCCGCGCCGAGCCGCTCCCGCAGCGCGCCCGGGTCCCCAGCAGGCTCGGACAACCCTTCCCCACCTGTGGTGTCGGGTGGGCGGGGCCGCCAGGTCAGGTTCCCCGCCATGATCGGCCCCAGACTTCGGGCGTCGGAGAACACCCCTCGTTCGATGACCACCCGCTCGAGCTCGACGTGATCGCGATAGGAGGTGATGACACCCGCACCCCAGGACGCCACAAGTCCGGGAAACGGCTCGGCCCGGCCGTCGTCATGGATCCAGATGACCGCATCAGAGGCCTGCACACCATCGACGAACCGGACCACGTCGAACGGCGCCGTGTCCGCTGACGGTCGAATGGCTGCCCAGTCGTGGGCTGGCGCCTCGACGGTGACGTCGACCTGATCGAGGTCCGGGCCCTCATCGGCCTGCTCGCCGACCTCGTAGGGGAAGGCGTAGTCCGACTGCCAACTGTCGAGTCTGAAGTCCACGCCTACACGTCCATCCTGGTCACGTGGCTCCCGCCAGCCGATCGGCCGACGACGAAGCGCGTGGGCAGCCGGTCGGCCATCTCGGCCACGTGGGTGATCACGCCCACGGTCCGGTCCCCCGCGCCGAGCTGCTCGATGGCCCCGGCGGCGATGTCGAGGGTCTCCGGGTCCAGTGCCCCGAATCCCTCATCGATGAAGAGCGACTCGAGCGCAACCGGCCCAGCCGCAGACAGGGCGATCTGCTCGGCCAGGCTGAGCGCGAGTGCCAGCGACGCCAGGAAGGTCTCGCCGCCCGAGAGCGTCCGCACGCTGCGGGTCATCCCCGCGCTGGCCAGGTCGACGACCTCGATGGCACCGCGACGATCCAGATTCAGCTCGTAGCGGCCGCTGGAGAGCTGCCGCAACTGCGCGGAGGCACCCGTGACCAAGGATCTCGTCGCCCCGTCCAGCAGCCACTTCTGGAACTGGTCGGCCCGCAGCAGGCGCGCCAGTTCCGCGCCGACCTGGGCCTGCTCACGCGCATCCGCTTCATCGAGCTTGAGGTTCGCCACCATTGCCGCGACCTGCTCCAGCCGGGCGGCCTCAGCTGCCGCGTCGGCACGAGCCTGGACCGCACGATCACGTGGGTCCCCCTCGCCAGCCGGCACCTCGGCATCGGCGCACGCCTGTTCCATCGCCTCACGCAGCTGACGACCCTCGACCTCGACCGCCTCGACCGCCTCGTCAGCCTCGGCCGCGCGGAGGGTGGCGGACGGTAGCTGCGTCTGGCTCCACTCGTGCAGTTGCTCCCAGTCGCGGGCTACCGCGCCGGTTGTCGCCGGTGGCTCCAGCTCACCCACGGCAAGCCGAAGCCGGTCCAGCTTGGCGGAGAGCCCACTGGACTGGGCGAGCAGCTTCTCCCGGGACGCCTCGGTGTCCTTGAGGTGCTGCCGTGCCTGTCGAGCGACCGTGCGCAGCTCGCCGAGCTTGCTCTGCACCTGTCGGGCCGCGGCCAGTTGCTCCGCGACCTCACGCGGGGAGGGCTCGCCCTCCAGCGCCGCGACATGATCAGCCAGCGCCACCTTGGCCCGGTCCCGCTCGACCGCGGCCGTCCGGAGGTCGGCCTTGGCCCGGTCCAGCCGGGTGGTGAGAGCGGTGTGAGCAGCCACCGCGGCGGTCACGGCCTGGGCCGCGGAGGACACCGCTTCCTGGCCCGCGGCCTGGTCGAGCAGCAGCGCCGGGGCCTGCGGGCTAAGCGGTGTCGCGCACACCGGACAGTCCTGTCCCGGCCCCAGCCCGTCGACGGCCTGGACGGCCGCATGCTCGCGATGGACCTGTGTCTGCGCCTTCTGCGCACGCTGGACCGCGTCGGCGGAGGAGCTCTGGTCCCCCTCGAGCGTCTCGGCCAGCGCACGGATCGGCGGGAGCGCCGCATCAGCCTGTGCCAGCGCGGCGGTCAGCTCCCCGGTTCGTTGGTGGGCGGCCTGCAGACGGGTCAGCCGGTCGATGGTCTCGGGGTCGCCGGCAGCATCCTCGGCGTCGGCCACCTGCTGCTCGGCGGCTTCGAGTGTGGTCCGAGCCTGCGCCAGCGCCGCATCGGCCTGGGCGATGTGTGCGGCGACCTGAGCGACCTCCTCGGGCGGCTGGCCGATCGCCGACAGTCGTTTCACCTGCTCACGGGCTTCGCTGGCCGCGTCCTTGGCCGTGCGGAACCGCTCGCGGATGTCGAGCAGCGTGGTCGTGTCCTCGGCCAGCGAGGCGACCAGCCGGTCCAACTCGGACACCCGGTTCTTGAGCGGCTCGATCTGCGCGGCATCCACGCCGCCGAGTTGGGCGATCTGATGGGCGGTCTGCTCCGCACGGGTCTGTGCGGCCTTGGCGTGAACCCCGGCGCGCTGCTTGACACGGTCGTAGATCCCGGTGCCCAGCAGCCGGGCCAGCAGGCTCTGGCGTTCTGACGCCTTGGCCTTGAGGACGCGGGCGAAGGCCCCCTGGGGCAGCACCACGGCTCGCGTGAACTCGTCGAAGGACAGCCCGATCACCGACTCGACGGTGGTCGTGACGTCGTCGGCGGTCCCGGCGAGGGTGGTTGCGACCTGCCCGTCATCGGTCAACTGGTCCAGGACGGCTTCGACGGTGCTCGCCCCGGTCTTGGTCCGCCGAATGGTGCGGACCGCCTGATAGCGCTGCGCCCGGACGGTGAAGGTCAGCGCCACCGTGCACTCCGACGCCGCGGTCGAGATCACCGGCGCGACCTCGTTGGCGTGCAGACGCGGGATGCGGCCATACAGGGCCAGGGTCATCGCATCCACGACCGAGGACTTCCCCGCACCCGTGGGCCCGACGAGCGCGAACAGCGAGGCGCCATCGAAGTCCACCGTCACACGATCGGTGAACGACGTCAGGCCGCTCATGGTCAGCTCAAGCGGACGCACGGACCTCTCCTCCCCCGGTCGCTCCAGCCGAGCCGTCGGTCTCCGAGCCGGTCGGATCCTCGCCAGACTGCTGGAACTCCTCGTCGATCAACTCCGCGAAGAGGGCCGGCACCCGCTCGTCCGCGACCTGCTGCTCGGCGAGGAACCGCCCGAACAGCTCCTGCGGGGGGGTGCCGAGACGCTCGCCACCGGTGACGGCCTGCGCCTCTTCCCGGCTCTCGAGGCGGACGTCGACCACGCCCTCGCCGAGGTGCCCGCGGACGGTCTCCGCCACGCCGGCCGGAACGGCACCGGACAGCAGCACCCGCAGCCACGGCTCGTCGTCAGGTGCCGGCAGTTCCATGACCTCGTCCAACGTCCCGCGCAGCGTCCGCAGGGGCCGACCAGTCGTCACGGGCACGACCTCGACCGACGCCGGCCTCCCAGCCCGCAACTCGACCAGGTTGACCGAGCAGGGTTTGTCGCTCTCGCCGAAGTCCATCATCAAGGGGGCCCCGGAGTAGTGGACCGGTGGGGCCGAGCCCACCTGCTGCGCCAGGTGGAGATGCCCCAGGGCCACATAGTCGAGCTGCCCTGGGAAGGCGCGAGGGTCGACGCAGTACCGCTCGATCGAGTGGGCCTCGCGTTCGCCGCCGCCACGAGCGCCGCCGAAGCAGGTCACGTGGCTCACCAGGATCGACAACTCGTCGTCGCCGAGATCCCGGCACAGCCCGTGGGAGTAGCGGGCGAACAGGTCGTTGTAGGACGCCCCGTACTCGGCGTCGCCCCGCTGCGGGTCGAGCAGGTCGGCGGCCCGCACGGCGCTGCGGTGGTGGAGGAACGGCAGCATCGCGACGGCCACGGACTCTGATCCCGTCTCGATGCGGACGACTCCCCCGTCCTGGGGCCGCTGGACCTGGCCGACGGCGTGGACCTGGTTGGCCGTCAGGAGGTTGCGGACCGCGTCCAGCCGCCGCGGGTTGTCGTGGTTCCCGGCAACCACCACGACCGGAGCCACCTCTGCCAGCGCCTGCAGGGCTGACCACACGATCTGCTCCGCCTCGGGTGATGGGGCCTGCACGTCGAACTGGTCACCCGCGACGACGGCGACGTCGACGGCCCGATCCCGGGCCACCTCGGCGATCTGAGCGAGGGCCGCACGGTGCTCCTCCGCCCGGGACCGACCCCGTATCGTGCGCCCGACGTGCCAGTCGGCGGTGTGCAGAACCTTCATCTCCCTCACCGTAGCGAGGGGGTGCGACAGGCCCGCGGAGCCGTCCCCGGCCGGCGTCAGCCGAAGGGTCAGCCCGACGCGGTCAGCTCAGCTCGGACGCCGACTTGAGCACCCGCTGGCCGTCATCCTGCTCGATCAGGTACGCGGGCTCGTCCTCCGACGCATCCCGCGTCACCTCGTTGCCATCGATGGTCCGAGTGACCTTCTCGGTGAAGCGCTCGGTGATCTCACCGGAGGCGGTGCCGTCGCCCCACTGCCACTCCACGGTGTCGCCGATGTGATGTTGGTATGCCATGGAGACGTCCTACCCCGCATGCGTGGTCCGGTGAACCCGATCAGCCACCGCGCAAGAAGGGGTCGCTGGCGAAGACGTCGTCGTCCCCCAAGGTCACGTCCATCGCGACCTCCTCGGCCCGCGTGGCCCAGGCCGGCATGGGGAAGTTGACCACCAGCGGGGCGGGGACGCGAGGCTGCTTCAGGATCATGGTCCCCGGATTGATCAGCATGGCCCGGTCGCGCTGGCTCTCGGGCATCCAGCGGTACTCGTTGCGGGCCGCCTCAGCCGGGTCGAGTCGCCCCACGACCTTGACTGCGGCGTTGGTCACCACCGCTTCTGCCACCGCCGACGCGGTCTGCTGGGCGCCGATCAGGATGATGCCGAGCGACCGGCCACGTTCGGCGATCTCGGTCAGCGTGGACTTGATCGGCGAGTTGCCCTGGCGCGGCGCGTACTTGTTCAGCTCGTCGAGGACCACGAACAGCAGCGGGTCGCGGGTCCCCCGGGCCTCCTTGGCCGTGAACTCCTGCTGCAGCAGCGCGCCCACGACGAAGCGCTGGGCCCGGCCGCTGAGGGGCGTGAGGTCCACGACGTTGACCTGCTCGTCGGAGTCCATGACCTTGACCCGGTGCCGCTGCCAGCCGTCCTGATCGCCGCGGATGAGATGGCCGACGTGGTCGGCGGCCGAGTCCAGCCGGCGCATGAAGGCGCCGATGGAGCCGGAGGTTGCGAACCGGCCCACCCACTGCGGGTCCTCGTCCTCGGCGTAGTCCCGGATGATGCGAACCAGATCGTCGAAGGTCGTGGCCTGCTGGGCGCCGATCTGGACCCCGCCCTGCTGCAGTGGGGTGGCGAACCGGGCCAGAGCAACGGCGACGTTGCGGGCCACGGCCGTGTACTGCTGTCGCTCGTCGTCGGTGTCGGCGAAGAGCAGGCCGAGCATCTCCTCGGCGCAGAAGTCGGCCAGCGACCACCAGTAGCCGCGAACCTTGTCCTTCCGCGCGCTGGCCGGTGTCGGAGAGACCGCCCCCTTCACCGGCGGCGACCACATGGCGACGGAGTCGAATGGCTCGGCCGGCAGACCGAGCTCCGCCCACTTGGCCCGCTGCTCGACCGTGAGCTTGTTGTTGGCCTGGTCCAGGTAGAGCAGATCCTGACCCTTCACGTTGAAGATCAGCGCACGCGCGTGCTTCTTCGACCGGCCGAGAACGGTCGAGCCGCGGTGGAACAGCGAGTGCAGCAGGAACGTGGCGTAGGACGTCTTGGTCGCCACCCCGGAGACGCCGGAGATGTTGACGTGGGCTCCGCTGGTGCCATCGAGGAAGTCGGCGTCGACGAACACGGGCCCACCGGCCCGGTGCAGCCCCGCCGCCAGTCGCCGGGAGGGCTCGATCTTGTCCAGGAACATCGCACGATCGCGCTGTGCGCCCGCCACCTTGTGGACGGGATTGCCCGGAATCGGCGGCAGGAAGACCTCTGGCTCGATCCGGGTCGTGAGGACCGTCGCAACCTCGGAGGCCCGCCCGTACATCTGCCCCGCCATCACCCGCTCCACATCGGAGTGGTGCTCGAGCCCCTCGTGGAACCCGCGGACCTCCGTGACCACCCCGTACAGCTCGATCTCCCCGCGTCCCGGGACCGGTCGACTGACCGCCACGATGTCGTCGAGTTGGAGGAACTGGTCGGCCGCGACGTGGACGTGGAACTCGAGCGGTCGCGCCGCCTCTGTCCCGATGACCCGCCCGGCAACTGGCTGGTGGTCCGTCATGCCCACGACGATACGAAGTGAGTGCGACATGACCGCGGAAGTCCCACGAGGCCGAGGCCGCGCTGGTGACGGTCCCTCGAGCTGTTTCCCGACGGCGGAGGCTTTCCTCAAGTTCGAGGCCCGACCGACCGATCAGACATCCATGGTGAGTACCGCAACTGTGGGCGCCGCGCCCAGCAACGGTCCCGACCCGGGGACGTTCGCCGCACTGGGCATGCTCATCCACGAGCTGGCCCGGGCCAGCTCCCGAGCCGATGTCTTCGCCGCCGTCAGCACGCTCCTGCCGGACGTCGTTCCCCTCGACAGGGCCAGCCTGGCCTTCTTCGATGCTGACAGCCACGCTGTCGAGATCGTGATGCTCCGAGGCGCCGAGGTCGAGGACGACATCATCGCCAAGACCGATGACCTGGCCTTGACCAAGGTCGTCCGTGAGGGCGAGTCCTGGTCCTCGCTCGTCACGCCGGAGTCGGTCTACAGCGACCACCGGACCCTGGCCGAGCAGGGCTTCACGGCGATCCTCAACGTGCCGCTCATGCGTCAACGCGAGGCCTACGGGACGATCAACGTGGGCAAGAAGGAGGCCGGCGCCTACGAGGAGTCCGACCTCCGACTCCTGGCCCAGGTCGGGGACCTGGTGACGGTCGCGCTGGATCGAATCGACCTGCAGACGACCACCCTCGAGCACGCCTCCGTGGCCGAGTCCTACGCAAGCCGACTCGAGACGCTGTACGACATCAGCCAGGAGCTGGCCTCCGCCACCACCGAGGAGAAGGTCTACCGCGTCCTCTCCGATGCCGCTGAGCGCATCGTCCCGCACGACCGGCTGAGCTTCGCGCGCGTCGAGCCGAACGGCATGGACCTCCAGATCACCGAGATCACCACCGACGGCGAGTTCACCCAGGCAGAGCCGACGATCATGCCGATGTCGACGACGACCGTCGGCCGGTCCATCATCCGTGGTCGACCGCTCTACACGCCCGACATGACGCAGCGTGGTGGCGAGGACGCCCTCATGCTGTCGATGAACGGGATCAACACGGGCTTCTGCATCCCGGTCCGCATGGGCGGCAAGATCACCGGCTCGCTCAACTTCGGCGCAAAGGTGCAGAACGCGTTCAGCAAGCAGGACCGCGACCTGCTGACCATGTTCGCCCGGCTCATGAGCTCGACACTCGAGCGGGTCAAGGGCGCGGCCCTGCTGGACCATCGAGCCCGCCACGACGATCTGACCGAGCTGCCGAACCGCCGCGAGTTCCACTCGCTCATGGAGCGGGCCGTGCAGGAGCTGGGGCAGTTCGGCACCACCAGCGTCCTGGTCATCGACATCGACCACTTCACCGCCGTCAACGACAGCATGGGACACGCCGCCGGGGATGCCCTCCTCGTGGAGCTGGCCACCCACCTCCGGGCCGGGGTGAAGGACACCGACGTCTTCGCGCGGCTCTCCGGGGACGAGTTCGCCGTGCTCCTGCAGACCGACAACCCACAGGACGCCAACGGGGTCGCCGAACGGCTGCGCGAGCGGGCCGAGAACCTGATCTTCGAGTCCGGCGGACGGCGCTTCCCCGTCACGGTCAGCATCGGCATCGTCGAGCTGACCGCGGCCGGTGCGCTGGCCGCGATGCGGGACGCCGACGCCGCCTGCAACCAGGCCAAGCGAGACGGTCGCAACCGGGTCGTCTCGACCCTCTCCGACGCCGATGCCCTGGTCGGCTACCACGAAGGTGACTGGGTCACCCGTATCGACCACGCGCTCCGGACCGACGGCTTCGAGCTGTATGCCCAGCCGATCAAGCGACTCGCCCTCGACGGCGACCCGACGGAGCAGTGGGCCTACGAGGTCCTCATCCGGATGCGCTCAGACGACGGCGTGCTCATCCCGCCGGGCGTGTTCATCCCCGTCGCCGAGCACTACGGGTTGATCCGCCGCATCGACGAGTGGGTCCTGCAGCACACACTGGAGTGGTTGTCCAGCGACTTCGTGCCGCCCATGGGCATGTGCACGATCAACGTCAGCGCCCACTCGCTCGAGTCCAAGACCTTCCTCCAGAACGTCCTGGACAAGATGGACGCCACCACCGTCGACGCGAAGCGCATCTGCTTCGAGATCACCGAGACGGCCGCCGTCCGCTACGTGGACCGTGCCCTCGACTTCATCTCGGCGCTGTCAGATCGTGGCTGCACCTTCGCGCTCGACGACTTCGGCAGCGGCTTCTCCTCCTTCGCCACGCTGAAGCGCCTACCGGTCGACTTCATCAAGATCGACGGCAGCCTGGTGATCGACATCTGCACCGAGGCCGTCAACGACGCTGCCGTGCGTGCGATCCAGGCGCTGGCAGATGCACTCGGCATCGTCACCATCGCCGAGTTCGTGGAGGACGACGCCTCCCGGGTCCGCCTGACCGAGATCGGCGTGACCTACGGCCAGGGCTATGGCCTGGGTCGCCCGCAGCCGCTGGTGCTGCTGACCCCGGACGCAGCCGCCTAGGTCGACCGCTCGGGCAGCCGCTCGACCCACCAAGCGAGCAGCTGGGGGTGGTCGACCTCGTAGGCGGCCATCATCAGTTCGCCGCACGCGATCAGGTGGGCGCGCCGCTCGACCGGCCTGGTCGCCGAGTGAGCAGACCTGACCGCCGTCGCCGCCCGGTCCCACGCCGCGGCGGCGTCGGCCGTGTCCGGCGGAAGGGGGAGCGCCAGCACCTGCTTGGCCGACAGCTTGAGGGCGCCGCGGGAACGACCCGCCCCGGCGTGACGAAGCAGCGCCACCCGGGACAGCACCGGAGAGGTCAGGGCCGCGGCCAGACGCCAGGGCTGAGCGGAGCGCAGCGTGATCACCGGCGTGGTCGGCAGCCACCGCCCCTCGTCGTCGACCACGGCTTCGAGGACCCGCGTCTGCGTCGCCAGCAGCACCTTCGGGCCCAGCCGTTCCCGTCCGAACCCGTCCGGCAGGCCCGCGGCGACCGGCCGCTCCCACCGACGCTTGGCGAACCGGACCGGTGTGCGACCCCAGCGGACATCGGCCGGATCGATCAGACCGACGGGCACGATCGGATGATGCGGGATCCCGGCTGCCGTCGAGTCGGCTTCTGTCACGTGGTCCGCCACCAGGTAGTACGCCTGACGGAAGTCCGCCGTGGCCGTCGCGATCGTCGCGACGGTCGGACCACCCGTGGCAAGCGTCTGCAGGACGCGGTCGTGCGGCGACTCGTCGTCTGCGGGGAGGAGGAGGCGGGACCAGGCGGAGGTTCCGTGGTCGTCGGCCGGGACGGTCCGGGCTCGTCGGCGCAGCCGGACGGCGCACGTCGGTGTGCCGGGGAAGGCCCGCACCCGGTCACGCCACACCACGTCGACCAGCGCCGCCGCCTCGATCTCCGCCCGAGCCCGTCCGGCGGTGGTGGTTGCCATCGCCGCCTCGGGCATCACCATCACCACCTCTCCGCCCGGCCCGACACGGGAGGTGACGGCGTGGAGCAGGAACAGCATGGCCTCGTCCACGTAGCCGGACGCGGCGGGGCCGAGCAGGTCGTGCAGGGCGACCCGGCGCGCCGCGTCCCGCGCCGTGGATGAGCGGAGCTGGGACAGGAACGGCGGGTTGCCGATCACGAGGTCCGCCGGTGGCAGATCGGCCGTCAACCCGTCTCCGACCCGGATGTCCACGTCCCCGGCTCCGGCGGCGGCCAGCGCCAGCCGGGTCGTCTCGACCGCCACCGGGTCCACATCGACGCCCATGAGCGTGGCCGTCGGGAACCGTTCGTGTGCGGCCAACAGGAACGCTCCGCCGCCACACGCCGGGTCGAGGATCCGGTTCGGATCGGGGAAGCTCACGGTTCGGACCAGGTCCCGGACGACCTCGACGGGTGTGAACCAGGCACCCAGCTCGGTCCGCCGCCGATCGTCGTGCAGGACCTCACGCACCTGGCCGAGCAACCAGGGGTCCGCGATGGCCTCGGGGATCGTGGGCAGGTCGGCATCCCGGTGGTCGCGACGGCCGGCGAGGGCCTCCGCGAGGTCGGTGATCACCTCCCCGCCGGGACGGTCGAGCGCCGCCACGGCTGCCAGGAACTCCCGGCGTGCAGCGGTGCCCATCGGTTCAAGCGTACGGAGGACGATCCCGCGCGGAGGTCAGCCGCCCCAGAGTCCGTGGACCTGCCAGCCCCGATCCGGGAAGCCGACCGCCGCAGCGACCTTGGCGCTGCCGATGTTCGACCGTTCGTGCAGGTAGGTCGGCACGGAGCCGTCCGAGATGACCCGGCGGGCGGCTGTCGCGACCAGGCCGGTCGCCAGTCCCCTCCCGCGCGCAGCCGGGGAGGTGACGACGCTGAGTTCCTGCCCGTGGTCATCGTGCACCTTGATCCCCACACCGGCGAGGTAGCGGCCGTGGACGTCCCTGGCCACCAGTCGCCGTCCGTTGAAGGGCCGCAGCCACGCCGGCATCTGCAGGTCGGCCGGGTCCATCCACACGCCCACGTCGGGTACCGGGTTGACCAGGTGGGTCCAGCGGAACACCGCCGAGCCGAACACCGCCCCGCGCCGGCCCAGGATCGGCGAGAGGCGCTCCCCCAAGGTCGGGTCGGTCAGGTCCGTCCCGATGACCCGCCTCACGGCCTCCGCGGAGGAGGGGGAGACACCGATCACGTGGTTGATGCCATCCCCGACCCCCACCAGGGGGAACACCCTGCCGTCCCAGCCCGGCTCCTCCCGGGCGGGGTTGCCGACCACCTGGACCTTCTGCGTCGGCGGCCAGGCACCGACCCACTCGCGGAGATGACGGGTCAGCGCATCGGGCATCGGTGCAGCCTAGACGGCGCAGGGGTCACGACCTGTTCAGCACGTCCGTGGGTGCGCCGCGGCCACGGCGATCTGGTCCAGCAGCCTCGCGACCGCCACGGAGCGGGAGGGGCCGCGCAGTGGCTCGCGCGCACCACTGATGACATCGCGGACGTGGGCGATCATGCCCTCGTAGCAGTTCCCCGTCCCGGTCGGAACGACCTCCACGGTGCCGTCCAGGGCCCGCCGTCGGTAGCCGCTGTCCCGGCGATCCGGTGTCGCGTGGCGCACGTCCACCTCGATGGCCCCAGCCGTTCCGGTCAACTGCAGCCGCTGCTGATCAGGTGCGGCGAAGCTGACCCACAGCGACGCGGTGCGACCGTCGGCGAAGGTGAGCAGGGCGGCGGTGGTCTCATCCACATCGCCTCGTATGACGGAGGACGCAGCGACCGACGCTGCGGGGGAGCCGTCCCACTCGATCGCATCGAGAATCGGCTCGAGGCAGTAGATGCCGACGTCCAGCAGGGCCCCGCCCCCGTTGGCCACATGCCACCGATGGTTGTCCGTCGGTAGGACACCTGACATGCGAGCCTCACCGTTGACGACGCGGCCGATGTCTCCTCGTGCGACCGCCTGCTGGAGCGCCACCGACCGAGGGTGGAACGGTGACATGTAGGCCTCCAGCAGCACGACACCGGCGTCGGCACACGCGGCTGCCATCCGGGCGGCAGCGCGGGCGTCCATGGCCAACGGCTTCTCGCAGAGCACGTGCTTTCCCGCCTGGGCGGCCAGCACGACCCACTCCTCGTGCAGGTGGTTGGGGAGCGGGAGGTAGACCACATCCACCTCCGGGTCGGCGAGCACGGCCTCGTAGGACCGGGACAGCCTCGCTCCGGTGACGCAGGGCGACGCCGCGGAGGAACTGGCCTCGTGGACGACCGCGGTACCAGCAGTCGCCTGGATGGCGTCGGCGACGACCGCCCGATAGACCATCGACGTGGCACCGAGGACCCCGAAGTGCAGCGCGCGTTCAGCCATCACGAGGTCAGGTTCCCCAGCACGAGGTCAGGTTCCCCAGCATGTGGCGGTCACTGATCCCCACTTGGCTCGACCAGCTCGACCGGCCGGCCCCCGTCCCGTGCGCTGACGGTCGCCGCCTCCAACACGGCGATGACGGTGCGGACACCCGCGGGATCCACCGGGACCGCATCACCCAGTTGCAGGTGGTCGGCCAGCGCACGGTGGAACGGGAAGGAGGCGGCCGGCAAGCCGGGCACGACGGTGTCCTGCAGACCCCAGCCGGTGTGGTGCTCGGCGAAGCGCAGGCGTGCCGGGCCCTCGGCGTGGTGGTGCTCGGTCAGCTGATAGCCGTGATCAGCAGTGACGCGCTCCTCCACCACCGGTTGGTACTCACCGACCACCGTGCCTCGAGTCCCCTGGACGAGGTACTTCGGGCGCCTGACGGCCAGGACATCGGAGTCGAGGAACTCGGCCTCGCGGCCGTCAGCGAAGCGCATCCTCACGCGCACCTGGTCCAGGTTCGTCACGTCGTGCCACACCCGCTTGTGCCCCGTGGCCGCCACCACGGTCGGGGCGGCTCCACCGAACAGTTGGAGGATCTGGTCGATCAGGTGTGCGCCCCAGTCGTAGAGCCGCCCCCCGGACACCTCCCGGTCGGAGTGCCACAGGGTGCAGGGATGCTCGAAGCTGCCCACGAACGTCTCGATGTTGAAGACCTCGCCCAGTCGGCCCGACCGGATCAGGCGGGAGATCGCTCGGTAGTCGGCATCCCAGCGGCGGTTCTGGTGCACCGTCAGCGTGACGCCAGCTGAGGCCGCCCGGCCGATCAGGTCGTCTGCCTCTGCCGCGGTGAAGCAGAGCGGCTTCTCGACCACCACATGCCGGCCGGCCTCGATGACGCGGCAGGTCAACTCGTAGTGCGTGGAGGGAGGGGTGGCGACAACCACGACATCGACGGAGTCGTCGGCCAACAGGCTCTCGATCCGCGTGTGGGGCGAGGCCTCCGGGAAGCGCTCACTGGCGTCGCTGAGCCGGTGCTGGTCCAGCTCCGCGATGGCTGCCAGGTGCAGTCCCTCCACCTCGCCGCAGGCGCGCCCGTGCAGCCAGCCCATCCCACCGTGCTGCCCGTACCCGACGATCCCCAGGCCAAGCGAGGTGGTGGCAGCCGAGTCATACGCCTGCCGGGCCAATCGGTCGACGACCCTGCGGACCGCATGAACTGCCGGCAGGTCCAGCCATCCCGGCACCGCGACGCCGACAACACGGCCCGACCCCATGGGACGCTCGCTGACCAGGGTGTGGTCCTGCAGGCCCAGCGGGGTCGTCAGGACCGGGATCGCCTCGACCGTCGTCATCGCGGCCGTCCGCAATCGGCGGGCATCGTGAGGCGCCGACCCGAGATCGAGGACGGTCGGCACGATGTTCCGCGTGACGGTGTGGGGCACGGGCTCCACGACGACCTCCGCGGCGGGCAGATCGGGGCCCCGCGTCACCCCGAGCAGGTCGAGCCAGCCGGCCATGACGCCGGCCTCGTCGGAAGACGGTCGATCGGCCACGGGAACCACCACGGCCCCGCCCGCCTCGGCGTACCGTCGAGCGCGGGCGATCTCGGTCGGGCCCCAGGCCGCCGGCCGGGTCACCACGACCGGGCCGCACTCCTCGGGCAGCCCCGCCGGCTGCGCGACGGGCTGCAGGGTCTGGCGGTGGCTCATGAGAGGTGCATGACCTTGTACGTCTCGGCCAGACGACCCTCGGGCAAGCCGGCCTTCTCGGCAGCGCCGGCCATCCACTCCCTGACCATGTCAGCCAGGGTGTCGGCGCGATGTGCGGTCTGGCTGACATGCTGCCGCAACGCACTGATCTTGGTGTCGAAGAACTCCGTCACATCGACGGCGTGATCGCCCCCGGGGTGCGCCATCATGAACACCTCGGAGACAACCCAGTCCGCCAGCCCCTCCTCCTCGATCAACTCCGGGAAGGCGAACGGGTTGCGAGCAGCCGGGTAGATGGCGCGGACGCACGCCTCACCCGTCGCCATGTGATCGGGGTGGGAGGACGGCAGCCGGTCGTAGTTCCGTTCGGGAGACGGGATCAGCATCCGCTGCGGCCGCACATCCCGGATGACTCGTGAGATGTCCCGGACCAGATTCGGGGTGGGCTCGACGTGACCGTCGCGATACCCATCCAGGAACCGCACATCGGCGACGTCGACGGCCGCCGCCGCGGCCCGCTGCTCTGCCTCCCGCAGGGCTGGCATCGCCTCGCGGGGGGTGTCGTCGAAGCCACCCTGCTCCCCCCTTGTGACCAGTAGGTAGGTGACGGTGGTCCCGGCAGCGATCCAGGAGGCCACCGTGGCGGCGCAGCCGAAGTCGATGTCGTCGGGATGTGCCGCGACCACGAGGGCACGGGTGATGTCAGCGTCCGGGACGGGCATGCCTCAGGGTGTGCCCCGCGGGACTGGCTCCTACACCGGGAGCAAGTCACGGCACGCCGCACCTGTCCGAACGGGTACGACCGGGCACGTCCTACCAGGCGAAACGCACATCGCGGCCTGCAACGAGCGTGCTTTCATGGAATCATCTCGTTGGGGACACTTGTTGATGCGCCACTACCAAGAGGTCTTTCGGGACAAGACCGCCCGGGCTCTCTTCACATCCGCCGCCGTGTCCGGCCTGGGCGACTGGGTCGGTCTGGCGGCGTTGGTCGTGCTCGCATTCGAGCGTTCCGGGTCCAGCGTCGGGCCGGGCGCGCTGTTCTTGGTCCAGGGGTTGGGGGCCATCACCGCAACGTCGCTCCTCGGACCGCAGCTCGATCGCTTCGACCGGGCGCGTGCCCTGACCGTCTGCTACGTCATCGGTGCCGCCAGCGTCACCCTCCCCCTGCTGTTCAGCGGCCTGTGGGCCGTCATCGCCGCCTCGACGATGGTCGGGATCCTGCGCCCCACGTCCGCTGCGCTCCGGCACGCCATCGCCGGCAACGAACTCGACTCAGCGTTGCTCGGCCCCGTGGTTGCGCTCCAGAAGGCCACGGGCGACGTGACGGCGGCCATCGGTCTGGCAACCGGTGGGCTGTTGACGGTCTTCATCGGACCGTCGTTGTCGCTCGGGTTGGATTCGCTGACGTTCCTGGCCGCGGGCGTGTTGGTGCTGACGCTCCCTCGCGGGCGAGGCGCCATGGACGTCCGCCGGTCGCCCTTCCGGGGCTACGCCGTCTGGCTTCGCGACCCGGCGCTGCGGAGCATCATGCTGGTCATCGCCGCCATTGCGGCCGTCGGTGCACTGCCCGAGACGCTCGCCCCGGAGATCGTCGGTGACAGCGCCTGGTTCGCGGCGGTCGTGTCCAGCCAGGCGCTCGGCACCGCCGCCGGTGGTCTCCTGATCGGCCATCGCCGGGATCTCGAGCGGGCGCGGGTGCTGATCACGGGTCTGGGCCTGAGCGGAGCCCTCCTGCTGCTCGGCGCGCTCGTGGTCGGTTGGGCGCCGTGGGCGCTGACCGGTGCCAACTTCCTGCTCGGCGCGGCGTTCAGCGTCATGGTCCTCGGGCAGACCGCCATCACCCGTCGGGCACCGAAGGACCGGATCGGGGCCGTCATCGCCTCCGCCATCACGACCGTGATGCTGGCCGAGGGCATCGGCTCCGTGATCGTCGGCGGCATCTCGGACCTGTTCGGACCGGCGGCGGCCTACGCCTCTCCCGGTGTGCTGGTGCTGATCAGCGCCGGGCTCCTGGCCCTGCTCGCGCCATCCGAGGTCGACGCCCCCGCTCCCGCGGGGGAGGTCGCTGCCACATCCAGGGGATCCTCGGACGAACCCTCGCCGGGTCCGTCCGTGCGGGCGGTCGCGGAGTCTCCTTGGCCACCACCGGACGGCCCACCCGTTCGGATGCTGGTCGACCCGCCGCCGGCCGGCATCAGCCGACCTCACTAGAGCAGCACGAGGGACCGCGGGGCGAGCTAGAGAGCCTGCAGGTTGGAGAGGAAGGCGAGGGGCTGGGGCCGCCCGACGTGGTACCCCTGTGCGTAGTCGACGCCGATCTCCCGAAGACGGATGAGCGCCTCCTCCGACTCCACGAGCTCGGCCATCGTCCACATCCCCATGGCGTCTGCCAGCGTCTTGACGGCGCAGACCGCTGCCAGGTCGACCGGGTCGGAGTGGATGTCGCGGACCAGCTGTCCGTCGATCTTGATGGCGTCGACGGGTAGTCGCTTGAGCGCCGCGACGGAGCCGAAGCCGTTGCCGAAGTCGTCCATGACGAACCGGCATCCCAGGCTCTTCAGCGTCGTGATGAACTGCACGGCCCGGTCCACGTTGCGCGTGGCCGCGGTCTCGGTGATCTCGAACAACAACCGCTCGGGTTCGACCGAGGCGTTCTCGAGCAGCGCCAAGACGTCGTCGAGGAAGGACGCGCTCTCGAGCGAGTGGGCGCTCACGTTGATGGAGCACAGTCCGGTCGCCGGCGCGTCCGGTCCCGCCATCCACGCCAAGCCCTGGCGGATCACCCAGTTGTCGATCCGGCTCATGAGGCCGTAGTCCTCGGCCACCCGCATGAAGCGGCCCGGGGTGATGAAGTCGCCATCGCCGTCGACCATGCGCACCAACAGCTCGAAGATGGGCTCCATCGGAGCCGAGCGACTGCGGGGGGAGCCAAGTGGCTGGATGGGCTGGGCGAACAGCTCGAAGCGGTCGCTCTCCAGGGCATCGACGATGCGGGCGACCCAGTCGCCGTCGGCGTCGAAGCGGCCGTCAGCCCCGTGCGGCTGCCCGACCACGACCCGGTTGCGGCCGTCGCGCTTGGCTCGACTGCAGGCCGCTTCAGCGCCCCGCAGGGCCGCGTAGCCTCCGGCCGAGTCGATGGCCGCCGCGCCGATGCTGACCGTCACCGGCAGACGACGGCCCTCCCACCGAAAGACCGTCCCCTCGACGTGGGCTCTCACCTGCTCGGCCGTCTCGGCCGCGGCGGCAGCGTCGGCGCCCGGGAGGAGCGCCGCGAACTGGTCGCCGCCGATCCGCGCGAGGACACCCTCATCGCCCAGCACACCACGCACCCGCCCGACCAGATCGACCAGGTAGGCGTCGCCCACGTCGTGGCCGAAGCTGTCGTTGATCGCCTTGAAGTGGTCGAGATCCAGGACCAGCACCGACCCGGTGGCGCGTCCGCGCACGACGAGCGAGGCGTGCCCGCCGATCTGGCGTACGATCTCCTGCCGATTGGGAAGCCCGGTCAGATCGTCGTGTCGTTGCGTGTAGCTGACGCGCTCTGCGTTGCGGACACGGTCCAGCGCCGACCCCATCAGGCGAGCGATCGAGCCGAGAAGCTCCCGATCCGCCATCGACAGCGCATCCGGCTTCTCGGCGGTGACCGTCAGGACCCCGAGCGCGCTGTCACCGGCGAGCACGGGCAGGGTCAGCGCGCTGACGACACCCGCCTCGGCCAACATCTCGGCGTCGGGATTGGACAACATGCGGAGGTCGGGGCTGTACACCGGCTGACCATCTTCCAGGGTGAGGTGGACGATCGTGTCATCCAGCGGGACGGCCTGGTCCACGGGGAACCCCCGGCCACTCCCGGACATCTGGGTGACGTGGAACATCCCCTCCTCGGTGTCGACTTCGGCGTAGCTGAGGCGGTGGTTCGGGATGATGGCACGGGCGGCCCGATCAACGATCGTGTAGACCTCGTCCTGGGTCACGATCGACGCCAACTCGCCACCGATCTCGGAGAGGATGCCCAGCCGGCGGGCGTCCTCGGTCGAGGACTCGCGTGCAGCCGCAGCTTCGCCGCGGGACAGGAGCCGACCCATGGCCAGGCCGAGCAGATCCGCCAGGCGGGTGAGCAGGGCCACGTCCTCGCTGTCGAAGGGATCGTCGGTCTGGCGGGCGAGTTCGAGGGTCGCCAACTGCCGTCTGCCGTCGCGGACTGGCGTCGAGTGGGTCTGCCGCAGCGGCAGTTGGACGAACCGGTCGGTGTCCTCCTGGGAGAGGGCCAACCCGGCCCGTCCACGCAGGCGTCGGCGACGTCGGACGGCTTCATTGAGGACCAGCGGATCGACCGTGCCAGCAGTCGCCGGTTCGCTGCCACCGTCGATCAACTGGAGCGGCCCGAACAGCACGAGTTCGCGTGACTCACCGGTGACGCTGCGCAGACCGATGGCACCGCGGTCACACGGGACAATGGCGCGCAGGTGGCTGGCGACGGTGTTCAGCAGGTCGTCCTGAGACGTCGCCGCGGCCATCTCACCGATGACCCATCCGAGCACAGCCCAACGTGGCCCGGGGTCGGGCGTCAGCGGCGACGGCAGTTGGGACACGAGCCTGCATCGGCGCCCCGTGGCCCCTCCTTGAGCGCCACCCTCAGTGACCTGCTCAACTTCTGCCGTTGTTCGGTCGATAACGGGGCGGGAGAAGTGATCCCGCCGTTCGCCCTGCTGGAGAGGAGGCCATACATGAAGCACGTCGACCGTCGTCATGCGGTGGCCCAGAAGCTGCAGGCCGTGAGCTCGAGCGCCTCGCGATTGGACGAGCTGGCTCGACAGCACACCGGAAGCGGCCTGGACGTCGTCGACCCTGACGGGTTCCTCGTGGACGCGGTCGCTGCACTGGCCGCGGTCGCCATCAAGGCGCCAGGGTTCACGGCCGACGTGGCGATCGTGGGCAACTCCGACCTCCGGGTCCGTGTCAGCAACCAGGGGGATCAGGTCGGCATCGAGTTGATGCGATCCGGGCCGAGCGCAGCGCCCGCTGCGGAGCCGGAGACGCCGAGCCCGGCGCCACCGCGGAGCGAGACGGGTGGCGTCGCCGCCGAGATCGCGGCCATGCTGCGCCCCGACGCCTGATCGACCCTGCCACGACTTCCTGGCGACAGCGACTAAAGATCGCCAACGGGCCGGTCGATGAGTTCGGGGCAGCCTTCATTCGAGGCCTCCAACCAGCAGCCCGTGCTGCCATCAGATCGTGAGGTACCCATGCCCGAGACGCACACCATGAGCGTCACTCTCAGTGACTTCGTCATGCCCTTCGTCATCCTGTCGTTCGCCTTCTCGGTGCTCGGCTCTGCGTTGGCCCTCACCGCCGTGAAGGTCGCGTCGAAGAAGGACGGCCGCGAGCGGATGGTGTGGTCGGCCGTGGCCGGCGTCATGCTCGGCGGCGTCGGCGTCTGGGTGATGCACTTCGTCGGGATGTTGGCCTACCAGCCGCAGATGGACGTCTACTACAACACCGGCATGAGCGTGGTGTCCGCCATCCCTGCGGTCATCGCCACGTCGATCGGCGTCTGGCTGGTCGTGCAGGAGTTCAAGCTCTCCCGACTGGTGATCGCCGGAGGTCTGATTGCGGCCGGTGTCGTCGGCATGCACTACACGGGCATGGAGGCCATGGTCATGAGCGGTGGGCAGATGAGCTACAACTATCTCCTCGTCGGGCTCTCCGTCATCCTCGCCATCGCCGCCGGAACCGCTGCGCTGTTCATCGCCGTCAAGATCGACGGCGCCCTGCGCTGGGCCGCCGCCCCCGTAATGGGACTGGCCGTCTGCGCCATGCACTACACCGGGATGTTCGCCATGCGGATGACGATGACCGGCGAGGTCATCAACGTCCCCGAGAACGCCTTCTCCGAGACCGACGTGACCCTGGCAGTCGCGTCAGGCGCGCTCGTCGTGCTCGTCATGGGTGCCATCGCCGTCGGGATCGACTACCTCCGAGTGGACGCGGGACTCGTGCCCGACGCCGACACCGCCCCAGCCGCGGCCTAGACCGCCACCAACCAGCCACACCGGGAGCCTCTCATGTTCAGGAATCTGCCCATCGGCGTCAAGTTGCTGCTGATCGTCGCGATCCCACTCGTTGCCCTGCTGGCCCTGGCAGCCGTCAACGTCCAGCGCAGCATCGGTGATGCCCAGAACGTCCTCGAGGTCACCAGCGAGGCTGGTGTGGCCGCCGAGGCGGCCGCGGTGCTCGAAGCGGTGCAGGCCGAACGCAGCGCCGTCGTGACGGCCACGGCGTCCGGCGACGACACCACCGCTGAGGCTGTCGCCGCCACGCAGGCAGACACCGACGAGCGGATCGATGCCTACGAGTTCATCCGACAGGACCTCAGCGAGGAGTCTGCCGAACTCCTGACGTCGTCGGACCTGCGCGCCGAGATCGACGCTGCCCGAGCAGAAGCCGCCGGGGCCGACGTCGTCGGCGTGCTGGCCTCCTACGACGAGGTCGTGGAGGACCTGAACGAGGTCAACGACGCCGTGATCGAGAACCTCGAACGGGTCGTGGACAGCGAATCCTCTGAGGCCATCGGTGCCCTGACCAGGGGCATCGACCTGCTGGCCCAAGAGCGCGACATCCTGAACGCCGCGCTGATCGTGGGCACCTTCGACGACGACCTGTACGAGCAGGCGGTCGGGACCCGCGGTGCCGCGACCGCCTTCCTCGCCGAAGCCGGCGAATCGGTCGACGAGGCCACCCAGGCCACGCTGACGGCCGCCACATCGGAGGCGGCGGCTGCTGAGGTGGCCCAGATCCGAGACGCGCTCCAAGCGGGCGAGGAGAATGCCGACGTCCAGGGCTTCGTGGAGCGCAGCTCGACGTGGTTGGAGGAGCTGGGCAACGCCCGGGCAGCCATCGGTGCGTCCCTCGTCGCCGACGCCGACGAGTCAGGTCAGAGCCAGCAGATCTCCGCGCTGTTCCTCGCGCTGGCCGGCACCGTGGTGATCCTGGCCGTCATGGGTCTGTCGTTCCTGATGGCCCGCACCCTGTCGGACAACGTCCGCAACCTGACTCTCTCTGCCCGCCGCGTTGCGGAGACGGACCTGCCCGAGGCGGTGGAGCAGATCCGTCTGCTCGAGGAGGGCGACCCCCGCCCCGAGCTGCAGCCATTCCGGTCGGGGACCGCCGACGAGCTCGGCACCATGGCCCAGGCGCTCACCCGGATCCAGGACTCGGCGCTCGACGCCGCCTACGAGCAGAACCAGAACGAGCGAGCTGCTCAGGAGATGCTGGTCAACTTGGGTCGGCGGAACCAGGCCCTGCTCAACCGGACCCTGTCCTACCTGTCGGAGCTCGAGCGCGACGAGGAGGACAACGAGACGCTCGAACAGCTCTTCCGTCTGGACCACCTGGCCACCCGCATCCGTCGGAACGCCGAGTCCATGCTGGTCCTCGCAGGCTCCGAGCAGACCCGCACCTGGCGCGCGCCCGTCGCGATGATCGACGTGCTGCGCTCCTCGCTCTCCGAGATCGAGGAGTACGAGCGCATCGACCTCCACACCGTCGAGGAGGTCAAGGTCAACGGGTCGGTCGTCGCGGACGTGGCCCACCTGCTCGCGGAGCTGATGGAGAACGCCACCCGCTTCTCGTCCGATGAGGAACGGGTCACGATCGTCGGCCGGATGGCGCAGGACAGCTACATCCTCAGCATCACCGACCGCGGCATCGGCATGGGCGAGCAGGAACTGGCCGAGGCCAACCGTCGGATCCGTCGGGCAGGCCTGGATCGCCCGGACAGCAAGGTCCTGGGGCACTACGTGGTCGGTCGTCTGGCCGGTCGACGTGATATCGGCGTGGAGTTGCTGGCCAACGACATGGGCGGCGTGACCGTCCGGGTTGGCCTGCCTCAGCACCTGCTGGTGCCGACCGAGCCCGCAACGCCGGAACTGCACCCCCAGGCGGGACCGCAGCCGCAGCCCGTCGCGCAGCCCCAGCCGGTGTTCGACGCGCCGACCGACCCGCAGCCGGTGGCCGCCGCGCAGGCGCAGCCACAGCCCGCGTCGGAGACGCCGGCCCCGGCACCGTTCCCGGCCCAGCCACAGACCCCTGCTCCGCTTGCCCCAGCCGCGTCCGCCGACGAGTGGTCGACCCTGGCCCAGAACGGAACGGAGCTACCGGCCAGGACGGCTGCGCCGACCGCGCCGGCCTCCTCGGCGGCCGAGCTGCCGAGCTTCGAGCCCGGCCGGGAGGCCCCTGCGGTGCCAGAGACCACCGCCCCGGAGCAGCCTCGGCGCGTGACACCGCTCCGCGAGGAGCACGGCAACATCCCGTCGGAGTGGGGCTCCTTCCCGCAGCGGCAGCCCCACCAAGCGCCACAGCCGACTGCTGCGGACGGGTGGCCCGACCTGCCGGCCCGCACGCCCGTCGACGCCAGCGTCGCGACCGCGAACCGCCACTCCCCCGCCACGACTCCGGCAGGCGGCGTCTCGGCCGACAGCCGCTCAGCAGGGACAGGGGACGCACCGGCGGGCGAGCTGCCCACGCGCCCGCAGCGCCGCCCCGGCAGCGCACAGCCGAACGGCGCCGGTGTCGGACGACGCGTCCGGGGAGCGCAGCTGCCCGACACCGGTCCGGTGGCCTCCCAGCAGCTGCCCCAGCGTGAGCCCGAGCACGTCCGCAACTCCCTGGCTGGCCTGCAGCGAGGGGTGTCGATGGCACGCAAGAGCTCCACGGTCCAGCAGCCGCCCGCCGCAGATCCAGCGGGTGGGACGGCGGCGCCTGCGCCGCGCGTGCGCGGTGCGCAGATGCCCGACACAGGGCCAGACGACCAGGCGGGCAGTGCCACCCACCGCCCCGCGGACCAGGTGCGCTCCTCGCTTGCCGGCTTCCAGTCAAGTGTTTCCCGTGCCCGTCGAGAGGCTCAGGACACCGACCCCAACACCATCCCCGGAGGTACCCGATGAACGCCCCTGTCCAGGCCCCTGCCGGCCGTCAACTCAGCCAAGGTGCCGCCAACGTCAACTGGCTGCTCGAGAACTTCGTCCGGGACACCCACGGTGTCGAGCAGGCGATCGGTGTGTCTTCGGACGGACTGCTGATGGCTGTTGCGGCCACGATGCCCCGCGACGAGGCAGACAAGTTCGCTGCGGTGGTCTCCGGCCTTGCGAGCCTGGCCATCAGCGCGTCGGGTCAGCTCAACAAGGGTGCGCTCAGTCAGGTCATCATCGAGTTCGGTGGTGGCTACCTGGTCGTCTGTGCCATCAGTGGTGGGTCCCGACTTGGCGTCGTGACCGGCGCTGAGGCCGACCTCGGTCTGATCGGCTATGAGATCACGATGCTGGCCGAGCGGGTCGGTGCCGTCCTCACGCCCGAGTTGATCACCGAACTGAAGATGAGCCTGCAGCTGTGATGGACGACCGACTCGGCGGCGAGGCGGTGGACGACCAGTTCGCCCGCCCGTTCTTGGGGCGCGCTCTCTCGCCCGCCAAGCCGGACACCCAGGCCCCTTCCGTGGAGCAGACGGCCGCGGCCCGTCCCTACCTGATGACGGGAGGCAGGACGAAGGGCGACATCCACATCCCGGTCGAGACCCTCGTCGTCGCCGCCGCGGGCGTCCGCAGCGGGGACCACGCATTGGAGCGGCGGCAGATCATCGAACTCGCGGACACCGCCATCGGGGTCGCCGAGTTGTCCTCCCTCACCGGTCTCCCGCTCGGGGTGATCCGCGTGCTGGTCGCCGACCTGGTGGCGGCTGGTGCCCTGATCATGTCCACCGCTGCAGGTGCCACCACCAACCACGTCCCCGTGACCCACGACGTCGCCACCCTCGAAAGGCTGATCCATGGCTTCGCTGCAATCTGACACGATGGCTCCGACCGCGGCGCCGCCGATCCCCGTCAAGGTCCTGGTCTCCGGCGGCTTCGGCGCCGGCAAGACCACGCTGGTCCACGCCCTGAGCGAGTTCAAGCCCCTCGACACCGAGGCGGCCATGACCACGGCCAGCACCGGCATCGACTTCGCTGGCGATGGCAGTCAGAAGACCACGACCACCGTGGCGATGGACTTCGGGCGGATCACGATTGACCAGAGCCTGGTGCTCTACCTGTTCGGGACCCCCGGTCAGGACCGCTTCGGCTTCATGTGGAACGACTTGGCCGACGGCGCCCTCGGGGGTCTCGTGTTGGTCGACCCCAGCCGACTGGCCGACTGCTACACCGCGTTGGACTACTTCGAGTCGCGCGATCTACCGATCGTGGTCGCCGTGAACCAGTTCGAGGGCCGAACCGGCATGACCCTGGAGGAGGTCCGGGAGGCGACGAACGTGGACCCCTCCGTCCCCGTCGTCAGCGTCGACGCCCGGGACCGCGACTCCGTCAAGGCCGCCATCCTCGCGTTGCTGCACCAGGTCCTCAGCCGGGCCAAGCAGCTGACCGGCGCCGTCTAGGTCGAGAGGTCCCGGTCACCCCCGAGCTGGGATCGTCCGACGGAACTCGGCCAACGGCATCGGCCGCGCGAAGTGGTAGCCCTGGCCCATCCGATAGCCGATCTCCGTGAGCGCCGACCGTTGGCCGTCGGTCTCGATCCCCTCGGTGATGGCAGTCAGTCGCAACGAGTTGGCCATCTGCAGCATGCCCGCGACCAGTGCCTGCTGACGGGCACTGCCGTCCACCTGACTGACGAACTCGCGGTCGATCTTGACCAGGTCGATCGGCAGGGATTCCAAGTAGGCCAGCGAGGAGTACCCGGTCCCGAAGTCGTCGATCGCGACACGCACGCCCATGGCGCGGAGGTCCTCCAGGACCCGACGGATGGACACCGGATCGGACATGAACGCGGTCTCGGTCAGCTCCAGGACCAGGGCTTCCGGCGGAAGTCGACCGTCCATGAGGTCGGCCACGCCTGACACGAAGTCCGGCGCGGTGAGTTGGATCGGCGAGACGTTCACACTGACGTACTCGGGTGCCGCCGGACCAAGATCTGTGCGCAGCTCGAACGTCTGCGTGATGCTGCGCTGCAGCACCCACCAGCCGATGGGGATGATCTGCCCGGTCTCTTCGGCCAGCGGGATGAAGCTGTCGGGCGGAATGAATCCCCGTTCGGGATGGGTCCACCTGATCAGGGCTTCCAGGCCCAGCGTCGCTCCGGTGTCGAGGTCCACGATCGGCTGGTAGTGCAGTGCGAACTCGTCATCGGCGATCGCGCGACGCACATCATCGGCGAAGCCGAGTCGCTGCGTGACCCGCTCACGGATGGCGTCGTTGAACACGGCGATCTGGTTCTTCCCGCGACGCTTGGCGTCGTACATCGCACTGTCCGCGTCACTCAGCAGCGACACGGTGTCCGAGGCATCGGTCCCGGCCACGATGCCGATGCTGGCTGCAACGGAGAGGGGCCGGTCAGCGACGACCACCGGAGCCTGCAGGGCCGCAAGGATGCGCTCGGCGACGGTCGTGGCGATCGCCACCTCCTCGAGTCCCGTGAGCAGGACGGCGAACTCGTCGCCACCGAGACGCGCTGCGAGATCGTGACCCCTCAGGCTGTGCACGATCCGTGCCGCGACCTCCACGAGCAGGGCATCCCCGATCTCGTGACCGAGCGAGTCGTTCACGGTCTTGAAGTCGTCGAGGTCGATGAATATGACCGCGAAGGTGCTCGTCGTCGAGTCGGCGCGCTCGATCGCCGCAGAGACCCGGCGCCGGAACGTCGCTCGGTTCGGCAGCCCCGTGAGACTGTCGTGATTGGCTTCGTGGCGCAGTTGCTTCTCAGCGTGTGCACGCTCGGTCTCGTCCGTCATGACGACGCTGACGAACCCGCCGGTCTGCTCCAGGCCACGCTTGGCGCTCACGTGTGCCAGGAAGGAGCCCGTCCCACGGCGAAGTTCGACCTCGGTCGGTGGAACCGCCGAGCGCTGGCTCCGCTCGACCATCTCCACCAGCGCGGCCGAATCTCCCGAGGTTGCCCCCAGCGCGGCCAAGTCGATTGCGGCCAAGGCATCGACGTGCCGCTCCAACAGCACCTGCGCGGTCCGGTTCGCGTCTGCGATCCGACCCGCCTCATCCAGGGTGAGGACGCCGACGAGGGCATTGTCGAGGACCGCCTGCAGGCGCGCCCTGGCGCTGTCGAGTTCTTCGGTTCGGGTCCGCAGCGACCGGACGAACGGGCGGAAGACGAAGATGCCCTCCAGGAGCAGGGTGATCAGCGTGACCGCGAGGACGACACGGGCGACGGTCAGCACTCCCGTGACGTCGGCGTCCGCGTCCTCCTCGTAGGCGCTGACGGCACGGTCGAGCGTCGCCAGGAGCCCATCGTCACTGGTGTCCCCGGCGGTCCGGACGATGGCCTCGGTCTCGGCTGCGTGGTCCTCCCCGCGGGTGCTGAGATCCAGGACCTCACGGACGTCGGCGAGGTAGCTGCGGACCTTGGCATCGAGGTCGTCCGGGCCGAAGAAGACGTCCTCGACCACGGGTGGGAGCTGACTCGAGCGATCGCCGCGCGGATCTGCAGGACCGTGGCCGTGGATCAGTTGGTCATGTGAGCGCTCCATCAGATCAACCAGCCCGGAGAGTGTGGCGGCATCCAGGGAGTTCGCTCGTGCGCCGACGTCGTCCAGACCGGCGAGGCCGAGCGCGATCCGCTGGGAGAGCATCCGCTGGCGTCCCGAGCGGTTGATGTCCGTCGCGTTGCCGTCCTGCGTCAGCACGGCCGCTGTGATCGCGACATGTGCGCCGACGGAGAGGACGGCGACGATCAGCAGCGCCACGACGTAGCGGATCGTCAGGTGTTGGAACACCCCAGCACCCGTGACGAGGGGTTCGCGGTCGGATGCGGGAGCCACCACACCCTCTATCGGGCGGCGACACCCGGGGTTGAGCGGTCGCCATTGACACCTCTGAGACGGTCGCCTAGCGTCCCTAACGATCGTTCGGTAGGTCCGACGGTCGAGTACTTGAGGTGAAGGAGCCACCATGGAACTAGCCGAAGCAATGCGTACTTGCCCCGCGATGCGGTACTACAAGGACGATCCGATCCCCCACGAGGTGCTCTACCGGGCCATCGACAACGCCCGCTTCGGCCCGCAGGGCGGCAACCGGCAGCCCGTGCGCTTCCTGATCGTCACCGACCCCGAGAAGAAGAAGCAGCTCGCGGAGTGGTACATGGTGCCGTGGAGCCAGTACTACGAGATGGCCACGAGCACCGGTGAGGCCCTCACCGCCGAGAGCGGAGACACCAAGGCCACGAAGGCGATGATGTCGCAGAAGTCGGTGCACGCGGCCAACGACTTCGCCGAGAACATCCCGAACCACCCGGCCATCATCATCGCCTGCGCCGACCTGTCCGAGACCCACCCGACGGACACCGACCTCGGACGGCTGAGCGTCGTCGGCGGTGCGTCGATCTACCCGACGGTCCAGAACCTGGCGTTGGCGCTCAGAGCCGAGGGTGTGGCCACCACCTGGACCACGCTGCTGGTGATGTTCGAGGAGCAGGTGAAGGAGCTGCTGGACATCCCCGACCACCTCGCAACCGCCTGTCACCTCTTCGCCGGATACCCGCGAGATGGCTTCCCCTCCACGCTGACCCGGCTCCCCGTGGAGGAGATCGCCTTCATGGAGAACTTCGACACGCCACTGACCGTCTGAGGAGGAGCGATGGCGACCGAGGCACTCGAGTCCGCGACCATTCACCCCGACATCGACGCGCCGGTCCGCCGCGCCACATTCGGAGATCAGCTGCGGCGCAACGCGAGGCGGCACCCCGACAAGCTGGCGGTGGTGGCGCTGGACAGTCCGGCACATGACCGCCGGGAGCTGACCTACCGGCAGCTGGACGAGCGGGCGAACCAGATCGCCCACGCGCTCGCCGACCATGGCCTCGAGACGGGTGATGTGGTTGCGATCATGGGTCGCAACAGCCCCGAGCTGATCACGACCTTCTGGGCCTGCGCCAAGCTCGGCGCAGCAGTGACCGGGCTCAACTACACCTTCCTGCCCGGCGAGCTCCACTATCAGCTCAGCCACTCCGGGGCCAGCGTGCTGGTCTGCGAGGACTCGCTGACGCCGACGATCGATGCGATCGCAGAGGACGAGGAGCTCGACCCGCTGGACAACCTTGCGGTCCGGATCTCCCTCGACACCGACACCGACGAGGCCGGGGAGGAGTGGCTGCGCTGGAGCCGGCTGCTCGCGGTCAGCAGCGATGTCTCAGAGCCGGAGCCGTCCGGCGACGTCTCCGAGCACACCATCGGCCTGATTCCCTACACCAGCGGTACCGAGGCCCTCCCGAAGGCGGTGCTGATCCCGCAGCGCAACTACCTGGTCGGCATGATGCCCGCCTTCGTCACGTCCGTCGGACTGGTCGAGCAGGACGTCTGGTACTACCTGCTGCCGATGCACACGATCGCCGGTCTCGGCCTGCAGATCGCCTTGATCTCCCTGGGCAACACCATCGTGCTGCCGTACTCGACCGACCCGCAGCGGGCGCTGGACAGCTGGGTGGCCGAGAGCGTGACCTGCAGCGCGCAGACTCCCACGTTCTTCCTGCAGATGATCAAGCTCGAGGACTTCGTCTCGGCTGAGCTCAGCCAGCTCCGCCGCATGGTGACCTACGGCGGGACGATGCCCCGCGTGATGTTCGAGTCCTTCGCTGCCGTCGCCCCCAACATGGAGTGGGTCACGTTCTGGTCGCAGTCGGAGTTGGCCCAGACCCCGACGGTCGGCCGCTTCAGCTCACTCGAGGACATCCCACGACAGGACCCGTCGTGGATCGGGCAGGCCTCCAGCACGCTGGAGATCCGTGTCGTGGACGATGACGGCAACGACGCCACCCACGGCGAACTGCTGTGCCGCAGCCCCGGTGTGATGCGCGGCTACCTGAACGACCCGGAGAAGACCGCCGAGGTGCTTCGCGACGGCTGGCTGCACACCGGCGACATCGTCGAGATCGACGCCGACCGGAACCTCTTCTTCCGGGACCGCCGCAAGGACATGATCAAGTCCGGTGGCCTGAACGTGTCCTCGGTCGAGGTCGAGCGCGCCATCTACACCCACGACGGCGTGATGGAGGTCGCCGTGGTCGGCTTGGACGACGAGTACTGGGGGCAGGCCGTGACCGCGTTCGTGACCGCGCGTCCGGGCGAGGACTTCGATGGCGAGGAGATCCGGGCCTGGTGCCGGGACCGACTTGCCCCGTTCAAGGTCCCGAAGACCGTCAACGTGGTGGACTCCCTGCCCAAGGACAGCCAGGGGAAGACGCTGAAGCGGGAACTCCGAGGGACGTCGGCACCAGCCGATGCCTGAGCTGGCCGTGGCTGCCAAGGGGGTCGAGACGACACGTGAGACGGTGCTGCGCACGGCGACTGAGCTCTTCGCCGAACACGGCTATCACGCGGTGGGGATCCGCTCCATCGCCGACGCGGTCGGCGTGAAGCCGGCCAGCCTGTACCACCACTTCGACTCCAAGGCGGCACTGCTCAGCGAGATCGCCCACGCGGCGACGTCCCGCTTCACCACGGATGCGCTGGCAACGCTGGAGGGTCCGGGGTCGCCTCGCGACCGGCTGGCCGCCGTCCTCCACCACCACATCCGGTACTTCCACGATCACCGGCAGGAGGAGGCGATCACCCGTCGTGACATGGCCTCACTTCCGCCGGCGGTGCTGGACGACATCCAGACCGCACGACGCGCGTACCACCAGGCGGTGACGGCGGCGATCACCGCCGGCTGTGCGGCGGGCGAGTTCCAGGTGGGCTCCCCGGCACTCGCCGCCTTCGCCGTGCTCGACGCGGTCAACGGGATCAACGTGTGGTTTCGACCCGACGGTCCCATCGACCTCGAGAGCTTGGCCGATCACTACGTGACCATGGCCCTGGACGGTCTGCTGCAGAGCGCAGACGTCGGAAGGCCGTCAGCATGATCGACCCGGCCGAGCCCCTCGCGCCACTGGACGCCGACCAGCTCCGTCAGGCGCTCTCGGAGGCCGACATGCCGGTCCTCGCGATGGTGATGGTCCACCTGACCGGCGACCGCCGGTGGATCGAGGAGCCGTACCAGCCGGCCCGCGACGTCCGACTGTTCCCCGACGAGTCCGGTGGCCTGACCGAGCAGGCTCAACAGGACCTGCGCGACGCGGTCTTCGAGGCCGTGCTGTCCGGGGCGGAACCGGTGGACCTACCGACCGCGACGCTGGCGCGGATGATGTCGGTGGCCGTCGCCGAGGAGGTCAGCGAGGAGTACGTCCCCCTCTTCATGGAGGAGATGGGGTTCCGCGACCCCGACACCTCAGCCACGGACGCGATCCGCAGGGTCGAGGAGGACGAGCGGCCGACCGCCATCGTGATCGGTGCCGGCCTGTCGGGGATCTGCACCGGGGTCCAGCTGTCTCGCGCCGGCATCTCCTACGTGATCCTCGAGAAGAACCCCGAGGTGGGCGGGACGTGGTTCAACAACACCTATCCGGACTGCGGGGTCGACACGCCCAACCACTTCTACTCCTTCTCCTTCAACCAGCGGCACCGGTGGTCGTCGTACTTCTCCAAGCAGGAGGAGATCCTCGAGTACCTGATCGACACGGCCCGCGACACCGGCGTCTACGACCACATCCGGTTCAACTCAACCGTCACCCGGGCCGTCTGGGACGATGGGACCTGGTCGGTCACGACAACCAACACGTCCGGTACGGACGAGGTGCTGGAGGCCGACGTCGTCCTCTTCGCCGTCGGCCAGCTGAACAAGCCGAAGGTGCCCGACATCGACGGCTCGGAGGACTTCGAGGGGCCTGCCTTCCACACCGCCGAGTGGCGCCACGACGTCGACCTGACCGGCAAACACGTCGGGCTGGTCGGGACCGGCGCGAGCGGCGTGCAGTCGGGCCGCGCGATCGCCCGCTCAGCCGCGCACCTCACCATCTTCCAACGCTCCCCGCAGTGGCTGGCGCCGAACGCCGACTACCACCGACAGGTGTCCCCGGAGAAGCAGTACCTGCTGGACGTCGTGCCGTTCTACGCGACCTGGTACCGGTTCATGCTGTTCTGGCGGTTCGGCGACGGGCTGTACCCGTCGTTGCACGCTGACCCCGAGTGGGAGCACCCCGAGCGGTCCATGAACGCTGCCAACGAGCGGCACCGCAAGTTCCTGACCGCCTACATCGAGTCCAAGCTGGAGGGGCATCCGGAGCTGCTGGAGCACTGCGTGCCGACCTACCCCCCGTACGGCAAGCGGATGCTGATGGACAACGGGTGGTTGGACCTGATCACCGCCGACGACGTCACGCTGGTCCCCGAGGCGGTTGAGTCCTTCACGGCCGATGGCGTGGTGGACACCTCCGGCGCGCATCACCCGGTCGACGTCGTGGTGTACGGGACGGGCTTCCACGTGACCCGGCCGATCTTCCCGATCGAGGTCGTCGGCCGTTATGGCGTGACCCTCGCCGAACTGTGGGGCGAGGAGGACCCCCGGGCCTATCTCGGCATCACCGTCCCGAACTTCCCCAACCTGTTCGTGATCTTCGGGCCGAACACGGGTCTGGGGCACGGCGGCTCGACGATCTTCCAGACCGAGGCGCAGGTGCACTACGCCGTGCAGTGCATCGCCGAGTTGGCCGAGACCGGCGGACAGCTGGAGGTCACCCGGGAGGCCTACGAGCGCTACAACACCCGGATCGACGAGATCCTGTCGAACATGGTGTGGGCCCACGACGGGATGCGGAACTGGTACAAGAACTCCAAGGGCAGGGTGATCGTCAACACGCCGTGGCGGCTGGTCGACTACTGGCACATGACCCGGACGGTGGACCTCGAGGACTACCACCTCTCCGCATCCGGGTAGCGCTGCGGGAATCACGGCCAGCGGTACCCGTCCAGGCCCGGACACGGTCGGGGCGGTGCCGTACTGTTCGAGCAGTGCCTCGCGTCGCCTACGCCCTGCCCCATGCCCCCGGACAGGGGCCGTCGTGGAAGGAGGCAGCGCGCCGGTTGCCCGAGACCGACAACACCGATCACCGGCGATTCATGTTGGGTCGCGGCATCCTCCGCGAGCGCATGTGGGCGCAGACGTCCTGTGATCTACCCGACCTGACCCTGGTGATGTGGGACTGCGACGACCTGGACGTGGCCACGCGGCCGCCAGCCAAGACCGCTCGTAGCGCGCATGAGGACTGGTTGTTCTACACCGTCCTCGGGACCTACCACGGCCAGTCCCTGCCGACGTTCCGGTTCCCGCAGACCGAGGTCGTCTCGGGGACGACCACCCAGGCGACGGCGATCGCCGACACGCAGACCATGTTCGCGCTGCCCGTTCCTCCTGAGAAGCTGTCGACCGTGCGCCAACTGCTGGACCGGTTGGACTCCGGTGACCTCATGCGGTCCCACGCCGAGTTCCTGGAACTGGCCGATGTCCGCGAGGAGTGGGTGTGGCTGCAGCACGCTCGCGACGATCTGCCCGACATGCTCCTCATCCACTGGACCGGTGACGATCTGCCGGGCGCCATGGAGCGGATGACCGGCACCGAGAGCCCGCTGGCAGACATGGCGCGGGCGTTCTCCGAGGGGCTTGGCATGCGCATCGAGCGCGCAGCCCAGCGGACGTCCGAGCCGCTCTTCGCGATGCACGTGCGACGGTCGGACAGCTTCGAGTTGGGTGTCAAGCAGACCGCTTCGCGTGTGCTCATGGCGGCGCGCCGTGGTCGGTGGGACGCACTCGAGTCGCTGCTCGACGCCCAGGTGACCGTGAAGGACGGCCGGTCGGGTGGTGGTCGGGCGCCGGTCCGGACGATGACTCGAGGCGAGGCGGCATCGCTGCTGGCGAGCGTCGTCGCCGGCCACGGTCCGGAGCTGCGGAGCACCGACGTGCTGGCCGGGGAGGACGCCCTGGTCCTGTCCATCGGCACCGACGGCGCAGGCACGCCAGGCCTTGCGATCGTGATGGGGGTGGCGGATCGCACCATCCACTCCGTCGCCGTGGTGCCGGACTGGCCCGGGCCCATCACGGCCACCGAAGTCGATCCGTCGCCGGAGCCGGCTCAGGGGTGATCCGGGGGTCATCCCGGAGGCGCCCACCAGGGTGCTCGCGGACGGTGGCTCCATGACGTCCCACACGACCACTCCGACCCGGCCACCCGACCTGACGGTTGGACAGCGACTCGCGCACGGCGCGCTGTTCCTCGGCGGGTTGACGCTCAGCCTCGTCACAGCGGCCTTCGCGGTCGTGCTCCACGGGTTCAACCGGTTCAAGCAGGTCTGCGATCCAGCGGTCGTCCTCGGCTGTACCCAGGACTTCGAAGACCTCGGCGGCGACGTGCTGCTGCTGGCCGCGGTCGCGCTGCTCGTCGCGGGTGGCCCGGCAATCGTCACCGCGGTCTCAGGACGTCCCCGACCTCGACGCACGAATGTGATCCGGACGTGTGCCGTGGTGCTTGCCGGCGCCGCAGTGCCAGCAGGGCTGGTGCTCGTTGCACAGTTCTCGTAACCAGCGGACGGCAGTCATCGTCACCCGGCCCGTGGCGCGCGACGGGAGCTTGGGTATGAGTGCAGGGTCCGACCGTTCGACCCCAAAGGGACCACCCCCGTGAAGATCACCGTCATTGCCGGCAGTCAACGACCCGGCTCGCAGTCCGAGAAGGTTGCGCGGTACCTGACCGCACGCCTGCGGGCACTCGACTGCGACGTCGACGTGCTGACCATCCACGACCTGGGCCTGTCCGCGATGATGGGCGAGGTGTGGTCCGACGAGGCGCAGCAGGAGCTCGTCTCTGACGTCAAGACCAGGCTGGCCGCCGCGGAGGGCTACCTGATCGTGACGCCCGAGTGGCACGGCATGGCCTCGCCGGGGCTGAAGAACATGCTCCTCCACGTCGGCACGACGATGGCCCACAAGGCGGCGATGCTGGTTGGCGTCTCGGCAACCTACGGCGGCTCCTACCCGCTGGCCGAGATCCGCTCGGCAGTCTCCAAGAACACTCGGATCTGCTTCGTCCCCGAGCAGATCATCATCCGCAAGGTCAAGACCGTCCTGAACGACGACGTCGACGAGTCCAACGATGCGGACGCCTACCTGCGCGATCGGATCGAGTGGGCCCTGCCGATCCTGCTCGAGTACACCAAGGCCCTGGCGCCAGTGCGGGAGAGCGGGGTCACGGAGTCCGAGGCGTACGACTTCGGGATGTAGCACCCCTCGGTTCCCCTGGTCGGGTCGCAGCCTCAGCCCACCGTGGCCGGCTGCGGATCCTCCTCATCGGCCGTCGGCTCACTCAGGTCCGGCATCGTCGTCGACCCGCCGTCCAGGTCGATGTGCGGGAGCAATCGATCCAGCCAGGCGGGCAGCCACCAGTTCCGGTCGCCCATCAGACTCATCGTGGCCGGCACGAGGACGACCCGGACGATCGTTGCGTCGACGGCGATGGCCGTGGCCAGGCCCAGGCCGAGCATCTTGATGATGGGGTCGTTCCCCAGCACAAAGCCGCCGAACACGGCCACCATGATCAGGGCCGCCGAGGTGATCACCCGCGCGGTCCCCGCGAGGCCGCGGATCACGGCGGTGTCGTTGTCCCCGGACACCACGTACTCCTCCCGGACGCGGGAGAGCAGGAACACCTCGTAGTCCATCGACAGGCCGAAGAGCACCGCGAACATGAACATCGGGATGAACGCGACGATCGGGACGGTGGACTCGAGGCCCAGCAACTCCAGGCCCCAGCCCCACTGGAACACGGCCACCAGGACGCCATAGGCCGCGCCGATGCTCAGCAGGTTCAGCACCGCAGCCTTGACCGCCACCCAGATCGAGCGGAACACGGCAACGAGGACCACCAGGGACAGCCCGACGACAGCGGCGACGAAGGCCGGCAGCCGGTCCCCGACCCGGCTGCCCATGTCGACGAAGCTGGCGGTTGACCCACCGAGGTGGATGGTGGCCTCGGTCCCCGCCACGATGTCGGGGAAGACCTCGGCCCGGAGCCGCTGGATGGTCTCGACCGTTGCCTCGTCCTGTGGGGCGGTGCTCGGTATGGCGGTCAGGACCGCGACTCCGGACGCCTCATCCATCGTGGCCGGCGCCACCGCCGAGACCCCACGGTCAGCCGCGACGGCAGCTGCCACGGCCGCCACCACGCCGTCGTCCCCGGCCGTGTCCATCGCCACGAGCAGCGGCCCGTTGAAGCCCGGGCCGAAGCCCTCGGCGATCAGGTCGTAGGCCTGTCGGCGAGTCGAGTCCGGGGCGGCGGTCCCGTCGTCCGGGAAGCCCAGCCGCAGTCCCAGCAGCGGGGCAGCCATGGCAACGAGCAGCACGCTGGCACCGATCGCGTAGGTCCAGCGACGTCGGGCGACGTGCCGCCCCCACCGCTCCCACCCGGCCGACGCGCCACGGGGGGCCGCGCCGCGGCGATGGATGGCGAGCCGATCGATGCGGTGGCCCGCCAGACCGAGGAAGGCCGGGAGCAGCGTGACCGACGCGAGCACCATGATCCCGACGATCACCGACGTGGCGATCGCCGCCGCCGTCATGAATGGCAGCCCGGCCACCGCCAGCCCGAGGATCGCGATGACGACCGTTCCGCCCGCGAAGACCACGGCCTGCCCGGCGGTGCCGACTGCCCTCGAAGCAGCCTCGACCACCGACATGCCGGCCGTCAGGTGCTCGCGGTGTCGGGTGACCAGGAACAGGGCGTAGTCGATCCCGACGCCCAGTCCGATCATCGTGGCCATCTGCGGGGCGAAGGAGGGCACGTCGATGACCAGGGCCAGCAGCGACATGAGGCTGACGCCGAGTGCCAGCCCGAAGACGGCCATCCCGATCGGCAGCCCCATCGCGATGACCGACCCGAACGCGAGCAGCAGGATGACCACGGCGGCACCGAGACCGATGAGTTCTGCGGTGCCGGTCTCGCCCTCGTCGAAGGCGAAGAAGAGCTCGCCGCCGGCTTCGACCTGCACCCGACCCATCGCGTCCTGTGCCTCCACGAGAGCTTCGAGGGCGGTGAGGTCGGAGACGTCCAGTGCGTCCATCGTGTCGTACTGCACGCCGACCAGCGCGACCGTTCCCGCCGGGGCGATGGTGACCGTGGTTCCGACGACGTGGTCCAGGTCCTCAACGGCGGTCGTGACCCGCTGCACCTCCTGTTGGCTGGCGGCGTCGGTGATGGTGGACCCGTTCGGTGCAGCCACCACGACCTGCGCGGTGACGCCGGCTTGCGTCGCACCGGTCTCCTCCAGAAGATCCAGCGCCGCTTGGGAGTCCACGCCGGGCACCTCGATGGTGTCCTCGAGTTCTGCTCCAACGGTCGCTGAGGCACCCACGACGCCGGTGGCGAGCACCAACCAGATGCCGATCACGGTCCATGGCCGGGAGGCCGAGAACCGGCCAATTCGGGTGAGCACACGCATGACGAAACTCCTGTCGGGTGTCGCGTGCACCGGGTGTCCACGCGTTCTGACCAACTCGGGGCCGCAAGCGGCGAGCTGGGTGTCATCGACGGTGGTCCATGGCGGCACCGATCACCTCCGTCGATCGGCCCCAATCACCTCGGCCGGAGTGACGGTCATCAGATCGTCCTTCTGGCTGATCCGCAGCCGCCTCGGAGTCCGTACGCTGCGTTCATGTCCCGCCTTGCTGCCGCGCTGGCCGAGCCTCGGGCACCCGGCGCGCCCGTTCGTGTCTGGCGTGACTGGGTCCTGGTCGCGGTGCTGGTCCTCGGCACGCTCGTGGAAGGCGCGCTTCGTCAAGACCTCTCGTTGCGACCGCTCACGGTGGTGGTCACCCTCACGTTGGTCTGGCCGCTGCTGGTCAGGCGATCCCAACCATTGGCAGCCGTCGTGTACGCGTTCGGCGTGGTCACGACGGTGATGGCGGTCGTTGCGCTGGTGACCGGCGGGCCGGCCTCGATGTACTCGGCCTTTCCGCTGATCACGGTTGCCTACGCACTGTCGCGGTGGGCTTCGGGCCGGGATGCCGCCGTCGGTCTGGGTGTGCTGCTGTACTCGTGGGGCGTCAGTTCGCTCGCCGAGGGCTCGTCCGTGGGCGACATGGTCGGCGGCATCGTCGCCCTCGGCGCCATCGTCGAGACCGGATGGCTCGTCCGGCTGCAGGACCGATCGCGGCGGGCGGCGCTGGCGTCGGCCAGATCCCTCGAGCGCGAGCGGATCGCGCGTGAGTTGCACGACACGGTTGCTCATCACGTGTCCGCGATCGCGGTGACCGCTCAGGCTGGCAAGACGGTTGCAGCGACAGATCCGGAGGCGGCCGTCGGTGCGCTCGAGCGGATCGAGGAGGCGGCGTCGCGGACCCTCGGAGCCATGCGCAGCCTCGTCGGATCGTTGCGGACCGACGACACCCACGCCTTCGGAGGTGGCCAGGACCCGACTGCTGCAGCGGGGACGCCGCAGCAGGTGCCGGCCCAGCGGAGCCCGACGCCGGGTCTGGCCGACCTCGAGGGCCTGGGACGCCCGGTGGGCCACGGCCCGCCCGTGATCATCCAGGTGACCGGCCCGACGGAGCCGGTGCCTGAGTCGACCGGCAGCGCGATCTACCGGATCGTCCAGGAGTCCATCACCAACGCGCGGCGGCACGCGGTGGACGCCACATCGATCCATGTGGCGGTGCGGATCGGACGGCAGCAGGTCCAGATCGACGTGGTCGACGACGGCCGGGCAGCTGCACAGCGGGCGCCCGTCCTGGCAGGCCGGCCGACGGACCGCGCCGGTCGGGGTGAGTTGAGCTACGGCCTGATCGGGATGGCAGAGCGGGCCTCGGTCCTCGGCGGGACCTTCCACGCCGGATCGGGTCCCTCAGGCTGGCGCGTTCGGGCGACGCTGCCGCTGGGGCGCGGGATGGCGCCGTGACGGTTCGAGTCCTGATCGCCGACGACCAGGACCTGATCCGGACCGGCCTTGCGATGATCCTGGACGCTCAAGCCGACATCGAGGTGGTCGGTCAGGCCGGCGACGGGCGTGAGGCGGTGGCCGAGGCTCGCCGGCTGCGCCCAGACGTGTGCTTGTTCGACATCCGGATGCCGCGCCTGGATGGGCTCGAGGCCACTCGAATCCTGGCAGGACCCGATGTCGTCGATCCGATGGCCGTCGTGGTCATCACCACGTTCGACACCGACCAGCACGTCCACGATGCGCTGCGCCTCGGGGCCCGGGGATTCCTGCTGAAGGACGCCGGCCCCGATCTGCTGGTGCAGGCCGTCCACGCCGCCGCGCGAGGTGATGCGCTGATCGCGCCCAGCGTCGCCGTGCGACTGCTGGAGGCCTTCGCCGACGCATCAACTCCGGCCGATCCGCGCCAGCCACTGGACCCGCTGACCGAGCGGGAGGAGGAGGTCATCCTCACCGTGGCGCAGGGCCTGACCAATGCCGAGATCGCCGACCGACTGCACATCTCGATGAGCACCACCAAGACCCACCTGGCGAACCTGATGTCGAAGCTGGGGGCCCGCAATCGGGTGGAGATCGCGATGTGGGCCTACGAGACGGGGCGTGTGCCGGCACGGTGAATCCACAGCTCGACCGTCCATAGATTGTCTCCCGGGCCGCCGAGTCGCGCACAGACGCAGTCCTATTGGCATCGACGGGAGCAGAGTGGGATCGAATCCGCGGGTTGGGGGACATCGATCTGGCGAACCTATCGACACAATCCCATCGGTGAGCGAGGCCGATTCGGCTCAAGGCCGGCCTTGTTTGCTGTGCACCGAATGAAGGAGTGTTTGTCGTGCTTGAAGATGTCACATTAACCGTGGGCCAGTACGAATTGGTCCTCAACCTGTTCTCGATGACGATCGCCGCCTTCCTCGGCGGGTTCATCTACCTCCTCGGCATGCGAAGCCAGGTCGCGCGGCGCTTCCAACCGGCTCTGCTGGTCTCAGCGGTTGTGCTTGCCATTGCCGGTTACCACTACTGGCGCATCTACGGCTCCTTCCAGGGTGCCTTCGCCGTCAGCGGCGACGTCGCCGAGCCAACCGGCGATTCCTTCAACAACGCCTACCGCTACGTCGACTGGTTCTTGACCGTTCCGCTCCTGGTCATCGAGACGATTGCCGTACTGGCGCTCGCCAAGGCCGAGAAGCGCTCACTGCTGATCAAGTTGGTGCCCGCCGCTGCCCTCATGATTGCGCTGGGGTACCCGGGTGAGATCGCCGAGACGACTGGCCCGCGCCTGGTGTGGGGAACGCTGTCAACCATTCCCTTCCTGTACATGCTCTACGTGTTGTGGACCGAGATGGGTTCGGCACTGTCACGCCAGTCCGACGCGGTCAGGGTGAAGTTCCGCAACCTCCGCCTGCTCTTGCTCGGCACCTGGGGCGTCTATCCGATCGCCTATCTGCTCCCTGTCTTCGCATCCGAGGCATCCGCTAGCCTCCTCGTCGGACGCGAGGTCGGCTATGCCCTGGCCGACATACTCGCCAAGGCGCTGTTCGGTGTGCTCATCGCGCAGATCGCGTTGGTCAAGACCGCCGAGTTGATCGAAGCGGGCGAGGTCGACTTGACCGACGGAGAGTCTGTCCGTGTGACGGCTCCCTAGGCGCACCACGGTCCTCGTGCGGACGAGCTCCCAAACCACCTCCCCCCTGCAGCCCACTGTGGCAGGGGGAGGTCCGGCTTTGCCTTGGACCGGCGAATCAGTGACGCAGCGCTGGACCCGGCTGCTCCTGGCCGCTGCCATTGTGTTTGCCGCTGCTGGCTGGCTTGGTGGCATGTCCCTCCTACCTCTCTCAGTCGCGCTCATCGCGGGGCTCCCGCACGGGGCCGTCGACCACGTCCTGCTAGCCCGCAGAATTGGCGGGTGGCTGGGCATCGGCGTCGGCACGCTCTGCTACGCCCTCCTGGCCATCGGGGTCTTTGTCGCCGCGGGCCTCTTCCCCGGCATCGTCTGGCCCGCCTTCCTGCTCATCTCGGCTTGGCACTTCGGGACTGCTGACAGGGTCTCTCTCTCTGCGGGCCGACGACGCCCGTCCCGGCTGCATGGCGCCGCGGCGGGTCTGATCCCCATTGCTGGCCTCATGGTCTTCGGGGCCTCCGAACTGCGACCGCTGGCTGCGGAACTCAGTCCGGATTTAGTCTTCCTGCTGCAACCACCGGTCGTGGCGACGGTCGGTTGGAGCACGACAGTCGTTCTGGCGGCGGCAGTGGTCGTCGAGTCGATGGCGCGGCGCTACCACGCCGTCGTGGACCTGCTGCTGGTCGGCGCACTCTTCGTCGTGGCTCCGCCGGTCTGGGCCTTCGCCGTCTACTTCGGTCTGTGGCACGCGCCCCGTCACATCGCACGCATGCTGACCGAGGAGCCCCCGTACCGGATTGTGTGGCTGGAACACGGAGCCGCGGCCTCGTTCCGGCGATTCGTCCGGGATGCCATCCCTCCGACGCTGATCGCAGTCGGGGCGCTCGGATTGGCGCTACGTGTTGCCCCATCCTGGTCACCGGTCGACCTCGCGGCGCTGGCGCTCCAGGTCACGGCAGCCGTCACGTTCCCACACGTCCTCGCCGTGTCCTACCTCGATCACCGTCAGGCGGGGGGCCGCTGAGCAGAGCAGCAGGACGCACGGGCTTCGACCAGGCCACAACGATCCCGCTCACGAGGACATAACTCGCAACGACGAGGTCGGTCGCCGATACGGTGTCTCTCATGCGCATCGTCTCGCTCAACGCCTGGTGCGGGACCCTCTTCGAACCGCTGGCCGCCTGGCTTCCCACCTGCGGGGCTGACGTGCTCTGTGTGCAGGAAGTCACGCGGAGTCCCGGACTGGACGGCTGGGTCGCCTACGACGACGGCGAGCACGCGCAGTCCCAGCGCGCCGACCTGTTCGGCGACATCCGTGGCCTGCTGCCCGACCACCAGGCGTCCTTCGTGGCACACGACGCCGGCCCCGTCGACCGGGACGGGATCATCCACCGTCAGGACTTCGGTCTGGCCCTGTTCATCGCCGACCGCCTGCCGGTCGTCGGTCAGGCCACCGCGCCGATCACCGGGGCCTTCACCGACCACCGCGACACCTGGCCAGCGTCGCACCGCCCGCGCCTGGCCCAAACCGTCCGAGTCATCGACCGGGATGCCCACCGAGGGGTCCTCATCGCCCATCTGCACGGCGTGCGAGATGCCGAGGGCAAGGGCGACACGGCCGCCCGACGTGCACAGGCCAAGGCGCTGCGCGACCTGATCGTGTGGGCCCAGGAGCCCGACGACCTGATCGTGGTCGTAGGCGACTTCAACCTGCTGCCGGACAGCGAGACCTTCGACGTGCTGGCCGAGATCGGCCTGACCGATCTGGTCGGGACGGCCGACACCCGCACCTCCCACTATCCCAAGCAGGTCCGTCACGCCAACTACCTGTTGGTATCCGATACGGCTGCCGTCGCGGCGTTCCAGGTCCTCGACCACCCCGAGGTCAGTGATCACCGTGCACTGATTCTCGACATCTGATGACGTCGTGATCGATGACCTCGTGATGCCGCTGACCGACCACCTCCCCACACCGCTGGCCGCCCCGATCCGCGCAACCACAGTCACCTACGACGAGCACCGGGTTGAGATGCCCGACGGGGCGCGCCTCGGCACGCGCGTGTACCGGCCCGGCAACGCCCAGCGGGTGCCCGCGGTGCTCATCCGGACGCCGTACGGCATGACCGGCATCACGGGCGTCCCCGTCGTCGTGCAAGCACGGTGGCTGGCGGCACTGGGCTACGCGGTCGTCGTCCAGGACGTTCGCGGCCGCTTCGGCTCGGAGGGCGAGTTCATCCCGGCGATCGACGAGCGCACCGACGGGGCGCGAACCGTGGAGTGGGTGCGCGACCAGCCGTGGTTCGCGGGCGGGCTCATGGCGTGGGGGATCAGCTACGTCGGCGCCACGGCCTGGGCGGCCTCCGCAGGAGCGCCGGGCCAGGTCGACGCCCTGGCCCTGGGAGCGACCCACAGTCGACTGGGGCTGCCCGACCCGCGCGGCATCCTGCACGTCGAGACCTCGATGCGCTGGATCCGCTCGCTGCACGCCATGGTGTCGGAGGAGCTCGGCGGTCTGGAGCGCGCCCGCATCCTGCTGGACGCCCGCCGCGCCGACCAGGCGTTCGTTGCGGCGCTCCGAACGCTGCCCGTGCTCGAGTTGGACCGGCTCTTCCTGGGACGGTCGTCACCGGTGTGGCGAGCGTGGGCCGACCATCCAGACCCTGAGGATCCGTACTGGGCCGGCGCCGACCACAGCGGCCATCGGGATCACGCCCCGCCGACGGTGCACTCGACGGGCTGGTGGGATCTGTTCGTCCACCACCAGATCCCCGACCACGATGCCCAGGCCACGGTGCGGCCGACGGGCCTGGTCGTGGGGCCCTGGGGGCACATGGACCCCCGGCAGCAGACGACGTCGATGCGGCTCGCCCGACGACATGCCGACGTCCACCTCCGCGGGGCCGACCCCGGCGACGGGCCGCCGACCCGCGTCTGGGTCAGCGGCGCCGAGGGCTGGTGGTCGCCCGCTGCGTGGCCACCACCGACGACCGCGCGCACCTGGTACGGGGCCCACGGGCGGCTGACCGACGGGGCGTCGGAGCCGGCGGCGGGCGCGACCCTGGTGTACGACCCCACCGACCCGACCCCGACGCTGGCCGGCCGGACGCTGACCGCGGAGCCGGGCGCACGCCGGCTCGATGGTCGCCTGGCGCGGCCGGACCTGCTGATCTTCGACTCCGAGCCGGTGGAGCGACCCACACTCCTGGCCGGTGCCCCGACGGTGACCGTCCCCGTCACGGCTGACACGGGGCTCGCCGACCTGTCGGTGGTCCTGGCACAGGTGGATCCCGATGCTCGCTGCGTCAGCATCTGCGAGGGGTTCACGCGCATCCACGACGCCGGCGATGTCACGACGGCGACGGTTGAGCTGCATCCCGTGTGCCACCTGTTCGATCGGGGAACCCGGCTGCGCCTGATCGTGGCCGGCGGCTCCTTTCCCGCTCACGATCGCAACCTGGGTCACGGCGTCGCCGATCCCCGCCAGACGACGATCGCCGGCCCGACCAGGATGGTGCTCCCCGACGGTCTCCGGTTGTCCCTGCCACTCGCGACCTGACCCGGTTGCCCGACGTGACGGCAACGTCGGCCGAGTTCGTGGAACCTGACCGACGGGTCGTGACGACTGAACCGGCGTGACAACCGATCGAACCAACGATGGACCCGCCCAGGATCAGGTGCTGGTCCTCCGCGCTCAACTGGGCGAGCGAGCCGCGCTGGTGTGCCTCATCGAGCGGTGGCAGGAGCCCGTCTGGACCTACCTTCGACGCCGGCTCCCAACCGACCAGATCGCCGATGACGTGGCACAGGACGTCTGGGTTGCGGTCCTCAGGAATCTGGCCGATCTGCAGCAGCCGGATCGCTTCGTGCCATGGCTGTTCACCATCGCTCGTCGTGGCGTCGCGGACGGTCATCGTCGCCGCCAGCGACGCCGTGAGGACCTCGGCACCGTCGAGGACGTCCCGATCGAGGACGACCATCCGACAGCACTGGCCAGCCGGGAGACCGTCGACCGGCTCATCCGCACCCTCCCCCGCCACGAGCGACGAGTCGTTCGCCTCTTCTACCTGGAGGACCGCAGCGTGACCGCCATCGCCGACGAGCTGGAGATCCCAGCCGGCACGGTCAAGTCGCGGCTGGCCCGCGCTCGCACGCGCATGTTCACGACCGCCACCCACGAGGAGCTCTCATGACCGCACACTCACTTGATGTCGACCGCCTGCTGACCACCCAGCTCTCCCGTCCTCGGCTGATCGGCCTGCTGGCCCTGGGAGCCGCGGGCCTGGTCCAAGGGACGCTCGTCACGGCGCTGCTGCTGACCGAGCCGCAGCCGCTACCGCTTCGCACCACGGTGGCCTTGACCTCGGTGGCGACCGCCGGCTTCGCGTGGGCCCTCTTCGCCGGGTGGCGGCTGACCCGACGCGTGCCCCTGCTGCTGTGGGACCGGGTGGTCAGCAGCGGCATGGCAACGCTCTTCACCGCCGTGGCGGTCATCGGTGGAACCTGGATCGCCATCGCTCGGGACGAGCCCGGGATCGCGGTGACCATCGGTTGTCTGGGTGCGGTCGCGCTCACCGGAGGGATCCTTCTGCTGCGTCGGAGCGTAATGGCACACCGTCGAGCACGGGTGCTGCTCTCGCAGTTGCAGTCCGGCGAGCATGCCGCCCGCAGATCCTGAGCGTGCCGACCATTCCATGGGCGTCGCCGCCGGAGAGGGGGTTGAGGCCGCTGAGTACGCTGCGGGCATGACGACCCGCATCAGCTTCGTGTGCCTCGGCAACATCTGTCGCTCCCCGACGGCTGAGGGCGTCGCCCGGCACCTGCTGGCCGAGCGAGACCAGATGGACGTCGAGGTGGAGAGCGCGGGGACCGGTGCCTACCACGTGGGCAACCCGCCCGATCGCCGAGCCACGGAAGCGGCAGCCGACCGGGGCATCGCGCTGGACGGGCGGGCGAGGAAGTTCGATCCCGACGACTTCGGACGGCTTGACCTGGTCCTGGCGATGGACCGGGCGAACCTGGCCGACCTGCAGGCGGCTGCCGCAGGAGTCGAGGATCCACCCCCCATCCGGCTGCTGCGCGAGTGGGACGCCGAAGCCGGCACCGACCGGGACGTGCCGGACCCCTACTACGGCGGGGCCGACGGGTTCGAGGAGGTGCTCGACATGGTCACGCGCTCGGTGGAGCAGTTGCTGGACGAGATCGACGAGGGCCGGATCGGGCCCATCTGAGGAGCTCAGCCTGCGGGCCTCACCCAGCGGTCCTCGCCGACGTCCACGCCCTCGGACTGCAGCAACGGTCCCTGGGTCGGCGCGTGGGTGCGGTACAGCCGACCGGTCGAGGGGATGACCCGCCACCAGGGCAGGCCCTCGACGCGACGCAGGACGTTGGCGACCGCCTGACCGGCGCCCGGGTGCCCAGCCTCGACCGCTACTTCGGCGTAGGTCATCACCTCTCCGGCGGGAAGGTTCGTCACGACGGCGATGACCCTCGTCTGGAAGAGGGTCGGGGTGTCGAGCGGCCTCGAGTCGTGCGCACCGGGCGGGCGAGGCGGTCTGGGCACCATCACGCGCAAGGGTAGTCCCCTGCTGGTCCGAACCGGTTCGACGTCGTTCACCTAGCGGGCTGCCGTCTCCGACAGCTCGTCGGTGAGCTTGGTCGGGATCCGCAGGATGTAGGCGATCCCGGCCAGGGCGACGACGGCCACCAGGATCCGCGCCACCGGGTGGGTCAGGACGAAGAGCTCGGCGCCACCGGCGAACACCACGATGCAGGTGATGGCCGCGATCTTGGCCCGTCGTGGCATCCCGAGTCCGCTGCGGTAGTCCGCGACGTGCCGGCCGATGCCCGGCAGCTCGAGCACCCAGCGGTACAGCCGAGGGCTGGATCGCGTGAACGCGGCCGCCGCCAGGATGAAGAAGATGGTGGTCGGCAGGCCCGGCACGACCACACCGACCCCGCCGATGCCCACGCAGACCAGCCCACCCAGCAGCCACAACCACCGGATCGGGCGGGAGGGGAGGTCCGGCTCGGTCACACCGTCAGGGTAGGTGGCCCCGCGCGTGGGACCACCGATCAGGCTGGCCGAGGCCAGCGCCACGCGATCACGATCAGCACGGCGAGCAGGACGACCTCGATGACACTGCCGACCAGGTAGTACGCCATCTCGCCGATGGCCGCCCCGATGATGGTCGCGACGTAGATCACACCAAGGGCGATGTTCAGCCCTCGGTTCATGCGCCGGGGCAGCAGCAGGGTCAGCGCCACCATCACGCTCGGGATGGCCACGTACAGGGTTGCGGACAGCAAGAAGGGCTCCCCGATCTCGAACCCGGCCAGCGTTCCCTCGGCCAGCTCTGCCCGCACGTCCGGGCGGTAGAGGCTGAACAGGTCCACGAAGGCGAAGACGAGGAGGACCGCGGTCCACAGGCCTGCGATCTGCAGGCGCGGGTCCAGCGGACGGTCGGCGGTGATGGTGTCGGTCACGAGTGGCCTCGATTCGGTGCGAGAGAGGTTTACTTAGTAATCCTGACACCCTAGGGATACTAAGTAAACTCTGCAATTCCATGGCCCCGACCCGCCCGCCGCTCACCCGCGACCGCGTCATCCGGGCCGCCCTCGAGATCGCTGACCAGCACGGCCTGGACGCGCTCACCATGCGTCGACTGGGCAGCGAGCTGGGCGTCACAGCCATGTCGCTGTACAAGCACGTGCCCGACAAGGACGCGATGGTCTCGGCCATGCTCGACCACGTCATCGCCCAGATCGACGTGCCCGCCGAAGGGGTGGGTTGGCGCGAGGCCATGGAGCGCCGTGCCGCCTCCGCCCGGACCGTGCTCGGCCGACACTCCTGGGCGCTCGGGCTGCTCGAGGAGCGTGGCGTCACCGGTCCGGTCCGCCTTCGCTACCTGGACGCGGTGCTGGGTGTCCTCCTCACCGCCGGGTTCTCGATCGAGGAGGCGGCGCACGCGTTCTGGCTGCTGGACAGCTTCGTCTACGGCCACGTGCTGCAGGAGGTCGGTCTCCGTCAGCAATCAGACGACGATGGTCAGGTGGGCGCCGACGAACTCCCGCACCTCACCCGGCTGCGGGACGCAATGGAGCGGACCCGCTTCAGCCTGGACCAGGAGTTCGACCGCGGCCTGCGCGTGATCCTCGATGCCATCGATCCTGGCTGAGGCGCCGCCGACCTCACCGCGTCCGGTGTGCCGCGATGACCGCGGCGGCAGCGTGACGAAGAACCGCGGCCGGGGATCCCGTCACGCCGCGATACATCCGAGCCGCGGCCCACGCCCCGTCGATCAGCAGGAGGAGCTCATCGGCAAGACGCGCCGGCTCAGCCAGCCCGGCGCGCTCCGCCAGCCCAGTCAGCCGCGCCCGAAGCGCATCCTTGTGCTGCTTCGCGACGGCGTGGACCTGATGAGCGGCGTCGGGGAACTCGGCCGCCGCACCCTGGAAGGTGCAGCCAGCGCAGCTCGGTGAGACGGCCTTCACCTGGATGAGCTCGAGCAGCAGCCGGAGCTCGTCGGTTGGAGTAAGCGTCCCCGCCCGCTCTGCCGCCCGGGCGACCTCGGCGTCGAGCCACCGGGTGAACGCCGCATCGGTCCGCCGGAGGTAGGCCACGATCAGGTCGTCCTTCGATGGGAAGTGTCGATACAGCGTTCGCTTGGCGACGCCGGAGCGCTGCACGATCTGATCGATGCCGGTGGCCGCGTAGCCCTGCTCGTAGAAGAGCCCCGATGCGGCCTCGAGAAGGCGGTCGATCACCGGTCGCTGCTCGGTCTGCTGGCTCATCCCTTGACTGTAGACCGATCTGTCTCCTACAGTTCCCCTCGCACAGGGAGACAGATCGTTCTCCAGGGTCGGAAGGGAGCCAGATGGAGCACCGGACGTTGGGGACGAACGGACCCGCGGTGTCGGCGATCGGGTACGGCGCCATGGTGCTCTCACCCGACATCTACGGGCAGGTTGATGACGACGATTCGATCAGGACGCTGCACGCCGCCATCGAGCGTGGCGTGACGCTGATCGACACGGCTCGGCTCTATGGCGACGGGCACAACGAGGCCCTGATCGGACGGGCCCTGGACGGCCGGCGCGACGGCGTGATCCTTGCGACCAAGGGCGGCCTGACCGGTAACCCTCCGGACATCCAGGTGGACGGCAGCCCGGCGGGACTGCGCCGCGACCTGGAGGCCAGCCTCACCGCACTGGGCGTGGACCACATCGACCTGTACTACCTCCACGCGCCCGATCCGGATGTCGACGTCGAGTCCTCCTACGGGACGATGGCGACGTTCGTCCAGGACGGCACCGTGCGTCACCTCGGCGTCTCGAACATGGCACTGGAGGACATCCGTCGGTGTCACGCCATGCACCCGATCAGCGCGTCCCAGGACCAGTACTCCCTGCTGTGGCGAGAGCCAGAGGATGACGGGCGACTGGACCTGCTGGACGAGTTGGGCATCGCCCTGGTCGCCTACAGCCCGCTGGCCAACGGGATCCTGGCCGGCGCCAAGCCGGGCGTGGAGGCCGGGGACATGCGGTCATGGATGCCGCGATTCGCCGGTGACGCCGGAAGCCGGGTGGCCCAGGTGGCTGACGCGTTCACCGACATCGCCGCTCGCGAGGGGGTCCATCCGGCGACGTTGGCCCTGGCCTGGCTGCTCCACCAGCGGCCGAACCTGGTCCCCATCGCCGGCACCCGCAAGGTCGCCAACCTCGACAACAACGTCGCCGCGGTGGATCTGGATCTCTCCGCGGACCTGCTGGCTGAGCTGGACCGGACCTTCAGCCCCGAGGAGTCCATCGCGCCGATGTTCTGAGGGGTCTGCCGCAGCCCACGAGGGTGGGACGGTGCTGCGGTGGGCATCGTCGCCCGGTGACCCGCACCCAACCCTCGTCCAACCTCGCCCTGCTGACCGACCGGACGTTCGGGCCCTACTTCGCCGGCAACCTCATCTCCAACGCGGGGAACTGGATCCAGAACATCGCGGCCGCAACCGCGGTGTTCAACCTGACTGGGTCGGCGACGCTCACCGGGGTGGTCAGCGGGGCGCTCTGGCTCGGCTCGCTGCTGCTGCAGCCCTACGCCGGTGCGCTGAGCGACCGGATCAACCGTCGGCTCCTGCTGTTCGCCGGACAGTCGCTGTCGCTGGTCGCCGCTGCCGTGCTGGCGGTCTGGACGGTCGTGGTCGGGTTGGACGGACTACCCGGACCGTGGCCCATCATCGGCGTGACGGTGGTGATCGGGATCGGGCAGGCCCTGGCCATCCCGGCCAGCCAGGCCCTCGTGCCGGCGCTCGTCCGCCCGGACGACCTCGAGCCCGCGATCGCCTTGAACTCGGTGACCTACACCCTGGGCCGGTCCATCGGGCCGGTGGCCGCTGCCGGCATCCTGTTCCTGGGAGGAGCGACTGCCGGGTTCGTGGTCAACGCGTTCACCTTCCTGCCGCTGCTGATCGCGCTGTGGGTGATCGACCCTCGAGCAATGCCCGCCGCGGAGGGCGACGGCTCGATCCGCGAGGGCCTCGCCTACCTGCGGGACACCGCTGGAGTGGTCGGGATCATGCTGGTCGTCACGGCCATCGGGTGGACCAGCGACCCGCTGAACACCCTCTCACCCGCGATCGCTCAACGGGTCGGCGGGGGCGACGCGTTGGTCGGGATCTTCGTCGGCGCCTTCGGTCTCGGCGCCGCGGTGATGGGGACGCGCGTGACGCAGGTCCGACAGCGGGTGGGCGCGGACCGGACAGCGCGAGGGGGGCTGGTGGTGTTCGGGCTCTCAGTGGCCACGTTCGGCCTGGCGCCCGCCGCGTGGGTCGGGGTGACAGCGATGCTGGTCGCCGGCGTCGGCTTCCTCTGCGCACTCACGACGATCACCACCTGGGTGCAGGAGGTGGTCCCCGATCAGCTCCGTGGCCGCGTCATGGCCGTGTGGGGTGTGGCGTTCCTCGGATCTCGGCCCTTCGCAGCGGTGATCGACGGGGCGCTGGGCGACGCGCTGACCCCCGGCATTGCAACGGTGATCGCTGCTGTGCCGGTGGTGGCGGGAGCGGTGTGGATGCCCTCGATCAGCCGGGTGCCAGACCCCGCGGCGTGAGCGCGCGCGGGTTCGGCGGCGGCCTCACGCCGGAGTCGCCGTTGCCTCCTCCCGCGCCTCCAGATGGTGGTGTACCGCCGCGATGACGACCGACCCCTCCCCCACGGCCGAGGCGACTCGCTTCACCGATCCCGACCGGACATCACCGACGGCCCAGATCCCGCGGCGGGACGCGACGTACGGATCGCCATCGTGGCCGGTTCGGACGAACCCCTTGTCGTCGAGTGCCACCAGACCCTCCAGCCACTCGGTGAACGGGACGGCGCCGATCATGAGGAACAGTCCGGCGGCCTCGACCCGGCGGGTGGTGTCGTCGGCATTGTTGGTCAGCGTGACCTCCTGCAAGCGGCCCTCGCCGTGGACGGCCGTCACCTCGGTCTGGTAGTGGACGCTGATCCGAGGGTGGGTGGTGACGCGGTCGGAGAGGTAGGAACTCATCGAGGAGGCCAACGACCCCCCGCGGACGACGAGGTGGACGTGGTCGGCGGAGTCAGCCAGGTGCATGGCGGCCTGGCCAGCCGAGTTGGCGCCGCCCACGATGACGGCGGTGCTGCCGTGACACCGGCGCGCCTCCAGGTCGGTGGCGGCGTAGTAGACCCCCGCGCCCTCCAGGTCCGACAGTCCCTCCAGCGGCAGACGCCGGTACTGCACGCCGTTGGCCAACACCACCGCGGCCGTGTGCAGGACGTGGCCGTCGTCGAGGGTCAGATCATGACCGTCACCACACGGCTCGAGCGACACGGCGCGACGAGGGATCGCCAGGCGTGCGCCGAACTTGACGGCTTGGATGAGGCCGCGGAAGGCCAGCTCGCTGCCGCTGACGCCAGTGGCGAACCCGAGGTAGTTCTCGATCCGCGACGAGGTGGCGGCCTGCCCACCCACGGCGGTGTCATCGACGGCCAGGACGCACAGACCCTCGGAGGCGCCGTAGACAGCGGCCGCCAGCCCCGCCGGACCGGCACCCACGACGATGACGTCGTAGCTCTCGTGGTGCTCCCGGACCAGATCCATCCCGAGGGCGGAGGCGATGTCCCGTGGTTCGGGGTTCGCCAGCACGCGCCAGTCGGCCGTCACAGCGGCCGTCCCGTCATCGGGGAGGTCGCACTGCTCAGCCACGCGGGCCAGGGCGTCGGTGTCGTCCCGGTCGACGAAGGTGTGCGGCAGCAGGCTCCGCTTGGCGAAGGTCAGCAGACGGGTCGTGGCCGGGTCGTTCACCCGACCGACCAGCGTGAGTCCGCCCTCACCCCACTCGTAGAGCAGCCGTCGCCGGGCTGCCAGCGCCGGGACGATCACGTCGGCGAATGCCGGCACGGTGGTGAGGAGGTGGAGGAAGCGATCACGAGGAACCCGCAGCAGGCGGGTCGGTCCGGCGGTGACCCCGGCGAGGAAGGCGGACTGGCCGAGCAACATGCCGAGCTCCCCGATGAAGTTCGGGGCGCCGATCCGGCTGACCTCACGGTCGCCAGCCCGGTCGACGATGCGGATGCTGCCCTCCAGCACCACCGCGAAGTCGAAGTCGCTCTCACCCACCTCGAACACCACCTCGCCGGCTGCCAGATCCTCGATCTGTCCCTCGTGGTGCAGCAGCTCCTGGATCTCGGCGGAGAGGTCTGGCCAGGCAAGCCGTCCCAACATGGATTCTCGTTCGGGGGCCCTGGTGGTCGTCCCGATGTGGTCGGTCGATGCGGCGTCGTTCGTCACGCCCGCCATGCTACGAATCTCATCCATCCCGTGGTCCGAGTGAGGAAACGGCGTGGTCGGGGCAGGCTGCCGCCATGGATGAAATGACGGCACTGGTCACCGGCGGCAACCGAGGAATCGGTCTGGCGGTGTGCCGACAGTTGGCCGCGGCCGGCCACCGGGTCCTCTTGGGCACGCGCGATGCCGCCGCGGGGAAGGACGCGGTCCGGTCGCTCGAGGGCGACGTGACGTCGGTCGTCGTCGACGTGTCAGACACCACCTCGGTGCAGGCAGCCGTGGCCCGCATCGACCGGCTGGACGTCCTGGTCAACAACGCCGGTGTGGACTACGACACCGACCAGTCCGTGGTCGGCGCCGACCTCGACCGGGTCCACCGCGCCTTCGAGGTCAACCTGTTCGGGGCGTGGCGGATGATCCAGGCCTGCGCGCCGCTGCTGCGGACGTCGGGCCAGAGCCGGATCGTCAACGTCTCCTCCGGTTCCGGCGCGCTCTCCGAGATGGGGGCCGGCACCCCTGGATACTCGACGGCCAAGGCGGCGCTCAACGCGCTGACGGCAACGGCGGCGGCCGAGCTCCGGCGAGAGGGGATCCTGGTCAACGCGGTCTGTCCGGGTTGGGTGCGGACCGACATGGGCGGCCAGGCAGCCGACCGCTCCCCGGATGAGGGTGCGGCGGGAGTGGTGTGGGCGGCAACCCTCCCCGACGACGGGCCGACCGGCGGCTTCTTCCGGGACGGGCGTCGGATCGAGTGGTGACCAGCGCGCGTCAGGGTCGCACGACGGCCGCCGGGACCGATGGGATCATGTCCTCGTCGGCGTAGCACCAGGCCCAGGTCTCGCCGGGCTCGAAGGAGTGCACGACCTGGTGCTCGGTGGCCCCGTTGTGGGCGGTGGCATGCCGCTCGGGAGAGGAGTCACAGCAGCCCACATGGCCACAGCCCAGGCACAGGCGCAGGTGGACCCACCGGGTGCCCTGGTCCAGGCACTCCTCGCAGCCGTCCGGCGTCCGGGGTTCGACGGGGGTCAGGTCCGACAGGTGGGAACATGGCATGCGATCGTGCTCCTCCAGAGGTGCCGTGTCGTGTGGGTGTCCGAGCCTAACCGCTGATCCGACCCCGATCGATCGATCGGGGATGCCACATGATCCGGCGCTGGCGGGTACTCACCATGCGATGCACGACGTGGTGCCGCCCGGGTACCGCTCGACGAGGACGGAGACCCCATGCCAACGACGTCGTTTCGAACAGACCACGAGGTCAGCCAGTGAGCGCCGTGGCGGTGATCGGCCTCGGCGCGATGGGCACGATCATGGCACGCAACGCAGCCGCGGCTGGCCACGATGTCCGCGTCTGGACGCGCAACCAGCAGCGGCTGCCCGACGTGGCCGAGGCGGTGGGAGCGACGGCAATACCTTCTCCTGCCGACGCAGCCAGCGGCGCCGAGGTCGTCATCGTCATGGTCAGCGACGACGCTGCCTCACGGGCGGTGTGGACCGGCGAGCACGCGGTGCTGCGGGCGCTGTCGCCTGCCGCGGTCGCGATCGACGCCTCGACGCTGTCGCCGACCTGGAGTTCGGCCTTGGCGCAGGCGGCAACAGAGGCTTCGCGCCCGATGTTGGTCGCGCCGGTCATCGGCTCGACGCCGCAGGCGACCGCAGGAGAGCTCGTGCAGTTGGTTGGCGGCGACGCGGCCGTGCTGGACCGCGTCCGTGCCGTGCTCGAGACCAGCGCGTCCCGGATCCTGCACGTCGGGCGTGCCGAGGACGCGGCCCATCGGAAGCTGATGGTCAACGGCTGGCTGGCCGGACAGACCGCCCTGGCAGCCGAGCTGCTGCGGCACCTGCGGTCGACCGGCGTGGCGCTGGAGGATGCTGCGTCGTTCCTCAGCGGGCTGCCGCTCACCTCACCGGTGCTGGAGGGCGTGATCACCCGGATGGCCGCCGGGGATGACGAGCCGCGGTTCCCCATCCGCCTGGTGGCCAAGGACGCCGGATACCTGGCGGAGGCTGCTGGCCAGCGGCCATACCTGGACGCGCTGGCGCAGGCGTGGAAGATGGCAGCTGACCAGGCCGGCGATCGTGACCTGGTCGGCTACCTGCAGACCATCGAAGGGTGAGGCGTGGAGTTCCGAGAGCTGGAGGCGTTCGTGGCCGTCGCCGAAGAGTTGCACTTCGGCGAGGCCGCCCGCCGGCTCCACGTCTCGCAGTCGGCGCTGAGCGAGCAGATCCGTCGGCTGGAGGCCGACTTGGGAACCGAACTGCTGCACCGTACCTCTCGCCGAGTTGAGCTCAGTGCCGCCGGGGTGGTCTTCCTCGAACGCTGTCGTGCGCTCCTCGAGGATGCCGCCCTGGCGGTGGAGTCCACCCGCCGTGCTGCTGACGGCAGTGCCGGGCACCTCCGGATCGGCTACGTCGGATCGACCCTGTACGGCGTGGTGCCCGTCGTCGTCGGGCGGATGCGTCGGACTCACCCGGGCGTGACGTTGGAGCTGGTCGAACGCAAGACCGCTCCACAGGTGGAGACACTGCGGGACGGGACCCAGGACATCGGCTTCGTGCATCGGCCCCCGACCGAGCCGGACGGCTTGGCGCTGCACGATCTGGAGGACGAGGCGGTCCACGTCGTCATGCCCGACGGCCACGCGCTGGCCGACCCGACGGGGGCGATCGGGTGGGGCGAGCTGGCCGGCCATGACGTCGTGCTGTTCCCACGGGACCTGGAACCAGACACCTATGACCTCTTCGTCGATGGGGCCGCCCGTGCTGGTGTGACGTTGCAGGTCGTGCAGGAGGCGACGGGGCTGCCGACGATCCTCGGGCTGGTGCGTGCCGGGATCGGCATCGCGTTCGTCGTCGAGTCGGTGGCGGAGACACTCGATCCGGCGGTGTTCGCCACCCGCGAACTGGCGACGGGTCTGCGGGTGACCATTGCGCTGGCCTGGGACCCCGACTCGACGAACCCGGCGGTTTCGACGATCCTGCGGCTGGCCCTGCCGGCTGGTGCGTGATCACGCAGGGCCAATTGTCACCAACTTGTATTTATCAGCCATCGCCGTCTGTCACCCGCAGAGCAAAGCCATCACCCACGCTCGAGCTGAGGGGCTCCCGCCATGGCCACACACCGCACCATCACCGTCCTGTCCGTCCTGGCTCTGGCACTGGGGTTGGTGACCGTGCCGCTGCCGGAGCCAGCGGAGGCCGCCACCTGCCAGGCACTCCCCCACACCCAGCGGGTGCGCAGCCTCGACATCGACTTCGACCAGTGCTACGCCGAGGACATCACCGTCGACGGCGAGACGATCGAGGTGGTCATGTACTACCTGGAGGACGACCTCCAGGTGAACCTCGATCGGTGCCTGCAGGGCGATGACTCCGCCGCGGGTGAGCTGAACCAACCGGCGGACGGTGACGAAGACGACCCCTCGGACGACGACGGCATCCCCGACCGGTGCGAACACGCCATCGCCGACATCGATGATGCCAACGGCGACAACACCTTGGTCACCAACCTGGTGGACGAGATCGACATCGCGTTGGACTTCTACGCCTCGATCGACTTCGACGCCCTGGGTGGGGAGACCACCATGGAGGTGTTCATCGCCGAAGACCCTCTGGGCGGCGGGGTGCCGAGCGGCACGCGGATGAACTTCGATGACGACCTGGTCGATTCCAACTCCTTCTCCTACAACCGCGCGGTGCCCTTCCACGAGATGCAGCACCTGGTGCAGCGCTTCGCTGGGATCAGTGGCCACACCGCGTTCACCAGCGAAGGCCTGGCGCGGGCGACCCAGGACCGTTGGGACCCCGTCTCTGACGTGCAGAACTCCTTCGGCTTCATCACCGACGCGAACCGGCTGCTGGTCAATGCGATTGACGACGACGATGCCCCCGGGGGCTACCGCCGCCTACCAGGCGACCAGCTCAGCTACCGCGGGATGAGCTGGTGGACCTGGTTCATGGACACCTACACCGCGCCTGGCGAGGCCCAGCCCGCCACCGGATGGCAGGCCGTTGACGACTTCTACACGACGTTGGCCGACGAGCAGGACCAGTGGGTCGCCCTGGAACAGGTCATCGCCGATCGTGGTGGGGACTTCCGGCAGGACTTCATCGACTACACGCTGGCGCTCTGGGCCCACGACTACACACCGGCCGACCCGCGCCTGACCTTCGAGGACCCGGAGTACGTGGGCGACACCGCGGCCTTCGACGGCCACATCACGCGTGGCCCCGTCCCACCGATCGAGCAGACGATCGACCTGCTCGCCGACCGGTCTGCGCGGTACCTGGAGATCCAGCCGAACGGCGCCTGCGATTACGCGGTCTATGACTTCGAGACCGCCTTCGACTCCACCTTCAGCGTGATGCGTGTGAGCGCCGGCCAACTCGACCAACGCTGGAGTGCCGACGGCACCGAGTGGTCCCGCGCAGTCCCCACCGATGGGGCCGACGCTGTGATCGGGGTCATCACCACCGATGACGCGGCAACCGTCGCGGCCACGAACTGGGGGTGCGCGCAGCCCGAGGTGGAGGTGACGCTGCCCACAACAACAGCCACTGCCTTCGCCGGTCTCGCCAGTGACCCCCGTCGCTTCATCGCCCGAGTCGAGGTCACGGCAGACGGGGCACCGATCAGCGGTCTTCTGCCGGACGACTTCGACGTGCACCTGAATCTGGCGGACGGCGGTCCGGACATCCCCGTGAACATCGTCACAGGCGCCTACACCGGCGACGACTACTGGCTCCTCCTCCAAGCCCCCGGCGAAGGGGCCGGAGCGAACACCGGATCCCTCTACGACCTCACCGTTGAACTGGGGACGGCCAGCAGCACGAGCTCGAGGTCGGTGGCGTACTGGGAGCGCACCCTGGACCGGGTCGTCGTGATGGACACCTCAGGCAGCATGGACAACGTCGCCGGCAAGTTGGAGGCCGCCCAGAACGCGGGGATGCTGATGAGCATGGAGCTGGTGGCAGGCGATCAGGGCGGCTTCGTCTCCTTCGACTCCGTCGCCACGGTCGAGACCCAACTCGCCCCGATCGACGACGCCCACCGTTCTGAGCTCGAGGGAGACATCCAGGACGTCAACGCCGGCGGGGAGACCTCAATCGGCGCCGGCCTGCTGGCCGCGTCCCAGGAGATCGCCGACCGCGGCGAGGACGACCACGTCTGCACCTACGCCGTCTTGAGCGATGGCGCGGAGAACACGCCCCCCTTCGTCGCTGATCTCGAGGAGCAGCTCACGGAGGACGGCTGCCCGATCGACGCGGTGGCCTTCGGTCCTGAGGCGGACGAGGCGCTGATGGAGGAACTGGCCGACTTCGTCCCCGGCAGCACCTATGACTACGCTCCGGTGAGCGGCCAGGTGCCGCTCGCACCGGGCACGCCGACGGTGAACGAGGGCATCGTGGGTGGTGGAGAGGTCGGCTGGGAGAATCACGTCGGCCGGGTCTACGACCGTGCGCTGACCGAGGCCGCCGGTCGTGAGCGGCTGCTCAGCGTGGCCGGCAACGGCTTCGGCGAGTGCACCACACCGCTGGCGATCGCCGACTTCAGCGATCGTGAGGAGCTGGAGGTCTACAGCGTCGGCGAATCGTTCACTTCCGGCGGTGTTTCCGTCGCCGGCTCGCCGTTCAACGCCGGCGACACCTCGGAGAACGGCTCGCTGGAGATCCGCCCGTCCAACGGGCCGGGCGAAGCCTCACCGCTGCTGGCCACACTCGGACTCAACGCCGCCTTCGACTTCGAGCAGGATCTCTGCGGCGGCCGCCTGGTGTTCGTCGACGCCGGCTCCACCGTGCAGCTGGAAATCAACGACCAGCGCGTGGTGACGGATCGTGTGGCCGACCTGGACGGCCAGACCATCGGTGGCGTCGAGGTCGAGGTCATCCTCGTGCCCGGTGCCGGCGACCGGGTCGGCACCCTGCGGCTGGATGGCCCGATGGACGGCTTCATCATCGGCGGTAGCGACCTGGCCGTGGACGACGTGACCGGCCTCGGCGCCTCCGCGGGACTGCCCATCGAGGTGGACCCCTCCAGCGATGTGCTGCTGGTGGCGACCTCCTGGCAGGAGGCCTCGGACGGCGGGCCCATCACGCAGTTGGTGGACCCCAGCGGCAGCCCTGCAGTTGGCACCGCCCGTCGGATCTCAAGCCAAGGCATCGCCGAGGTCTGGGAGGTCCAGGACCCGCAGCCGGGCACCTGGCGACTGACCGCCGTCGACATCGGTCAGGAACTGGTGGTCAACGCCAGCGCCCGGACCGACCTCGCCTTGGACCTGCTGCCCTTCCCCGCTGACATCGGCAACGGTGATGAGGTCACCGTCCGGGCGAGCTTCGTCGACGTGGATGGGCCGGTGACCAGTGCGGAGGTCGTCGCGACCGTGGCCGCCCCCGATGGACCGACCACCGAGATGACCCTGTTCGACGACGGGGACCACGGCGACGGGCTGGCTGACGACGGCATCTACGCCAGGAGCTACCAGACGGGGGCAGCGTTCGACAGCCCCGACACCTCTGGCTCCTACCTCGTGAACGTCGTGGGCCACACGGATGGCAACCGTCGGGAGGACCAGGGCTCATTCAGCGCCGAACGCACACCCGACGAGGACGACGACGGGCTGCCCGACCCCTGGGAGGTCGACCATGGCTTGGACCCGACCGACCCGACCGACCCGACCGGCGACCCTGATGGCGACGGGATCCCGAGCGGCTGCGAGTTCGACGCCGGCACCCACCCGGACACCTCCGACACCGACGGTGGCGGTGACCGCGACGATGCCGAGGTCGACCCCGCGACCTGCACGCCGCGCCCCGACCGCGACCCTCGCGATCCCGACGACGACTCGGTGGGGCCCCTGACCAGTGCCTGGCTGGCCGCCGAGCTGGACGGCGACGGTCTGCCGCTCCTCCACGTCGCGTGGGGCAGCACGTCACGAGGTGAGCTGGACACCGTGGACCTGTGGTGCAGCGTGGACGGCGCCCCGTTCGTCCAGGTGGCCAGCGGCCTGACGGGTCGGTCCCACCACATCGGCGATGTATCCGATGGTGAGCAGTGGCAGTGCCGCATCCATCCGTGGTTCGTGCCCGAGGGCGGCGGGGCGCCGCTCCCCGGAGCCGTGGTGCTGACCGGTCAGGCGACCGTGAGCGACGACCCGTTCGCGCCGGTTGGCTCGGTCGTGATCGACGGTGGCGCGGCGTCGACCCGGGATACCACAGTCCGGCTGGATCTGGAGGTGAACGATCGGCTGCCCGGCCACACCCACGACGAGGAGGACCGGGCCGTGCCCGGTGACGCACCTGGCGCGATCGAGATGCGGATCGGCAACGACGTCGACCTGAGCGATGAGCCGTGGCAGCCGTTCCGGACGGTTGTTCCCGAGTGGGATGTGGGCGCCGTGCGTCCGGGTTCGGTCGCGACGGTGTACGTGGAGTTCCGCGACACCGCCGGCAACGTCGGCGGCCAGGACCAGGGCTTCGACGACATCCTCGTCGTCGGCAGTGAGCGCCTGGAGGGCCCATCCCGGGTGGAGACCGCGGTGGAGATCTCTCGCGCAGACTTCCCCGACGGCGGCGCGGGTGCCGTGGTGCTCGCCACGGCCGACAAGTTCCCCGACGCGGTCGCCGGGACGTCGCTGGCGGTCCAGGAGGGCGCCCCGATCCTGCTGACGCAGGCCGACACGCTGCACCCGGCGACGGCTGAGGAGATCGCCCGTGTGCTGCCGCGCGGACGGCCGGTGTTCGTGCTGGGCGGAACCGATGTGGTGTCCGATGGCGTCGCGCAGATCGTGGCCGACATGGGCCATCCGGTGGAGCGGTTCGCCGGGCCCACCCGGTTCGAGACAGCGGTCGCGGTCGCCGATGCGCTGGACGGACCACGGGTTGTGATGCTCGCGACCCATGACGACTTCGCCGCCGCGCTGGCGGCCGGCCCCGCAGCCGGTGTGCACGACGGCGCCATCCTGCTCTCGGCGGCCGATCAGCCGCATCCGGCGACGGACGCCTGGCTGGCTGCACATCCGGGGGCGCAGGTCGCCGCGGTCGGTGCGTTGGCGGTCGCGGCCTACCCCTCGGCAGAGGCGGTAGCTGGGGCGTCACGCGAGGGCACCTCGGTGGCCGTCGCCGAGCGCTGGTTCGTCGACCCGGGTGTCGTCGGGCTGGCCCGGTCGAGCGTGTTCGCCGATGCCCTCACGGGCGGTCCGCACATGGCACGGCTGTACGGGCCGTTGCTGCTGACGCCGGATGACGCGTTGGATCCAGACGTGGCGGCCTACGTCTGCAGTGAGTCGGACGTGGCCGGGTGGTTCACGTATGGCGGATCGGACGCGGTCTCGGACTCGGTCGTAGACGATCTCTCGGACCGGGTGTCGGGCACAGGCTGCTGATCAGCTGGTTCGGCGTTGGGTGATCCTGGCCGCCGCGTCGCGCGAGGTGGCCTGCCCCTCCTCTCCGTCCGACCCACTGCTGCTCCCGAGAGCGGAGTCGGCCGTGGATCGTCGGACCGAGTCGGCCACCGCGCACTCCGGCTCTCCCCGCCTGGCCGAGCGGCGAATCATCCACTGACCGATCGCAGGCACGGCCCACGTTGACACGCGCTCTCGTGTCTGCGTTCATGGGGCCCGTCGGGTGCATCGCCGCCGCCATCGTTCGACATCGGAGAAGCAACGGGAGTGAGCCTCCTCGTATTCATCCCCATGTACAACTGCGCTCCACAGATACCCCGTGTCGTCGCGCAGTTCGACAACCCGGCAGTCAAGCCCTGGGTCGATGCGATCGTCTGCATCGACAACCGCTCGACCGACGGCACGGTCGAGGCAGCCGCCGCCGCGCTGGCCGACGCGCCGGTGCCGACCCGGGTGATCCTGCAGAACGACGAGAACTATGGGCTCGGCGGCTCCCACAAGGTGGCGATCGAGTTCGCGATGGCGAACGACTACGACCACCTCGTCGTCCTGCACGGTGACGACCAAGGCTCGATCACCGACCTCGTCCCCATGCTCGAGGCCGGTGCCCACGAGGACGTCGACTTCCTGCTGGGCGCACGGTTCCTGCCCGGTTCGCAGCTGGAGAACTACTCCACCGTCAGGACCCTGGCCAACCACCTCTTCAACTGGATCTTCTCGGCCGTCTCGGGCAGGCGGCTGCACGACCTCGGCTCGGGGCTGAACCTCTTCGGCGTCGACCGGTTCGCCGACGGGTTCCACCGTCGCTTCGCCGACGACCTGACCTTCAACTACTACCTGATCCTGGCGCTCGCGGCGCGGAACGAGCGCCTGGCGTTCTTCCCGCTCACCTGGCGCGAGGAGGACCAGGTGTCCAACGCGAGGCTCGGCCGCATGGGACTGAAGATGCTCGCCCTGCTGGGGCGCCGGCTGGCAGACCGACGAGGGTTCTTCCAGGCCGAGCACCGCGAGCGGCCCAGGGCGAGCTACCCGGCCACCGAGTTCAGCCGATGGAGCGGGTGAGGCGGCCGGAGAGCCGGGGGGAGCACGGTCACGACACCGACCTCCGGCCAGGCCCGGTCATGACACGGCGGTGGCGCATCGGAGCGGTCGTCGTCGCCAGCCTGCTCGCGGTGACCGCTGCGGTGTTCCTCGGGCCGGTGGCCACGCGGATCTCCGTCGGAGCCGTCCTCGCCTCCGGCCTTCTCTACCTCCTCAGCCACGTGCTGCGTGCCATGCGACTGGCGGCGCTGTCGGTGGACATGCTCGGGGTGTCGGGTCGGACTGCCGCAACCGTGCACCTGGTGACCACACCCCCGTCCCTGGTCCTGCCCTTCAAGTCTGGTGAGCTCTTGCGCTTCCACGAGCTGTGGCGACTGGGTGGGACGGCCATCTACGCCGTCGTGGTGCTGCTGCTCGACCGCATGTTCGACTCGCTCTTCCTGGTACCGGTCTTGCTGGTGCTGCTGGCTCAGGACGCCGCGCCAGCCCTCTTCGGCGTCCTCATCGCCCTCGCTGCGATCGTGCCCCTGACCGTGGTCTTCGTCGGTCCGCGCCTCCTCGGCGACGTCCAGCGATACGTGCTCCTCAACCACAACAGCGCCCACACCCTCTCGGTCCTGCGGTCGATCGACACCGTCAGACAGGTCGTGGTGCACGGCGCCGAGGTGGCACGTCGGCGCGGACCGGAACTGTGCGTCCTCTCGCTGCTGATATGGCTGCTCGAGTTCACGTTCTGCTGGCTGGTGATCGTCGCTGCGGGGGGTGGTGGTGTCACCGACTCGCTCCTGCTACTCGGGCAACGCCAGGTCGCCTACCTAGGGGGCGTGGCGGGGGCTCCAGCCGTTCGGATCTCCTTCGCGATCGCCCTACTCGCCGTCCTGACCCCGTGGCCTGTCGTGACCGGGCTCTACCTGCTCCGTCGCGGTGAGGAGCCTCGACGCCCACCCGCACTCGCCCGAATGAGGATGACCTCCCGATGAGCGCCGAACTGCACGTCATCCTCGACGACCGCGAAGTACCCCCGCCAGAGGTACGCCGCCTGGTGGGCGACATCCACTTCGGCGATCTCCTCAGGCGCCGACAGCGGTACCGCGATGAGGTGACCGCGGCGGCCGCCTCGGCGGACGAGGTGACCGTGCTCCGGTCCGACGAGGACGCCGACCGTCTCATCCGCCGCATCGAGTCCGCCCGCGGGGGGACATCGTGGCTCCGGCTGCCACTGGTCGCCGCACCGCTCGACGTCTCGAGGCTCGACTTCCTCATCAAGAAGATGCGCTACGCCGTCGAACCCACCTTCCTCGCGCCCCTGCTGGATGACGACGCCCCCATGGTCCTGCCGGCCCGCGACATGGTGGCGCTGCTGGCCACCCGAGACCGCCGCGAACGCCGCTCCGAGGTCCTCCGCCTGGCTGAGACATCGCCGACGGCATCCCACGATGTCACCTTCGTCGATCTGCGCCGACCCGAGGCCCTGCGTGCCTTCCTCGCCGGCGCCACCGAGCCGCGCGCCTCGAACCGGCTGACCGTCGACGCCGGCATTCTCGTCAAGCGGTCGCAGGACGTTGCGAAGATGCGCGCCGAGCACGGCTTCTTCACGCTGGCCCCACCTCGGATGCGCCGCTTCCTCCTGCCGACGTTCGACTTCGAGGAGTCCAGCGGGACGGCCTCCTACCGGATGGAGTACGTGCGAGTCCCGGATGCGGCCCTGCAGTTCGTGTTGGGCCGCCTCTCCGAGGACGCCTTCGACCAGCTGCTCGATCAGTTCTTCGACTACCTCGACAGCCGAGACGCCGACGTGGTTGGTCGACCCGCGGTACGGGACGCCGGCCGCAACCAGATCCTCGACAAGATGCACCGTCGTCTGGGGGACTTCTTCGAGATGCCCGAGGCTGCTCAGCTGGAATCGGTCCTGGCCGTCGCCGGCGTGCCCGGTGGCTTGTCCTCGCTCGCGGACCGCGCAACCCGGCTGGTCGAGTCGGCGCTGGACGACAGCTATGCCGATCGGCTGACGTTCAGCCACGGGGACCCCTGCCTCTCCAACATCCTGTTCGAGGAGCGCATCGGCCTGATGCGGTTGATCGACCCGCGTGGGGCCGTGGTGCGCGAGGACGCGCTGCTGCATCCGCTCTACGACCTGGCGAAGTTCTCCCACTCCGTGTGCGGCGGGTATGACTTCGTCAACAACGGGCTGTACTCCGTCGAGGTCGACGACGGGCTTGGACTGGACCTGCAGCTGCACCGGGGAGGCCCCCCTCCGTGGATGCACAAGGCGTACCGCGCGCGGCTGGATCGTCACGGCTGGGACTACGACCAGGTCCGGGCGGTCGAGGCGTCGCTGTTCCTCTCCATGCTTCCCCTCCATCGCGAGCACCCGCGCAAGCTGCTGGGCTACGTCCTCATCGCCCGGGACATCCTCCAGGAACTGGAGGGCCATGCGGTGACCAGGGGGCACCGGTGAGCCGAACGCAGACGGTGGGGACGGTGGCGATCACCATGGCGGGCCGCGGCAGTCGCTTTCGCCAAGCTGGGTACGACCGCCCGAAGTACGAGATCGAGGCGCTCGGCGCCCCGCTGTTCGACTGGTCGATGCGGAGCCTCGAGGTGTTCAGGCTGGCCGGCTGGCGCTTCTGCTTCGCCGCACGGAGCGGCGTCGGTGCGGCGGCGTTCATCGGCGAACGAGCCGACGCCCTGGGCATCGCCGCTATCGACGTCCTCACACTCGACGAGGAGACCGACGGCCAGGCGACCACCGCGCTGCTCCTCGCCGAGCTCGCGGTCGCGCAGGCACCGCTGGTGATCTACAATATCGACACCTTCGTCGACCCCGCCGTCCTCGATCCGCCCACGCCCGAGGTGTGCGGCGGGTGGATTCCGTGCTTTCCTGCGCCTGGCGAGGGCTGGTCCTTCGCCCGCACCAACGCCGATGGCGACGTCGTCGAGCTGCGCGAGAAGGTGCGCATCTCCGATCACGCGACCATCGGCCTGTACTGGTTCGACAGCGCGGCCCGCTACATGGCGGCCTACGAGTCCTACTACGAAGTTCCCGACCGCGAGGAGAAGGGTGAGCGCTACGTGGCTCCGCTGTACAACCAGCTGATTGCCGATGGCGCAGCCGTTCGGATCTCGAGGCTCGCGCTGGAAGATGTCGGCATGCTCGGCACACCCGAGCAGGTGGCCAACTTCACGACCGATCCGCCTGCGGCTGCCGTGGGCTTGGCGCGCAGCTCTCGATCACGCTGATCCGACCGGCTCGTCTGCATCAGCAGCGGCGGCATCGCGGTCCAACCCGACACGACGACGCAGTGCGCGCCACATCCGATCGAAGGGCAGGAACAGCACCGCCAGTGCGGCCACGACGTGCAGACTCGCCACGACGATGATGTCCTCGCGGGTCGGCGCACGTCCGATGCGGACGGTGATGTGGGAGACCCAGTCCCACGTCTCGGGGAAGGGGTCGGGCCACGACGGGTCGTCGTTGACGGTGAAGTAGGCGAGGTCCTCCAGGCCGGAGATCATCAGCAGCAGCAGCGCGATGGCGAGGCGGAAGGTCTTGCCCGGGGGTCCGCCGCCCAGCCGGTAGGCGAGCACCAGGGTCAGGATCACGTAGGGAGCGGTGATCAGCAGGATCGCGTACAGGTCCTCGAAGCTCTCGCGGTTGAACGTGATCTTCGGCACCAGGTACAGGAAGAACCCGAGGTAGGCAGCAACCAGGAGCAGCGCCTTGACCGCAAACCGGTCGATCACAGCACGGTCGACCGTCGCGATCGCCGTTGCGGCGAAGACGAACGGCAGCAGCTTGAAGATGAAGATCCCGAGGCTCCTGACCTCGCGCTCCTGTGGCAACACGAACAGCACGACGGCGGCCAGAGCCACCGCCAGGACGGTGGACACGAGGGCCACCGCGTTGCTGCGGAGAAGGTCGGCCGTGGTGTCCCCGCGGGTCTCGCGGTGTGCGGTGGGGGCACTCATGCCGCTGCACCATGTCCGGCTGTTTCATGCCCGGCTGTTTCGCGGTCGTGCACGGCCCGTCTTCGGAGTCGCCCGAGCGACCGACTGACCGTCTCGGAGTGCGCCAGGAACCGCCAGGCGTCCGGGTCCAACCCGTAGCGCAGGAGCGTCAGGGCGAATCCGAGCGCCGGAAGTGGGTCGCGGTGGGACAGGACGTCGAAGTGGGTGTTTGCGTCGTGGTGGAAGAAGCTCGGGTCCATCTGGAGGCGGTCGGGGTTGGTCACGAAGTGCAGCAGGTCATACGGCAGCAGGCAGCGGGTCACGACACCCGTCCGCGGGGTCGGCAGGACCGTGGGCTCCCGTCCGGTGACGAGGTCGACCAGCAGCGTGGGGAACGACACCCCGGCGTGGATCGGAGCCTGGAGTGGACCCCAGAACCGTGGGTTCACCTCCATCAGGACCGGTGTGCCATCCCGCGGGTCGATGAGGAAGTCGACGCCGGCAACCCCGACCCAGTCGACCGCATCGAGGAGCTGACAGGTCAGGTCGACGAGGTCGGGCCGGTCGACGGATCGTTGGACCGTCGAGACCCCGACGCCGAACGTGGCGGGGTAGTGCCGCAACTCGTGCATGGCGGTCGTGGCGATGAAGCGGCCGGAGGCCGACCGCAGCGCACCGACGTGGAACTGCGGGCCGGGTGGGATCATCTCCTGCACCAGCGGATCGGTGTAGCGGCTGTGGACCTCGGCGTACAGGGCCGGGAGTTCGGCTCGATCCGCGGTCCACCGCAACCCCCGAGACGCCCAATTCCTACGGGGCTTGATGACGACCGGCATGCGCAGGTGCGCGGTTTCGGCGGACACCCGGGCCGGACTCGACGGCTGGACCGTGCGCGGGTGCGGGACACCGATGCGCTCGGCCAGGGCGATGGTCTGGGCCTTGTCGCGGAACACGCTGTAGGTCGCTGCGTCGGGCCAGGGCAGCACGGTGTGCGCCTCGACGCGGTCCCGCGAGTCGAGGATCAGGTCGAGGGTGTCCTGCTCCATCGGGATGAGGCAGTCGTGGTGGTTCCGCGCGAGGTGGTGCTCGAGGACCTCGAGGAACCCGTCTGGATCAGTCCGAACCGACGGGTGCAAGAGGCGACGGTCGCAGTGACGGGAGAAGAACGAGATGTTCATCCGGGTGGACTCCGCCACCGTCGTGGCGATCCCGTTGCGATCGAGGTCCCGAGTCGCCGCCAATGTGCGGCGGATCACGCCGTCGGTGAGGAGCACCCTCCGTCTCACTGCGAGCCCTCCTCATCCTGTCCTCCGGGGGCGTCTCCGAAGGCTTTGCGGTACACGACGAAGGTGCCCTCCCCGAGGAGGACCCCGCGCCACCACCGGCGTATCCGGTCGACCTCGGTGTAGCCGAGCTTGGCCACCAGGCGGTGTGATGGGACGTTCGGCGCAGCAACCAACACGGTGGAGGACTGATAGCCAGCGCGTGCCGCCATCCGCTCACCCTCGATGACCAGCGCGTAGGCGATGCCTCCACCCCGATGAGCAGGGTCGATCGCTGCGTTGCGCATGTAGACCCCGTGCTCGGGGGGCGTTGCGACGGTGATGATGAGGCGGCCGAGGACGATGAAGCGCAGGGCTCCCAGAACCCCGAGAGGGCGCAGGGCAGTCACCCGCGATCGCAGCGGCGCCGACGGTTCAGCAGGCGTCTCGTAGGCGACGACGCCCACCGCGTCGGCGCCGACCCGGGCGAGCACGATGCCGGCCGTCGGATCCTGTCGGCAGCGGCGCAGGTTCGTGAGCACGGCGAGCTTGGTGGCTGTCGAGCGGCTGCCCATCAGGAGTGTGAACAGTTGTGGGAAGCTCTCCAGGACGAGGCGCTCCGCCACCTCCTCCTCCCCCGGCTGTGCGGGCGCGATCTGGACGCTCACGGTCAGCCCGGAGCCTCGTCACGGCGTCGTCGCGCGTCGAGCACGGCGGCCACGAGACGGTCGGCTGCGCGGGGGCGCACTCCGAGGACGAGTGAGCGTGGCTCCATCCGTGCTCCCATCTTCTTCTTCAGGGTGTAGGTGGTGGTGCCCAGCGACAGGCGACGTGCCCCGAGATCGAGGGCGTGGCGGACGGTCTCGGTCATCAGCAGGTGATAGGCGAAGCTCGGCTCGGTACGCGGATAGTCGAGGCCGATCCACTTCACCAGGACTGACCCGTAGCTGGCCAGGAGCAGGACGCACGCGATCGTATCGCCGTTCTGACGGGCGATCAGCAACCGCGCGTGGTCATCGTCCAGCCGGGGTCGGGCGTGCCCGACGGCTCCGGACCGCCACAGCACCGCGTTGCCGTGGCGCTCCGCCACGCTGGCCAGCAGGTGATCCACGTGATCGTCGTCGACCTCGCTGAGCGCGACCCCCTCCACGTGGACCCCGTGGTCACCCGCCCGGCTGCGCACCCTGCGGATCTCGGCGCGGTGCTTGCGCGGTCGATCCTGCTCCCACTCCTCGTAGGTTCGCGCCGACAGGTCGAGCACGGCGTCGGGTGGCAGCGTCACCTCCGGCAGCGTGCGGTTGCTCGTCAGCAGGTCCCTGCGAGCGGGATCGAGATCGCTGAACGCGATGAACGGTGCTCGCTCGATGACGCCGAGTCGTCGCACGGCGGTGACGAGCTGGTCGGTGATGCTGGCGGTGTCGCTGGCGGGATGGACCAGCAGCCCGGTCCGGTTCAGCACCGGCACCGTGCACGTCAAGGGGGGAAGCAGACGGATGGTCGCGGACGCCAGGCGGCGAAGCGCGGCGTTGTCCAGCAGGATCGAGGCGTGGGCGGTCCGCTGGAGGTGGCAGGTCGCCAGGCCGCGCAGGTCGCCGCCGCTCCAGAGCAACACGTAGCGCGGTTCGAAGTCGGCCAGGCATCCTTCGAGGAAGCGCAACCAGCGGTGCTGACCGAAGGGTTCGGTGCCGGCGACGGCGTCCCACCGTTCGGGGTCGACGTCGTCGACGGACCTCGCGTAGGTGATGCGGGTCACCAGGCGGTCGACGGTTCGTGCGTGGGCATGGGACTCCTCTAACGCACCATCGGCGGAAGCGGTGCGACACGTCGATCCGACATGACCGTTGCGGTGCGGCGGCCCATCTCGACCGCGAGGATGACTGCCGCGACGACGTACCCCCACACCCCGCCCAGGTGTCCTCCTGCTGCTGCGAGCACCACCGTCGCGGGGATGCCGATGGCCAGGGCGATCCAGAACGCCACAGCAGCATCCGATGGTCGATCCAGGGCCTGCAGCACGCCCTGCAGGACGATGGCGGCGAACAGGAAGGGGACAGCGACGGCCAGGACCCTCAGCACCTGGGCGGCCGGCGCGAACTCCTGTCCGAACAGGAGGGGGACGACCCACGACGCGGTCCAGCCCACGAGGACGCTGAGCGGAACGCCGAGGGCGACCGTGGTCATGAGGAGCCGGCGGACGAGTGTGGTGGCCTCGTCGGAGTCGGCCGCACGCGCGGCACGCGAGAGGGTGGGGAAGGCGCTGTTGATCAGGATCAGCGGGAGGTTGACCAGCGCGAGGATCAGCAGGTACACGGCGTTGAACCACCCCACCTCGGCGTCGGTGCCGAACCGCTCGATCACGACAACCGCTTGTCGGTCGAAGACGAGCAGGCCGAGCAGGGCCCAGGTGAAGGGCAGGTTGGTGACCAGTGCCCGACGGGCTGTGGCGACGGACCTCGGTAGTCGCACCCGGACGCCTCGGCGGCGCAGCATGGTCCACCCGACTGCGGCGGCAATAAGCGATGCCGCGGCGTAGCTGAGTGCGGCCACGGTCTGGAGACGCTGGTCGGATCCCCCGAGCGTGAGCAAGCCGACGACGAGTGCCGCCGTCAGCGCGCCCTGCACGCCGACGATGAGCGTCTGGCCGCGCATCTCCTCGCGGCCCCGGAGCACAGCCGTGGACAGCAGCACCGAGGCGTTGGCGAGGGCGTGGACGAAGAGCAGGATGACGACTGGCCAGGCGATGTCCTGGCCGAACACGAGGATCGCGACCAGCACTGCTCCCGGGAGGAGAGCCAGGGTCCGCACCGCGACGACGGTGCCCAGCACCTGGTCAACGGTCTCCGCCCCCTCAGTTGGGTCTCGTTGCCCCGGGTGAGCGCGAGCGGTGCTGCGGACGACCAGGTTCTCGAGCCCGAGGTTTGCGGCCAGGCTGAACGCGACGAACAGCGTGAGGGCGTAGGAGAAGACCCCGAACGAGGTTGCGCCGAGCGCCCGGCCGACCAGCGCGGCGGCGACGAAGCCGAGGCCCCTGGCAAGGACGGTGCCGGCGACGAGCCACCCGGCGTTGCCCGCCAGCCGGCGACGTCCATCCAGGTCCATGCGGCGCTCCGTGATCCAGCATCTCGGGTTCTGACCCGTCGGTGTCGAGCGTACCGAGTACACACTGCGGCACCGGACGCATCGACGTCGTCGACCGCCCCCTCGGGCCACCGTCGCGGACTGGCTCAGCCGAGCGTGATGAGCGAGGCCACGCCGAGGGCATACAGGGCCAGGATGCCGATCCCCTCGAAGCCGATGTGGCGCTCCTCGCGCTCGAGCATCCCGGCGGCCAGGACCGCGGTCATGACAACTGTCAATGCCATGAGGAAGACCGCGCGGGTGTCCGCCAGGTGGTACACCGAGCCCTCACGCAGCGTGACGTCGGCAACGGCGACGAAGAGCACATCGAAGGTGTTGCCCCCGATGATGTCGCTGACAGCCAACGTCAGGGCCCCGATCCGTACGGCGGTCACGACCGTGACGAGTTCGGGAAGGGAGGTGATGACGCTGGTGAACAGCGCCCCGACCAGAGAGCCGGACAGACCGGTATCGGCAGCGATCGAGAGCCCTGCAGTCGCAACCACCCAACCGGTTCCGCCGACGACGATCGCCAGGAAACCGAACTCCGCGATCAGCCGTCGGTTCGACACCCCGAGACCGTCCTCGTCCGGTTCGTCGACCACCGTGTCGTCGGTCTGCTCCGGCTGCCACATCGGCGCTTGGCGTGCGCGGCGTGCCTGCGCCAACCCGTAGAGGTACAGACCCACCAGCAGCACCGTCGCCGGATGGATGCCGAGCACGGTCACATCCGGACTTCCCGTGGCAGCAAGAACGACGCCGATGAGGCTGGTCAGCACCAGGGCCTGGACCATGTTCGGGACCGACGCCGCTGCATGTTCGAGGTTGGTACGCCGGTACGACAGGTCCGCGATGGCCAAGAAGGTCGTCTGCGCGGCGATGCCACCGACGGCGTTGGAGACCGCGAACCCGGCATCACCCGACGCTGCACCGACGACCGTGGTGACCAGGCCGGGTAGGGACGTCGCGGCGCCGAGCAGCACCGCGCCGGCGAGCGCCTCCCCGATCCCGAGACGGTCGGCGAGGGCATCGACGACCTTCGTCAGTCGGACACCCGCGGTCACCAGGACGCCACCGGAAACCAGCAACGCCGTGACGGCCCAGGGGAGCGCCCACAGGACACTGATCAGTGGCCCGATTCTTCGGGCACCGCAACCTGGACGGCCGAGGGCAGCACCTCAACCGCGACGGGGGTCTGGCCGGCAGGATCGCCGTCGACCTGCAGCGCCATCGCGGGCTCGGCCGACAGCCGTACCCTCCGGCCAGAGAACCACTCCGTGTTGGGATGGGCATCCTGACCCAGTACTGCCATGCCAGCAGCGGTCGTGAGCACGTGCCATGGCGTGGGTCGGCGCACGACCCCGATGTGCAGACGGCCGTCGTCCGGTCGAATGTCGGCATCCACGATCACGCTCTGCCCGATGCGTCCGACGTTCAGGCACAGCACGGAGTGGCCCCGTATCGTGCGACGCTCGCCGTCGACCTCGAGCTCGAGATCCCGCTCCTCGAGCCCGACGGTGTTGCGCAGCCCAGCCAGGATGTAGGTCAGCGAGCCGAGCACGTCCTTGACACCTCGGGACGCGTCGCGCACCAACTTGGCATCGAAGCCCGCGTCGACCATGAGCACCGCGTGCTCGTCGCGTTCCACGAGGTGCAGCACGTCCAGATGACGCGCGCCACCTCCAGCGATCACATCCGCCGCAGCTCTGCGGTCGTCGATCGGTATGCGAAGGGCACGTGCGAGGAGGTTGGCGGTCCCTGTCGGCACGATCCCCACCGTCACGCCACCCTCGGCCGACGTCACACCCGAGATGACCTCGCGCACCGTGCCATCGCCGCCCACGGCGACCACCACATCGTGGCTGCGCTCCCGCGCGGCCTCAGCGGCCCACCGCCGCGCGTCACCCTCGCCCTGGGTACGTCGCACCTCGACGTCGAGATTGGCGGCGCCCAACGCCTCGGTGATGGCGTGCTGGGTCTCGTCGGCGTCGTGGTCTCCGGATGCCGGGTTCAGCACGACCAAGGCGGTGCGGCAGTCGGGAGCCTCCTCGGGCGGGCCGGCAGCGGCGTCGAAGTCGACCACGAGGTCGACGATGCGCTGGGGCCGGTGCCAGTTGAGGAGGTGGCTGGCGCCGTCCACGGTGATCAGGCGAGCGTTGGGCATCTCGTTGGCGATGGACCGGCCGTGGCCCTCGGGGATGGTGCTGTCGCTTCCGCCGACCACGACGATGGCCGGTACGTCGATGCGGTGCAGCCGACCGTAGTAGCTGCGGCTGGACAGCGCTGCGATCAGGGTCGCGAGTGCATCGTGGTCAGTGTGGGCGAACTGGTCGAGAAGCTCCTCCGACACTGCCGAGGACACGCCGGCGCCCTGCGCGAAGCCGCCGAGCAGCAGGCCGAGGGTCGTGTTGCGCAGCAGCCGTGCAGGGACGCTCGTGCGGGAGGCCTGCCAGTCGGTGTCGCCTGCGGGCGCCCCGTCGAGCAGGTCACCTGCCAGGGCTGCGACGAGGATGATCCCGCGCAGCCGGTCAGCGAAGTCTGGGTGCTCCACCAGCGTCGCGAGCGTGATGAATCCGCCGGTCGAGTGTGCGACGAGCAACACGTCGTCGAGGTCGAGGCGCTCGAAGACGGTTCGCAGGTCGCTGACGAGCTCATCCGGTGTGACGTGCCGGTCGTCGTTGATCGAGTCGCCGTGTCCGCGCCAGTCGAACGTCACGACGCGAAACCCCTGCTCGACCAGCGGCGTTGCGACCAGGTTCCACGACGCTGCAGTCAATCCGTACCCGTGGGTCAGGACCACGACGTCACCGTCCGAGTCACCCGCGAGGTGGACGCGCACACGGGCGCCGTCATCCCGCGTCAGGTCCAGCTCCTCACCCTGCGGCCGGTTCCGCAGGGCGTGACGCGCGTCGGTGTCCAGCGAGCTGGCCAACGTCTCTGCCACCCGGACCCCCTGCGTGGCGACCCACAGGCTCCGTCGCGTTGCGGCGAGCGCACCGCGCCCTGCCTGCCGCCTCAACCAGCCGAGCCTGTCCACGTCAACCTCCTCCGACTCACGACACGAACTGGGGGGCAGTCTGCCCGGTCTTGAGAGCTCGTCCAGCATCAGCTGGCGATGTAGCCGCGCGTCTGCCTGATGACGACGTGCGGAGAGCCGACTCCGGAACGGCCTGGGTGGCCACGGCACTCAGCGGGACCCCGGGCCCAACCGGAATCGGGCCCGGCTGCGGGCGTTGGGGAAGACGGTCGGGAACCTCGCCTTGTCGGCGTCGGTGCCCACCAGGACGAGCTCGCCGCCAGCCGGCAGGGGCTCGTCAGGCGCGGGGTTGGCGTGGATCTCCTCACCAAGCTGGACCGCCACGACGTTGCAGCCGGTCCGCCTGTGAAGGTGGCTGTCGGCCAGCGTGCATCCGGCCAGTTCTGACGGCACCGGTGACCGGAAGACGTTCAGCCCGTGGGCGACCAGCAGCGTCTCGTCGCTGCGGAACTGGTTCCAGATGACCGCTGACCCGGTCGATGCGTAGGACAGGACCGCGTCCGCGCCGGCCCGGTACAGGGTGCTCACGTTCCGGTCCAGCCGTGAGCGGGAGATGATGCGGGCGTCGGGACGCAGCCCCCGCAGGTACCGGGTCAGGTAGACGTTGGTGTCGTCGTCGTGGGTGGTCACCAGGAGCGCCTCGGCGTCGTCGATGCCGGCCTCGGCGAGGACCTCGCGGTCGGCGGCGTCCCCCACGACGTAGGACAGATCGGCGCTCGTCCGGTCGGTCATCTGCTCGACGATGGTCACCTGCACGCCCTCGTCCTGGAGATTCCGTGCGCTGCTGCGGCCGACGCGGCCACCGCCGATCACCACCGCGCTGGGTGCGCTTCCGGTCTCCACCGCGTAAGCGGCATCGAAGGCGGCCAACTCGTCGTGGGTCCCGGCCATGAGCAGCAGTGCCGACTCGTGCAAGACGCTGCCACCGGTGGCGATCTCGAACTCTCCGCGGTCCCAGACACCGATCAGTCCCACGCCTAGCCGAGTGCGCAACCCGAGCTCGGCCAGCGTCCGGCCGGCGAGCTCCGTGCCGTGGACGCCGGCTTCGGCGACCTGCAGGCCGGCGAACTCGCCGATGACGCTGGTGTGCCCACCCAGCCCGAGGGCTCGGATCGCCATCGCCCGACCGAGCACCTCTCCGAGCTGGAAGACGTGGTCAGCTCCCGAGATCTCCAGGATGTCCACCGACGCGGCCTTGTTGGCGCTGGCGACGATGCGGATGTCCGGGGCCACCTCGCGAACGGTGAAGGCGACGTTGGTGTTGGTCTCATCAGAGCTGGTCGCCACGACCAGCGCCGCATGCTCGGTGCGGGCGCGCCGCCAGGTCTCGGGATCGTCCAGCGGGCCGACCATCACCGTCTGACCGCGATCGTGCAGCCGACCGGCCTCGTCGAGGTCCTCCGCGATCACGACGTAGGGGACGTCGGCTTGGTTAGCGTCCTCGATCAGCGACTCCTCCACCGGTCCGAGCTGGGTCAGGATGATGTGGCCGGTCACCGACGTGGGTACGGAGCGGGGAGCGCGACGGCGGTCACGCTCGTCCATCCAGGGGATGAACACGAACTGGATGAACACGAACGGCAGCACGACCAGCAGGAAGGTGGATCCGGACAGCAGGACGACGACGGAGAAGAGGCGGCCGGCATCGGACTCGAAGGTGATGTCGCCGAAGCCGAGCGTCGTCATGGTCGTCAGCGTCCAGTACACGCTGGTCGGCCACGAGAACGACCGGCCCTCCAGCGCCATCAACTCGTGGAAGGCGGCGCTGAACACGGCGACCAACGCGAGAAAGATCGACAGGAGCGTGATGACGGTGCGCTGCCGCCGCCCGCGGCGGGCCTGCTCGACCTCGTCGGGCACGACGACCAGGTCGTCGGTGCGCGACAGCCGCTGGGTCAGCTGCGCCAGCGTCTGCCCGAGTGACTTCAGCATCGCACGCGTTCCTATCCCGACGGCGCGGTCAGCAACCGCATGATCTCCCCCGCGACCCATGTGATACGCCCCCCACGGCCGGACACGCGTGCTTCCTGCAGCCAGCCCAGCCCCTCGAGCTTGCGGATCAGGTTGAGCGCGCCCGGGCTGCTGATGTCGAGCTCCCTCACCACCCTCGCTGTCGTCACGAACGGGTTCGCGAAGATGAGGTCCACAAGGTGGACGGCGTTGCTCCGGTCGCCGGTCAGATCGCTGCGGTACTGCTGCTGGAGGTCCGTGAGCCGCTCAGCACGAGCTACCGCGTCGTGGGCCTGGACCGCGACGCCGTCGAGGAAGTACTGGAGATACGCCTGCATCTCCCCGCGTTCCCGCACTCCCTGAAGGCGGTCGTAGTAGGTCTGCCGGCTGCGCTCGAACCACGGGCTGAGGTAGAGGAGCGGCTCAGACAACTCGCACACATCGAGGAGGTACAAGAAGATGATCAGACGCCCCATCCGGCCGTTGCCGTCCAAGAACGGGTGGATGGTCTCGAACTGATAGTGGATCAACGCGCAGGCGACCAGGACCGGAAGACCGCCCTCGCGCTCGTGGAGGAACCGCTCCCAGTCCGCAAGCGCTCCGGTCATCTCCGGGTCGTGTCTGGGGGGGACGAAGCTGGCGTCCGCCAAGCCCATGCCGGGTGGCCCGATCCAGTTCTGGCTCGTCCGGAACTCACCCGGGTTCTTCTCCTCGCCTCGGACGCCGGTCAACAGACGTTCGTGGACGGCCCGGATCAGCCGGAGTGAGAGCGGCAGGTCTTGGAGCAGCCGACGGCCGAGCTCGAAGGCTGCGATGTAGTTCTGGACCTCACGGACATCGACGCTGTCGGAGTCCCCGTCGTCGGCGGCAGCCTCCAGCACCTCGCTCAAGGACGCTTGTGTGCCTTCGATCTGCGAACTGGCCAGCGCCTCCGCCGTCAGGTATGGCTGGACGAGCAGGTGCGGGTTGGGAAGGAGTCGCCCGGCGCCGGCCAAGCGCCCGAGCGCACGGTCGGCGTCGGAGAGACTGCGAACCGTGTCTTGGTCCAGATCCAAGCCGCGCGGCACAGGTGCTGGCACGTAGTGGTCGTACCCATGCGGACCGGGGAGCGTGCGGACCGCCCCGAACGTCTTGTCAACGTACCTGTGCGCGTCCAAGTTCTTCCAAACGAGATGGGCCTTTCCCTTTAGAGAAGCCTATCGGCCTCAACGAACGTTGCGAAGACGACGCGTCCGGGTCCTCGAGTGAGGCTGGACCCTCTGATCGCAGGCCGCTGAACGGCTCAACTTGGCCCGAACGACTCGCCACAGACCGCACCTAGCCACCACGGCACCTCAGCCAGGAGGCCGTCCCCATGTCACCTGGAACCACTCCTCCGAGTCCCAAATCGTCCCACCCCAAGGCGCCCCGTCTCGCGCCGAACCGCTGCTGTTTGGTCATCGCTGGGTCATCGCGCCTACAACAGCGCTGAACCGACACACGCGACCGAAGTGCACGACATCGGAGAAACTCCAGGTCAGACTGCGTTTCGACCGGCTGGTGGGCGAGGGGGGACTTGAACCCCCATGTCCGAAGACACACGGACCTGAACCGTGCGCGTCTACCAATTCCGCCACTCGCCCGTGGCTCAATGGATTGAGGAGTCGCTGAGTGTAGCGAGGGCCAGCCCGGCCAGCCAGCCCGCGCCTTTGCTACGCCGGTATGAGCGTGTTGGCGAAGATCTGCCAGGCCAGCGCGCTCTTCGCCACCAACGAGAGCACCTGATAGGTCTTCTCACCCACCAGGTAGTCCTTCCAGCGGCCCTTCTGGGCGTACTGCGCCCACTGGTTCACCGCGAAGGTGTTGAAGAAGACGAAGATCGTGAAGACGATGCCGTACACGAAGCCGGGCGCCGACGGCGACCCCTCTGGTGTGCCGGGCTGGACCAGGTAGAACGCGAGCACCAGCCAGGGCACCAAGCCGATCACGGAGCCGAAGGCGAAAGGGGTCCACCAGACCGGCTCCCCGGGGCGGTTGACCATCTCCATGATCCAGCCGAACAGGATCATGGCGATGTTGGCTCCGGCGATGGCGATCAAGGCCGCGAACTCGGTGATGTTGAGCATCGCGATCAGCACGATCATCAACGTGGAGGAGGCGGAGTACTCCACCCAGCGGAAGCGGTTCCGCCCGTGCCGCAACTCGTCGAGGTACCGCGAGAACCCGACCGTGGCGATGATCCCGTGGAAGAGGGCCGAGAGCAGCAGGAAGCCCGCAGTGCCGATGGCCAGCGGGAAGGCGAACAGCTCGGTCGTCGTGGCGTCCTCGAAGCCGGTGCCCGGGGGGCCGAGCAGGTACCGGGCGCCCACTGGCAGGGTGAAGTCGTTGGCGAGGATCAACATGACCACGCCGGAGATGCCGTGCAGCGTGCCCATGGCGATGTTCCACCGCCGCAGATTGGTGGCCCGCTCCGAACTCACCTCGATCTGGGCTGCGCTGTCGGAGGAGGCGTGGACGGCGGGATTGTTGATGGAGGTCATGAGGCGCTCCGGTCGACGGTGGTCTGCTCACCGTTGACCGCTCCCGGCCCCGCCAAACGTCGGCTCGTCGGGCCCGAGCTCGGCGGCTGGTGTGAGCCCGGTTGGTTGAAGGAGCCTTCGAGGAAGTCTCCGGGGTGTGCGTGCTTCTGGTGTGCCTGGCGGGGAGGTCCGCCGTCACGCACCTCGGTCATCCGCCGCCGCCGTTGGCGCCACCGCCGCCACCACCGCGGTCCCAGCTGCCGAGCGCGCCGTGCCATCGGCGACTCAGCCCTCCAGGCCGCGGAAACGCACCCCGGTCAACTCCTCCGAGATCTCCCAGAGCTTCCGGGCATCCGTCTCATCGCGCGAGGCCCGGTTCGAGCGGACCACCACGGGTTTGCCCCGGGCCTCCTGGAACCCATCAGGGCCGTAGTACTCCCCGGCCTCGGCATCGGGATCGACCGCTGCCCGCAGCGTAGGCAACGCACCCTGCACTGCGGACGGGAAGACCACGTTCATGAGGAGCTTCACCGGCTTGGCGTACCACCCCCGAAGCATGTGGTCACCCAGGTTGGTGGCTGCCACACCGGGGTGGGCGGCCAGCGCGGCCGGTCCGTCGAGCCCCGCCTGCTCGACCCGACGCTGCAACTCGTAGGTGAACAGCAGGTTGGCGAGCTTCGACCGGCCGTACGCCTCCCGCTTGTCGTACGGGGACGTCTGGAACATGGGGTCCTCGGCGTCGAACGTCCCCCAGGCATGGGCGCTGCTGGACACGGTGACCACGCGACTCCCATCGGTCTCGGCGAGGAGATCGAACAGCAGACCGGTCAACGCGAAGTGACCCAGGTGATTCACGCCGAACTGCAGCTCGAACCCGTCCTGCGTCGTCCCCTCCGGCACCATCATGATCCCGGCGTTGTTCACCAGGACGTCCAGCCGGTTGTGACGCCCCTTGACCTCTGCGGCGAATGCGCGGACCGAGTCCAGGCTCGCCAGATCGAGCTGCACCAACTCCAGGGCCGCTGAGGGCGCCTCCGCCCGAATGTCCGCTACGGCCGACTCGCCCTTGGTCAGATTCCGACAGCCCATCACCACATGGGCCCCCTTGATGGCCAGCTCTCGGGCTGTGATCAGGCCGATCCCGCTGTTGGCCCCGGTGACCACGGCCACCCGTCCCGTCTGGTCCGGGATGTCGGCAAGCGTCCACGTCATCTCAGCCATGGCAGAACCCTAGTGGCCGATGCAACCATCTGCTGGCGGCATACGTCAGACTGCTGTGTCCGACCCCACACCAGAGGAGTCCGCCGTGCCCCGCCTCATCCTGCTCACCGTTGCCCTGCTCCTGGTTGCGGCCTGCGCCGACGGGCCAGGGCTCGCCGCGGGTGGTGAAGATCCGGCCAGCGCCACGGAAGGGACGGTCGACGAGGCCGAACCCACCAACCCGCCCGAACCCACCAACCCGCCCGAACCCGCCGACGCGGCCGAACCCACCCAGCCGGCCGAACCCACCACGAGCGAGCTGCCCACCGGCCCCATCCCCGTCGAGCCCGACGGTGGGATTGGCGACGGGGCCGGACCGCCAGGAGAGCACGAGGGTCCCGCTGCGGAGGGACCGGGGACCGACGCCCAGGTTCCGCCGCAGCCTTTAGGGCCAACCTCCTTCGGCGTCTCCTCCGACATCGACTCCGCGCCGGTCGCGCCGTTCTCCTACTGCCTGCCGGAGGGGTTCGGCCCAACCGTGTGCGCTGACGGGCTGCCGGAGGTGGAGGTCACCCTCCAGGCCGACGCCCAACTCGTGGTCACCTACGACGAGGGAGAGCTGTCCGCCTCGGTCTCGGAGCAGCTGACCGCGCCTGACCAGACCCCGGAGCAGACACCGCTCCCCGTCGAACAGGAGAACCCGGGGATCTGGCTGGTCGACCTCGCCGGGCTGGACAGCGGGGTCAGCACGATCTGGCTCGGCTGGTCGGACGGTGAGGGGCTGGACGCGCAAGCCGTCTTGGACGTCTGGACAGGCCGCTAGCCGGCGTCGCCGAGCCGCGGTCGGCTGACCGGCCGGCACGATCGTGGAGTTCGGCGTCCATGGGCGAAGAAGTCCACGATCGTGCAGATTCGACCGCATACGTGGGTCAGGCCCCGATCGTGTCGAATCCGAAGACCACGACGGTCGAGTCCGGAGAACCACGACGGTCGAATGCGGAGCCCACGACGGACGATTCGCGGACACCTCCCGGTTCCCGTTCGACCAGCGGACCCTCCCGTCAGCGAAACCGTAGACTTCTGGGTCAGCTTCCACGAACACACCGCTAGGCAACCCCTCACCAACCATGAGCATTCTCAGAGACTTCGAGAAGCGTCTCGAAGGCGCAGTCGAAGGCTTCTTCGCCCGCGCCTTTCGCTCCGGCCTGCAGCCGGTCGAGATGGCCAAGGCCGTCCAGCGCTACCAGGCCGACTACCAGCATGTCGGCGTCGACGCCGTGTACGTGCCCAACGTGTACCGATTCACGCTCTCCGAGCAGGACCTCCAGCGCTTCAGCGGCTTCACCCGCTCCCTCCAGCGCGAACTGGCCGACGTCGCCCGCCGCACCGCCGACGACAAGGGCTGGCGCACCCAGGGGCCCATCCGCATCGAGTTCGAACGCAACGACGAGATCCGGGTCGGCACCTTCGAGTTGCGTGGGAAGAGCGAGGCCCCTGGCGCGCGACGCCAGCCCTCCCCACCAGCACAGCAACCTTCCCCGCCAGCCCCGGCCCAGCCAGCACACGCCCAACCGGCGCAGGCCCAGCCAGCGCAAGCCCAGCCAGCCCCAACCGCCGGTACCAACTCGCCCAGCGACGACGGCGCCGCAGCCGCCGGACCGGCAGCGGCGGGCCACAAGCCGATCCTGCGGGCCGTCGAGGGGTCCGACGCCGGCAAGCTGTTCCCCCTCAACCCCGGCTCGACCGTGCTCGGCCGGCTGCCCGAGTGCGAGATCACCCTCACCGGCGCGGCGGTCAGCCGACGCCACGCCCGGATCCAGCAGGAAGGCGACCGCTGGACCATCACCGACCTCGGGTCCACCAACGGCATCCGGGTCAACGGCCACGGCGTCCAGGTGTCCGAGATCAAGCCCGGCGACCGGGTCGAGGTCGGCGACATCACCTTCTCGTTCCTGCTCAGCGGCGGATGATCGTTGCCACCCATCGTCTTCACAGTCCTCCAGGCGCTGTTCCTGGTGCTGCTGTACGCCTTCGTCGCGCGGGCGGTGCGGTGGGTCATCAAGGACGTCGCCAACCCCGGCTCCACCCAAGCCCGGGCCATCGCCAGCCGCGGACGGCCCGCCAAGCAGCGTCGCGCTCGGCCGCGCGAGCTGGTGATCCACGTCCCTGACGGTGCGCCACGGGTCATGCCGCTGGAGGAAGGACGCAGCATCACCTTCGGGCGACACAACACCGCGACGGTGGTCCTGTCAGACCCCTACGCCAGCGACTTCCACGCGCGGATCGACGGGGGACACGATGGCTGGCAGATCGCCGACGAGGGCTCGACCAACGGCACCTACCTCAACCAGGTCCGCCTGACCGCACCAACACCGCTGCGAGCTGGCGACCAGATCTCCTTCGGACGCACCACGGTGGAGGTGCGCCGATGACCTTCGTGATCCACGCCTTCGGCGACACCAATAAGGGGCTGTTCCGCGAGGTCAACGAGGACAACCTTATGGTCGGCAACACCGTCTTCGCCGTCGCCGACGGGATGGGCGGGCACGCGGCCGGTGAGGTCGCCTCCGAAGCCGCCCTCGGCCCCTTGCGCGCCATCGACGAGGAGACCTACAGCGACCCCTCCGCCGCCACCGAAGCCCTGGCCGAGGCCGTCCGCCAGGCCAACCAGGTCGTCATCGGCAAGGCCGTGGAGGACCCCGACCTCCGTGGCATGGGGACCACGCTCACCACCGTCATGGTCCGCGAGCGCACCCTCCACCTGGCCCACGTCGGCGACAGCCGCGCCTACCTGCTGCGCGACGGCATGCTCGAGATGCTGACCGAGGACCACACGCTGGTCGCGGAGCTGGTCAAGGAGGGGCGGCTGACCCCCGAACAGGCCGCCACGCACCCACAGCGCAGCGTCATCACCCGTGCCATCGGCGTCGAGTCCTCCCTGGTCGTGGACCAGATGGAGACGCCGCTGGAACTCCGAGGCGGCGACCAGATCCTGCTCTGCTCCGACGGCCTGACCGGACCGGTGGCGGACTCCCTCATCGCCGAGATCCTCCGCACCGAGCCCGACGGCAACATCGCGTGCCAGCGCCTGATCGACGCCGCCAATGCCAGCGGTGGCCCGGACAACATCACCTGTGTCCTGCTGCGGGTCGAGGGTGATGAGGGCCCGGTCGTCGCCGCCCCGGCCGAGATCCCGAAGGCCAGCCACGACGACGACGTCACCGCCGAGCTGGGCGATCCCCGGGCGTTGGCACAGGCCGCCAAGCAGAGTGCCGACACGGCCCCTCCCGAGTCGCTCGACGCGCAGCGGCTGTCGGAGCTGTCGAACGGCGACCCGACCATCACCACCTCGACCAGCCCGCCGCCGGTCAACCGTCGGCGTCGGGTCGGTGCCATCATCGTCGGCATCATCCTGATCCTCGCGCTGCTCGCCGGCGGCGCCCTGGTGCTGGTCAACCGCCAGGTCTTCATCGGGGTCGACGACGCCGAGCAGGTCGGCATCTACCGGGGCATCCAGGGCAGCGTGCTGGGCTGGCCGCTGTTCAGCCTGGTCGAGGAGCAGTCGTTCGAGCTGGATGATCTGCCGATGCGGCTGCACCAGGGCCTCGAATCCGGCCTGTCCTTCCCGAGCGTCGCGGCTGCGGAGACCCACGTCGAGCAGATCCTGCTGCCCGCGATGGAGGAGGCGGAGGGGGATCTGGAGGAGTCCGACGCCGAGGCGGGTGAGCTGGCGCCCTCGCCCACACCGGAGGCCACCCAGCCTGCCGCCCCGCCCGAGCCCACACCGCTGGACCAGCAGTCCAGCAGACCCGGTAGCTCCTCGGGCGTGAGCCCGCTGTCGCCGACGGCCGAGACGGAGAAGCCCGACCCGTCACCCACCTCGAACCAGTGATGACCACGTTGATCACGGGGCGCCGATGAAGCTGTTCCGACGAGGTCGCGACACCACCGCGGCCTCGGCCGCTGACCGTCGTCGCGCCTTCACCGAGCTGGCGCTGCTGATCCTGGCCATCCTGATCACGCTGTCGGCCTACACGCTGGTCAACCTGGCGCAGAGCCCGCAGCTGCCGGCAGGCCTGCTGGCCTACGGCGGCGTCCTGGCTGCCCTCGCCGCCGCGGCCCACATCGTCGTGCGGCGGCTGGCCCCGGGGGCCGACCCGCTGCTGCTGCCGATCGGGTTCCTGCTGAACGGGATCGGCCTGGCCATGGTCAACCGGATCGACTTCGCGGTCCGCACGCGAGAGGGTGCGCTGCAGCTGGCGCCGCTGCAGACGATCTGGACGATCGTCGGCATCGCGCTGTTCTGCGGGACCATCCTGTTCCTGCGCGACCACACCATCCTCGACCGGTACCGCTACATCATCGGGCTGGTCGCCGTGGTGGCGCTGGTCACCCCACTCCTCCCCGTCATCGGCACCGACTTCGGGCGCGGTTCGCGGATCTGGATTCGCGTCCCCGGCGGCTTCAGCCTGCAGCCGGGCGAGTTCGCCAAGCTCGGCCTGGTGATCTTCTTCGCCTCCTATCTGGCGGAGAAGCGGGCGCTGCTGTCGGCCGCCACGTCTCGGCTGGGCCCGCTGCACGTCCCTCCCGCCCGGGCGTTCGGGCCCGTCGGGCTGGCGTGGATCGTCTCGCTGGCCGTCCTCGTCTTCGAGCGCGACCTGGGCCTCTCCCTGCTCATCTTCAGCATCTTCGTCGCCATGCTGTACATGGCGACCGGCCGCATCGCCTACGTGGCCGCCGGCGGGCTGCTGTTCGCCTCCGGCGCGCTGGCCGCGTGGTCGCAGTTCAGCCACGTCCAGACCCGTGTCGCGATCTGGCTGGACCCGTTCGCCGACGCGCAGGACACCGGGTTCCAACTCGTCCAGTCGCTGTTCGCCCTCGGGACCGGAGGTGTCGCCGGCGTCGGCTGGGGCCAGGGGAACCCCGAGCTGATCCCGGATGTCCCCACGGACTTCATCTTCGCCGCCCTCGGTGAGGAGCTCGGTCTGCTGGGGACCACGGCCATCCTGTTGCTGTACTTCCTGATCGCCGGGCGTGGCTTCACCATCGCGCTGCGAGCACCCGACGACTTCAGCCGTCTGCTGGCGGCGGGGCTCACGTTCGTGTTCAGCCTGCAGGTCTTCGTGATCGTCGGCGGCGTCACTCGGCTGATCCCGCTCACCGGCATCACCCTGCCGTTCATGTCGCAGGGCGGATCCTCGCTGCTGGCCAACTACATCCTGATCGCGCTGCTGGTGATGATCAGTGCCGCGCGTCCGGCGGCGGATGCCAGCGGGGTGTCCGGCAACCTGGCCCGCGTGGGCAAATGACAGGTTCGACACTGTCGCTCCCCGCGAGCCGCCAGCCTCCGAGCCGGCGGGATTCTAGGCTGGCTCGGGGAGCGCACACATGACCAGGTCAATTCGCCGCACCGCCTGGGTGTCGTTCCTGCTGTTCGGATTGCTCTTCCTCAACCTGAACTGGCTGCAGGTCATCCGCGCCGACGATCTGGCCAACGACAGCAGCAACCGACGTCAACTGCTGGCCGAGTACGACATCCGGCGTGGCGCCATCACCGCAGGCACCGGGGCGGACCAGGTCACCATCGCGGCGTCCCGGGAGACCGACGACCAGCTGCGCTTCCTCCGCGAGTACGAGCAGGGCCCGGCCTACGCCCACATCACCGGGTTCCACTCCTTCATCTTCGGGCGGACCCAGGTCGAGAGCCAGTACAACGATTTCCTGCAGGGCTCTGCGCCCGAGACGTTGTTCCGCAACCTCGGCGATGCCCTTCGTGGCCGCGAGCGGCAGGGCGACACCATCGTCACCACCGTCGAGCCGGCCGTCCAGCAGGCCGCCATCGATGCCCTCCGGGGCCAGACGGGGGCGGTGGTTGCCCTCGACCCCCGCTCCGGCGACGTCCTGGCCATGGTCTCGGCGCCGACCTACGACCCGAACCTGCTGTCCTCCCACGACCCCGGTCCGATCCGCGACGCCTGGGAGAGCCTGAACGCCGACCCGTTGAACCCGCTGCTGAACCGCAGCATCTCCGAGCTCTATGCCCCTGGCTCCACCTTCAAGGTGATCACGGCCGCTGCGTCACTGGAGCGGGGTGGCCGGCCCAGCGACACCTACGCCGACCCGACCTTGCTGGACCTGCCGCTCACCACCGCCCAGATCGGGAACTTCTCCCGCGGCCGGCCCTGCAACGATGGCACCTCCATCACCCTGCAGCGGGCACTGGAGGTGTCGTGCAACACCACCTTCGGCATCATCGCGCTGGAGCTCGGCGCCGACGCGCTGGTCCAGACCGCGGAGTCCTTCGGCCTGAACAGCGACCTCGACTTCGACGTCCCGACCGAGACCAGCCGGATCCCGAAGGAGCTGGACGAGCCCTCGACCGCTCAGAGCGCCATCGGCCAACGCGACGTGCGGGTGACGCCGCTGCAGATGGCCCTCGTGGCGGCCGCCATCGGCAACGACGGGATCATGATGCGGCCTCGCCTGGTCAGCGAGGTGCAGGACTTCGCCGGCCGGGTCGTCAGGCAGTACCCCCCACAGCGGCAGACCATCGCCGGCGTGGCGACGGGCCAGACCGTCAGCCCGCAGACCGCCGCCGGCCTGACCCAGATGATGACCGCCGTGGTCGAGAACGGAACCGGCCAGAACGCCGCGATCCCGGGTGTACCCGTCGCCGGCAAGACCGGAACAGCTGAGCAGGGTGAGGGGGAGGCACCGGATACCTGGTTCATCGGATTCGCCCCCGCCGACAACCCGGTGGTCGCCGTCGCCGTCGTCGTCGAGGGCGGCGGAGATGCCGGAGAAAGCGGCACCGGTGGCGGCGTTTCGGCCCCGATTGCTCGTACGGTGTTGGAGGCGGCGCTCGGTGTCCAGTAGCGCGGGTGAGACCCGCGGCGAGGCAAGACCCTACGACCAGCAGAAGGTGATACCACGGTGAGCACGACAGACGGACAGGACCGGCGGGTCATCGCTGGCCGCTACGTGCTGCGTGGGTTGCTGGGCCAGGGCGGCATGGCCGATGTCGAGCTGGCCTACGACGAGGTCCTCGACCGCCAGGTCGCCGTCAAGATGCTGCACGAGCGGTACGCCAGCGACGACAGCTTCATCGAGCGCTTCCGGCGCGAGGCACAGTCCGCCGCAGCCCTGAACCACCCCAACGTCGTCGGGGTCTACGACACTGGCGCCGACAACGGCCGTCCCTACATCGTGATGGAGTACATCGCCGGCCGGACCCTGCGCGAGATCATGAAGCGCGAGGGTGTGCTGCCCGTCCGGGCCGCCGAGATCGCCGGCGAGGCTGCTGAGGCCCTCCACTTCGCCCATGAGCGGGGAATCGTCCACCGCGACATCAAGCCCGGCAACATCATGGTCGGCGACGACGGTCGCGTGAAGGTCACCGACTTCGGCATCGCGCGAGCGGTCAACGTCGAGTCGGTGACCCAGACCTCATCCATCTTCGGGACCGCGGCGTACGTGGCCCCCGAGCAGGCGCAGGGCCAACGGGTCGACGGCCGGACCGACATCTACGCCCTGGGCTGTGTGCTGTTCGAGATGGTCACCGGTCGGCAGCCCTTCAGTGGCGACTCGGCGGTGGCGTTGGCCTACAAGCACGTCAGCGAGGCCCCGCCGACCCCGCGCAGCCTGAACGGCGAGATCTCCCCGGAGATGGAGGCCGTCGTCCTCAAGGCGCTCGCGAAGGACCCGGCTCAGCGCTATCAGACGGGCAAGGACTTCGCGGCCGACCTCCGTCGCGCCAGTGCCGGCCGGCAGGTCACGACCAACCCCGAGGCTGCCTTCGCGGCCACCCAGGCCATCCCGCGGGCCGAGGCGGCTGCTGCGTCGCCCAACCCGACGCTGGTGGCCGCGGCACCCCAGCCAGCCCCGCCGCCCCGCGAGGAGTACTACAGCGAGCCCTCTTCCTCCAACCCCGGCCGGCTGGCGGCCTACGCCTTCCTGGTCATCCTCATCGCCGCACTCATCGGCATCGCCGCGTACCTCTTCACGGGTGTGACCGGCGACGGTGACGAGACCCTCGAGATGGTGGCGATCCCCCAGATCGTCGGATTGGATCAGGAGGAGGCGCAGGCCCGACTCGTCGAGGTCGGGCTGCAGCCCGAGTTCGGGACACCCGAGCAGGACTCCGACGCTCCACCGGGCTCGGTCCTCCGCACCGAACCCGCGGTGGGCACCGAGGTCGAGCAGGGCAGCACGGTGGTGCTGATCCTCTCCGCCGGGCGTGGCACGGTGACGATCCCGTCCGTGGAGGGGCAGACGCAGGCGGAGGCCGAGGACGCGTTGCGAGCCCTGGGTCTTGAGGTCAGCGACGTCATCGAGGAGGGCAGCGAGACCATCGAGGAGGGCCTCGCGATCCGGACCCAGCCGGCCGCCGGCATCCAGGTCGAGGAGGGTGAGGCCATCACCCTGGTCATCTCGGCCGGTCAGCAGATCTTCCCGATGCCGTTCGTGATCGACCTGACTGAGGAGGCGGCGCGCGAGCGCATCGAGCAGGCGTGTGACCCCGAGCCGGGCGAGCGGTGCGCGCTGGTCCAGACCTCGATCGACATCAGCCAGACGGGTGAGGCCCGGGTGATCGAGTCCGACCCGGAGGAGGGTGAGGACGTCGAGGTCGGGCAGGTGGTCACGATCGTGCTGCCGGCGGAGCCGACGCCAACCCCGACGCCCACGCCAACCCCGACGCCCACGCCCGAGCCGGAGCCGGAACCCGAGCCGCAGCCGACCAACACGCCCGAGCCGCTCCCGCCACCAGAGCCGCCACCGGAGCCGATCGAGCCACCGGAGCCGACCCCGGATCCGCCGGACACGCCGGAGCCGATCGAGCCGCCGGACGTGGTTGCCCCCTCCTGAGCGGCCGCACGGGTCAGGTGAGCAGGGCGGCGGCTGCCAGACCCGACCTCGCCGCCCCTTCGACCTTCGCCTCGCCGAAGGTGTCCCCGGCCAGCACGAGGCCGTCGGCCACTCGAACAGCGCGCTCGGGGTGGGGCTCGACCGGCTGGGCGTACCGCCAGCGCTTCACCTGGGCCGAGGTGATCGCCGCCCCGGCCAGCCAGGGGTCGACCAGGTCCGAGAGCACAGCGATCACGTCCGCATCGGCTGCGTCGTAGTGCGCCCGCGACCACTCGGCACCCGCGTGGACGGTGACGGCCTCGACGCGGCTGATGCCCTTGCTGGCGTTGTCGGCGATGTAGTGCACGTCGCCTCCCTCGAACTGCACGGCCTGCGTCAGCGGCGAGCTGTCGAGGGTCGCCAGCAGCCCCAGGCACGGCTGGTAGGTGAGGCTGGTGACCATGGCCGGCAGGGAGACCTCGTGCAGCAGGTCGATGGTCTGCGGGATCGGGCTGGTCACGATCACGCGGCGGGCTGACCACTCACGGCCGTCGTCCGCGCGGGCGGTCCACCCCGCACTGGTCGGGAGGATCACCGATACCCGGACGTCGGTCTGCACCTCCAGCCCCGCGGCGAGGTGCTTGGCAATGCCGTTCATCCCATCGGTGCCGACGTACCGCGGGTGGCCGTCCCCACCCGGGTTGCGCTGATCGGGCCGCGTGGTCACGTCGGCAGCACGATCCGGGCCGTGGTGCCACACCCGGACCGGCCAGTCGGCCATCAGCGCGGCGAACTCGTCGCTGCGGACGGTGAAGAACTGGGCACCGTGATCCCACCGCGCCAGCCCCCTCCCGGTCTCGGCGTATCGGGTCGCCAGCCGACCGCCGGGCGAGCGGCCCTTGTCCAGCAGCGTCACCCGCGCACCTGCCTCGACGAGCGATCGAGCGGCCACCAAGCCGGCCAGGCCTGCGCCGACGATCAGCGTGTCAGCGTTGGGCGTGGTCACGATGGCGGGCCGGCGTCAGGCTGCGGCCGGAAGCGGGAGCGCTGCGAGGAAGTTGCCGAGCAGCGTCATGCCGTGTGTCGTCAGGATGGACTCGGGATGGAACTGCACACCCTCGACGTGCAGGGTCCGATGTCGCAGCCCCATGATCAGGCCCGGATGGGGCGCATCCGTCCCGGTCCGCGCCGTGACCCGCAGCACCTCCGGCATCGTCTGCGGGTCCACGATCAGCGAGTGATAGCGGGTGGCCGCGAACGGGTCAGGCAGTCCGGCGAAGACCCCTGCACCGTCATGATGGATGAGCGAGGTCTTGCCGTGCACCAACTCTGGCGCCCCGACGACGTCACCGCCGTACACCTCTGCGATGCACTGGTGACCGAGGCAGACACCCAGGATGGGGATCTTGCCAGCAAAGGTCCGGATGACGTCCTTGGACAGTCCGGCGTCATCCGGCGTGCCGGGCCCGGGCGAGATGACGATGCCCGTCGGCGGAGTCGCCCGGATGTCCTCCAGCGAGAACGCATCGTGGCGGACCACCTCGACGGTCGCCCCCAACTCCCCCATCTCCTGGGCGATGTTGTACGTGAAGCTGTCGTAGTTGTCGATCAGGAGGATGGTCACGGGGTCGACTCCTCGTCCGGGTCGACTCCGGCCGACACGACCTCGATGTGCCACTCGGTCGGGTGGCTCTGTGCCGGGGCGTTCTCGGTCAGGACCTTCCGGAGCGTGTCCTGCGTGATGCCCTCCCTCGTCACCGAGACGCGGGCCGCCAGGCCGACGCCGCGGCCGTCTGGAACGGCTTGGACCTCAACCTCGACGACGTCGGGGCTACGGCGCAAGGCCGTCCGGACGACGCCGACATCGGCTGCCCCGTCGCTCAGTCGAACAACGGACTCACCGGCTCCGATGACGCTGACATACCCTGCGGCGCTGATCGATCCGATCAGTCCGAGCGGGACCTGTTCGCCCGCGACCTGGGGGCCGCTGGCCACCAGCGCACCGACGGTATCTGGCTCGGTTGGTGTCCCGGCGTCGTCCAGGCATTCCACGACGGTGTCCGTCACCGGCAGTCCGGCCCCGTTGCTGGCGCCATCGGCGTACACGGACTCGGCGTGGGCGATGCCCGAGACAGCCGCCCCGGAGTAGGCCATCCGAAACCGCCCGGCCGTCCGACTCTCGGCCGCACGCTTCACGACTGGGTCGAAGTGCACCCCACGCGCGATCGTCACGCGCACCGACGAGAGATCCCGGCGCTTGGAGGCCGGCGCCAACATAGTCCGGACCTGGTCCATCGACGTGACCAGGATCGTGGGCCGTTCGGCGTCGATCGACTTGGCCACCCCGCCGGGGCGCGGGTCCGGCAGCACCAGCGTGGCGGCGGACAGCAGGGCGAGTCCGATCCCGGCGGCAAGCCCAAAGGAGTCGGTTGGGTTGCCGGCCACCATGACGCTCTCCCGCCCCGCCCTCACGTCCGGGATCCAGAGGCGGGCCTGGAAGGCTCCAGCCAGGACGTTGTGGTGGGAGGCCGCGTACGTCACGCCGCCGATCACCGTGCTGGTGGCGGTGGTCGCCTCCACATCGACCGCGGCCTGGGTGGCGACCGGGCTGGCCGACTCGAGCACGGCCCGGAACGGCAGGACGCCGTCGGCTTCGGGCATCGCGGCATGCTGCACCTTCAGCCGGATGGACTGCATCCGCGCCTTGATCGCCGGCAGGGCGTCGAGCAGGCCGGTGGCGATGACGTGACGGACGCTCCGCAGTTGGCTGCGGAACTCCACCAGCCCGCCGTAGGTCGTGTCGAGGATGAGGATGGCCGCGGGCTCGGTCTCGCGGATCCCCTCGGCGACGACCTCCGGCGACTCTTCGGGGTCGATGAGGACGACCTCCACCCCGAGCCGCCAGCAGGCGTTCAGCATGAGGACGAGTTGGGGGATCCACGGCAGCGCAACCGCGATGCGGTCCCCCGCCTTCAGGCCGAGCTCGGTCAGCGCGGTCGCCAACTGATCGACCTGCGTGGCCATCTGTCGGAAGGTCACCCGGGAGCCGAGGAACGAGATCCCTGGCGTGTCGGGGAAGTCCTGGGCGGCATCATCGAGCAGCCGTGTGAGGGGCACCAGCGGATAGCGGTAGGTGTCCGGGACACCGGGGGCGTACTGCCGGATCCAGGGTCGTGCGGTGGCGTCGACGCCGCTCTGCCAGGTGCCGACGACCTCGCTCAGGTCGGTGGTGGCCTGCGTGGCGACGGCGTCCGGGGACGGGGACTCGGCGCGGGCTAGGGGGTCCTCGTCAGCCGCCGTGCTGGACTCGGCGACCGGGTCCACGTTCGAGGTCGAGCCGGAGGGGTCGTCATGGTGTGGGTCGTCGTCGGGGGTGGCGTCCTCGGGGGTGGCGTCCTCGGGGGTGGGGTCCTGTTGGGCGTCGTCGGGGGTGGCGTCCTCGGTGGGGCCGTCCGTCGATGGCGTGGCGACGTCCGGAGGCGGGTCGGTGGTGGGGGTCTGGTCCGCTGCGTCAGCCTCGTCCGCGGTGTGGTCGGCGTCGATCGTGTCCCGAGGCGGGTCCGGCAACGGCCGCAGGACCTGCGGGCCCACGTCGTCGGCATCAGGCAACTCGATGTCGATCTTGGCTGTCTTGATCGAGACGGGGGCGCCAGGTGCTGCGGCGTCGGGTCCACCTCCCGTCGGTCCGTCGGTGCCCGCTGTGGCCTCCTCCTCCGGCCCGGATCCGGCGTGAGGCGAGTCAGCCGAGGTGACGTCCTGCGCCGGCGCGGGACGAGGCGGGTCAGGAAGGCGCAGTGCCGGCTCGGCAGCCCCGCTGCTCGAGCGGGGGAACGGCGGGGAGGGCAGCTCGGGGATGGTCGTCGGCTGGCCGCTGTAGATGCCCTCGCGTTCAGTGGGACTGGGAGAGGGGTCCGCGGGGGCGGGGGTCGTGGGCTCCGAGGCTCGCTCCGGTCGCTCCGCCGCGGGGGCGGGCGACGGTCCAGGGTCGACCTCGCGAACGATCGGGCGATCGAGTGGCCGCGGCGGCGTTCGACGGACGGCGGGCGGACGAGCGCCGGGACGGGGCTGGGGCTGGGTCGGCGTTGGACCGCCGCCGCGGCGTGCTGCCGGTGACAGAGGAGTGTCGCCCCCATGCCGCGGGGACGCGGGGCGGGCCGGGGACGCTGTTCGGCTGCGGGGGCGCGTCGCGGGGGGCGCGTCCGACACCGGGCGGCGCTGCCCCACGACCGGCGCCGGAGGACTCGTTCGCTCGGCCCCGGAGGACGTCCGGACGGCAGGCGGACGGCGGGTTGGGCCACCAGCCCGCCGAGCGGCCTGGTTGGCGCGCCGAGCGGCTGCTTGTTGCGCGGCAACACGCCGGGCGTCACGCGCAGCCTGTTCCGCGAGCGCGGCCCGATCTTCGGTACTGGGGTCCTGGTCTGCCACCGGTTCCTCGTCTTCTGCGCTGTCCACTTCGACAGCTACGGCTCAACAGTCTTCCACGCCACACCCGAGTGGGTCACCCCGGCTCAGAGGGTGGGGTCGGTGATGAAGGTCGCGTCGAACCAGGGGAAGACGTAGGTGAAGAGGATCACCACGGCGGCTGCGAGCGCGACCAGGATCACCAGTGCCTTGACGGCCTTGTTCACGGTGCCCCCTCGCCGATGGCAATCGTGCCCGCCGCGACCAGTGGCATCTGCTCCTCACTGAGCTCCGCGTGGACGATCAGTCGCTCCCGCTGGGACCACCGTGGATGGCAGGTGGTCAGCGTCAGCACGGGTCGGTCGCTCTCCAACGGGTTGGCGTCCAGCACGGAGACGTCGGCCGGGGCGACGATGACCTCCTCGGAGAACTCATAGATCCAGGTCGTCCCCTCGCGGTCGGTCACGTGGATCTCGTCGCCGTCCTGGAGTTGGTCCAGGTTCCAGAACGGCGCTCCGTAGGTGGTGCGGTGTCCCGCGACGGCGAAGTTGCCAGGTTGGCCCGGGTATGACGTGGAGGGGTACCGGCCTGGTCCTTCCTTCAGCACCTCGATCGAGACACCCTCGACCACCACGACGGGGTCATCGATGACGATCGAGGTGTCCTCGCTCGGTCGGTAGAACTCGATGAGGCCGATGGCGTCCCCCTCCTCGAACTGTGCGGCGATGGCCTCACCTGGGGAGGGCTCGCTCTGGGGGATCTCGGCCGTTGGGTCGGAGCCATCGGCGTCGAGCTCGCTCAGCGGGCCGACCTCGAGGTCGAAGTCGGACTCGCTCTCGGAGTTCGTTGCCTGGGCGAGCTCCTCCAGCAGTCGCTCTTGAGCCCCGCTGGTGGTCCGCCCCGTCCAGTACAGCGAGTAGACGAGGTACAGGGCCACGACGGCGCCGGCCGTGATGAACAGCCAGCCGACGGAGCGGAGCACAAGTCGCATGACGGTCAAGGGTGGGCTCCTCTGATCACGATTTCAACGTCGGCGATACCCTGTTGGTTCCCTGTACCTCTGTTCACCCGTCCACAAAGGGTTGCCACCGTGGCCAAATCGAAGTCCAAACGCGATCAGTACAAGCCGCCGCCGCAGGCGAAGCCGCCGCCCTCGCCGACGTGGGTGCCGATCGCAGGGACCGGCCTGATCGGGTCCGGGATCGTGGTGATCCTGCTCACCTATCTGCTGCGTGGCTCGATCCCGGGCGGGAACCTCTGGATCATCGGCGGGTTCATCTTCATGGCCGCCGGCTTGGTGATCCTGAGTCGTTGGCGCTGACGGTCCTCGGGGCGGTGTCCCCAAGGTTGTCCTCAGCTGTGGATGGCCACACGGTGTGTACTACGAGTGTGTTGTTTGATCCACAGTTTTCTCCACAACTGTGGACAACCCGCCTCAGTTGAGGCGTGGCGTCTCGATGCGTTCGTGCATCTTCTCGCCACAGTGGCGGGGGGCCGTCGCTGATCCGCGGACCAGCAGGAGCAACTCTGCCCCACAGCCGGTGCAGTAGTAGCTGACCCGCTCCTCGGCTGGGTCGACGGGTTCGGGAGGTCCGTCCGGGATGTAGGAGGCTCCCCGCCTCAGGGATCCGAGAGAGGCGACGCCAACTGCGTAGATGAACAGGCCGAGGAGCGGGGCGAGCACCCACTCGATCGGGATCTGGCCGGTGAAGGCGGCAACGAACCCGGCGAGGACGACGACCAGGATCAGGCGCTTCACCGGTCGCCTCGCTGGTGCTCACTGCGGAGGATGCTGTACATGACCATGTCGCGCCAGCGGCCTTGGGCGAAGTTGCCGGCCCGGAGGACACCTTCGCGGGTGAAGCCGAGGGACTCCAGGACGTGCTGCTCCGCAAGGTTCTCCTCGTCGGTCGAGGCTTCGATCCGCTCGACGGGTGTGGTCGCGAAGAGGTAGTCGACCAGTTGGGCTTGGGCGGCGGTGCCGATGCCCTGGCCACGGTGATCCCGAAGGATCCCCACGCCGATGTTCCAGCACCAGGCCATGCTGTTCCCGGCGTTCTGGCGGCGGCGCCAACCGACGAACCCAGCAAAGGTCCCGTCGGCGATCACCGCCAGACGACCCCGCTCGTCGCTCAGGAAGCCGTCCTCGGCGAAGCTCTGGTCGTCCTTCGTGGTGCTCGCGTAGCTCATGCCGTCCCGGTCGGTGGCCGGCTCGAGCTGGTCCCAGTACCGCTTGAACCCGGTCACGTCCTCCTCGGTGAAGGCTCGCAGCACGACGTCGGTGGCCATGCCGCCAGGGTAGAGGCGCGGGCGCGGGGTGCCCCGTTGCCTCCAGCCCAGCGAGTGCACTCGCGGTCGTGGGCGTGACTGACTCTCACCGGCTCACGAATCGAGCGCCTACCGAGCCAGCTTGGCCTGCGTGGCCGTGAACGACCCGAGCGAAGTGGAGGACACTTGGACTCGTCCACGGGGGAGGCGGAAGGGGCAGCGAGGCTGCAACTGACGCTACGCGAAGCCGAAGGCGAGTCGTCGCCCGTGGAGCCAGGCGGAATCGAACCGCCGGCATCTGCCTTGCAAAGGCAGCGCTCTACCAACTGAGCTATGGCCCCAGATATGGAGTTAGAGGTCGCGTGGCTCTTCCCAGATCGCTTCGTCGAGCTCGCGGTCCCGTTGGCGCTTGAGCGCCAGGGCTCCGGCGGTCAGGGCCGCCAGGACCAGCAACAACTTCTTCATCGTGTGAGTCACGCTCCTGTGGGATCGGACTGTGAATATAGCGCCCGACCAGGCCTCGGGCACGACGGGCGCGGGGGTCTGACGTGACGCGCCGCCAAGGCGAGGTGGGTGGACTTCCCCCGCCCTGCGGGCGTGAAGTCCACCCACCAGACCAGGCCACGCCCAGGTCAGACCGCCCATCAGAACCAACAACCACTGAACACGCTCGGCCCGCGTGGCCTCGAACGCCCGCCGGAGGCAAACACCTGGGCTTGCCCACGGGGACGACGGAGCGAGCCGGCAGGCGAGGGACGTCCACCGCGAGCGAAGCGAGTCGGCCCCAGACCGCCCACGACGACCAGCCCCTGAGCCGAACACGCTGGGCCTGCGTGGCCCGAACGCCCGCCGGAGGCAAACACCTGGGCTTGCCCACGGGGACGACGGAGCGAGCCGGCAGGCGAGGGACGTCCACCGCGAGCGCAGCGAGTCGGTCCCCGTGGGCCATCGAGGACTTGAACCTCGGACCTCACCCTTATCAGGGGTGCGCTCTAACCGCCTGAGCTAATGGCCCGCACGTGCGGAGCAGAGGAGTGTACGGCGCCTACTCCTCGCTTGCCAGCTCCAGCCGGAGCCCTCCGAGCAGGTCTGAGACCAGGTTGTAGAGGAAGGCCAGGAACACGTTGATACCCGTCCAGAGCACCACGTTCAGCAGCCCCAGGAGGAAGATCGCCCGGGCGATGTTTGACCCGTTGATCACCAGCGTGAGCTGCAGATCGTTGAGGAAGCTGGTCAGCGTGTCGATGATCCCGATCCGCAACACGACCGACCAGAAGACGGCCAGGCCGAGCATGACCACCAGCAGGAAGCAGAAGTAGAAGATCACCGAGAGCTTGAGCACCGACCACGGGTCCACACGCCGCACGGTGGCGCGGCGACGGACCACCTGACCGGTGCGGACGCGCTCACGCGTCGGAGCCTGGGTGCTCACGCTGTTCCTGCCGTTCCCTCGAGCACGAGTGGCCCGTTGTGTCGTGGACATACGCCGGTGAGTCTAACCGCTTCCTCGCTCGTGGCCGGCAGACCGTTCGGTCGGGTCACTCCTCCTCCCCCAGGTCATCCCCGTCTTCCCCCGGGTCATCCGCGAGGCCGTCCGGCGTACCGTGGACCTCCTCGTTGTCGGGACCGTCGGACCCGCCCGCATCCGGTTCGCCGCCGAGCTCGTCGTCCTCGATCTCCATGACCTTGGCGACACTGACGACCTTGGCTCCGGCCTTCGGCGTCATGATCCGCACGCCCTGGGTCGACCGACCGGTCGGGCGGACGTCCTTGACGTCCATCCGGATGATCGTGCCGCGGTCGGTGACGACGAAGATCTCCTGCTCGTACCCGGCCACCAGAGCACCGACGAGGCTGCCACGGGCATCCGAGAGCTTTGCGGTCCGCACGCCCTTGCCGCCGCGCCGCTGGGTGGGGTAGCGCTCCAGCGGTGTTCGCTTGCCGAACCCCTCGTCGGTGATGACGACCAGGTAGCCCTCCTCCTGCACGATGGCGCAGGCCAGGACCTCATCCTCCTCCGCCAGGTCCATGCCCTTCACGCCCGATGCGCCGCGCCCCATGGCTCGCGCGTCGGTCTCGGTGAAGCGGATCGACTGGGCCTTCTTGCTGACCAGGATGATGTCGTCGGAGCCACTGGTGAGGCGGACATCGATCAACTCGTCGCCGTCCCGCAGGTTGATCGCGATCAGCGTGGACCGAGGCGAGTCGTACTCCTCCAGCCGGGTCCGCTTGACCAGCCCCTTCTTCGTGGTGAACAGCAGGTGCTTGTCCTCCTGCTCGAGGCTCTCGAGGTGGACGACGGTCCGGACGAACTCGTCCTTGTCGAGCTCCAAGCCTGGCACGTTGGCCAGGTAGACCCCGCGGGCGGTCCGGCTCTTCTCCGGGATCTGCCACGCCTTGATCCGATGCATCCGGCCCGTGGAGGTGAAGAACAGCACCCAGTGGTGCGTGGAGGTGGAGAAGAGGTCCCAGATGATGTCCTCGTCCTTGAGGGCACCCGAGGTGATGCCCTTCCCGCCACGCCTTTGGGTGCGGTACTCGCTCGCCTTGACCCTCTTGATGTACCCACCCTGGGTGATCGTGACGACGATCTCCTCCTCGGGGATCAGGTCCTCGATGTCGAGGTCCCCGTCCCCGGGGCGAATACGGGTGCGCCGGGCGTCGCCGAACTTGTCACGGATCTCGGCCAGCTCGGTCTTGACGATCTCGCGGACCCGGGCCGGCTTGGCCAGGATGTCCTCCAGGTCGGCGATGCGCTCCTGCAGCTCGGCGTACTCGTCCAGGATGCGCTGTCGTTCGAGGGCGGCCAAACGACGCAGCGGAAGGTTGAGGATCTCGCGGGCCTGGATCTCGGACAGGTCGTAGCGAGACTGCAGCTCCTGCGAGGCGGCTTCAGCGGAGGCCGAAGCCCGGATCAGCGCGATCACGTCGTCCAGGTTGTCCAGGGCGACGATGAGGCCTTCGAGGATGTGGGAACGCTCGCGGGCCTTGCGCAGCCGGTACTCGGTCCGCCGGGTGATGACGTCGAGTTGGTGATCGATGTACCGGGCGATGGTGTCCTTCAGGCCCATCGTCCGGGGGACGCCGTTCACCAGCGAGAGGTTGATGACCCCGAAGGTGTCCTGGAGCTGGGTCATCTTGTACAGCTGGTTCAGGACGACCTGGGCATTGGCGTCCCGCTTCAGCTCGATGACCAGGCGGTTGCCCTTGCGGTTGGACTCGTCGCGGATGTCGCGGATGCCGGTGATGCGCTTCGACTCGACCAGATCGGCGATCTTGAGGGCCAGGTTGGCCTTGTTGACCTGGTAGGGCAGCTCGGTGGCGACCAGCCGCTCGCCGCCGCTCTTGGTCTCCTCGATGTCGACCACGGCGCGCATGCGGATGCTGCCGCGGCCGGTCTCGTAGGCCTCCCGGATGGGGGACACACCCATGATCAACGCGCCGGTCGGGAAGTCGGGCCCGGGGACGATCTCCATCAGCTCGTCCAGCGTGATCTGCGGGTTCTCGATCTGGGCGATCACCGCATTGGAGATCTCGGTCAGGTTGTGCGGCGGGACGTTCGTGGCCATCCCGACCGCGATGCCAGCCGAGCCGTTGACCAGCAGGTTGGGGAAGCGGCTGGGCAGGATGAGCGGCTCGATCTCGCTGCCGTCGTAGGAGTCGACGAAGTCGGCGGTCTCCTCCTCGATGTCACGGAGAAGCTCCATAGCCAACGGAGAGAGACGTGCCTCTGTGTAGCGCATAGCTGCCGGAGGGTCACCGTCGACCGAGCCGAAGTTGCCGTGCCCCTCGACCAGCGGGTACCGGATCGACCACGGTTGGGCCATGCGGACCAGGGCGTCGTAGATCGAGGAGTCCCCGTGCGGGTGGTACTTCTTCATCACGTCGCCGACGGCCGCCGCCGACTTGCGGTGCTGCGTCCCGGCCCGCATGCCGCCCTCCCACATGGAGAACAGGATGCGGCGGTGAACCGGCTTCAGACCATCTCGCGACTCGGGCAGCGCGCGGCCGACGATGACCGACATCGCGTAGTCGATGTAGGAGCGCTGGAGCTCATCCTCGATCTCGACGGGCTCGAAGGTCTCGACGAACGGCTGCTCGGGGTCGCCGGGCGTCTCGTCGACAGGTGGGGTCACATCAGACATGGCTGGACTCTCTGGCTAGCGGCTCGGGGTGGCTCACGGGTACGGGCGATCAGACGTCGAGGAACTCGACGTTGCCGGCGTTGCGCACGATGAAGTCACGGCGGGACGACACGTCGTCGCCCATCAGGATCGAGAACATCTGGTCTGCCGCCGCGGCGTCCTGCAGGCCCACCTGCAGCATGTGGCGCGACTCGGGGGCCATGGTGGTGACCTCCAGCTGGTAGTCGTCCATCTCACCGAGCCCCTTCAGGCGACCGATCTCGGGCTTCTTCCCGCCGTTCGACTCGATGTCGGCCAGGATCCGCTCGAGCTCGCGGTCGTTCAGGGCGTACTGGATGTTCTTCTTCGACTTCGAACCCTTCGGCTGGACCTGGTACAGCGGGGGCTGGGCGATGTAGACGTAGCCGGCCTCGATCAGCTCGCGCATGTAGCGGAACAGGAACGTCAGCACGAGCGTGCGGATGTGCGCGCCATCGACATCAGCATCCATCAGCATCACGATCTTGTGGTACCGGGCCTTGGAGACGTCGAACTCCTCGCCGATGCCAGTCCCGATCGCGGTGATGAGCGCCTGGATCTCCTTGTTCTCGAGGATCTTGGTCAGGCCCGCCTTCTCCACGTTCAGGATCTTCCCGCGGATCGGCAGGATCGCCTGGAAGTAGCGATCACGAGCCTGCTTGGAGGTGCCGCCCGCCGAGTCGCCTTCCACGATGAACAGCTCGCACTCGGCGGGGTCCCGCGACTGGCAGTCCGCCAGCTTGCCCGGCAGCGACGAGCCGCCGAGCAGCCCCTTGCGTCGGGTCAGGTCACGCGCCTGCCGCGCCGCCATCCGCGCCTGGGCGGAGGAGATGGCCTTGAGGAAGATCCGCTTGCCCTCCGTCGGGTTCTCCTCGAACCAGGTCTTGAGGTGCTCGTTGACCGTCCGCTGGACGAAGGAGCGCATGTGGGTGTTGCCCAGCTTGGTCTTGGTCTGACCCTCGAACTGCGGATCGCCCAGCTTGACCGAGATCACCGCAGTCAGGCCCTCACGGATGTCGGAGGCGTCCAGGTTCTCGATGCCGTCCTTGCCCTTGGTCGGCAGGACGCCGACGTCCTTGGCCATCCGGTTCACCACGGACGTGAGGGCGGCGCGGAACCCCTCCTCGTGGGTCCCACCTTCGTGGGTGTTGATCGTGTTGGCGAAGGAGTGGATGGACTCGTGGTACTCGCTGGACCACTGCAGGGCGACGTCCACCTCCGCCATGCCCTCAGTCGGGTCGTCCTCCGAACCGGTGAAGGCGATGATGTCGCCGTGCACCTCGGTCTTCTTGGTCGAGTTGAGGTGCCGGACGAAGTCGGACAGGCCGCCCTCGGCGTGGAACTCGGCGTGGAGCGGGTCGCCGTTCTCGTCGACCTTGCCCTCCCGCAGGTCGGTGACGGTGATCCGCAGTCCGGCGGTCAGGAAGGCCGTCTCGCGGAACCGCGTGGTCAGCGTCTCCCAGTTGTACTCCGTGGTCTCGAAGACGTCGTCGTCGGCCCAGAACGTGATGGTGGTCCCGGTGCCCTCCCCCGCCACCATCTCGCGCACCTGCTCGATCGGTGCATCGGGCACACCGCGACGGTAGGTCTGCCGCCACAGGTACCCGTCGCGCTTGATGTCGGCGATCAGCCGGCTCGACAACGCATTGACGACGGAGATGCCGACACCGTGCAGTCCCCCGGACACCGCGTAGGCCTGGTTGTCGAACTTCCCGCCGGCGTGCAGGACGGTCAGCACGACCTCCAAGGTCGACTTCTTCTGCGTGGGGTGCTCGAGCACTGGGATCCCACGCCCGTCGTCGCTGATCGTGATCGAGCCGTCGTCCAGCAGCTCGACGACGATCTCGTCGCACCGGCCGGCCATGGCCTCGTCGACCGAGTTGTCGACGATCTCCCAGACCAGGTGGTGCAGACCCCGGGGCCCCGTGGACCCGATGTACATCCCGGGTCGCTTGCGGACGGCCTCGAGGCCCTCGAGAACCGTGATGTCGGAGGCGACGTAGTCGTGTGGCCGGGGGCTGCCGTCGGCCGTCTGGCCCACCTGATCCTCGGGTGTGCCGTCGTCGGTTGCCATCGCGCGAACTCCTTGGCCACGGCGGTGTCGACCCCTGTTCAGCTGAGCGTCGGAACCGACCGTTTCGGTTCTCATATCGCCGCTGCGCGCCGCGGGCGTGTCGTGGACTCCCAGACTAGCAGGGCATGGGCGTCGCCCCCGTAGGCGAAACCAGGGCGCAAAGGTGCAGGTCACAGGCCCACGACGCGCCGCGTCGTGGTCAGCCGACCACGATCTCGATCGAGCGCACGGTGTCCGGGCCCAGCAGCGAGTTCGCGCGGCCCTGCAGTTCCCCGACGAAGTACCGCAGTTGCGTTGCCCAGCCAGCGTCTTCCGCGCGCACCACGAGGACCCCGCCGTGCAGCCTCACCGGGGTGGCGTGGCCAGCGATCTCCTCACCCGCGACCTCGTCCCAGATGTCGAAGATGCGGGCGCCATCCAGGCGGCCGCCCCAGCGACGCCGCATGACGAGGTCCTCGAGCGCCCGACCGAGCGGCTGGGGTTCGGGGCGAGCGGGCCGGCCGTTGCGCAAAGGGGGATCCTCAGAGTTCCGCTGGTCCTCCAGTTGCGGACCAGTCCGTGGGCGGGCGGGTGACCGTACCGCCGTGGACGGCGAACCGCATCCCCTCCAGCGGGACCTCGGTCCCCATCGCAGAGGTCACGAGCACCTGGTCGAAGGCCGCGCACCGTGCCGCCAGGCGACCCCGCCGAAACTCGTCCAGCTCGGCGAACACGTCATCCAGCAGGACGATTGGCTCATCACCCACCTCCCCGATGACGGCGTGTGCCGCGAGCTTGAGCGAGAGCGCCAGCGACCACTGCTCGCCGTGGCTGGCGTACCCCTTCGCCGGCAGCTCACCGATGCCCAGGAACAGCTCGTCGCGGTGCGGGCCGATCAGCGTGGTCCCGCGCCGCAGCTCATCGGCACGACGCTCGTCCAGCGACGCTCGAAGCTCCTGCGCCAGCGCCGCGGGGTCGGGCACCGCGGTCCCGGTCCGACCCTCGACGGACCGACCGTTGGAGATCTCGTATCGCAGGACTGGCAAGCGAGAGACGTCCTGTTCGGGACTTGCCGCGACCAGATCCCGGTAGGCCTCCCGAACCGGATCGGTGAGGGCGTGGACGCCAGCCAGCCGCGCCGCCAGGACCGTGGCTGCGCTGTTGACGTAGGTGTCGGTCCACACGTCGAACACATCCAGTGGCAGGCGGCCGCTGGCACGCCCGTCCTTGAGCAGCGCGTTGCGCTGGGCCAGCGCGCGGTCCATGTCGCTGCGCACGCCGAGGAACGTGGCCCGGCGACCACCGAGCAGGTCGTCCAGGAACCGGCGCCGGTCACTGGGGTCTCCCCGGACCAGCGAGAGGTCCTCCGGCGCGAGCATGACCGACCTGATCAGCCCGAAGCCATCCGCCATGCGCTGCATGGGTTGCCCGTTGACCTGGATGCGGTTGCGACCTTGTCGCAACTCGACCGACACCTCGACGCGCTGTCCGTCGTCAGTCCGTGCCTCCGCCCGGATCACGGCCGCGGCGGTGCCCGCGCGGACCAACGCCTGGTCGCTGGAGACGCGATGGCTGCGTCCGAGGGTGAGGTAGCCAACCGCCTCCAACAGGTTCGTCTTCCCCTGGGCGTTGGGGCCGACGAACAGCGTGGCGCCGGGCTGGAGGGTCAGGTCGACCCGCTCGTAGTTGCGGACGTCGAGGAGTTGGAGCGTGGTGAGCCTCACCGAGGCACGCGGGAGGTGGCGATCAGACGCGGACGGGCATCAGCAGGTACAGGAAGTCCTCCGGCTCGTCGTCACCCTGCTCCGGCGCCGGCGGGCGCATGATGGCCGGCTTCAGCTCGTCGCGGAACTCGAAGCTCACCTGGTCGCCACCGAGGGCGTCCAGCCCGTCGATCAGGAAGCGGGGGTTGAAGGCGATGGTCAACGGTTCACCCTCCAGCTCCACGGGCAGCGACTCCTCGGCCTGGCCGGCCTCCGAGGAGTCAGCCTTGACCACGACGCTGTTGCCCGCCATCTCCATGATGACCGGCGTCATCGACTTGTCGGCCTCACCTACGACCGCGATTCGACGAACGACCTCGGCGAGGGCCAGTCGATCCACCCGGAGGCGCCGCTCGAACCCATCGGGGATGAGCTGCCGGACCTCGGGGTACTTCCCTTCGATCAGGGTCGAGACCAGCCGGCGATCGGCGAAGGAGAACGTGGCGTAGCTGGGCTCGAGCACCATGGTGACGTCGTTGCCCAGCATGTCGGCCGCGGCCTTGGCCTGGTCGAGCGCGCGCCGGGACACCAGCGCGGTCATCTCTCCCTCTCCCTCCCAGGGGATCGACCGAATCGCGAGCCGGTAGGAGTCGGTGGCGGAGGCGGTGAACGATCCACCACCCGCCTCGAGCTTGACGCCGGTCAGGACGGCTCGCGCGTCCTCGGTGCTGGCGGACTTCGCGACCTGGCCCACCAGATCGGAGAACTCCTGCGCCTTCAGGGTTGCGGTTGGAGCATCCTCTGCCGGAACGCGCAGCTGGGGGAAGTCCTCCAGCATCATCAGCCGCAGCTCGAAGCTGGCGCGACCGCACGTGATGTGCAGGGCGTCACCGGAGACGTCGAGCTCGACCGCATCGTTCGGCAGCAGGTGGACCACATTGGAGAGGAGCTTGCCGGACACCAGCGCCCCACCGTCACGCTCGCCCTGGACGGTGAGTTCGACTTCGGAGTCGACCTGCCCGTTGGTGGAGGAGAGCGTGACGACGTCACCGGAGAGGCTGAGCTTGATGCCGGCCATCGCGGGGAAGCTGACCCGCTCACCGACGGTTCGCTGAACCCACTTGATGGCTTCCTCGAACTCGGTGCGTTCCGCCCTGAATTTCATCGTCTACTCCTGGTCGCGGGGATGCGATATCCACCGCGAGATCGGCCTACGGGGTTGAGAAGGACTCGTATGTACAAGATGTAGTTGTAGTTGTAGGGGCTGTCAGTACCTGTGGACAACGCGCGTTGTGCCTGGTCAGCAGCCTCTTCGTCGTGTGTGTAGTGATGTGCAGCTCGTGTGTGGCACTCGTGTAGTTCCCTGAATGCCATGTGGTGTTCGCACAGTCTGCCTCGTCGCGTGTGCACAGCGCGAGGTTGTCGACAGGTTGTCCACATGGTGGCTGTGGACGGATCGGTGACCTGCCCGGACGTGCGGAGGACGGCTCAACCCCGGGCACGCAGCTTGATGTGACTGGTCAGATCCTGGATCTGCTCGAACGTGGCGGCCCGTTCCTTGATCAGCTTCGTGATCTTCTTGTTCGCGTGCATGACGGTGGTGTGGTCACGACCTCCGAAGGCCTCACCGATCTTCGGCAGGGACAGCTCCGTCAGCTCCCTGGTGAGGTACATGGCGATCTGTCGCGCGTTGACCAGAGAGCGGGTTCGCTTCTTGGAGCACAGCTCCTCGGGCGTGAGGTTGAAGTAGGTGGCGGTCTCGTCGATGATCAGCTCGGCGGTGATGTCGCCGGTCCGGGCCTCGGGGAAGACGTCTTTGAGTGCCGTCTCCGCCAGGCTCATGGTCACCGGCTGCTTGGACAGACTGGCAGCGGCGATCACCCTGATGAGCGCCCCCTCCAACTCCCGGATGTTGGTCGAGATGCGCCCCGCGATCAGTTCCAGCACGTCGCCTGGCACCGCGACGTCATCGATGTCCGCCTTGCGCCGGAGGATGGCGAGTCGTGTCTCGAGGTCGGGTGGCTGCACATCGGTGAGCAGACCCATCTCGAAGCGGGTGACGAGTCGCGCCTCCAGGCGCTCGAGCTGCCGCGGTGGGCGGTCGGAGGTGAGGACGATCTGCTTCTCGGCGTGGTGCAGGGCGTTGAAGGTGTGGAAGAACTCCTCCTGGGTCCGCTCGGCCTTCTCCAGGAACTGGATGTCGTCGATCAGCAGGATGTCGACGTCGCGGTAGCGCCGCTGGAACTGGGCCTGCTGGCCGCGCCGCACGCCTTCGATGAACTCCGACGTGAACTGCTCACTGGTGACGTAGGTGATCTTGGTCCGCGGGTAGAGCCGGCCGATGTAGTGACCGATGGCTTGGAGCAGGTGGGTCTTACCGAGCCCCGAGTCGCCGTAGATGAACAGCGGGTTGTAGGCCTTGGCCGGCGCCTCGGCGACCGCGAAGGCCGCCGCGTGAGCAAACCGGTTGCCCGGTCCGATCACGAATCGGTCGAAGACGTACTTGTCTGAGAGGTTGGCCTCGGCCAGCGAGTTCGACGTGACCGTCGACGTCGGAGAGGGCGAGGGCTTGTTCTCCACCAACCGCATCTCCGGCGGGTCGTCCAGTGGGACGGGGGCACTGATCGTCTCCGCCGGGGTGTCATCGGCCCGCGCAGTGATCAGCACCTGGACCGGTTGGCCGACGGCTCCGGACAGGGCGTTGACGAGGTCATCGCTGAAGCGCCGCTTCATCTGCTCCTGGGCGAACGGGTTGGGCGCCGAGAGGACGAAGATGCCGTCCGAGAGCCCCACCGGCTGGGTGTCGTCGAGCCAGGTCAGTTGGGCGGCACTGGACACACTGGATGACAGGGTCTGGACCGCAACCTTCCACGCGTCGTCGAGATCGGAGGGGTTGAGATCGGTCAAGAGGTTGGGTCCTGTGGCGGTGTGAAGGCAGGCGGCCGCTGCCCGTAGGGGTGTTCGGTGACCATCACGATGGTCCTGGCTGCTGGAGGTGCCGGTAACGGACTGTCGCCGTCGCCAGGACCAACGGGGAACGACGTGACAAGGCATGCGAGTCTGGCACAGGCCAGGAGGGCCAACAAGGGCCGATTGGTCGTGGTTGACGCCACCAGAGGGGGGTCGGTACCCTTGTGATTCGCGCGTGAGGCCGCACCACGGGTTCCGAACCCTGACGACGAGTGCCCGGCCACCAGTTATGACCACCAGTTCAGCGCACGCGCCGCACCAACTTCACCCTCGCGCGGGACGGTCACGTTCCCGGCTGCGAGACCCCACTCGATGTTCGAGGTCACCCATGAAGCGCACCTATCAACCAAACAACCGCCGCCGCAAGCGCAAGCACGGCTTCCGCAACCGGATGTCGACGCCGGCGGGACGTCGCGTCATCAAGGCGCGTCGCGCCAAGGGTCGCAAGCGTCTGTCGGCCTGAGACCGTCGTCACCCCCCATCTGCTCGGACGGCACCGCACGCATGTCGATACCGTGGAGGCTGTGAGAACCGCGCGTCTCCGCTCCGCCCGAGACATCCGACGAGTGATCGGAGCGCGCTGTGCCGCCGGGTCACGGCATGTCCTCGTCCACGCTGGTCGTGGTGCCGTCGACCACACCCGCGTCGCCGTCGTCGCCGGACGGCGGGTCGGCAATGCCGTGATGCGCAACACCGCCAAGCGCCGGATCCGCGCTGCGCTTCGTGAGCAGCCACTGCCACGTGGCTATGACCTTGTGGTGAGTGGCAAGACCGGGGCCGACCGCGCGCCGTATGGGCAGTTGCGCGATGAGGTTCACCAGAGCATCTCACGCGCGACCGCACGGGTGAGGCTGTCGTGACCGGGTCAGACCGCACCGTGGACGTCCCAGCCGCGTCGCCACTGGCATGGATCCTGCAACTGCCGATTCGGCTCTACCGGCTCGTTCCCAGAATGCAGGACCGCTGCCGGTACCACCCGACCTGCTCCGCCTATGCCCTCGAGGCACTGCGCGTGCACGGGGGATTCAAGGGCCTGTACCTCACGACGCGGCGTCTGCTGCGCTGCCACCCATGGGGTGGAACGGGCCTTGACCCCGTTCCCCCGAGGAAGAACACCGACACCGAACACACGTTCGTCGATACCGCCGTCAACAGGGCACCGATGAACGACACTGAGGAGAGCGTGGCCTGATGGGCGCAATATGGAACGGCTTACTGGATGGCCTGGAGGCGATCCTGCGATTCTACGAAGGATTGCTGGAGCCACTGGTCGGACAGTTCGCCTGGGGCATTGCCATCATCCTGCTGACCGTCACCGTGCGGATCTTCCTGATCCCCCTGATGGTGCGCCAGACCCGCTCGATGCGCGGGATGCAGCAGATCCAGCCTGAGCTCAAGAAGATCCAGGCCAAGTACAAAGCCGACCCGGGGATGCGCAAGACCGATCCCGAGCGGTATCAGAAGCTGAAGGAGAAGCAACGCGAGGCCCAGATGGCCTTGTATCAGGAGCACGGTGTCAACCCCGTGGGCGGCTGTCTGCCCCTGCTGCTGCAGATGCCGATCTTCTTCGCCCTGTTCCGTGTGCTGCAGCCGGCCGGTGACGACTCGCTGCGCATCCCCGAGCTCGAAGGTGCGCCGTGGCTCGGCATCGAGAGCCTCACCAACACCGCGCAGGGCAGCTTCGAGATCGGCGCCATCGCCCTGGTCATCCTGCAGGTTGCCACGACCTACTGGTCGCAGAAGCAGATGCAGGCCCGGAACGCGAATGACCCCAACAGCACGAGCAACGATCAGCAGGCGCAGGTCCAGAAGATCATGCTCTACGTGATGCCGGTCTTCCTGGGCTTCCTGTCGTTCACCTTCCCCATCGGCGTGGTGCTGTACTGGGTGACGACGAACCTCTGGACCATGGGTCAGCAGGCACTGATCTTCCGGAAGGTCGCTGCTGAGGAGGAGGCCGCTGCTGAGGCTCGGAAGGAAGAGCACCGTCGCAAGAAGCGTGCGGCGGCAGCGCGCCGCAAGCGCGACGTCTCTGGCAAGAGCGACCAGTCCTCCGACGTCGTGAAGGACTCGAAGGGCAAGAACGACGGGAAGAACGGCTCGGGCAACGGCAATAAGAACGGACAGGCCGGGAAGTCCCAAGCCCAGAGGAATCAGGGCAAGAAGTCGAACTCGAGGAAGTCGTCGTCGAACAAGTCGAGCGGCAGCCCATCAACAGGCAAGAAGTCACAGTCCTAGGCGAACCGCACGGATGGCGAGTCACTCCCCCATCCGGCGGCCGTCCGCTACACCACATGAAAGGCAAGACATGAGTGCACAACCTGAGCTCGACGCGCCGGAAGATGAGGTCTCGGTGCTGGACCAGATGGACGAAGATGCAGATCTCGCCGCCGACTTCATGGAAGGCTTGCTCGACATCCTCGACCTGCCTGGCGACATCGAGATCGTCGTGAAGGAGGACCAGGCTGTCGTGACGCTCCAGGATGTGGGAAGTGGCCTGCTGATCGGCCGGCGAGGGGCGACGCTGGATGCCCTCCAGGAACTGGTCCGCAGTTCGGTGCAACGACAAACCGAGCGACGCAGCCACGTGCGGGTTGACGTCGAGGGCTATCGCGAACGACAGTTGGAGAAGCTGCGAGAGCACTGCCGCGAGGCGATTGCCGAGGTACGAGAGACCAACCAACCCGTGAAGCTCGACCCGATGGATGCCTTCGAGCGGAAGATGATGCACAACCTGGTGTCCTCATCCGGTGGTGTGACATCGGCCAGCGAGGGTGCCGAGCCACGCCGACGCGTGGTCATCCACCCGCAGAGTTGATGGACTCAGCGGGAGAGCACCCCGATCCTGACCCGAACGCGAGCCGGCCCCAACCGGCTCGCGTTTCACGTGAAACGCCTGATGCGTCCGAGCAGGTGCAGTTGGACCTCTTGGGCCAGCTGATCAGCGAGTCTCCACACAACCTGGTCTCCGCCCGTGATCGGGGCCTGCTCCAGAGCATCCACCTCCCGGAGTGTCGGGCCGTGATCGAGCTCATCCGGACGGGGGACGGTCAGCACTGGATCGACCTCGGGACGGGTGGGGGATTGCCGGGGCTGGTGGGAGCAATCCTCCGGCCACACGTCGGCTGGACGCTGATCGATGCCAGACGCAAGAAGGTCGATGCCGTGAACGAGTTCATCGACATCCTCGGCCTGGAGAATGCGCGAGCTGTGGCCGGTCGGGCTGAGGAGCTGGCGCGCGACGAGGCCTATCGAGGGCTCTACGACGGCGTCGTGTCCCGTGCGCTGGCCCGACTGGACATCGTGGCTGAGCTGTCCAGGGGGTTCCTCCGTCCTCGCGGGCGGTTGGAGGCCGTGAAAGGGGCATCGGTGGAGCAAGAGCGCGGGTACTTCCAGCGGTGTTCGGGGCGTCTGCGTATGAAGGAGGTCGCGACGACCGACGTGCCCGTGAGCGGTGCTGCATCCGCGGATCGTGGCACGGTTGTTGTTAGCATCGTTGCATCCGGTGGCCCTCCACGTGGGATTCCACGTCGAAACGGGCTTCCTCAGTCCGCTCCCCTGGGCGGCGGACGCTAGACGCAACGCACGGATCATCGACCACGGGTTCCACACCCGATGTTTCACGTGGAACACCGACGAGGTAGACACTTGAGCGACGCTGTTCCAGCCCCTCCGCCTGTTGGCGTGCTGCCACCCACGGAGGCCGACCCGCCAGTTGGGTGGGGCGCCCCCCACACGCAGAATCAGGCCCGCCGCTACTCGCCCGCCCCCATTCTTGCGGTGGCGAACCAGAAGGGCGGCGTCGGCAAGACAACAACCGCGGTCTCGTTGGCCGCAGCGCTGGCCGAGCGCTCGCTCCACGTCCTGCTGATCGACTTCGACCCACAGGGAAATGCCAGTTCGGGCCTGGGTCTGCGGGCGGCACCCGATGAGACGACGATCTACGACGTCCTCGTTGACGACGCCCCGATCCAGCAGGCAATCGTGGCGACGAGCCAACCGGGCCTGCGGTTGGTTCGCGCCAACATCGACCTGGCTGGCGCTGAGGTGGAGTTGGTCAGTGCGTTCAGTCGGGAGCACAAGTTGCTTCGTGCGCTGGAGTCCGTCCGTGCCGACGTCGACGTCATCGTGGTCGACTGCCCACCCAGTCTGGGGTTGCTGACCGTGAACGCCCTCGCTGCGGCGACCGGTGTGATCGTCCCGATCCAGTGCGAGTACTTCGCCTTGGAGGGATTGGGTGCACTCCGTCGAAACGCCGAGCTGATCAAGGGCCAACTCAACCCTGGGCTCGACATCCTGGGCTTCGCGCTGACCATGGCGGACGGCCGCACGAACCTGAGTCAGCAGGTCGTCGACGAGGTGACCGAACACTTCGGTGACCTGGTGTTTCAGAGCATGGTGCCGCGGACGGTCCGTCTGGCGGAAGCCCCCGGCTTCGGTCAGCCGATCACCCAGTTCGACCCAGCATCCCGCGGTTCGATGGCCTATCGGCGGCTGGCTCGTGAGGTCATCGAACGCCTCGATGCACAGCACCGCGATTTGGACAACAAGGAGTCGGCATGAGCAAGCAAGGTGGTCTGGGCCGCGGGTTGGGTGCGTTGATCCCCGCAGCGGCCCCAGGGGAGTCCGGACTGATAACGGTCCCTCTTGGCGACCTGCATCCGAACCCACGTCAGCCACGCGATCACTTCGATGACGCGCTGCTGGACGAACTTGCCATCAGCCTGGCCGAGGTCGGGATGTTGCAGCCCATCGTGGCTCGACCTCGTCCTGAGGGCGGGTACCAGATCGTCGCCGGTGAACGGCGTTTCAGGGCCGCGGGAATGGCGGGCTTGGTCGACGTGCCTGTCGTGGTTCGGCATACGGCAGATGACCAGCTCCTCACCGAAGCGCTGGTGGAGAACGTCCACCGTGCCGATCTGGATCCGATTGAAGAGGCCACGGCATACCGGCAGCTGCTGGACGACTTCGGCATGACCCACGACGCCTTGGCCACCAAGCTGGGCCGATCACGGTCAGCCATCTCCAACGCCCTGCGCCTGTTGGCGCTCCCCGAACCGGTCCAGGAGCACGTCGTGGCGGGCAGCCTCTCCGCAGGCCACGCCAGAGCGCTCCTGAGCCTGGACGAGCGGGATGAGCAGGTCCGGGTCGCGCAGCAGGTGCTGGCCGAAGGGCTGTCGGTGCGGAACACCGAGGAGCTCGTCCGAACCATCAGTGAGCGGCACGCTCGTGCGGCAGATGCCCAGATGAACGAACTGGCGAGTGCCGCCCGCGAGCGGTCCGCGTCGACATTTGCGCACGTCGAGCAGCGACTGGTCGACGCCCTGGCCACGAAGGTCCAGATCAAGGGCTCCCTGAAGCGGGGTCGCCTGGTGATCGACTTCTCCGGCGCCGAAGACCTGGAGCGCCTCCTGGACATCGTGGGCCGCGGAGCTGGTCGCGATCTCCTGGCGGGATAGTCGGCCTACCCACGGGCACAAGGTAGCTGCTATCTCCCGTCAGAGTGGATCTGAGCGCGTTTAGCCTGTTCAGTGATCCACAGCGGCCCGGACGATGCGGTCGCAGAGGGCGGCGAAGGTCTCCCCTGCGGCATCCGCCGCCGCGGGGAGCAACGAGGTCTCGGTCATCCCTGGCGAGGTGTCCAACTCCAAGAGCCAGGGATTCCCCCCCGGGTCGACGATCATGTCTGCTCGTGTGACGTGCCGAGCATCACACGCCCTGTACGCAGCGACCGCAACTTCAGTGACGTTCTTGAGCACGGTCTCGCCCAGACGTGCCGGAGCGTGCAGGGTGACGCCGCCGGGGGTGTATCGGGCCGCGAAGTCGTAGTGGACGTCTTCCCCGCCCTCGTCGGGCAGTTCGATCTCCACGACCGGGAGTGGTTGGTCGTCGACGATCGAGACGGCGACCTCGACACCTGCGACGAATCGCTCGACAACGGCGACCGGGTGATAGCGGAATGAGCCGATCAGCGCATCGGTCAGCTGCTCAGCTGAGTTGACATAACCAACACCCATGCTGCCACCACCCTGGGCGGGCTTGACCACCAGCGGGAGGGGAAGTCGTTGCACGATCTGCGGAAGGATCCTGGCGGCCCCGAGATCCCGGATGGCGTCGGAGGACAACGAGACCCAGTCGGGTGTCGGAAGACCCGCCCGCCGCCACACACCCTTCGCCACGGCCTTGTCCCATGAGGCTGCTGAGGCCCGAGCGTCCGGACCGGTGAATGGGATGTCGAGCAGCTCGAGCAGGCCCTGCACGGTTCCGTCTTCGCCCATGCGGCCGTGGAGGGCGATGTAGGCGACGTCGGGCCGTGCGGTCTCGAGTGTGTCCAGCAGGTGCTGGTCGACGTCCAGCAGCGTCACGTCGTGACCCTGACTCTCGAGCGCTGCAGCCACACGGGTCCCGGAGCGGAGGCTGACGTCGCGTTCCAACGACAGGCCACCAGCGATGACCGCGATGGACAACGTGGCCGGTGTCTCCTCGCTCATCGGCCGAACGCCTCCAGGAGGGTCAGCTCCTCCCCTATCAGCTTGCCCAGGCGACGGATCCCCTCGGCGATCTTGGTGCTGTCGGCGTAGCTGAAGTTGAGTCGCATCTGCTGGGTTCCTCCGCCATCGGCGAAGAAGGCCCGTCCGGGGACGTAGGCGACCCGGGCATTGATGGCCCGGGGCAACATGGCTCCGGTGTCGATGGCAGGCGGCAGGCTGACCCAGGCGAACAGCCCTCCTGTAGGTGCAGCCACGGCCGCCTCCGCGGGAAAGGCCGTCTCGATCTCGGCCAACATCACGTCGCACCGCTCGCGGTAGAGCTCGGTGAAGGCACGCACCTGGTCCATCCATGGCTGGGTCCGCAGCCACGCCTCGGCGATCGCCTGGGTGACGTTGGACTGGCAGAGGTCGGATGCCTCCTTCAGCAGGACCAGTCGGTCACGGACGGACCGGGGCGCCAGGACCCAACCGACGCGCATGCCGGGGGAGAAGATCTTGCTCAGCGTCCCGATGTAGATCACCCGCTCCGGCGCAAGCGTCACCAGTGGGGTTCGTGTCTCGTGCTTGAAGTCGAGCATGCCGTACGGGTTGTCCTCGATGACCATCAGGTCGTGGTCCTCGGCCAAGCGCAGGATGGCCTGGCGCCGTTCCAGGTCGAGCGACACACCGGCAGGATTCTGATGATTCGGGATCGTGTACAGCATCTTCGGCGTCCGGCCCTCGTCGCGGAGTCGGTCGAGTGTCTCGGCCAACGCCTCGGGAATCAGCCCACCCTCGTCCATGGGGACGTGCACGATGTGAGGTTCGTACTGTCCGAAGGCACTCAGGGCACCGACGTAGGAGGGTCCTTCGGCCACGATGACGTCGCCCGCATCGATGAACAGTCGGGCGAGGAGATCCAGGGCCTGCTGCCCTCCGGCGGTGACGACGAGATCGTCCGGCCGGGCGCTCACGTGCTCGGTGCGCATGACCGTGCAGAGCTGTTCGCGGAGCTCGGGAGACCCTTGACCGCCGCCGTACTGGAGGGCGACGTCCCCCTGGCTGGCCATGACCTCGGCCGCGACGGCTGCGACCTGGTCGTAGTCGAGGACGCTGACGTCCGGCATGCCACCCGCCAGGGACACCACCTCGGGTCGGGAGGCGACGGCGAACAGCGCCCGAATCTCGCTGGCTGTCATGCCCTTGGCGCGTGCGGCATACCGCGCAAGATGGGGATCGAGGACGCTCATGGCTCCAGAGTAGTTGGGACGCCGCCGGCCACCGAACGGACCACTGCGCATGGCGTAGGCTGGAGGGCCATGTCCGGCGCGAATCCAACCGGCTCGGAAGCCGGCGGCTCGGCTCGAGCGCTCGAGGGCACAGCGCTGCTGCGGCGCACCGTCGTCGGTCTGTTGCTCGGCGTGGCCGTGGGCCTGCTGGCCCGTCTGACCGAGCGTCGACCGGACGAGGACGGACGCATCAGGTGAGGGTGCGAGACCTGCGTGTGGAGGACCTGGAGAGCCTGCCAGGCCCGTGCCGCGGCTGCCTCTTCTGGCAATCCGAGGAGGTGGGCACGCACTCGACCGACAGTGGCTCTGACGAGGCCGGGCAGGATGCCTGGTGGAAGTCCGTCGAGCTCGATTGGGGGGCGCCTGCCAAGGGGATCTGGGCCGATGAGCGGCTGGTCGCGTTCTGCGTCTTCGCGCCACCCTCGATGCTGCGCAGGACTCGGGTCCTGGGGCTGCACGTCAGCGAGGACGCGCTGGTCCTGGCCACCATCTGGGTCGACCCGGAGGTGCGGCGGTCAGGCGCGGCGCGACAGCTCTTGCAGACGGTCATGCGGGAGGCGTTGCTGCACGAGACCGCGGCGGTGGAGGCCTTCGGTCGCCACGGCGCACTGGAGGCCGATCGGCCGGGGTCATGCATCCTGCCGGGCGCGGCCTTGACGGCGTTGGGCTTCCGGCTCTACCGGGCGGACGCCGAGCTGGGCCTGTATCGCATCGAGACCGCTCGGACGATCCGGTGGGCGGAGGCCATGAGCCACGCGCTCGGCGGGGTCGCAGCCACCCTGTCGCGACGCGAGGCCGTCCGAGGCCGTCCCGCACTGGAGTCGAGAGCCGTCAGCCCCTGATCCGGACAGGGAACACCCCGGCCGCGGGGGCCGGGGTGGGGGATCTCACAGCATTCGTGAGGCGACCGACTACAGGAACTCCGACAGGTCGCCGAGCAGGGCAGCCTTGCCCTTGGCGCCGACGATCCGCTTCTTCTCCACGCCGTCGGAGACGACCAGCATCGTGGGGATGGACATGACCTTGTAGTGCCGTGCCGTGTCGGGGTTTTCGTCGACGTTCAGCTTGACGACCTTGATGTGCTCAGCCTGCTCCTGCGCGATCTCGTCGACGACGGGTGCGACCATGCGGCACGGGCCACACCACTCAGCCCAGAAGTCGATCAGGACGGGCTTGTCGGACTGCAGCACCTCTTCGGTCCAGGTGGCGTCGGTTACTGCGGGGGCGTTGCTCATGTTCATGTCCTCACATGTGTTGATTGGCGGGGTGATCTGGTCTGATCAACGATCCGGCTGACCGTCGTATTCCGTGGCGGGCAGGGGTCAGTGCTGGGCTTCGAGCCACCGCTCGGCGTCCATCGCCGCCTTGCAGCCCTGCCCGGCAGCTGAGATGGCCTGGCGGTAGATCCGGTCGGTGATGTCGCCGGCGGCGAAGACACCGGGGATGTTCGTTGCGGTGGTTGGTTCCTCCACCAGGATGTAGCCGTCCTCGTCGGTGTCGACCTGTCCGAGGAACAGGGCCGAGGTGGGGTCATGCCCGATCGCGAGGAACAAGCCGTCCGTCGCGTGCTCCCGGGTCTCCCCGGTCGTGGTGTCGGACAGGACCACTCCGGTCAGCTGGTCCTCACCCAGGACATCGACGACCTCGGTGTTCCACAGGAAATCGATCTTGTCGTTGGCGAAGGCGCGGTCCTGCATGATCTTGGATGCGCGCAGCTCATCGCGGCGGTGGACCACGGTGACCTTCGACGCGAACTTGGTCAGGAACGTCGCCTCTTCCATGGCCGAGTCGCCACCACCGACCACCAGCAGCTCCCGATCCCGGAAGAAGAAGCCGTCGCAGGTCGCACAGGCCGAGACGCCCTTGCCGATGAGTCGCTGCTCGTTCTCCAGTTCGAGCCACCGAGCGGTGGCGCCGGTGGAGATGATCACGGTCTTGGCCAGGATCTCCTCGGAGCCGACCGTGAGGGTGAAGGGGGACCCGTCGGTCAGGACGACCTCGTCGACGTCGCGGGTGAGGAACTCGGTCCCGAACTTCTCCGCCTGCTTGCGGAAGTCCATCATCAGCTCCGGGCCCATCCGTCCGTCGGGGAAGCCCGGGAAGTTCTCGACCTCCGTGGTCTGCATGAGTTGCCCGCCCGCCGCCTGACCTTCGATCACCAGGGGCTCCAGATCGGCTCGCGCGGCGTACAAGGCAGCCGTGAGCCCGGCGGGGCCGGAGCCGACGATCACCACGTTGCGGGCAGAGTCGCTGGAGGGGGAGTCACTCATTGGGTCAGTACCTACGAGGGGGTCGGGGCGTCTGGCGGTGCAGTGCGGGGTGTCGTGCGACAGATCTCAACGACACGAGGCGATCAGTATTCCCGACTCGGAGGTGCCCAACCGGCAGGTGGTGGTCAGCCGCCGAGGACCTGTCGCAGCGTGCAGTCGGCGGCATCCACCACGTACACGTCGACGCGGTCGAGTTGCGTCCCATTCGCCGAGCGCACCATCGCAAAGGCGATGGACGGGCCAGCAGGGAGGTCCACGCGCGCGGCCACGGCCGGCACCAGGTCCGCCTCAGCCGTCAGCGGTGCGGCCGCGGCCTCGGTCAGGACCTGCTCCAGGCACTGTCCGGCGGGTGTCCCATCAGCGTACGGCTGGGCTCGAAGGAGCTCACTGAGGTAGTTCTCGGCGGTTTCGGCGACCTGGTCGACGGGGGTGCCGAGCAGCGCCGTCGCCGCGGGCGCGTCGGCAACGAGTGTCCGCAGTTCCTCGACACCACCGGGAACACTGCCCAGCGTCAGCTGCTGGGGTCCGACCGCTGCGGCCGCTGTCTGGTCGGCTCCGGTTGCGTCTGCCGCCGCCTGGGGCCCCTCAGTGGGTTCCTGGGCATCCGCAGCCGCGTCCTCCTCCACGGCCTCGTCCTGGGCCAGCGCCTGATCGCCGTCGTCGGCCGGCTCCTCCTCATCCATGGCTTCGTCTTCCATGGCTTCGTCTTCCACGGCTTCCTCTTCCGCCATGGCCTCCTCCCCGGCTTCGTCCGCCATGGCCTCTTCGTCGAACGACTCCTCCCCGACGTCCGAAGCCGCCGAGTCGAAGCTCCGGCCCTCCGTCGCCTCATCGCCCGAGTCGTCCACCTCTGCGGTATCCGCTGCGGCTTCAGCGTCGCCGTCGTCACCGCTGCCGAAGTCGGAACTGACCAGCGTGCCCACCGCCGCGACGGCAACCAGCGCAAAGCCGGCGGCGATGGCCAGGAACCGGCCAGTTCGGGTGCGGTCCTGCCGGCTTTGGGTCGCGCGTGCTGCGCCGGTTGATCCACCTGGCTGAGGTTCCTTCTCGGTCGCCCAGCCCGTGGCTGCCGCCGCGGCCGTGGCCAGCGAGCGAGCGTCGGGGACCAGGTCCTCGACCGGGCGTCCCAGCTCCTGCGCGACCGCGGCACGGAGCCGGTCCTCGTAGCCGGGCGCCGGCTCGATCTGATCGACCTGACCCAATCCCATCAGCATGTCCGCGGTCTGGTCGGCCAGCTCCGCCACCCACGGCTCACCATCGATCCGGGCCTGGACAGCCGCCGCGGCGTCGTCATCCAGCTCGCCGGCCAGGAAGGCCGCGAGCTGCTCTGCGATGTCGGGTGGTTGGTTCATGCCGTGGCTGGTGGATCCGCGTTGATGGGACCGGAGTGGTCGGGGAAGGCGGGCGTGTGCCCGCTAGGTATGAGGTGGCGCGCGGCCAGATGGTTCCCCGGACAGGATCTTGGCCAGTTTCGCGTGGCCCCGGTGGACCCGCGACTTGATGGTCCCCACGGCCACACCCGTGCGTTCGGCGATGTCGGCGTAGGGGTGCCCCTCGACGGTGTGGGCGACGACCGCGTCGCGGTAGTCGGGCTCCAACTGCATCAGCGCCTTCCGCAGCTCCAGTTGGAGGGTCTTCTGTCCGATGGCGTCCGTCGGCTCCTCGAGCTGCAGGTCCGACACCTCGGCGTCGGCCTTCTGCGGGCGCCGGGCTCGCTTGCGGCCCAGGTCGTTGCAGGCGTTGGTCGTCACCCGATACATCCAGGTCGAGAACTTGGACTTGCCGCTGAACAGGTGTGCCTTGCGGTACAGCGTCACGAAGGCGTCCTGCGCCGCGTCCTCCGCGTCGGTGGTGTTGCCGAAGTAGCGGTAGCAGATGCCGTGGACGCGCCGGGCATAGCGGTCCATGAGCGCCGCGTAGGCCTGCTCGTCGCCCGCCACGAAGTCCGCGACGAGCTGTTCGTCGTCGAGTTCCCCCCCGCTGGCATGTGTCTCGGACATCCCCACTAGGATGCCAAAGTCGTCACCACGACCTCGGCTACCTCTGCACGGAACTGTGACCGGAACGGCTGCAGGTCACCGGTGATCCACACCAGCAGATAGCGGGCCTCCGGCATGTCCGGCAGTCCATACGTGGTGGTGCCTGCGGGGATGTCGTTGATGGCCTGTATCGTCGCCCAGTTCGCCGGATCGGCGTCCGGACGGTCGGCGACGCGCAACTCGACATCGAAGCCACCTCGAGGAACGGTCAACGCCACGGACGAGATCGCGGTCGGTGACCGCAGATCGATGTGGAAGCCCACCCCGTTCTTCAGGTTCCCGAAGGCGGCGGTGTCGTACTGCTCTGTGGTCCAGACGGTCTCGCGATCGCCGTCGGCGATGTTGACCAACTCGTCGTCCTGCTCCGTTCCGTCGCCGCCGGGTGGGTCGAAGGCGGTGATGGGGCCGAACTCGACGGGGGTGGGCTCGGGGGTCGCCTCCGGCACCTCCGGTTCGTCCGTCGGCCCCGCGAGCGGAGGCGGGGTCACCTCCTGGGCGTCCAGGAGCGAGATCTGCGTCGGCTCGACCGGCCCGCTCAGCGTGCCGATGCCGACCAGCCCCCCTGCGAGCACGAGGAGGCCCGCGACGGGGAAGAGCCACCGCAGTTCGGACCGGATCGACTCGCTCTCCGCGGGTGGGTCGACCTCGGTCACCAGCGGGATGGCCGGATCCGGCTGGAAGGGGCGCAGTGCCTGCACCACGACGTGGGCGGACTGGGGACGGTTCTCGGGGTCGAAGGCGGTCAGCTCGGTGATCAGGGCTTCCAGGCCCTTGGGGATGTCGGCCCGCACTCGTCGTGCCTGCGGGGCGGATGCGGTCAGCCTCGCGCGGGCTACCGCCACGGGGTCCGTTCCCGGAAAGGCCTTGCGTCCGGTGACCATCTCGTACAGGCACAGCCCGAGGGCGTAGAGGTCGGCGCGGCCATCGATCGACGGTGAGCCGGCCTCGCCGGTTGCGGTCAGCTGCTCGGGGGCGACGTAGGCGGCCGTGCCCATGATCTGGCCCGACATCGTCAGGCTGGCATCACGAGCGGCCTTGGCGATGCCGAAGTCGGTGACCTTGACGCCGCCGTCCGCGGTCAGCAGCACGTTGGCCGGCTTGATGTCGCGGTGGACGATCCCGCGATCGTGAGCGTGGGCCAAGGCGCTGGCGATCCGGAGGGTGATGCGGGCCGCCTCGTCCGGCTCGAGAGGGCCCTCCTTGAGCCGGTCGGCCAGGGTCTGGCCGTCGATGAACTCGATGACCAGGTAGACGCGGTCGCCGTCCAGTCCGGTGTCGAAGAGGGAGACGATTCCCGGGTGGACCAGCTTGGCGGCGGCAACCGCCTCACGGCGGAACCGCTCCCGGATCGTGGCGTCACGAGAGAGGTCGTCGTGCAGGATCTTGATCGCCACGGTGCGGGCCAGGACCTCATCGTGAGCACGCCACACAGCGGCCATGCCACCGACCGCGATGTGCTCCTCGAGAACGTATCGGTTCGCCAGGAGATCAGAGGTTGCAGGAGGTCCCATCGAACTCCGCACCACAGTAGGTCGGCGTCAACGACCGCCGTCGTTGGACCGCCGGGCACTGGCCGTCCGGGCGGGTCGGCGGTCAGGTCCGCGACCGTTCAGCGCACGAGCCAGCGGGAAGCCGAGGCTCTTGCTGGCGAGCAGGTAGGTGATCGTCGCCGCGGCGACGGCCAGCACCCCGCGAGCGAAGACCGGGACCTGTTCGGTGATCAGCCGCACGACAACCGTCGTACCAGCGGCCAGGAACGCCGCCTGCAGCACGTTGTCCCGGACGCCGCCGACGACGTCGAAGCGGCCCACGACACGCGTCAGGCGGTCGCGCAGGAGCCGCAACTCGACCCACGAGCCGACGGATACACCAAGCGCCAGGCCCATGGCCCCCAGGCGCGGGATCGTGTCAGCTGCCTCCCGCACCTCAGCCGGAACCAGCGAGAAGGCCGGAAGGTCGCCCACGACGGTGAGACCCTCCGGACCAAGGCCGATCTGGTCGAACTGCACCATCAGGATCGCACCGGCCACGAGCGAGGTGCCGACCCGGGCCAGGCTGGCTCGGGCCGGGCTGGTGGTGTCGCCGATCCCGTAGAGCGCAGATTGCAGCAGGCGTGCCCAGGTCGCTGCCACGAGGCCGATCCCGTACGCCCCGATGATGGACCAGACCTGCACGGTGTCGCTGCGCTCGAACTCGCCTCGTTGGAGCAGCGTCCCGACGATCAGGTCGCCGGCGACGACGTACACCAGGGCTGTCGGCACCACGAAGTAGCTGATCCGGGCCAGCCCGGTCCGCAGACGCACGCGGATCGCGGACACCCGTTCGTCCCGCTTGCCGACCGCAGCGTCGGACGACAGCTCGGGCAGCTCCGAGGCGGCGATGCTCATCCCGAACACGCTGATCGGGAGGATGTAGAGCACCTGCCCGTACCGCAGCGCCGACACAGCGCCGACCACGAGGAACGACGCCAGCAGGGTGTCGAGCAGGGCGCTCAGCTGCACCACCCCGCGGGCACCGACCACCGGCAGGAATCGCTTGAGGACCGTTCCGGACTCCCGGTCGATGTGGAGGGACAGTTCGAGGTCCGGCTCCAACTTGGCCACGGTGGGGATCTGGACGGCCAACTGCAACACGGCACCCGCAACGGTTGCCCAGGCCAGGACGATGATCAATCCCCGGGCGTCGCTGGTGACCACGGTCCCCGCACCCTCGATCTCGGTGAACGCGAAGACGCCGGCAACCAGCAGACCGACGATCTGGGCGAGGTTCCACAGGACCGGGGCGACGTAGGAGAGGAAGAAGCGGCGGTGGCTGTTGAGGATCCCCAGGCACCAGGCCGACAGGACCAGCAGGCCGATGCCCGGCGTCACGACGCGGATGAGTGTGGTGGTGAGCTCGCGGCGGGCACCGGTGAAGCCGGGTGCGAAGATGCCGGCCAGGGTGTCCGCGGCGAACACGCCGACCAGGACCAAGGCGGCCGTGACCAGGATCAGCAGGGACAGGATGGTGCCGGCCACCTTGCCGGCCTCCTTGGTGCGGCCCCGAGCCAACAACCCGGTGTAGGACGGGATGAAGGAGGCCGACAGGACCCCCTCGCCCAGCAGGTTCTGCAGGATGTTGGGGATCCGGAATGCAGCGCTGAAGGCGTCGGTGGCGACGCTGTTGCCGAAGAACGCCGCGATCGTGATCTCACGGATCAGGCCGGCGACGCGTGAGAGGGCGATCCCGGCCGCCACGAGCAACGAGCCGCGTGAGGAATCGGGCAGCCGGCTGGCCGTCGAAGGCCCCTCACCCGTCACGCGGCGCTCTCTTGCCTGGTGTCGGGCGCTGCGGAGGTGCCGATCGTCCGTCGCCTGAGCCGACGGACGCTCCAGGCCGTCAGGAACAGGGCGCTGCCGATCGTGGCGACCAGACCCACCACGGGGATCGCGGTCGAGCGCACGGACAGCTGGGTCGTCGCCAGCGTCAGGGTGCCCGCGGGGTCGGTCAGGGCGACCGAGATCGGGGCGAAGCCACCCGGATTCCGTGATCGAGCGGCGAAGCTCAGGCGCTGTGAGGCGCCCGGGGTGATGGTGATGTCTTGGCTGCTGCCCTCGTCGAACTCGAAGCGTCGGGAGTCGAGGGCCACTCGGACCCGCAGAGTGACGTCGCTGGTGTTCGCGACGGTGACCGGGACCTCTCCGGTCGTGGCGGTCAGGGTGATCGACGCGCTGGGGAGGATCTCGACGGCCCGGGTCAGGGCATCGAGGCGGGTGATCACCTGGTTGCCGCGCAGCAGGCCCGCGGTCTGACGCGAGGGGAGGCGGTACCGGGTCGAGGGCATCGGCTCCAGCAGTTGGGCGAACCCGAACGGCGAGCGGTCATCTGCAGGGAGCATCGAGGCCAACGGGTCAAGGGCGTCTCGTGCCCGGCCGTACGCGGCGATGTACTCCGGCGGCAGCTCTGCGGCCACCGCATCCGGGCCGTAGGCGAGCCGCGCAAGCCGCGCGGACGGCTGCAGCTCCTCGGTCATGGTCGACAGCGACACCGGCCGCAGCCACGGCGCCGCGAGGATGGCGTCGTGGACGGCGGTCAGGTCGAGCGCCGGACGCCCGTCATCGGCGCCCAGGCTCAGCGCATCGATGTCGAGGAGCACGCCGGCGGAGGCCTGGGCCTCGCCCGCCGAGAGCCAGGCGAGCGCGGTCTCCGCCAAGAAGGACTGCAGGCCCGCGGTGGACGGGTCGTTCCGCAGACCGTCGCTCAGCCCTGCGTCGGGTACCAGCACCCGCACTTCGCCGCCGTCCGCAGTTCGCAGTCGACGAAGCGGCTCCAGCGTCTGGCTTGCGGCGAAGGTGACGGCACGCTCGCGGAGGACCACGGCTGAGGGGTCGGTCTGGCCGACCACCGCCAGGGTCGCAGCGTCCAGGCCGGCCGGCGGCACGACGATCTGACCGTTGACCGGCTGGTCGAGGAGGTCGCTGACCGTGGCCGAAGCGTCGGCGACAGCGGCTCGGGCCTCGGAGGCCAGCCCGCCACGCACGAGCGCCACAAGATCGGCAGGCCCGTACGGATACGCCACGACCTCGGTGTCACTGCGGCGCGCCAGGGCCGCCAGCACATCCATGGCACGGTCGGCCCGCCGGGCGGGCCGGGAGGCCGCGTCGACCACCGCGTCATCAGCGGTCACCCAGCCGTCGGCCAGTCCGGAGAGCTCCTCGAGCGTTCGCCCGTCCGCCGCCAGCGTCAGTCCGGCGGCGGTGCCCCGCGCCACGAGGTCCTCCAGCGCTGTGCTGGTCGACTGCACCGCGCCAGTGGGCCGCAGCAGCTCGGCGAATCCGGCGTCGGGCTGATCCCCGAGCAACGGGGCCGTGGGCGCCACGACGTCCAGCAGCAGCGTGGTCGGCAGCGGCCGGGCCTGCCGCTCGGGCAACACGATCACCGAGGTCGTCTGCGTGCCGAGGAGCTCGGCACCGCTGAACAGCTGGACCTGCAGCGGGTACACGCCCGTCCGGTCCTCGCCCCGCAACGCCAACTCCTCTGGATTCAGGTCCAGGCGGACGACCCGGGAGGTGCCCGCAGCCAGGTCGGGCAGCTCGGATGAGGTGGAGCTGAACAGCGTCGGCAACTCACCCGCCACGGCCGCTCGGAGGGACTCGACATCCGGTGTGCTGGTGTAGACCGACGTGACCACGCGCAGGTCGCTGCGCGCCACGGGGCCGGTGTCGACCTGCAGGCCCAGCGCGATCGGCTGGGGTGCGGGCTCCTCCTGTGAGTCGCCTTCCTCATCGGTTGGGATGTGCTCCACCACGGCATCGATCTCGACCAGCTCGAACGCACCCAGCGGGCCGGCCGGGTCGGGCGCTGCCTGCTCGGACTGTGCACCCGCCGGCCCCGCGACCACCACCAGCAGGACGGCGGCCGCGAGGGTCGTGAGCATCCGGAGCGGCGCAGTCGGGCGCCGGAGCTGCCATCCGGTCACGCCGCGGCAGCCTTCTGGACCAGCTCGACCTCGTTGGCGTGGGACAGCTGCTCCAGCGCTTGCGTGAACGGCACCCAGGCCACGTCCTCGGCCTCGTCGTCGCGGTCGTCGAATGAGCCGCCCTCGAAGGCCATGAGGTAGTAGTGGACGAACTTGTGGTACCGGGCCCTGTCGGGGTGCCACACGAACCAGTAGTCGACGACCCCCAACTTCCGCAGGATGACGGCGTCGAGGCCCGTCTCCTCCCGAACCTCACGGACCGCTGCTGCCTCGAGACTCTCCCCGTGCTCGAGACCGCCCTTCGGCAGGGTCCACTGCAGTCGGCCATCGGCCCCACGATGCGCGATCAGGACAACCCAACGGCCGTCCGGACGGTCATCGAGAACCAGCCCGCCTGCGGACGTCGCGTGTTTGGTCGGATACCTGGCCAACGGCCTTCACCTTACGTGCTCCCCAGGCTGTCTTGGGCCATCGTCGTGGCCCTCCGTGAACCGGATTGGTCAAGGAGGTGGGGTGGCTTGCCGATACGAACGGCATGAAGATCAGGGACTATCTCCAAGTGCTCGTCGACAAGGGCGGCTCGGACCTGCACCTCAAGGCCGGCGGCCCCGCCTTCATCCGGGTGGACGGTGACCTCAACGAGGTCAACGACCTGCCGTGGTTGCATCCGGAGGACACCGAGGCGATGGCTCTGGAGGTGCTCGGCGGCCGGGCCCTCGAGGCCTACAACCGAGGCCAGGAGGCTGACGCGGCCTACTCCGTCAGCGGTCTCGGCCGGTTCCGCGTTGCGGTCTTCAAGCAGCGCGGATCGACGGGGCTGGTGCTGCGGAAGGTCTCCGTGGGCAACCAGTCGTTCGCCGAGCTCGGCTTGCCCCCGGTCTGCCGCGCCATGGCTGAGGAGCACCGCGGTCTGGTCCTGGTCACCGGACCTACCGGGTCGGGGAAGACGACGACCACTGCCGCGATGCTGGGCCACATCAACGCCTCACGCCGGGCACACGTCGTGACCCTCGAGGACCCGATCGAGATCCTCCACCGCGACAACCTCTCGATCATCGACCAGCGTGAGATCGGTGTGGACACCGAGAACTTCACCACGGGCCTGCGCTCCGTCGCCCGGCAGGACCCGGACGTCATCTTCATCGGTGAGATGCGAGACGTCGAGACGGTCACCGCCGCGCTCCAGGCCGCGGAGACCGGGCACTTCGTGCTCTCCACGCTGCACACGACCAATGCCACCGAGACGGTCAACCGAATTCTCGACATGTTCCCCCCACATCAGCAGGGTCAGGCCCGACTGTCGCTGGCCAACGCGCTGAAGGGCATCGTCTGTCAGCGGCTCGTCCCGCAGGTCGACGGCGGACGGGTGGCCGTTCTCGAGACCTTCGTGATGACGCAGCGCCTGTACGAGTTCGTCGCCGACCCGGAGAAGACCGAGGACATCGGTGACGCGATTGCCGAGGGTGCCTACTACGGGATGCAGACCTTCGACCAGCACCTGCTCGAGTTGTACGCGAGCGGCCGCATCAACCTCCGTGATGCGCTGGCCGCGTCCACAAGCCCGCACGACTTCAAGATCAACGTCCGCGCCGCCGGACTTCCCGTGGCCTAGGTCTCCTGCAGCCGGTCGGGAACCCCTGCCGGCTTGGCGGGCGGTGCCCGGGCAGGCGCGACCTGCCGTGCCCGTCGGGTCACCCGGCGCCAGCCCTGCGCCCCGTACGATGTATGGCATGGCCAGCCCCGCCGACTCCCGTGCCGAGCAACTGCAGGTGCTCGGTGCGCTGATCGACGTCGCCGTGGCCGACGAGCTGGGCCACCTGTTCGACGAGGCCGGCCATGAGTTGTTCCTGGTCGGCGGCATCGTCCGGGACGTCCTCATGGGGCGCGCGTCAGCCGCGGTGAGCGGCGATCTCGACTTCGCGACCTCTGCGACGCCCGAGCAGACCGAGGGCGTGCTGCGCGGCTGGGCGGACACGATCTGGTTGACCGGGGCCAGGTTCGGCACCGTGAGCGCCGCGCGTGGTGACCAGACCATCGAGATCACGACCTACCGGTCGGATGCCTACACGGCCGGCTCGCGGCACCCGGAGGTCAACTTCGGCAGCAGCATCGAGGCAGATCTCGCTCGGCGGGACTTCACCATCAATGCCATCGCCGTCCGCGTGCCCGACCGACTGGTCGTGGACCCGCATCACGGCTGGGAGGCCATCCGCGCCGGCACGCTGCGGACGCCCTCGGATGCGAAGGTGAGCTTCTCCGACGACCCGCTGCGCATGCTGCGGATGGCCCGCTTCGCCGCGGTACTCGGGTTCGTGCCGGACGACGAGGCGGTAGCCGCCGCAACCGCCATGGCCGCAGATCTGACTGCAGTCTCCGCAGAGCGCATCCAGGTCGAGTTGGACAAGCTGATGGTCGGCGAACACGTCGGGCGCGGCCTGGACCTGTTGGTCGGCACGGGGCTTGCGGAGTACATCATCCCGGAGGTCTCGGCCCTGCAGATGGAGCGGGATCCCGCCCACCACCACAAGGACGTCTACGCCCACACGTTGGCGGTGGTGGAGTCGTGCGACGCGGACGATCTGATCCTGCGGTTGGCGGCCCTGTTCCACGACATCGGGAAGCCGGCCACCAGGGAGTTCCACCCCGATGGCACCGTGAGCTTCCACCACCACGACGTCGTCGGCGCGCGGATGACGCGTCACCGGATGCGTGAGCTGAAGTACTCCAAGGACATGATCCGCGAGGTGTCCGAGCTGGTGCGGCTGCATCTTCGGTTCCACGGGTACTCCGACGGCGAGTGGACCGACTCGGCGGTGCGGCGGTATGTCCACGATGCCGAGACAACCGACCGGCTCCGTCGTCTGAACCTGCTCACGCGGGCCGATGTCACCACCCGCGACAAGCGGAAGCGCCGCCGGTTCGCACGGGCCATGGATGATCTGGAGGAGCGGATCGAGATCCTCGCGGAGCGGGAGGCGGTGGACGCCGTACGCCCGGCCATCGACGGGACGCAGATGATGGCCTATCTCGGCATCGAGCCCGGTCCTCTGGTGGGGAAGGCCTGGAACCACCTGAAGGACCAGGCACTGGAACGTGGGCCGGTGTCAGAGGACGTCGCCTACGAGTTGCTGGACGAGTGGGCAGCCGGTGAGGGACTGACGCCCGTCGGAACGCGCATACCACCGAAGGTCAAGGACCAGAAGGGGTAGTCAGAGGGATCATCAGAGGGCGTACGTGCGCCAGATGGCGCCTCGCCGCGTTTCCCCTGGTCAGGAGATCCCGAGTCCGGATCAGGATGACATAACCTGTGGTGGGGTCGACCTCGAACTACATCGACGGGGTTTACGGTTGAGGTGAAGAACTGGGAATTCCTGGAACGGTTTTGCTACTGGGAGTGATCGCCGAAGGACGGAACGTCGGTGACGATCCCATCAGCCCTCCGTGGCGATGAACTCCTCGACCATGTCATGGCACACGCTGTCGGCGTACTGGACGGGTGGGGACTTCATGAAGTAGGAGGACGGGCCGAGCAGTGGCCCGCTGATGCCGCGCTCCTGCGCCAGCTTGATGCACCGGACGGCATCGATGACCACACCGGCGGAGTTCGGGGAGTCCCAGACCTCCAACTTCAGCTCGGCGTTGAGTGGCACGTCACCGAAGTTGCGGCCCTCCATGCGGATGTAGGCCCACTTGCGATCCTCCAGCCACGGGACGTGGTCTGACGGGCCGATGTGAATGCGGTCGGAACTCACCGGCTCGATCATCTGCGAGGTCACCGACTGGGTCTTGGACAGCTTCTTCGACGTCAGCCGCTTGCGTTCCAGCATGTTCATGAAGTCCATGTTCCCGCCGAAGTTCAACTGGTAGGTCCGGTCCACGGTCACACCACGGTCCTCGAAGAGCTTCGTCAGCAGCCGGTGCGTGATCGTCGCACCGACCTGGCTCTTGATGTCATCCCCGATGATGGGCACGCCGGCTGCCTCGAACTTCGCGGCCCAAGCCTCGTCGGTGGCGATGAACACCGGCAGGGCGTTGACGAACCCGACGCCAGCGTCGATGGCGCACTGGGCGTAGAACCTGGCGGCCTCCTCCGACCCCACCGGCAGATAGCACACCAGCACATCGGCACGAGCGTCCTTCAACGCCTGAGTGACGTCGACGACGGGGTCGTCGGACTCGGTGGCGACCTGGCTGTAGAACTCGCCGAAGCCGTCCAGCGTCGGTCCACGCTGCACGGTCACACCCGTCGGGGCCACATCGGCGAATGTGATGGTGTTGTTGGGCTCGGCCACGATCGCCTCGGAGAGGTCCCGTCCGACCTTCTTCGCGTCGACATCGAACGCAGCCACGAACTCGAGATCGCGGACGTGGAGCCCCCCGAGCTCCACGTGCATCAGACCTGGAACGCGCTCGTCAGGTGAGGCGTCGGCGTAGTACGTCACGCCCTGCACCAGCGAGCTGGCGCAGTTCCCGACGCCGACGATGGCGATGCGAACCGATCGTGAACTGGTGTGACCGGTGTCGGGCACAGAACTCATCAGGTTGTCTCCTTGGAGTGGGGGGTTGTTTCAGCAAGCAGAAGGTCTTCGATCCACCGGAGGTCAAGCCGTGTTCGCTCGACGCCATGACGGATCAGGGAGATCGTGTAGCTGTCCGCGCGGCCGCGCGTCGCCCGCCTGAGGCCCGACTCGCCCTCCTGTACGCGGTCGAGCAGGTAATCGCGTCGCCGCTGCAGCAGCCAGACCCGCGTCTCGGTCGGCAGGTAGGTGAAGAACGCGAAGCGGAGGGGAAACTTCTCCTCCTCCCAGGCGCTGGTGGAGCGCTGGCTGATGAGGTCGAGGAACCTCGCCTCGCCAGCCGCCGTGATCTGGACCACCTGGCGTCGTCGCGACCGACTGTCCGCATCGGGGATGCGCTCCACGTACCCGCCGGCCTCGAGCTTGCGCAGCGTGGGGTAGAGCGAGCCGTAGGACACCGTCCAGAAGAAGCCGAGCCGCTGCCCCAGCTGGCGCTTCAGCTCGTACCCGTGCATCGCGCCCTCCTTGAGCAGGCCCAGAATGGCCAGGTCGAGCAACGCGATCTCCTCGGTAACGGCGGATATATCGGGGCGATATAGCGCCGCGACACATGCAACGGTAGCGACAGCCCGCCCACACCGCCGCGGTTGACGTGCCCTGGCAGACTCAAGGTTGCCCATGAGTACCGGACGGATCGACTATCGGATGGCCAAGCGCGCCTTGGTCAGCCAGGTCACGCGCGGCGCCGTGGCCGTGCAGGACGTGGTCGATGCCCACCCGGAGCTCCTACGAGCAGCGGCCAACGTCGGGCGGGTCACGGCGCGGACCTGTCCCATCTGCCGACTGGCGGACGAGCGGGCAGCCGTGCCACACGATCGGGACACCACCCTGCGTGAGGTGACCTACGTGTTCGGGTCCTCGCTCCGACAACGGTCCGGCCGGGTCGTGTGGACGACGGACGAACTCCATGACCTGGCCAGCCGGTACGCGAGCTTCACCGCCTACACGGTCGAGTGCTGCCTGGTGTGCGGCTGGAACCATCTGGTGACCGCTGAGCTGTTCGGTACCGACCACCTGCCGGGGCGGCACCTGCTGCAGCCGGCTGACAGGCCACGCTAGCTCGGTTGGATCTTGCGACTGGATCTTACGAATTGTGGCCTAAATACTGTTGTGCCGTTGATCTTGCTGTGGGGTGGTGCCATACTCGCAACCGAGCGATGGGACCCCCCGTATCTCATCCTCCCAGTCGCTGCTCGTCCCCCCGTAGAGCAGCGATTCATGTCCGCCCCGCCACCCCCCGTTGGCGGGGCGGACCTTTTGCGGGAGTTCGCCTGGCGGTAACCCAGAGGCCGGGCAATTCGTTGGCGTGGCCCGCACACTCGCTGTATGCGAGTTGCCATCGTGACCGAGTCATTCCTCCCCACCATCAATGGCGTGTCCGGTTCGGTTGCTCGCGTCAGCGAACAGCTGCACGCCCGCGGGCATGATGTGCTCATCGTCGGGCCTGGTCCCGGGCCGGCCCGCTTCGGTGACATCACCGTCGTCCGCACGCCATCGGTTCCACTCCCCGGCTACCAGGCCATCCCGGTGGGTCGTCCGACCGCGGACACCTTCCACGACCTCGCCGCGTTCCGACCAGACGTCATCCACGTGGCTGGTCCCGTCGCGCTGGGCGCGTGGGCGCTGTCGGTCGCCCGGCGCATGGGCACACCGAGCGTCGCGGTCTACCAGACCGACTTCCCCCGGTTCGCCCGGCACTACAAGGTCGCGGCCGCCGAGAACCTCGCCTGGCGGTGGACCCGCCACCTGCACTCGATGGCGCACCGCACCCTGGCCCCGTCTCGGTCGGCTGCCTGGGATCTCCGACGACATGGCGTCCCACGCGTGGCGTTGTGGGGCCGCGGAGTGGACAGCACGCACTTCCACCCCACCAAGCGGTCCGCGCAGATACGACGAGCACTGGGCGCCGGTCGCGACGACGGCGACTGCCTGCTCATCGGCTACGTCGGCCGGTTGGCGCCTGAGAAGAACGTCGGCCTGCTCCGCGCCCTGCGGGGGACGCCCGGCGCCCGTCTGGTCGTGGTCGGTGACGGCCCCGACCGGGAGAAGCTGGCCCGACAGCTGCCCGACGCGGTCTTCACGGGCTACAAGGGCGGGGTCGAGTTGGCACGGATCTACGCCAGCCTGGATCTGTTCGTCCACACCGGCGCCCACGAGACCTTCTGCCAGACGATCCAGGAGGCGTTGGCCAGCGGCGTTCCGGCGATTGCTCCGGCGATCGGCGGACCCCTGGATCTGGTCAGGCACAACCACAACGGACTTCTGTACCGTGCGGGCGACGGGCGTAGCTTGCGGCGCGTTGTCGCCCGGCTCGTTCACGACGCTGACCAACGAGTACGCCTCGCCCTGGCGGCACGGCCGGGCGTCGCGCACCGGACCTGGAGCACCCTGACCGATGAGCTCGTGGGCCACTACGAGGCCGTGGTCGCCCCGTCGGTGCTCCAGGAGCATCCACGACCCAGGGCGGCGGTGGGCTGATGCGGGTGGTCCAGCTGGCGAACTTCATCTCGCCGACCTCCGGTGGGATCGCCCGCACCATCGCGGCGCTCCGCAAGGGCTACGCGGCGCGCGGCGTCGACACGATCCTGATCCGACCGGGGCCGGCATTCGACCGCGAGATCGGCCCGCACGGCCTCACCATCGCCATCTCCTCCCCGGTGGTGCCGGGCACCGGTGGGTATCGGATGATCACCAACCTGCGAGCGGTGCGCCGCACCCTGGACGAGGTGCGACCCGACCGGCTGGAGGTCCACGACCGCTCCACGTTGCGCGGGCTCGGTGACTGGGCTGCCAGTGCCGGTGTTCCCTCGACGATGGTGGTCCACGAGCGGCTGGATCGGCTGGCCGACCAGTACCTGCCGTGGCTGATCCGTCCGGCCCTGATGGCCCGGCGGGACAATCGTCGGACCGCCGCCCGCTTCGACCGGGTCGTGGTGCCCTCCGCCTGGGCCCGTCAGGAGTTCGCCGCAGACCTCCCGGTCGAGGTCGTGGACTGGGGAGTTGACGTCGATCAGTTCCATCCCCGACATCGCAGCCCGGTGGTCGGTCGCCGCTTGCGTGACGGGCACGACGTGCTGCTGGCCATGGTCGTCCGGCTGTCGCCGGAGAAGCAGGCCGGATCAGCCCTCGATGCGCTCGCGGTGCTCCGACAGCAGGGCGTCGACGCGCACCTCGTCATCGCGGGGACGGGCTCGAGCGAGCGTGCCCTCCGGCGACAGGCGCGCGACCTGCCCGTGACCTTCCTCGGTCATCTCAGCAGCCGCCAGCACGTCGCCGAGGTGCTCGCCGCCGCCGACGTCGCCATCTGTCCGGGCCCGCTGGAGACCTTCGGGCTGACGGCGCTCGAGGCGCTGGCATGTGGGACACCGGTCGTGTCGTCGCAGTCCGGCGCCCTGGCCGACATCCTGCAGGAGCCCTTCGGGGCCAGCGCGTACAACCATGGCCATGCCATGGCCGGAGCCATCACACAGCTGCTCTCGGGCGCCGACGAGGCGAGGGCCGCCGCACGGGCCGCTGCCGAACCGTTCACGTGGGATCGGGCTGTGACCCGGATGCTGGCCATCCATGGTCATGTGCCAGCAGCCCCTGAGGAGGCCCTCCGCCGTGGCTGATCGCGCGTCGGCTGGGATGTGAGGACGTGACGGCAGGCGGGGTCGTCGTGGTTGCCCGGTACGGCGGGACCGTCGAGCTGCTGGCCGGGCTGCTGCGCTCCGCCGATGTCCTCGTGTGCCGGACCGCCGCGTTCGACCGGGACGAGGAGGTGGTGGTCGCCCGGATCCTGCGTGCCGCCGTCGACGAGCAGCAGGCCGTGGTGACCGTGCTGTCGCCGGCCGACCCGACCCTCGACCGGCTTCGTGCCCTGAGCAGTGACCCGCCACCGGTCGTCGCCGTGACGTGGCACCCACGAGATGAGTGGCCCGCGTGTGCGAGCCTGGTCGCGCGGGCAGTCCCGGCCGGCCAGATCAGCCGGGACCTGGCCAGCGCCGTGCGGGCGATCCTGCCCCGCTGATCAGCACGCTGACGGGGTTCTCAGCCCCTGACGGGGTGTTCAGCCGCTGACGGGGTTCTCAGCCCGAGACCTGTGAGGCGTCGAAGCGACTCTGGGCCTCCTGCTCGTTGGTTGCGACCCGCGAGCCCGTCTCGATCAGCCGCTGCTTCGAGTAGCGGTACACCGCGTAGGCCAGCAGCGGTGGCGCGAACAGCATCGACAGGCGGAACACCCAGACCATCGTCTCGATGGGGATGCCGATCATCCGCGAGAGGATGTCGTTGGTGGCGTTGGCCGATGCCAGCAGGACGAAGGAGAAGGTTCCCATGACCATCGCACCGCGGAGCGGGATGTCGAGCGGATTGGTCAGGACGTGCCAATCCCCCTCCAGCTTGTACACCTTCCGTTCGAGGAACGGGTAGGCGATCAGCAGCCCGAACATGATCCCGGGGATCACCGCCCCAGCGACGAACACGGTGTTGAAGGTGCCGCCGAGGATCGTGAACTCGAACGGCGGCAGGGCTCTGAGCAGCCCATCGGTCCAGAACAGGAACCAGTCGGGCTGGGCGTTGTTGCCGACCTCCCCCGGGAGGTAGGGGCCCAGCAGCTCCACATCGCTCCACGGGATCAGCGTCGAGGAGAGAGCGAGCAACCCGCCGACCCACAGGAACAACGTCGTGGACTCGGCGAACTGGCCGGGCCAGAGCGGCTTGCCGACGATGTAGGTGTGCCCGTCGACATCCGGTTTGGGCATCTGGGTGTGCTTCTGCCGGATCAGGATGGCGACGTGCACCGCGATCAGCCCCGAGATCACGAGCGGCAGCACGAACACGTGGAGGGCTTGGAACCGCGGGATGATGTCGCCGGTCGGGAACTCGCCCCCGAACACCCAGAAGGCGACGTTCTCCCCGACGTACGGGATCGACAGGACGATCGAGTAGGCCACGCGGATCCCGGTGCCTGCCAACGAGTCGTACGGCAGGGAGTAGCCGAGGAACCCCTCCGCCAAGGACACCGTCAACAGCCCGATGCCCACGTGGTAGTTCAGCTCGCGTGGCTTGCGGAACGCACCCGTCATGATGATGCGCAGCATGTGCAGCACGATCGTGGCGATGAAGAGATGACTGGCGGCTCGGTGCACCCGTCGGACGAACAGACCACCCGGGATGTCATCGCTCAGGCGGATGACCGACTCGAAGGCGGCCGGCAGGGTGACGCCGTTGAAGAACTCGTTGGAGCCGGTGTAGACGACGGGGTCCGTCGAGGCCCGGTAGAACAGGGTCAGGAAGATCCCGGTGGCGACCAGGACGCCGAAGGAGATGGTGGCCACCTCACCCAGCAGGAACGACCAGTTCGCCGGGAAGACCTTGTTGGCCGCCTGACGGGTCGGGCCCTTCAGCTTCATGCGCTTGTCGAGGGAGTCGAACAGTGCACTGAACAGGGGAGTCACTACAACATCACCATCCTCAACCGGTGGAGGGGCCGGGCGGCTCGACGAAGTCGCCCAGGGCGATCAGGAAGCCCGCGTCGTCGGTGCCGAGCGGCAGCTGCGGCAGGGGGCGTGTGGCCGGTCCGAAGGTCGGCTGACAGGCCCGTCGGACGTCGAACGTGGACTGGTGGCAGGGGCAGAACAGCGAGTTCTCCCGCTCGCGGAACAGGGCGACGGGACAGCCGGCGTGCGTACAGATCTTCGAGTAGGCGACCAGCGAGTTCTCGATGACCCACTCCATGTTGGTCGGCTCGGCGGGCTCGTCGGACAAGCGCATGACCAGCACGGCTGCGCGCTCGAAGCCGATGTTGTCGGCCGGCCAGGCGGTCACGACCGTCCCGATCGCCAGGTCTTCCGCGCGGATGTCCTCACCCTCGGTCGTCTTCAGCCGCACACCACTGGCCCAGGGCGTCGATCGAAGCTGCTCGCCCACGCGGGGGCCGAGCGAGGGCACCAGGGCCAGCAAGCTGGCGCCGAAGACTCCGGCTGAGCCCAGCAGCACCCGCGTGAGCAGGGGTCGGCGGGCCAGCGCCGGCACGTTGCTGACGGGCCGTTCCGGCTGGTCGTCGGGAACCTCGCGGAGCTCGGCCGCCTCGATCTCGGGGAACCGGTCGAAGAAGTAGCGGCGGATCGACAGGCCCAGGCTGAAGAACGCCAGGGCCAGGAACATGCCGTACCAGCCGATCGGCAGGCCGATGACCAGGCTGACCGCGAAGGCGATTCCGAAGACCGCGGCGCCGATGGCCGTGCCGATGACCAGTGTGTCGTTGGCACTGCTGGCCTCGGGTGTCGTCCGGGCCAGGACGATGAGCTCGTGCTCCGGTTCGAGGTCGACGACCGGTGCCGCCGGGGTCGCCTGCTGGTTGGGAGGTGACGGGTCGGGGGATGCCGGGTCAGCCATCTGGATCCTCCTGGTCGTCGTCGGGCATCGGCGTGGTGCCCTCCGGCTCGGCGACCTCGGTCTCGATCGGTGTGGTGTCGGGGTGGTCCATCGCGTCGCCGACCGGGACCTGTTCGAAGGGCTGCGGCCGGCCACCGATGTAGAGGAGCGAGCCGATCAGTGCCGCGGCGAAGACGGCGACGAAGCCCGAGGCGAACACCGGGTTCAACTCGACCAGGCCGAACAGCGGGGTGCCGCCCTTCTCCTCGACGGCCTCCAGGTAGCTCGTGATGGCGTTGACCTCCTCCGGCGTGATCGTCTCGTCGTTGAAGGCCGGCATCTCGAACGGGCCGACCCGGATGGCTTCAGCCACGGCAATGGGCCCGAGGCCCGTCACCGTGGGCGTGAAGGCGTCCTGGCCGGCGTTGCCTCCAGCACCCGTGTTGCCATGGCAGTGCGCACAGTTGAGCGCGAAGAGCTCGAGGCCGACGGCGACGTCGCCCTCCTCCACGGTTGGGATGTCGCGTTCCAGGCCGAACTCGGCCACCAACCAGTCGACCATCGCCTCACGTTCGGCATCGGTGTAGAAGACCTCGCGCGCCCGGTTGTCGAAGGGGTCGCCCGGCGGGGGCATCCGGCCGGTCCGCAACACGAGGTCCATGTAGGCCTCCGTCACGCCCTCGTCCCGGAGGGACGGCGCCAACCGTTCGCTGCCCGGGACGACGCCGCCGTTGCCGTCGCCACCGTGACACTCGGCGCAGACGCCCGCGTAGCTGGCCTCGGCGAAGGCGACGGGGTTGGCGATCGGATCCTCCTCGTCACCCTCGACCGCGCTGGCGGGGCGGAGGCTCAGCACCGCGACCGCGAGCAGCGCGACGACGACCACGAACCACGCTCCGTAGGTCCTGGCTCGGGACGGGGTCGTCTGCACAGTTCCTTACTAGCAGACTCTCGACTTCTCGGTGGGCTCTCCAGCCTCTACGCTTGGCAACATGGAACTCACGATCAGGCTCGCCACCGAAGAGGAACTCGACGGAGTCGCCCAGTTGGTCGTCGATGCGTACGCCGAGTTCGCCGCCGCCATGTCACCGGACGCCTGGGCGATGTTCGCGCGCGACATCGCCAACGTGCACGGGCGCAAGCACGACGGGGACATCGTCGTTGCGGTCGACGAGTCGGGCGAGATCGTCGGAACGGTGACGATGTTCCGCGAGTGGCGTGGCGTCCAGGAGGGCACCGTCGCCATCCGCCTCCTGGCGGTCCTGCCCGACCAGCGCAATCAGGGCATCGGGACGGCCCTGGTCAGGTGGGTGGTGGAGGAGGCTCGGGCCTCGAACAAGGGTCGTGTCGTCGCCACGGTCATGAAGATGATGGACGCCATCCGGGAGATCGTCGAGCGGGACGGGTTCGTGCGCATGCCGGAGTTGGATCACGAGCCGGCGCCGGGCGTGCGCGCGGAGGGCTTCTGCCTGGAGCTCAGCTAGGCGGCTGGGGCTCAGCGAGCATTACCAGTGGATGCCGCGGAGCAGGTGGGCGAATGCCAGGCCCTCTGACGACGCCTCGTCCTCGTCGGTCGCCACCTCGGACGAGCCGTTGCGTGCGGCCCGGGAGTCGGGGAACAGGTGGTAGCCGGTGTTCAGGATGGCGTCCATCAGCTTGGGGGCCAGGGCCTGGCCGACCTGAGCCGCGTTGCCGAGACCGGTCGCGATCCGCTTCGGCCGGTCGATGATGGCGCGACAGATCAGGCCGCCGGCCGTCTCCGGCGTGCTGGCCGGGAAGGCGTCGTACATCTTCGTCGGTGTGATCATCTCGGTGCGGACCAGTGGCATGTAGATGGTGGTGACGTGGCAGTTGTCGTCGATGATCTCGGTGCCGGCGCACCGGCTGAACGCATCGAGCGCCGACTTGGAGGCGACGTAGGCGCTGAACCGTGGGACGTTGGTCTGCACACCGATGGAGGAGACGTTGATGATGTGGCCGAACTGTCGCTCCCGCATCCCCGGGAGGAACCCCAGGATCAGCCGGAGCGCGCCGAAGTAGTTCAGCTGCATGGTGCGCTGGAAGTCGTGCAGCCGGTCATACGACATGGCCAACCCGCGGCGGATCGACCGACCGGCGTTGTTGACCAGGATGTCGACCCCGCCATGGGTGGACAGGACCTCCTCGACGAGGCGGGCGACGTCATCGTCGTCGGTCAGGTCGCAGGGATGGACGAAGGCGGTGCCGCCGGCTGCCTCGACGTCGGCCTTCGTCGCCTCCAGGTTCTCGGTGCTCCGGGCCACGAGGAGGACCGTCCCACCGGCGGCGCCGATCTGCTGGGCGGCCGCCCGTCCGATGCCGGAGGAGGCCCCGGTGATCATGATCCGCTTGTCGGCGACCGCGCCCGCCAGCGAGCGGTCCTCGAACAGGGCGGGGTCGAGGTTGCGGGCCCAGTAGTCCCAGACCTTGTCCGCGTAGCTGTAGACGGCGGGGACGTCGATGTCCGTGCCCTCCAGCGCCGCCTGGGTGTTGGTCGAGTCGAAGGTGGTCGGGTTCGACACGTAGGTGAAGAACTGGCGGGGGATGCCGGTGCTGTCCGTGATGGCCTGCACGATGCGCCGAACCGGTGCCAGGGCCATCAGGCCGAGCGTGACGGTGTTCGGGACCAGATCGAAGACGCCGGGGTCGATCCGGATCCCGAACCGGGGGGCTCCGGCGGCCTTGGCGAAGGTGTTCAGGACCCGGCCGGCGGTCTGCGGGTTCGGGTCGGTCAGGTGGAAGGTCTGGCCGTCCCGGTCCGGGGTGTGGGCGATGTGGTCCAGCGCGTCGGCGACGAAGTCGACCGGGACCAGGTTGGGTCGCCGGCCCTCGATGCCGATGAGGGGGAACCAGCCCGGCAGGCTGTGGCGCAGCCGCTTGAGCAGGCCGAAGGCGTACGCGGGTCCGTCGACCTTGTCCATCTCGCCGGTGCGTGAGTCCCCCAAGACGATGCCGGGTCGGTAGATCCGCCACGGGCGGGTGCAGTCGGACCGGACCAACTTCTCGGACTCGTGCTTGGTCCGGTAGTACGGGTCGGACAGGCCGGTTGCCTCCTCCAGCATGTCCTCGGTGAACGTCCCTCGGTAGGTCCCGGCGGCGGCGATCGAGGAGATGTGGTGGACCGTGCCGGCCTGGATGGCCTCGGCCAGATCGAGCATCCGACGGGTGCCGTCGACGTTGGCGATCCGCTGGCGTTCCGGGTCGGCGGTGATGTCGTACACCGCCGCCAGGTGGAACAGGTGGTCGACCTGGCCGGCCAGGCCCTCGATCGTGGCGGCGTCGACCCCCAGGTTGGGGAGGGTCAGGTCGCCGATGACCGGGATCAGGCGGTCCTCCTGGAGGCCGTAGCGGCGACCGATGGCCGCCAGCTTGCCCACCGACTCCGCACGGACGAGGCAGTGGATCGTCCCGGGCCGGCGGGCCAGCCGCTCGATGAGGTTCCGCCCGATGAACCCGGTCCCACCGGTGATGAAGTAGGTCACGTCGTGGAGCGTAACGAACGTGGCCAGGTGCGCGCCGGCCTGGACCGCCCCCTACGTGCCGTTGGACGGCGCGTTCAGGGCGGCGCCGACCGGGACTGTGTGGTTCTGGTCGCGTATTCGGAACCTGAACCACACGCAGGGGGGTGCTGGGGATCAGCCGATCGCGACCTGGGTGGCGCCGCCGACGGGTGAGGCGAACACCTCACACCAGACCAGCACGGTCCACTCGCCGGCGGGGAGGTCCACCTCCGGCGGGATGGCGTAGTTGGACGAGCCGACGTTGCCGGTCAACGGTCCCAGGTTGATGTTGCCCTCTGCCAGGCCCTCCTGGTTGGTGCCCGGAACGAGGTAGACGACGGCCTCGGGGACCTGCTGCAGGTTCACGTCCTCGAGGCGGACGATCGAACTGCCGTCCTCCAGCGTGTAGATCGCGGCCTCGCCTTCAGCGAAGTGGTTGTCCAGGCCGACGAAGGTGCCGTTGCTGAGCTGCACGGGGCCGGCAGGGGCTGCCGGCTCCTCGGGGGCGGGCTCGGGCTCCACGTCCTCGGGTTGGGCGACGTCCGGCTCGCCGGCTGGCTCGGCAGCGCTGTCGGCAGCCCCGTCCTGGGCCGCTCCGTCCTGGGCCGCTCCGTCCTGGGCAGGACTGTCCCCGACGGCCTCCTCGTTCTCAACGCTTGGATCCGCGGCCGACCCTTCGGCATCAGTCGGCGCTTCCGCGGTGTCGTCGGCCGGAGCTTCGGCCTCAGCCGACCCGGCCTCAGCATCGGCGGCCCCCGCAGGCTCCTCGGCCTGGTCGGCGCTGACAGCAGCGGTCTCCAGGCCGGGGAGTGCCTCGTCGACCACCACGTCCTCGGCGTAGTAGGGCGCGATGAACAGGTACCCGACGACGGCCAGTGGGACCAGCAGCAGACCGGTGATCAGCCACTGGTTCGACAGGTAGCGGCGGAGCAGCGCCGAGAGGCCGAGGATGGCGGCGATGATCCCGGCAACGATCGCGATGGCTTGTGGGCTGTTGAACAGGGCCGTGTAGACCTCGGGGCGGGTGATCCCGACGACGATGCCGACCAGGATCGGCAGTCCGATGAGGACGATGCGCGGGGCCAGCGACGCGCCGGATGACGGCTGCTGTGGGCCGGACGGCGGCGGGGGCGGCGGAGCAGTGTGGTGTGGTGCCTGTTGGGTGCTCATGGGGTCCAGTGAACGCGTCGTCGGCGTGGGTAACTCCAGTTCTTACGACACTGTAATGACCCTTGTCGGGCGTTTGCGCGACGAACGGCCGGGCACCACCACACCGGGGTGCGTTGCCGATCCACCCCGAATGTCACACTCGTCGCCGTTCGGGCGTGACCTGCGGGAGACCACGTCAACCCAGAGGGTCCCCCACACGTCTTCGGGGGTGAGACCGTCGTCCAACGACCGAAGGAAGAACTGTCATGTCATGTCGCCTCCTCGTAGCGATGTTCGCACTGCTGCTGCTGGTGCTGCCAGCGCCCGCCACGGCCCAGGAGCAGGAGTTCACGGTGGGGCAGCCACGACCCTCGGACCTCCCCGAGACGCTCGACACCGAGCGGTTCAGGATCCACTACACCACCGATGAGTCCTCACCAGATGCGACGAGCCGAGACGTGGCAGAACGGATGGCCGCGGCCTTCGACGAGGCGTATGAGCTGACCGTGATCCAGGAGGGGTGGAGGCCGCCGCTCGACGACGGCCAGCTCGGCGGCGACGGACGAATCGACGTCTACCTGAAGGACCTCATGGGCCAACTGGGACTCGCCGACTATGACGGCGCCTGTGAGGAACCCGAGTGCCCGTCGATCTCCGGGTCGATTCGCATGGAGGTCGACATGGCGGACGAGGACATCCTCGGCATCGCCCTTCACGAGCTCCACCACCTGACACAGGCTGCGATCTCGGGCATCACCCAGCCGTGGCTCCGTGAGGCGACATCGACCTTCGAGGAGGTGGCCAACACCGACCGAGTTCGAACCGGGGACATCTTCGCCTACGCGGGCAACACCGATGTGCCCCTGCGTGACGCCGAGGACGGCGCGACCGAGTACGGCGCCCACGTGGTCATGCAGTGGTTGGACGACCAGTTCGACCTGGCGCTGATCCAGGACATCTGGGCCCGGACGGCGCAGAACAACGGCCTGCCGCTGGCGGCGATGAATGACGAACTGGTCGAGCGGGGCTCGTCATTCGCCGAGCAGTTCGTCGAGTTCGCCGAGGCGTCGATGATCTGGAACCAGCCGGGCGTGTTCCCGCGGGACACATCCCAGGGTGAGGTGGTCACCTACCCGGAGGTCGCCCGACAGGACACGATCGGGGCGGACGGCTCGGCGAGCACGACGCTGAGCCCTGCCGCCTACGCCGTCTACGACATCCAGCCGACGGCCGACGTCACGGTGGAGGTGTCGACTGCCGACTACCTGCTGGGAGGTGCTGCGCTGGTCGCGTCACGAATGGACGGCACGGTGGAGCAGCGCTCCGGCCAGTTCGAGAACGGGACGGTCACGCTGTCACTCGACGGCCTGGACGAGGCCGAGCGGGTCTCGGTGGCTGTCGTGAACGGGGAGAACACCAACCGCGGAGTCGAGGTCAACGACATCACCTTCGACGTCCAGGTGATCTCGGAGGGCGGCCCGATCCCGGATGGCAGCACCGTCCCCGCGCGGGTGGATGGCGTCAACCGCTACAACACTGCGGCTGAGCTGGCCGCCCTTGACCACCCCGACGGCGCGGAGGAGGTCATCCTCGCGAGGGCTGACGACTTCCCCGACGCGCTCGCCTCAGCGCCGCTCTCACCCCGTGGTGACGTACCGGTCCTGGTGACTGACTCCGACCGCCTGAACGACGAGACGGCGCGGGCCATCACCGACCTCGGTGCCAGCACCGCGATCATCATGGGCGGGACCGCAGCGGTCGGCGAGGCCGTGGTGAGTGCGCTCCCGGACTCCGTCACCGACGTCCAGCGAGTCGAGGGGCCCAACCGCTTCGCCACGGCTGCACGCGCCGCCGAGCTGCTCGCCGCCGAGCGAGGCATCAACGAGGTCGAGGGGCAGACCACCGCATTCGTCGCCCAGGGTGGCGACTTCGCCAGCGCGCTCGCTGCGGCGCCGGCCGCCGCGGCGCAGGGCTTCCCGATCCTGCTGGCCGAGACCGACCGACTGCCTGAAGAGACCGCGCAGTCCCTGACCGACCTCGAGATCCAGCAGGTCTACCTGCTGGGGAACGACGATCAGATCACCCCTGCGGTGCAGGAGCAGATCGCCGACCTCGACATCACGGTCGAGCGGGTCGCGGGCGCTGATCGGTTGCGCACCGTCGAGCGCATCGCCCAGCTCTCCGTGCGGGCCGGATGGGTACCCGGGACCAGCGTCCTTCTGGGCCGGGGTGACCTCTTCGTCGACGTCCTGGCCGCAGGTCCCCACGGCGCGGTGACGGGGTCCCCGATCGTCCTGACCGAGTCGCCCACGCGCCTCGGGAGCGGTGCGGTGTCCTACCTGGCCGATCCGACGGCCTCCCTCCCCGACGCCGTCCAGGCGATCGGTGGGACGGCGGCCGTCAGTGTGGACGTCCTCGCCGCAGCCATCGGGGTCACCGACGCGCGAGGACCGGTGGACAGCGACGCCGGCGCCAGTCAGTTCCTCCGTCTCGGTGAGGACCAGGCCGTCGCGGTCGGCGATGCGGTGACGATTCAGGCCGAGCCGTTCTTCCCCGACCAGGTGCTGCCCGAGACGCTCGCCGTCGGCCTGCTGCCGTGCGCAAGCTCGTCGGTGACGATCAACGATCAGCTCCAGCTGGAGAAGGCCGATGTCGACGGCGACGGCCGAGCCGATGCACTCGGGAGCACCGACACCGGCACAGCTCTGATCGTTCGGTCGAACGGTGAGTCCGTCGATGGCGCGGCCCTCCTGCCTCACGTGGAGGTGCAGGACGATCAGGCATCAGTGGCGCTGGACAGCTCCGCTGGGCCGGACTGCACACAGGTGGTGGCCTGGGAGGACGAGGATGGCGATGGCCAACTGCGCCTCACCGAAGACGGCTTGGTGGCCGAGCTGTACGGCACCGTCGAGGTCCGCTTCGAGTAGCGGTCCACCAGGAGATCGTGCCCTACGTGGCCGCGTCGTTGACCACCAGGCGGATGCGCTTGTTGGCCTTGCCCTTCGACTCGGTCTTGGTGACCTCCACCCGACCCACCTCCGCCGTGGTGGCAACGTGGGTGCCGCCGTCGGCCTGCCGGTCCAGACCGGCGATGTCGATGACGCGGAGGGGGTCGATGAAGGCTGGGATGAGGTTGGCCTTGGTGCGGATCAGCGCCGGGTCATCATCGGCCTCAGCTCGTGAGATGAAGTCGACCATGATCTCGCGGGCCCGCTCGATCTCCTCGTTGATCCGCCGCTGCGCCTGCTGGCCGAGTTCTGCAGACATGGCGTCGAGCTCGAAGTCCAGCCGACCCTTGAGGGGCTCCATGTTCCCACCGGTGACGGCCACACCGAAGTCGGCCCAGATCACGCCGCAGAGGATGTGCAGGGCGGTGTGGGTCCGCATGAGCTGGTGCCGGCGCTCCCAGTCGAGCGTCCCCTCCACCGGCGTGCCCGGGTCGGGCAGCGGTGTTCCGTCGGCCAACTCGTGCCAGACGAGCGCCTTGGTCTTGCCGACCTTGGTGACGTCCAACGAGAGCATCCCGTCGGCGCCGCCGTCCACCGCCAGTAGGCCACGATCCGCGGGCTGGCCACCGCCGCCGGGGTAGAACGCCGAGCGGTCGAGCGCCACGCGGTGGGCATCGGTGTCCACCGCGACCACCGTGGCCTCGAAGGTCCGCAGGTAGGCGTCGGTGCTGTACAGCTCGTCGGTCGGCTCGGTCATACGGGGATCCTAGGACCACTGGACCGGCCACCTCGCCGGCCATCCGGCGAACGCACCAGGCGCTGGCTCCGTGGCTGCAGGCTCAACCGCTGAAGGGCATCCCGAGGCTGGCACCGTCCATGTCGGTGATGGTGTCCCACTGCTCGGCGATGGCATCCGGGGTCGGTATGTCCTCGAAGGACGCCCCGGCCGACTGGCTGAAAGCGACCCGGGCGTAGTTGCCGCCGCCCGCAAGGATGATCTGGCCGCTGTCGGTCATCTCCTCGCTGCACAGATGGGCGACGAGGGGCGAGACGTACGCCGGGTCGAACTTCTCGAGCGACGCCTCGTCGAAGATGTCCTCGGTCATGCGGGTGGCCGCGATGGGGGCCACGGCGTTCGCCCCGATCGAGTACTTCTTCCCCTCGAGGGCCAGCGTGTTCATCAGGCCGACCATCCCGAGCTTGGCGGCCCCGTAGTTGGTCTGGCCGAAGTTGCCGTACAAGCCACTCGTGGATGTGGTCATCACCACCCGCCCGAAGGACTGCTCGCGGAAGTGGGGCCACGCGGCCCGGGTCACGTTGTAGGTCCCGTACAGGTGCACCTTGAGGACCGCGTCCCAGGCTGCGTACTCCATCTTGTGGAAGGTGCCGTCCCGGAGGATCCCGGCGTTGTTGACCACGCCGTCGACCTGGCCGAAGACGTCCAGCGCGGTCTGGACCACAGCTGCTCCGCCCTCCTCCGTCGCAACGTCGTCGTAGTTGGCAGCGGCCGCTCCCCCGGCCTCCTCGATCTCGGTGACCACCTGGTCGGCCATCTGGCTGCCGGCACCGGTCCCGTCCCGCTTCCCACCCAGGTCGTTGACCACGACCTTGGCGCCGCGGGAGGCCAGCAGCAGCGCGTGCTGCCGCCCCAGCCCGCCACCTGCCCCGGTCACGATGACGACTCGTCCTTCTACTCCGGCCATGGTCTGGGTGTCCTCCTGGAAGTGGGTCTCCGACAGGATCGACGAGGCTACCCGTGGCATCGCCCGGCACGAATTGTGGTGATTCAGACCCGGCCACCTCGGCTAGGGCAGAACCATGGCTGACGAACAACTCTCCCTCCAGGACGTCCGCGACCAGATCGACGATGTCAAGATCGCGATGCTGACCACCATGGACGTGACCGGACGACTCCGAGCGCGGCCCCTCACCGTGCAGGACATCGATGACGAGGGGCACGTGGTCTTCGTCGTGGACAGCGGTGCGGAGTGGGTCATGTCGGGGGCACGGGCCGCGAACGTCAGCCTGACCGACGACGACGTGTGGGTGTCGATCTCCGGGACGCTCACCATCTCCGAGAGCGCCGAGTTGCTGGACGAGCTATGGGACGAGGCGACGGCCGCATGGTTCGAGAACGGCAAGGCCGATGCCGTGGTGGCGCACCTCGCCGCGGATGTCTGGGAGTACTGGACCGCACCGAACAAGCTGGTGCAGGCATTCCAGATCGGCAAGGCCGTGGTGACCGATGACACGCCCGACGCGGGCGGGCGAGGAACGATCGACGTCTAGCTAGCGACGACCGGGGCGCACGGCGAGGGGGTCGCGGCGCTCAGCCGGTGGCTGTCAGGCAGCGGCCATCGGGCAGCCGCCCAGGTGTGTCCAACGTGGGGTCGAATGGACGTCGGGGCTGATGCCCCTTGGGCAGTGCTCTCACCTGGTCTTCTCGGTGCGCCAACTCAGGCGTGTTGAGGCGCCGGTCCAAGGGGGCATGGCAAGTGTTGACATGGTTTTACACAGGCCAAGACTTGCTGGCCTAGCTTGATAGGCCGTACAGTGCCCAGCCATGACACGACTGCTGTTGTTGGTTGCGGCCCAGGGCGCCGGTGTGGCCCTGACCCACTCCCTGTCGTTGCCCTATCGGGCGCAGCTCACCGTGACGTGGGTCCGATCGGTCGAACTGGCTGACCTGCTGACGGCCACGGTCCACCTCGGAGCCTGGCTGGCGACCTGGTGGTTGCTCCTCGGCACCGTGGTCGACCTCGTCGGGGCTCTGGTCCACGCCAGGACGGCTTCGCATCGTGGGGCGGCCGGGCCCCGGCCGGGTATCGCGCCCGCATGGGTCCAGCGGGTGGTCAACCGCGCCGTCGGGGCAACGCTGGTCCTGACCGTGGCCGCCGGCCCGGCGGCAGCGGCGTCGCAGGTCTCTGAGGCCGTCCCGGTCCAGCAGGTGGTATCCCCGCCGGTGCCGGTGATCGGCTCCGACCCCATCGGTGTCACCGCTCCCCCGGTCGACCCCGCGCCAACTGCGAACCCGGTCGACCCTGCCCCAACTGCGAACCCGGTCGACCCGGTCAGGACCCCCAATCCAGTCGACCCGCCGAACACGACCGGCCCCGGCGGGGCGTCCCCGACGCCGACTCCTGCACCCCCGGCGGTCCCGCCCTCCACGGGTCACGGCCCACCCCCACCGGACTCGGTTCAGTCTGCGACGCCCGCAGGAGGCCCGGGCGTCGCGGCCCCCGCACCACCGACAGCCGGCGTCGACTCGCACACCGTTGCGGTCGGCGAGAACCTCTGGGTCATCGCCCGTGGGGCGCTGTCTGGCGGCGAGGACCGTCCCACCGATCGCCAGGTCCACGCCTACTGGCTGCGGTTGATCGAGGCGAACCTCGAGGCCGAGACCGTCTCCTCGGGCGACCCGGACCTGATCCGGCCCGGCGAGGTCCTCACCCTGCCGCCACCTGATGTGGTGGTCGCGTCGTGACCACGATGGGGGCGGCGGCCCGCGGCGTGGATCGAACCGCGATCCCGCCGCGGGTTCGGGTCAGGCTCCTGACGTCGGCGCTGTGGACCGTTGTGGTCCTCGGGCCACTGATCGGCACCGCGGCGCTCCTGCGACCGCCTGTTGCGCTCCCACCGGAGGCGCCGCCCGCACCACCGGCCGGCGTCACCGGACTGGCCGAACTCGCCGTGATCGCCCACCTCGGAACTGCAGGGCGCACCGTCGACCCCTGGCTCGAACCCGCGGCGCGAGCCTTCGCCGTCGCGGCGATCGACCGGTCGGTCCCCACCGAACTCCTGGAGGCCGACGTCACGGCACGCCGGGCTCGGCCTGACCACGTCGCCACCCTCGGTGTCGCGCGGGCTGGGCCGGACCGCTGGGGCGTCACCGTCGGCGTCGCCGACAACGGCGTGGTCCTGACCTACCAGGTGACCATCGCCATGTCGCCCACCGGACCGCTGGTCGAGATGCGCCCCACGCGCGTGAGCCGGCCGGCCCCCGACAGCCACCCCCAGTCGCTCCTGCCACCGCTGCAGCCACCGGACGAGCAGGACCCGGCCCACCAGTCCGCTGGCGGCTTCGCCCGCGCCTACCTGAGCGGGGCGGGTGAGCTCGACCGCTACGTCGCCACCGACGCCCAGGTCGAGCCGCTCCTGCACCCGGTGCAGGAGGTGAACGTCCAGCGAATCGCTGCCTCGCCCTACGGCCCCACCCAGGCCATCGCCCTGGTCGAGGCCCGGACGATCGGAACCGACGGGCGCATCGAGGTGATGCACCTCCCCCTGCTCATGGATCGCAGCGGCACGCACTTCGAAGTCCGCAGCGTCCTCCCGGCCGTGCCGCTGGAGGCCCCGCCCGGCACGGGGTGAGCTCGCTCGAACCCGAGCAGCCTCCGACGCCAGCTCACTGTTCCACCACCAACCGAAAGGCAACACCGTGATCGACTTCCTGAGTCAGATGATCAACCAGTTCGGCACCGTCATCCAGGCAGCCATAGCTGTCGCCGCCTCTGTCTACGTCGCCGGCGTGTGGTGGAAGACCAAGGCGCTGGTGCCCACCATCACCGCCGTGGTCATGGCCGGATTGGTCGTCTGGGCCACCGGCAACGTCGAACTGCTCGAGGGGCAGATCGACGTCGACGCCCAGACCTGGGTGCAGTGACGCGAGCGATGGAGTGCCGGACCTACACCCACGCCCGACGATTCCCGCTGGTGATCGGCAAGGTCGGCGGCTACGCACTCCCCACGCCACTGACGCCAGCCCAGGTCGGCGTGCTGCTCACGACGGTGATCCTGGAGGTGTCCACCCGACACCTCTGGGCCGTCCTCCCGGGCGCACTCGATCTGGTCGTGGCCATGCTCCTGCCCCTCGTCCTGGCCTGGGCGGTCAGGCACGCCCGCGTCGAGGGACGGTCGCCCGGGCGCTACGCCCTCGGTCTGCTGACCTACGCCGCACGGCCACGACAAGGTGTGCGGGATGGTCAGCCCGTCCGGGCCGTCCGACCCCACACCCTTCGACCGGCGGACGGAGGTGCGCTGTGGCCCTGACCCCGGCCCGGCACATCGACGGCAACCGGATCTGGACGCGCGACGGGGCCGTGTGGGCGGTGTGGCGTGTGGAACTGCCCAGCTATCCCTTCCTGCCCTCGGAGGGAAAGCTTGCTCTGCACGCCCGCGTCAAGGATGCCATCGTCGCCCTGCCACGGGTCTCCCAACTGATCGGTGTGACGCGGCCGGTTGATGCCCGGGAGCTGGCCGAGCGGGTCGCCGCCGCCGTCCCCGCAGCCGCCGCCGCCCGATGGCGAACCCACGCACGACAGCCCCTGAGCAGGTTGGTCGAGCAGCGGCCCGTCGAGCGGCGGGTGTACCTGGCGGCACAGATCATCCGGCCCCGGGCTCGCACGGTGTTCGACAGCGCCTGCGCGGCCGTCGCAGGCACCTTCGGCATCCCGGTGGCCGAGACGCCCCAGACCGACCGCGGCGTCGCCGCCCAGCGGGCTGCCGACCTCGGCAGCCGATTGGCTCGGACGATCGACGTGGACCAGGTGGGTCCTGGCGAGCTCCGATGGCTGTATCGCCGAGCCGCGCTGCGCGGACTGGACGCACCGCCGCTGGCCCGCCGTGAGCGGCTGACGGCCAGCCGTCACCTGGACGATGTGGTGCTGTGGGAAGGCGGGACGGCCGAGGACCCGGGACGCCCTCGTCATCGCCGGTACCTGCGGGTCGACACCGACGTCGGCACGGCCTATCAGAGCGCGCTCGTCGTCTCCGAGATGCCGGCTCGGTTCTCCTACCCCGGCGGTGGTGAGTGGTTCGGCATGGCGGACCTGGCCCCATTCGACGTCGACTGGCATGCCCGCCTGGAAGCCGTACCCAACATCGAGGCGCAGACCCGGGCCCGACGCCAGCAGCGGCAGCTGAACGCCCAGTACGCCGAGTACGAGGGGGAACCCGCCGGAGCGCCCCGGACGCTGGCCTCGGCGCTGGAGGGGGTCGACGACCAACAGGCGTCCCTCGTGGCTCACCCCGGTGACCCGGAGCTGCTGGTCACGATCACCTACGTCGTCGCGGGCCGTTCGCCGGCCGAGGTGGACACCCGGGCCGCGGGACTGAAGGACCTGCTGGAGCCGTGGGGGTACAGCCTGCACCGACCCACGGGCGGCCAGGTGGCACTGTTCCAAGCCGGTCTACCCGGCTCGACCGTGCCAGCCGTCTGCCGCGACTACACCCAACACCTCCTGCCCCGCGACCTGGCCGCCGGCGTCCCGGTGGCAGGGACCGCCGTCGGGGACCCCCAGGGCATCCCGATCGGGCTGAACCTCTCCGGCGGGCAGCCCGCGCCGGTCCTGCTGGACCCGGCCTTCGGACCGGCGACGAACCGGTCCGGCTCCCTGGGGATCTTCGGTGCCCTGGGCAGCGGCAAGTCCTACTTCATCAAGCGCCTGCTGCTGGGGACGATCGCCCGCGCAGGGCGAGTCGTGACCCTCGACCGGACCTCAGCCGGCGAGTACGCCACCCTCGCCTGTGCGGTTCCAGGTGACGCCGCCGTGGTCAGACTGGACGAGCAGACCCAGGTCGGCATGGACCCACTGCGGGTGTTCGGCGACGAGACCGGAGTCCGGGTGGCGCTCGGGTTCCTCACCCTGCTCACGCGGACCACCCCCTCCGACGTCGACGGAGCGGTCCTGGCCCAGGCCGTTCGCCGCGTGGCGGCAGCGGGCGGCGTGCTGGCCGACGTCCTCGGTGCGTTGGAAGCCGACGACGAGCCCGCGGCGCACGGTCTGCGCCGCAAGCTGGCGAGCTACACCGATCATCCGTTGGCCCAGCTGGTGTTCGCCGATCGCCCACCACTGGCACTGGACGCCGACTACATCTGCTTCCACGCGCCCGGACTCTCGCTGCCCGACCGCGAGGCGATGCTGCACGAACACCTGGCCCGCCAGTTGCTCCCCGAGCAGATCTTCGGCCAGGCGCTGCTGTACCTCGTCGCCGCCGTCGCGCGGACCCTGACCTTCGAGGACGGCGAGCGGTTCGGCGCCACGCTGATCGATGAGGCCTGGGCGTTGACGGCCAGCCCCCAGGGTCGACAGCTCCTGCTCGACTCGATCCGCGACGGCCGCAAGCACAACGCCGCCGTGTGGCTGCTCTCCCAACACCCCGGAGACCTCGGGGACGATGCCCTGAGCCACCTCCTGGGCATGCGGATGCTGTTCCGGCAGAGTCGCGGCGCCGCAGCCGCCGGTCTGGACTTCCTGGGCCTGGAGGCAACCGACGATCTGATCGGGCTGGTCACGGCCGATTTGCAGACCGGGCAGTGCCTGCTTCGCGACGTGCAGGACCGCGTCGGGCTCGTCCAGGTCCTGCCGGCCGCCACCGCTGCAGTCGAGGAGGCGCTGGACACCACACCGGCGGCAGCCGCATGACGGCCGGTCGGGGCAGACGCCTCCGATGGGCAGGGCTGCTGGTGGTCGTCGTCGCGGTGGTCTGGTCACCGTCGATGTCCGGGGCGCAACCCCTGGCCGACGAGGCCACCGGCGGCCCGACTGAGCCACGCCCGGACACCACGCCCGAGCCGGTGCGGAGCCCCACGCCGTCGGAGATCCCACCGGCTTCGGTCGGGGCGCCACTGGACGAGCCGGCCCCGCCGCCGGATGACGTGGACCAGGCCGACGAGGGTCCGGATGACCAGGCGCCGGTGCTCGCCCCGATCGAGGGACTCGGGTCGGGAGCCTCACCCGAGCGGGGGGACCCGAGCAGCGTGCCAGATGTCGTGGAGGACATCCGTGGCTACGACGAGGAAGAGTTCTCCGCGGTTGACCTCGTCACCGAACTGCTGGGCGAGCATGCCAGCCCAGCAGATCGGAACCTCGCCCACTACGAACTCGGCGCGTCCGTCGACCTGGTGGATCGGGCATTCGTCACCATCGCGCGCTTCTTCTTCTCGATCGGCGTCTGGGTGTTCACGGTTGCGGGGTGGGTGCTCCGACTGGTCCTGCGATTCGACATCGCCCACCTGCTCAGCGGTGACGTGTCCGCGCTCAGCCAGTCCTACGGCCACCTGCTCCGTGGTGGCCGCTCCGGCATCCCGCTCAGCGAGCTGATGCTGCTGCTAGCGATCGCACACGCTGGGTGGCAGATCTTCCGCCACCGAGCACAAGCAGCCATGGGCGAGGTGTTGGTGGCAGTGTCCATTGCTCTGATCGGCGGTGGCCTGCTCCACGGTGCGGAGAACACGGCCTGCACCGGCCTGTCCGTCATGAGCGACCTGACCGTTGGGATGATGGAGCTCGGCAGCACCGACGGCGACCCCGACCAGGCACGGTCGGACTACTGCGCCGGCGGTGTTCCGGCGCAGAGCCGCTTCGACGACGTGCTGAACAACCACTTCGACACCTTCGTCCACGAGCCGTTCATGGTGCTGCAGTGGGGGTCCATCCCGGATCCCGAGAGTGCCTGCGGCGCGGTCGCCGGCGAACTGGTCGAGCAGCGTGCCTGGGACAACATCGACGAGCCGCGCCGCTGGATGAACGACGTCGGTTGCCCCAACATGAGCCTGTTCAACGCCAGGATGAGTGCCAGCCGCGTCATGGCCTCGGGTGCCTATGCGGTGGCCACCGCCGCGTTCGGGGTGGCCGTGATGCTCACCGCCGGCACCCTGCTGATCGCGCAGGTGGCCGGCGTCCTGCTGATCCTCGCCATGCCCGTTGCCTTCGTGGCCGGCATCGCGCCCGGTGCCGGCCGGGAGCTGCTCGCCCGATGGTTCCACAGCCTGCTGAAGGTTGCTGTCCTCTTCATGGGGTCGGGCTTCTTCCTCTCTCTGCTGCTGACCTCGGTCGGGACGGTCCTGGATCGGGCGTTCGGTCAGCCCATCGTGGTCAGGATGGCGCTTGCGCTGGTGCTCGCGTGGGCCCTCGTCATCGTCCGGGGGCGTGTGTTCAAGTCGATGCGGTTCGCCGCGAGGAGCACCGCCGCACGCGTGGCCGGCCCGGGCGCCGACGTCGGGGCGCAGGGTCGTGGTCCCGGTGCTGCCGTCGGCGGCGCGGTCGCCCGCGGCACGGCCAGGGCCGCCGCCACTGCGGCCGACGTCCATGCTGGCGCGGTGGCGGTCAAGGCCGGCATCACCGTCGTCAGGCAGGGGCTGGAGGGACTCGGCACGGGGTTGGCACCGACGGCGCTCAATCGCGGCAGTCGCCTGCGGGCGATGTCCCGGCGCACCCAGCAGCCGCGAGAGCAGGCCTCGGGGACGTGATCGGTGTGTCCGCGACAGCGGGTTGTTCACGGTGACCGGCTGGAAGGTGGTCATCCTGGTCGCGCCGGTGCTGCCGGTTGTGTTCGTGGTCGCGCTCATCGTCCTCGTCGCCGCGGGTGGCGCCGACTCGGGCGCGGCGCTCGTTCGGACACATCAGGACATCCCCGAGACGGCAGCGCGCGCCTACGCTCACGCCGCCGAACGACTGGCCGAACGCGACGAGACCGATGGCGGGCCCTGTCCGGTGTCGTGGGCCCTCTTGGCCGGGATCGGCAAGGTCGAGACCGACCACGGGCGCTTCGGGGGGTCGGTCGCCGCAGCTGACGGCGATGTCCGGCCGCCGATCCAGGGCGTTCTGCTGGACGGCTCACTCCCCGGCACGCGGCCGATCCTCGACACCGACGACGGCCGGCTGGACGGCCACACCGGGTACGACCGTGCACTCGGACCGATGCAGTTCATCCCCGGCACCTGGGCCGCCTACGGCAGCGATGGTGACGGGAACGGGCAGGCCGACCCGCACAACTTCTTCGACGCGGCCCTCTCGGCGGCCACCTACCTCTGTGCGGCGGCCCGTGATGCCATCGACTCCGACACCGGTCGTCGTCAGGCCGTCGGCGCGTACAACCGGTCCTATGAGTACGTGCAGGAGGTGCTGACGTGGATGACCACCTACCTGGCCGCAGCCACGACGTTGGACGGTGAGCCGTTGGTGATCGGCGGTGGCGCGTGGGTGAACCCGGCCCCCCAGTACGTCCGGATCTCGAGCGGCTACGGCTATCGGATCCACCCGATCAGCGGTGCCAGGAGGTTCCACGCCGGTCTGGACCTGGCCTGCCCGGCAGGCAGTCCCATCGTCGCAGCCGGGTCCGGAACCGTAGCCCACACCCGCCGGGAGGGCGGCGCCGGCAATGTGGTGTGGGTCGACCACGGTGAGGGCTTGCGCACCCGCTACCTGCACCTGCAGAACGGCTCGTTCGTCGTCTCACCGGGCCAGACCGTCGTGGCCGGTCAGCACATCGCTGCGTGCGGCAGCACCGGCAACTCGACCGGTCCCCACCTGCACCTGGAGGTCTACCCGGCAGGGGGCGGGACCACGGATCCCCACAGCTTCCTGGCCAGTCAGGGCGTCACCCTATGAGCCTCAGCTCGGGAGCGGTCTTCCAGCGTGCGTGTCCCCCGAGTCGGATCATCCGGACCGAGTGGACGAGCAGCGCGTGCGGCTCAGCGCCGACGGCCGCGCTGGGCGCCCTGGTGACGCTCGACGTCGGTCGGGCGGCGATACAGCACGATGTCGCTGGTCCGGGAGCGTTGCACCTCACGGATTGCTGCGCGCGCCTCGGCCTTGACGTCCTCGACCTCCTGCTGGGCGGCCGCCAGCCGGTCCTGCATCTCGTCCAGACGGTCCTCGAGCGCGAGGATCCGCAGAACCCCGGCCAGGTTGATGCCGTCGCCCTGGGTCAGCTCCTGGATCAGCTGGACCCGCTCGACATCACGCGCGGAGTACCGTCGGGTTCCGCCGGGGGTTCGGTGGGGCTTCAGCAGCCCGCGCCGCTCGTAGGTGCGCAGCGTCTGGGGGTGCACACCGGACAGCTCGGCAGCCACCGAGATGATGTACACCGCACGTTCGCGCATCAGACGTCCACGTCCTCGCTCGCAGCATCCGCCGTCGCGCCGTTGCGTGACAACGCGTTCAACGTGGCCCGCGGATCGGAGTCGTCCATCGCGGCGAAGTCTTCCACGACCTTCTTCTGGGTCTTGGTCAGCTTCTGTGGGACGGTGATGGTCACGGTGACCAGCAGGTCGCCGCCGGACTTCTTGCCCTTCCCGCGCTTCGGGGCACCCCGGCCACGGACGCGGAAGGTCCGTCCGGACTCCGTCCCGGCGGGGATCTTCAGGGTGACCGAGCCATCCAGGGTCGGGACCGAGATCTGGGCGCCGAGCGCGGCCTCAGCGAAGGTGATCGGCACGCTGAGCTTGAGGTTGTCACCCGAGCGGACGAAGACGTCGTGCTCGGCCACCGTCACCTCGACCAGCAGGTCCCCGGGCTGACCGCCGTACATGCCAGGCTCGCCCTTGCCGGGCAGCTTCACCGTCTGACCGTCCCTCACCCCGGCGGGCAGCCGGGTCCTGACGGTTCGGGTCCGCTGCTCGATACCCGAGCCGGCACAGGTCGGGCAGGGGTCGTCGATGACCTCCCCGCGACCGGCACACACCGGGCAGGGTTGGGAGAAGGCGAACAGGCCCTGGTTGTCATTGACCACACCCTGGCCGCCGCACCGGTCGCAGCGGTGGGGGAAGGTGCCCGGGCGGGCCCCCATGCCGGAGCAGGTGGAGCAGACGGCGTTGCCGCGTACCCGAAGGGTGACCGTGACTCCGGCCATGGCGTCCTCGAAGGACAGGGTCACGCCGGTCTTGACGTCGTTGCCGCGTCGCGGGCCGGTCGGCCTGCCACCACGACCAGCGGAGGCGCGGGCGCTGCCGCCACCACCGCCGAAGATGTTGCCGAGCAGGTCGTTCAGATCGATGTTCTGCGTGCTGCCCCCGAACGGTGCGCCGCCCTGGAAGCCGCCGAACCCGCCGCCCCCCAATCCACCGCTGGCAGCCAACTGGCGGAACTGGTCGTACTCGGCGCGCTTGGATGGATCCGACAGGACGCTGTTGGCCTCACTGACCTCCTTGAAGCGCTCCTCTGCCTTCGGGTTGTCCGGGTTGGCGTCGGGATGATTCTCCCGGGCCAGCTTCCGGTAGGCCTTTCGGATCTCGTCGGCCGAGGCGTCCGATGCCACACCGAGCATCTTGTAGTAGTCCTTCTCGAGCCAATCAGCCTGTGACATCGGGTCCTCCTCTCTGGTGTCGATGCTCGCGCGGCAGCGCGATGATGCTGGGGGTCACTCCACGACCTTGACCGACGCGGGGCGCAGCAGTTGGTCGTGGTAGCGGTAGCCGACTCGGAGGACTTCGGCGACCTCGGGTTGCGGGCGGTCCTCGCCGTCGGCTTCACTCATCAGCGCTTCGTGGTGCGCGGGGTCGAACACCGATCCCACCCCGTCGACCTCGGAGAGGCCGGCCTTCTCGAGCGCCTCGAGCAGCTGGTCGTGGACCAGCTGCACGCCCTTCGCCAGTTGGGCGTCCTCAGACCTCGCAGCTGCCTGGAGCGCAAAGCCGAAGTTGTCGAGGACCTCGAGCAGGCCCTCCATCACGGCTGCTGCGCCGCGACCTCGGGCGGCCGCCACCTCCTTGTGGCGGCGCTTGTTGAGGTTGTCGTAGTCCGCGCGTGCCCGGAGGAGCTGGTCTCGCAGTTCGTCCCGTTCGGCCTGGGCCTGTTCCAAGGGGTCGGGCTCGGGCTTGGGGCCGGCATGGTCCTCGCCCAACTCGGGGCGATCGACCGGCGGTCCCTCCTCTTCGGCGGGAACGGCTCCAAGCGAGCCGGCGTCGTACTCATCACCGTCGGGCGGGGCCGCGCCAGTTGTGGCGGCGCCCCCCTCCTCGATGTCGAGCACGTCGGGGTCAGCCGGCGCGTCGTCGACGGGTTCGTCGGGTGCGCCGTTGTCAGGTGAGTTGTCGGCCACGGGCTATGCAGCCCCCGGCTCGTCCTCGTCCTCGACGACCTCGGCGTCGACGATCGTGTCGTCGTCATCGGCTGAGGGGCCGGAAGCTGCGGCCGGACCGGCGTCCGCCGACGCGGCATAGAGGGCCTGGCCGATCTCCTGGGAAACCTGGGTGAGCTCGTCCGAGGCGGTCTTGACGGCCTCGTTGTCCTCGCCCTCCATGGCCTCGCGCAGCTTGCCCTGCGCCTCCTCCAGCTTGGCCTTCAGGCTGGCGTCGATCTGCTCGCCGTTGTCCTTCAGCAGCTGCTCGGACTGGAACAGCATGCTGTCGGCGGCGTTGCGGACCTCGGCGGCCTCGCGGGCCTTGCGGTCCTCCTCGGCGTACTTCTCGGCATCCGCGATCATCTGGTCGATGTCCTCGCGGGGCAGCGCCGACTGACCGGTGATGGTCATCGACTGCTCCTTGTTCGTGGCCTTGTCCTTGGCGTTGACGTGCACGATGCCGTTGGCGTCGATGTCGAAGGTGACCTCGATCTGCGGGACGCCGCGTGGTGCCGGTGGGATGCCGGTCAGCTCGAACTTGCCGAGAGAGTTGTTGTAGGCGGCCATCTCGCGCTCGCCCTGCAGCACGTGGATCTCCACCTGCGGCTGGTTGTCGGCCGCGGTCGAGAACACCTCGGACTTGCGGGTCGGGATGGTCGTGTTGCGCTCGATGAGCGTGGTCATCACGCCACCCTTGGTCTCGATGCCGAGGGACAGCGGCGTGACGTCCAGGAGCAGGACGTCCTTGACCTCACCGCGGAGCACACCGGCCTGCAGTGCGGCACCGACGGCGACGACCTCGTCCGGGTTCACGCCCTTGGATGGGTCCTTGCCGCCGGAGAGCTGGGTAACCAGGTCCACGACCGCGGGCATCCGGGTCGAGCCGCCGACCAGGATCACGTTGTCGATGTCGGAGGTGGAGATGCCGGCGTCCTTGATGGCCTGCTTGAAGGGTGACTCGGTCCGCTTGAGCAGGTCGGCCGTCATCTGCTGGAACTGCGACCGGGTCAGCGTCAGCTCCATGTGGAGCGGCTGGCCGTCGCGAGCAGTGATGAAGGGCAGGTTGATCTGGGTGTCCTGGGCGGTCGAGAGCTCCTTCTTGGCCTTCTCCGCCGCCTCCTTCAGACGCTGTCGGGCCATCTTGTCGGCCGACAGGTCCACGCCCTCGGTGTCCTTGAAGGACTTGACCATCCAGTCGATGACCACCTGGTCCCAGTCGTCACCACCGAGGCGGGTGTCACCCGAGGTCGACTTGACGTCGAAGACGCCGTCGGCGATCTCGAGGACCGAGACGTCGAACGTCCCACCACCCAGGTCGTAGACGAGCACGGTCTGCTCGCCCTCCTTGTCGAGCCCGTAGGCCAGCGCGGCCGCGGTCGGCTCGTTGACGATGCGGAGGACGTTGAGGCCAGCGATCTCGCCCGCCTCCTTGGTGGCCTGCCGCTCGGCGTCGGCGTAGTACGCCGGCACGGTGATGACCGCGTCGGTGACGTCCTCACCCAGGTAGGCCTCGGCATCCCGCTTCAGCTTCATCAGGATCCGCGCGGAGATCTCCTGCGCGGTGTAGGTCTTCCCGTCGATGTCGGTGGACCAGTCGGTCCCCATGTGCCGCTTGACGGAGATGATCGTCCGGTCGGGGTTGGTGACGGCCTGCCGCTTGGCGACCTCACCCACCAGAGCCTCTCCGGACTTGGAGAAGCCGACCACCGAGGGGGTCGTCCGGGCGCCCTCCGCGTTGGCGATGACGGTGGGTTCCCCACCTTCCAGGACGGAGACCACCGAGTTCGTGGTCCCCAGGTCGATACCGACGGCCTTTGGCATGTGTGCTACCTCCGCACGAGTGTTGGTGCTTGCAAGTGAACGCGTGGTTCGGAGTGTAGCGATCTACCTCAGATCCGCAAGGAAACCTGAGCGTACCGCTATAAGGTTATACGTCACTCGATCAAGGAGTGTCCCTGCCAGCGTCGGTTGACCCGACGCCCGCGCGAGTCCGACTGGTTGCGGCTGTGGAAGACGTAGGTGAGGACGAACGGCAGCAGCACGATGACGGTGCCGATGATCCACATGATGGCGGGGTCGAGCATCGCAGGTCTCCTGGAGGTGGTGGCTGGGGTGTGCTCACCGTACTGGACGGCAGTGTGACCAGGCACAACGCAACTCTGGGTCCGGCAGGACTGGGCGGTTGCCCAGATCTGCGGACCCAGAGTCGTCGTGGAAGGCGGGCAGCCTAGTAGCCGTCGTCGGAGTCGGACTCCGCCGGGGCCTCCTCTGCAGCAGCGGCGTCGGCACCGTCGCGGATCAGCCCGCCCTCCGGCGTGGCGGCGAACCAGACGTCGCCCGAGCCCTGCCCGTTGACGTCGCCGGGGGCACCGTCACCAGCGAAGGTGTACAGCGGCCAGACACCGGCGGAGAGCTGGAAGGAACCGTCGGGACGTTCCACCACGCTGAAGACCTCGGCGTCGAGGCCCTCGGGCAGCTCGGCGGAGTCCATGATCACCGGCGGCCACGCGTCGGCGCAGTCGTCCTCGCAGGTCGGCTGACCGTCGACGTCGTTGGTGAAGCCGTACAGGGTCAGTCCATCCGCGTCGACCAGAACCGGGCCCAGGTCGGTGTCGCCGGTGGAGACGATGGTGGCGGGGGCTGCCGCCTCGGCTTCGGCCCCATCCGCCGCCTCAGGGGCGGCTTCCTCAGCAGCGGCGTCGTCAGCAGCAGCGGCTTGGTCGGTGTACAGCCCACCGTCCAGGTCGACGGCGAACCACACGTCGCCTGAGCCCTGACCGTTGATGTCACCCGCAGCGGCATCGCCGGCGAAGTAGTACAGCGGCCAGCGTCCGGCCACGAGCTGCAACGAGCCGTCGTCGCGGGTGGTGGTGGCGAAGATGCCGGCGTCCAGGTCGGGTGCGACGTCCCAGTCCGGGCTGACGATGACCGGGGGCCATGCCTCGGCGCAGGTTCCGCCACAGGTGGACGCAGCTTGGGTGTCGTTGGTGAAGCCGTACAGCGTCAGGCCGTTCTCGCCGACGAGCGTCGGTCCCAGATCGGTCTGCCCCGCACTGGCGGAGATGACGGTCGGGGCCGGTGCCGGCGGCGCGGCTTCGGTGGTTGCCGCAGCAACGGCGGTGTCGGGTGGTGCGGTGGCGGTCGTCTCTGCCGCGTCTCCTCCGCAGGCGGCGAGGAGCAGTGCGGCGACGACGGTCATCAGGATCAATCGGGTGTTCATGGATCTCATCTCTCTTTCGTGTTGGCGGTAGCTGACGGGGACTTCGGTCGTGGAACGTGGGGGTGTCAGGCGACGGTCAGGACACCGGTCATGGACGGGTGGATGGCGCAGAAGAACGAGTACTGACCCGGTGCCGTGGGCGCGGTGAGGGTGGCGGTCGCCCCGCCGGCGATCTCGCCGGTGTCGAACTGCCCGTCGGTGGCCGTCACGGTGTGGGGGACGCCGTCGGCGTTCGTGATCTGGATCGGTGATCCGGGCGGCACCGTCGGTGGGCTGGTGAAGGAGAAGTCGCTGATCGTCAGCACGGGAGTCGGTGCCGCGGGTGGCGGTGCGGCCTGCTGCGTGGCGGCCGGCGCCTCACCCGGCGCACCTGGCGGTGGCGGGGTCACGGCCTGGCCCCCGGCGCCGTAGGCCGGGTCCGCGGCGACCGGATCGGGCGCCTGGGTGACCACGCCGGCCACGTCGGTTGCGACCGCGACGGTGCGTGCGGGTCGGGCCAGGGCGATCCCGGCGGCGATGCCGGCGATCAGGCAGATGGCGAGGGTGGGGGTGATGGTCGAGCGCATGGCGGTGGTTCCTTCGGGCGTCGTGGTTCAGTTGAGGGGAGGTCAGGAGAAGGTCGTGAAGAACCACAGGGAGGACGTCGTCCACAGACCCGCCAGGAGCGCGACCAGCACCCCGCCGACGACCGGCAAGGCCCAGCCCGGCAGGTCCTCGGAGCGCAGCGTCAGCATCTTGGTGACGAAGGCGCCGTAGAAAAGGCACCCGAGCACGGAGTGGATCAGCACGCGCGGTGTGGCGGAGCGGAAGCCGAGTGACCAGAGGCAGTGGTAGGCCACCGGTAGCGTCAGCACGAACGCCACGGTCCCGGACCAGCGGTGGACGGCGGCCACTCCCGACGGTGCCGGGCCGACCCGTGGCAGCCGACCGAACATCCACGCCGCGGAGGCGGCTTGGACCACGGCGAGGGCGGCTGCCCCCGTGGCAAGCCACGCCTTCATGGTGATGGTGTCGGCGAACCCGAAGGTGACGATCCGCTCACCGGTGGCGGTGTGGACCTGGCCGTAGGTGCCGAGTGCGACCGAGACCAGCGCCCCGATCACGGTCAGGCGGATCAGTGTCCGACTGGCGGGACGGGGGGCGGTCGTGCCGGTCGCGTCGAGCGCGGGGGGGTCGAGTGTCGACATGCCAAGATCTCCTCTGGGGGCGCCGGGCGACCCGGCGACGTGGATTCGCCCGGCCGGTTCGGACCCGGGGGGCGGAGCGGTGGGCCTGTGGTGACCTGTACGGGACGCCCCGTCATTCGGTTCGGATCTTTTTCGAATCGGGTCGCAATCGTCGTCCGACCGGCGGTCCGGACCCGGCCGCAACCGGGCCTTGTGAGGCCCCACTCAGTCCACGGGCGACCATGTCGAGGTGCTTACGAACGTAGGATCTGCTGGTCAGCCAGTCCGAAGCAGATCAGGATCGTTCGCAATGACCGACTCACGCGCGCCATCGGCCACTCCCCGCGTCCTCGCGCTGCTCCTCGTCCTGGCGGTTGTTGCGGCCGCGTGCACCGGCGGAGGCGACGAGCCCGAAGATGGAGGGGAGACCACCAGCGAGCAGTCCGACGGTCAGGAGCAGGACACGCAGGCTGGGGGCGGCGCTGGGGGCGACGCCGTGATGTTCGCCCCCGGTGTCGACCTCGATGTGGAACCGGCCATCCTGGACGCCACTGGAACCTGGATCGCCGAGGAGTCGGGGCTGACCGACATGCTGCGAGAGGAGCTCTTCCTCGAGCAGGTGAGTCAGACCGCCGACGTCACCCACCTCACCTTCGTCCAACAGCACGACGAGGTCAGCGTTCGCGGCGCCCAGTTCATCGTGCACGTCCGGGAGAACGGCGAGGTCATCGGGGCCAGCCAGTCGTTGACCGAGACCCTCCCCGGCGACGGCGTGACCGAGGAGTTGACGGCCGACGAGGCGTTCGAGATCGCGGAGAAGGCCGTCCCCGGGACCGTGGTCGGGGACCCGACCACCACGGCTACGTGGCTCGAGGTCGGGACCGAACTGCGGCTCGGCTGGGAGGTGCAGGTCACGACCGAGGACCCACCGGCTGGCTACGCCGTCGTGGTCGACGCGACCGACGGACAGGTCCTCAGCGTCGATCGGCTCTCGACGGACCACAGCTACCGAACGCCGCCTGACAACGGCACCGAGGCCCGCGACGGAGCAGGCCATGCGGAGGTTGCTGGACGAGATGAGGTGGCCCAAGCGGGCGGCTGCAACGCCCCGGCGCCGCCGAGCGCGTGCATCTTCGTGGTCGACCCGATCTACGCCAGCGGCAACCCCGGCATCAGTCCCGCCCAGGCGAACAGCACGTTGGTCGGGGTGCCCCTCGCCAATCTCACCAACCCCGCTGGTGGCGACCTGATCGGCCGCTACGCCCAGATCACCCCGCCGTCCCTGGCCGCCTACAGCGACCCCGACGGCGTCCACGGCCAGGGTGGCCGAGGTGGCCAGGACATCACCTTCGAATCCGGGATGACCTACTACTGGATCGACTACTCCCAGCAGATCGTCCAGGAGTTGGGGTACCGCTATCACGCCGATGACCCCGTCGACTTCGAGCCCATCGCCCGGGACTTCCCCGACAACGCGCAGTACCTCTTCCTCGAGGACCTCATCCGCATGGGCAGCGGCGGCGACGGGGTGAACGAAGCGGAGGACGCCCAGGGCATCATCCACGAGTACGGCCACGCACTGCTGCAGGCCGCCGTCCCCAACATCCGCACGGAGGAGGGCATCGCCTTCCACGAGGGCTTCGCCGACCTGGCCAGCGTCTTCACCACCCTCGAGTTCCGCAACGGCGATGTCGAGTGCCTCTTCCACTGGGCCGAGCAGGGCGTGTGCATCCGCCGCGTCGACCGCGAGCTCGTCTACCCCGACGACCTGCGGTTCGAGGTCCACCTGGACGGCGAGATCTTCACCGGGGCCGTGTGGGAGATCTTCCGGCAGGTCCTCGACCGCGAGACCGGCCTGACGCCGAACCAGTGCCAGGACCGCCAGACCAACCCGTGCGACGCGGTGCGCGACCAGGTCTACGGCACCCTCCTCGGCTCGCTGCCCTTCCTCACGCCGACCCTGGACCTCAATGATGCGGCGACGGCCTTCGCCGTGTCGGACCAGACCTTCTACGCGAGCACCAACGCCGACATCATCCAGCAGGTGTTCGCGGCACGCGGCCTGCAGGCCAGCGGCACGCCGATGACGCAGATCGACGGCCTCGACGACTTCGAAGCGGCCGACTCGGTCGTCGGCGTCAAGATCCAGCACACCTACCGCGGTGACATCGAACTGGTGCTCGATGTCGTCGATGGCCAGAACACCCAGCTGTGCAGCGCCACGCTGGTCTCGCCGGACCCGAACGACTCCGAGGACAACATCACGGGCCGCTTCGGGCTGGACGGAACCACGTGTGCCGAGTTCCTCCCACCGGGCCCCGACTCGGTGTGGCTGCTGACCGCGAGGGACTTCGCGGTGGAGGACGAGGGGACGCTCTTCCAGTTCTCGATCAGCCATGCGGGCCGGCGCTTCCTGGCGTCCTCCCTGCCCCAGATCATCCCGGACGACGATCCGGTCGGGGTGACGGCCCAGATCGGCGCGACCACCCCGACCCCGATGGGCGTCGATGGGCCGGTGGCCTCGGCACCGCCGGTGGCCGAACCGACGGCGGAGCCCGCTGCGCCCCAGGACGCAACTGAGGAGCCGGTTGCGGCTGATCCCCCGGCCGGGCAAGCACCACCGGCCGCGGGCCAGGTGACCGCCCAGGTCGACATCCAGCACACCTACGTCGGGGACCTGTCGGTGTCGATCCTGGTGGTGGACCTGCTGTCGGAGACCACGGACATCCTCTGCCGCGTCGACCTCTGGGAGCCGGACTCGCAGAACTCCGACGATGACCTCTCCCTGACCGCCTCTGCCGACGTCTGCGCCGGGTTCTATCCGCCCAGCGCGACCCAACCGTGGGTGCTGCGGGTCATCGACGTCGCGGCCCAGGACGAGGGCCAGGTGACCGGGTTCAGCATCACCGGACCGGAGGGGACGGTCGAGGCGCTCGTCCTGCCCGAGGACATCCCGGACGACGACGTGGACGGCGTGCTGCTGCCCATCATCGGCTGATCAGGTCGCGCTGTACCCTTCAGCCGAACCAATGAACGTCGAGTCCGCAGAGGTCGCCCTGGCCTACACCTACGCGTGGTGGTTGACGGGCAGTGAGCAGACCGCGAGGACCGCGGTCCTGGCTGCCGTCGCCCGTCCTGAGGTGCCGGGTGCCGACGACGAACTCCGCCGTGAGATCCTCCTGCGACGGGTCCGTGCCGCCGCCGTGACCGCCCCCACGATGTGCCCCGCATCCGAGTTGGCGCTCCTGCACGACGCGATCGGGATCGGGCTCGACTCCGCGGCCGGTCTGGCGAGCGTCGATGCCCGTGAGGCCAGGACGGAACTGGCCCACGGACGCCTGGAGGCGCTGGGACCCGACGTGCAGTTCGAGATCACCCACCCCGAGCGCCTCGGCGGCCTGGCCGTCGGCAACCCGGCCGACGTCGCTGCGGCGAGACAGAGCGAGGCACTCGGGCACCTTCGGGAGATGATCCTCACCGGCCGCGATGAGCTGATCGAGATCGCCAAGGTCGACGTCCCCCAGGATCTGCTCGACGAGGTCGCCGTCCGACAGGGACCGCTGACCCCCGCCGAGGGGCAGGCTGATGAGCAGGAGTCGGATCCGGCTCGCGAGTCCGCTGCGGGTGCCCACCCCGCGGTCATCGAGAGCGAGCCGCTGGAACCGGAGTGGTTCGCAGGCGCGGACGACGATCAGGTCGAGGAGTCATCGTCGGCGGAGGAGTTCGACGAGGGCGAGTACGTCGACGAGGGCGAGTACGTCGACGAGGGCGAGTACGTCGACCAGGACGGGTACCTCGACGAGGGCGCATACCTCGACGGGGACGAGTACGCCGACGTGGAGGACGCCGACGTCGAGGGGGAGTTCCTGGACGAGCGGGATGCCGATGAGATCGACCTCTCCGAGGCACAGGAAGAGCCAGAGCTCGGCACCCCCGGCAGGCCGCCGCGCCGCACGCCGTGGGGTTGGATCGTGGTCGTCCTGCTGGTCGCGACCCTGGTGGGTCTCTACTTCTGGCGCACCTCCGGCCGAGACTCCGCCAGCGAGCAGCCGGCGGACGACGTCACCCCGGCGGCCGTCGACGGTGCCGACGCCGCTGCCGCTGCGGCCACGCCCGATGCTGATGACGCCACCCCGACCGATGACCCGAGTCCCGATGACGCCGAGGCCGGTGCCGAGGTCTCCGAAGCCGCTCCACCAGCCGACCCGGGGCCCGCGTTCGTCCTGTCACGCGCCGGCGTCGCCGTCGGCATCGGCAGCGACCCGGACTTCGACAACCCGACCGCCGATCCGTTCGACCCGATCTCCGTGACCATCGAGTACGACGGGGCCGAGCCGGACGACGCCCTGATCGCTGAGTGGACGGTGGAGGGGCAGCCGTTCGGTCTCGAGCGCGCCGACCTGAGTCCGGGCCAGGGCATCACGCGGTTCACGCGGCAGGTCCCACAGGCCGGCTGGCCGTCGGGCCAGCACTCGCTGGAGCTCACCCTGGAGCGGACCGGCGAGTCGGTTGGTCTCGCGGAGTTCCAGGTCGTCGGCGGCCCCACCCTCGAGGAACAGCAAGCGACCGAGGATGCCGGGAACTGAGGGAACTCGAAGGGTGACCACTGCGTTGCTCAGTAGAACTACGTAGGATCCGACCGCTCTCACTCACGATTGCGACTACAGGGGCTTGTCATGCAACGCAAGATTTCACGCCGTTCACTTCTGCGCGCGACCGGGCTGAGCCTCGGCGCGGTGCCACTGCTCGGTGCCTGCGCCAGCGTGCAGGACACGGCGTCCTCACCCGGGCCGGAGTCCCCAGCGCCCGCGACGGAGGGGTCCGCGTCACCGCAGGCGGCCGGCAACGAGTTCGACGGCGAGGAGATCACGCTGCTCGTCTACTCGGGCCTGACCGAGACCCTGTACCGCGACTTCTTCGTCCCCCAGTTCGAGGCTGCCACGGGCGCATCCGTCACCATCGACTCGGCCTGGACCGAGGGGATCGCGCGACTGGACGCGGCACCGACTGAGGCGCCACCGTTCGACCTGGTCCTGACCGACCCCACCCAGGGCCTGCCGGCGGTTGAGCAGGGCCTGTTCCAGCAGTTCGACGTCGACCGCGTGCCGAACGCTGCGGCGAACTTCCATCCGAATCTCCTGAACGCCACGGTCTACGACGAGGGGTTCGGGATCCCCTTCCACTCCTCGGCCATGACCCTGGCGACCAATACCGAGTTGGAAGCCGAGCCCTTCACCACGTGGGGGGAACTGCTCGAGCGGACACCCGAGCGCGGGTTCATGCTCTACAACCTCAGCTACATGTCCCTCTACACCTTCGCCGAGATGATGGCGGAGGCTGAGGGGCTCGAGCCCGGCATGGGCGTCGCACTGCTGGAGGACGACCTGGAGGGGGTCCTGGCCTTCGCCGCCGCGAACGGTGATCAGGTGCAGTTCTACTGGCCCTCGACGGCCGACGGCGTCAACGCCCTCGTCAACGGAGAGGTGGCGGCCGGCAACATCCATGGCAACGGCCTGCTCGCTCCGATCAAGGACGGCGAACCCGTGCAGGGGACCATCCCCTCCGGCACCGATGCCTACGTGCAGCTGTTCTTCTCCGTGCCGCAGAACGTCCGGAACGTCGATCTGTCGCTGGCTGCGCTGGACCACATCTGCAGCCGCGAGTTCCAGCAGTCACTGGCGGAGTCAGGTGAGTACTCCTGCGCGATCCCCGACATCGCAGAGACCTACGCGGCCTCCGACGAGGTCTGGGCGGCGGCCTTCCCCGCGTCGGAGGAGGACTTCGCGAACCTCAAGTACTACCCCTACGACGTCTACGCCGCGAACGCCGACCGGATCGCCGAGGTCTGGGACAACGACGTCCTGCGCGCCTAGACAGGTCAGCGGCGCAAGGTGGTGGCCGGGCGCCTCTTCTCGTCGTACAGGCCGCGGTCGGCCTGCGCCAACAGGTCCGATCCGGCGGGCCCGCTGGCCATCCCGATGCTGGTCCCCGGTGTGGAGCCCGGGGTCTGCTCAGACCAGTCCTGAGATGCCAACTCCTCCTCGATGGCCCGCACGAGGTCCCGGCCCCGTTCGAGGCTGCCGCCGGGGAACAGGACGATGAACTCGTCACCACCCAGGCGCACGATCAGCGCCTCGTCGCTCCGGGTCCAGGTCTCCACCACGTCGCGGAGGATGTCGCCGTAGCGGATCAGGACGGCGTCCCCCGCCTGGTGTCCGTACGTGTCGTTGATCTGCTTGAAGTTGTCCAGGTCGAGAACGAGGATGACCATCTGGCGGCCGGCCTGCTCCTCGAGCATCGCATCCAGAGCCCGACGGTTGCCGAGACCGGTGAGTGGGTCGGTCACCACCTGGCGGGCCAACCGCTCCCGGTCCTCGGAGGTGTGGTAGGAGGTGATGGAGGCCGCAACGCCCTCGACCACCGAGCGTCGTGAGCGCCAGCTGTGGTCCGCCAACGCCACGGCGTGGGCACGGTGGGCTTCGATCACCAGGTCCGGGGCGGCACGGGCCTCGCCCAGGCCCTGCGCGTAGAGCAGCAGTCCGGTGGTGTGGAACAGGCTCTCGTGGGTCGTGGGAGGCGGGGGTGGATCATCAGGGTCGAAGGGCAGGAGCTGCAGAACGAGTTCGGTCACCGGCTCGTCGGCATGACGCCGCAACTCGGTGACCAACGCCTGGACCTCGGCCTGGTCCACCGGCTGGTCGGTCAGGCGTCTCGCGACGGCGAGGAGCGCCCTGATGCGGCTCACGCTGAACGGCACGTCCACGTTGGCAAGCCCTGCTTCGATGATCTCGTCGTTGTCCCGCATCGCGTCGACAGACGCCGTGATTCGCCCGGCCTCGGCCAGCGCGAGGGCCCGCATCAACACGACCTCCGCGCGGTTGTGGCAGAGGAAGCGTCGGAGCGGGTCGAAGCCGCGAAACGTCGACAACAGCGCCTCGCACTCGGCGTAGGACTCCTCGGCCAACTCCCACAGCCGCGCGGAGTCCAAGGCGGCGCCCAGCGTGAAGAAGCCAGCAGCCCGATCAAGGACGGGAGAGGTGTCCGAGCGCAGGAGCGCCGCGCCGGCCGCCACGTCGGTCAGGAACGTGCTCGAGTCGCCCGCGTTGAACGTGTCGACGCCCTGCCGTAGGACGCACAGCGCCAGACTCGCGTCGTTGCCGGCAGCGACGGACTCCCGCTCGGCCAGGGCAAGCAGATCGGCGTAGCGATCGGGGTTCCACCGTCGAGCGTGTGCGACCTCCACCCTGCGGAGCGCCAGCAGGACGTCGGTCCAGCCGTTGTCCTGCGCCACCTCGCGGGACCTGGTCAGGGTGGCCAGTGTCCCATCGCCGTACCCGACCGCGGCACCGAGGAGCATCGCCTCGTGGTGGGCGACGGCTTGCGGATCGGTTGTGGTGGAGAAATCGATCATGTGGGTAGGGGTGTGGTGCGGCGTCGGGATGTAGGACGTACGAAAGCAGCCCGACCCGTGCGCGCAGAAGTGAACCTCGACCCCATATCTCGGCCACTTGGCCACGTCGCCTGAGCGCGGCGGACGATTTTGCCGAGCCGAGTCGTGTACGAAACATGGCTGTAACACGGCGTGGTTCCACTGTGTGACTTACGTTCGCGATTTCAGAACTGACAGGAGCTGAATCAATGGCCTTCCGGGCTGAATACCTTTGGATCGATGGCACCGAACCCACTGCCGAGATCCGTTCCAAGACCAAGATCCTCGCAGACGGTGACGAGCCGGGCATCTGGGGGTACGACGGGTCCTCCACGAACCAGGCGACCGGAGACAACTCCGACGTCGTCCTGCAGCCGGTGCGCGTCGTCCCCGACCCGATCCGAGGCGGTGACGACATCATCGTCATGTGTGAGACGGCCCTGACCAGGGATCTCTCACCGCACCCGACCAACACGCGGGCAGCGGCTCGGGAGGCACTGGAGACCTACGCCGACCAGAAGCCCTTGTTCGGTCTCGAGCAGGAGTACACGATGCTGGACGTCAAGACGGGCTGGCCTGCCGGGTTCCCCGAAGGCGGGTTCCCCGGTCCGCAGGGTCCGTACTACTGCGGCGTCGGTGCGCTGAAGATCCACGGTCGTGAGGTCGTTGAGGAGCACACGACGCTGTGCATCGAGGCTGGGTTGAAGATCTCCGGCACCAACGCGGAGGTCATGCCCGGGCAGTGGGAGTTCCAGATCGGCCCGGCTGACACGCTGGAGGTCGCTGACCACCTCTGGATCGCCCGCTACCTGCTCTACCGGGTTGGCGAGAAGCACGACATCGAGATCTCGCTGGCCGCCAAGCCCATGAAGGGCGACTGGAACGGTGCGGGGATGCACACCAACTTCTCGACCGAGGCGATGCGCAACGAGTGGGATGCGATCATCGCGGCGTGCGACGCCATGGGTGAAGCGGGCGTACCGGAGCGGCACCTGGCCGGCTACGGCATCGGCATCGAGGATCGCCTGACGGGTGAGCACGAGACCCAGCGCTTCGACCAGTTCAGCTACGGCGTCTCAGACCGCGGCGCGTCCATCCGCATCCCGTGGCAGGTCGAGCAGGACAAGAAGGGCTACATCGAGGATCGTCGTCCGAACGCCAACGCGGACCCGTACGTCGTCACGGCGCTGCTGACGAACACGATCTGTGGGGCGCTCGCCTAGCAGTCAGGTACGACACGCCACATTCGGCCCCCGGCTCACCTCCGAGCCGGGGGCCGTTCTCGCTTCTGGTGCAGTTCTGCCGCATATCCCGGAAGACGTGCACGGGCGATTCGGGAGAAGTGCACGGCTAGCCGGCGCCGGACCGACATACCCTTCACGGCGAATGTCTGATGTGGCACTTGAGCTGGAGGGGTTGGTCCGGCACTACGGGGACGTCCGCGCGGTCGACGGCGTGCACCTGACGGTCTCGGCGGGCGAGCGATTCTCACTGCTCGGGCCGTCCGGGTCGGGGAAGACCACGATCCTGCGGTTGGTGGCCGGCTTCGAGGCGCCCGATGCGGGATCGGTGTCGCTGGCCCGGGAGGCCGTGGACCACCTGCCACCGGAGAAGCGCAACGTCGGGGTCGTCTTCCAGGACTACGCGCTCTTCCCGCACCGGACGGTTCGCCAGAACATCGGCTTCGGCTTGCGGATGCGCAAGGTGGCCAAGATCGAACGACGGGAGCGGGTGGACGAGCTGCTGGAGCTGGTCGGCCTGCAGCGGGAGGCGGATCGCAAGCCGCACCAGCTCTCCGGCGGCCAACGGCAACGCGTGGCGCTGGCGCGGGCGTTGGCGCCCTCGCCGGGCCTGCTGCTTCTGGACGAGCCCCTCGCCAATCTCGACCGCCGTCTCCGCGAATCGTTGCGCGAAGAGCTGGTCCGGATCACCTCTGCGGTCGGCATCACCAGCGTGCTGGTGACGCACGATCAGGAGGAGGCGCTGAGCTTCGCGAATCGGGTGGGTGTCCTGCGGGAGGGCCGGCTGGTGCAGGTCGGCACACCTGTCGAGCTGTGGCAGCGACCGGTCGACGCGTTCGTTGCGACGTTCCTCGGGGACATGAACCTGCTGCCCGTCGAGGCGACCGAGAACGGGCGTGTCTCCGTGTCCGGCATCGCGGGTGCCCTGGACCGACTCCCCGGCGACGCCACCGAGAGCCGGAGTGAGGGCGGCGTCACGGGTGGAGGGACGGCTGGGCCGGCGGACGCCGTCGCGTGCCTGCGTCCCGAGGCACTTCGACTGGAGCCATCCGGAGAGGCAACCGTCCGCAGCGTCTTCTACGCGGGAGGGACCGCGACGTACTCCGTCGAGGCAGCCGGGCGACGAATCACCGTCCGTGAACAGCAGCCCGACGGTCAGGCCCGGATCGCCGAGGGGGACGCGGTGACGGTCACTGCGCGAGTCTCCGCCGTCCGTCTGCTGCCCGGTACGACGGCGTGACCTCCTCCAGAACACCCCTCGTGGATGCCGGACGCCGGGCGGCTGCGGCTGAGCCCATGACCACTGCATCGTCCCCGGCCGCCGGCGCCCGCCGGAGCTGGGCCGGCCGGCCAGCCTGGCTCGCCCTCCCTGCTGTGCTGTTCTTCCTGGTCGTGTTCGTCCTCCCCTTCATCGGTGTCGGACGGGTGGCTGTGGCAGGCGACCCGCCTGCTGGCACCGGCACCTTCTTCGACCTCTCCGTCTTCCGGCCCGCCAACCTGCTCGACGTGGCCGGCGAGCGGCTCTTCCGCAGCGTGATGGGCGTGACGGTCCGCACCGGCATCATCATCACGGGCGTGTGCATGGCCGTCGCGGTCCCGTTCGCCGCCTACATCCACACCCGCCGGGGCTGGGTGAAGGCCGCACTCATCTCCGCTGTTGCCCTGCCCAAGCTGGTCAACCTGCTGGTGCTGCTGTACGGGGTCCTGCTCACCCTCGGCTCGGGCGGGGTCATCAACGACGTCCTCCTCGGGCTTGGGATCGTGGATCAACCTCTCCGGCTCTTCGGGAACCTCTTCGCCGTGGTCTTCACCGAGGTCCTGGTCGTCCTCCCATACCCGGTCCTGTTGTTGCTCGCCGCCTTCGAGGCCTCCGACAGCCGCCACTTCGACGCGGCACGGTCGCTGGGCGCTGGACCGGTCAGGGCCTACCTCGAGACGGTCATCCGGCCGGCGTGGCCAGCGGTGGTCGGTGCCGCCATCATCAGCGCGGTCTGGGCGGTCGGCGCCTTCGTCGGTCCGCTCGTGCTCGGCAACCCGCCCTACTACACCGTCGCGGTCGAGGTCTACCTCCGGGCGCTGGAGCGTCTGCAGTGGGTCGACGCTGCCGGGTGGGCGATCCTCTCCGTCGGGGCGTTCGGGCTGGCACTGGGGGGCGCCAACCTCGTCCTCCGCGCCATCCAACGGCGCTCGGCGGAGCCGCGCGGGGGTGCCTCGGCGTGAGCGTCGCCCTGGGATTCCTGCGGCGCAGCGGATTCCACCTGTTCGCCGCGACGGTCGTGGCCTTCCTGGTGACGCCGTTCGTCATCAGCCTGCTGGTCTCGTTCTTCCCCGGTCGTTCCATCGGCCTGCCCACGATCGAGACAGGGCTGACGCTGGACTGGTACGGCATCGTCCTGACCGATCCGCTGTACCGGCAGGGGTTGGTCAACTCGGCTGTCGTCGGTGTGCTGGTGGCGGCCGTCAGCTTGACGTTGGCGCTGCCGCTCGTCATCGGCCTCAGCCGCACGCCCCGGCTGCGCTGGTTGACCGGTGCGATCGTCATCCCGGCAACCGTGCCGACGGTGATCCTCGGCATGCAGAGCCTGGTCGCCTTCGAAGCGCTCGGCATCCGCGGGTCGCTGCTGTCCATCGTGGCGGCTCACAGCCTCTGGGGACTCCCGTTGGCGATGCTCGTGCTGAAGGCCGCTCACGACCGACTGGACCCGGGTCTGCTGGAGGCGGCACGGTCTCTGGGCGCGGGCGCGGCCCGAGCAACGTGGGAGGTCACCCTCCCACTGCTCGGCCCGGCCCTGGTCGTCGGCGCCATCCTGGCCTTCGTCGCCAGCCTGAACGAGCTGGTCATGAGCCTGTTCCTGGCCGGCGGCAACGTCCGGACCCTTCCCACCGTGGTGTGGCCGCAGGTGCGGCATGCCGTGCGCCCGGACGTGGCGGCCGCCTCCAGCATCCTGCTGGTCGTGGCGCTGGTGGCCACGGGCCTGGCCTACCTCCTGTGGCGCGGGCAGACGAACCGGGCCTGATCCGGGCGCGGCCATGGTGTGACATGGTGCACGAAGCCCGCGTCGTGGCGGGTTCCTGCAACATGTGACCCAATCCCGGGAACACCGAACTTCGTCGGCCGCGCCCGGCTCCGTTACCATCCGCCGGTATGGAGACCCTCGACCTCATCCGCATCGTCGGTGGCCTGGTGCTGTTCGGCGCGGCCTTCGCGATCGCCGCCCGGCGGGCGAAGTACCTGATCGACCTGGTCAGGATCGCCCAGCCGATGCCCGACCGGATGAAGGGCACCGCCCTCAACACCATCCGCTGGCAGCTCCAGCACGTCCTCGGCCAGCAGAAGCTGCTCAAGTGGACCGTCCCCGGGGTCCTCCACGCGTTCATCTTCTACGCCTTCATCATCCATCAGACCTTGACGCTGGAAGCGCTCGGCGAGGTCTTCGACAAGGACTTCCACATCCCCTTCTTCGGGCCGGGGAACTGGTGGACGGAGCTGCTCGGCTTCCTGCAGGACTTCGTGGCGCTCCTCGTGCTGGTGTCGATCGTGGGCTTCGCGATCATCCGACTGACCCAGGCCCCACGACGGGAGGGCCGCTCATCCCGGTTCTCGGGCTCGAACCTGGATGAGGGCTGGTACACCCTCTTCTTCGAGTTCTTCCTCGTCTACTCCGTGCTGATCCTCCGCGGCGTCCGGTTCGAGGAGGGCCTCCTCCCCTACTCCGACGGCGCGTTCGTCAGCCGCTGGTTCGGCCAGCAGATGGAGGGCATCCCGCTCGAGACGCTCGAGGTCATCGGCGTCGTCGCCCTGCTCGCCCACATCGCCTCCTTCGGGGGGTTCCTGGTCTTCACGCTGTACTCCAAGCACCTCCACGTCTTGGCGATCGTGCCACAGGTCGCCTTCAGCCGGACCCCGAAAGCGCTGGGTGCACTGGAGGGTGAGCTGATCGACATCGAGAACATGGACGAGGACACCGTCCTCGGTGTGGGCCAGATCGAGCAGTTCGGCTTCTCACGGTTCCTGGACTTCTACTCGTGCACCGAGTGCGGCCGTTGCCAGTCGCAGTGCCCGGCGTGGAACACCGCCAAGCCGCTCTCGCCCAAGTTGCTGATCATGGACCTGCGGGATCACCTCTTCGAGGCCGGTCCGTACCTGCTGGACGGCGGACGAGACGCCCACGAAGACGTCGACGTCCTCGGGATGATGCTGGTGGGTGACGAGCCCGGCCAGGACAACGCCGTCATCGACTTCGACGTGCTCTGGTCCTGCACCACCTGTGGAGCGTGCGTGGAGGAGTGCCCCGTCGACATCGAGCACGTCGACCACATCGTCGACCTGCGCCGCTACCAGGCGCAGATGGAGTCGGCCTTCCCACAAGAGGCCGGCGCGATGCTGCGGAACATCGAGAACTCCGGTGACCCCTGGGGAGCCGGAGGCACCAAGCGGCTGGAGTGGGCCCAGGGCATGGAGATCCCGGTCCTGGGTGAGGACGTCGAGAGCATGGCCGAGGTGGAGTACCTGTTCTGGGTCGGTTGCGCCGGAGCGTTCGAAGACCGGTCGAAGAAGACCACCGTGTCAACGGCCCAGCTGCTGCAGGCCGCCGGCGTGTCGTTCGCCGTCCTGGGTCAGGGGGAGGCCTGCACGGGCGACCCGGCTCGCCGCCTCGGGATGGAGTACCTGTTCCAGATGATGGCGCAGATGAACATCGAGACGCTGAACGACGCGGGTGTCACGAAGATCATCACCGCGTGCCCGCACTGCCTGAACACGCTCAAGAACGAGTACCCCGATTTCGGCGGCCACTTCGAGGTCATCCACCACTCCGAGATCCTGGCCCAGCTGATCGTCGACGGGAAGCTCTCCCCCCAGCGGTCGGGCGACGGCCAGCGCGTGACGTTCCACGACCCGTGCTACCTCGGCCGGCACAACGAGATCTACGAGGAGCCGCGCTCCCTGCTGTCCTCCGTCGACGGGGTCGAGACCGTCGAGATGGGCCGGTCCCGCAACCAGAGCTTCTGTTGCGGTGCCGGCGGCGCGAAGTTCTTCATGGAGGAGGTCGGCGAACGGGTGAACCTCAACCGCGTCGACGAGGCCATCACGACACTGCGCGACGCCCCGCCGGTCGCGGGTGAACCACCGCAGGACGTCGTGGCCGTCGCGTGTCCGTTCTGCAAGAACATGCTGGAAGACGGCGCCAACGACCGGGTCTCCGACGGGGTGCTGTCGGAGGGCGAGGTCCAGGTGCTCGACGTCGCGCAGGTCCTGGCGCAGACGTTCCTGCCGGACGCTCCGGACGACGGCGGGTCGGTGGAGGAGGCAGAGCCCGAGCTGGAGCCGGCGGAGTAGCCGGAGCTCGATCCCATCGCGCCCGCCCGGTTTCGGCCTGGCCGGTACACGAGGGATGGTCCGGTTGGGGGTCGATCCCGGTGGGTGGAGGTACCGCCCGCCAGGGAGGGGAAGGCCACCCACCAGCTTGGGCAGGCAGATGATCGGCCCCGACCCGGCGGAGGCGTCGACATGACGGACGCGGGCTCGTGATCCGCGGGTCTTCAGGCCTGATGGGCGCCGCCGTCCTCGTGACGGTCGCGACCGTGGTCAGCAAGCTCCTCGGGTTCGCGAGGGAGACCGCCATCGCCGCCGTCTTCGGCGCCTCCGCGGAGGTCGACGCCTACCTCGTCGCCCAGAGCGTCCCCAACGTCCTCATCGCGTTGTTGTCGACCGCCGTCGTGACGAGCATGCTCCCGAGCATCTCCGGCGACCTTGCCGACGGCCGCCCCGACCGGGCGATCCGCACGTTCAACACCATCGCCACCCTCGTCATCGGGTTGCTGATCCCGGCCACGGTCATCCTGTGGTTCGGCGCCCCCGCCGTCATCGCCGTCCTGGCCCCGGGATTCGAGGGCGCACAGGCTGACCTGGCTGCTCGGCTCGCGCGCATCGTCCTGCTGGCCGTCACCGTCGTCGCAGCCACCAACCTCGTGTCGGCCCTGCTCCACGCCCACCGCCGGTTCGCCTGGCCAGCCCTCGAGGGACTCCCCTTCAACATCGTGATGATCGGGGCGGCGCTGCTGTTCGGCGTCGAGTTCGGCATCGACGCGCTCGCGATCGGCTTCGTCGTCGGGTCGCTGGCCCGACTGGCGCTGGCCCTGACCGGCCTGATCGGCACCGGCTCACGGATCCGCCCCGGTTGGGCGATCCGATCCGTCGGGGTCCGCGCGACGGGTGGTTTGGTCCCCACGGTCGTGACCAGCCACGTCATCTCCAACATCAACAACGTGGTGGACCGGGTCGTCGGCTCGACGCTGCAGGCCGGCGCCATCTCAGCTCTGGGCTTCGGCCATCGGTTGGTCTCGCTCCCGCAGGGTCTGCTGACGCAAGCCCTGGTGACGGTGGTGTTCCCCTCCATGAGCGCGTCGCTGGCAACGGGTGACCCCGAGCAGGCGTCGCGACTGCTCCGACAAGCCATTCGTGCCCTGTCGGTCATCCTCACGCCCGTCGTGGTGGTGCTGATGATCCAGTCCCAGGAGCTCGCCACCGTTGTGTTCGGTCGGGGGGCATTCGACGCGGAGGACGCACGTCTGACCGCCCTTGCGATCATCGCGTTCGCTCCCGGACTGCTCGTCAGCGGCATCCGGGACCTCGCGCTGCGGGGGCTGTACGCGGCCAAGGACCGGCGTCGCCCGTTGATCGTGGCGGCGGTGGGTGGCGTCACCAACGTCGTGGGCGACATCACGCTGGGCCCAACGGTTGGTGTCGCCGGGCTGGCTGCCGCCACGTCGCTGTCGCAGGGTGTGTCGGCGGCCGTGGCGGTGCACGCGACCGGTGTCGCCCGTGGCGTGCGGTCGGTGGTGACTGCGGCTGCCGCGGCGCTGGCTGCCTCAGCCGCCCTCTCGGCGATGCTCGGGGCGCTGACTGCCCGGGCGCTGGAGGGGGTGGTCCCGAGCTTGATCAGCCTGCTCGCCGCTGTCGCCGTCGTCACCGCAGTGCACATCGCCGTCTTGCTGGTGGGGCGTCCCTCACTCCTGCGAGACCTCCCGCTGCTGGGCTCGCTGGATCGCGTGTCTGACCGGTGAGAGCGGCTCAGCGCATCTGACGGACCAGGCCGATCGGAGTCCGCGCGTCGCGTTGCCCCATCGGGTTGTCTGCCAGGATCCGACGCAGAAGGCGCGGTGGGATCGGTCCTCCCGAGACGGCCCGTATCGACCCGCCGCGGTCATTCATGTCAGAGATCGCGACGTCGTAGCCGAGCACCCGACGAAGGGCCGAGGCCTCGGCGTGTGACTGCTGCGGGGTGAGTGGTGGCAGCAGCAGATGCTCGAACGGCGGTCGACCACCATCCATCGCGCGTGCCCGGCGGCCGGCCACCAGGTAGAAGGCGCCCCGGATGCCCAGTGGTCGGGTCAATCCGGCCGCGATCAGGGCCAGGACGGCGCGAGGCCGACCGATCTCGTCGATCACGTACTGCATCTTCTCCGGGATGCTGAGCCCTTTGGAGACCCCGCGCGGCCGCACCATGCGGGCCATCCGCCGCGCGAGTGGTCCGACGGTCACCGTGTCGATGGGGACCACGGCCCCCAGTGCGATGGTGGTGGCCTTCTCGCTGAGCACGATCAGGTCATTCGGCTCGGCGTGTGGGAGCAAGCTGACTCGGAGGATCGTCTCGAGGTCGTCACCGGAGTGGATCCATGGGGTCTTGACGAGGAGCCGCCGCCAGGTTCGACCTCCCACCGTGACGTCGCTGACCGACACCGGGGCGTCGGTCCACTCCGCTGCGACCGTGGCTTCGCGGTTGCCGAGTCCCGCCTCGGAGGGCCCGTCTGACTCAAGAGTCATCGTGACATCACATCCACGAGCCGAACCTAACCGGTCGACCCCCCTGCGAATCGCATTTTGCCCGGTCAGGCTGCCGAGCTGACCGGATGCGCGTCACACCACCCGGTCCCGTCGAAGCTCCGCGATGGCACTCGCCGAGTAACCCAACTCGGTGAGCAGCGCGTCGGTGTCTGCACCGAGTGTCGGCGCGGGGCCGGCGATCGGTTCCTGGGTGCCGAAGCGCACCGGAGCGGTGACGAGGGGGATCCCGGTGATGTGGCCGTACCGGCCAGGCTCGATCATGGGGCTCGACCGCACGTGTTCGTGGTCCAGAGCCTGCTGCGGGCTCAGGACCGGCCCACTGGGAACGCCGGCCTCGCGGAACTGCTCCAGCACGGCGTCGGTGGTCTGCGGCCGGCACCACGCCTGGATCATCGGGATCAGCTCGTCGCGATGCTCACCCCGAGCCAGGTCTGAGCCGAAGCGAGGGTCCGTGCTCCACTCAGGATGGCCGACCACACCCGCCAGCCGATCGAACAACCGGTCCCCGACACACTGGATGATGATCCAGCCATCCGAGGTCTGCACGATGTCCGCCGGGCCGGCCGTCTGGGACCGATTGTGCGTTCCGACACGATTGGGCTGGTGGATGGCCTGCTCGGCGAGGCTCCCCGACATGACCGTGAGCGCCGAGTGCAGCAGCGCGGTCTGGACGTGTTCCCCGCGCCCGGTGGAGAGGCGGTCGAGCAGCGCCGTGACGACGCCGAAGGCACTCAGCGCGCCCGTCAGGTGGTCGACCCACAGGGCGTAGGTCTTGGCTGGGACGTCCGGCGGCCCCGAGAGGTGCGCGGCCCCTGACATCACCTGGCCGAGCCCGTCGAAGCCGAGACGGTCCGACCACGCGCCCGGGCCGAACGTGTCGGTGGTGGCCAGCACCACCTCGGGGTTGATGGCGTGGACCGAGGCCGCATCCAGCCCCATGGCCTGCAGTGCCATCTGTGGCAGGTTGGCGACCACCACATCGGCGGTGGCGATGAGCTGCCCGGTTATCGTGCGCCCCCGGGGCTTCATCGGGTTGAGGGTCATGCCCCGCTTGTTGCGAGCGATCTGGACGAACATCGCACCGGCGTCGCCGTCGTCGGGCCCGAGCGGTGTGATCCCGCGATCGGCACCCCCATCGATCCGCTCGATCCGGATGACCTCCGCCCCGACATCCCCGAGCAGGGCAGCGCAGAACGGCCCGGCGATGTAGCGCCCGAAGTCGAGCACACGAACGCCGTGGAGTGGCCCGGTCGCCGGCGGTCGTGCATCAGGTGAGCTCATGGCGGGGCGGACCGTACACCGCACGTCACCACCAATTCCGCTCAAGTCACCGTGCGGAGTGTCGAACTACACGTAGTGATTGCAGTCCTCGAGAACCACCTCGCGCTGCCTGGAACTGGCGGCCACACCTTCGCGACTCGTCGAGGTGGCGTCAGGTGACGGGCATGTGCGCCCCTCCAGCCGCCGGACCACGAAGCCGTGGTGATCTCGGTCGGCTCGTCATCGCCATCAGCGGCGCGACGACCTTCAAGGAGGTACTGGCGGCCACGGGGGCCTTCATCGCCGATCAGACCGGGGCCGACCGCGTGGACAACATGCGCACCATCAACGATGGCGACGAGGTTCGGTTCACGAGAATCGGGGGTTCGGGGGCACCTGGACTGGACGAGATCATCGTGTTGCCGTCGGCGAACCTGCCAATGCGGAGCCTGATGGCGCACGGGAGCCTGGTCCGGTCCGAGATCACCCCCTCCGCCAGCGGAGACGCCTACCCCCTGCTGGACGAGGCCGGCATGCGGCACATGATGCTGATCCCGTTCATGATCGGCGAGGAACTCGTCTGCGCAGTACGGCTGATGACCGGTTCCGAGGTCGGGTTCAGCGAGGCCGATGAGGAGCTTGCCCAGCACGTGACCTACCTCGTCACCGGTTGGGTCGTCCGCCGACGGCTGGAGACGCGTCTGGAGCGGTCGCAGACCGCCGCGCGTCGCTACGCCTACCGCTTGGAGCGTCTGAACAGCACCAGTCAGGAACTGGCTGCGGCGACGACCGAGGACGAGGTGTTTGCGATCGTCGGCCGTTCCGGACCCGACCTCCTCACCTTCGATCGAATGTTCCTCGGCACGATCGCGCCCGACGGAACGACGCTGACCAGCCGCCTCATCACCACCCACGGCCTCGAAGACGACCCCGTCGGCGTCTTTCCACTGGCAGGCAGCGGCTCGATGGAGATCATGGAGGCGGCTGAGGTGGTCCACATCACCGACCTCCTCACCTGCAACAGGCCCGACGCACGAGCGCTTGCCGCACACGGGATCCGCTCGACGCTGAACGTCCCACTGACCCTGGGCGGCGCGATCACAGCCCTCCTGGTCCTTGGCGCGAGGCCGTTCCAGGCCTTCAGTGCTGAGGACGAGCAGGTGCTGGGGATGTTGGCCCGTCAGATGGGCGCGACGCTTGATCGGGTCCGAGCCACGGCAGAGCTCGAGCACCGCGCCAGGCACGATGGCCTGACGTCGTTGGCCAACCGCGCCGAGTTCGACCGCGTTCTGGCGCAAACGGTGGAGGAGATAACAGCGACCGGCGAGGACGCCGTCCTGTGCTACGTGGACCTCGACCACTTCAAGCAGGTCAACGACACCCTCGGCCACGCGGCCGGGGACGCGCTGCTGGTGGAGTTGGCTGGTCAGCTCCGCGCCAACACGACCTCGGGGGATCTGGTCGCCCGCATCGGCGGCGACGAGTTCGTGATCATCCTGAGGAACTGCGGCATGTCGCAGGGTGAAGACGTCATCAACCGGCTTCGCGTCTGGATCGCTGCGCACGGGTTCACCTGGGACGACCGCCACGTCGCGGTGTCCATGAGCGCGGGCCTTGCCCGGATCACGCCCGGTGCGACACCCGATCAGGTGATGCGCAGCGCAGATGCTGCCTGCTACCGCGCCAAGCACGCCGGACGAAACCGGGTGGCCCGCTCGGACTGAGCGCTAGGAACTCTCGGGCTGCATCAGCGTGAAGGCCCCGCCCAACGGGTCGGTCACGCCGGCCATCGTGCCCACGCCTGGTGTCGTCATCGGCTCGAACGTGGTCGAAGCGCCAAGGTCGTTCGCCTTGGCCAGCATCGCCGCCGCGTCCTCGACCGTGAAGTAAACGCCCCAGTAGCTCGGCACCTGCTGCGGCACCTCGTCCGGCATGTCCATCAGGCCGCCCAGCCCGCCCTCCTCGCCACCCTTGATCACGTGATAGGTCCCGGTCGGCATGTCCATCACGTCGTACTCCCATCCGAACACATGGCTGTAGAAGGCCTTCGCCGGTTCGAGGTCGCGGCTCATCAGCTCGTTCCACGACCAGGTGTTGGCCTCGTTGCACACGCCGGCGCCGATGTGGTTACCCGCCTGCCACAGGGAGATCGAGGCGCCAGAGGGGTCGCGGATGATCGCCATCCGCCCCTCCTCCATCACATCCATGGCCGGCATCATCACCTCGCCGCCGGCCTCTGTGGCTCTGGCAAGCGTGGTCTCGATGTCCTCGGTGGCGACGTAGCTCATCCACACGTTGGGCATCCCGGCCATCTCCGGCGGCTGGGCGCCCATCCCCGCGACGTTCGCGCCGTCATGCATGAAGTTGGTGTAGATCCTGGTGCCGTCCGGGGCGAACTGATCTTCAGCCTTCCAGCCGAACAGACCGGTGTAGAAGGCCGTTGACGCGTCGACATCGGGACTGTTGAGGTCGATCCAGCAGGGGGTGCCGGGTTCGTAGCTGTTGCGTGTGGGCATGGGGTCCTCCAGGGGTGGTGCCGTACAAGTGCAACCTAGAAGACACCTGTGACAGCGGCCAGGGGGAACCCGTTCGGCGTGCACCGGGTCCAGCGGGGTGTGGGATATGTCGGGCTGGGGGTGCGCGGAAGGCGACACAGCCCCCGCAAGACCCCATCAGTCGAAGTTCTTGAAGTACCGGCTCGCCGTCGGCCCGCGCTGCCCCTGGTACTTCGACCCCAACGCGGCGTCCCCGTACGCGACCGACGCTTCTTGGTCCAGCTGGAAGAAGGCCAGCTGTCCGATCTTCATGCTGGGGTAGATGGCGATGGGGAGGTTGGCGACGTTGGAGAGCTCGAGCGTCAGCCAGCCCGAGAACCCCGCATCCACGAACCCGGCGGTCGCGTGCACCAGCAGACCCAGACGGCCCAGGCTGCTCTTCCCCTCGATGCGGGCCACCAGGTCGGTCGGAAGCGTCACCTTCTCCAACGTTGACCCCAGGACGAACTCGCCCGGATGGAGGATGAACGGCTGGTCCTCCTCGACGGTGATGGACTCGGTGAGGTCCGGCTGAGGGTCTCGCACATCGATGTAGGGATAGAGGTGGTTGTTGAAGACCCGGAACTCTGCGTCCACCCGCAGGTCGATGCTGGAGGGCTGGATGGCGTCCTCGCCCAGCGGATCGACGGCGATCCGGCCCTCCTCGAGGGCGGCACGGATGGTGGTGTCGGACAGGATCACGGGTGCGTCAACCTCAACGTCTGGAGTCGCAGCCGGCGAGGCACGCCGGCCGGAGTGCGCCGCAGTCTAGACACGGGGGTTCACACGCCGGCGCTCCTCCACGAACTCGGGCCGACTTCTGGTGCGCCAACCAACTCAGGCCACGCTTGGTTTCTGCCGCTGCGGCTGGGCCGCATCGCCGGCGACCTCGACCGGCCGACACGGCACATCGTTGACGTGATCCCGGTCGTCGGAGGATCTGCGCCATGATGGAGGTGTCGCGGCCCTGGTGATTCACGCTCACTTGAGCCGGAGAGAGCAAGCTACGGGAGGAGCAGTCAGCTATGGAGGAGCAGGGCATGGACGGACTCGTCACTCGGAATGCCGCCATCGTGGTAGCGCTGGTGTTCGCACTCGTCGGGGCCGTGGTCCCGGCGGCGGCGCAGACCGCTGGCGGGGACGACCCGGCGACACGGCAGCCGTCGCTGGTGTCGAACGAGTCGTGCTTCGGCCTCGACACCTCCACCGAACTGCAGACGCTGCAGACCATCAGGGAGGTGAACTGCTTCGAACTGGAGGTGCCGCTGTTCCACGACGCGCCGCAGGATGGGACGGCCACACTGGCGGTCGCGGTCCTCTCCGCAGTGGGTGAGCCGACGGGGCCACCAATCCTCAAGCTGACCGGTGGTCCGGGTGAGCCGGCCATCCCGCTGGGACTGACCTTGTTCGGGCTGGCGGCCTCGGCGACCCTCGGGCCGGAGGGGGTGTCCCGCGACGTGGTTCTGCTGGACCAGCGGGGCACCGGGTACAGCCAGCCCAACCTGGACTGCCCCGAGATCGGGGCCGGTGTGGGCGGTGGCAGTTGGATTGCTCAGCCGTCGCCGGTGGATGACGCGCAGACCTTCCTGCAGGAGCAGGGGGAGTCCCCGTTCCTGGCTGCCGTCCAAGCCTGTCGCGACCGTCTGGCTCAGATCACTGACCTCGACGCCTTCACGACCCTGAATAACGCGCGGGATGTGGAGTTGCTGCGACAGGCGCTCGGCGAGGACCAGTTGACGCTGTACGGGACGAGCTACGGCTCGAAGCTGGCGTTGCGGGCGATGGCGCTGTTCCCCGACTCGTGGGACCGGGTGATCCTGAACTCGCCGATCCCAGGTGACGCCAACTTCGTGGAGGAGTTGCCGCCGTCCTACGACGAGGCCCTCGCCGCCGTCGCTGCAGCCTGTGATGCGGATCCGCGGTGCACCTTCGACGGTCTGCTGGAGCGGGCCGGTGCTGCCGTCACGGAGTTGGCGTCCTCGCCCGTCACCGTGTCCGTGCCGAGCCCGGTGGCCGGTGGCCCGGAGGTGTCGCTGACCCTCACGGCGAACCTCGTCGCCTCCGCCCTGTACAACCTGCACTACCTGGACGAGGCGCCCATTGCGCCACTGCTCGATGCCCTCGGTGACCGGGACTATGAGGCCTTCGCGTTCACGCTGGGAACCAGCGCGGACGGGCCCCCCTTGGTCGTCCAGCCTCCCTCCTCCGGTGAGGAGGGCCCGCTGCCATCCGCCTACGGGATGCAGCTGTCCAACATCTGCGCCGAGGAGTTCGGTCTGGCCGACCCTGAGGCGGCAGCGGCCAACCAGGCCGCCGCCAGCCCGCTGGCGCAGGCGTTCGCCGCCGCGCCGTTCAGCGGTGCGATCAGCGCGCCGGTGTGTGAGATCTGGGATGTCGCGACCGCCGACCCCACCACGCTGACCAGCGTCGAGAGCGACATCCCGGCGCTGGTCGTCGGCGCTGCCTTCGATCAGATCACCCCGGCCAGCTACGTGGGCCGGACCGCGCAGACTCTGAGTGCCGCGGTCGAGGTCGTGGTGCCGGACGGCGTCCACGCGCCCCTGATCGGGCTGGGCTCATGTGGCGGGCAGGTGGTCTCATCCTTCCTGGGTGCCGGGGTTGACGTGACGGTGCCGGCATGTGCCGTGCAGGGTGTGCCGACCTTCGACGCGATCGTGCCGGACGCTCCGACGATCGGGGCCGAGCGCCTGAGTGGGGCGAGCCGATACGCGACCGCGGCGGCGACCAGTCGGTTCACGTTCCCGGGTGGAGCGCCACTGGTGCTGGTGGCCAGCGGGGAGAACTTCGCCGACGCGCTGTCCGGTGGTGCGGCGGCCGGATCGATCGGGGCACCGCTGCTGCTGACCGCGGGTGAGAGCCTGCCGGCCGAGACGGCGGCAGAGCTCGCCCGCTTGCAGCCCGAGCAGGTCGTCATCATCGGTGGGCCGAACGCCGTGAGCAGTCCCACGTTCCGGGCGATCCGGGATGCATCGGGTGCGGACGTCGGTCGGGTGTTCGGGCCGACGCGCTTCGACACGGCCGCCCGGGTGGCCGATCTGTTCTTCACCGACCCGGGCACCGTGTGGATCACGACGGGTCTGGACTTCCCCGACGCCCTGTCGGCGGGAGCGGTGGCGGCCACGGCCAAGCAGCCCGTGCTGCTGATGGGTGAGTCGGTGCCGGAGTCGGCGGCCGTGTACCTGGGCGAGGTCCGGCCTGACTCGCTCGTCGTTGTCGGTGGCAGTAGTGCGGTGTCGTCGCGGACGGCACAGGACGCCAGTCGCGCGGCCGGCCAGGCGACGCTGGAGCGGATCGCCGGCGAGAACCGGTTCGAGACCTCGGCGGCCGTGGCCGAGGTGTTCCCGGACACGGGGTCCCGCATCGCCGCCGTGGTGGTGGAGGGCAGTTCGTTCGCCGATGCGCTGTCGGCGACCACGATGGCGGCCGGCCGGGCGCCCCTGGTCCTGTCGGGCCTCCAGCGGGTTCCGACGGCGGTGGCGGAGTCGGTGGCGGACCGTCCCGGATCGATCGTCGTGGTTGGCGGTGAGGCGGCGCTGCCCGACCCGGCGATCGTGCAGCTGATCCAGTCCCGCCCACCGGTGCTCCCGGCGACGCAGGGCTGACCCCGCCGGCCAGCGCCGGTATGATCCCGTGTCCCCCGCGGGTGTAGTTCAATGGTAGAACACCAGCTTCCCAAGCTGGATACGGGGGTTCGATTCCCCTCACCCGCTCCACACGAAACTGCAGCTCACAATTGTTTATCGAACAATGGATCGTCCCACCCGCTGAACGAAGTGCGAACAGATGCGAACGGAAGAGCTAGACTGTGGCCTCCGACCGGGTTGTTGAGGAGGCGTGGTGGCCAGCATCCACAAGCGCGGAAGTTCGTTCGAAGTCCGCTATCGGGACCCCAAGGATGGGACCAATCGCTCGAAGGCCTTCGGGTCACACCGCGAAGCAGCGGCATTTCGAGCCAGTGTCGAAGTTGACGTCGCCACCGGACAGTACGTGTCTCCAGTCGAGAGCAATAGGCGGTTCGTAGAGGCGCTGAGGACGTGGCTCGACACGAAGACACGGAGGGCTGACTACGAGCAGACGCTCTTGAGCATCTCTCGGAAGTGGATCGGTCTCCCGTATGACGATGGGGAGGTGCGTCCCGCGACGGACGGACGACCGTTCGCCGACCTGCCGCTGGGGGCTATCAGCGCCGCAGATATAGAAGACGTCCTGCGGCAAATGAAGCATGCCGGTCGGTCCTCCGCATACCGGCGCAAGTGCTATCAGATCATCGATGGAACCTTCAAGCTGGCGATCACCCAGCGGCGGCTCACATTCAATCCATGCACGGCGATAGCCGAGGTGCCGTCGCCGGCGCCACGCCGCAAGGCGAAGCCGATACCCGACGTCGTCATTCGCCAGCTCATCGACCAGTTGCGCTTCGAACGAGACCGCGTGTTCGTCATGTGGCTCGCCTACACGGGCTGTCGTCCTGTCGAAGCCTTGGCGCTCCGGGTCGGTGACCTGGACCTCGAAAGGCGCCGGGTCACAGTCCAGACGGCCAAGGGGCACGATGACCACGAGCGGACCAGAGTCATCGGGCTAGCAGAGCCGCTCATGGACGTGTTGCAGGCGTACTCGGAGGGGCGGTCAGCTGACCAGTGGCTGTTCCCGGATCGCAGGACGCCGGACCAATCCTTCGGCTTGACCGCTTGGCGAAACAATGTCTGGAATCCGGCGAAGAAGGCCATTGGCCAACCGAGGATCCAGCCGTATGACCTGCGGCACACGTGCGCATCCCGTCTTCTGGCGAATGGCGCGACGATGGTCGACGTTGCCAGGTGGCTCGGTCACGAGAAGGTCTCGACGACTTCGGACATCTATGCCCATCTGCTCGATGAGGACAAGCACGCCGACCGCCTCGCTGCACTCCTGACGTAGGACTCGGTGGTGTCAATTGATGTAGGTCACCCTCGACCGTGAGACTAGGGCCCCAACCTCGTCTGGCTTGAAGAGAATCCGCTCAGCAACCTTGAACGCGCTGAGACGCCCATCTCTCACCATTCGCCGGACGCTCTTCTGTGAGCATCGCAGCATGTCGGCTACCTCGGGCAGGGTTAGGAGGCGCGTCGAAGCGATGTGCTTGTTCAATCGGCGGACAATCTCGTCAGCAAGTTGACCTACATCCGGGGAGACGGGGTCTGCGCTCGTGAGCCAGTGCAGTTCGTCTTTGAGCGGTGGAACGACGATGGCCATCCGTGCTGCTCCGTTCGGGCCGGCGAACTGGTACACCCGGTAGGTGCTCCGACGGTCCCTGGATCTAGCGGGAGCCCAACTGACAGGCCGATCGCGGATGTGATCTGGCCATCTTGCAGGAGGGCAGCAGACTCCAGTCCGCACGTTCGCGAGGACAAGATGATGGTCCCGCCCAGAACACCACGAGGCCGTGGTGGCCGGCCTCGGCCCGGGGGGGGCCGGTGGCACCGCATTCTGCGATCACACTGGAGCAATCAGCGCCCAAGGGGGGACTTGGCCGGCAACGGGTGGAAATTCCGTCATCCGACCGGGATCAGGTAGATGACGGTGAAGATGACGATCCAGACGATGTCGACGAAGTGCCAGTACAGGCCGACCAGCTCCACGGTCTCGGTGTGCTTGTCGGCGGTGATGCCGCCGCGCAGCGACAGGGCCCAGAGGATGACCAGCATGACGACGCCGACGGTGACGTGGATGCCGTGGAAGCCGGTGAGCATGAAGAAGGACACGCTGAACGGGCTGGTCTCGAGCTTGAAGCCCTCTTCGACGAAGAAGGCGAACTCATACTTCTGACCCGCCAGGAACACCATTCCCATGACAGCCGTCGCCAGCGTCCAGGTCTGGAAGCCGCGCATGTCGCGCTTGTGCAGGGCGTCCAGTGCCAGGACCATCCCGAGGGAGGACATCAGCAGGATGAACGTCGACGCTGACGTGAAGGGGATGTCGAAGACGTCGAAGGCGGTCAGCCCGCCGTTGGTCCGGTTCAGGTACAGCAGGTAGGTCGCGATCATCGCGCCGAAGAACAGGCACTCCGACCCGATGAAGGTCCACATGCCCAACTTCTCGTTGGACATCCCCAGGTTGGTGGCGTGCCCGTGGTCGGCCGCGCCGTGTTCAGCAGCGTCGACGGTGCTCATCAGTGGTCCTCCTCAGCGGAGGGCTCCAGCGCCCATCCGAGCATCGAGCCGAAGGTGAGGATCCCACCGACGGCGAAGAACGCCGTCATCGTGATGCGATCCTCGAAGAACACGCCGTAGGCGGCGATGGGTAGGCCGAGTGAGAGCAGCAGCGGGAACCAGGAGGGGTCCGGCATGTGGATGCCCAGTTCCTTCGCGGTCTTGCCGCTGACCCTGTCGCCGTACGGGCCACCCGGGTTCTCGTCGTCGGACCCTCCGGCCGCAACTCTGACCGGCGCGTCCTCGTCACTGGTGCTGGCGTACTTGCGGTACCACAGCTCGTCGTTGTCACTGATGACGGGGATGTCGTCGAAGTTGTGGACGGGCGGCGGGGAGGAGGTGAGCCATTCCACGCTCCTGGCGTCCCAGGGGTCGGCGCCGGCCGGCGGGTTGTTCCGGCTGACGATGATGTTGATGACGAAGATCGCGAAGGAAAGCGCGATCACCAACGAGCCGATTGATACGACGGCGTTCCAGAAGTTCCAGCCCATGCCGTCGGCGTAGGTGTAGTAGCGCCGCGGCATGCCGTTGAGGCCGAGGAGGTGCATCGGGGCGAAGGTCAGGTTGAACCCGATCAGCATCGACCAGAAGTGGAGCTTGCCGATCCGTTCGTTCAGGAGGCGCCCGAAGGCCTTGGGGAACCAGAAGTAGATGCCGCCGAACAGCCCGAACAGGGCGCCGCCGAACAGGACGTAGTGGAAGTGGGCGACGACGTAGTAGGTGTCGTGCTGCTGCGTGTCGTGCGGCACCAGCGAGTGCGTCACGCCGGACAGACCACCGATGGTGAACATCGACACCAGCCCGATGGCGAACAGCATCGGGGTGGTGAATCTGATCTGTCCACCCCACATCGTTCCGAGCCAGTTGAAGATCTTGATCCCCGTCGGAACAGCGATCAGCATCGTGGCGATTCCGAAGGCGGAGTCCGCGACCGGACCGAGTCCTGCGGTGAACATGTGGTGGGCCCACACTCCCCAGCCCAGGAAGCCGATGGCGATCCCGCTGAACACGATCGCTGAGTATCCGAACAGCGGCTTGCGGCTGAACACCGGCAGGATCTCGGAGACGATCCCGAAGGCCGGCAGGATCATGATGTAGACCTCGGGATGTCCGAAGAGCCAGAACATGTGCTCCCACAGGACGGGGTCTCCGCCGTTCAGCGGATCGAAGAAGGGACCGGCGAAGCGGATCTGGAACATCATCTGCCACAGGGCGATGCCGATGACTGGCATGGCGAAGAGCAGCAGGAACGCGGTGACGAAGCTCATCCAGCTGAACACGGGCATCCGCATCAGCGTCATGCCGGGTGCGCGCATGTTGAGCACGGTCGTAACGAAGTTGACCGCACTGGCCAGTGAGGCCACACCGGCGATCTGCAGACCCATGGAGTAGAAGAGCATCCGTGACTGCTGGATGGCGACCGCGTCAGACGCCAGGTTGCCGGCCGGGTCAGGGCCGACGAGGGCCTGCGGGAAGTAGGACACCCACGAGCCGTTGGGCGCGCCCTCGAAGAAGAAGCTGCTGTAGACGAACAGGCCGGCGACGACCCAGATCCACAGGCTGACCGCGTTGATGCGGGGGAAGGCGACGTCTCGTGCGCCCAGTTGTAGCGGCAGCAGGTAGTTGATGAACGCGGCGCCCAGCGGCATGACGACGAAGAAGATCATGGTCAGGCCGTGCATGGTGAAGACCTGGTTGTACAGGTCCGCGGAGAGGACCTCACCGTTGGGTGTGGCCAGCTGGGCCCGGATGAGCAGGGCTTCCAGCCCACCGACGACGAAGAAGATCAGCGCCCCGATCCCGTACATGATGCCGATCTTCTTGTGGTCGACCGTGGTCAACCACGACAGGGCACCGGTGGTCTTGGTGGGCCGCGGGAAGATCCCGCGGCGGCGCGGAAGCGTCCCGGTGGAGGGGTTCTCTGCGATGGCGGTCACGAGCTACTCCAGCGTTGCGAGGTAGGCGATGATGGCGTCGAGCTGTTCTCCGTCGACCGGGGCACCGTCGACTTGGGTGGCGGGCATGTGGGAGCCCGGCTTGATGGCGGAGGAGTTGCGGATCCACGCACGGAGGTTCTCCATGGCCTGGTCGGGGTCTTCGACCTGCTCGCCGAACGGCGAATCGAAGATGTACCCGGCGAATGCCTCGCGGGCCGCGAAGTGGGTCAGGTCCGGCCCGACACGCGAGGGTGCATCAGGATCCACGTCAGGATGACCCGTGATGTTGTGACACCCGATGCAGGCCCCGCTCACGAACAGCTCCTGACCCTGCTGGACCAGCTCGTCCTGTGCCAGCAGTGCCGGCTCCTGCTGCGAAGCCACCCAGGCCTCGTAGTCCTCAGGGGAGTGGGCGATCACGGTGAAGCGCATGTTGGCGTGCGACAAACCGCAGAACTCCGCACAGTTGCCCGGGTACACGCCGGGCTCGTCGGCCTGGATGCGCATCTCACGGATGGCGCCGGGCACGTAGTCTCGCTTGCCGGCTAGCGAGGGGACCCAGAAAGAGTGCATCACGGGTGGCTGCCCGTACACGGTGGTGTTGCCCGGCTCGGAGCCGTCGAGGCGGATGTAGATGTCCCGCCCGGTCGGGATGTGCAGCTCCGACGCCGTCCAGATGCCGGCCTCCTCGTAGCGGAACTCCCACCAGTACTGCTTGCCGACAACGTCGATGATCAGCGAGTCAGGGTCGGGCTCGCGGGCCAGGTCGAAGATGGTCTGCACGGTCGGGATGGCGATCACGACCAGGATCAGCGCCGGGATGATGGTCCAGACGATCTCCAGGCGGGTGTTGCCGTGTGTCTGGACCGGCAGCTCCTCCTGCCCCTTGTCCCGGAATCGGACCAGGATGTAGGCCAGACCGGCGAAGACGAGGACGAACACCCCGATGGCGATCGGGTAGGCCAGATCCCACAGCGCGTCCTGAGCTTCCGCGACCGGCCCGAACGGCTGCAGCGCGTCGGCGGGCAACTCGCGTCCCGGATCAGGCCCGGGGATCGCACTGCTGGGGCTGCCGTCGAAATCCCTAGAGCAGCCAGCCGCGAGCACGATGAGGCCACAAACTGCGGCTACTGGACGGGCCCATCGAGTGGGGTTGTGGGGCATTGGTGCAAATACTACAGGATTGTAGTGGGTGTGTGCGCCGCCCCTCTCTGACGGGTAGACCTGCTGCCGAGGTTGAACGTCAAGGGCAGCCGTCAGGCCTCTGAGACTCCGAAGTTTCAAGCACCCTGTCAGGTGTGCACGCAGCCGGTTGAGGACGAGCGTCGGTACAACACCACCGCGTCAGAACACGAGGAACTGTGCTCTTGACCCGAGGGACCGGCAGGCCCACCCAGATCGCAACTGCCCGATGGACATGCTGTCCCCCTCTTCCCAAACCACGCGAAGATGCGCGGTGATCAGGGCGGGGAGGTCGTCGCGTTAGTGGTCAGCGACGACTTGGTCGAACGCGGTGCCCGAAGGGACTCTGAATTGCTCATCCGGCACCGCAGCCTACCGACAGAGCCCCGAGACCAAGGGGAACGGATTCACTGGACTGCCGCCGCCAGGGTGGAACTGGAAGTGCAGATGAGGTGGTGTGGAACGAGCGTTGCCGCTGTTGCCGGTGGCGCCCACCAACTGCCCGACTGATATGCGCTGTCCCTCTGACACGTATGCGGCCGACAGGTGGGCGTAGTAGTAGCGGTTTCCGAGATCGTCGATGATTCGCAGGGCCACACCACCAAGACCCCCGTTGCTGACCCGTCCCACGACGCCGTCTGCGATTGCGTACTGCGGCACGCCACGAGCCGCGAACATGTCTGCCCCTTGATGACTGCGGCCGCCGGAACGGGGGAAGCCCCAGGAGTCGATGAAGCCGTTTGGTTGACCCAGCGGACATGTCATGGCCTGCGTGCCGCCGTTGACAGTCGCCTGTCGAACGGGTGAGGTTCCGGTCACACCGATGAGTGCCGAACTGCCGACGCCGTCCGAGGCCGCGAGCTGTGCGGATGCGGTCGCAGCATCGGCCGCAGCCACCCGGGCTTCGGCTGCGGCTTGTGCATCCGCCTGGGCTGCAGCGAGGAGGCTCTCAGCTTGCGCGACCTCGTTGGTCGCCGTGTCGAGCGCCTCGTTGAACGTGTCGGATAGATTCTCGAGATCGGCCATGGCAGCAGCAGTCCCGTTGGCGATCCCACGAGCAGTGCTCACGTCAGTCACGACCTGTTGACCTTGGCGAACCAGCGCCTCGGCAATGCCTCCGCGGTTGGCTGCGACGCGTTGCATGACCGCACTGGAGTGGAGTGCGCTGCTGGCATCGGGTGCCAGCAGGAATGCGCCAGAGACCCGTGCAAGGTCCAGGCCCGGCTGCATGTAGGCGGAACGAATTTGGTCCGCCTGAGCACGGACCGCGGCTTGCGCTTCGGATTCTGCCTGCTCGATGAGGCCGTCGGCACCCGCAAGTTCGCCTGACAAGCGTTCGGAGTGAGCTCGCGCAGACTCGAAGTCGCGGGCTAGATCGTCGAGTCGCTGGGTGATCGCTTCCCGTTGGGCCATCGACTGCTCGAGAAGCGCCTCGGCCTGCCCGATCCGGCCGAGTTCCTCAGCGGTCAGATCCGCAGGAGCCACTTGCTCGACGCCCTCGTCCCCGACCGCAGGCTGGGCCTGCTGGGCGACGCCGGGGGTAGGAAGCGCCAGGACGCCGAAGACGAGCGTTGTCGTCAGTACGTGTCGCCATGGGCGGCGTTGAAGATGTGCCACGCTGGGCTCATCGGCATCTCCGCCGAGCACTTGAGTGGCGTGTCACCTCCGAGAACGCTGGTTCAGCCACCTGGCATGCCCGGGTCGGATCCAGGGCGAGGAACCGCCCGCGGACGTGATGACGTTCGGCGGAGTAGTGGCCCTGCGTTGGGTGCGTATACCCCTTGGAGAAGTGAGTGTCGCGCCGAGAGATTGTTGAAGAGCTTGGTGCTGGGCATGACGCGCTGTGGTCTGCGACAAGTTGTTGTGGACGACGCGGTTGAGCATCCCGGTGATCGTCAACACCGGTGAGGTCCAGAACCTGTTCATCGAGCGACGAGGAGGGTTTCCATGCCGGCTTCTCGATGGCCGACGACGCCGCAGTAGAGGGTGTACTCGCCGGGTGGGATGGCGGGGAGTGGGTAGGGGGTTTGGTCGCCTGGGAGTATGGCGAGGTGGATGCGGATGTCGTTGGGGAGTCCTTCAACGCTGAAGTCGTGGGGTGCGGTGCCGTCATTGATGAGTTGGAGGGGGTAGCCAGGGGTGTCGGCTGGGATGACGACTGGTTGGGGGTCGTAGGCGAAGTCGGTCATGGTGAGCGTGTCGGTGGGCGCGTTGGGCGGTGCACAGCCAGTGGCTGTGGCCGACAACAGCACAGCGAGCACCATTCTGGTTTTCCATTTCACTGCTCGATCAGGCCAGCGGTTCGCTGTTGTTGGCGGACCCAGGCGACGATGTCGGCGACGTCCTGGTCGGACAGTCCGGGCTGTGGGGGCATCGGCCCGAAGTCCCAGTGGTGTGGCTGGACGCCGTTTCGGACGGCGAGGAGGAAGGCGCCGTCGGCGTGATGGGAGGGGATGTAGATGTCGCTCAGGAATGACGGTCCGTTGTCGGAGCCGCCGGCGTCGGGGCCGTGACACTGCGCGCAGTGCGCGGTGAACAGCTCTGCTCCGGCTGCGACGTCGCCGCTGCCGTCAAGGACCGGATTGGCGGCCGGAGGCGTTTCGGTGGCGCAGGCCGTCAGAGCCACCGTTGTGGCCAGCAGTACCAGCAGTCGGCGCATACTCCCCCAGAGTACATAGTTCGAGGCTTGTCGGGTCATGGGGAGAGCCGAACGAGCACGGCGGTCAGGGCAAGAACGGCCACGAACAGGACCAACTCGATGCCGACGGTGCGCTGCATGCGTGTTTGTGCCTCCGTGTGTCCTGCGATGATGGCTGGAACCAGTTGGCGGTGGTTGTGTGCACCGATGGCGCCGAGCATGCCGACCAGGGCGACCTTGCCGAGCAGCAGCTGGCCGTAGCCTGTGGTGAACAGCGAGCTGATGCTGTCGAGCTCCACGACGGCAAGGGCGACGCCGGCGAGTGCAACGGTGGCCACGGCCACGGTTGCTGCGACGGAGAATCGGCTGACGACCGGGGCGGTTGGGCTGTGGCGTCGGCGGCGGGCAGCCATCACAGCGGCGAGGGCCAGGACCCCACCGGTCCAGACAGCTCCTCCCGTGATGTGGATCGCGTCGGCCACTCGAACGATCAGCGTCGGAGTGCTGGTGGCGGTGTGCCCCGTGAACTGAAACGATCCGATGAGTGCCACGGCACCAAGCCCCACCGCGATCTTGTGGGTGGTCCGGTCCATCCACCGTTCGTGTTGGGCGATGCCGCCGATGAGCATGGCAGAGCCGGCGCGGAGGAGTGTGGCCCAGAAGATGCCGCTGCCGATCACGATCCCCCAGGCATCACCGCTGAGGACCCCCGCGGCGCCGGTGCCGGCGATGACCGCGACATGGGCGGCGAACTGGATCGTCGTGGCGGTGGCGGTCAGTCCGCTGGTCACGATGACCAGGCGGCTCAGCACGTGCCGGTCTGCCAGCCCGTCGGGGTGGACTGCCAGGCCGAAGATGAGCACGCCGACAACGGCCAACGTGCCGACGAAGACCGCCCAGCGGCCGATGTCCTGGACGGTCTCGGCACCGGATTGCCTGGTCGTCTCAGCCTGTTGATCATTGATGGGTACGCCCAGGTCGACAGACGTAGGGGAGGCGATGGCGGCCAGCTCGTTGGGTTGGTCGGTTGGCGGAGCGGGGCTGGTGTCGGCCACTGCTGCTGCGGGCACTGCCGCTGCAGTCGGCTCCTCGGAACCTGAAGGTTGCGTGGAGTCGGGTTCGGCGGGTAGGCCAACGGTGATGGCGTAGGCACCTTCGATGGGGTGACCGTCGTTGCCGATGACTCGCCACTGGACGGAGTACTGGCCGGCCGACAGCGGGTCTGCGAGATCGGCCAGCACGGTGACGCCGTCGGGCTGCAACTGTGGTGTCGGTTGCGACGCGATGAGCCCGTCGGCTGACGTGAGGGCGACGCTGTCGGCCAAGACGTCGACGGGCTGGCCAAACCGGAGTTCGAGACGATCCACCACGCCGGTGACGGTTGAATCGGGCATGGGATCTGCGGACTCAAGCGCGGAGTGTGCCGCAGCTGGGCTGGCCGCCATCAGACCGGTGGTGGCGATCACCACCAGGGTCAGCAGGATGGGAATGGGCAGGGCGGGAAGATGTCGGGTCACGGTAGGAAGCCTCCTGGCGCAGTTGCAGATCTGGCGTTCGAGGTCGGGCGCATCACACAGCCGCTCCGCCATGCGGCAGAGCGGGGGCGCCCGCCAGATCTAGACGCGGAGGATGGTGGTTCCGCCGGGTGAGCGTGACCGCTGGCCTACGCCGCCCCCGCCAAACGGTCGCGTCGCGTGAAAGGGACGCTCCACCGCCCCATAGGCCACAACGGCAGCCAGCGCCAGCACCGTGGTGATACTGGCGCGTTGGTTGGGCAGGGATTCGCTCGCGTCACCGTGCTCGCCAGACGCAGTAGCGTCACCAGCGTGCCCGACATGGTCATCGCCATGGCCGACGTACTGGTGCTGGTGGCCCGCGAGGTCCGGCGGGTGGTCATGATTGACCAGCAGGCCAAGTCCCTGCAGCACGACGAGTGCTGCGGTGACGATGACCACGATCCCGCCGTTCACCCGCAGGAGTGTAGGACCGTGTGGTACCCCCCGCCAGTATCCTCCACGGACCTGACATCCCCTCACCCGCACCTGCTCGTCGGGCGGGTCGGTAGACTCGGGGGAGACGCTGTTGGCCGTGACGTGATGTGGACGATGCCTGATGTATGGCTATACCGAGAACAAGCAGGAGTACAAAGGGCGGCTGTCACGTATCGAGGGCCAGGTCCGCGGGTTGCAGCGGATGGTGGACGAGGACATCTACTGCATTGACATTCTTCAGCAGATCGCCGCGATAGACGGGGCACTGCAGAAGGTGGCGATCGGCCTGCTCAATGACCACCTGGGTCACTGTGTCACCGGCGCGGTCACCAGGGACGACCCAGCGGAGGTGGAGGAGTTGGTCGCGGAGGCCACGGCTGCGATCAGCCGACTCATCCGCGCCAACTAACTCTGGTCGGGCAGCCGCTGCAGGGCCCGCTCGATGATGGCGACGCAGGCGTGAGGGTGTGAGACGGGCAGGCCGTGGTCGGCTCCCGAGACGACCTCGGAACCAACCACCGGGGACAGGCCAGTCAGTGCATCGGTTCGACCGGGCACCGGCACCCCGTCCTGGTCCCCGTTGACCAACACGACCGGGACAGCCCGGGCCGCCAGCGTGGCCAGCGCGTCTGCGTAGCGGCTGTCCAGCACCAAGGATTGCAGACTACCCCGGTAGGCCGGCCAGGTATGGAGGACACCGTCGGCCGCGATTGCTCGGGGCCACTTGGGAGCCAGCAGCGGCCAAATCGTGCGAGCCAGGGCTCGGTGCTCACACATCCATCGACACAGACGCTCTGCGACGACACCTGTTGCGATCAGACGGGCCAGCGGGTCGGCCTCGCCGATGTAGGCCAGGCCCTCCTCCTCTGAGTCATACAGCGGCGCTGACATGGCCACGACCCCCACGGGGTTGGCAAGGACGGCCGCCACCTTCAGCGCCAGGACGGCCCCCATGGAGTGACCGACCAACAACAGTGGCCGCTCTGCCACACCCAGTCCGCGGAGTGTGTCGATGACCGCCTGGACGTGCTCCTTTGCGGTGTAGTCGGCACGCTGCACGAACATCGACCCGCCAAAACCGAGTAGATCAGGCACCACGACAGGGACGGAGAGGTCGTCGTAGGCAGCGCCGAAGCTGCCCCCCGACGCGGTGATGCCGTGCAGCAGCACCACGAGGGGCCCGTCGGCGTCCAAGGGTGTGGCGCTGGCTGCCAACGGACCGCCCAACACCGGGTCACGGTCAGCTGGCTCCCAGCTGCGGACCGACGCCGACAGGCGGTGGATGAGCTGCCACATCGCGGTCAGGCCCAACCCGCCGAGGATCAGCCGGACGGGGGTACGCACACGTCACCGGTAGTCATCGTGGTCTCCTTACCCATCGTGCGAACGGACATCGGGCGGATAGGCCGTATGTACTCCCCCGCAGTACCCTACTAGGATGGAGATCCGATTCACCCGACCCGCTCGTCGCGTCGCCATGTCCTGCCTTTGGCTGGTGCTGATCGCCGGCTGCTCGACACCCCAGACCGTCGCCGACCCTTCCCCGTATGCAACAGAGGCGTTGTCTGCGTACAACCAGGTCGATGTGGGCTTTGCGCAGATGATGATCCCTCACCACGCTGACGCGATCGCGATGGCACAGGTGCTCCTGGAGACCGACGGGGTCGACCCCGAGATACGGGAGATCGCCGCGGCCATCGACGAGGCGCAACGTGCAGAGAACGCCACGATGAACCAGTGGCTCGCAGCACGGCAGGAGCAGACCGTCCAGGAGACAGCGGGGATGGCGTTTGACCCCGCAGCGATCCGCGAGGCGACGGCGACGGAGGTGGAGACGGCGTTCTTGGAACAGATGATCCTCCACCATGAGCACGGTACCGGCATGGCTCGCCAGGCCGCGGCGCAAGGTCAGTCCTCGACCATGATCGAACTCAGCGAGTCGATGGTCGAGATGCAGACACGTGAGGTCCAGCAGATGCGACAACACCTGACCCGATGAACCACGACGCCGCGTCGGTTCAGTTGACGTCGTCGGTTGTGGTGCCCTCGGTGAGCAGCGTGTCCAGGTAGGGCAGCAGTTGGGCGGTGTTGACCGCCCCAAGCAGGGCGACACCTACCCGTTGATCAGCATCGATCAGGACCGTTGAGGGCAAGCCCTGCGGGGCGATCCCAGCGAACTGTGCGGCCATCACCGCGCCGTCATCGACCAAGCATGGATAGGTGACGCCGTGCACCCCGAGGCGACCATCGCAAGCAACATCAGGCACACCGACCGCAGCCTGGCTTGGCACGCGGACGGGTTCAGGCGTGGTCCAGGTCGACGCGGCGGAGCAGCTGTGCGTTGAGCGCCACGATGACCGTTGACAGGCTCATCAACGCGGCTCCCACGGCGATGGGGAGCACGAACCCGATGGGTGCCAGCAGCCCGCCGGCCAGCGGGATGGCCGCGATGTTGTACCCGGCGGCCCACCACAGGTTCTGCACCATCTTGCGATACGTCGCCTCGCTCAGGTCGTGGATGGCCACGATCCCACGGGGATCATCGGAGGCCAGCACCAGCCCGGCAGACTCGATGGCCACATCGGTGCCAGCGCCGATGGCAACACCGACGTCAGCGCGTGCCAGTGCCGGGGCGTCGTTGACGCCGTCGCCCACCATGGCCACCGTCATCCCGCGGTCCTGCAGCTCTGCGACCTTGGCGTCCTTGTCCTCGGGCAGCACCTCGGCGAAGACCTCGTCGATGTCCAGATCCGCGGCGACGGCGTCGGCCACCTGCTGGGCATCCCCGGTGATCATCACGACCTGGATGTCTCGGTCGTGCAGCTCCTTCACCGCCTCGGCGGAGACGTCGCGGATCTCGTCCTCGAGCTCGATCGCACCGATCACCTCACCGTCCGCGATGGCGTGCAGGACCGCCGCACCACGCTCGGCCCACCTATCCGTGGTCGACTGCAGGGAGTCGGGGGCCTGGACGGCCAGTTCCCGGAGCAGGGCGGGACCACCGACGGAGACCTCGCGACCATCCACGGTCGCCTGCACGCCACGTCCGGTCATCGACTCAAAGCCCTCCGCTGTGGGCAGCTCCCCCACTTCGTCTCTGGCCAGGGTGTGGATCGCGCGGGCCAGCGGGTGCTCTGAATCGGCCTCCACGGCTCCGACCAGAGACAGCAGCTCCTCGCGAGTGACGCCCTCGACCGTTGCCACATCGGTGACGACATGCTCACCTCGCGTCAACGTTCCGGTCTTGTCGAACAGCACCGCATCGACCAGACGGATGCGCTCCAGGGCACCGCGGTCCTTCACCAGGATCCCGTGGCTGGCCGACTTCGAGGTTGAGATTGCGGTCACCAGCGGGATGGCCAGACCCAGCGCGTGCGGGCACGCGATCACCAGCACCGCCACCGTCCGGTCCACCGCGTCGGTGGGCGCGCCCACGGCCAGCCACACCACAGCCGTGATGGCCGCGGCAGCGACGGCCACGTAGAACAGCAAGGCCGCGGCCCGATCAGCCAGCACCTGCGTTCGCGACTTCGACTCCTGCGCCTCAGCGACCATGCGTTGGATGCCCGCCAGGGTCGTGTCCTCCCCGATCGCATCCACCTCGACCCGGATCGAGGAGTCAGCCACCACACTGCCCGCCACGACCCGCTCCCCCTCGGTCCGGGGGACCGGCGTCGACTCGCCGGTGATCATCGACTCATCCACATCAGCCGAGCCATCGACCACCATCCCATCAGCCGGCACCCGCGCACCGGGGCGCACCAGCACGACATCCCCCTCTGACAGCTCGCTTACCGGGACGGTCTCGACGCTGCCGTCCTCCGACACCCGCTCGGCGTCGTCGGGCAGCAGCTCGGCCAACGCCTCCAGCGCCCCGCGGGCTTGACCGACCGCACGCATCTCCACCCAGTGTCCCAGCAGCATCACGTCGATCAGCAGTGCAAGCTCCCACCAGATCGCCCGAGAGAACACGCCCAACGCGTTGGCCATCGATGCCACGTAGGCCACCGTGATCGCCATCGCGATCAGCAGCATCATGCCCGGTTGCCGACTCCTGGCCTCCCCCACCCCACCCGTCAGGAACGGCCATCCTCCATAGAGGTACACCACCGTCCCGAGCACCGGCGCCACCCACATCGAGCCGGGGAAGTTGGGCGCCGTGAACCCCAACAGCTCCTGGACCCCCTCAGCGAAGACGAGGATCGGTACGCTGAGCACGAGCGAGAGCCACAGCCGATCACGAAACATGGCCGCGTGGTCATCGTGCCCGCCGTCTCCGTGCCCGCCGTGGTCGTCGTGCTGACCCTCGCCCTGGTCGGCCATTTCATCCTTCGTCATCTCACGTGTCCGATCACTCACCGTGTCCGCTCCCGCCCGACCACCGTCAGCAGCACACCCAAGGTCAGATCTACCCCCGCACAGAATGCGGGATACCACCACGCCGGTGGCACGGCGTCTGGCCGACCCAGCTGCGCCAGATCCCAGACGCCATGACCGGCGATCACCAGCGGCAACACGGCAGGCGCCATATGCGCCGCCGCATGAACAACCCCGGCGTACCCGATCGCGGCCGTGCTCTCAACGACGGCCGGACGCGGCTGACCAGACCGGATGGCCGCGCCCGCCCCGATGGCCCCCAACGCACTCCCGAGCTGCACCAACGCCAAACGGCCAACACGTGATGGCAACGCCCGATACACACCACTCAGCACCGCCCCGACCACCACCCCGGCCACGGCCGGCACAACAGCGCCCACCACGCCCTCTCGGGACGGGACCACCTCGCCCTTGGTAGGAAGAGACCCGCTCATCAGGCCACCCTTTCGCTCCGACGGTTCAAACCAGAACACCCCAGATCGAGATTCGCGGTTACAACAGCGCGGTCTTTGGGGTACTACCCCACAGTATGAGTACCTTGCAACCCCAACAGCACCCGACCGAGTCCGACCACAGCAGCAACAGCGGCATGTCCTACGGCCGGTTCGCAGCGATGATCGCCACATCCACCGTCGTCATGCTCGGCCTCATGTATCTGAACACCTACCAGGCCTCCCACGTGGAGTGGTCTGAGACGAGGGCCTGGATGGCTCTGCTCATGGGCGCAACGATGGCCGTCATCATGCTCGGCTTCATGTGGCGCTCCTACAACAGCACCACAGTCAACGTGACCATCGTCATCGCAGCCATCGCCGTGTTCACCGCATCACTGTTCCTCGTCAGAAGTCAGATCACCATCAACGACACCAACTGGATGAAGGCGATGATCCCCCACCACTCCATCGCCATCCTCACCAGCGAACGAGCCGGCATCCAAGACGTCCGCGTCCAAGAGCTCGCCACCGAGATCATCCAAGCCCAACGCCGCGAGATCGCGGAGATGCAGTGGCTCATCGACGACATCGCCACCAACGGCGCGGCGACCACCGGTGAGGACGCAGCCAGCCGACCGGTGCCCGACTTCGCGACAGAGTCCGACTAGTCGATCACGTCCGCCCGAGCGAGCGGCACCAAGACAGCAGTCTCGTGACCGCTCGGGTCGCCGAACAGACATGTGTCATGCGGGTGGGCCGCGTTAGCCTCCAGGGTGATGTCGATCTGGCAGCGTGCTCTTGCTGAGGTCGCCGCGGTGGCGCTATGCCACGCGGTGATTGGAATGCTGGCCCATGGCCTGAGCGGCGCAGCTGCCGTTGGCGTCCACCAGGTGCATCTGCCGGTCGCGGTGGTTGCGCTGGTCGTTGTCGTTGTCCGCGCGTGTCAAGAGACGTCTGCACGGTCACGGCTGGGTAGCCCGTCACTCGTGATCGGCCGCACTGTCGGCGTCGTGGGGTATCTCGTCGCCGAGACGGCCATGGTTGACGGCTTCGGCTCGCACCTGTTGCATGACCCGTGGCTGGCGCTGGCGCCGCTGGGTGTGCTTCTCGCGAGTGGCGCGACTGCCGCGATCGCCTCGGTGAGTCTTGCGCTCATCCAGTGGTGGCCGCGTGCTGGCCTGGAGCCCGCCGCGGCGGTCATCCCGCGTGGTCAGGTCGAAGTCCTACCGGTGTGGCACTCCCGTTTCTGGGTGGCTTCGGTTCTCGGGAGGGGACCCCCAACGACCGCTTGAAACGCACTCGCTGCCGTCTGGGTGGTGGATGCGTGAGGTCGTGTTCTCCGTCGGCCAGCGAGCCGAGATGGGTCTTGATTCCTGTGCAGTTCTTCCTCCGATGCGTTGCCGTATCGGTCTTGACAGTCTTTGCGTCCTCGGTACTGCTCGCGATGTCGGCCACCCCAGCGGCCGCACACGCGCAACTGGTGGCAACCGATCCGAGCGGCGGAGAGACCGTCGCGAGTGCGCCACAGCGGGTGGTCTTGACGTACAGCGAGCCGGTTGAGGCGTCCTTCTCCAACGTTCAGGTCTTCGATCCGGGCGGTGTTCGCGTGGACGCGCGAGCAGCACAGATCGATGGGCCCGAGATCGTCGTGCCGATGACGGATGTGGCCATCCCGGGTACCTACACGGTGGTCTTCCGGGTCATCGGGGTGGACGGGCATCCGGTGGAGTCGCGATTCACCTTCATCCTGAACCCACCACAGCAAGCCCCGGTACCGGGAGAACCGACGACCTCGGAGGACGGTTCGATGCAGCCATCGGAAGCTGAGTCGGCCCCGGTCGAGGACGCAGCGGAAGCCGAGCCGGAGCTCACACCGCCCGCGAGCACGACTCCGTCGGAGGACACTGTCGCAGCCGTTCCGACGCCAGACCCCACGCCGACCGCCGCCATGGAGGGGCCACAGGGGGCCGAGGGGTCACCGGGCATCGAGTTGCAGGACGCCGGTCGAGGAACGGCGGTCGGTCTGTTGGCTTCCCGAGTGCTTGACTACCTCGCGCTTGTCGCGATCGCAGCCGGGCTGGTGGGCTACCTCTGGTTGTTCACCGGTGACGGGCAGGGCGCGGCAGATCGTCGCCATGTGATGCGTCGCCTGACCGCTTGGGGAGGCGGCGCGCTCAGCGTCGCTGCGGCGATGGTGTTCGTGTTCGGCATGTCCACAGCGGCCGCAGAACCGCTACCAGCGGCGCTCAGCAGCGAGCTGGCCGGGCAGTTCGCCGCGACTCGTTTTGGCCGGTTCGTACTGGTTCAGCTCACACTTGGTCTCGGGATCACGGCTCTCGCCATGGGTGGCCGAGGCCGTCGCGGCGCGGTGATCACGAGCGCGCTTGGCCTGTCTGCGGCGATTCTGCCCGGCGTCTGGGGCCACGCTGGCACGACGAGTCCGGTCCCACTCGCCGTCGCCAGCGACTGGACACACGTCGTGAGCGCGGCCGCCTGGGTCGGTGGCTTGGCGGTCATCGTGGGTGTCATCCACACAAGCCGGAAGGACCCCGCCCTGGGGATCGAACCCGTCGTCCGGTTCAGTCGACTTGCAGGTGTTGCCATCTGGGCAGTCCTGGCCAGTGGAGTGGTTACCGCGCTGCTGCACATCGGAGAGTTGGCTCAGCTGACCAGTACGGCCTACGGTCGGCTTGTCATCGCAAAGACCGTTCTGTTCGGGATCATCGCCGGACTCGGGTGGGTGAACCGCAGTCGTGCAATCCCTCGGCTGCGCGCGGCGACGATCCATTCCACGAGTGTTGAGGGGCTGAGCGCCCTCAGACGGTTCGGTGCGGCCGAACTCGTGGTCATGACGCTTGCCCTGGGAGTTGCAGGTGGGTTGGCGTCGAGCATCCCCGCCGAGGCTGAGGCCGCTGCCCGCGTGGAGTTCGTAACCATGCAGCTGACCGATCAGGCGACCGTCAACCTCACGCTTGATCCGGCCAGGCCCGGCACCAACGTGATGCACCTGTACGTCCTGGGTGAAAACGGACAGCCCCGACCGGTCGATGACGCACGTCTTGAGTTGACTGGCACGGACGACATCGACGTCGACCTGTTCCTCGCCGGCCCCGGCCACTACACGGCCCTGAACCAGAGCATCCCTGTGGCAGGACAGTATCTGATGACCGTTGATGTCGACCTTGATGGTCAGACCAGTCGTGCCACGGCAACGATGGTGATCCAGTGAGTCGGCATGTGACGGGGCTGATGACAGCTCGGGTGGTGACGGTCAGCGTTCTTGGACTGCTGATCATGGCGTTCGTGGCCTCGCCGGCAGCTGCTCACGGCCGAGGATCGGACGCGACGAACTTCACCTCGGTGATAACCGCGACACCCGAGGTCGACGGCCTGCAATGGCAGGTGTTGAACGGTGATGAGTACCTGGAACTGCGCAACGACACGGATGACGAGGTGCGCGTGCCCGGCTACACCGGCGAGCCGTACCTGCGCATCGGCCCCGAGGGGGTCTTTCGCAACCGCAACAGCGCCGCCACCTACCTCAACGAGGACCGGTTCGGCCAGACAGCTGTCCCGGCAGGCGTTGGTGCGCAGGAGGATCCGGAGTGGGAACAGATCAGCGAGGGCTCGACCTATGCGTGGCATGACCACCGGATCCACTGGATGGCCCAGGCCGATCCACCGGCCGTCGCCGCCAACCCAGGAACCGTGCAGACGGTCAACGCGTGGACGGTGCCCGTCGAGATCGGCGGTGCGTCGCGTGAGGTTGCCGGCGACCTGATCTGGGTGCCAGGCCAATCACCGCTGGTGTGGCTCATTCCTGCCGTGGTCCTGCTCAGCATCCCGATCATCATTCCGCTCAGCCGCAGTGAGCCTGATCCTGAGTCGTTCACCTGGCGTGCGTTGTCTCGGGCTGGCGGCATGATTGCGTTGGTCATCGCGGCCGCAAACGTCCTTCACCTGATCGATGATCTTGGCGCCACGCCGGTGCCATTCAGCCAGAGCATCGTCTCGGCCGTTCAGACGTTCGCATTCATCGCGATCGGGGTGTTCGGCGCTGTGCGGGCGATCCAGTCCCGAGACGGAGCCTTCACGGCGTTGGGGGTCTCGGCAGGGACGATCTTCATCGGCCAAGGGCTGCTGTACTTCTCAGTCCTCGGCGCCTCCCAGACCGCCAGTGTGTTCCCCGGCTGGCTGACCCGAACCGTGATCGCCGCGAGCCTCGCCCAAGTCATCCCGCTCGGCGTGGCCGCGGTCATGGGGACCAGAGCCCTGCTGGCTGAGTTCGACGGCGTGCCGATCACAACTGAGGAGCAATCATGAGACTGATCCAGACCCTCGTCCTGACCGCCCTCTTTGCGATGACGTTGCCACCACCCGCGGCCACGACAGACGACGGCATCTGGTTCCCGGTGGCCACACCCGTCACCACATACTCCGACACCTGGGGTGCCCCTCGTGGGGAGAGTCGGACCCACGAAGGAACGGACATCCTTGCGCCACAGATGCATCAGATCTTCGCCGCCGAAGCCGGTGAGATCATCAAGGCCAAGGGTGAGGACTGCCCGGCCGACGAGCCGTGCTCGTCGTACTACCTCGCCATCGCTGGCGACGACGGTCGCGGGTACTTCTACGTCCACCTGAACAACGACACGCCGGGACGACCGGACGGCTGCGACGGTCTCGGTGGTGTAGCCAACGCCTTCAGTCCTCGACTGGTCGAGCAGTTGCAGTCGAGCGGCACCTTGGCAGGCGTCCGGGTCGCCAAGGGCGAGCACATCGGCTACAACGGCTCCTCCGGCAATGCCGCCTGCGGCGTCGACCAACTCCACTTCGAGATCTGGAACGATCACGACTGGGGAGCGACGGGCAAGATCAACCCGTACGCGTCGCTGGCCGCAGCCGAGCAGGCAGGCCGCAGCACCAGTCAGACATCGACCGAGGTGCCCTCCAGCACCGTCCGCGAAGCCGGACCGGATCGTATCGGCACCGCCGTGGCGTTGTCTCGTTCCAGCCACGACACCGCTGAACAGGTGGTAGTCGCCCCTGCAGACCAGTACGTGGCAGCGTTGGTTGCCGCACCGCTTGCGGCCCTGCAGGGCGGGCCGGTCCTACTCGTCCCGCCAGAGGGGTCGCCGCCGGTGGATGTGGTCGAGGAGCTCTGGCGGTTGGAAGCTGAACACATAACCGTTGTCGGCGCGGTCGATGTGGCCACGATCTCCCGGCTGACGTCGAGCACCGGTACGACCGCATCAACGATCCAGGGGACGGACCCGGTCGATCTCTCCCGACAGGTCGCGGCGGCCGTTCGTGCGGCAGGGGGACAGCAGGATGCTGCGGTCCTGGCACCGCTCAGCAGCGATCCAGGACGAGGATGGCCCGACGCGCTGATGGGAAGCACCCTTGCTGCCTACACCGGCGCGCCGGTCCTCCTGACGGCCCAAGACCAACTGCCGCAGGCCGTCATCGACGACCTGACTGCGCTTGAGAACATCACCGTCATCGGCGGGACCGCAGTCATCAGTGACAACGTCGTCGACCAATTGACCTCACAAGGCATTGCGGTCCGACGGCTTGCAGGACCCGAACGACTGAGCACGGCCCTGGCTGTGACCGATGCCATTCTGGCCGGCCCCGTCGACGCCTCAGCAGCGGTGCTCCACCTTGCCACCGCAGACAACTTCCCCGATGCGCTTGCAGCCGGCCCTGCAATGTCGGCCAAGGGATCGGTCCTTCTGCTCATGGGGCATCCAACCGCGTCGACGCCGGTGCTCGACTGGGTTGCTGACCGCGCCCAGGACATCAACGAGATCCATGCCATCGGTGGCACTGCCGCCCTGTCCGAGGACGCGATCAGGGCCATCGACCAACAACTCACCCCCTAGATCCAGGAGACCCATGCCAACCCGACGAACGTTCATCCGGAGCTCCAGTGCGGCCGTGGTCGCCCTGCTGGCCGGCTGCAGCACGGATCCGCCGCAGGACGCGACCGGGTCCTCAGCGACGCCGGCAACGACTGCGGCCCAACCAGAGACCGACGATCTGCTCGCCGAGGTCGCCCCGGACCGGACGAGCGAACTCCAGGTCATCAATGCCAGCTTCGAGACGCTCACCGGCGACGGACGGATCTTCGCCTTCGGTCTGGTTGGCGCCGACAACACGCCCGTGACCGGGGCCGATGTCGAGGTGTGGACGCGTGCCGAGCCAGGCGAGCCACCGACTGGCCCGGTAGCTGCGAGCTTCACCGAGATCCCGAACCAACCTCTCGGGCTGTACGTGGTCCGTCTGGACCTGCCAGCACCGGGCGCCATCCCGCTCGCGGCCCTCACAGCTGACGGCGCTGCAGGGCAGACTGCTCTGCGCGTCGCTGACCCCGACAACGCAACCGTTCCCGCACCTGGCGTCGTGGCTCCGGTTGTCCGAACCCCGACACCGGACGACCAGCTCGGATTCGAGCGAATCTGCACCCTTGATCCCCCGTGCGGGATGCACGAGGACAGTCTCGATGATCTCATCGCCGCAGGAACCCCGGTCATGCTGACCATCGCGACCCCGGCGTTCTGCGAGACCGCGATCTGTGGTCCGACCGTCGATGTCATCGAGTCGGTCCGCACCGGCCGGGCCGACGAGGACGTGGCCTGGGTACACCTCGAAGTGTTCACCGATGCAGGGCTCACCGTGGCCGACCAAGTGACGGAGTGGAATCTGCCGTCCGAGCCCTGGCTGTTCGGCATCGACGGCGACGGCATGATCGCGGGAAGACTCGACGGGCCGCTGACCGTCCTACCCCAGGAGATCGGCGCCTTGGCCGACCAGCTGGCATGAGCAGTGGAGCCGTGACCGCACTCTGTGGCGCACTGACTGTGCTGGCGATCGGGTGTGGGACGGCGGCGCCGGCAGACCGAACCCCGCAGGCCACGGCCGCCTGCTCTGCCCCCGAGTTCCCCGCGTTGCAGTTCGGCAGTCACCTGCTGGGCGACACCCCACCGCCTGTGCCGTACAGCTCCACTCCACCAACTTCAGGCTGGCACGCATCAGGGGCAATCCCGATCACCATCGACACGCTCAGCGAGCCCCAGCAAGTGAGTGTGCTCGAAGTGGGAGCGGTCGTGATCACCCACAACGGGCTGCAGGACACCGAGCGGTCGAGGCTGGAACAGCAGGTGCGCGACAACTACGCGGATCGGGTCTCCGTCACCCCCTACGACCCGCTGAGCGAGGGTGAGGTGACGTTCGCCGGGTGGGGTGTCCTGCAACGCTGTGACGGTGTCGATCTTGACGCCCTTGACACCTTCGTGGACGTCTATGCGGTTGAAGATCCCGCCGTGCCGGGAACTGACACCACTCCCCGGACAGATGAGAGCGGGACCTCATGATCCCCGTCAACGCGCTGGCGACGCTCCTGGCCGCGACAGACTCGGCTCCAGGAGCGGGCCGGGGTGGCGCCACGGTCGTGTTCGTCGTGGTCGTCCTCGCAATCGTGGGCTTCATCGGTTCGGTCGTGGCCTACACCGTCCGTCGAGATCGACAGCTGTCAGATGATCGCGCCCATGCCCTCGATCAGACCCCCGACGCCGATGATGCACCGTGAGGAACAGGGTGGCGTTCACCGCCAGTCCATCCTGCCCGAACGCCCGCGGCGAGGTGTACGGCAAAGGAGAGTGTTGTATTACAGCGAATCATGTATTGTTCGATGGATCATGAACGATTGCGCTGTCTCTCGACTCGATGCGATGGCAACGCTCGGCCGGGCACTCGCTGATCGCACTCGCTGTCGTCTGCTCATGGCGCTGCTCGGTGGTCCGGGATACCCGGCCCAACTGGCCGCTGCGCTCGATGTCTCCCCACAGGTGGTCAGCAACCACCTCGCGTGTCTGCGGGGGTGCGGCTTGGTTGTGGCGACCTACGAGGGCCGCCGCGTTCGCTACGAACTGGTGGACGCGAACCTGGCTCATGCCCTGTCGGACCTGCTTGACGTCGTACTTGCCATCGACAGCGCGGTCGCCTGTCCGCCCCCCGAGACCCAGATACCGACGCGATGAAGCGGTTGCTGGTATGCGCAGCTGCCGTTGGAGGGCTGGCGTGGCTGAACAGCAGGCAAGTCGGCATCAGGGATGCCGTCGGTGTCCAGCGGCTGTACGACCGTGTCGCCGGCGCCTATGACGTGCTCGTAGAGCCCTACGACTGGGTCGGCGGACGCCGGTTGCAGCGTCGTGCAGTCTCCGAACTTCACCTCTCTTCTGGAGACACGGTCGTCGATCTTGGGACCGGGACGGGCTGGAACCTGCCGTTTCTGGCCGAGCAGGTCGGTCGAGAGGGTCAGGTCATAGGGGTTGATCTCTCCGAGGCCATGCTTGCTCGAGCACGCCGACGAGTCGATGCCGCTGGCTTCAGCAACGTGGAATTCATCCGGGCAGACCTGCGCGAGTACGAGCCACCGGCAACGGCCAGCGGCGTGATCGCCGGGTTCGCGTTGGAAATGGTTCCCGAACAAGACGCCGTCATCCGGCAGCTCGTCGGGAGTCTGCGCCCAGGGGCACGGATCGCGTCGGTCGGTCTGCGCGAGCCTGAACATTGGCCCAATTGGGCCGTTCGGCTCGGCTCACTGCTCAATCGCCCGTTCGGTGTCAACCCGGCGTATCGAGACATCACGCCCTGGACGAGTATTCGACGACATCTCAGCGAGGTGATTGTCGCCACCAGTCACGCCGGCGCGGTCTATCTGGCTGTGGGAACCATCCCCGATCACGCGAGCCCAACCACCGACCTCCCCCCCGACCCACAGGCGCATATCGACGCGTCTGGCATGGATAGCCCTTCATGAACGACATCGTTGAGCTCGATCTCCCACTGCTGCTGCCCGACGTCGGCGATCAGTCTGATCGCTGTCTGCGGCGCCTGGAGCGCTCGCTACAAGGCATGGAGGGACTGGACGAGGTCCACCTGATCACGCCCGACGACGACTCCCCGATCCGCCTGTGCCTACACGTCGACCGTGCGGTTACCAGCGTCGGGGACGTGCGGCGGGCCGCCCGGTCCGCAGGGGCGGAGATCACGAAGCGATTCGGTCACGTCCTGTGGGACGTCTCCGGCATCACCCACTCCCGCCGTGCCCGGTCCGTCGCCGAGGCGCTCCGTCGCCAGCCCGGCGTCGTGGAGGCCGAGGTCACACTGAGCCTGGTGCGCGTTGAGTACGACCGGATGGACATCGCCGAGGGTGCGCTGAGAAACGCGCTGGCCGACCTCGGCGTGCGCGTTGACGCCGCATTGAGGAGTGAGAAGGGACCGCTGGACGCGCCGGTGGTCACACAGCCAAGCACGGCTGGCCAGGTCGCATCGGGCGAGAAGGACGCGCCACACGACGACGAGCACGCACACGGCGGCCCGTTCGGCGAACGATCGGAGATCATTTTCGCGGTGACCTCGTGCGTGCTGTGGGCTGCCGGGTTCGCCGCTGAGCTCGGTGGTCTGCTGCCTGAGTCGGCGTTGACGACGGTGTTCATCGCCTCTGGCCTGTTCGGTGGCTTCTTCACAGTGCGCGAGGCGATCCAAGGCGTGCGCAACGGCCGCTTCGAGATCGACTTCCTGATGCTGGTCGCCGCGGGTGGCGCGGCGCTCCTGGCCAGGTGGGAGGAGGGCGCGCTGCTGCTGGCGCTGTTCAGCATCGGGCATGCCTTGGAGGGGTACGCGATGGGTCGTGCCCGTCGCGCGATCGAGGCGCTCTCCGAGCTCGCACCTCCCACGGCGATCGTCCGCAGGGGCAACCAGGAGAGCGAGGTGCCGGTCGAGGAACTCGTGGTCGGTGACGTCGTGGTGGTCAAGCCGAATGAGCGCATCCCGTCAGACGGCTTCGTCCTGGCGGGGACCAGCAGCGTCGACGAGGCGTCGCTGACCGGCGAGAGCATTCCAGTCGACAAGCAGCCGGTCGATGACCCAGCAGATGCCGCTGAGCGACCCAGGGACGTGCGCAAGGAGTCGCGGCTGTTCGCAGGCACCCTGAACGGCAGCGGCCAGATCGATCTCCAGGTCACGCGTCTGGCGGCCGACACCGCCCTGTCGCAGATGGCCACGATGGTGCGGGAGGCGGAGACGAACGCATCGCCGACGCAACGGTTCACCAACCGCTTCGAGCGGGTGTTCGTGCCGTCGGTGATCGTCTTGGCGGTGGCCGTGCTCCTCGGCGGCCCCCTTCTCGGCGCGTCGTGGTCGGAGGCCTTCTACCGGTCGATGTCGGTCCTGGTCGCCGCGAGCCCATGTGCCTTGGCGATCGCGACTCCCAGCGCGGTGCTCGCCGCGGTGGCGCGGGCCGGCCGCCTCGGTGTGCTCGTCAAGGGCGGCGGGCCGTTGGAGAACCTCGGCACCCTTCGCGCCGTGGCCTTCGACAAGACAGGGACCCTGACGGAGGGACGACCCCGGCTGACCGACGTCGTGCCTGCGGAGAGGTCGTCGGAAGATGAACTGCTCCGCACGGCCATCGCCGTAGAGCGACGCAGCGACCATCCGCTGGCCGCGGCGGTCGTCCGTGACGGACTCGAGCGGCTCGGTACTGATGATGTACCCGCCGCGACGGACGTCCGATCCATCACAGGTCGTGGCGTGAGCGGCGCCGTCGAGGGCGAGGAGGTCTACATCGGGAACGTGGCGTTGTTCGAGGAGCGCGGGCGTTTGGACCCGGCGGTGCGCGCGGCGGCCGAGGAGCTGCTGCAGACCGGTCGCACCATCATGATCGTCGGTCGGGGCTCGCGGCCACTGGGCGTGCTCGGGCTGATGGATACCGCTCGGGAGGGGGCCGAGGAGATGATCCTGCAGCTGCGGGAGATGGGTGTCGAACGGGCGATCATGATCTCGGGTGACCACCAGTTGGTCGCCGACGCGATCGCCGAGGAGATCGGCCTGACCGACGCCTGGGGCAACCTGATGCCCGACGACAAGGTCGATGCGATCGAGAAGCTCCGTGAGGCCGAGACGCTCGTGGCCATGGTTGGCGACGGCGTCAACGACGCACCAGCGATGGCGACCGCCACCGTCGGGATCGCCATGGGTGCGGCGGGCTCCGACGTGGCGCTGGAGACAGCGGACGTGGCGTTGATGGGCGACAAACTGTTGACGCTGCCCGTCGTGATCGGCCTCAGCCGTCGCGCGAGTCGGATCATCAAGCAGAACCTCTACCTCAGCCTGGGCATCGTCGCCCTACTGATCCCTGCCACACTTCTCGGGTTCGTCGGGATCGGTCCAGCCGTCGTGTTCCACGAGGGATCCACCCTCGTCGTGGTGGCCAACGCCCTACGACTGCTCCGCTACGAGCACCGATGAGGAGTCGTTGGCCGGACAAGCGCATGTGGGACGCGGCACCCGTTCGCTGGTCGATCTCCGCGGGTGCTCTGCTTGCAGTGGGTTTCGTCGTCGGTCGTACCGGTGCCCCAGCGGCCATCCCGACGGGGATATATGTGCTCGCGACCGTGGTCGGGGCACGGTTCTTCGCCGCAGAAGCGGTGGAGGAGCTGATCGAGGAACGCGAGATCGGCATCGAGCTGCTGATGGCGGTCGCGACCGTCGTCGCCGGCCTGCTGGGAGAGTGGGGCGAGGCCGCGTCGCTTGCGTTCCTGTATTCGATCTCCGAGGCGCTGGAGGAGTTCACCGAGGACCGCACGCGGGCGGCGATCCGCAAGCTGCTGGACCTCGCCCCGCGACGGGTGACACGCCTGCACGACGACGGCCGGGAGGAGGAGGTCGAGCTCGACGACCTCGTCGTCGGTGACCGGTTCCTGGTCCGGCCGGGCCAGAACGTCGCGACTGACGGGGTCGTCGCGGAGGGACGTACCGCCATCGACGAGTCTGCGGTGACCGGGGAGTCGTTACCGGTCGAGAAGGGTCCCGGAGACCGGGTCTTCGCAGGGACGTCCAACGCCCATGGGGCGCTGGTGGTCCAGGCGACCGCGACTGCGGCGGACAACACGCTGGCCAAGGTCGTCGAGCTGGTCAGCGACGCGCAGGAGCGCACGGGTCGCGGTGAGCAGTTCATGCACCGCTTTGCCCGCATCTACTCGCCGGCGGTACTGGGTGCCGGCGTGCTGATCGCCGTCCTCGGCGGGCTGATCAGTGGCGACTGGAACGTCTGGCTCCTGCGGTCGGCCACTGTGCTGGTGGCCGCGGCGCCCTGCGCGCTGGTCATCTCGATCCCCGTCACCTATGTCGCCGCAATCGGCAACGCCAGCCGCAAGGGGGTGCTGATCAAGGGCGGGATCTACCTTGAGGAACTGGGTCGATTGCGGGTAGTCGCGATGGACAAGACCGGTACGCTCACGCGAGGCCAGCCGCAGCTGGTGGAGGTCCGAACCCCCGAGGGGCGCGATGACGACGTCGTGCTCGGGATCGCCTCCGCGGTCGAGCGGCTCTCGGAGCACCCTCTGGCGCGTGCGGTGGTGACCGCGGCCGCGGAGCGTGGGGTTCGGGTGCCAGCCGCTGAGGGGTTCGAGGCGACGACCGGTGGTGGCGCGCACGCCACCGTGGACGGCGTTCGCCATGTGATCGGTTCCCCCGGATTCGTGGAGGACCAGGGGCATGACCTCGGGACGGTCCGCGTCGAGGTGGAGATGCTCCAGGAGGAGGGCAGCACCGTCGTGCTGCTCGCTGACGACCGAGCCGTCCTCGGCGTGCTGGCAATAGCCGACACCGTCCGCGAGCAGTCCGTCCGGGCAATCAGCGACCTCCACGACCTCGGCATCGAACACGTCGTGATGCTCACCGGCGACAACCCACGCACGGCCAAGTCGATCGCCGACCAGGTCGGCATCGACGAGGTCGGTGCGGGCCTGTCGCCGCAGGACAAGGCGGCCCACGTCCAAAGGCTGAACGACCGCTTCCGACATGTGGCGATGGTCGGCGACGGCGTCAACGACGCACCGCCGCTGGCGACCGCGTCGGTGGGCATCGCCATGGGCACCGCAGCCAGCGACATCGCCGTCGAGACCGCCGACGTCGCGCTGATGGCCGACGACCTCCACAAGCTCACCGAGGCCATCCGCATCGGTCGCCGCACCCGTCAGGTCGTGCGTCAGAACCTCGTACTGTCGTTCGTCATCCTGGCCGTGCTGGTTCCGGGCGCACTGGTCGGGCTGATCGGGTTGCCGTTGGCGGTCCTGGCCCATGAGTTGTCGGAGTTGGTCGTGATCGCCAACGGCACCCGCATGGCGCGCGGATGACCGCTGCCCAGCGCCGACGTCTTCGCGGCCGTCGCTTCTGTGGGACTCGGCTCAGCGAACCCTGATCTGCCCTTCCATGCCTGCCGCCCGGTGACCGGCGATCGAACAGTAGTAGGTGTACTCCCCAGCCACGAGTGAGGCTGTCTCAGTGAAAGCCCCCTGCCCCTCGCCGGCCACGAGCGGTTCGTCGTCGTTGACACCCTCGAAGACGACGTTGTGTGGGAACCCGCCGTCGATGCGTAGGCCGAGTGTCACGTCTCCCGAGGGCATCATGGTCGGCGCATCGGTGAAGGCAAGTTGTTCGGCCACCCAGACCGCATCCGCTTCCACCGCTTCCGGGTCGATCGGCCCATCGACCGGCTGATCTGCAGCGCCACCACCGTTCTGTCCACAAGCAGTCGTCCAGAGCATGAGAGCGACGACCAAAGCCGTCGCCCTGGTGATTCTGACCGTTCGCTGCGCGAGATTCATGTCAGCTCCTCAAGGTGGAGTTGAACGGATGGTTGTGCTGGGACCAGAGAGGTCCGTTCAACGTGGCTGGCTCTGGTATCCCGGCCGTTCGGCACTGTCCGGCGTTCCGCCGGAGAGAATGACGTCCAGGGTGCTGCTGAGGAGAGCCTCGTCGGCTGCTCCTGTCACTTTCGCCACGACGGTTCCGTCCGCGATGAAGAACGTTTCGGGGATGCCGAAGACACCGAAGTCGATTGACGTGCGCGAATCCGGGTCGAGCAGGCTCGGATACCCGCGGCCCAACTCATCGAGGAACTCGCGGGCCTGGTCGGGGGAATCCTGGTAGACGATGCCGACGAACTGAACGCCCTGACGCTCATAGGAGCGGGCAGTGGCAGTCAGTGCTGGATGCTCTTCCCTGCATGGAACGCACCAGGACGCCCAGAAGTTGACTACCAAGACTTCGGCCTCAGACTCGATCGACGACCAGACCTCCCCATCGTCCAAGTCTTCGAGTTCGAACGTGGGGGCCGTTCGGCCGATCAAGGGCGAATCGACCAACCCTGGGTCCTCCCCGAACCTCGTTCCGAACGCTGCCGCCACCAGCAACAGGACGACGCCGGCGGTAAGGGCCGCACGACGTGGCCAGGGCGTCTGCACCGAGTTGCTCATCCAGCCGCCTGCTCTGCCTGCTCAGCAATCTCGTCAACAGTCCTCGCATCGGCCGGTGACAGGTCGGTCCGGGCCAGTAGCGGTGCCAGGGTCTCAACTGCGACCGAGGCCTGGCCGAGAGCGATCTGAACGCTGGCCAGTACGTAGCGTGCCTCCACGCTGTCAGGGTCCTCTCGCAGCGCCAGGTTGGCCAGCTCTTCGGCCAACTCGACCTCGCCTTGTCCGGCGAGGATGGACGCCACTCGCGTCATTGCTTCTGGCTCGTCCCGCTGCTCCAACACGACCATGTAGTGGTCCAGGGCGCTCCGGTCGTCTCCGGCCATGAAGTAGCGGTCTGCCAATGCCAGGCGCATGTCCGTGATCTGCGGGTTGGCTGCGACCACCTCCTCCATCTCCTCCATCGTCACGTCAGCGAGATCCCGACCTGCTGGCGGGATGTCCTCGTCGGCGTTCGTCACGAAGCCACCAGGGGCGCGATCGTCCAGTTCCGTCATCATCACGACGCCCGCTGCCGCCAAGAGGACGACGAGTCCCAGCACTCCGGCCAACGCCCGCTTGGAGGACCTCCCACTCTTGGACGCCGTGTCAGGGGGCTGGACCTCATCGAGATCCTCGTCCAGTTCCTCGATCTCACGTTCGACGCGCGCGACATCACGCCGGAAGCGCCCGAGCAGTTCGTCGGCGGTGTCCGCGTCAATTTCTCCTTGGGAGACCTGCAGACTCGTCTCCTCGAGGTCCCGCAGAGCCATGGCCCGTCGGTCCACCAGAGCCCGCATCCGCATGTCAGTCATGTCGTCGACCACGAACCTGCAGTCCAACCAGGCCCACGCCACCCGCTGCCAGAACGCCTGGGGCAAGCCACAGAGCCAAGGTTGCACCTCGGGCCGGAGGGTCTAGGAGCACCCAGTCGCCATACCGGTCGGTGTAGTAGCGGATGATCTCCTCCTCGGACCGCCCCTCGGCGACAAACTCTTCGATCTGTGCTTCCATCGCCCGTGCCGTATCGGACGGGGATGCGGCGACGGATTCGGCTTGGCAGACCGGACACCTCAGACGCCCGGCCAGGGACCCCGCGAGATCGTCCTCGACCGGCGCCCTCGAGATCACGGCACCGATGATCACCGTGAGCAGCACCACAGCGACGAGTGGGGCCAGCAGACCGCGCACGCGCTCAGGCATGCGCCTTCTCCGAGGCTTCCAGCGGTGAGAAGTCCGCCGTCCGTTGCTGCACACCCCGGGTGGTCTTTCGGCGTCCGGACAAGGCCCACGCCCCTCCGAGCACCATCAACGCGATTCCCACCCAGACGATCCACTGCACGGGCCACCAGTAGACCTCGAGCACGACTCGGTCCTTCTCCATGTCTCGGATGGCCAGGTACAGGTCACCAGTGAGTGTCGTCCGGACTGACGGACTGGCGACGCTCTGACCCCGTGCCGGATAGGTGTTCAATCCCGGTGACATCTGCGCCACCTCTGCGCCGCCCTCGATGACGGCGATCGAGGCGGTGGTCACCGTTCGATTGACCTGCTCAACTTCTCGGAGGCCGTCGAAGCGCAAGGCCCGGTCCAGAACCGGGACCACCTCACCTCTGCGCAACTCGACCGTGGCGTCCGATCCCAGGACGCCACTCATCACGACGCCAAGGGCCAGCACCGCGAAACCGACGTGCCCCAGTTGCCCACCCCAGTATCGTCGATCGCCCCGCACCATGCGGGCCAGTGCGCGACGACGATCAAGAACCGACCCACTTGTTCTCCGTGCCGCCTCGCTCACCGGGATGAGGCACACCAGGGCCGCCAAGCTGACCGTGCTGACCAACCAGATGCTTGCCTCCACGGCCAGAGCAGTGGTCGCACCCGCGGCGAGTGCCACGATGACCGGGACTTGCAGACGGTTCCACAGAACGCTGGGCCGAAGTGCCCGATAGGGAAGGACCGATCCGACGGCCATCGCCAGCAGCAGCACCAGCCCGATGGGGCCCGCGAACCGATCGAAGAAGGGCCGCCCTACCGAAACCTGTTGACCGGTGAACGCCTCCAGCACGATGGGGTAGGTCGTGCCGAGCAGCACGACCAGGGTGAGCAGCGTGAAGAGCAGGTTGTTGGCTAGGAAGGCACCCTCGCGGCTGAGTAGACGTTCGATGCGCGGTGGTGACGATACGAGGTGGGCCCTGCTTCCCATCAGTGACAGGGAGAGCACCACAACCACGACGAAGAAGCCCAGCAACGCCGGACCGATCTCTGATTGGGTGAAGCTGTGGACTGACGCAACCACTCCGGACCGTGTCAGGAATGTCCCCAGGATCGTCAACGAGAACGTCGCGATGACGAGCAACACGTTCCAGGCGCTGAGCGCGCCGCGTCGAACTTGCGCGATGCTCGAGTGCAAGAACGCTGTCAGGACCAACCACGGCATCAGCGAGGCGTTCTCGACAGGGTCCCACGACCAGTACCCTCCCCACCCCAGGACCTCATAGGACCACAGCGCCCCAACGCCAATCCCTGCGGTGAGGAACACCCAGGAGAGCAAGGCCCAGTTGCGTGTCCGGATCAACCATCCGGAACCGGCGTCACCGACCAGAAGTGCACCCACGCCAAGGCCGAAGGGAATCGTGACCGCGATGTAGCCCAGGTACAGCAGCGGCGGATGGACGGCCATGAGTGGATGGTTCAACAGCAGGGGATTCGGGCCGGGACCGTCCGGCAGGGGGTTTGCGACGACGCCGAACGGATTGGCGACCGTCAGAACCAGCCCGAAGAAGAAGACGGCCACGACGGCGATCACCGCTGTTGCGGCCATGCCCAGGCGGTCATTGGCGGGCACGCTCCGCACGAACAACCACGTGAAGAACGCCAGAACAAGACACCACAGCACGATGCTGCCCTCGAGCGCCGCCCAAGCCGTGGCGACGCTGAACAGCAACGGTGTGGAGCGGGCGTGGTTGTCGGCGACGTAGGCGATGCTGAAGTCGTCAGTCAAGAGCGCGAACTCGAGGGCGAGAAAGGCGGCCCCAGCCGCGAGGAGACACGCTGCGGCGAAGGCACGTGGCGTGGGGCCGGGCAGCGGACGCCTGCGGGCGGAAGACACTGCGGTCGTCAGCAATCCGAGCGCGGCAACCGTGCCCACCGTGAGGAATGCATTGGCCAACAGCCGTGTCATGGGGAAGCCTCTTCGCTGGGCGGGTAGTACTCCTCGTCGTGCTTGACCAGCATCGTGTAGGACATGAAGACGTCGTCTTCCCATAGGCCCTCGACCACCACTTCGATGCCCTCCGAGAAGAGCTGGGGCGGCAGCCCGTCATGAAGGACTCGGACGGCCTCTCCACCGTCGGCGACGACGAACTCAAGACCGTCCTCTGCCTCGACGACGCTTCCCGGTTGGACATCGCCGGCAAGGCGGAACCGACGACCATCGGCAAAGTCGTCGCGTTGATCGACAGCCTCGGTCGGGGTCAGGTAGTAGGTCAGGTTGTCCCCAAGTCCACCGAAGACCAAGAAGCCCGTGAGAACCGCGGCCACGCCGCCGAGAGAGAGGAGGAGGGTCGCGGACTTCATCGAGATGTAGGCCCTTCGTGTGCATCGGACGTATGGGCGCGGATCCGACGCTGGAGGACACGCAGGTACACGACGATTGTCGTCGCGGTGAGGCCGTAACCCGCAAGGAGCCAACCGATGTCATCCATCGGATGTCCCACCTGCCACCGCAACCGGACGCACATCGTCCCCGGCGACGGGACGTTCAGCAGTTCGCGCCTCAGCGAGTTCCTCGAGCGTCAGAAGGCGAATGCGGGTCCGAAGCAGCACGACGTAGATCAGCGTGAACGCCGCCAGACTTGCGAACAAGGCCGCCAGCATCGACGGTGCCATGCTGGCCGCCGACGGGCGCAGGACAGTTGCCGGTTGATGAAGCGTCCGCCACCACACCACGGAGAAGTGGATGACCGGGACCTGAATGAAGGAGACGATTCCGAGGAGGGCCGAACGTCGGGCGCGCAACACCGGATCTATCGTTGCCCGTCGTAGTGCGAGGTACCCGAGGTAGACGAAGAAGAGCAGAGCCGTGGTGACCAGACGGGGATCCCAGGTCCACCAGACCCCCCACACCGGCTTGCCCCAGATCGAGCCCAACGCCAGGGTGAGCCCGGTGAAGACCACGCCGACTTCCGCAGACGCTGCCGCCAGACGATCCCACCTCTGGCGCCGCGTGGCCAGCCAAGCGGCCGAGCCGAGCAGCGTTACGGCGAAGGCCAGATAGGCGAGCCATGCCGTCGGGACATGGACGTAGAGAAGGCGTTGGACATCGCCCTGAAGCCGGTCGGGGGGTGCGACCACGATCATGAACACTGCCGCCGTCATGGCGCCGGTGGCGGCTCGGGCCCACAGCGATGTCCGCCGGACATACCCCGCGCTTCCGGTATCCGTTGTGACCGGGGCATCGGCTGCCGGGTTCATGCGCTTCCTCCGGTGAATCGGGCTACGAGGACGCCACTCGCCAGCGCAACGACAGCCATCGCGGCGACGAGCAACAACCAGGGCAGGGATGCGCCGTCGTAGGTCTCCGCCTCGGCAACCTGTACGGCAGCGATGGCAAGCGGCACGGCAAGAGGAGTCGTGATCAGGGGGATGAAGGAAGCACCGATGCGCTGGTCACGGCTCAACTCTGCCGCAAGTGTGCCGATCGACGCGAGCGCCAAGGATCCGAGGACAGCGACAGCGACGGTCGAGGCCAGTGCCCGGAGCGGCAGATCGAACAACACAAGGGCGACGGGAGCCAAGATCGCCTGGAGGACCCCGATCATGGCAGCGGCGGCAACCGTGTTGGCCAGGTAGGAAGCAATCGGGTCCACTCCCAGGAGTGCAAGCATCTCACGGTGTGGGGTGCTCGACTCGACCGAAGGCCGAGCCGTGACCAGACTGCCGAACAGGATGACCACTGCCCAGTACAGTCCGGGGCCGATGCGCCGGAGAAGTGCCGCATCGGCCCCTACAGCAATGGCCAGCACCACCAACGCTGCGGCGGCGAAGGGCAGGACGAGTCCCGCTGCCTGCCCCGTCCGTCTTTCTGCCACCAATTCAGCGCGAACAAGTGGGACGAGAGCATCCAAGCGGACGTGTGAACTGCTCACACGGCTGCCAGTCGCCCATGACGAAGCTCTGTCCGCCGCGTGGCAAGCATCGCTGCTCTTGCCGGGTCGTGAGACACCAAGACGACGGTCCCTCGACGGCCAAGGACGTCCGCGATGGCATCGTCCACGACCTGACGGGCATCGCCGTCAAGGCTGGTGTCGGGCTCATCCAACAGCAACAGGTCGGGAGAGATCAGGCCCACCCGCGCGAACTCCGCACGCCGACGCATCCCCGCCGAACACCCGCTCACCACACGGCCTGCCAGCGCCTCGAGGCCGACGCGATGGAGTTGCGTGTCGATCTCACGACGCGGACGTCCGAGAAGATCCCCGACGAGCTGCAGATTCTCGTGCACGGTGAGGTCGGGATGTAGCGACGTCTCATGCCCTACCATGGCGACGGAGTCGGGGAGGTGCGGTCTGAAGCCAAGCGGTACTCCCAACACCTCCCCGTGGCCGGCAGCCGGCTGGACCAGCCCGGCGAGCAGACGAAGGAGCGACGTCTTGCCGCTGCCGTTGTGGCCTTCCACGGTGACGCATTCGCCCGCAAAGAGGGACAACGCCAGGCCTCGTAGTACAGGTCTGCCGCCCAGCGTCAGGGAAACGTCGTGGAGGCGGGCAATCAGGGGTGCCTGGTGGACGTCGTCGCCATACCGTCGTGGTATGTCCCCGCTGGCAACCTGCGCGTGATCGAACTCCTCACCACCGGTGCGTTGGCGGTCGTCGCCGGAGTGGTCTCCTTCACGTCTCCCTGCGCGCTTCCCCTGGTGCCCGGTTATGTGGCGTTCGTATCCGGGATGGACGACCCGTCCGGTGCCCCGCGGCGCATCTGGGCCGGAGCGGTGCTGTTCGTGGTTGGCTTCGGACTGACGTTCACGGCCTTGGGCGCGGCTGCCACCGCCGTCGGCTTCTTCCTCGCGTCGCGCGCGGACGTCCTGGATCGGGTAGCGGGAGTCGTCATCGTTGTCATGGGCGTCAGCATGCTCGGAGTCATCCGCATTCCGTGGCTGCAACGCGAACGCCGATTTCGGCTCGATACCCTGCCACAGGGCCCTGGTGGTGCTCTCCCGCTCGGCGCGGCCTTCGCCCTGGGATGGACACCCTGTGTGGGCCCAGTCCTGGCCAGCATTCTGGCCACCGCGTCGACCCAGACCAGCGTCGCCCGTGGGGCCCTCCTGCTCGCCTGCTATGCCGCCGGACTCAGTCTGCCGTTCCTCGTGATCGCGCGTGGGCTCGTGCGCGGTCGACGGACGTGGTCGTGGTTGGTCCACCACACCCGCCGTATCGAGGTAGCCGGTGGGGTGCTGCTGATCGGCATGGGTATCGCCATCTCGACCGGCGGGTGGACCATCTTGATGAGTCGGATGCTCGGCTGGTACGCCCGGTTCGGTTGGCCCCCGATCTGACCGGGCCAGCAGGGGTGTGGTTGCGGGGAAACGCATCGACACCCGATCGTACGACGACACGGTAGTACTTTCATCCGTCGTAGCGCCCAACGAACAAGCAGGTGCACCCGCCAATCACGTGCGCCTCTCCTGGCTGCCCGCATGGCCAAGGGTCGGTCTACTACGGTCAAGTAGTTTACGTTTGATGCAAATGGTCCGCTTACCGACGTGGCGCCTGCGGGTGACCGTTTTGATCCTCGTGGCTGTTCTCGCATCCTCGACATCGGCGGCATCGGCGCAGACCCAGTCGGACCTCGAGGAACTGGAGAATCGGATCGATGAGGCCGAGGACGAGTCATCGGGCATCCAGGACGAGATCGAGGGGACGGTGGCGCAGTTGGACGTGATCGTGGCTGCGCAGCGAGAGACCCAAGCCACGCTCAACGAGTTGGAGTCCGAACTGGGCGAAGCGGAAGCCGACCTTGAGGACCGCGAGCGTGTCCTGGCGGCCACGCAGGCTCAGCTGGACCAGACCGCCGCCAGACTGGAGACGACGGAAACCGAACTCCAGACTGCCGAAACCGAGTTCGGAGAATCGGTGAGGCAGGAGTACATGTCCACCGCCCCAACGGGGGTGACCGCACTCCTCAGCGTTCGCCGCGCCGCCGATGTCTCCGTGGCATCAAGTTACCTGGAACGCATAACGCAAGACCAACTGAGCGGCGCTGAGCAACTCGAGGTACTGCGCGCCACGCTTGCGGCCGACCGCGACGAACGAGCGCGGCTGCGATCGCTACGCGAGGGACAGCGGGCAGCCGCAGCCGCCGAGAGAGACAACGTCGCGTCACTGGTCAGGCAGCAGGCGGAGCTCGTTGCGGCCCAGCAGGCTCAGGCCGAGGAGAAGCAGGGAGTGCTGGCCGCCTTGCAGCGCGACCGGGAGTCTGCAACTGCGCTGGTGGCAGAGCTCGAGCAGGAGTCGGATGAACTGCGACAGGAACTGGCCGAGATCGCCGCGCGCCAAGAGGCTGAACGCGTGGCAGCGGCCGAAGCCGCAGCAGCGGCAGCGGAGTCAGCTGAGGAGACGGATGCAGCGGCCGCGGCCTCGACGTCTTCGTTCACTGGTGACGATGATTCGGCAGCGTCGACCTCTGCCGCACGTCCATCGGACGGCGACAGCGACCCGACCGATCCACCAGTGGATGACGATGCGGCGGCAGGGGAAGCAGGCACCTCTACGGCGGAGCCCGATGTGGCGCAGGCGGCCCCCGTTGATCAGACCGTTTCCTCCGGTGGGTTCTCCATACCGGTGGCTGGCCGGGTCAGTTCTGAATTCGGGTATCGGATCCATCCGATCAGCGGGGTCAGCAAGCTGCACGCCGGCATGGACATCGCCGCGCCGGGGGGCACCCCAATCGGTGCAGCTGGTGCAGGAACGGTCATCTTCGCCGGTTGGCGAGGCGGGTATGGGAACGCTGTGATCATCGATCACGGCGGAGGGATCACCACGCTGTACGCCCACCAGTCGCAACTGGCGTCCAGCACTGGTGATGTTGTCTCGCAAGGCCAAGTCATCGGCTATGTCGGCACCACGGGCTACTCGACTGGGAACCACCTTCATTGGGAAGTCCGCGACGCTGGCTCACCGGTCGACCCGCGCTCCCACATGTGACAACCTCAGATCGGGGGAACACCAACCCAGACATGGTGAGCAGCGAACACCGCGACGGACACGACAAGCGCCGTGCCTGTAGCCAGCGCCGGAGCTGGTGACTGTCGTGGCAACGGCTCACAGCACCGCCCATCCCCCAGCAAGGCCCGAATTCGTAGGTCAGTCGCCGTCACGAACCCGACGAGCAACGATCGCGCCTGCGGCATCTTGAGCAGGGCTGAGGCCAATCCACGACGGCTCGCGCCCTCGGCCATGGCTGCCCGATCGGCTCGAATCTCCATCGCGGCGACACTGCGTTCCACCAACTCCTGACCGCCCGGCAGCCGACGGATGACGCGACCTAGCCCTTCAATCACGGCCCGCCGGACCGGATCCCAAGATTTGGTATGCGCCAACTCGTGGAAGATCACGGCCTTCAATTCGTCTCGCTCCAGCATGCCGAGCAAGCGGTCGTCGATGTAGATCCTGGGAGTCCACAGTCCCGCCACGAACGCGCGGCCATCAAGCGACCCGCACCACACCAAGACCCCCTCGACGGTTCGTGAGGTGGTCTGCCGGCTCGCCGCCCGCGCAATTCGATACTGCACGACCAACTGGCCAGCCACCAAGGCTGCAACCGCGGCGAGGAGTAGCCCGAACGCACCGAGCAGATGGGCGGGCCCCGCATGGCCTACCACGAGACCAATGAGGCACGTGGCCGTCAACGACGCCGCGAGGCCCTGCGGAACCAACCACTTACTCATCTGCCTCGACCATCGCGATCACCATCTCGAGCAAGTCCGGGTCCGCGTGTTCAAGCGCGCCTGCGAAGTGAACGAGCGCCGCATCGCCGTACCGTGCGACAAGTTGCGCTACTTCCGCACCACTCATGTGTTCGAGCAGTTCTTCATCGCTGTAGCGCGGTGTGTACTGGTAGCCGCGCCCTGGCTTGCTGCGAGATAGCCATCCCTTGTCCGTCAGTCGAACCAGAACCGTCATCACGGTCGTGTACGCCAACGCCTCGTTGGCTCCGCGGCTCTCGTTCAGCCGCTTGTGGACTGAGGACACCGTGGCCGATCCCTGGTCCCAGAGATCCTGCATCACCGCATGTTCCAACGAGCCGAGAAGCTCCTTCAGCCGCGCATTTGACGTCGGCGTAGCCACGGACCTGCTCCAAACAACATCGGTGATTTGGGAACCTCGAGAGTACCGCGAAGCGCGAAAGGCCCAACCCTGTTGCTACGACTGACTCGTAGTATTGGGTGAATGGCCGACCAACGTCCAACCGCCGCCCGACTACCGTTGAGCATCAGATCCGGCACCGCAGTTGCCGCGGGAGCGTTGCTTGCGTCCAGCCTTCCGCCCCGCGGATGGTGGCCGCTGGGAGTCGCGGGCATCGGCCTGCTCGGTGCCACGCTTCGCGACGTCACAGCGCGGTGTCGATTCCTGCTGGGGGCGCTTGCAGGCGCAACGCTGCTGACGGTCGGTTTGTGGTGGGCGACCGGTCTCCATTTCGGCGGGGGGATCGTGCTCATCGCATGCCAGGGACTCCTCTTCGGGCTGATCGGTCCGCTGGTCAATCCGGTTAGACCGTGGACGGCCTTGACCGGCGCAGTCGTGCTCGTCGAGGCATTGCGGTGGCGTTGGCCGCTGAGCGGCCTTCCGTTTGCCAGTCCGGTCCTGGGACAAGTGGACGCACCTTGGGTCGCTATCGCTCCTCTGGCTGGCTCTCTCGGTGTTCTCTTGGTGACGGCAGCAGTTGGCGGCGCACTGGCGGCGGGTCTCGCTGCAGGACGAGGGAAGGCGATCACCATGGCAGCCTTCTCACTTGCCTTGACACCCTTCGTCCTGTCAGGCCCGTGGCCAGTGTCTGTCGAGAACGGTCGGGCGGATGTAGTTCGTGTCGCAATCGTGCAAGGCGGTGGACCGACCGGTACGTCGGCCGCGACAGGCGATCCCGCTGTTCCGCTACGCCGTGCACTTGCCCTCAGTGCCGACATCCCGGAAGAGACTGATCTCGTCGTGTGGGCCGAGAACGTCATTCAGGTGTCCTTCCCCTTCGAGGACAGCGACGTGGCGGCGTCGTTGGGGGTACTGGCAGCAGAGAACCATACGACGATGCTGGTCGGTGTGACCGAGAACGACGACGCTCTGGGCGAGGTTCCTCGCTTTCGCAATGCGGCAGTCGTTGTGGAAGGGGATGGTCAGGTGGGTGACCGCTACGAGAAGGTGATCAGGGTGCCGTTCGGGGAGTACGTCCCGTTACGTGATCTGCTGGCTCGGGTGGTCGATCTCAGCCGCGTGCCCCGAGATGCGATCGTGGGTGAAGGTCCGCCGACCGTTCAGACTTCACTCGGCACCATCGGGACGGTCATCTCGTTCGAGGCGATGTTCCCACAGCGCGTCCGGGCTGCCGTTTCCGCAGGAGGTCAATTCCTCGTGGTGCCGACGAACGCGTCATCCTACGTCGGGCCAGACGTGCCAGCACAACAACTGGCAGGTGCCCGTCTGCGCGCCATGGAGACGGGCAGGGCGATAGCCCAAGCTGCCCCGACCGGCTATTCGGCCATCATCGACCCGGACGGGACGGTCAGGCGGCTGAGCCAGCTCGGCTCCGGAGAGGTTCTGACGGGCGAAGTCATGAAGCGGACGGCCTTGACGCCGTTCGTACGGTTCGGGGACGGTCCGACGCTACTGGCAGCGTCTGTTTTCGTGGGCGTGGCTTGGGCCCCGACCGCCTACTCCCGTTGGTCTAGAAGCCGTTCCATGTACTCGATCTCGCTGGACTGACTGGTCGCCATCGCGGTAGCCAATGCTTGCACCACGGCGTTGTCCGTCCGCTCCAAGGCCGCCTCCGCCATGTCCACACCGCCAATGTGGTGAGCGATCATCAGTTCCAAGAAGAGGCGCTCGGCCTCGGCATCCTCAGCCTCGCGGAGGGCTGCGAGTTGGTCGGACGTTGCCATTCCCATCATGGGCATGCCGCCCATGCCCATCCACGACATTGAAGACTCCGCCCCGGCGCGCGGTAGACCCCACAGATCCAGCCACCCGCCCATCTGTCCGATCTGTGCCTGTTGAGATAGGGCCATGTCTTCTGCGAGCACCAGGATGTCCTCGTCCGTGCTTCGATCCATGATCAGCAGGGACATCTCGACCGCCTGCGCATGGTGCATCGACATGTCCCTTGCAAACCCTGCTTCTGCCGACGAATCATCCGGGGAGGGTGTCACGAGAAGCACGGTGGCCAGAGCGGCACCGACCAAGGCGGCCACCAGTAGTCCTCCGATCCGTATCCACCGCGGCGAGGTGGTGTCCATCGAGTCTGACTCCTGCACGGCCGTCAAACGGGCTCTCCGATCCCTCGGGTGCAGACAGCGCCAGGCTCCGGGGTCTGTGGGCCCTGCTCGAAGGCGCGAATGAACGCTTCGATGCGGGGATCGTCGGCGCCGTCGAGGGTCAGTTGTTTACCCCACGCTGACGCGACCACGGGAGACGGGAGTTCTTCGTCAGCGGGAGATACCAACACGTAGCCACCGGCCAGGTCCTGCAGTGTCGACACCTGGTCATCGGCAAGGTCTGGATCGAAGGTGAGCCAGACGGCACCATGCTCCAAGGAATGCACGGCGTTTTCCTCACCGACTGGTTCATCGTAGAAGCCGCAGTTCTGCCACACCGGGGAGTGCGGGCCGCCGGCCGCAGGGGTGGTCGGGTAGTCAACTTCCTCCTCGGTATGCGTCCGATCTTCCGCCGCAACGTCTGTCGTCCCTTCCGGCTCCGCGCCCGGGACGACACTACGTATGCCGCTGACGATCAGGAAGCCTGCTGCGGCTGTGCCCACAACGACCATGACTCCTGTAGTCAGCCATCGGCGGCGTGCTTCCCGCGTGGCGTTCTCCCGTTCGCGTTCCAGACGCTCCTGTCGTCTGAGCTTCTGCCGTTCGCGCTTGGTCACGCTACGGGGTGATTGATTGTCGTCCATGGTTTGCCTTTCCAGGTCGTCATCTAGTGTCATATCGCTCGCCGCAGGCTCAGCCGCCACGCAGTCGCGCGAGTCGTCGGCCGTGGCGGCCTTGCCGCTTTCCGAGTAGTCCAAGACCCGCACAGGCGTACGTATCATGGGCGTCCCCCAACTCCTGGCGTCTCCGGTAGCCAGCCCTCGCACGGCCGCAACAACGCGCCTCACTGGCCATGCAGCCGCCCCAGCCTGCCCAAGGAGGGCCGCTAGTCGCGGTCTCGTCAGGCAGTACGTCGGGGCGGCGGCCCTCGACTCAGGAGCCCGGAGGAGAGAGTGTGGCGAACCCACCGGCGGTTCCTTGCCACGCTCGGTCGACGTGCCCTCCCCTGCAGACAGGGGACGCTGTCAATCAACCCCACAGCAAGTGTCAGGATCGCTGTGCCCACAGCCGTTGTACTCAAGTGGGCCAGCAGCACACCAACAGGCGTCAGAAGAAGCCAAGGATCAAGCAACAGATGCGAACCGAATCCACCTATCAATCCAGCTTCGAGCAGCAAGTATCCGCCCAGAACAAGCGACTTGGGTCCCAAAGAGCCGAGAGTTCTTTCGGTTCGAGTGCCCTGCTCCCGCCAGACGACGTTTGCGACGAGTAGTGCCGCAGCCGCTACCGCAAGGGGAACGTGCACGCGGTGGGAAGGATGGTCCCTATCCAGATGCAGCACGTGAACGACGAATCCCGTCGCCGCATGCGCGACAACAGCAGCCAGGAGGCACGAGCCGGCATCCGAGAGACGCTGCATCACGACGGTCAGCGTATCGCGACGGACGTATCGCTACTGGGTCAGTCGTTCGGCAAACCGGTGTAGCCAGTAGCCGGCAGTTCCCAGGCAGTCGCTTCAAGCCAGCGCCGGGGTTAGCTGGGGCGTGGACCTGACAACTGTGACTCCGGCGGACACCGCGGATGCGCTGGTGAAGCGTTGCCATCCATTGATGACACACAATCACGACCCGTGCCTAGATCTGACGACACCGCCGTGGTCGACACCATCGCCTCTCGGACGGTCGATGCGGCGCTGGTCCTCGGGCGACCAGAAGGGGTTTCCATGCCGGCTTCTCGGTGGCCGACGACGCCGCAGTGGACGGTGTACTCGCCGGCCGGGATGGTGTGGAGTGGGTAGAGGGTTTGGTCCCCTGGGAGTATGGCGAGGTGGATGCGGATGTCGTTGGGGAGTCCTTCAACGCTGAAGCCGTGGGGTGCGATCGGCGCCGGGTGGCGTAGGCCTGCCACAGGGCTGATATCCGCATAATCAGACTCCGCGAATCCACGCTCCGGGATGCCCGTCGAAGATGTCGGCGGGGAGCGGCCGCGCTCAGGTCGACTTGCTACTTGCCGACTCAAGAAGTACGGCAATCGCCTGCGCTCCCGGAGTGAAACGTCCCCAGGGCGCGCCACGTAGGACTGGAAACACCAGATGGCTGAGCTACCAGCGGAACTTCGGTATGAAGGCGATGCGGTTACCGACGGTTCCATGAACGTCACCGACTTCAGCGAGTCCCTGTTGGGATTCACCGAAGCCGTGCAGGAACTGCAGCGCCAGCAGTCCCCAGATCACCCAGATATCGAGGTGCGGATCCGGACGACCCGGGACGGCTCGTTTATTGCCGAAATCACGCTTGCACATAGCTCTGGTGGGCTGGCCCATCAACTGGCATCCGCAGACGCCTTCCAGCTCACAACAGGACTGGCCACGCTGGCATCTACGTTCTACCTCGTTGTCGAAGAAGTCAAGCGACGCAAGGGTTGGCCAGTACGAAAGACGGCACTGGCCCAAGATGAGGTCGAGATCGAGTGGCCGGACGGGACCGCGGAGGTGGTGTCACGGCGGGTCAGCGACGCCCTGACATCGCGCCCGATTCGCATGGCCCTTCTTCGTTGGATACAGCCGGCTCGCGGAGGCATTCGCCGCATCCGAGCCCGCATCGGCACTCAACGCGAGACCTCTGTTGAGGCTGGCGACATCGGTGCCTTTGAGGTCATTGGCGACCCTGTGCAGATCGATACCTACCTCGACGACGCCACACTCGACATCCGTGCAGTGGCTCTGGATCCGTCAGAGAAGTGGCGAGTCCTCCTCCGCGGGCAGTCGGCGTGGGTGAGGATCGAGGACCAGCGCTTTGTTGAGCGTGTGGCAGCCGGCGAGATCGCGTTCGCCGAAGGGGACAAGCTCGTGGTCCAACTCTCGACGACCGTCTTGGAGGACGTCGACGGAGGCAAGTCCTATGAGCACAACGTGATCCGTGTGATCGACCATCAGCACCCGCCCAAGACCCGTCATCTCTGGGACGAGGAAGCGTGAGCGAGCGCAGGCCAGGGTCTGGCTGACCAATGAGTTGGCACAGCTATCGTGACCCCCCTATCGGGAGACGCGGAAGCTCGAGCACACAGCTTGCTTCCGCGCGCTGGCGGCGTCAGCGACGCGACTCCTTGCCGGGATCCGCGATGCGGCGGGTACTGGGTGCCTCTTCCTGAGGCACGAGAGGGTCGTCTTGCGTGGATTGCTACCAGATCTCAGTGCGACTTCCATTTGATCGGAGACGTCGTTCGGGGTCGTGTCTCCGGGTGGCGACCGCTCTGGTGACGTGCTTGGTAAAATCCGCGGCTCGGTCCGCCAATGTGGGCCTTTCGTTGGTTGAGTTGTCGATGTCAGGTTCTCCGGGCCAGCAGGCCTGTCGGGTTGGTTGGTCGTGGTCGGCTCGTGTTCCGGAGGTGGCGGTCCATTCTCGGAGTCGGTCGCGACAGTCGGCAAAGTCTCGGTGCCAGTTGATGGGGGCTGATCCGTGTGCGTTTGGTGCGTAGGCGGCTTTCCAGTGGGTGTGGAGGGCGGATAGTTCCCAGACCAGTTCGGGGTGGCGGTGCCAGAAGGGCGGCAGGATGCTGGCGGGGAGGCCGTAGGTTCGTCGGAGCCAGTTCACCCATGCGTTGAGTTCGTACCATGCGGCTTCGAGCTCTTCGGGGGAGAGGGTTCGCCAGTTGGTCGGCGTCACTGCAGGGCCGGGAGTGAAGTCTGGAAATGACGACGCCGGCGCGTTGAGCGTGGCGGGCTCAGGCAGTCCCAACGCAGACAACGGTGACCCGTTGAGATCGGTCGCCAGCCAGGTGCTATCGCCATCCATCGCGGCAGTTCCCCCGGGTGTCGTTTCCTGCTCTGGCCTCATGGTTCGTCTCCCCTGGGACTGCCCTGACTCTGTCCTGAAGGTCTGGGAGTTGGGTCCGCGCGATGGTTGTGGGTCTGGCCAGCTGTTTGGCGAAGGGCTGCTTGGGTGGCTGATTGCTGTCGTGTGAGGTGTTTGGCGTCGCGGCGGTCTGTCCAGGGGCGGAGTCGGGTGATGATGGGGGGTGTGGTGCGGAGCATGGTGATGGCGGTGCCGAAGGGGAGGGTGCGGAGGGTGTCTGGGGGCATGACGGGCTGGCGGCGTGTGGCGGTTTGGGTGGATCGCCCGCCTCGGGTGTCGATGGTGGTGGTGTGGACGGTGTGGTCGTGGTCGCCGATGAGGGTGGTGAGGTCCTGGAGGTCGCGGCTGTTGGAGGCGCCGCCGAGGATGATTTTGGTGATGGCGGCGTCCCAGATGGCGGTGGCGGCGTGGTTGCCCCAGCGGGTTCTGGCTTGGGCGAGTGATTGGAGGACGGGCATGGTGGTGATGCCGGTGCCGCCGCCTTCGGCCATGAGGGTTGGCAGTGATGGGAGGGGTGCGAGGTTGCCGATCTCGTCCAGGGCGAGGAGGAGTGGTGGGTCGAGTCGTGCGCCGGGGGCGGTGGCGCCGAGGGTGCGGGCGGTCTCGACGATGTCTTCGATGAGGGCGGCGACGAGTGGTGCTGCGTTGCTGGCGCCGGTGCCGGTGGCGAGCAGGTAGAGGGTGCCGCCTTCTTGGAGGAAGGTTTCGGGGTCGAGGTGGTTGTCTTCTGCGCGTGGTGTGATGGCGTCGAGGACGCGGGGGTCGGCGAGTGGTGCGAAGGCGAGGGAGACGCCTTGCCAGATGGAGTCGCGGGTGCGGGGGTCGGCGTTGACAGTGGCGTCGAGGCTGTCGGCCCAGCCGGTGGCGGCGTCGGGGTGGGTGTGGAGGGTGGCGACGGCGTCGGCGGCGCTGGCGGGGTTGAGTGCCCAGCGGTAGATGGTTGATGGTGGCTGGTGGTCGAGGGCGGCGGCGTGGAGGAGTGCTTGGATGGCGGTTCTGGTCTTGCCTTCCCAGAAGCTGCTGTTGTCGACGCTGCCGCTGTTCATGCCGGTTGAGGCGGACAGCCCGGCGGCGCGGATCATGGCGGTGAGTGGTTGGTTGCAGCCGCGGAGGAGGGACCATCGGGGCCCTGGGTGCAGGCCGGGTGCGAGCTGTTGGGGGTCAAAGATGGCGACCGGACCGCGCGCGGCGCGGGCGGTGAGTGTGGCGGTGAGGTTGTCGGGGCGGGTGCTGGTGGTGATGACGGCGCCGGGGGCGTCCAGGATGCTGTTGATGACGATGTGCAGGCCTTTGCCGGACCGGGGCGGGCCGATGAGCAGGATGGAGTCCTCGACGGTGGCCCAGACCTTGCGGCCTCGGGCGGTACCGAGGAAGTAGCCAACATCGGAGGCGGCCGGCCGGTCCAGTGATGGCCGCAGGGTGCGGCCCTTGCGCCGGGTTGTTCGGGTCCCTGCGGCGCGTGTGATCTGGGCCCGGCTGGCCGTGCCAGGCAGCCGGAGCGGGTCAGTCCCGTGGGTCGGTATTGGCTTGGCGACTTGTCGGGTCAGGATGAGCAGTCCGAGGACTGCGATGAGGAGCAGGGTGGCGGTGGTCCAGAACAGCCACGGTTGCAGGTCTGGCTGTCCCAGCGCCGTTGCAGGGTTGGCGGGGTCGCGGAGGATGGCCAGCCCGCCGTGTCCTGGCGTGGACGTTGTGGGGAGTTGTTGGAGGGTCGCGGCGATGTGCCCCGCGGCTCGGAGGACGAGCTCGACCGTGACAACACCGAACAACAAGAATAGGCCGATGGTGACGCCTGGCCCGGCATGATCGCGGGGCGGGGTCATCACGTCGGGGTGTGGAGGTGGTGGTGGCCGGAGGTGACCCCGACGGCAAGTAGGGGGCGGTGCCGGTCCCGTCGTCGCAGCCGGGGCGGGTGGACACACCCGTCCTGATCGGCAGTAGGTGTGCAGTGGACCGGCGCAAGGTGCACGCGCTCCCCCGGCCAGAACCCGGCGAGCGCGGCCGGTGCTGCCTGGCGGGTCTGTCGTGGGTCTTTCAAGCTGGTCGGCGGGTCTGTGAGGGAGGGAGGTGGGGTGAGGAGGTCGAGGTGGACGGTGTCGCCGTCGTGGTAGTGGACGGTGACGGGGCGTCCGTGGCTGTCAGACATGTGGCTGAGCAGTCGGCCAAGCTCCCGCCGCCTGATCGGTCGGGGGACCGGCCGACCATTGATCGTCATCGACAGGGTGTCGGTGTCGATGGGGGTGAGGTGGATGGCTGCCGGCTGGGTGGCGTGTCTCATGGGGTGGCCATCCGTTGGGTGGTGTCGAACAGGGCGGCTTCGTCGGGGTGAAGTTGGTGTTGGATGAGGAGGGAGCGGTCTTTGATTCGCCACAGGCCTTGGCCGGTTCCCAGGGTCGGAAGCAGCCGGCGTTCGGTGCCGGTCAGGCCCAGCTGGTCGGCGGTGGGGCCGAGTTGGTCGGACTCTTGCCGGTAGATGATGCGGGTCTCGGCGTTGGCGAGGAGTGATGCGGCCAGGGCGTGCTCGGCGGTGCCGTGGTTGCCGACGGTGTCGAGGTCGGAGAGTTTGTGGAAGATCAGCATGTTGGCGATGCCGTAGTGGCGGGCGAGTCGCCACTGGGCGTCCATGCGCCGCAGGAGTGGCGGGTGGGACATCAGCCGCCATGCCTCGTCATAGATCACCCACCGCCGGCCGCCGGCCGGGTCCAGAAGAGCGGGTTCCATCCACGCTGACGCGCAGGTCATCAGCACCGAGGTGAGCGTGGTGTTGCTGGCGACTTGGGAGAGGTCGAGGGACAGCATCGGCAGTGAGGGATCCAGGGCGACGGTGGAGGGGCCGTCGAAGAGCCCGGCGAGATCGCCGGCGACGAGCCGCCGGAGGGCGTGGGCGAGGTCTCTGCCGTCCTCGATCAGCCTCGGGTCGACATTGGGGGCGGGGGCGAGGAGGTGGTCGACCACTCCGGGGAGGGTTGGGGTGGTGCAGGTCGTGACGGTGTTGTGGAGGGCGGTGTCGATGGCGGTGTGTTCGGTGGGGGCCAGTGGCCGGGCAAGGATGGTCTCGGCGAGCGCGCCGATGAGGTCGCGTCGTCGCGCAGCCACCTGGAGTTGCCAGGTGTGCGGTTGGGTGTTGTCGGGTCGGGTGCCGGCGTCCAGGGGGTTGAGTCGGTGGGGCAGGCCGTGGCCGAGGGTGATGGCCTGACCGCCGACCGCCTTGGCGATGGGGGTGTGTTCGCCTTTGGGGTCGCCGGGCACGTAGACCTGGTAGCCGAAGGGGATGGAGCGGGTGTACAGGGACTTGGCGAGGGCAGACTTGCCGGCGCCGACGATCCCGGCGATGACAATGTTGGGGGCCGTGATGCGGCCCTGCTGGTAAAGGACCCACGGGTCGTAGGTGAAGCTGCCGCCGCTGTGCAGGTCCTGGCCGACGAACATGCCGGCCGGGCCAAGGCCGCTCTCCGCCAGGAACGGGTAGATCCCGGCGAGTGCAGCGGAGGTGTCCCGGTGGGCCGGGACGCGAAGCGGCCGACCCAATCCGGAGGCGTGCCGGTCCTGCCCGCCGCGCCGACGGCGACGTCGGGTGGCGGCCGGTCTCACCGGTGGAGTCCGTCGTCTCGGCCGCCCCGCCGGGTCGGCGATTGCGGCTGTGGTGGGCGAACCGGGGTGGCTGTCTGGCGGGTGGGCGGTGGCCAGCTGATGCGGCCGTTGCGGGCCCAGGCGGCATCGACGATCGCGCCAGCCTGGGAGATGAGGGCCGCGGCATCGCGGAGGTGGGTGGCGGCGGCGGATGCGTCGGCGTGGCCGGTCGCCTGGCTGCCCCGGGTGTGGGCGTACGGGGCCTCCTCGTCGTGCCAATGCGCGACCGCACGGAGGACCGCGTCGAGTGACGCCATGCCGGCATGCACAGCGCCAAGCAGCTGGTAGGCCTCCGCCGGCTCCATCGACCCGCGGCTGGCGTCTGCCAGCCGCTGCAGTGCGACACGGGCCGAGTCGGCCGCGATGGCCGTGGTGGGGTCAGGGGGCGTGGGCATGGCTGCATCACCTTTCAGGGTGGTTGCGGTCTGGCTCGATTGCGGCCGGATCAGACGCTGGCGAGGGTGTTCTTGGTCTGGCCGGCTAGAGGCCGCGGCACAGCGGCAGGGCGGCGGCGATGAGCGCTTGGGGTTGCTGGCCGACGAGGAGACGGGTGTCGCAGGACGCTTGGATGGCGGCCTGTTGGATCTGGGCGGTCGCAGCCTGGAGCTGATCGAGAGTGGGAGCGGAGATCGCGATCAGAGCGGCGTAGCGCAACAGGCCGTGCCCTGCGGTGAGGTCGGCCTCCTGTTGGAGAACGTCGTGGTACTCCGCAGTGCGGTCAACGTGTTCGGTCTGGCCGATCCGTACGCGTTGGGCAGCGTCGGCCTGGTACTCGGTCTTGGACCGCCGGATCGACCGGGCGGCAGTCTCCGCCGGGACCGGCTCGGCGATGAGGGTGATGGTCCGTCTGACACCGGAGGCCAGGACAATGGGGGCGATGAACCCGGGATAGACCTGGGACCGCGGCCAGGCCGAGATCCACAGCACGGCGTGGTGGGCGGAGTCAGTCCGCAGCCCGTCCCACCGCTCATCCAGTGCAACCGGGCCGACCTCGGCGATGTCGAGATGCTCCCCCAGCCGTTCCAGGCCCGCGGCCATTGACGGGTCATAGGTCGTCCGGATGCGCGTGGCGAGCCGGTGGGGGGTGATCCAGGTCGGCGTGGTGAGGTCTGCGGCTTGGGCTGCGGAGGCGATGGTGGTCATCTCCTGCCGGAGCACGGCTGCGGCACCGGTCAGCCCGCCACCGGCCGCCCGGATCTGTCGGGCTGCGCCGGCAATATCCAGGGCGATGGCGATGCTGGTCTGGTGCCGCTGGGCGGTGGGCCCGGCGGCCTTGATGAGGGCCGCGTAGGTCTGGGCCACCCAGGAGCCGTCATCGCTGCCGTGCTGCTCCCACCACTCGTTCAGGGCGTTGCCGGAGTCCGGCACTGCCTCCTCCAGCACTTGGACTCGGGCGATTTGGCCGGAGCGGCAGATGGTGGCCAGCAGCCGTCCCCACCCGTGGACGCGGCGTTGCTGGTCGGCGCCATCTTGCAGCGCGAAGGTGCGGTGGGAGACTTCGGCGATGGTGATCAGCCAACGTCGGGTCGGGTCATGCAGCATGACCGTGCCGGTCTGGCTGTCGGTGTACTGGACCAGGGAGCCGGTGTCGCCGGGCAGGTCCACCACCCCGGTCGGCCGCGGCATGAGGTCTCGCCGCCGCAGTCGGGTCTGACCGCGGTGGCGACGAAGCAGCCAGGCAGCCACCGTCGGCAGCCAGGCCACAACCGGGCGGCCCCCGACACGCGCCACCGTCAGAAGCAGTGCCGGCACCCAGACGGGAGCGGCGACCAGCACCCCGGAGGTTCCGGCGATGTACAGGCCGGCAAGGAGCGCCACGAGAGCCACGCTGCCCGCGACCAGCTGACCCAGGGTGAGGCCCAGCAGGATGCCTCGTGCGGGGAGCCGGGCCAGCCGAACGGGATCGAGCTGCGGCTGTGTCGTCGGGCCCGTCATGTCGCATCACTCGGCGGGCCGGCTGGACCGGGGTGGGGGTTGGGTGGCGCAGGGCGCCCGGCCGCACGATCGGGTTGGGACACGGGCGGCTGGTGGATGGCCGCTTGGGTCTGCTGGCTGGTCTGGGCTGCGACGGCCTTGCCGAGCTTCGGGCCAGCCGATGCGGCGGCGGAGACCACACCAGCCGCCACACCAACACCCCCTGCAGCACCGGCGGCCCCGCCCGCGGCTCCGGCCTGGCCAGCGCCGGCCCCGGAGGCTCCCGCGGCGCCGGTTGGGCCAGCAGCCCCGGGCTGCCCGGCCGCCCCGCCCACAGGGCCGGGTGTCTGACCTGTGGGGCTGCCGGTGGGGTTGATGACGCGTGCAGGGTCGCGTCGGGGCATGTTGGGTCTGGGGATGCTTCTGGCCAGCGCCCCTTTTGTGTCCTGCTCGGCGCTGGTGAGCTGGTAGCTGTCGATGCCGGCGAAGGAGAGGAACTTGTAGGCCATGTACGGCGCGAACGCGGCGACGAGCAGCAGCACGATGCCCGCAACGGCATCAGAGACCGAAGCAAGGTCGGCCTCGATGGGCGAGGCGATCTGGGCGGTGGCGACCAGGAAGATGATGACCATCACCACCTTGGCGACGATCAGCGCGAGCACGAACGATGCCCACTTGGCAAACCACCCTCGGGTGGCGTCCCAGGAGTACCCCGCCAGCGCAATCGGCGCCAACACCACTGCCACCAGCAGCAGGGCTTTGCGGATGAACAGGCTGGACCACACCAGCGCTGCCGCCGTGATCATCAGCCCGGCGAGGAAGATGGTCACGATCGCCCCGGCACCGGCCGCGTTGACGGTGACACCACCCAAGGCCACGGCGGCGACAGCGAGCTCCTCGCCCAGCTGGGTCATGCTGGTCCCGGCAGCCTGAACGATCACCACCACGAGTTGGTCGGTGATCTCCAAGCCCAGCCCAACCATCCCGACCGCAAGGAAGGAGCCGAGCAGCCCTTTGGCGATACCGAGCAGCGCACCGGACAGGGCGCGGGGGTCGCGGCGGAGCAGCCCGCCGATCAGCTGGAGCAGGAACAGGATGGCCATTAACCAGACCGCCAGGCCGAAGACCAGGTTGTACACGCCGATGTAGGCGGGGCTGGTCAGATCCACCGAGGTGGTGGTGTCAAAGAGCTGCCACAGCGACTCGATCATCCACGCTGCAGCGCCGCCCATCGCCTCGGCCAGCCACGCAAACGGGGCCGCGACCAGCGTCGCCGCGCCCTCGCCGGCGCTGGCACACACCGCCGCGATGGCCGGGACATCACAGATGCCCATCACACCACCCCGGCTTCACATATCTGGTGTGGGATGCGTGTGGGTGGCATCAGGCGACGCCTTGGCCGACGCCCCAGAAGAAGTTGATCAGGCTGACCGACGCGCCACAGATCACCGCCGCGCCACAGGACACCAGCACCCCGAGCTTGCCGCGGCCGGCCAGGTGCGGGTTAGCGCTGTTGGCCCCAAACCCCCACACCACAGCGGAGATGATCAACGCCAGGACCGACAAGACCAGACCCATGGTCATCGCCGCCCCCACGATCTGACGGAGGCTTGCAATGCCAGGCAGCCCTGTCTCGTTCGGCGTGATCGAGATCTGGGCCACCACCAACGATGTGGCAACAACGGACAGAGCAGACATAGACACTTCTCCCTCGCACAGGATCGGACTGGTCAACCAGGGGGCGGTCCCTCATCACACAGGTACACACCAGCCCCCACCGCTGGGCCTTTGGTTGGTAGCGGTCGTGTGCGCGCGTGGGTGGGGCTAGAGGCGGCTGCCGATGCGGATCAGGAAGCTGATCAGCACCGTGGCTGAGCCAACCAGGACGGTTGCGGCGATCGCTACGCCCAGTCCCGTCCGGGCTCGCTGGGCTACACGGGGGTTCCCGACCGCTGTTGCCAGGGCCCACGCGACGCCAGAGCCGATCAGCACCGCAACGGCTACGACCAGGACGATGGTGGCCAGTGCTCCTGCGGTGTCGCCCAAGCCGTCAATCCGGGCGATGGCGTCAAGGTCAGGGAACACACGCGGTTCCAGTGCTGTGGCCACAGCCGGTCAGGACAGCCTGGTCGGGGTGTCAGAGATGCGGGTGCAGGTCCCGTCATAGATCACACGGTTGCTGTTGAGGGTGAAGGAGACCGACTCATCCGCCCAGTTGACCTGGGCGTTGAACAGCCTGGAGGACGAGAGGCTGTCCCATGACAGGATTCGGGCGCTGTCGTTGCCGAAGTCGCCGTCGACCGCGTAGTTCTGCTCGATGCGCTCCGGGATCACCCCGTCATCTGCGAACTCCACCAGCGGGACACCATCCACGACCGACCACCGTCCGGTGGAGACATCCTCGCGACGGACGCCCATGCCCTGAGTCATGAACGCGCCGTTCTCCCACACCGAGATCCGGCCGCTGGCCGTCAACATCCCGCCGCTGCTGTACCGGGTCTGATCCTCCGGGGGCGCGGCCTCGAACTCCCGGTAGTCGTCCAACCCTTCGGCCACCTCCTCAAAGGCCGCCGGCGGCCCGTCATGCCGCTCGTTGGCAAAGCTGCCCTCCCCGGCCTGGGTGCCCTGACACGCCCAAGTGCCAACCGCCCAGCCCTCCAACCCCGATCCGCCACCCACCGTCATCACCAGGGCGATGACCGTCATCCCGGCCGCCAAGGCAACCCCGACCCAGGGCCGGTCCCGCAACACATCCATCACTGCCATATCCATCTCCCGTCTTCCAACACGGGTCACTGTGACCCAGTTCGACATCTGGCTGGCCCGACGGGCCATCAGCAGGTCTGACGGCCCAACCATCACCCGTGTGTCAACAAACTCCCGACTCGCTCGGTTCTGACGTCTCTGCGGCCGATTCTTGTCGCTGACGGTCAGGATGGTCAATCAAGCATCGACGGTGATGTGGAGGTGGTCGAAGTGGCCGCCCGTCGGGTCGCGTGGGTCATGCATCCCGCCGCCGTTGTAGGGACGCCAGCCCTCTACCGCCCGGGCCCGGCTCCATATCTGCCCCTGCCAGATCAGGTAGGTCACCCCGAGCGCCTCGTCGTGGGTCTGTAGCCACTGCGTCATCGCCCAGCCCGCAGCGACCGCGTCGGCGTCGGGGAACGCACCGATGGGGTTGCCGAACGTGACATCGCACGCCCGGCCAAGCGGATGCTCCGACCGGCTGCCCGGTCGCTCCGACCAGCACACCCACTCGCTGGCTGGGAACGCAGGGCGGGCCTGAGCAACGAGGTGGGCCAGCCGGGGAGTGACCTGGCCGCCCGTGCCGGTCGGGTCGGCAACCAACCCACCATCGGGCCCCTGGAACGGAAAAGGCGGGCCTCCCTGCTGGCATGCGGGCTGGGTGGGGCCGTCAAGTGGGGTGGCGTGGTGGGTGGTGAGCCAGACCTCGGGGTCCATAGCGGGGTGGGAGGGGCCGCCGGGACGGATCTCCAGATGCAGGTGGGGTCCAGTCGAGCGGCCCTGCGAGCCAACCTGGCCGATCTGTTGCCCCGCCACCACTGGATCGCCGATGGCCACGCCGATGCCGTGATCCCACATGTGCCGGTACACCGACGTCACCACCACCCCGCCGACCTGGTGTTCCACGATGATCCGGTTGCCGCCACTGCTGGAGGGTCCGGCAGCCACCACGATCCCATCAGCCACCGAGGCGATCGGGGTGCCATCGGGGGCGGCGAAGTCCAGCCCCGCGTGCAGCCGCTGCACCGACGGATCGATCGGGTCCGCCCGAACCCCAAAGCCCGAGGAGATCCGATACGACCCGTCGGGAACGGGCAGCACCACACCTCCCACCGACGGCGGCCCAGCAGCGCTGGTGAGTTCCGCCACAAGGGTTCGGGCGACTGGCTCCCAGGTGGCGTAGCGGTCCGGATGCGCGGAGACCTCCACGCGCTGGGCGGCCACCGCGACCGGCACGACGGTCCAGTCGGGGATGTCCAGCAGACCGGGCGGCGACCCGCCATTTGGTCCGGTCGGACCGCCGAAGAACGCCCTGGCCTGGAAGGTGGGGTCCATCAGCTCCGCGACCGTCCCCCAGCCCATCGATGGGCGCATCTGAAACAGCCCCAACGAGTCATGGTCCCCGCCGTCCCCATCGTTGGGCAACGCCCCCGAGGACGGATGGGCCGCGGTGTTGGCCAGCATCCGCAGACTGGACTCGGTCAACGCCGCCGTCACCGCCACCACGACGCCCCGCGCGCCAACCCCGGGCGTCCCCAACCCGACTGTGATGATCGTGGCCGCATGCTCAAGCTGCGACCCGCGCACCACCACCCTGCTGCCGTCCGCAGTCTCTGCGACCACCTGATCAAGGGTCTCACCGGGCAGCCGCCCGGCTTGCGATCGTGCACACGTGGATCCGGCCGACATGCCAGACAGCACCGCCACACCGGTCAGCATCGTGGGCGGGACCAGCAGCGCGCCAACCAAAGCCAGCACAACGAGCAGATGCTTCACAGCGACTCTCCGTGGCTAGTCGAGCGGGTCGTTCAGACCAGAGAGCCGCAACACATGACAATCACCGGTCTGATCAGGGCAGGCGATCAGCACGGTGAACACAACCAGCTCGACCCGGCGCACCGCCTGCCCACGGACCACGCCGTCCCGGACCCGCTCCCCTCGAACCGTCAACGCCTCCGCACCAACAGGCAGCCGCTCGGCCTCAGTTTCGGCAATGCCAGCCCAGGAATCCGGGACTGACACGTCGGTGATGGTCAGCGTCTGGGACACGTCATGGGCGGCGAGCTGCTCCCACGCCTGAACCGTTGGCAGGTAAGACTCAAGATCGGCGAGCAGCCCGGCGGTCTCCCACCCCGACGGATCCCCCAGACCGACCACCATGGCCTGGACCGCCGCACGGTCAGGCCCGTCGACGGTGTCCCACACAAACAACGCCGACGCCACCTGCCGCACAAGCCGCACGTCGGGTCGATCCGCCACGGCATCAGTCGGCCCAGCCAGATTGACCGACGAGGTGGCGGCGCCGCCCTGCTCCGTCGAGCTCTGCTCAACAACAGGGCTACCGGCGTCCACATGGGACGCCTGTCGGAGCAAGCCCCAGCTTCCAACAACGGCAACCACCAGGCTGACCGCGACACTCATCGCGACCAGCGGTGCTCGATCGAATTCCTGTGCCCGCACACGCAGCTCCCTGATTCAGATTCGACACCGGTTCATCCCAGAGGTGCACCGGGCCCTCCTGCCAGGGGCATACGGGGTCAGGCTGCTTGGATTGTGTCCCGGGCCTGTCGTGCCGCGTCCAGGAAGGTTGTCGTGGCGGTCACGATGGCCTCGAACTCGGCCCACTGCTCGGCGTTGAGACCCCTGCCGATCTCGACCGGATCAAACCGCCTGTCCCACCCACCCAACTCGCCCCACACCAGCCAGAACGCCCTGACCGCCCGACGCCGCGCCTTTAGCCCACGATCCTCCTCCACCGGCGGCCGGACCGGCCGCCCACCCGCAGCCTCACCGGCTTGCTGCTGTTCAAAGGGCGCTCGTGGTCCAGGTCCTGGCGTCCTTGGTTCGCTGGGGTCTGCGGTCGAGTTGAGGAAGCTCTGGTAGTGGCCGTTGACGGTGCCGTCCCGCTCGATGGCCGCCAACGCCGACTCGGCCCGTTCGCGAACCGTCTCGGCGATGGTGGGGTCCTCTGCGATGCGTTGGAGTCGGCCAACCTGTTCCAGCCGGGTGTAGCCGTTCCGGCCGGTCACGAACTGTGCGGCACGGGACCTCGACGTCCGATCATCCGGTGCTGTCGAATCGACAGGACCGTCACGACCCGACCGATCCGTCGCAGCGGCCTCGGACTGGAAACGGCTGCGCTGCTGCCGTCGGGCATTGTCTTCTGAGATCAGCGCCTTCATCTCCCGATACAGCCCGGCAGCCTCGATCGGCGTCAGCTCCTTGCGTTGCGCGTTGTCATGCTGCTCCGCCAGCAACTGCTCCAACCGGCCGGAGATGCCAGCCCGGACCCACACCGAGATCTCTCGCATCCCCAGCCGCCGTGCCGCCTCCAACCGGCGTGCGCCACACAACAACAGCCCCTCCGGGGTGATCGTGATCGGCTGCAACAACCCCAGCCGCCGAATTGAGTCCACCAGATCATCAAGATCACCCAGATCCCGACGATGACGCCGACCAACCGTGATTGATCCCAGTGGCCGATCCACCTCCACAAATCCCGCACGGCTACCCACCATCAACCACCACACCGCCGCCACGGAGAGGAGGCGCAGACAGCACCTCAGGACTGGCAGCCAGCGTGGCGACGCTGTCCCCCAGCAGCAGCCGCGCAATCAGTCCATCCCGCAGAACGCCCGTCCCGGACGGGTGTCCCAAGGTCAGACGCAACAGCACGATCCAACACTCGTGAGACAGATCCAGTCGGACACGGATCGCCTTGTCCCGACGCAACGACTCATACGCCGCACGACGCGCCCCAATGTCGGCCACTTGCCCACACACGTACTCAACGGCCATCTCCACCTGCACCCGCGGCCACCCCAGACCGACCAGCACGTCAGCAACCTGGTAGGCCACGGCGAACGGAGGCTCTGGATCGTTCGGCTGATCGGCAGTCTGCAGGGCTGGGTGAAACTCGATGAGTTCCTGATCGCGGTCGCTGAACCGCTCCGCGTCATGAAACACCGAGTAGCTGGCACGCCTCGCCCGGTTGACTGACGTCAACAGCCCTGCCGCCCGGTGCTCCGCAATCAACGTCGCCCGCACCGCCACCGTCACCACCGCCCACGGATCCGCCGCGGTCCGAGTCGACGGGTACAGCATCGCCTCAAACGCAGCCGCAGCAGCATCCTCCGCAGACTGCCCGAACTTGCGGGCCAACCCGGCATACCGCTCCCCCGCGTAGCGCAGCAGCGCGGCCGCCTCCCCGTCGGTCCGCCACGCCCCCTGCCCACCGGCATGAAGCCGATCCAACGTCGTACGAAGTCCCTTCGACGTGAGGAACCCCGGTTGGCTGAGAGCTTCCACGTCAGAACATGCGTCCATGGACGTCCCACCCCCGCTCGTCAACCTGCAACAGCGGTTCCATGCGCCGGAACCCGACCGGATGATCTGACAACGCATTGGCTAGCCGCAACCAGATGCTCTCGCCCAGCTCAGCCACGGACTCCCGGTATGCCCCGACGTCTACGTGCCGATGAACCCGTTTTCCCCCAAACAACAGCATCAGGCCGGCCGCACCTTCGGGGACAAAGAACGCCGCGGTCCGGTCCGCGGTGTACTCCTGCGCCCGCGTCAGACTCCGATCGAGCCGTACAAGGCCGGGAAGGAACCGGATCGCTGTGCGCCATAGCGCCACATGCCCACACCTGATATGCGCCAACTCGTGCGCCAGAACGAAACGGACAGTGTCCCACTCATCCAGCTCATAGCCGACGTCGACCAGATCACTGGACAACACCACATAGCCACGACGCACGCGACACTTCGCCGCAAACCCATTCACCCTCCCGTTGCCATTGACTACGAACAGACGTGGCCGGTAGCCCAATCCCATCCGCTCCACCAACGACTCGTAGAGTCCAAACAGATCAGGCAACTGATTCGGCGATACCGGCACCGCGTTGATGATCTGCGACCAGAACAACCAGCGGATCGCAACAGCCGCCACCACCGGAGCAAGCAGCCCTACCGTGGAGCCCAGCGCCCACTCCGGAACCGACCGGTCCTGCCAAATGAAGTAGCCCGCCGTCACCGCACCGGCCATCGTGACCAAGCTGCACAGCCACAGCAGCGGCACCTCGGCCCAGTGGCGCACCATCGACGCTGGGGGCGAGACCGGTCTGTCCCCGCCTTCAGAAGGAATCCTCGTACAGGCTCCAGCACACCCGCGTCCGGCAGTCATAGATGCATCCACGGCACAACAAGTCTCCGCTCCTCGAATTGGCAGATCTGCTGGGTTGGACGAGGCGAGCGGCCTGGCTGTGTCAACGAGTTTGCTGGCACCCTCTATCCGTAGGGCCATGGCGGGCGACACCTTCGCCCTGTCTTCGGTGGTCAGTTCCAACCGACGGCGTAGGGCCTCGACGTTCGGCCAATCGATCCGCACTGGGTACGACGACGTCTACCCGGCGGACCGCGCGACCACGCACCGCCAAGTTAATCGGCTCTAGGAACGCGAAGGGCGCCTGGCAGCCGGCCTCGCTGCCACGTTCATCGCTGTCGCGCTGGGAGCGTCAAAACATCGAGTCCCGGAGGGGTGGTTCGGTGACGACGCCATCGCATCGACAGCATCGAGACATGTCGAACGGAACGGACGACAGCCGTTCGCACATCGGCTTGCTGTTCTCGAATGAAGGGTTCACGCGGCGGCCGATGGCAACCCGTCCGAAAACTTCACTACCCGCGCGCTTGATTGCTGCTGCCGCGGTGAACATCGATGTTCCGCGCGTGAAGGTGTCATCGATGAGAAGAACTCGGTTTCCCGCCAGGCGTGAGTCTGCGACGAAGCCTTCCTCGGTCGCTCGAAGGGCATCGAGGTCGAAGTCTCGAAACTCTGGCAGCGTCTGCAGCAAGGATGCAGGTGCAGCCCGCCGAGTCGATCGGACTGCGACCACGCGGTCAAAGTCGCCGACGCAGTCAGCGTGATGGTTGAAGAAGAGCCGAACGAGAGCCGCAAGACGCATCGACATTGTGTTGCGAACTGTGTCGGATGAACCGTCCATGTATCTGCTGAGGTGATCGTGAACCATCCCCCGCTCGATCGACATCGTGATGGGGAGGACGCTGTAGGAGGACTTGCCGGCGCAGTGGTAGCACGAGTCGTAGGTGTCTCGAAGGGCGGTTCGACACACCGGCCGGTGGGATCATGCCGTCGCCGTACAACAAGGGCAGTCCCGAAGACGCCGATGAGGATCAACACTCGGCGACGGCCCGTGCCGTGATAGTCCCCAGACCTGGGGAGCAGCGAGGTGAGGGCCAGAATGCTGCCCTCACCATTGGCGTTCGCACGCATCACCAGGGCCAGGTACTTGAACGATATCACGATGATCAACGACCACGTGATCAGGGACAGCACCCCGGATGTTCTCCGACGTCGGGACCACGTTCGGTCGGGCCTCCAAGGACTCCCGGAAGGCATAGAGAGGACTGGTGCCGATATCGCCGTACACGACCCCGAGGGGGCCCAGAGTCAGCGCGGTCTTGGCCGGAGGACGGCCACTGGTTGTCATGGCCGCGAAGCGTATCTGGCGGGCTCAGTTGGCAGAGGGCGGATCGGGGGTGGCTGCTTGACCGAGAAGCCGGTTGATCGTGTCTGGATTGCCTGGCCATGCCTGGAGGACGGTGTCCCGTGGGACCTGTTTGGCGGCGTAGCGAAACGAAAGCGCAATTATCACGATGTCATCCAGCGGTCCGATGATCGGCAGGAACTCGGGGATCAGGTCGACGGGGGAGATCACCCAGAGGCCGGCAAGTGCGAGCGCAACCTTGGCACGGCGAGGCACGAGAGGATTCTTCCGAAGGCGCCGAACCGTGGTCACACAGTCGGGCAGAAATCCTGCCAACTCCCGCAGGGCACCCTCGGGGAGGCGGGCAGCAAGCACCATCAGCGCCACCCACGTCATCACGATGACGAGAGCACCGATCACAACCATCGATGCGGGCGTCGTCAAGTTGGCTCCAAGATAGGTTGAGTGAGCAGGCGTCAACCCCTGAGACGTGCTTGGCCTGCGGCGACGATGCGGACCAGTCCTGCAACGAACACGGCGAGGTTGAGCGTGGCGATGGCGACGCCGATGCTCAGCAGGGCTCCGCCGCCAAGCGTTGCGGCGATGCCCAGGATGGCGCTGGGAAGTGCAGCGCCCGGATCTTCCTGCAGTTCGCCCGCGAACACGGTTTGGAAGAACGGCACGGGTTCCGCTATCGCGCTTGAAACAACGAGAACACCGATGAGCATGCCCACGGTGGAAAGCACGATCTGCATGGCGGCACGTCGGTGGGAGATCCGTGTTGGTGGTAGCTCGTTGTGTTGGAGGTCCCAGACGGCCGCTGCGACCTCGGTGGACATGGCCAGGCGACGTCGCAGGCCTTCGCGGATCCCGAATTTGAGCTCTTTGACGGTCTGGGTGACCCCGGGGAACACGCGGTACTGCAATCCGTGCCCGTAGTGGATGGCGTAGAAGTTGAGGCCTGCTTCGATGCGGAACCGGTCTTTGAAGCGTTCTGGAACGTCGTTCCACAGGCGTTTGGTTACGGCGCGTTCGCCGCCCAGGAGTGGGATGAAGCTGAGAACGGCCCGGAGAAGGAAGATCTTGTGGTTGCGCATGAGGATGAACATGTCGCAGGTTCCATCCATGACCGGCTGCGTGGTGGCGGTGATCATCTCGTGTGTCAAGCCGATGATGTCGGCGTCGGCGAAGAAGATGACGTCGGTCGGGGCGTGCTGGACGCCAACGTCCATGGCATGCCCTTTGCCACGGTTTGGGGTCACGGTCAGGCAGGTTGCACCGTGCGCTGCCGCGACGCTGGCGGTGTCGTCAGTCGATCCGTCGTCGACCACGACGACCTCGGTGAAGCCGTCGTATCCGGTGAGGACGTCCAGGACCGTCCCGATGCGGGATGCCTCGTTGTAGGCGGCCACAACAGCTGTCACACCTTGGCCGCTCATCTGGGATCTCCCTTCGGTCGGACTGTCACATCAGTCTCACCAGGTGCAGAACTGTACGGGCACCGACACGAGTGCGTTGGGGCGCGATGTCAGCGTCCTGTCAGGTCCTCTGGCGAGAGTTCACGCATGCATCAACAGCCCTGTATGGAGTGCCAGAAGGCCCATGTCCGGAATCGTTGATGCCATTCTGGGGATGTCGGGGACGGCTGCCTACGTGGCCGTCGGATTGCTGGCCTTTGGGGAGGCGGCTGCCTTCATCGGTCTGGTCCTGCCTGGCGAGCTGGCCGTAATCCTCGGCGGTGTCGTCGTTGCGCAGGGGAACGCGTCCTTGCCGGTGATGATCGCTGTGGCATCTGTCGCGGCCATTGCGGGGGACTCGGTGGGCTATGAGATGGGGCGCCACTTCGGGCCGCGGATCGTGGCTTGGGAGCCGTTCCAGCGCCGGTATGGCGAGAAGGTCATCGCGGCGAGCGCCTACCTGAGGGAGCGTGGTGGCCGGGCGGTCTTCGTTGGTCGCTGGACGTCGCTGCTGCGCGCGTTGGTGCCGGGTCTTGCTGGGATGAGCAAGATGCCCTACGGCCGGTTCCTGGTGTTCAATGTGGTTGGTGGGGTGGCGTGGGCGACGACCTTTGTGTTGGTGGGGTATCTGGCCGGGGCGTCATGGCGTGTGGTGGAGCGGGTTGCGGGACGGGCCTCGCTGTTGTTGCTGGTGCTCATCGTGGTGTTCTTCCTGGTCCGTGCGGTGACACGACGTCTGTTGGCCAGGACCGACCGGGTCCGGCAGCGGCTGGATGCGCTGGCCGGTACCCCGGCGGTTCGGTGGGTCAGGTCGACGTTCAGTCGCCCGATGGCCATCGCTGCGAACCGCGTGACCCCCGGTGCCTCGCGAGGGCTTGGCTGGACGATGTCAGCAGTCTTGGTCGGTGCGAGTGGCTGGGTCGTGGGATTTGTGATCCAGGACGTGTTGGCCAGGGAGGAGTTGGTCTTGTTGGACCGGCCAGTTGCATCGTGGGTGGCGGATCACACCACGGCAGCCGCAACAAGGTACGCAGAGATGGTCACCGATCTGTTCGGTCCGCCGATCGGCATCTGGTTCGTTGCCAGTGTTGTCGGGATCACCTGGTGGCGGGTAGGCCGCGGCGCCGCGATTCGTCCCGCGGTTGCCGCGGCCCTGGCCGGCCTGGTCGCGACGCTGCTCAGTACTGCCCTGCCCACGACGCTGTCGGGTACGAGCTTTCCGTCCCTGAGTGTTGCCTGGGTGATGGCGGCTGTCGTCGCCACGGTTGCCGCGGTCGGGCAGGCAGACCTCCGTCTCTCCATTCGCCTGGCCGGAGCCGGTACGGCCACGTCGTTGGCGGTCGCGCTGGCCGATCTGGTTTCAGCTGACGTGTCGCTGTCGGGTGTCGTTGCGGGATTCGGGGTCGGCACGCTGATCGCAGCGGGTGTCGAGTTCACTGCCCGAAGCATCGCCCCCTCGCCAGGCGTCGTGCCGGATCCCGCGCCGCCCTGATGGCCCAGCCCGAACGGTCGGTCGCACGCAGACTGGGACGGTCCCTGCTCATCATGAGCAGCATGGGATTGGCCGTCTACCTGGTGTTGCCACAACTGGCGGGCCTCCGCGAGACCGGCATCGCCATCGCCCAGGCCTCATGGTGGCTGGCGCCGCTGCTGGGCGGTTTGGAGGGCTTAGCTCTGTTCGCCTATGGCCACATGCTGCACATTCTCATCACTACTGGTGGCCAGGCCGTTCCAGAATCGGTCGTCCAGCGATCCACGGTCATGGGGTACGCCATCGGCCGAGCACTGCCCGGAGGCACAGGTGCCGCCTTCGCCCTCGTGGTGGCCAGCTTCCGCAACCGGGGCTTGGACCCGGTGGTCACCGGAACGGCGATGTGGGCGACAGGGCTGCTCTCCTCGGTCGTGTTGGCCTTGATGCTGCCAATAGCCGCGCTGCTCGGGCTGTTCAGCGGCCACCTTGGCAGCATCGGTGTCTCAGCGGTCGTGGCAGCCGTCGGCGTGATCGCGATCGCTGTCGTCGTCCCGATAGGTCTGCAGGATCCCGAGGCCTTGGGCAGGCGGGTCCGCCGACTGGTCACAGCCGTGGCGAGAGGGCCGCTGCGCAACCGGTTGGATCCTGACTCGCTGGCCGACGGTGCCACCAGAGGCGCGCGCAACATCCTCGAACTGATCCGGGACCGCCGGACCCTGAGTCGCGTGGCCTGCTGGGCGGCGGCGAACTGGCTGCTCGACGCCGCCGTCGTCGCGGTCCTGGCGCTCACGGTCGGCACGGGCACGCCGCTGACTGCGGTGCTGCTGGCCTACATCGTCGCCCAGATCGTCGCTGCCTTGCCGCTGACACCGGGCGGTGTGGGAGTTGTCGAGACGGCCATGGTGGGGGCGTTCGTCGCATCCGGGGCACCCGCAGCCGCTGCCACCGCAACGGTCCTGGGGTGGCGGCTGGTCAGTCACTGGCTACCCATCCCGATCGGTCTTGCGCTCATGCCCGAAGCACTCCGCAAGTCACCGTTGTGATCGGCTACCTGACAGCCTTGTCAGGATCGGTCAGGAGGCCGTCAGCCTGTGATCCCACTCTTTGATCCATCACCCGGCCACCGTGGCCGGCATAACGGACAAGGAGATCCTCCCATGGAGATCAAGAACAAGGTCGCAGCCGTCAGTGTCGGCGCGGTGACCTCACTCGCCGCCGTCACCGGACTGGCCGCATTCGCCGGGGCCCAGAGCCCCGACGCCTCCGCTGACACAACCATCCAAGCTGAGTCGGTTCCCGCTGAGGCGATCGAGAGTCCCGAGAACGAGGCCGATGAGGCAGCGGAGAACGCTGCGCTTGCCGAACAGGCCAGCCTGAGCGCTGCTGACGCCGAGGCTGCCGCGACCGCAGCGGTCCCCGGTACCGCCGCCCCGGCCGAGCTCGAAGACGAGGACGGCACCGTGGCCTACGAGGTCGAGGTCACCGATGACGCCGGCACCGTCCACGAGGTCATCATCGACGCCAACACCGGCGACGTCCTCGCACAGGAGGTCGACGACGATGACGACGGCGCCGACGATGACGAGGGCGAGGAGAGCGAGGCCGATGAGGCAGCGGAGAACGCTGCGCTTGCCGAACAGGCCAGCCTGAGCGCTGCTGACGCCGAGGCTGCCGCGACCGCAGCGGTCCCCGGCACCGCCGCCCCGGCCGAGCTCGAAGACGAGGACGGCACCGTGGTGTACGAGGTCGAGGTCACCGATGAAGCCGGCACCGTCCACGAGGTCATCATCGACGCCAACACCGGCGACGTTCTCGCACAGGAGGTCGACGACGACGACGATGACGATGACGATGACGGTCGTGAGGGCACTGAGAGCGCTGGCGAACCAGCCGACATGCCCGCTGGTGAAGCCGCAGGCAACTAGCCGAGTCCTCGCGTTGCAACCGCCCCGGTCACCACGACCGGGGCGGTTGGCGTGATGTCAGGGAACTGTCAGGTGACCCAAGGAGACTGTCCGTCGATGATCCCACTTGCCGCACAACAGCTGACCGGCGTGGCCGGTTGGATGACCTCGCTCATCGATTCGCTCGGCGCGGCTGGCGTCGGTGTCGTGATCTTCGCCGAAACGGTGGTGCCGCCCATTCCCAGTGAGGTGGTGCTGCCCGCGGCCGGCTATCTCAGCGGCACGGGCAGTCTGAATCTGGTCGCAACACTCCTCTGGGCAACCGTGGGCAGCGTCCTCGGTGCCCTGTTGCTGTACGGATTGGGTGCCTGGATCGGTGTCGGCCGACTACGGGAGGCTGCCGAGAAGATGCCGTTGATGTCGGCAACCGACATCGACACTGCGACCAGGGTCTTTGGCAGGTGGCAACGCACGGCCGTCTTCTTCGGCCGGTTGATTCCTGGCGTGCGCAGCCTGGTGTCCATCCCCGCGGGGGTAGAGAGAATGCCGTTGGCATCGTTCGTGGTCTTGACCGGGCTCGGATCGCTGCTGTGGAATGCCCTGCTCATCGGCGCTGGCTTCTGGCTTGGTGAGACCTACGGCGCAACCGAGACCGTCAGTACCTGGCTGAACACTGTGGTCTACGTCGGTCTTGGCGGCATGGTCGTGTGGTTTGTGGGCTCTCGGATTCGTGCTCGAGTTCGCAGATCGGCATGACGGCGCCCCGATCGCGGTTCCGCCGTTGGCGTGTGGGAATCGTGCTGCTGTCTGCACTCGGGCTCCTCACCGGCGCGGTTTGGTCAACGGCACTCTCTAGTGGGCCACCGGCCGTGTGGACGCCTACAGCAGTAGAGCCGGTGGAGCCGTTTGCGGCAGACGCACGCCCACTGGTCCGACTTGCAGCGGCAGGCGATGTCGGCACCGCTGATCACCACGAGCGACGAACGGCTTCGGCCATGGATGCCCTCGAATCGGATCGTCCCTTCGATGCCTTGCTGCTTCTGGGCGACAACGTCTACCCATCGGGCGATCCGTCCCAAGTTGAGGAAGCGGTCCTTGACCCCTTTGCGGGCGTCCTCGACGGCGGCACCCAGCTGCTGCCGGTCCTTGGCAACCACGATGACGCGCGCGGTGAGGAGCAGGCAGCTGCGCTGGGCATGCCGGGCCGCTGGTACGTGACGCGAGTCGGCGTCGTGGATGTCATCTCACTTGACTCCAACCGGCCATACGCGGCTGACCAGCTCGACTGGCTTGAACAGACGTTGTCTGAGTCAGACGCCACCTGGATCATCGCCACGATGCATCATCCGCCGTTCTCAGGCGGACATCACGGCTCCAGCATCGACGTCCGAGCTGCCTTCACGCCGCTGTTCGACCGGTTCGGCGTCGATCTGGTCCTGTCGGGTCACGACCACGACTATCAGCGCTTTCGCCCGATCAGTGGCACCACCTACATCGTGTCGGGTGCCGGCGCCAAGCTCCGCCCGACCGCCCTGGCTGATTTCTCCGTCGCCGCAACCTCGACCCGGCACTTCCTGGACATCGCAGTCTTTGAGGACAGGATGCAGGTTCGGGCCGTGGACCAGGACGGCCAAGTCTTCGACCGCCTGACCCTACGATCCTGATGATGCCAACAGCCAGTGGACACGGCCCCAGCAACAAGGAGACAACGTGAGGGTTCTGGTTGTTGAAGACGAGAAGCGCCTGGCGTCCGGCCTGCGACGGGGGCTCGAGGCCGAGGGGTACGCCGTCGACGTCGCCCTGGACGGTCACGACGGACTGCGCCAAGCCAGGGCTAACGGGTACGACGCGATCGTGCTCGACATCATGCTTCCCGGCGTCAACGGCTACGTCATCTGCAATACCCTCCGCGAGGAGGGCAACTGGACGCCGATCCTGATGCTGACGGCCAAGGACGGGGAGTGGGACGAGGCCGAGGCGCTTGACACCGGCGCCGATGACTTCCTCGCCAAGCCGTTCTCCTACGTGGTCCTTCTCGCCCGTCTCCGTGCGATCACCCGCCGTGCCGTTGCCGAGAGACCGGCGGTCATCGAGGTCGGCGAACTCCGAATAGATCCTGCCGCCCGACAGTGCTGGGTCGGTGGGGTCGAGGTCGACCTCGCCTCACGTGAGTTCTCTCTGGCCGAGTACATGGCACGCAACGCCGGGATAACCCTGTCCAAGCAGGACCTGCTCGACCATGTGTGGGACTACGCCTTCGAAGGAGACCCGAACATCGTGGAGGTCTACGTCGGACGTCTGCGAAACAAGATCGACCGTCCCTTCGAGCGTCAATCGATCCACACCGTGCGTGGCGTCGGCTACCGACTGGATGGGCGCCATGCGTGACTGGGCACGATGGCCACCCGACCGGTGGTCGGTACGGAGCCGCACGACCGCCGTGACCACACTCGTGGTGGGCGTGGCTCTGACGCTCGCCGCCATCGCGTTGGTACTCGTCGTCCGGAACCAGTTGATCGACGGTGTCGTCGAAGCCGCGGAGGTCAGGGCGGCGGACATCGAGGGCTTGATCGAAGGGGGCGCTCTTCCCAACTCCGTGGCCACCAACGATGAGGACGACTCGCTGGTCCAAGTCATCGACCAGAACGGTCAGGTGATCGCAGCCAGCGAGAACATCGATGGAGAGGCATCACTGCTTGATGGCCTCTCCAGCGGCACCGAGGTGGTCCGTGTCCCGGTTGGCGAGCATCCGTTCATGGTCGTTCGGGCCCAGACCGAGAGCACCGACGGGACCATCAGCGTCGTGTCGGGCCAGTCACTGGAGTCGGTACAGGAGGTGACGGGACTGCTCGCCGGGAGCCTCTTGGTCGGGATCCCCGTCCTGGTACTGCTCGTCCTCTACACGACCTGGCAGATGACCGGTGCGGCGTTGGCACCGGTTGATGGGATTCGCCGCCGTGTGGATGAGGTGCAGGCAGCTGACCCAAGCCAGCGTGTCCCCGTTCCGGGCACCGGAGACGAGGTCGCCCGCCTCGCATCCACCATGAACGAGATGCTCGACCGAGTCGAAACGTTCCAGACACGCCAACGACAGTTCGTGTCCGACGCCAGCCATGAGCTTCGCAGCCCGATCGCCTCGATCCGGCAGCTCACCGAGGTCGCCATTGCACACCCCGAGAAGAACGACGACGCTTTTCTGGCCGATGTCCAGGCCGAGTCGCTCCGCATGCAGCACCTCGTCGATGACCTCCTCCTCCTCGCCCGCGGCAGCGCACGTCCCGCCCCTGCTCGATTGGACACAGTCGACCTAGATGATCTCGCGCTCGCCCAGATCCACCGCCTCCGCGGGACCACATCACTGCGCGTGGACGGCACCGGGATCGGGACCGCGCGCACCCGCGGCAGCAGCGACCAGCTCGACCGTGCAATCCGCAACATCGTCGACAACGCCGCCAACCACGCGGCAACAACTGTCGCGATTGCAACGTTCGCCGAGCACCACGATGTCTCCATTCTCCGCGTCGACGACGACGGCCAGGGCATCCCCGAAGCAGACCGGCACCGCGTCTTTGAACGATTCGTCCGACTCGACGCGGCCCGATCACGCGATGAAGGTGGATCGGGCCTGGGCCTGGCCATCGTCCAAGAAATCATCACCGCCCACGGCGGCGAGATCACCATTGGCTCCAGCCCCCTCGGCGGTGCGCGCGTGGAGATCGCGCTGCCCTGGTTTGAGTAACGGACGGGACGCGCTACAGCAGGGCCACAACCGGTATGACCAACAGGTTGATCGCCAGCAGCACGACAAGCACGGACAAGTCCAGGCTGCCGACGCGCGGGAGTCGACGGCGGACGGGTGCGAGCACTGGCTCAGTGACTCGTCCCACGGACCGCTGCACACCCGAAAGGGTGGACCCTGGCGCAGCGCTGAACCAACTGAGCACAGCCCTGGCAATCAGGACCCACGCGAAGATCTGCAGAACGACGATGATGATGGCAGCCATGACAACGGCCTCCTTGGGCGCAGCGAACGGGGATCAGTCCCGAATGGGACGTCCCACAAGGTGCCGCCGCGACCTGAATGTCGGCTGACAACGCCTGACCACCACCTGACTGAGAGCCTTCTTCCCCGCGATGCCGACGACCGGCCGACGACCAGACGTTCGCTCGCGTCAACCTCCGAGCTGAAGCGTGTGTAGCGGCTCGCGAGACATCACGATGTCAACACCGCACGCACCACCTCGCCTCGTCGCCGTGACACCCAGGAAAGGCCCCACCCGATGGCAGCACAGCTGACTCAGTCCAATCCGAGCCTCAGAGACGAGATCAACGAGCGTGTCGAGGACGAAGCGCGTGATGGCTGGCTGTTGCGGCGTCGGCTCAGCCCAGACGCCCGACGGGCTTCGTTGCAGGCGGTGTTCTTCAACGGCCAACCAGGGTGGCGGTCTGCCTTCGGTGGCATGCTGGCGCTGGCAGCCGGTGTCGCGGCCCTCGGACTCTCACAGGACAGCGCGGCAACCGTCATCGGCTCCATGATCATCGCACCACTCGGACAGCCGATCGTGGCGCTGGGCGCCGCACTGGCCTTAACCTGGCCCAGGCAGATCGGGAATCTCAGCGGAATCATCCTCGCGGGGGCAACCGGTGTGATCGCCATTGCCTACAGCTTGGGCGTTCTGCTGCCCGACGCGACGCCGAACGCGCAGATGCTGGCTCGGACAGCCCCAGACCTTCGCGACCTCGGCGTCGCGCTGTTCGCCGGGGCGGCCGGGGCGTTCGCGTACACTCGGGACGAACTCTCCGGCGTGCTGCCGGGCGTGGCCATTGCTGTGGCGTTGGTCCCCCCGCTGGCCGTGGTCGGTCTGATGCTGGAACAGGGCCATACGCTGTTGGCGCAGGGAGCGTTGACGTTGTTCCTGACCAATCTGGTGGGCATCGCGCTGGCCGCGGCCGTGGTGATGCTGGTGACTCGTTGGGCCCCGTTGCCGAGCTTGCGGTCGCGCGCGCCCGGCGTTCTGGCTGGGCTTGCGGGTATGGTGCTGGCCGCAGGCCTGCTGTGTGTTCCACTTGGCCGAAGTTACGCCGCAGCTGTCAGTCAAGCCCAGACCGCCACGACCGTCACGGCTGCAGTCGCCGACTCCGTCGGGTCGACGGGTCCGACCCTCGGACCTATCCAGATCGATGGCAACTCCGTGACCGTGCCGACCTCATCACCAGGGGATCTTGATGAGGAGGCAGTGCAGTCGGTAGTCGGCACCGTGCTCGGCCCGGATGCCTCGGTCACCGTTGAAGCGCAGTAACCGTTCAAGCTAGGTCGCTCTGCCCGTGGTCCCACCGATGGACCCGGATCTGCGGCAAGTCCATCACCTGGTCTTTGGTCAACCTCAGGATGACATGATCGGTGGTGACGTCTGCGACGGCGCCCAGGGGAACGACGACATCGTGCCGTAGCCACGTCGGGCCGTTTTCCAACACGATGTGGGTGGCGTCGGGGCCGTCCAACACAAACCCGTGGACGTGACCGAGGTCGTAGGCTCAGACGATGCCACCCGACTCTCGCGGCGCAGCTCCACCTCTCCCGCGGGAATACGATCCCACGAGACGGCCCCATACTCGTCTTCGGCGGGATCGCCATGGGCAAACTGGTAGTAGGGCCGGGCCAGCACACGTCGTATGCCGACGGCCCACCCGGGGTCGGCCACCACCGCGTCATGGATCTCCATCGGGACGAGAGCGATCTGACTCGGGGAGAGTGGGCGGCAGACACCCTGCGCAACGGAATGGGTTCGTGGGCGTTCGTGTTTCGGTGCGCTGCTCTTCCTTGCCATCGGGATGCTCGTCAACAGTGTTTTGGCAGTCGCTTTGACCCCTACCCATTCATCCTCTTGAACTTGGCGCTTTCCTGCCTGGCGGCGTTGCGAAGAGCGATCCTGTTGATCGCAGCGAAACGGTCAGACCAAATCTCGGCGAAGCTTGCAATGCACGACTATGAAACGAACCGAGAGGCCTTGGCCGACATCAAAGAGATCCGTGTCATGGAAGACGAGATCCGGCGGCTGCGGGAGCTGATCGAGAACGGCCAGAGCCACGGGTGAGCTTTCCGTTGCTTGAACGTGTTGCCGCACTCCCCGCCAGTATTGGAGTTGGCCGTAGCGAAGCTGGTTGGCATCCTCCTCACGGGGTCCACATCTCTTGGCCGAGACTCTGCACTCCGTTGCAGACTCCGGCAACGAGGTTCTGTTGCTGCTTGGCGCTCGCCGTGCCCGACAGCAACCCTCCGCCATCCATCCTTTTGGTCGAGGGCGTGAGCGGTACTTTTGGGCCTCGTGGTCGGGCTGGTGTTGTTCTGGCTCGGGGGTGTCTTCTCGGTCCTCAACGGGTCCACAAGATCATCGGCAACTCAGAAGAGATCACCAATCCTGGACTGGCGATCGGGCCTACTCTGCTGGCACTGATCATCGAGGGGCTGTCACTACGAACAGGCAACCGCGAGGCCAACCAAGCTTGGACTCCCTGGGCGGAACTGGGGGCGATTGTGCGGCGTACTCGAACCCTGAAGTGATCGTGGTGTTGCTCGAGGACGGCCCATCCGTTGTCGTCCTGCCGATTGCGATGAGTGGCATCGGCGCCACGTGGGGGCAGAGGCGATGTGTGCTCCGCTGCGAGGGGCGTGGCGTACCGCCACAGGATCGAACACTTCAATCCGGCCAAGGCCCTCATCTGCGTCGCCGAACGTGAGGGGGCTGATCTGATCGTCGTCAAACTCCATCGGCGCGGCATCTTGGGTTCATCCCACTCGGCCGTCGTCGGACAGCTGCTACAAGCCAGCCCGAGCCCGTGTTGGTCGTTCCCAACGAGAATTGACCAGGCCTTGAGCGCGTATATTCCGCGGTTGAACCCGGGTGACATCTCGCCGGTCTCAGGGTGGGCGCAACTATTCCACCCGTGGCGTGGTTTGGTCAGTGTCCAGCCGAGCGGATCGGTCTGGCACCGATTGTTGTCAGCACGGGTTCTAGCGGTCGAGTCCTCCGGGTGTGCCTTCGGGGATGACGGTGCGGCCGGTGATGTCGCAGTTGTTGCCGCGTGTGGCGGGCATGACGTCGCCGTTGGGCAGTAGCCAGATCTCGCAGGTGCTGATGTCGAAGGAGTAGGCGATGGGGTCGCGGTCTTGCATGGTGGCGAGCATGTTGTCGATGTCGGTTTCGGGGCGGGTGGTCCAGGATTCGCCGCTGCTTTGGCTGTCATGCCCCTCATCGAGGAGGCAGTAGATGCCGTAGTCGGTGCCGCCCGTTTGGTTCCAAATTTCTGATGGGCAGGGGTCGGCACCGAGAGCGCCGGTGAGGATGTCGTTGCCGAAGCGCGCGGTTGCGGATGCCTGGTCTACTTCTGGTGAGTCGCGGTCGGTGATGGTTGGGATGGCTGTGAACTCGTAGCCGCCATCGACTGCCGTGACCGTTCGGGCATCGCCGGGGCCGGAGTCACTGGTGGTTTTGTCAAACCCGTAGGCGGCGCTGATGGTCACCTCGACGTCGTACTCCCAATCGTTGCGGTTGACGATGTGGAAGGACCAGGTGCCGCCTACTGGGGTGCCGACATCGATGGGTAGCGGCGGCGCTGTTGGCTCCTGCTCGGTGGACTCTTCCCCGGTTGGTGCGGCCGAGGGTTGGATGGTTGGTGTCGACCCTGTGGGTTGGGTGTCGTTCTCGACGTCTTCGTCGATGGGCACGGGTGGTGCCTCGTTCTGTGCAGCCTCGGCGGCGGTGCCGGGGATGGTCACCGATGCGGGCGGGAGTTCATCGTTGCCGAGGACTTGGGTGGCCAAGCCGAGCAGCAAGATCGCTGCAACGGCGGCGATCATGAGGTGCGGCCGGGTGCGTACTGCTGCTGTTCGATCGTCCGTGCCGGTTGTGGTTGTGCCGGCTCCGGCGGGTCTTGCGGCAGAGGTGATGGCGCCAATCCATGCGTCGGCAGAGGTGGGTCGCTCGGCCGGGTGGTCGTGGAGGCCCTCGGCGACGGCGTGGGCGAACGCGGGTGTCAGGCCTGCGGTGATCATGGCCCGCTCTGCGATGGGTGCTCGCTTGGGGGTGTGGCCTGTTGCGATCCAGTGCAGCACGGCTGAGGCGGCCCAGAGGTCGGATCGGACGTCCACTGCTGCGCCCAGGGTGTGTTGTTCGGGTGGGGCGAACCCGTCGGTGCCGCCGGTGGCGGAGATGCCGCTGCTGAGTGCCAGGTCTTTGCAGAACCCAAGGTCAGCGATGATGAGGCGTTCGTCTGCTCCGACCAGCTGGTCGGATGAGCCGTTGGGGTCGGCGGGGGCTGTGGTCAGCAGAAGGTTGGAGGGGGAGAGATCGCGGTGGACAACTTGGGCTGCGGCCAGGGTGTCGATGCCGAAGGCCAGGGCTTGAGCGACGGGGAGCAGCGACTGGTCATCCACCGTCCACCCGTCGGCGCGTGCCTGCTGTACACGGGCTCGTAGGGTGCCACGGTCGGCAAGTTGGGTGACCAGGTAGGGGCGGCCGTCGTCGGTCTCGGCAAGGTCGTGGACCTGCAGGATGTGGGGGGACTGCAGTCGGCGCAGGATCTGTCCTTCGGCGATGAACCGGCCGCGCATCTCGGGGTTGACGCTGTGATTGTGCGCCAGGATCTTGATGGCAACCCAGTCATCGAGTTGCTCGTCGTGGGCTTTGTGGACGGTGGCGAAGGCGCCGCTGCCCAACAGCTCGGTGATGCGGTACCGGCCTTGGAGTCTCTCGGTCATCCCTCACGCCTCCATCGTGCTGCCACCATGGCCCGTCCTCGTGACACCCGGGTCCGGACGGTTGCCGGATGCAGGTCGAGCATGGCTGCGATTTCGTCATAGTCATGCTGGTCAACGTCTCGCAGCACCACGGGTTGGCGGTAGTTGTCGGGCAGGTCCGCTAGTGCTTCGTCGACTCGGAGCCGGTCCGCGATCAGCGAGCTGACCCGCTGCTGTTCGCGTGGCAGCTCGGCGGGTAGTTGTTCGGTCGGTCGGTTTCGACGGATCGTGTCGATGGCCCGGTTTCTGGCCACCGCATACAGCCAGGTCGTGAACCGGCTGCGGCCGTCCCACCGATCGATGCGTTCGGCGACGATGATGAGCAGGTCTTGGCAGACGTCCTCGACGGTGGTGCGGTCGGTGATGATTCGCCGGACGGGAACCCGGACCAGCCCGTCAGCATCGATGCGTTCAAGTAGCCGGTCCAGCGCCTGGGTGTCGCCCGATCGTGCCCGGACAGCCAGGTCGTTCAGATCCTCGCCGCCCTCGCCTGCTCGCTGTCCTGCGCTCAACCCGCGATCCCGTATCCGCCCGACCTTCGGGGCAGAGGCTAGCACCGGACCGGGTCTCGCCGACGGCGACGATGCCCGGGCTGAGCCGTCCTTACCTGGCAAGGCCGGTGGGCCGCCATGGCTGGGGTCGGTGTCTGGCACTCGGCTGGTTGTCGGCATCATCACCCGTCTATGACGTGCCGGCCACGCCAGATGTGTCACGGCATCGGCCAGCCGGCGACTCGGGCTGTGCGGGAGCCCGACAGTTGGTTCAGCGCGATAGGCCGTGCTGGGGACGACGCACTACCGGTTGCGGGCTGGCGCTCCCGATGGTGTGGCTGGCTGAGCGGATCGTCGCAGTGACTTCCCGCTCGCCCAGTCCCGAGCGCAGCGCCGCGTCACGCAGCAGAAGCATCACAGGTGTCTCCGCGGCTCCCGCCTCGGCGACGCGGCAAGCTGCCCAGAACAACGATGCGTTGCGGGTGCCTTCTGGCCGGGTGGCCACCCACGTCGCCAATCCTTCCCAGCGTGCCCGACTCGACCGTGCCGGCCCCGACGGCGGCGGAGATGGGCCCGCGGGGGGAGTCAGGAACCGGCGCAGTCGACCCGCGTCAACCCGGCCAGACCCGGTCCCGGTAGCGCACAGTCGGTAGCTGTCCGGCCCAGCCGGAGTGTCCACGGCCGAGGGTGGGACCAGGACGTAGCCGCCGTCGCCGCGAAAGTCGATGTGCGTGCCGGCCGACGTCCACGACCGCTGCTGGCGCGATGGTTCTGTGTTGAAGTACAGATGCTGTCCACCCGATGGTGTGGTGACCCTGCACGCCCAACCATCCAAGAGCCCGGCCGCGTCAGCTCGTCGCAGCGTCGGCATGCCAGACCCGGACGGCCGGACATCGACATCGACCACATCGAACCTGGCGCCGCCCGTCGGGATGGCCAGGTTGGCCTCGGGCCATCGGTCGAACCACCCCTGGATCTGCGACGCCTCGATGGTCGCGTCGTGAAACCCGTGTCGGGTCAACGGACGCTTCCCGCCTGGCACACACACAAACACCGGGAGTCCTGCCGCAGCAAAGCGCAAGGCGGCATCGCGCCTGGTCATCCTCACAACCTCGCCTAAAAGATCCGCCACCATCATCGTCGTCACACCAGCACCCAGACCTCTCCGCCAACCGACTCCATCGCGAGCCGAACCCATCAGCCAGGTACACCCGTCGCCCCACCGACCCCGCCCATCCCCGAACCAGCAGCCCCGTTCCACCCCATCATCCAACTGCCAACCCCCATTCGTTCACACGTCTTGCAGATGCCGGCCGTGTGACGGCCGGTCTGGGGACCGCGAGCGCACCTGTCGAATGTGGACCTCTGTGACGGGTGGTGTGGCTAGTGACGGTGTCGATGCGGGTGATGTCGGCCGGCGCCGGCTACCGCTACCTGCTCGCCTCGGTCGCCGTCGGTGATGGTGACCGATCACTGTCAGATCCGCTGGTGGGCTACTACACCGCCGACGGGACCCCGCCCGGCCGGTGGCTCGGCACAGGCGTCGCTAGCCTCGGGGACGGCTGGATCGCCCCCGGCGATGTCGTCACCGAAGACCAGCTGCGGCGGCTGCTCGGGGAGGGCCGCGACCCGATCACCGGCCAGCCGTTGGGGCGGGGCTTCCCGGTGTACAAGCCGGAGTCGGGGCGTCGCGCAGTGGCGGGGTTTGACTACACATTCAGTGTGCCCAAGTCGGTGTCGGTCCTCTGGGCACTCGCAACACCCGAGGTTCGTGCGGCAGTGGTGGCGGCGCATCACGGCGCGATCGGTGATGTGATCGGGCTGGTCGAACGGGAGGTTGCCGCCACCAGGGCGGGTGCGACCGGGCCGGATGGGCCGGTCGCCCAGGCCCCCGTCCACGGGATCATCGCGACCGGGTTTGATCACTGGGACTCCCGCGCCGGCGATCCGCAGCTGCACACCCATGTGGTGATCGCCAACAAAGCCCGGGCGGTGTTCGATGGCCGCTGGCGCAGCCTTGACGGCCGACCGCTACACGCCGCGGTCGTAGCGCTGTCAGAGCACTACAACGCCCTGCTGGCCGACCGGCTCACCCACACCCTCGGCGTGACCTGGGCACCCCGGGATCGTGGGGCCGACCGCAACGCCGGCTGGGAGATCACCGGCATCCCAGAGGAGCTGCTTGAGCTGTTCTCCTCCCGATCAGCCGACATCGCCGCGGTCAAGGACGACCTGATCGGCCAGTACCGGGCCGAGCATGGGCACGGCCCGTCGGCGGAGACGATCATCCGGTTGCGGCAGCAGGCCACCATCGCTACCCGACCCGACAAGACCGTCCGATCCCTCACTGAGCTGACTGATGAGTGGCAACGGCAAGCCCAGAACGTGCTCGACCAGGACCCAGCGGGGTTGCTGGGTCAGGTCGTCGGCCGGGACATCGACAACCTCACGGTGCTTTCTGAGGAGCAGGTCAGCCGGATCGCGTTGCGGGTGGTGGGGGTGGTGGGCGAGCGTCGGTCGACATGGCGGTACTGGAACCTGCACGCCGAAGCATCCCGCCACACCATCAGCATCCGCATCCCCAACCCGACAGCACGAGAGGAAGCTATCCACCAGATCGTTGCGGCGGCGGAGGGCCTGTCGGTGCGGCTGACCCCACCCGAGTTGACGCCGGTCGGCCCGGAGCTGCAACGACCCGATGGCACCAGTGTGTTCCGACCCGCCCACAGTGCGGTGTTCACCGCCCAGACCCTGCTGGACGCCGAAGCCCGACTGCTGGCCACCGCACAGGAGACCGGCGGGCCGACCGTGCCCGTCCGGCATCTCGCGCAGGCCGCCACGGCCGATCCTGACCGGCCGCTGTCGCACGACCAGTCGGCGGCGCTGATCGCGATCGGCACCTCTGGTCGTCGGTTGGATCTCCTGGTCGGCCCGGCCGGTGCCGGCAAAACCACCACCATGCGGGCGATGCGGGCCGCCTGGGAGAGCACCTACGGCACCGGATCGGTGATCGGCCTGGCACCGTCTGCGGCGGCCGCCGCCGTCCTCGCCGAGGACCTGGGCGTCGGGACGGAGAACACCGCCAAGTGGCTCCACACCCACCAGACCGGCCGAACCGGGTTGCATCCGGGGCAGCTGGTCATCCTTGATGAGGCGTCCCTGGCGGGCACCCACGCCCTCGACCGGATAGTCGCCCATGCCCGTCAGCAGGGCGCGAAGGTGTTGCTGTTGGGTGACTGGGCCCAGCTCGGCTCGGTCCAGGCCGGCGGCGCGTTCAGCCTGCTCGTGCACGAGCGTGAGGACGTGCCAGAGCTGACCGGCATCCACCGGTTCACCAACGACTGGGAGAAGCAGGCCTCGCTCCAACTTCGTGACGGCAACCCCGCCGCCATCCGCACCTACCAGCAGCACGACCGCATCCGCCACACCCCCGACCCCGACCAGGCTGTCGCGACCCTAGTTGATGCGTGGCAGGCCGACCTCGACCAGGGCCGGTCCAGCTTGATGATCGCTGCCACTCACGACACCGTCACCCAACTCAACAGCCACGCCCAAACCCTCCGCATCGCCACCGGTCTGGTCGACACCTCGACGGCGGTGCGTCTGGCCGACGGCACCCTGGCGATGGTCGGCGACGCCATCATCACCCGACGCAACAACCGCCGGCTCACCACCAGCACCGGACAGTGGGTCCGCAACGGCGACCACTGGCAACTCACCGCCATCCACCCCGACGGCACCATCACCTGCACAAGCCCCCGCGGCAACACCCTCACTCTGCCCGCCGAGTACGCCACCGCACATGTGCAGCTTGGCTACGCCGTCACCGTCCACCGCGCCCAAGGCGCCACCCACGACACCGCCCACCTCCTCGCCACCCCTAGCATGACCCGCGAAAGCCTGTACGTCGGCACCACGCGCGGCAGAGACACCAACACCATCCACCTCACGAACCCAACCGACCCCGACCACGAACAACACCACTACCCGACCACACCCCCGGCGTCCAACGATCAGCTGTCCGGGATCCTGTCCAACTCCGGTGCGCAACAGACCGCCCACCACCAGGCACAAGCCGAACAGCACCGATGGACCCACCACGCGCAACTCCAAGCAGAGCTGTCAACCCGCCGAGCCGCCTCCAGGAGTGTCGGGCGCGTCTGCTAGCAGCGGTGGGCACCAATAGAACTCAGTCTTCTGAGCTCTCGCCATTTTCGTCTGTGCCCTCTCGAGCAGCGTGGATCTTGTCGTCCATTGTCTGCAGAGTCTGCTGCAGCGTTGCAGCTTCGTCGTGTGCGGCGACTACCGTGGCGGGGCGGTCGGTCGACTGCCAGCTCTTAGTGTGTGCGAACTGGTCGAAGACGACGGCGGTGAACTCGCTGCCAACCCGAGCGTTGACGCGCGTCTTCACCTTGAACTCGTCGGCGGCGTACGCGTTGACGCGGGCCACCATCTCCTTGTCCGCGTGGACATCAGGATGAACGTAGACGGCAAGGCGCCACAACGACTGATGCGCCTCGTTGAGCGCCTTGATACGGCCAGTGTGAATGTCATCCCACTCGCGGAGCTGGAGGACAGTATGGTCGTTGACCCGAACCCGAACGTCTGCCTCCTTCGTCATCATCTTCGCTTGCGGAAGATGCAGAAGCACCTGGCCGGGCTTGGCACCAACGAGTGCAGCCATTCTGTCCTCAAGCTCCCGCCGGGTCTCCGGTGCCTTCCCGTACTTCTCATGATCGGCGTGGTCGCTGTCAGCGGTGACGACCAGCTGGTGCGAGATCTGTTGCGTCGAGGGGAGTTCGCGATCGAGATAAGTTCCGAACTCCACACCGTCCCGACCAGGATCCTCGGAGCCGCATGCCGGTTGGAGCATCGTCGGCAACCGGAGTCCTCCTTGGGCTGATCGACGGTTCTGAGGAAGGCCCCTTCAGGAAAGCTCACGTTAGCGATCTTGGGCAGGCTCATGCACAACGCGGTCGTGTTCAGTATCACTGCAAATACGCCACGACCCCCTGGACGCCACAACGCACCGTGCATGGGACGTCAGCCCTCGTAGGCATGAGTCCCCGTCGGCGGTGTAAGACCTGAGCGCTCGGTTGAGGTGACGGCGCGCACATCACCGGTCCTGTGGTGGACCCTAGTGGACCCGCCGTAGATGCACCGGTTGCGGCTCGAGGGCCGACAGGTCGACTACGTTGACCGCCTTGATGCCGTCATCGGTCCGTCTCCCGACAGCCCCCGCAAAGGAGTACCCGCTTGCCCGCGAACGACCCCGTCCAGTACCAGACCTTCGCCAACATGAACGACAGCGAAGAGTGGGCGAGGGCGCTTGTGGGATCGGTTCAGGTGGATCGCGAGAACCGCGTCGTGGTGGTCGCCGGCACCTGCCCGCGGTGCGATGACGTCTTCGAGCAGGAGATCCGCAACGACGACATCACCATCGAAGCGGTCGCCGCCGGGGCCACTGCTGACAACTCCCGGCCGCGTGACAAGTGGCGGGGACCGATGCGGTTCACCGTCGCATGCCTGTGCAGGGTCGAGCACCCTGGACGCCCTTCCGGCACCAAAGGTGGCTGTGGGGCCGCAGCGATCATGCGGGACGGTGGTGCCGTTGGCGGTTGAGTTCCACGGGCAGGCAACCGCGGAGCAGATCGCGCTGGCGGCGCGTCTGCACCAACACGACGCCGCCTACCTGGCGACGCTCCGCACGATCGCGAAGGGATGGGTTGAAGGAGCCCGTCTCATCGTCGGCCTAGCGACCGCGATCGGGTTGGTCGGCGGCCCCTTGGGCGCGGAGAGGCTGAGTGGCACAACACGCAGTGTCGCCGGTGTGCTCCTCGTGCTCTCGGCCGCCACGGCGACCGGCGGGTTGCTCGCGGCCATGTCCGCGGCACATGGCTCGCTTAAGTCCACGCCGCGCCCCTCGAGCCTCATCGCACTGGCCGCCGCGCGAAGGAAGGCGGGCGACACCGCCCGGGATCAGATCCGACTCGGCCGTGGCCTCGTCGTCACCGGGGTCGTGCTTCTGGGCGCTGCCGTCCTCATCGGCTGGACCGATCCGTGGCCAGGGCCCCCGGAGGAGAGACTGGTGCTGGTGACGACAGACAGGGACCACCACTGCGGGCCCCTCCAGCGCGCCGAGGCCGGCTCCATCGCCGTGGGCGGCGACACTGTTCACGTGATCGGGTTTCCCGACATCATCAAGATGGAACCGGTTCTCACCTGCCCCTGAACCCGCGATCTGTACGCGATCGGGCCGTCAGTCGACGAACTGCCTCTTGGTGACCTCCAGCACGACGACGCCGTGCCGTTCTTCGAGGGCGGCCGACACGATATCGACCTCGACCGTCGCCGACCGCATGATCGTGGCGTCAGCCTCCTGTTCGATCAGATCGCGGAACAACCCGACCGGTGTGCTGCTCGCCCCGGCATGGTTCCAGGGGTCGTGGTCGAACATCCCTTCCACCGTCGAGGTCGCAGCCCGGCCCGACGCGGCCACCACGATCGTCCGGCCCCCGGTGGACTCCGGGTCGGCAACGCCGCCCAGTAACACCCTGGCAGCCGCACGGGCATCGCGGGCCAACCCGGCGGCCTCATCACGCCGCGCGAGCCGGATCACGGTGACCGGTCGCACCGGCGGTGAGCCGAGCATGAGCGTCGCCGCCACCTCACCGTCCTCCCTCTCCGACGGCCAGACGCCCTCGGCGGGGAATCCGCGCTCCACGAGGCGCAGCCCGAGGACTAACCGCAGCGCCGACGCATCGTAGAGCCGGCTCGGTCCGGACTCCGCCCCCGACAACGTCGACGCCAACCAGCCACACGCGTCGTCCCAGTCAATCGTGTCCACGCCGCGCTGCTGCAGCTCCGGAAGGGACATGGTGCCCTCCCGCCAACTCGGAGCGACCAGCAGGCCCGGCGGGGTGTAGGGCGCCTCGAAGACGCCCTCCACGATGCGAGTGCCGAACAGCATCGTCCAGGCCATTAGGTCCGAGAGGGACATCCACGTCATACCCCGAAGCCGTCGTCTAACCCCTTCGCCCTGTCCAGGTGCACCCTGGGCCGAAGACAGGCGTTCGTGTGACCACCCCGCCTCCGTCAGCGCAGCCTGGACCGCGGATGCGACCCGGTGCTGTCCCCACGCGGCGGCCAGATCCGGGACCGGGCCGGCCTCCCAGACAGCCTCCTCATCGCCCCACCCCTTCCGGTCCCGCAGGAAATCCTCTGGCTGCACCCCTTGATCCTACTTCATCGTGGAGCCTCCACGGTGAGAGAGGAATACCCGAATATGCTGGTCCTGTGACCATTACCGCGGCAGACTGTCGAACACATGTTCGATACGATGTGGGGAATCCCCGCATCCGGCCGACATCCGATGCCGGCGACGTGCGAGGATGATCGACACGGACAATGGAGATGCCATGAACGCCACCAGCACCCAGCCGACGGCCCACGACACGCGTGCGACGGGCCGGGATCGCACCCTTGGCCTCGCCGCGACCGCGATCAATGCGGTCGCCACCCTGCATGCCCTCGAAGCCGGCGAGAGAATCGATGACGCGGGACGCCGCACCCTCAAGGCTGCCGGTGACGCCATCGTCGGTGTCGCCGCGACCGCACGCGTGGACCTCCCGGGACACGAGCGGTCCAGTAACAGCAGGGCCAGACGTCCGGTCAGCGACGCACGGGTCGTGATCGCGGCCTTGCGCACGACCCCGTCGGGGACCGAAACCCCTAAGGATGCATCCATCGGCCCCCGTCTGGCGCAGCTGCTGGACCGGCTGACAGAGGTCATGGACGGCCGTTCGGACAACGCAGCCCAGCTGAGGGACTATTTCGAATCGCTCGCCCGCGCTGCGATGGCCTCGCGGTCCACCGGCGAGGTCCTCATCACCTCCGACATGTAGGTCGTCGCCGGTGGCCGATGCCCTCACCGACGAGCTCCGACGCATCTTGCTGTCCCGGCTGGACGGCTACGAGCGGCTCATCACTGACATCCTCGGCGGGCTCGATGAGTCACGTGCGGGGCTAAGATCAGCGCTCGGGCTCGTGGCCACCTACCCGGATGCGGTCCGCGACGCGTTCCACAAGACCTGGGAGAGCCAGCCAACCGTCCGCCGGCTGCAGACGGAGCGATTCCTCAAGCACGTCAACCGCGTAGTGGAGAAGGTCGACGACTTCGTTCTGCGCGCCGTCGAGGCCGAGGTGCCGCCCGCACTGACCGCTGCCGCGGAACGGGCTTGCGACGAACTCCTGTCGGGAACCCGCATCGCGGTCGTCACGGTCGGACGCCCCGACCACTTCGGCACCGTCATCGGCTCACTAGAGGACATCCTCTTCAGCAACCTGACCGCCGAAGGAGCCGACGTACAGCGCACACCGTCGATGGCGCTGCTCCAGGTCCCCCGGCTCACCGGTGCCTCCTCGACCTGGCGGCCGGTCCTCCTGGGCCACGAAGTCGCCCACCTCGCCACACGGGAACGCCCGACGCTCGAACGATTCACGACCCCCGAGGCCTTCGAGGAGGAGGCCGACACGGTGGCCCTCCCCGAGGGGGTCGACGGAGACGTCAAGGTCAGCACCCTGAGTGAATGGCGAACGGCGTGGATCGAGGAGCTGATCTGCGACGCCTACAGCATCCACCGGTTCGGGCCGGCGGCGCTCGCTGCCTTCGGATCCTTCCTGCATGCGGCCTCCGCGCACGGCCACACCCAGACCCATCCACCCTCCTGGCTGCGCCTGCAGGCGATGGTGAGCTGGCTGGAGGACACCGACGTGCCCGCCGTCATGGAGCCATTGATCACCCCTTGGCGTGACCTCGAGGGCCGGATCGACGAACTCCCCGACGAATGGGCACGACTGCTCACACAGGACGTCTCAGGCCAGACCACGGAGATCATGGCCGCGGTGAAGGACTGGGACGTGAAGGGGTGGGACCCCGCCGCCGCAGCAGCCAACGTCGCGCGCGTCGCCGCCAGGGTCGAGCACGGCCTCCCGACCACCCGGTCCGAGCAGGCGGAGGTACTCGACGACGCCGACATCCTCAACGGCGGCTGGGTCGCCATCCACCGTGGGACCCGATACCCCGTCAGCGATCTCGTCAATTACTCCCTCAACGTCACCGAGTTTCTCAGCCAGTGGGAAGCAGCGACCGACCCGGCGGACGTCCGCACGGAACCGGAACTGCATCCGGACCCGCCCCTGACCGACATCGCGGGCGCCGCCCTGAGCTCCACCGGAATTCGGCGGCGCCTCGAGCAAGGACCTGACAGGGGTCTCGTCATCACTCCGCTGATGGACCTGAGCATCGGGGCGGCGAGCGTCGACCTGCGGCTGGGCAACAAGTTCGTCCTGTTCCGCTCCAACCGCATCGAGGCCTTCAACCCCTTGGAGAAGGTACCCGAAGCACGCGCGATCCAGGCGTATACCCAGAAGCGGTGGGGACAGCCGTTCGTACTGCACCCCAACGAGCTCGTCCTGGCGCACGTCCTCGAGTACCTGAAGATGCCCGGCGACCTTTCGGCGCAGGTCCTCACCCGATCCTCCTACGGAAGACTCGGGCTGGTCACGGCGACCGCCACGTTCATTGAACCCAACTACAAAGGATCGCTGACCCTCGAGCTGGTGAACCTGAGCGAGGTCCCGATGTCGTTGACACCCGGGCAACGCATCGCCCAACTGGTACTGCAGCAACTCGACGGAGACATCGTCGAGGACCCCGCCTCGGCCCGGAAGTACCACTGCCCCACCGGGCCGGAGTTCTCCAAGGTCCACACCGACCGCGACAACGAACGCCTCCGCCGTATGCGAAACCGTTGGCGCGACCGGCCCGGGATCCAACCTTCCTGAACGACCCCCACGCCCGCGGCGCCAGTGTGCCGCCGCGCGGGCGGGGTGCAGCGCGGACCGGTCAGCGCAGCGGCGCCCGACTTGGACCCGCGACCACGCGGCGGTGTGGCCCGTGGGCACCGGGCGCCTCGGGCCTGCCTCGACCGCCGGTCAGTCCCACACGCACACGGGCGGTCCCGACGCGGCCGACGACGAGGTCGGATGCGCCCGCTTCTGGCGAAGCAACGACAGCGGCCTTCGCCTCCATCGTCTTGTTCCAACGACTCGGGCTGGTGACGGTCTACGCGATGCTGCTCAGCCTCCTGGCGACCCTGTTGATCCTTCCAGCCGGGCTGGTGCTCTACCGGCGCTCCACCACCGAGGATGACACCGCCGGCGCGTCGTCCCCTGTGATCGAACAGACCGGTATCCCAGCCTCCCCCAGCCCCGTGGATCGGCGGAAACGAGCGTGCCCCCACTACTGGCGCCTCCGAGTCGCACCCGGACCGGTCTGCCGCACCGACAGCCAACGGACAGTAGTTGGGAGTCCTAGCGGCTTCCCGGTCGCTCTCGGCGCGCTGGTACAAGCCGGCTCCTTCTCCGGTCTCAAGCAGCGACCGTTTGGGCCCACGACGCGGTTGATGCGAACCATTCGGGTAGCCGGGGCTATCCCACGGCTGATGCCTCTTGATGCCGACCGATCCAGTGGCTCGGGTGTGCCTCCGGTTGACCTCGTGGCGGTCGCCGCGGCCGCCCCGAACCGAAGGCTAATTGACTGGGGAGTCTGGCCGCGAATCGCTGCGGTCGCCGGGAGGACCGGATCGTCTGCAACGGCCCACTGCGGGCGGGACGGTCGCTCCCTGACAACCAACGGGGTGCTGGGACCGCAAGGGGCTACGAGGCGACCACCTCTGTGAGGAGCGACGCCCTGGACGAGCCTTGCCGCGACTCTCCGTCAGACTGGCGGGCATGGCAGCACTCCACGAGCTCCTACCGAGCCTGACGGCTCACCTCCAGAGCCTCTCCGACATGCCCGTCGACCTATCAGACACGCAATCGCTGAGGATTGTGACGGCTGCGATCGATGGATGGTTGGGCACGAACCTGGACGATGGTCTCGACCACCTAGAAGGCGTCGCTACAGACCTTCTCCGTGACCTCTCACCGCTTCCCCAGGACCCGGTGGTCAGGGCCGGAGTGGACCTGTTGAGGCTGGTCACCTCCCGTACGCCGCTCATGATGGCCTTGTCGGCGGGACGATTCGACGTCGCATGGCATTGGGCAGTGGCGCCGATGATCGATGGTATGCCCGAGGAGTTCGCAGCCAATGTCGACGTAGGCCGTCCGCTCCACGTCCTCGCCGTACACAACACGGTCGCAAGAGAGCCGTTCTGGTTCTGGGCCGGGGCTGTCTGCCATCTGGCCTGGTCCGGTGGCTACATGAAGGACGTGGCCAGGGAGGTTGCCGTCCGGCTCCCGGACGCTTTGCTGCGGCTAGAGGCAGGGCCGCTGCTCATCCCGGCGTGCGACATAGCCACGGTGCTGGACCAGGTGAGACATCCCGCGGTGCCCGCGATCACAGCGCACCTCGACGGGTTGTCCGACGATGAAGGCCTCGACCCTGAGGTACGAGTGGCACTCGCTATTCAGTTGACCGGCAAGGTCAGCAGGCACCTCGACCGGCCAGTGAAGGTCCTGGCGAATCAAGCCCTCAACCAACTGCACGCTCACATCACGCCGCCTCAGCGGCTCCAGCTCTTGGTCAACGGCGTTGCTGGGGACGCAGACGAGGCCTGCGGTCGCGCGGAGGAACTCCTCACCGCGACGCGTGCCGCCAGCGCGCACATCAGCAACGTCTCCAATGGGTCTGAGGATGCGGCACACATGCGGGGCCGTTTGTTCCCGATCCTCGCCCCCGCGGCCAGAGTCCTGGCAGAAGCGGGCGACGCCGCCCTCGTCGCCTCGCTCTTGCGCACCCGGGCGGGCGTCGAAGAAGAGCCGCTGGAGACGCCGCTGCTGGCCTTCAGGATTGACGCGCATCAGATGCTGTGGTGCAGCGTTGCCGGCACCGCTACGACCCCGCTACCCGCCGACCTGACCACGATAATGAACACGACACTGGGCCTGTCGGAGATCGACGCCGGCAACGGACCGGCTCTCGAGGCCCTACCCGACGACAGGGACGTCGGCAGACCGGTCCCTGAACACGCGGCCACCCTGGAAGCCGTCACCCGCGCCGCAGTCGACCGCGATCTCTTGGTACCCCTCCTGGCGGGTGCCGATCCCCGTACCGAGCTCGTCCATATCGGGCATGACCGCCTTCCGATCTGTCCCGTTCTCCAGGAGTTGACCAGTGCCCCAGTCCCTCTCGTGGTCAGCCACGAGGTTCCACTGCCCGGCCTGTGAGGCGCGTGCAGTTGTGGCATGGCGACCTGCTGACGGGTCAGGCCGAGGTCGAGGCCGTCTCTGACAACTTCACCCGTGCCGGCATCGACGTCGACGTCGTCGACGGGACGCAGAGGACAAGAGCGGACTTCGTCAACGCCTACACCGCCTCGGACCTGGACGTGCTGTGGGTGTCGTCGCATGCCCACTTCGGTCACTGGAGACCGGACAAGACCGCCGTCGCCCTGACGGAGGCACTCACCATTTCGCTGTCTCAGTTCGCAACGATGCAACCGCCCGACAACGGCCGCCGACTCCTTGTTCTCAACACCTGCGACAGCGCTTCGGTAACAGCGCTCGGCGGCCCGTCCACAGTCGGTGTCGCCGCCACCGCCGCGGGGCGGCGGCAAGCGGTCGCCGGCCACCTGTGGCCCGTCCACTTCCGCCCGGCGACGGTGTTCGGTGCGCTGCTCGCTATCGGACTGGTTGCGCATGACCGCTTCGATGACGCGTTCCTCTTCGCGACGGCACACCGGTCCCAGCCCGACGTCGTCGACACCCTGGAGGAGGAAGGGCTCAACAGGGTGGCCGAGTACGCGGCATACGAGGACACACGCACCTTCCTCGATCTCGCCTCACCCATTATGATGATCTAGACCGTCGGTCTTTGTGCCTCCGCAGCGACTACGCGTAGCGGTCGGGACAGCGAACTGCGACGGGATGTCTGAATCCGAGGCAGACCGGGGTTCTCATGCGGTCGTCGCTGCCGCGTGGATGGTCACTGGTCGCGCTTGCGACGTCGTCGGTACTCGCGCTGTGCCTGCGCCCGGGCGCAGGCCCTTGAGCAATACAGCACCCCCTTGGTGCGGTACTGTCCGTACTCCGCCCGGCCTGACTGCCGAGCGAACCACATCGCGCACGTCTCGTTCGCGCACTGCTTGGCTGGAACGCCAGCGGCGACCCAGTCGACGACCTGCAGCATCATTGCCTGCAGGATCCGGGCGATCGGCCGACCGAACGCGAGGCCGCTGCGCTCTGCCCCCGGCGGCGCAACCTCGATCCGGGGCGACAGGACGGTCTCGACGTTCGTCAAACGCTGGATACTCCGGATCAGTTCGATGGCCGTGGACGGGACAGGGAGCCCGCGGCATTCCCAGAGTGCTGCCAACTCCTCTCGAGGAGCGATGAGGAGCGCCGCGGGTGTGAGGTCTGTGTCGGGACGCAGCTCCAGCCAGGACTTGACGACCGCCTGGTATAGCCGGAAGTGCGCCTGCTGCTGGCCGAGCGCCGTCCCGTAGGCCGCCCGGAACTCGGGCCCTGCGGAGGCTTGGTAGGTCCCCTCGTACGACTCCGGAGAGTCGCCGAGTCGGTCCGGCATCTCGTCGAGCTCGATCTCGTGCTCGGTAAGGTCCGGTTCGTCACCGGCGTACAGCTGCAGCTCCAGTGGGTCCTCAGTGCTCGCGCGCGGCTCGATCACGGGCCGGAACTCCTCCGCCTGCAGGTAGAGCCGCTGGGGAACGAGAGGGCCGTACCGACTGCACCACTTCAGCACGCTGTTCAGGTCCTCGACGTCGACGTCGAGGAAGTCGCGGAACACGAGCTCGTGAGGCAGCTCGACGAGCTCGACCTCTGAGGAGGAGAAGACCGCCACGGGCGGCCAGTCGACCGAAGCACCGATCCTGCGGAGCCCGTCAGCGACATCGGGGTAGCCCTCGTACAGCGGCCGGGCGACATAGGCGAGGTCAAGGCTGCCGTGGGCGCCCGGGACGATCTCAAGTCGCTGGAAGTCGCCGGTCTCGTCGTCAAGCTCGATCCACCAGTCCTTGTTGTCGGGCTCCTCCGGCCACTGGCTGTCGACGACAGCAAGGAGCCGCGGAACACCGACAAGCGGGGGAACCTCAACGGCGTCCGGCCACGTAGTGATACGGAAATGTGACTGTTCGTCCCTCGACATGGAGCAAGTATTCGTGGCACGGTGTCGCCCGTCAACGTACAACGCGGAGGAGCAGCGGTGATCGGTCCAAACAGTTCAGGTGGTGTCACGTTGGCGTCGACGCCACTCCCGCGACGCTTGGGCCCGAGCGCATCGCGGCGTGCAGTACTTGACCCCGACGGAGCGGTTGTGGCCCTTCTCGGCGCGGCCCTGCTGATGCCCGAAGAACCGCCCACACGTCTCGTTCTGGCAGCGTCGGGCCGGGGTGCCATGGCTGGCGAACCTAAGGAGCTGCGCGAGCGTCCCGTGAAGGGTGTCCGGGAGGCTTCGGCCGTAGGTGACCTCACCATTGGTCAGCACCAGGCGGCTGGTTGCACGGGCGCCGGCGTTGAACGCGCTCAGCATCTTCGAGACCAGCTCGAAGGTGCTGGCCGGCGGCCTCAGCCCTCGGCGGGTGAAGGCGTCGGCCAGTTCGGCGGGAGGCGGCTGTGCGAGCGCGGCCTCCGTCAGGTGGCTGGGAGCGAGAAGCGCGAAGGCCTCGAACAGCGCGGCGAACCCGAGGAGCGTCGACCTGATGCCGTCGACATCGTAGGCGTATCCACGTGTGATCGTCATCTGCGTGGGCAGCAGGTGCCGCGGGTCGTCCCCACGGTCGGGCGGCAAGAGTCCGTGGTACAGCGCGAGTTGGTCCTCAGACCACGTGAGCTCCTCGTCGTAGGGGCCGGCGAGCTCGGGAGTACGGACGTTGCGCGACCAGCGCCGGACTGCCTCGCCTCGGTAGGTCCGTCTGACGTTCTCGACCTCGGCGTAGTGCCGCTGCATCTCTGCTCGTGCCCGGTCTTCGTCTTCTGGCAGATCGCGGTTGCGGAACTCGTATTCGAGGCGCTGGTCCGAGGGGAGCAGGGCGAGGTATACCTCCGGGTCACCTTCGTCGTAGAGGGCCTCAAGCTCCTCCGGCGACAACGCATCGGGGTTGGTGAAGTCACCCCATCCACGCGGCTGGTAGTCGACCTCGGCTGTCGATGTCCATTCACCGCCAACCGGCCCCCACTCCTCCACGAACTCAAAGACCGCCTCGTCGGCGCAGGAGGCCTCGTTAGGGAAGCGGTCTGCCCAGTGCAGGAAGAACTCCGGAGGCAGGACCACGACCTCCGGTCGCTCGGCCACGATCGCCGCGAGGTCAGAGTCCGGGGGGTAGTGGTCGAGCAGTGCGTCGGTGTCGGCGCCTGGTCGCAGATGCTCACCGCTCACGTACCAGACGTAGTCCTCGTCGCTGGGGAGCGCGTGAAAGCCAGCGAGGGGCGGAGCGAAGAAGCCGCCATCAGCGTCCCACGCATGGCTGCGTGTCACGGCGACCAAGGGCCGGACCGCGACCTGCTCGTCGACCTCTCCAGCGCTGACCGTAATACGAAAGCGTGATGGTTCGTATGTTGCCACGCCAACAGTATGCGTGATGCTTTAAGGCAGCGCAACGTACACGAGGAGGTTCGATGCGTCGTCACATGACCGCCACCGACAAGCAGACGCTCGCCCTGTTCAGCGCCGGCGAGTGCGCCCGGTGCTGCGCTGACCTCCCGGACGGCTGGCACGCCGACCACCGCACCCGCACGCCGCCGGCGGACTCACGTCAGCCCTCAAAGGTGACCCGCTCTGCCCGCCATGCAACCTGACGAAAGGGACAACGATGCCTCACGGCACCACGACCATGACACTGCGGGACTGGCAACGCCAGGCCCTCGACCTCTACCGCAACCCCACCCCGCCCTCGGACTTCTTAGCCGTCGCCACGCCCGGCGCCGGCAAGACACGCTGGGCGGCCACGGTCCTCGAGGCACTCCTCACGAACGGCGCCGCCCAGCAGATCGTCGTCGTCGTCCCCTCCACCCGCCTGCGCGAGCAGTGGGCCAACAGCCTCTACGCCTCCCACCACATCGCCCTCAACCCCGCCTGGGCCAACCACAACGGCACCTGGACCAACGACTTCCGCGGCGTCGTCGTCACCTACGCACAGGTGGCCTCCAACCCCGGCCTGTTCGCCATGTACTGCTCGAGGACCGACACCGTCGCGGTGTTCGACGAGATCCACCACTGCGGTGAGCAGCGCAGCTGGGGCGACGCACTCCGGACCGCCTTCGCGCCCGCCCTGCACCGCATCGCCCTGTCCGGCACACCGTTCCGCAGCGACACCAACCCGATCCCGTTCATCCGCTACACCGACGAATCCTCAGACCCCGACTTCACGTACGGGTACGGCCAAGCCGTGGCCGACGGGGCGTGCCGGCGTGTCTTCTTCACCACCGTCGACGGCGAGTTCGAGTGGAGCTCCCGCCCCGGGGAGACCATCTCGTGCGACTTCGACACACCGCTATGGCACAACGAGCAGGGCCGCCGCCTCCGCACCGCGCTCATGCCCGACGGCAACTACCTACGCCGTCTCATCAGCGAAGCCCACGACTGCCTCCTGCGCCTCCGCAGCGACCAGCCCGACGCCGGCGGCCTCATCCTCGCAATCGACCAGCACCACGCCCACGCCATCGCGCGGATCATTCGCGACGACCACGCCGTCGACGCCGTCGTCGCGGTGTCCGACGACCCCACATCCCAGCAGCACATCGACCGGTTCGCGACGTCCGACGAACCATGGATCGTCGCGGTCCGCATGGTCTCCGAGGGCGTCGACATCCCGCGACTCCGCGTCGCCGTTCACGCCACGAACACCACCGCCGAACTGTTCTTCCGACAGGCCGTCGGCCGGATCGTGCGCCACACCGACACCGAACACGAGGATGCCTACTACTTCATCCCCGCCGACCCGCGGCTCCGCGACAACGCCGCCCGGATCGAGGAGGAGCGCGACCACGACCTCGACGACGACCCCGACGCGCTCACCGACCCGCGCGACGAGGAAGACCCGCCGCCGACCACTTTCGTCCCGATCGCCGCCCGCGCGACCGTGAAGGGAATGATCGCCTCCGGGGAGGTCTTCGACGGCGCCGCACTCGCCGAGGCCGAGCAATTCCTCGCCGCCAACCCAGAGTTCGCCAAGCTGAACGCCGCGGAGGTCATCCGGCTAAAGCGGGCCCTCTCTTCTACCCAGCCTACCCTGGCCACCAGCACCGCCCAGAGCAGGGACGTTCTCGAGGAGCCGCCGCACCGGCGCCGCGAGACGCTGAAGAAGCGCAACAGCGACATCGCCCGCAGGATCGCGTACCGCCACCAGACCGAGTTCCGCGACGTCAACGCCACGCTCAATAGGGCCACCGGGATCCGCCGCGTCGATGACGCCACGATCGAGCAACTCGAAGAGAGACTGGCAGCCGCGACCCGCTGGCTCGCCGGCGAGGGCGGCGTTCCTCTCTACGCGCGTGATCTGCACCGCCGCTGACATCGTTCCGTTCCCGTCGGGGTTGGTCTCGGTCCAGGTCGGCGACGACCCGCCCAGGGTCCGGCCGCCGGCGACCTTGATCGGATGGATCGCGGCGGACTGAAGGTCACGATCCGGGCCAACAGCGCCGACCTTCGAGTGGTCAACTGCCATATGAAGTCCAAGCTCTTGTCCTTCCCCGGCGGCCGTTCAGCACCACCGACCCCGATGAGTGCGCTCGGGTTGGCGCCTTCGCGCTGTACCGGCGCGCCTTGGATGCCACCTGATGATCAGGGATCGCAGTGTGTTGGTCGCAGCCGTCTTGGCCTTGATGGCGCTGAGTATGGCGACCCTGAGTATGCAGGGTGCGAGATACTGGGTGCGAACGAATGCGAACGAGCAGTGTCTACCAGAGTCCATCCGGGACACGTCCGCCCTCGCAGGAATGACGCTGAACTGCGTGTTTGACAGCATCCTCTCCAGGTGCTAGGGAGTTGTGAACAACTTCCCAAGCTGGATACGGGGGTCGATTCCCCTCACCCGCTCCACAAAAAGCGCAGGTCAGCGTCATTCGGAGTGGAGCACTTTGACCGATATCGTCCCGCGTACCCCGTTCGTGCCCCTGGACTGACAGCGTGTCCAGTTGGTCGTGACGCTGCGCCGGCCGGTCACGGATGCCGACCATCGACGAGCGGAGTCCATCGCCGACACGCTCGGTCATACCACCCGTCGTGAGGTTGGCCCGGCCGAGATAGACGTGCCACAGATCGCTTCGCTGGCCATCGCGGCGTCTGGTGTCCTGGCACTGCTCATCGTTGCGGGCGGCCTCGATCTGCTCGCCGCAGAATCGCGCCGCGACCACCTGGTGCTGCGCGACGTCGGTTCAGCCCCCCGAGCTGCTGTTAAGGATCACCGCCTGGCGCGCCTGGCTGCTCACCAGTCTCGGCGCGTTGGTCGCCATCCCAATGGGTGTGTTGCCGATCTGGGGCCTGGCACGTAGCACTGCCGCCTCGACGGTGACCACGTCCCCTACGGGCGATTGCCGTGGTCATGCTCGCTGTACCACTCGCGACGGCGGGCGTGGCTCGTCTGCCAGGGATGCGCGGCGCCCGGTCGTGACCAGCGTCCAGTCCTGGCGCGTCGAAGCAACCGTTGACGGCCCGTTCGGACACAGAGACGAGTCCGCCCGTGAACCCAGCCTGAGGCGCCCCGGCCCGTGTTCAACGGCTCCCAGATGGACCATGGGTCCACCACGTCCGATCAGGGTCCGTTGAGGGTGGTGGTTCGGGTTGCGGCCTCTGCGAGTGCTGGGTCGTGGGTGGCTACCACGATCGCTGTGCCGCGGGTGGCGACGCTGGTGAGGGTGACGATGACGGATTGGGTGGTTTCGGTGTCTTGATGGGCGGTGGGTTCGTCCAGGATGAGGATGTCGGCTCCTGCGGCGACGGCTCGGGCGATGGCGATGCGCTGCCGCTCGCCCAGGGAGGCATCCTCGGGGTAGCGGTTGGCGAGCTCGGCGATGTGGAGCTGGTCGAGCAGGGCCGGGTCGACGGGGCCGGCCAGGCCGAGGTTCTCGGTCACGGTGAGGGTGTCGAAGAGCACGGCTCGTTGGGGTGTGAACACCGAGGTGGTGCCCTCGGCCCGGTCGATCCGGCCACCGTCGGGGGTGTCCCAGCCGGCTAGCAGCGCACAGAGGGTGCTCTTACCCGAGCCTGACGGCCCGGTCAGGGATATGAAGTCGCCGGCCTGGACCTCCAGCGAGATGGGCCGGAGGGCCGTGACGGGGTCGCCGTGGACCCGGAACTGGCGTTCGACGGAGACGGCTGACAGTAGCGGGGTCATGGGTCACCGGTCCGGTCCGGGTCGGGGTCGGTTGATCGGAGCACGATCCCGTCGTCGGTCACCTCGATCGTGACGAGCTTGTCGCTGAGCTGGTCGAGGGCGCTCTGCGGCAACTGGACCCTGCCCGAGGCATCAACGACCGACTGCTGGGCTCGTGTCTCGGGGCGGGTGTCGGAGGCCAGAACCCCGTGACGCAGCTGCACGACCCGGTCCGCGTGTGCCATCAGTCTGGGGTCGTGTGTGGTGTAGACCACGACCGAGCCTGCCTCGGCTGTGCGGCGCAGGAGGCCCATGACCAGTTCGGTGTTGGCGTCATCCAGGTGGGCGGAGGGTTCGTCGACGATCAGCAATGGCGGCGTGCCGAGGGTGGCGGCGGCCAGGGCCAGGCGATGCTGCTCGCCGCCGGAGAGCTCCTCGGGTCGACGGCGGGCGTGGCGGGCCAGGTCGACCTCCTCGAGCCGCTGTTCGATGCGGGCGGCGGTGATTCCTCGACGTCGGGCGGCCACGCGCAGGTGATCCAGCGCGTCAAGGTGTTCGATCAGGTTTGACCGGGGCCGCTGATGGACAAACGCCGTGCAGCGCCGCCGCCAAGCCCGTCGACGTCGGCCCGTCAAGCCGGTCACGACCACCTCACCGTGGCTGACGCTGCCCGCCGAGGGCCGGTCCAGCCCAGCGAGCAGGCGGATGAGGGTGCTCTTGCCCGAGCCCGAGGGGCCCAGCACTGCTGTTGCCGAGCCTGGCTGCAGATCCAGGTCCAGCCCCCGGACGGCTTGGACCTCTTCCGCGGCGCCCTGGTAGACCTTGACCAGTTGGGAACAGCGCAGTGTCGCGGTACTCATCACGCCGCCTCACTCATCGCGGAGCGCCTCGTTGATCGAGGTTCGGGCCGGGACCAGACCGGCCAGTGCCGAGGCGGCGGTGGCGGCCACGACGAACGCCACGGCCGCCGCGGCCACCACGGCGGTTCCCGCACCCACGGTCAGCGCGGGGGCCTGGGTCGGTAGCGGGTCCAGCCGGTCGGCGATCACCGCGACGACGGGGCGGGCCAGCAGCGCCCCGGCTGCCGTGCCGGCCACCCCGATGAGTGTGACTTCCAGCACGTTGACCCAGCCCATCGTCCGGCCCCGATGCCCCAGGTCGACCAGTGCTCGGGTCTGCAGCCGCCGGCGTGCGCGGTCCCGTAGCGAGGTCCCGACCACGATCACCAACCCCAGGACCGCCGCGACGGCGGCGAAGGCCAGCAGGTAATCCACCGTCCACCCGCGAGCCAGCAGCGTCGGCTGCGCCAACGCCCCCGCGAGGGTCGTCGGCTCGTCGAAGGGAACGTCTGCCGCGCGGAGGTCTGCGACGAGCTCGCCGATCGGCCGGGTCGACCACACCTCCGTAACGAACACGCCGTCAGGATCGTCGGACTCAAACACATCCCCCAGTGGCGAGGCGGAGGGGCCGCCACGCTCGAACAACGAGGCCGCATCCACCAGCAACGTCGGTCGATCATCGAACCCGCCCGGCAGCGCCGCCACGCGGCCGACCACCTCATACGGCACGTCCTCAAAGCCGTTGCGGGTCAGGACACCACGGTCGGGCACCACGGCCCGCGCTGCCTCCGTGACGACCGGCAGGAACCCACCGGTCCCGGCGGTCAACGCGCCCATCAGGGCAACCGGATCATCGGTGCCGTACCGCGGGCTCCACAGCGCCCCGTCCAGGAACGCCTCCGGCGTGACCGCCAGCAGCCCGGCCCGCTCCTCATCCACCTGCATCAGCGGCAGTCGCCACACCACCGTGGACGCCTCGGGCACCCCAGCCGCATCAGCCGCGCCGTCGTCCAGCAGCGTGGCGGTGGGGATCCGCACCGTGGCGTTGGACCCCGCCTGCGCAGTGGCCTTGTCCTCCGACGCCTCAGCCACCGCCTCAGCCGACAGGGTGGTGTAGGCCACCGCCCCAAACGCCATCGTCGTGGCCATCACTGCCGCGGCGACGGCACGGTCTCGGCTGGACCGCGCCACCAGCAGCCGGGCCACCAACCGGCCAGGGGACCAGACCCGCCGCACGGCGGACGCTGCCGTGCGGAACAGCTCACCGACACCCACCGCAGCCGCGGCCAGGACGGCAACGGGAAACAGTGCGGCGCCCGTGGAGAAGCCCCGCTCGTCATCCAGCAAGACCGGCACCGCAATCACCACTCCGACCGCCACGACCACCACCCGCCACGGCAGCCGTCGCACCGACTCCTCCGCACGACCCGAGTAGGCCCGCGACACCCGCCAGGCCTGAACCCCAGACGTGGCCGCCAACAGCCCAACGCTCACCGCCACCACACCACCGATGGCCGCCACCGACAGGGCCGGCCCAGCCACGCCAACGATTCCGGATACAAACCACGGCAGCGCGACCACCGCCAGCGCCGTGCCCACGCCCACCACCACGAGTGACTCCACCGCAGCCAAAGCCGCCAACTGCACGGGAGACCGTCCGGCATCCAACAGGGCCTGCCGTTCATCACGACGGCGCCAGGCCGAGGCCAGCCCAGCCAGCACCACGACCAACGCCGACACACCCACACCGATCACGCGGACTGAGGACACCCCGTCCGCCGTCTCCGCGCGGGCCCGCCGCCCCTGCTCGACCAGTCGATCGATCCCGGTGAACACCTCCAACGACGCCATCCCCTCGGACGCATCATCGATCATCGTCCGCAGGTTGCCGGTCGGGTCAAAGGCTTCCCGGTCAAGCCGTTCGGCGGCCGCGGCCAACCGCTCAGCCTCCTCGATCGCCACCGCTGCAAGGCCGACCTGCCAGACCGTCAACCCCACCTCCCCGACCTCAGCGACGAGCTGCTCGAACACGGCACGGTCGGCCACCAACAGCGGCACCTGCGGGGTCTCCCGACCTGACCCAATCGGCCACGGAGGAAGCTGGTCCGCAAGATCCGCCCACACCCCCGTCCCGTCCACCGGGACCGCATCACCCTCAATTGTGGCGTAGACCCCAGCCACCTCAACGACGGTCTCGCGGAGCCCCGCCTCTGTCGCGCGGAGCCCCGCCTCCCGATAGTTGATGCTGTAGGCGACCTCATCCCCAGGCCCGACGCCCAGCTCAGATGCCACCACATCCGGAACCCACACCCCCGTCCCACCCACGCCCTCGGTCGTCGGCACGAGGCCGTCAACCGCGCCCGAGGCCGAGAACGGCACCGCCACCGACGTGGCACCGGTCGCCGGGTTGGACACCACGACCTCCGGCTGCGCCGCAAAGTCCAAGTAGCCAATCGGGCGCCGGGTCACCACCAACTCGCCGGCCTCCGGCAGCCCGGCCATCCGGGCAGACACCACATCCTCCACCGGCCCCGACGTGACCCCGGCCAACACCGCTCGGACCACCGGCCGCTCGTTGGCATTGGCCGCATCCGGGACGGCCTCGACGACCGACCCAAAGGCCGCCGTTCCTGAGGCCGCTACCAACACCGGCCCCGACAGCACCGCAAGGGCCAGCGCGAACGCCCCCGCCACCAACCCAACCACCAATTGCGGGTAACGCCACAGCACGCAAGGCGCCACCCGCCACACCGGGTCGATCACAACGAGATCTCCACGCGCTGCACGCGCGAAACCTAACACACTCATCGCATCCCGAAGGATCGATGGGTCTCGTCGTAGTCATCCGTTCCGTCGGCACACTGCTTGCCGACGTCAACGACGAACTGGGCAACGGCCGACGCGACTAGAAGGCGGCCAGATCCCTCAAATCCGTAGCGGCCGGGCCCCCCTTTCGATGACGAGTCGTCCATGATCCACGGCCCACACTGCGAGCCGGACGCGTTCACGAAACCGAGGGATGCCCGTTCAAATTCAAACCGAGGTTTCATGACCAGAGCGTGACCAGAGCAGCGGGCAACAGTGGTGTGAGACGGTATTCAGCGGGATGCGGAAATCTAGGAAAACCCCAGTTCAGAGGTCATTTGCGCTGATTGAGCCGTTTCATCGGTTCCGCTTCCCAAGCTGGATACGGGGGTTCGATTCCCCTCACCCGCTCCACACGGAACCGCAGTCCGGTGGTGTCACTCGAGCACCAGGGCGTCCCGTTCGGCCGAGCGTCTCGCCCTCGCAGCGGGTCCAGAGCGGGTGAAATGAGCGGACGGGAATATCAAACCAAACAGTTTGGTTCACTTGTGCATCATCTACCCCCGTGAAAGGACGGCCATCATGGCCTGGTACACCATCACCCTCGGCGCACTCCTCGCCCTCGCGTTCGGCGCCGCCGGCACGCAGAAGCTGATCCGCGACGAGTCCTCCACCAAGGACATGCAGAACCTCGGCGTCTCCGGAGGCTTGCAGGCCACGATCGGCAGCCTCGAACTGCTGGCCGCCGTCGGCCTCGTGGTCGGGTACTGGATCCCCGGCATCGCCGTCGCCGCCAGCAGCGGGCTGGTGCTCCTCACCCTTGGCGCGATCAGCTACCACGTGCGGGCCAACGACCCGCCCGCCGCGGCGGCGCCTGCCGCCGTGCTCGGCACACTCGCGGCGATCACTGCGGTGCTCAGCGTGCTGGCGCTGTGACGACGCGCGGTCGGTGCTGCTCTTCGGTGGCGTCGCCGCCCTGGACGACGGGGTCGAGGCACGCGTTGAGGAGGTCGTGGGCAGCGCCGACGCGCAACAGACGTGCGGACATGACCACGTCGTCGGGATGCCAAGCCCAGGGATGCACCGTCAGCCCCCACCGGTGGACGGCGCGACCGACGTGATGGAGAACGGCAACGTCGGCTGCTCGTCCGCGCCGGTCATGTTCAATTGCGAGTTGACCACCAGCAGGTCCTCTCCTGTTGCTGCGATGGTGGTCGGGGCGCGCCACTCCTCCGACGTGGTCCGATCCACGATCTCACCCCGGCGCAGATCCTCGGAGAGCGCCACCGTGACGATCTCGCCAGGGCCGCCGAGGACCACGTGCAACGTCCTCCCGTCCAGCACCATGCCGTCTCCGGTCCGAAGCGCCTCACCGCCCAGGTCGACCTCCTCGATGGCTCCGGTCGACGTCTCGATCCGGTATAGCTGACCCGTATTGTACTGGACGGTCAGCAGGGTCTGCCCATCGGTGGTCACCTCGACGCCGTTCAGGTTGAAGCCCGACTCGTACTCGATCGGTGTCTCGGACAGGTCCAGCCAGGGTTCGATGTCGCCGATCTCCTCACCGTCCAGCAAAATGCGGAAGAGCGTGTCCCGGAAGGAGTCCGTGACATACGCGGCCTCCGGCGTGACGGCGATGTCGTTGAGCAGCGTCCGCTCGGCCTCCGGCGGGGTCAGGTCAGCCAGCAGGCCCCCATCCTCGGTGTCGTAGACGAAGAAGCGGTTCGAGTCTCGGCCGGCGACGAACAGGCGACCGGCTTCGTCGACCGCCAGACCGGTGACCGTGGTCCGTCCGTCCTGCCCTCCGAGGAGGAACTGGGTCATGCCACCGCCCGGGTCCTCCACGTCCCCGCGGTAGACCGTCCCGTCCTCGGTCGAGCCGACGTAGAAGGACGACGACCCGGGGTCGATGGCGATCCCCTCGGGGAACACACGGTCGCCGGGGATCTCCCACACCGCGGTCTGACCGGACTGGCACGCGAGGAGGGATGTGGTCAACAGGATCAGAAGGAGGAGCCGTTGAGGAGACATGAAGGGTCCTTTCTTGATTGATCGGTCCAGAATGTGGTCATGCCGTCGCCGGAGCGTGGTCCGCGATCACGTCAGGCGGCCAGCGGAGCGAGGACGGCGTCCACCGTGTGCTGCATCGTCTTGCGGTGCGGTTCGGCCGCGCCCACGACCCTGAGACCTTGGATCACCGTCAGGAGCAGCCGTCCCTGGACGACCGGATCCACATCGTCCCTGATCTGTCCCACTGCCTGCCCGTGCCGGATGGCGTCGGCCAGCGTCCGAGCTATGGCCTGGAACTGCTCGACCACCTGCGCGGTGGTCCGCTCATCCTCGGGCACACGTTCCGTCGCGGCGGTCACCACCAGGCACCCGCGCGGGTCGCGCAGGATGTCATCGATCAGCCAGGCGAGCACGCCTGCCAGCGACCGGACGATGTCGTCGTCGGCCTCGAGTGAGGCCAGCATGATCTGCGTCTGTCGGGCTCGGTACCGCGCCAGCGCCAAGGTCCACAGGTCTTCCTTGGTGCCGAACGTGTCGTAGAGGCTCTGCCGGCCGATCCCGAGTGCGACGCACAGATCCGTGATCGAGGTCCCGGCGAAGCCGCCGTCACGGAAGACATCGACGGCACGGTCGAGCGCGGCCTCGGGGTCGAACGCCTTGTGACGAGCCATCGATGCCACACCCTACCACCGTTTTGGACTGATCAGTCAGTAATCCGCACGAGGCGCCCTCCAGCCACGGCTACCAACCGCTGGTTCGTGCGTCGTCGAGGAGGGTCGTGGCTGCCAACTCACCCAGCGCGTTGGCGGCACGGGGACTCGCTCCGGTGATGAGTCCGCGATCCACGTGGACGGTCTCGTCAGCCTTGGTGTTGACGATCCGCGCGCCGGACTGCTCGAGCGTGTCGCTCAGCGGCCATGGCATGTGCCCCGGCATGTAACCGATTCGGGGTGTCTGCCGGTCCACTACGTGCGGAAAGACAGCCATGTCGTAGCCCTCGTAGAGGAATTCGTTGCCTCCCAGCGCGGTGGCCAATAGCGCAGCTGGTCCGTGGCAGATGCTGATCGTGAAGGCACCGTTGTCGTGTGCCCATCGAAGGAGGGCGCCGACGTTGGGGTCGGTGGGAAGGCCGAGCATCGCGCCGTGCCCACCGGGAACGAAGACGGCGGCATACCGCCCTGGCTCATCGAAGGACTCCGCCACGACGTCCACCAGACGTCGGGGTTGCTCGAAGTCCGGCTCGAGCTCGTTGCGGATGGCCGACACCGCGGCGTCCTCAGTGGGGAACGCCCACATCTCCAGCGCGACGGGCTCTCCGGTGGGTGTCACGATCTCGACGTCGAAGCCCGCGTTGCGCAGGTGGAGCAGGGGGACGAACAGCTCAACCGGGTGATTGCCCGTCGAGAACTGCTCGCCGTTGGCCATGGTCATGTTCTTCGCTTCGGTTGCGAGCACCATGACCGGGACCGTGGTCCGTCGTAGGGCGTGTACCGCCGATCGCTGAAGTTGGTGGTCGCGGATGTTGCCAGACGAAGCGCCAGCTTGGAGGGTTTGTAGGAGCCGTCAGGCTCCTGTTGTGGCGCCAGGCCCAGCAGGGATCGGATTCCCCTCACTGCCCGCCCGGCCGCGCTCATCGCAGATCACCGATCGTCTTCACGGCGATGTCGAAGCCGAGCTCCGAGGGCGGGCCTGCGTCGAGATCAAAGGTGAACCGGTCACCTCGGTACTGCGCCTCGGTGTAGCGCAGTGGCTTCGCCGAATCCGCATAACCGACACCGACGATCTGCAGGATCGGCGCGCCCTCTGCCACGCCGAGGTGTCGAGCGACGGCATGTCCGGCGAGCGTGGCTGAGACGGTGTCCTTGGCGGTGACGACCGCTGCGCCGACCTCGGTCATCGCCTGCGTCAACGAACCGGTCAGGTCATGATCCAGGATGGCTGCGTATGACGAGACCACGTAGGTGTCGTGCAGTGCCACGGCCTCGCCCTCCACGTGACGGACCCGCTTGACCTCCACCACCGTTGCGCTGCCCGGCAGGTCGAGGACAGCCGCGACGTGCGTCGGGGCATCCACGATCCCGGCCCGCAGGACCGTCGTCTCGTGGGAGAACCCCAGGGCGTCCATCGCAGCGGAGAAGCTGAGCTTGGTCGAGAGCCCATGCCCGATCCGTCTGGTGGAGACAAACGTGCCCTTGCCCTGCTTCCGGAACAGCATCCCGGTCGCGACCAGTTGGTCCAGTGCCTTTCGAGCGGTCATCCGGGATACGCCGAACGACTCGGAGAGGTCGATCTCCGAGGGAACTCGCGCCCCCGTGCCCAGCTGCCCAGCGGCGATCATCCCGTGCAACCGACGTTCGATCTGCACGTACAGCGGCACGGGTGACTCTCGGTCGAGATCGCCCAGGGTCGGCGGTGCAGACATGTCCATACCTTACGTACCCACCCCGAGGGCCTGGCGCACCGACGCCGACGCCTCAGACGACCATCACGGCAACAGCGCGCCGGGGTTGAGCACACCGGCGGGGTCACAGCTCGTGGTGATGCGCTCGAGGAGCGCGGCGGCACCGTCCCCGACGTCCTGTGCGGTCCACTTGGCCTTGAGCCGACCCATCCCGTGATGGTGCGATGCCGACGCGCCCGAGGAGATGCACGCGGTCATGGCGGCCTCCCAGGTGCGGTGGTACGTCGCCTCCATGCCGTCCACGTCCTCCCCCTCGACGACGAAGGTGAAGTACAGCGCCAGTCCGGCATCGAAGACGTGGGAGTAGTGACAGCGCACCCAGGCCGCGTGAGTACTGATGGCCGCGGTCATCGCGGCGTACGTGCGAGCCACGTCGGGCCAGCACACCGACACCTCCACCGTGTCCAGGATGGTCAGCTCACCCCAGGCGCGCTCGGGCCCGAGGACGTCGCGGAACGTGTGGACGGCACCCAGCCGGTGCTGCCACCACGCCTCACCGTAGGCGACATCGTCAAGACGGCTGCCGCCCAGGTCCGCAGCGGCCCGCTCGACCACGGCGGCCCGTTCCTGCAGCCCTGGGAGTGCCTCATCGAACCCGACGACCGACACGGCTCCGCTCTGCGCGCCCAGCGAACCGAACGCCGCGGTGGCGTCGTCGGCATCCCAGCCCCGCAGCACGGTCGGGCCCGCGCCACTGTGCTGGATCGTGTGGGCCAACGCCCAGGTCGCGGCGAAATCGGGCAGCTGGTGGGCGCGCCACACCATCCCTCGCAGGGCCGGATGACAGGACAGCACGACTTGGGTGACGACGCCGAACCGACCTTCCGAGCCGATCAGCAGCCGCCGAAGATCCGGCCCGACTGCCGAGCGCGGTGTCGGTTTGAGGTCGACGACCGTCCCGTCGGCCAGGACGGCGGTCAGTCCGATCACGTGGTCCTCGATGAAGCCGTACCCGGGGGTCATCTGCCCGGCCGAAGACGTCCCGATCCAGCCGCCGACGGTCGAGACCGCCACCGACTGCGGCGAGTGGCCGAGCGTCAGCCCTTCGGCGTTGAGCGCGGCCTCCAGGCGGTCGCCGAAGACACCGGCGCCGACGGTCACGATCTTGGCGTCGACGTCGATCTGGATCTCATCCAGCGCGGTGGTCTCGAGGACCACCGCGCCACCCGGCGGCGTGGCCGCACCGCACACGCCGGAGCCGCCCCCACGAACCACCACCGAGTGGCCCTCACGGGCGGCCCAGCGAACGATGTCGGCCACCTGATCGGTGCTCTCCGGTCGGACCACCGCCGCTGGCATGGGTGCGAGCTCACCACGGGATTCCCGCACGTACGCCAGCGGCCACCAATCACGGGACCGCTTCTGGACCTCGTCGTCCCCGGTGAGGACCTGGTCTGATCGAAGTGAGGAGCTGATCGAGGAGGTGTCCATGTGCCTACGAGCTTTCGTCGGGGGATGACTCGGTCGGGGGGTGAGCAGCATCGAGCGCGTTGATCTTGGCGACCTTGCGCGCCGAACGGCCACCGGCGAACTCCGAGCGCATCCAGTGGTCGAGCAGCACGTCGACGACCTGCGGCCCGATGATCTGTGCACCCAAGGTCAGGACCTGGGCGTTGTTGGACTTCCGCGCCCGCTCCGCCGAGTAGGGGTCGTGCGCGCAGGCGGCTCTGACCCCGGGCACCTTGTTCGCCGTGATCGCCATGCCGATGCCCGTCCCGCAGATGAGGATGGCCCGGTCGTGGTCCTCGGCCACGACGCTCCGAGCGAGCCTGAGCGCCACGTCGGGGTAGTCCTCGCCGTCGTCGGGGCCGGTGCAGCCCAGGTCGACCGGCTCGTGGCCATGCTCGGTCAGCCAGGCCTTGACGTGCTCCTTGAGTCCGTATCCGTTGGCGTCGCTGCCGATGGGGATTCTCACGTCACACCTCGCACGTCGATGGTCCGGGTGCGTGGCCCGTCGAACTCGAGCAGCACGATCCGTTGGTAGGTTCCCAGCACCAACGAGCCCTCCTCCTGCGACACCAGCAACCGGGTTCCGAAGGCCGCGCTCTGGATGTGAGCCTCGGCGTTCGGGTTGTCCTCGAGCCAGTGCTCGAAGGGGCCCAGGTCGGCAGGCCAGCGCTTGGCCAACCGGATGAAGTCGCGCAGCATCGGCTCATCGGCTGGGGCGACGACCAGCGCCACCGTGGTGTGCGGCGTCGACAGCAGCAGCGTGTTGCCGGCGTCGTCGGGGATCGCCGCAGCGACCAGGTCGGTGACGTCCTGGGCATCCCAGGTGGCGCGGGTGTCGATCGTGATGACACTCATCGGGCCCCGGCTCATCGGGTCCACGCCTCGGGTGTCTCGAGCAGCCGGGCAACAGCAGCCAGGAAGGCGGAAGCGGCGGCGCCGTCCTGCGCTCGGTGGTCGACCGACAGGGTCAGGATCAGCCGGCGCCCCGGGACGACCTGACCGTCAGCCACGACGGCCTGGTCGGTGATCCTGCCGACGCCGAGGATGTAGGGGTCGGGCTGGGAGATGATCGGTAGGACCCGGTCGATGCCGAACATGCCCAGGTTGGAGACGACCAGCGACCGCTCGCCGAAGTCCTCGGCGTTCAGCCGCTGCGACCGGGCACGAGCTGTGGCGTCGTGCAGTGCACCGGCCAGCGCGCCGACGTCAGCCGGCGGGTCGACGACGATGGGGACGGCCAGGCCACTCTCGGCCGCTACCGCCACTCCGATCCGTGGGGTCGCGTGCGAGATCAGTCGACCACGTCGGTAGTGTGCGTCGTGCTCTGGCGCGTCCCGGAGTGCCTGTGCACACGCCGCCACCACGTACGCAGTCACCGAGGGCCGCTCCGGCTGCTGTGCGCGATGGGCTTCCAGCGGCGTCGCGTCGACCTCCACATCGAGGTAGAAGTGCGGGACCTCTTGCTTGCTCCGGGTTGTTGCGTCGGCCACGCGCTGCCGGTGATCCCCCAGCGGGCTCCCGTCTGTCTCCTCGGGTGGGAGGGCTGCCGCAACGGCTCCGTCGACAGACGCGTGGCGTGCCACATCGTCCTCGGTCACCACGCCGCCTGGTCCGCTGCCTGCGACCTGGGAGAGGTCGATGTCCCGGTCGGCGGCCAGTCTCCGTGCGCGGGGCGAGACCGTCGGCCGTCCGCCACCCGCATGCCGGGACCCCGTGGTCTGGGCTGCATCGCGGTCAGCCCTCGACGCCGAGCCGCCCGCGCCGGCGCCAACAGCCGCGGGCTGGGCATCCTCGTCGGGCCCGGCATCCTCGTCGGGCTCGGCAAGCACCTCCGCATCCAGCGGCACGCCGTCGGGCGCGACCCCGACTACGGCGATGCGTTGCCCGGGCATCACGAACGTGTCCCGCTCGACCAACAGCTCGAGGACCACTCCGTCGACGAAGGACTCGATCTCCACGACGGCCTTGTCCACGTCGACCTCGAACATCACCTCGCCCTTCGTGACGTGGTCGCCGACGTCGACACGCCACTCGACCAGCGTGGCCTCGGCGATGGCCTCGCCGACGTGGGGCAGGTCGACCGCCACACGAACGAGGCCATCAGGAGAACCGTCCTCAGCCATGGCACATCTCCCGGATCGTGGCGGTGATGCCCTCGAGCGAGGGCAGGCTGGCCTTCTCCAGGGGCGGCGAGAAGGGGATGGGCGTGTCATCGGCGGCCAGCCGCCGCACCGGAGCGTCCAGGCTGAACAGCGCGTGCTCGGCCACCTGGCTGATGAGCCACGGACCCCAGCCGCCGCGCCCGGGGTTCTCCTCGCAGACCAGCAGACGGCCGGTCTTCTCGACCGAGGCGAGAACGGTGTCGAGGTCGAAGGGCACGAGCGTTCGGGGGTCGATCACCTCCACGTCGATGCCCTCATCGGCCAGTGTCCCCGCCGCGCGGAGTGCGTGGTGGACCATCACGTGGTTGGCGACGACCGTGAGGTCCGACCCGGTCCGCTTGACGTCGGCCACGCCGATGGGCACTTCGATGTCGCCGATGTCGCCGGTGCTGGTGTCGGCGTGTTCGAGCGGCCGTCCGCGGCTGCCGTACAGGTGCTTGTGCACGATGTAGAGCACGACGTCGTCGCTGCGGATCGCAGCGGAGAGCAGCCCTCGGGCATCGGCTGGCGTGCTGGGGGTGACGATGTGGATCCCGGGCAGCCCGAAGAAGAGGTTCTCCATCGAGTTGGCGTGTTGGGCCCCCCGCCCCGACGCGCCGGTCGGTAACTGGATGACGAGCGGGATCGTGACCTGCCCGCCGGACATGTAGCGCAACTTGGCTGCCTGTTGGATCAACTGGTCCGCGGCGGTGTACAGGAAGTCGCCGTACTGGAAGTCGACCACCGGACGCAGGCCCTCGATGGCGGCCCCGATCGACAGGCCCAGGAATCCAGCCTCGGAGATGGGCGTGTTGATGACCCGGTCGGTGCCCATCTCCTCGGCCAGCCCGAGCGTGACCAGGAATGCCCCGCCGACGACGATGTCCTCACCGAGCACGAACACGTCGGTGTCGCGCCGCATCTCCTCCCGGAGGACCTGGCGCATCGCCTCGACGATGGTCATCCCCCGTTCGGACCGGGGGCCGGGGCTTGCGGTTGCGGTGTCAGGCATGGACGAACTCCAGTCGCTGCTCCAGCGGGGGGTGGGGGGACTCGTGGGCGAAGCGTTGGGCGTCGTCGAGTTCGGCCTCGACTGCCGCCTCCACGGCTTCCACGTCGGCCGCCGTCAGCCCGGTCTCGTCCAGCAGCCGAGCGCGGAAGGCCGGAACGGGGTCACGGGCCATCCACGCTGCGACCTCGTCGTCGTTGCGGTAGCTGCCGGGGTCGTCGCGTTTGTGTCCGCCACGGCGATACGTGAGGCACTCCACCAGCGTCGGTCCGCCACCTCGGCGGGCGCGTTCCGCTGCCGTTGCCACGGCCTGTCGAACGGTCAGCGGGTCGTTGCCGTAGACGGAGACACCTGGCATTCGGTAGGCCGTGGCGCGCTCCGCGATCGTGTCGTTCGGCAGGTACTCGCTGATGTGGGTCGTCGAGGCGTAGACGTTGTTCTCGCACAGGAAGATGACCGGGAGCTCCCACAGGGCGGCGAGGTTCATGGCCTCGTGCAACTCGCCCTTGGAGGCGGCACCGTCGCCGAAGTAGTTGACGACCACTCGTCCCGTACCCTGTCGTTTGGCGGCGAAGGCCAGGCCGGTGGCGATGGGGCTGGAGGCACCGACGATGGCGATGGCCGGGAGTGCGCCGACGCTCCAGTCCCCGACGTGGAGGGAGCCGCCCATGCCGCGGCAGACGCCGTCGACCTTGCCCATGATCTCGGCCAACAGCGGACCGGGCGCGACACCCTTGGCCAGCGCCTGTCCGTGGCCGCGATGAGTCAACGTGATCCGGTCCTCGGGCTCGAGTGCTGCAGAGGTGCCGACGACCACGGCCTCCTGACCCAGGCAGAGGTGGATGGTGCCGGGCACCCGGCCCTTGAGGAACAGCTCGTTGCCCGTCTCCTCGAAGCGGCGGATCAGGAACATCGACCGGTACAGCGCCAGCGCCTCGGACTCCCCGACGTCGGTGAGCGACGGCAGGGTGACCTGTGGTGGCTGGCGAAGGTCTGCGGTGGACGGTGGCAACGGAGTTCCCCTAGGTGGTTCGGGTGCGAAGCCGCTGGTCCACGAGGACCGCGACGATCAGGAAGATGCCGAGGACGATGCTCTGGGCGAACGCTGACCACTGGAGCAGCGCGAAGCCGTTCTGCAGCACGCCGAGGATGGCGACGGCGATGAGGGTGCCGACCAGCGAGCCGCGGCCGCCCCGCAGGCTGGCGCCGCCGAGGATCACCGCGGTGATGACGCTGAGCAGATAGGAGGCGCCGATCTGCGGGGCCGCGGAGCTCAGCTGGGAGGCCACGATGATCCCGGCCATCGCGGCTGAGGCACCGGACAGGACGTAGAGGACCAGCCGGATCCGGTCGACGTGCAGGCCGGAGTTCCGGGCTGCCTCGAGGTTCCCCCCGACGGCGTAGACGGCTCGGCCGAAGCGGGTCCGGCGCTCGACGAACAAGCCCAGCCCCATGGCCAGGGCGAACAGCAGCAGGGGCATGGGCACGCCGAGCACGTCGCCGCGGCCGAGGAACGCGAAGCTCTCAGACCGGATGATCATCGTCCGGGTTCCCGAGATCGTGAACGCCAGGCCCTGGAAGATCGACAGGGTGCCCAGCGTCGTCACCAGCGGGTCGATGCCGCCCCACACGGTGATGACGCCGTTGAACAGGCCGATGCCGATGCCGATGCACAGCGCGAGGCCGGCGGCAACCCAGATCGGCAGGCCGCCCTGATGGAGGATGACCAAGCTCACCGCACAGACCGCCGCGTTGGAGCCGAGCGAGATGTCGATGCCTCCGGAGACGATGAGCAGCGTCTGGGCCACGGCCATCAGCCCGAGGATCCCGACCACCGCCCCCATGTCCAAGAAGTTGTTGAGGCGCAGGAAGAAGGGGCTGATGACCGAGAACGTGACGACGAGCAGCGTCAGCATCACCAGGAGCCCCTGGTTGCGGGCACCCCGCAGTCGCCGGCGGGAGCGGCCGGACCCTGGTGCGTCGTGAGTCGGTGTGACCGGCCCGGTGGAGTCGTTCGTCGCGTGGGTGGACGCCGTCATGCGGCCATCGCCCGCGCCGCGATGTCGGCTTCTTCGGCGCCGTGCAACTCCGCGACGATGCCACCGTCGCGCATGACCAGGACCCGGTGGGAGACCCGCGCCACCTCCTCGATGTCGGAGGAGACGATGAGGACGCAGCCGCCCCTCGCCGCGTGCTGGTGAAGTGTGCGGTAGATCTCCGCCTTGGTCGCCACGTCAACACCGCGGGTCGGCTCCTCGAGGACCAGGACCTGCTTGCCTGCAGCCAGCCAGCGGGACAACAGCACCTTCTGCTGGGAGCCTCCGCTGAGCGCCTGGACCGGGGTCTCCGGGGAGTCGGTTGCGATGTCCAGTGACGCGATCCAGGTGGCGACGATCTCGGCATCGCGGCGTCGATCGACCACACCGAGGTTGGACAGCTGGCCGAGCATCCCCAAGGTGAGGTTCTCCGCGACGCTGCGCTCGAGCACCAGACCCTCCGACCGCCGCTCTGCCGGCACGTACCCCACACCCGCATCGATCACCGCCGGCGTCGTGACACGCCCGATCGAGCGGCCCTGGACGGTGAGGTCCGCGACGGATCCGGTCAGGCCCAGCAGGCTCGGCGCCACCTCCTCCCGGCCCGACCCGAGGCTCCCGTAGACCGAGACGACCTCGCCGTGCGCAACGGTCAGGTGGTCGATGGTGATCACACGGCCTCGGACGCCGTGCGCCTCCAAGCCGAACCCACCGTCGCCGACCGGACGGTCAGGAACGTCGAACTCGCGCATCCGTCCGCTGACCATCGCCTCCACGAGGCGCTCGGTCGTCATCTCATCGACGCCGAACTCGGCCACGATCTCTCCGTCGCGGAGGACGACCGCGCGATGGCAGATGGCGAAGATCTCGGGGAGGCGGTGGGAGATGTAGAGCACGGCGATGCCGGTCGCTGACACCGTCCGGATGACCTCGAGCAGCTGGGTGACCTCCGTGGCGTCCATCGGGGCCGTGGGCTCGTCAAGGATCAGCACCCTGGTCTCCTCGCTCATCGCCCGGGCGATCTGCACGAAGGCGCTGTCGACGACGGAGAGCGTGCGGATCGACTGGGTGACGTCGACGTGGTGCACACCCAGCCGAGCGAGGCGCTGCTCCGCCAGGTCGTGCGCGGCAGCCCAGTCGACGGTCCCCAGCCAGCCTCGCGTCGGGAGCTGTCCCATGAGGAGGTTCTCGGTGACCGACACGTCGACGGCCAGCTGCAACTCCTGGGCGGCGATCCGGATGCCGACGGCCTGTGCGACACGCGGGCTGCTCAGTCGGTGGGGCACCCCGTCGACGGCGATCTCTCCGGCGTCGGGCTCGATCACGCCCGAGAGCGCCTTGACCAAGGTGGACTTCCCCGCGCCGTTCTCGCCGACGATGGCGACGACCTCTCCGGCCGCGACGGCGATGTCCACGCCGCGGAGGGCCTGCACGCCGCCGTACCGCTTGTGCAGTCCGGTGGCTGCGATGACCGGGGCCACAGCTGACCTCGGCTGCTGGTCCGGTCGGATCACGCCGGGCACTGCTCCGGGTAGCGCTCGGCGACCTGCTCGGGACCGATGACCTCGGTGGGCGTGAAGAACTCGTCGGGGACGTCCTGCCCGCTCATCAGCCGGAGCATCATCGAGACGATGTAGCCGGTCTGGCCGAAGGGGTCGAAGTCGACCGTGCCGGCCCACTGGTCGAACTGGCAGGTGGCTTGGAGGCCAGCTGAGAGCCCACCGATCCCGACCACGGTCAGGGTTCGGCCCCGGTCGGCCTGGTCGAGAGCCTGGAAGGCACCGAGGGCCAGCTCGTCGTTGACCGCGGTGACCAGGACCGGGACGTCGTCGGGGATGACGCCCTGGGCTTGTCGGGTGGCGTTGAAGGCCTCCTCGGAGGTCTGCTGGGTCACCTCCACCGAGACGACCTGCTCGCTGGGGACGTCGAGCTGCTCGGTGATCACCCGTTCGGCCTCGGCCATCCGCTGGCCGACGACCTCGCCGGCAGCGGGGACCTTGACCAACACGACCCAGGGCGACTCCTCGGCCCCGCTGTCCTGGTGTGCCGCGACCAGCGCTTCGCCGGCTTGGACGCCCGCTTCGGCGTCACTTGCGCTCAGGAAGGGGGCGCCGGGCGCGGCGATGTCGGTGGCCATGACCGGGATGCCCGCCTCGTCCAACTCCTGGACGATGCCGGCTTGGGCGTCGGAGACGACCTGCAGCAGCAGCACACCATCCACCTCCCGGTTGATGAAGGTGCGGACGTTGGCGAGAGCGGTGGCGCCATCAGCGTTGTCGACGGCCCGGATGATCTCGATGCAGCCCAACTCCTCCTCCCACATCTGCAGGCCGTCGAAGCGGGCCGCAGCGAACTCCTGGCTCTCGGAGAAGGTGTCGTAGCCGACGACGTAGGTGGTGCCGTCGTCGGGGCACAGATCAGCAGTTGGTGTCGCCGTGATCTCGCCCTCATCAGCGCCCTGGTCGTCCCCCGACGCAGCCGCAGCATCCTCGCTGGCAGTCTCCTCGGTCGCGTCGTCGCCACCCGAGTCGCCGTCGTCGCCTGCCTGGTCTTCCGGGTCAGCCTCGTCCGTCGGCTCCGCCGCAGCCGTGTCGGCGTCATCGGTCTGGGTGTCCGCAGCGTCCTCGGTGTCCTCCGTCGAGGAGCAGGCGGCCACCATGAGGGTCAGCACCGCGAACACCGCCACTGCTCGTATCCACGTCCGGCTTGTCTGTGTCATGACCGTGCTCCCACTTGTCGGCTCGAAGCTGTGGGAGGTAGTAGTACATACTTGTATATAGTTGTCCAGTCCTATTTCAAAGACTGGTCCTTCACGTCGAAAGGCCAAATGAACTGAGACGGTGGCTCAGCGGTGCAACGGCGTGGATGGCGTCCAGATAGATCGCCATCAGCTCGTCGTAGATGCCACAGGCCTGGGGGTCAGGCTCGAGCCGGCTGCAATCGATGCCCCAGGGGTGGTCAGCGGCCGTGTCGAGCGTCAGCCCCGCAGCCGTCGCCGCGAGCCGCGCCGATCCGACTGCTGCGGCCGGCCCGGTGGTGACGGCGAGGGGCGTGCCGAGGACGTCGCAGACGATCCTGGCCCAGACGGCATTCCGTGCGCCGCCGCCGATCAACGACAGGGGCAGTGGCTGGGCATCGTCATGGACGGCCGGGCCGGTCAGGGCGTCCCAGCAGTGCCGGACCGAGTAGGCGACACCCTCCAACACCGCCCGGACCAGATGCGATCGCGTGTGCGCCGAGGAGATCCCGAGCAGGTGGGCTCGCAGCTTCGGGTCGTCGATCGGGGCCCGCTCACCATTGAGATAGGGGTGGAACAGCAGGCCCGCGGAGCCCGGGGGAACTGCCGCGGCCATCCGCTCCATGAGGGTGTAGGCCGGGATTCCGAGATCGTCCGCGGTCCGGTCATGCTCGGGGAACACGGCATCCCGCAACCAGCGAGCGGCAGCGGCTCCGGCACTGGTGGCCGTCACCTGGATCCAGCGTCCGGAGCGCAGATGCGGGTAGGTCAGCGCGCCCTCGGCCTCGCCCGGAGCGTCCGTGACCACCAGGACGTTGGCCGAGGACCCGAGCTTCACGAGCGCCTGCCCGGGATCCGTCACACCCACGGCCACTGACTCGGCCAGCGTGTCGCTGGTGCCCACGGCGACGGGGGTACCGGCCGGCAGGCCGCAGTCAACCGCCGCAGCCGGCGTCACCGTCCCTGCGACGGCTCCTGCCGGTCGAATCGGAGGCAGCTCGCGATCGCCCCACTCGAGCAGGGCCAGCAGGTCTGGCGACCACTGGTCGGTGGTTGTGTCGTAGAGCTGGGTGCCGAGGGCGTCGTAGGACTCGGTCGCGTGTTCGCCGGTCAGTCGGAACCGCACGTAGTCCTTGGTCACCGCGACTCGGCGAACCTGGGCCCAGGTGCCTGGCTGATGCTCGGCCACCCACCGCAGCTGCGCCAAGGTCCACGACGCCTTCGGGTGATGGAGGGTCTGCTGGCGAATGACCGCGCCGTGCGTGGCGTCGAGCATCCCGGCCAGGTCGGCCGCCCGGGTGTCGGACCAGTGGATCACCGGAGCGAGGACTCGATCCCGATCGTCGAGCAGCGCGACGTTGTGTGCCGGGCCGTCGACTGCGACCGCAGCGACACGGCTCGGGTGGAACGACGTGTCGGCGAGGCATCGGCGGATGCCCTGGCAGCTTGCGCGATACCAGTCCTCCGCTGATTGGTGTGCTCGACCGGGAGCCGGACGGGTCGTGGGGTACGGAACCTCGGCGGTGCCGAGCAGTTGGCCGTCCAACGCCACGGCGGCCACCTTCACCGCGCTCGAGCCGACGTCCACCCCCAGGACGACATCCGTCACGCGAGCAGGCGGAAGTCGACGGCTGCCTCCGGACGAAGCGGAAGTCCTTCGGGGCGCATCTCGAACGCCCACCGGGTCTTCGCCAACTCGCGGCCCAGGGCGTAGGCCTCCATCGCGCGCTCCCACAGCTCGGTCGCGTCGCGCGGGTCGCGTGTTGCTCGGAGCCGGATCTGGTCGGCCAACGAGCGAAGTGATTGCCAGAGTCCGCGGAGGTGGGGCGACCAGTCGTCCTCGCGGAGGCGCTCGAGATCGGCGGCCACGACATCGATGCGACGGGACGACGCCTCCATCCGCCGGCGGTAGGCCGGCTTGTTGCCTTCCCCACCGACGGTGGCGATCGCCACGACCTGCAGCAGGTTCAGCTCGTTCTTGAGTCGCCCGAACACCGTCCACAGCTGGACGGCGGCGGCCACGTCCTCATCCTGGATCCGACGGTGGATGGCCAACAGGTCCTGAGCGTGAGACATCTCGGGCGTGTGCTAGACGGCAGCGGCGATGCGGGAGGGCTCATCATCCGCCAGCGTCACCTCGGCGATGTGCAGCCCGGACTGCAATCTGGTCGATGGGAATCGCTGGTAGGCATCGAGGTCGTGAACCGGGACGATCCGGTGCGGGTCGCCGCCGACGGCGCCGAGGACGTCGTCGTAGGTGGCGAGGACACGGGATTGCGAGCCGGTGGCGCCGCCAACCGGCACGTAGACACCCGACCCGTCTGAGCCCGTGAGGTTCTCCAGGCAGAAGATGGCGTCCCCGACGGCCGCCCAGCGCTGGACGCCATCCGCGGTATCGACGTCCATGATGACGTACTGACCGCCGTGGGTGTGCCCGTCGAAGGCGGTGCGCAGGTGGATCCCCGGGAGGACGTGGTCGATCGGTCCCTCGTGCAGCACGACCTTCCCGGCGAAGGTCCGCTCCATGAGCTGGCGGAAGTCGACCGGGTCGACGCCGGTGTGCAGGAACCCATGTCGCGGTGGCTTCGACAGGTTGGCGACCCAGCCGTCCAGTTCGTGGCGCTGCAGGTGCACGGTCGCGTTGGGGAAGGCGTCGAGGAAGCCCATGTGGTCCCAGTGGGCGTGCGTCAGCAGGACGTGGTCGACCTCGTCCGGTTCGAGATCGAGGCGACGCAGCTGGTCCGGCGGCGGGCCTGGGTTGGTGACGCCGTACATCGAGGTCAACTCCTCGCCATACCGGCCCCAGTCGTAGCCGGTGTCGACGACCACGAGGTGGCCCTCGCCCTTCACCACCACGAATCCGAGTGGGACCTCCAGGGTCCCGGCGTTGTGCTGTCCGTAGAAGATCCCGCTGCGCGGGAACTCCGCCATGATGCCGGTCTGGACCAGCCAGATCGAGTACCGGGCCATCGCTGCTCCTCACTGCTCCGCCGTGCTGAGCTACATACATGACTATACTTGTATGGTTGTGTCAAGGGTGGACGTCCAAGACCGTCGTTGCCCATCGTTCACCGCGCGGCTACTCGGTCTCGACGCACCATGACCGAGTATGGCGAACACCATTCGGCTCCGGGGCTCGCTGCTGGTGATGATGCTCTGTCTGGCCGCTGGGTGCACGACGCCTAAGACCCTGACTGCCTCGACGAACGGCATCGACGGGCCGAGCGTGACGACAACCGTAGAGGAGACGCCAGTTCGACCGGACGAGGAGTGCCCCATGCCGGCACCCGCTCTGCCGTTCGATGAGTATCCCGGGACCAACGACCAGGTCGCGCAGGAGGTCGACGGCTTGCGATTGGAAGCGGGTCCGGCTCGTCTGCGAGCAGGTGATGCCTTCGCACTCCGGTTCTTCAACGCAACCGACAGCCCGGTGATGGCCTTGGGATCCGGTCACGCTTTCAGCCTGCATCCCCGAGATGGTGGCCCGTGGTACCGCGTGTTCGCTCCGTCCATCTCGCGGACCCTCATCCAGGAGCGGGACGAGCAGATCATCGTCGTCGGTGACGATCCGGCCTTCAACGTGCACACCAGCGGCGCCGTCGTGGACCCCGGGTCGGCGTCGCACTGGGGGCTGTGGGAACTCAGCGAGGAGGAGATGCCCGCGCCGGGCGGGTACCTCCTGATCGCCACGGTCGGTGACATGCGGCCGGGACTGCCAGAACCGACTGCGCTCATGGCCACGACAACGGTGTCGATCTGCGCCGGCTGACGACGTAGCCTGCCGTCATGGAGGCCTTCGCCGCCCGAGCGGTGACGCACATGCTGGTCGTCGCGGACGCCGCGGCCAGCCGTGACTGGTACGTCGACGTCCTCGATGCCTCGGTGTGCGGCGAGTACGGAGGGACCTCCGTCGTGCTGGACGTGCAGGGCAGCTGGCTCCTGCTGGTGACCGGTGGCGAGCCGACACCGGGAAAGCCGACCGTCGTGCTGGCCCCTCCCCGGGCCCCCGATCTCGTCAGTGCTCAGCTGATATTCCGCGTCGACGACTGCCGCGCCGCGCACCAGCTCCTGGCCAGCCGTGGCGCGGATTTCCTGGCCGATCCAGTCGATCGGGGCGGCGAGATCAGGGCGTTCTTCCGCGATCCCGACGGGCACCTCTTCGAGATCTCCGAGCTCACGTGAGCCCGATGTTGAGCAGTGCCTGGATGCTCCCGTCCACGCGGCGGCTGACCAGCTGGGTCCCCTCCGCCGCCGGGTCGCCGGCCAGGCCGTCGGCCTGGACGCTGGTGTCGGGCTGGCCGAACTCGGCATAGGGGCCCTCCGTCAGGACCTCGGCGGTGAGGTCCTCCCGGAAGTACAGCTGCGTTGTCAGCTGCCGACCCTCGGGGGCCTCCGCGGACAGGTGGATGTGGACGGCGCGGCCCTCGTACCAGCCTGGGAACACCGTGTCGAAGACGACGACCCCGTCCGGGCCGCTGGTCTGCTGGCCGCGGAGGAAGGTCGTGCCCGCTTCTTCGTCCTTCCCGGATCCACCGTCGGTGTAGGAGGAGTAATCGCCGGAGTGGTCGGCGTGCCACACCGTCACCACCGCCGCTTCGATGGGCTGGCACTCGGCGTCGACGACGCGCAGCCCGAGCTGGACCGGCTGCCCGGGACGCCCCTCGGTGATGTCACGCCGGTCCAGGATCTCGAGGTTCGGGAAGGGCCCCTCGGCAGCCGAGCGCGTGGTCTGGCAGATGGGCAGGTCCTCGAAGTCTGCTGGCACCGGGTCGGACAGCGCGGTCGATCCCGGCGCTGCACTCCCCGACGACGTGGGCTCACCGGACTCCGGCCGGGGGGCCCCGTCGACGGCTGGCTCCGAGATGTCCGCCACCCCGTCGGAGGTGTCCGCCTCGGTGCAGCCGCTGGCCAGCACCGCTGCGGCAAGGACACCGGCCGAGCGCATGAGCTGCCGGCGTGGAAGCCGTGGATCCGCCGTCGTGGGGCGGTCGCGGGCGTAGCGCCGGACGAAGCCACGGAGTATCTGCGGTGGTGCGGTCACGCGGGCCGCGCGGGCGCGGGCCTTCAGTTCCTCGGCCTCATGAGGCTCGAAGTAGCCGGCGTGGGCGTAGACGTCGATGCGCGTCTGGATGCCCGCGACATCGAGCTCCGGGTGGAACTGCGTCGCGTAGACGTTGGTCCTGATGCGGAACGCCTGCACCGGGCAGGTGTCGGAGGAGGCCAGCCGGACCGCGTGGTCCGGCAGCTCGGCGATGGCCTCCTTGTGGCCGAGGAAGGCCTCGAAGGCCTCGGGCAGTGCACCGAACAGCGGGTCGGCGAGGCCCTGCGCCGTCAGCCGGATCGTCTTGGCGCCGACGGGCTCGGAGTAGGTCCGGTCGACGACCGCGCCCTGATGCCGTCCCAGCGTGCCGATCCCGTAGCAGGCCCCGAGGAACGGGAAGTCCTCAGCAACGATGTCGTCCAGGAGCGCCGCGATCTCGGCCTCCACCCGCTGCTGGGTTGGCGACTTCTCCGCATCTGAGGCGTTGTAGGGGCCACCTCCGAGGATGATCCCGGACCAGTCCTCCAAGTCGATCGGGCCGATCGGCGCCTGCTCTGCCCGAACCCGATGGAGCTGCTGGTGCGACAGGCCCGCGAAGCGTCGCATGGCCTCGTACTCGCTGTCGGCGGCACGATCGACGACCCGATGAGCGATGAGCAGGAACGGCTTCACAAGATGTGAAGGATACGTCAGGCCGGTGGCCCCCCCGCACGGGCTGCCGTCCAGAGCGACCCGCGCCCTCCTCAGGTGGTCGCGACGCCGTAGATCATGCTGTTGACTGGCACGAAGACCGACCAGGCGGGTCGTCGGCGGGTGATCTCGACCCGGGCGAACCCGGCGTCCTGGATCACGCGGCCGGTGTCACGGCAGAGCCGGCAGCCCTCGAACACCCACGCCCAGGGCCTCGTCAATGCCTCCTGCAGCCAGCGGCGCGGCGAGACCGGCGCAGCGGCGACGTGCTCCACGAATCGGAACCTTCCGCCAGGCCGCAGGACGCGGCGGATCTCAGCGAGCACCCGCTCCGGCTGCTCCACGGTGCACAGCACCAGCGAGCAGATGACCTCGCCGACCGAGTTGTCGGGAAGCGGCAGGACCTCGGCGCCGACCTCGAGCAGTTCGAGATCCAGTCCGTGATCCTCCGCCCGCGCGATCAGCCGCGGGTGCATGGCCCGGTTCGGTTCCACGGCCAGCACCCTGCTTCCCGATGGGATGAACGCGAAGTTGGCCCCAACCCCCGGGCCGAGCTCCAGGACGTCGCCGGGGGCGATCCCAGCGAACGCCCGGGACTTGTGGCGACGGAGGATGACGTTGATGTAGCGGTCGAAGGTGGCGAAGAACCACGCGTTCCAGCGGCCGCGCCGACCGTTGTGGAACGGCGCGGGGACGTCGATGGCCGGGATGTGCTCAGCCGGCACGGTTCAACTCCACGAAGAGGGTGACCCCGAACACCGGTGCGCCGTCAATGACGGTCTCGGCGTTGTTGAGGCCCTGGAACGACTGGGTGGCGACGCCACGATCGATTCCCGGGCGGCCGGTGCCACCGACGATGGCCCGGTCGATCGGCACGTCGTCGGCCCGCTCGAAGCCGGTGGTCACGACCGACTCTTCACCCAGCTCCTCCTCGAAGTCATACACCTGGGTGGTGGCGACGATGTCGCCGCTGGTGGTGGTGGCCGCATCCTCGGTGTGGGTGCCCCAGCAGGTCCACGAGCCGATGAGGCGGTCGGGAAACTCCGGTGACGGCGTGCCGTCCTCGTCGTAGATGACACCGTCGCAGACGCCGTCGGTGCAGGTGAGCGTGCCCGCCTCGTAGACGTAGCCCTCGGTCACGAAGTCGTTGCCGCGCAGGGGAACGCCGTCCTCGTCGACCACGTCCGGGTCGAAGACGAATCTCGCGCCGATCTCCGCAACCTCGACGTCCAGTGAGCGGCCGCCGGCGCTCGGTCGGGCGAGGACGGCCGTGGCGGCCAGCGCCGCCAGCAGCGCAGCGATCGACACGATGATGATGGACTTCCGGATGCGCATGGCATCTCCTTTGCATAGGGGGGTGCCGACAGGGGTGCCGGCTCGGTGTGCCGACACGGTGCGGCGCCCCCGGTGCGCCGCTGGTGCGGGCGTCGTGCACGGGCGGCGACCTCGCGCTCCCGACCACTGCACTGCCGCTGCACCGGTCGTGCACCACCAGGCGGACACGCTGCGGCGCACGTCTTCGGATCCACCTCGGACGGACGCCCCCAAACCACATCGACCTAGGAAGCACCATGACTGACCTCTCAGACCCACCCATCAGCGACCCCACGGCGCCGCCCGAGACCGCACCCGAACACGTCGATGCCCGTGCGGTGCTGGCCGAGCGCCTCTTCGGCAGCCTGCTCGGCGGCATGGAGCTGCTGACCGTCGATGTCGGCCTGGCCACCGGGCTGTACGCAGCCTTGGCGGCACAGCCGTGCACCGCCGCCGAGCTCGCCGCCCACACCGGGACCGACCACCGCTACGTCAAGGAGTGGGTTGAGCAGCAGGCAGCTGCCGACCTGATCGACGTCGACGACGCCGCGGCCGCTGCGGATGACCGTGTGTACCGGCTCTCAGCCGCCCACGCCGAGGTCCTGCTCGATCCGACGAGCCCCTATCACCAGGCTCCTGCCGGATCACTTCTGGTCGGGCTGGGCCGAACCACCCCCGACGTCCGGGGGGCCTTCTCCTCGGGTGCCGGGGTTGCCTTCTCGGCCTACGGCGCGGAGATCCGCGAGGGCATCGCCGGGTTCAACCGACCCATGATCTCCGGCGAGATGGCCAGCTCGTGGCTGCCCGCCATGGGGTCGGTCCATCAGACGCTGGTGAGCCGTGACACCGTCCGGGTGCTCGACCTCGGATGCGGCCTCGGCTGGTCCTCGATCGCCCTGGCCCGGGCCTACCCCCACGCCGTGGTCCGCGGCGTCGATCTCGATGCCGCGTCGATTGCGGCTGCGCGCGACAACGCCGCAGCCGTCGGAGTCGCCGACCGCGTCGGCTTCACGCTGGGCGACGCCACCACCTTCCAGACGCCGGACCCTGTGGATCTGGTCACCTGCTTCGAGACCCTCCACGACATCGCTGATCCGGTCGCCGCGCTGCGGTCCGCTCGTCGGGCGCTCCGGGATGGCGGCTACCTGCTGGTCGCCGATGAGAAGACGGCCGAGGCCTTCACCGCCCCCGCCGAGCCCTACGAGCGATTCCTATACGCCTTCAGCGTCCTGCACTGCCTTCCGGCCACTCGCGCCGAGGACGGCCCGGTGGCCCACGGGTCCCTCGCACGTCCGGCCGACGTGCTCGACTGGTTCGACGAGGCGGGTGTCGCCGACGTGCGGATCCTGGATGTCGACAACGACATGTGGCGCTTCTACCTCGGCAGGGCCTGAGCGAGGTGCCCGTCCTCGCGAGCGTGCCCCCGGGCGGCGGCCAACGCCTTCGCTCGATCGACGTCTGCGACACTGGTGGCATGGCGGAGACTCCGCATGAGGTGAGCATCGCGCTCCTCGGGCCGCTCGTGGTCGAGGTGGACGGGGAGCCCGCCGCCATCCCGGAGGGCCACCAGCGCCGCCTGCTGGCCGCGCTGGCCATCAACCGACCCCGGACCGTCTCCACCGACCGCCTCATCGACCTGCTGTGGGCGGAGGCAGCCCCGCCGTCCGCACGGAACAGCCTGCAATCGCAGCTCGCCAGGTTGCGGCACCACCTGGGCGGACCGGACACGATCCAGCGGGCACCGCCCGGCTACCGCCTGACCGTGCCCGCTGTCACGGTCGACGTCGTGCGCTTCGAGCACCTCGTGGTGGAGGCCTCCCGCGTCGCCGACCCGGCCGAGCGCCGCCAGCAGCTGGATCAGGCGCTCGAGCTGTGGCGCACCGACGACCCTGCGGTCCTGGAGGCGAACGGCCTGGTCGAGGATGCCGCTCGGCTCCTCCGCAGGCGACTGCTGACGCAGGTCGACCGAGGCGTGGCCGCCCTGGAGACCGGCGAGGTCGCCCTGGCCGAAACCGACGCCCGCTCGGTCCTCAGCATCGACCCACTGCACGAGCCCGGTGTGGTGCTGCTGGTCCGGACGTTGGCCGCCACCGGACGGCTGGCCGAGGCCGACAGCGCCGTGCAGGCGTTCCGGGATCGGCTCGTCACCGAGTTGGGTCTGGACCCTTCAGCCGCGCTGGAGGAGGTCCACACCGCCCTGCTGCGTGGGCAGTTGCCCAGCGTGGTCGGCCCGGCCGACCCGCCGTCTGGCCGTTCGGAGCGGCGGGCACGCCCGGCGCCGCCGCGCTCGAGCCTGCACGGCCGACAGAACGAGATCGAGCGGACGAGGCGGGACCTGGCTACCCACCGGTGTGTGACGCTGCTGGGGCCAGGCGGGGTTGGCAAGACGCGGCTGGCCCTGGAGGTCGCCCGACGCGAGGAGGGCGACGTCGTCTGGGCTGACCTGCTCGACGCGCGCAACCGTCCGGACGTGCTGGGCCGTCTTGCGCTGGCTGTCGGCTGTGGCACACCGACCGACATGGTCACGCTCTCCCCACTGGCGGAGGCACTGGGCGCCACAGGCCCACTGGTGGTGCTCGACAACTGCGAGCAGGCCGTCGCCCAGGTGGCCGACGTCGCCGATGCACTTCTCGAGGTCACGCGCGGAACCACGATCCTCTCGACGAGCCGCATCCCCCTTGGGATAGACGGGGAGCACATCAGCAACGTCGAGCCGCTGCCAACCCGGTCATCTGGCGACGACCCGGCGGCTGCGCTGACCCTCTTCGCCGCACGCGTTGGCCCAAGCCTCGACCTGGATGACCCCGAGCAGCGCCGAACGGCCACGGACGTCGTGGTGGCCTTGGACGGTCTTCCGCTGGCCATCGAGTTGGCCGCCCGCCAGACGCGCAACCTGGGTCTTGAGGCCGTGCGGGACCGGCTCGACGACCGGTTGGCATTGCTGGAGGCGGCGCGACCCGTGCCGCACCCCGCGCACTCGGACCTGCGCAGCCTGGTCGCCTGGTCCACCGCACAACTCGGCGACGCCGACCGGCGCGCCTTCGGGTGGCTGTCGGTCTTCGCGGGTCCCTTCACCGTGGCGCAGGCGGAGGGCCTGCTCGGCCCTGCTGGTGCCGCCATCCCGGGAGCGGCGGCCAGTCTCGGCCGACTGGTCGAGCACTCACTCGTGGCGCGCCGGAAGCCCGGACGCTTCCTGCTGCTCGAGACGCTGCGGGCCTGCGCGGCCGAGGAGCTGGAGGAGGTCGGCGATTCGGCGGCGGCCGAGGCGCGGCACACCGACGTGGTGCTGGCGATGGCCGAGGCGACCGCAGCCAGCTTCGGGACGCCGGGCGAGATCGAGCGGATCACCGAGCTGAACGCGTGCCTGGCCGACCTGCAGCGCGTCACCGATCGGGTGGTCGACCGTGGTGACGTTGGAGCACTGGCACGGCTGGCGTGTGGCGTGTCGGAGTACGCCTTCGAGACTCAACGCCCAGAGCTCCTCCGCAGCGCCCGTGCTGCCCAGGGTCTGATCGGCAACGGCCGGGAATCGAGCGTGCCAGACACACTCAGCGATGGCGTCACCGTTGCCGCTGCGATCGAGGCCTCCACTCGCGGCGCCTTCGGCGAGGCGCACCGGCTGGTCCAGCCCCTGCTCGCCCGGCGAGAGGCAACGCCAGTGTCAGCAGCTGGCTGGAACGTCCTGGGCAACATCCGGCTGTGGGGGGTCGACGACGGTGCCGAAGCCGCCTACCTCGAAGCATTCCGAGTTGGTGAGGAGGCCGGGGATGGCTACCAGGCGACGGCCGGTCTGGTCGGCGTGGCGCTCTCGCGGGCCTACGTGGGTGACTTCGCAGCGGCCCGTCGCGCGGCCGCAGATGTCTCGCGGCGCGCCCAGCAGCTGGGAAGCCCTCTGCTGGACGCCTGGGCGGCCTACGCCCGCGCCGAGGCCGAGGCCGGACACAACCCCGAGGCGGCCCTGGCCGCGTTCGAGGTGGCCATCGAGCGGGGCCACGCGGTTGGTGGTCACCTGGTGATCGTCGCCGCCAGCAGCGGAGCCACCGCCCTGCGCGCACGGCACGGCGATCCCGCGACCGTGCTGCACCACGCCCGCGAGACGCTGGAGGCCCTTCGCGGGTCGGGCAGCGTCAGCGTGCAGGAGAGCACCCTGCGCAACGTGGCCGTGCTCCTCACTCGCATGGGCAGCGATGAGGTGGCCGCCCTCCTGCTGGGAGCCACCTCGTCAGTTGCCCTGTATGAGGCCGAGCGTCGTCGCGTGGCCGTGGCGACCACCGCCCTGGCCGAGCGGCTCGGTCTCCGGGTGGCACAGCGCCTCCGCGAGGAGGGCGCGCAACGCGAACCGGCTGAGTTGGTGACCGCGGCGCTGGTGGCCGTCGAGGCGCTGATCAGCCGGTGATGGTGGTGGCGGAGTGGTGAGGATCAGGCGTGCGGGAACTCGCTGCCGTCGTACTCCGTGCGCTCCACCAACACGCACCAGTTCCCCTGGTTGTCGCGGAAGACGGCCTCCACCCCGTAGGGCCGCTCGGCGGGCGGCTGGACGAACGTCACACCCTTGGCCTCCAACTCCTCGAAGGTCTGCTGACAGTTGTCGGTCGACACACCCAGCCCGGGGTTGTCGCCGGAGGCCAGCGACCGCCGGATCGCCTCGGCGTGCTCATCGGTCAGAGGTGGTCCGGGGACCATCAGGGTGACCTCCAGCTCCGGGTGGTCGGGGTGCCGGACAGCGACCCAGCGGTAGCCGTCGCCCATCGTCATGTCGGTGGCCTCCTCGAAGCCCAAGGTGTCGATGTAGAACGCCTTGGCCTCGTCCTGATCGGTGACCCAGACGGTGGCGAGTGAGATGTGTGTGATCGTCATGATCGGACCGTAGCGAGGTCCGGCGGACTCACGCTTCTCCAGAATTGCGGTCCTCCGGGCCCTGCCAGCCCCGCATGAACACCCAGCAGCCGGGGATCTTCGGGACCCCTCGTTCGGCATAGGATGCCTGGTAGGCCGAGGGGCTCATCCCGACCAGCGCCCGGAACTTGGTGGAGAACGACCCGAGGCTCGAGAACCCGACCAGCAGGCACACCTCGGTCACGGCCAGGTTGGACGTACGCAGCAGGTCCTGGGCCTGGGCGATCCGGCGCTCGGTCAGGTAGCGGGCGGGTGTGACGCCGTAGGTCGCGGTGAAGCAGCGCAGGAAGTGGTACTTCGACACCCCCGCCGCCGCGGCCAGGCCGTCGAGATCCAACGGAGCGGCGTAGTGACGGTCGGCCAAGTCCTTGGCCCGCCGCAGGTGCGCGAGCAGGTCCTCGTGGACCCGGGGGGTGGCAGCTGCGCCCATGTCCGACGACGATACGCCGCTGACCGTCGACCGGGCGAGGCCGCTGGCGGGCTCGGAGATCAGCGGCTCGACACCAATCACCAACCGAACAGACTCGAGAACGGCATGACCACGCACACCATCCGCACCGCCACCGCCGACGATCTGGCCCGCATCAAGGAGATCGCCGTCGACGCCGACATGTTCAGCGCCGACGAGGCCGAGTTCTTCGATGACATGCTCCACGGAGCACTCGACGGCAGCCTCCAAGGCCACGAGTGGCGTGTGGTCGAGGCCGCCGACGGCACCGTCGTCGCCGCGGCCCAGTTCGCGCCCGAGCCGTACGCCGACCGGATGTGGAATCTCTACTTCATCGCGGTCCACCCCGACCACCAGAGCACCGGCATCGGCGCAGCGGTGATGGACCACGTCGAGGACGATCTCCGCGGTCGGGGTGAGGGCGAAGCACGAACCCTCGTCGTCGAGACCTCCTCCACTGACCAGTACACCCGCACCCGCGCGTTCTACGCCCGACTCGGCTACGTGGAGGAAGCCCGCATCCGCGAGTTCTACGGCCCAGGCGACCACAAGGTGGTCTTCTGGAAGCAGCTGAACTGACACACGTCGAGCCGACCTCGATGACCTAGCCGATCGTGATGACCGAGCCCACGGCCGGCTGCACGTAGGCCTCCGGTAGGCCAGCCTGCATCGCGGCGTGCGCGCGCAGGCCGCTGCAGTGCATCGGCATCACCATGTCGGCGCCCATCTCGCTGAAGGCGTCGACGGTCTTGGCGACGTTCTCCTGGGGGGTCGTCGGAAATCCCAGGTGGAATCCGCCCATGACGGCACGAACCCGCCGGTCGCCACCGGCGAGGTCCACGGCACGACGGCAGGTGTTGATCACCCCGGCATGGGCGCAGCCGGTGAGCACGACCAGCCCCTCGCCTGCGACGTCGATCACCAGTCCCTGCTCGTCCCACACCTCGTCCAGGCCGAACGCGCCATCATCATCGACCTGGTACAAGCCGGGGGCGCCGATCGGCTCGGCCGGTGGGCGGGGGCCCTCGAAGTCGACCTCCCGTGGGATCTCACCCGTCGTGCGCAGCCCCCAGCCCAGGTCCAATGGCTCTCTGGTCAGCACCGGGGCCCCACCTCGGACGTCCAGTGAGTCTGCGGTGAAGTCGCGGTTGTAGAAGGGTGAGGTGCGACCGTCGGGCATGACGGCGTACCGGGGGAGGAACGCGTCGGGGTGCGTTGCGACGGGCGTACGGCGGTTCTCGGTGAGCTCCAGCACCCCGTGGATCCCGCCGTAGTGGTCGGGGTGACCGTGCGAGATGACGATGTGGTCGATCGTGGCCGGGTCGATCCGCAGCGCGGCCAGGTTGTGGGCCATCGCGCTTCCGGTGATCCCCACGTCGAACAGCACGCGGCTCGAGCGCTTCCCCCGCCACGCCTCGACCAGCAGGGAGATGCCGTTCTCGGCCACCGGGATCGTGTGCTTGGGGTCGAAGTGCTCGACGAGGCCGTTGCGGGTGACGCAGTGCAGCGCCCCCGCGTCCGGGTCGAGATCCGGTAGGAGCATGTCGATCTGGTTCTCCATGACGACGGTGATCTGGACGCGGTCGGCTGTGAACACGGGGTGGCTCCTCGGAACGGGGATGCCAGATCATACACGATTCACCTAAACAAATATTCTTCTTGACATCATGCATGATCTGCGATGAGATGCACGAAACACGACGACTTGCAACCCAGGAGCCATCTGTGGAGAGCCACGCCATCACCCTGCTCGGGACCGGACTGATCGGGAACTTCTACGCCGAGACGCTGCACGCCTTCCGTGGACGTGACCGGGTCGGCTGCGTCTACTCGCGGACCCAGGAGCGTGCTGACGCGTTCTCGTCCCGCTGGGACATCCCCCACACCGCCACCGACATGAAGGAGGCGATCAACCACCCGGACACCGACACAGTTGTCATCGGGCTGCCCAACTCCCTGCACGAGGAGGCCGTGATGCTCGCCGCGGAAGCTGGCAAGGCCGTCCTGTGCACCAAGCCCCTGGCACGCACGGCAGAGGAGGCCAAGCGCATGCTGGACGCCGTGGAGAAGGCTGGCGTCTTCGCCGGCTACCTGGAGGATCTCTGCTACACCCCCAAGACGCTCAAGGCCCTCGAAGCGGTGAACAACGGCGCCATCGGCGACGTCACCTGGGTCCGCAGCCGTGAAGCTCACCCGGGACCCCACACCGCCCACTTCTGGAACAAGGAGACCGCCGGCGGCGGCGCCATCATCGACATGTCGTGCCACTGCATCGAGATCATCCGAAACTTCGTCGGCAAGGGGAACCGGCCGGTCGAGGTGATGGCCTGGGCCGACACGCTGGTCCACCCCATCGACCTCGAGGACAACGCGGTCGCGCTGGTGAGGTTCGACAACGGCGCCATCGGTCAGTTCGAGTGCTCGTGGACCTTCCGGGGAGGCATGGACCTGCGCGACGAGGTGTCGGGGACCGACGGGATCGTGCGCATCGATCACTGGCTGCGGACGGGGCTCGAGATGTACTCCACCGGCCAGGGTGCCGGCTACGTCGCCGAGAAGGCCGAGACCGACGCGGGCTGGCTGTTCCCGGTCGGCGGTGAGGCCTCGGCGCTGGGCTACGTCGACATGTTCCTCGACATGTTCGACGCCATGGACGAAGGTCGCGAACCCGCGGAGACCTTCTACGACGGCTACGTCGTCAACGCCGTGATGGACGCCGCGTACAAGTCCGTGGAGACCCGTGCCTGGGAACCGGTGCACGTCGAGTGGCGACACGGCGAGACGCCGCGGATCGCCAAGGACATCGAGCGGCACGACGGGAAGATCGTCCTCAAGAAGGAGCTGCTGCCCGACGGACGGACCAACCTGATCCTGCGCGAGGACGACGGCGCGGTCTCCGACGTCATCATCTAGACACCGCGACGCACCTGCCATCATGTCGACACCGTCGTCGGATCAACCGATCCTGGAAGCGCGCGCGCTCACGAAGCGCTTCGGCGCACTCGTGGCCGTCGACGCCGTCGACCTCACGATCGCGCCAGGCAGCGTCACCGCCGTGGTCGGCGAGAACGGCGCCGGCAAGTCCACGCTCATGAAGCTGCTGACCGGTGTCCACCGGCCGGATGCGGGCGATCTCGTCGTCGACGGCCAGTCGGTGCGCTTCAAGCACCCGCTGGAAGCCCGTCGTGCCGGCATCTCCATCATCCACCAGGAGCTGTCGATCCTCCCCGAGCGCTCCGTGGCGCAGAACGTCTTCCTCGGCGTCGAACCGCGCGCCCGCGGCGTGGTGGATCGTCGCGCCATGCATCGGGCGACCCAGGCGCTCCTCGACCGCCTCGGCGTCGCCGACGCCGTGCGGCCCGACGATCGGGCTGGCGACCTGACGCTGGCACGACAGCAGATGGTGGAGATCGCCAAGGCACTGGCCGTTGACGCCCGCGTGCTCATCATGGACGAGCCCACTGCGGCGCTCGCGCCACAGGAAGCCGCGGCCCTGTTCACCTTGATCGGAGATCTTGCGACAGCCGGGACGGCGGTCGTCTACATCAGCCACCGGCTGGAGGAGGTCTTCCACCTGGCCGACCGGGTGGTCGTGCTCCGCGACGGGCAGCGCGTCGCCGAACGGGACGTCGGCGAGCTCACCGAGCAGGACGTGGTGCGGCTGATGGTCGGGCGCGACCTCGACGAGTACTACCCCGACTGGGCAGGGCCCGAGGACATCGGTGAGGTCGTGCTCCGCCTCGATGCGGTGCGCAATGAACGGGTCGGGCCGATCTCCCTGTCCCTCCGTCGTGGTGAGGTGCTCGGGATCGGCGGCCTGGAGGGGGCCGGGCAGGCCGAGCTGGCCGACGGCATCTTCGGTCTGGTCCCCTTCACGCACGGGTCCGTCGACGTGGCTGGAACGCGCTTGGACGTGCAGTCTCCCCGCCAGGCGGTGGCTGGCGGCATCGGCTACGTCACGGCCGACCGCAAGGGCGAGGGTCTGGTGGTCACCCTGTCGATCCGCACCAACGCGGGGATGACCGCAGCGGCGCTCCGACGCACCGAGGGACTGCGCGACCGCATCATCGCCCTGCTCGACCGGTTCGCGCTGAAGTACCGCAGCGCCGAGCAGCCGGTCGCCGAGCTCAGCGGCGGCAACCAGCAGAAGGTGGTCCTCACCAAGTGGCTCACGGCCGATGTGGATGTGCTCCTGCTGCACGAACCCACGCGAGGCATCGACGTCGGCTCGAAGGCTGAGATCCACACGGTCCTGCGCGACCTGGCCACGCAGGGCATGGGGGTGGTGATGATCTCCTCCGAGATCCCCGAACTGCTGGGGGTCTCCGACCGCGTGGTGGTGCTGCGCCGCGGCACCGTGGCCGGGGAATTGCCGGCGGATGCCTCCGAGGAGGACGTGATGTCGCTGGCGACCGGCATCACCCTCGATCAGCTCTCGGGTGCCGCATGACAACGGCCTCGACTGTGATGGCACCGCTGTGGTCGCGCCGCCAGGTGGAGCCGATCTGGCTGGTCCTGATCGCCGTCCTGATCGCCGCGCTCGCGATCACGACGCTCAGTGGCGAGAGCATGCTCTCCTCCACGAGCCTGCGGACGATCGCGATCGGATCGACGGCCCTGGGGTTCGTCGCCGTGGGCCAGACCCTGGCCATGGTCGTCGGGTCCTTCGATCTGAGCGTGGCCTGGACGGTCACCCTCGGCGCGGTGGTCACGGCGGCCGTCATGGACGGCCAGGCCGGCATGGCCGTCCCCGCCGTGGTGGCCGCGCTCGCCGCCGGAGGGGTGGTCGGAGCCGTCAACGGCCTGGTCATCGCCCGGCTCGGCGTCAATCCGCTGATCGCCACCCTGGGCACGGCGCTGCTGTTGAACGGGGCCCTGAACGCCCTGGTCGAGGGTCGCGTCGGCAGCGTGTCGGAGGGCTTCCGCGAGTTCGGCTACGGGAGCCTCGGCGCGGTCCCGCTCTCCTTCGTCGTCCTGGTCATCGTGGCTGTCGCTGCCCACCTCTGGCTCCGTCGGTCCCGCACCGGCCACCACGTCTACGCCATCGGCGGGTCGCAGGACATCGCCCGTGCCTCCGGCATCCGTGTCGAGCGGGTGATCGTCGCCGCCCACGTGGTCTGCAGCATCCTCGCCGCACTGGCCGGCGTGTACCTGGCCAGCCGGCTCGGCGGGCCCGACACCGGTGTCGGCACGCGTGGCGGCTACGACCTCGAGTCGATCGCGGTCGTCGTGCTCGGCGGCACCGCCCTGGGGGGCGGTCGCGGCGGCGTCCCGGGAACGGTGGCGGCTGTTGTGATCTTCGCGGTGCTGGAGGTCGTCCTCAACGTGCTCGGCGTCGACCCCTTCGCCAAGACCATCGTCGAGGGCCTCGTCATCATCGCCGCTGTAGCCAGCTACCAGCTGCGCCGGACGGAGCCGGCCCGATGAGCACGCTCGCTCTGCCCAGCCGACTGCGCCTGGATGCCCAGGCGGCGCCGTACCTCGTGATGGCGGCGGTCCTCGTGGCCATGGTGGCGTTGCAGACCACCCTGCTGGACCCGTCGAACTTCCTCACGTTCTTCCTCAAGCCCGTCATGCCGGCCGCCCTGCTGGCCGTCGGCCAGGTCTTCGTCGTGACGGCCGGCGACTTCGACCTGTCCGTCGGCTCGCAGGTCACGCTCTCGGCCATCCTGGCCTCGGAGGTCGTCGGCGGGGAGGACGGCCGCTGGCTGCTCGGACTGGCCGTCATCATGGGTGTCAGCCTGGTGGTGGGACTGATCAACGCCGCTGTGACGCTGCTGCTCAAGGTCCCCAGCCTGCTCGGCACCCTCGGCATGCTGCTCGTCCTGGATGGCACGGCCCGGCTGGTGACCGACGGCGTCCCCAGCAACATCCTCCCGGAGGCGTTTCGCCAGTGGGGTCGTGGCGGCTTCGCCGTCGACCCTCTGCTCCGGCAGCTGCCGTGGTCGGTGGTGATCGCCGTCCCCGTCATGATCCTGGCTGGCGTCCTGCTGCACCGCACCACCTTCGGCAACCAGATCACCATCGTCGGGGGCAACCCCCGCGCCGCCCGTGTCTCGGGCATCCCCTCCGCCGCAGTCCGCTTTCGGGCATTCCTGCTCTCCAGCACCCTCGCCGGCATCGCCGCCTTCCTCCTCTCCGGCTTCACCGGCGTCTCCCTGGACCTGGGCACGGGACTCGAGTTCCAAGCCATCGCCGCCGTCGTGCTCGGCGGAGCAGTGCTCGGCGGCGGCAAGGGGTCGGTCCCAGCGGCCGTCGCCGGCGCCGTGACGCTGGCCGCCCTCTTCACCGTCCTGAACCTCCTCGGACTACCACAACCCCTCCGACTCACCGTGCAGGGGCTGATCCTCATCGGCGCTGTGGCCATCGCAGCCCGATCCACTCGAAAGGGAAACTGATGACGAGCCGACACCCAGCCAGGACCCTCTGGGCCCTCCTGATGGTCCTGACGCTCCTGCTCGCGGCCTGCTCCACGGCAGATGACGGCGACGAGGAGACCACCGACGCGGCGGCCGACGACACCGCAGCCGAGGACGAGCCTGCCGATGACGAGCCGGCGGGGGACGAGTCCGCTGACGCAGAGCCTGCTGACGACGCAGCAGCGGATGACGAGCCAGCGGAGGAGGAGCCGGCCGACGACGGCGGTGACGACCTGCTGGCCCAGACCGACTTCTTCGTCCAGGAGGACTTCGAGGCCCAGCTGGCGCTGGCTGATGCAACGCCGGAAGGACCCGACGACCAGCCCTGGCTGCAGCAACTCGACCCGACCATGGTCGAGACGACCGACTTCGCCGTCGACGGCGAGGGCGAGGTGTGCTTCTCCAACATCTCCGAGGGCAACGGCTGGCGTGCCCAGGGCGCCACAACGGCACAGGCCGCAGCCGAGGACATCGAGAACGTCACGCTGAACTACGTGGACGCCGAGGGTGACGACAACCAGCAGATCGCCGACATCGAAGCCCTGGTGGACGGCGGCACCTGCGACGTGCTCATCGTGGCTCCCTTCACTGCGGACGCCTTGACGCCCGCTGTGGAACTTGCTTGCGACGCCGGCCTTCCGGTCGTGGTCCTGGCGAGCCCGGTCAACAGCGACTGCCAGACGACCTACGTCAGCTCGATCGGGGGCTACCTGTTCGGCTACCAGGGTGCCGAGTTCATCGTGGAGAACGCCGAGCCCGGCGCCAACGTCCTGGCGCTGCGCATCCTGCCCGGCGTGGCCGAGCTCGAGTGGCGCTGGGGTGCCGCCGTCGAGGCCTTCCGCGACTCCGACGTCAACGTCGTGGCGGTGGAGTTCACCGAACAGGACCCGACGGCCACCAAGCAGATCGTGACCGACGCCATCCAGCGCTTCGGCCAGATCGACGCGGTGTGGATGGACGCCGGCGCAGCAGCGATCCCCACGATCGAAGCCTTCGAGGACGCGGGTCTGGAGGTCCCGCTGATCGTCGGCGAGGACGAGAACCAGTTCCTGCAGGCCTGGGCCGAGGGAGACCTGAACGCCGTCGCCCCGACCTTCCCCAACTACCAGTGGCGGACCGCCATCGAGGCCGCTGCGGACATCCTGGAGGGCACGCCGGTGCCCGAGCGCTGGATCGTGCCGCAGCCAGCCATCCAGACGGCGGAGGAGCGTGATGAGGCGATCGCGGAGGAGCTCGGACCCCTCTTCTACGCCCTGTGCGGCTGCCGTGACCTCGGCAGCTTCCCGGACGCCTACTCCTGAGCGGTCCGTCACCGCCTCACCCGTCATCACCGCCGCCCCACCACACCTCGCAGAGGACATCGTGTCACACGCCACCAGATCGTCGCCCGGCGCACCCCCCCTCCGCGGGGTGCGGGTGATCGGCCTCGAGCAGTCCGTCGCCGGGCCCCTGTGCACCAGGATCCTGGCTGACATGGGGGCCACGGTGACCAAGTGGGAGCGAGCTGGCGAGGGTGACTTCGCCCGCCACTGGGACGACCACGCCGCCGGTGAGTCGGCGCAGTTCTGGTGGCTGAACCGTGGGAAGGGCTCCGTCGCCGTCGACCTGTCGGACGCTGGGCAGCGCGACGCGTTCATGGCGCAGCTCCACGACACCGACGTCCTGGTCCTCAACATGTCCCCGCGAGCAGCGGGTCGACTGGGCCTGACCGAGCGGCGGATGCGCGAGGAGTACCCACAGCTGGTGGTGTGCCACATCTCCGGATACGGGGCCGAGACCAGCTTCGCCGACCGCAAGGCCTATGACATGCTCGTCCAAGCCGAGAGCGGGATCATGAGCCTGACCGGCACGCCCGACACACCCACCCGTGTCGGCGTGTCCATGTGCGACGTCGCCTCGGGGATCTACGCGGCCACACTCGTTGTTGCGGCCGTCCACCGGCTGCGGCAGGACGGACACGGGGCGTTCCTCGACGTGGCCATGCTCGACGTCGCGGCCGAGTTCCTCGGGCCGATGCTCACCAGTGCCGCCAATGCCGGCATCACCTACCCCCGCATGCCCCAACACCATCACGCCATCGCGCCGTACGGCGTCTACCCCTGCACCGACGGCAAGGTGCTGCTGGCCATCGAGCAGGACGCGGAGTGGTCGAGGTTCTGCGACCAGATCCTGCACGCCTCCCATCTGGCCCACGACGAGCGCTTCATCTCGAACCTCGACCGCGTCAGGAACAGGGAGGCCGTCGACCAGCTGGTCCGCGAGGCCTTCGCCTCGGTCACCGTCGACGAGGCCGTCGAGCTCCTGGCGACCGGTGGCTTCGCGTACGCGCGACTGAACGACGTGGGCGCGGTGCTCGATCACCCCGTGCTCGGGGAACGGGGCATCGTCCAGACCGTCCCGGCTCGCGGTGCAGGTTCGGTCACGACGATCGACGGCTTGGCCGCGCGAGCCTTCGGGACGGTCCGGATGCGAGAACGGCCACCGACGTTGGGGGAAGATGGGAACCCGTTCGACCACCAGGCCCTCGAGATGTTGGAGTGAGTGTGGCCGTCACCAAGAAGGACATGATCGCTCGAGGACTGCGTGAGCGAATCGCCAACGGCGAGCTGAAGCGCGGGACCAGGGTGCTGCAGGACGAGCTGGCGGAGGAGTACTCCACCTCGATCACCCCCGTTCGCGAGGCACTTCGGCAGCTGCAGGCGGAGGGTCTGCTCGTGGGCACCGCCCACCGAGGCGTCCGAGTCGCCGAGGTCGACCTCGAACGGGTCAAGGGGACCTACATGCTGCGGCGGCTGGTCGAGCCGTATGCGATGCAGCGCGCCACCATGCGGATGACGCCGGCCGATCTGATGGCTGCTGAGGGGATCCTGGACGAGATGGAGGAGGCCGACCCCGCTGCGGACGGTCTCCGCATCTCCGAACTCAATCGACGGTTCCACTTCCTGTTCTATGAGCGCTCCGGTCCCGAGTCCTTCGTCGACGGCATCGCCGATCTGTGGGCCGACTTCCCCTGGGACCTCCTGCGGGTCGCCAGCGAACGGGTCCCCCAGTCGATCGTCGAGCACCGCGAGATGCTCGCCGCGGTCCGGGCTGCCGACCTCGACCGTGTGGCCGAGGTCACCTCCCGCCACGTCCACAACGGCTACGTGTCGCTGCTCGCGCACCTGACCGACGGCGCCCAACCCCCCGACGACCCGTTCGAGCTGCTGACCGACTGAGGTCGACCAACGACTCGACAGACCCGGAGCCCCCATGACCATCCCCCACGACCGCACCTTCTACGACCGCCATGGATTCGATCGCCTCAGCGGCGACGGAGCTGGCGCGGTCGCCGAACTGGACGAGCACCTCGCCCAACTTCGGGGCGACATCTCGTTGAAGGCCAACGTGTACGACGAGGCCGTCCGGGCCGACTTCCCCGCGGCGACGTGCGCCATGCCCATCAACCTGCTGCTGTGGCCGGAGCGGCGCATGGACTGGGTGCTGATCCGAGCCGGGGCTGGGGCCGCCTGGCCCACCCACGTCCATGGCTACGGCGATGAGTTGTACCTGGTCATCGCCGGCGAGGCGCAGGTCACGATCGGTGACACCGTCCACGACGCCGGCCCGCTCGACCTCTTCCACGTACCCGCCGGCACGCCACACGGCTTCCACCTGCCGGAGGACTACGAGGGCACCTTCGACCTGTTTGCCGTCAACTCCCCGGGTGTCGCCCATCACCTCCGCTCCCGCTACTGGGCATCCGAGCCACTGCCGGGACCGGGAGCGCCCGATGCTGGCTGAGACCATCGCCGGAACGCACCGGACCGTCACGGCACCGTTCGCCGAGGCGCTGGTCGCAGCAGGCCGGCGCCATGACGACCTCGTGGTGCTCAGTGCCGACCTGTCGAAGTGGACCGACGTCCTCCCCTTCGCCCAGTCGTTCGGTGACCGGTTCATCCAGGTCGGCATGGCCGAGCAGAATCTGATCGGCATCGCGGGCGGCCTGGCCAAGGCCGGATGGCGGCCGGTGGTGGTCGGCTTCGGGGTCTTCCTGACCCGCCGGGCCTACGATCAGATCTCGATGTCGTTGGCCACCGGCCCGAGCAACGCCGTGATCGTCGGATTCCTGCCCGGTGTCACCAGCCGGTTCCGGGGCACGCACCAGGCCATCGAGGACGCGGCGTTGATGCGTGCGGTGCCCGGCATGCGCGTGCTCGACCCCGCCGATGCAACCGAGCTGCGGCAGGCCCTCGACACCGCCCTGGACCGCGGTGGGTTGACCTACATCCGGGCGATGCGTGGTCAGGTCCCGCTGCTCTTCGACGACCCGACCCCTGAGCTGCCCAGCCACCGCGTGCTGGCCGACGGCGCCCACGACGTGGCCGTCGTCTCGACCGGTCTGGCGACCACTTGGGTGCGTGAGGCGCGCGAGTTGGGCGCCGCTGCTGCCCATCTCCACGTGGCCTCGCTCAAGCCCTTCCCAGCCCAGGTGGTGGCCGATCTGGCCCGGTCTCGCAGACGGGTGATCACCGTCGAGAACCACGTGCGCCATGCCGGGCTTGGCGCCGCCGTGGCGCTCGCCCTGGCCGACCACGGCGTCGGCGTGCCCGTCACCCGGCTTGGTCTGTCCGACGCCTGGCAGGCCTACGGGACCCCCGACTACGTCCGTGACCAGGCAGGTCTGTCGCCGACTGCCATCGCCGAGGTGATCCGAGGGCGGAGGGCCATCGCGCCCGCCGGGCATCCGGCACAGGCGGCTCCGCAGCCGATCGTCGCCTGGAGTGGCCACAGCCACGACCTGGCCCGGAGGATCCGACACAACGTCGTGCACATGTGTCGGCGGCGAGGGCAGGGCTACGCCGGGCAGGGCCTGCAACTCGCCGACGTGATGGCCGTGGTCTTCGCCGATGTCCTGCGACACGGCGCGGACGGGCAGCCGACTGACCGCTTCGTACTCTCGACCGGGCACAGCGCCATCGCCCTCTACGCCACCCTGGGCGCCCTCGGGGTCTACGACGACGAGCAACTGGCGACCTACGGAGCAGACGGGTCGGCCATCGAGGAGTCGCCACTGGAGGACGCCCCGGGCTTCGAGGTGACCGGTGGCTCGCTGGGACAGGGGCCCTCCCAGGCCGTCGGGATCGCCCTCGGCGAGCGCTCTGCCGGTCGTGACGTGCACGTGATCTGCCAGCTCTCCGACGGCGAACTGGACGAGGGCGCGGTGTGGGAGGCCTTCATGGCAGCCGCCCACCACCAGCTGGCCAACCTGACGTTCTTCGTGGACTACAACGGCGAGCAGGCCGACGGGGCGATCGATGACGTCATGGGACTCGAGCCGGTGGTCGACAAGCTCACCGCCTTCGGGCTGCACGTCCAGCGCCTGGACGGGCACGACCACGACGCACTGCGGGCCGCATTCGCGACGGCCCGATCGGTCGCGAGCCCGGCGGCCCTGGTCCTGGACACCGTCCCCGGGAGAGGGGCCCCGACCCTGGAAGCACACGAGAAGGTCCACTACGTCCGCGTCGACGACGACGTGTGGGCGCAGGCACTGGCCGAGGTCGCGCCGTGAGCCGGGTGGCCCTGATCACCGGCGCTGCCCAGGGCATCGGGGCCGCGACGGCAAAGCGGCTGGCCGCCGACGGCGTGGCCGTGGCCGTGGCCGACGTCGACACCGAGCAGGCCGAGGCGTTGACCGCAACCCTCCCCGGACCGGCGCTCGCCGTCCACGTCGACGTCACCGACCGCACCACCATCGAGGCCGGCGTCCAGGAGACCGAACGCACCCTGGGCCCCATCACCGACCTGGTCAACAACGCCGGCATCCAGCGCATCGGCGCCAGCGAGTCGCTGGACCCCGCCCGCTGGGCCGAGGTCGTGGCGGTCAACCTCACCGGCGTCTTCGAGTGCTGCCAGGTCGTGGGATCGCGCATGCTCGCGGCCGGACGCGGCGCGATCGTCAACCTCGCCTCCTCAAACTCCGAGCGCGGGATGCCCGGCCGGACCCCGTACTGCGCCACCAAGACCGGCGTCGTGGGCCTGACCCGCGCCCTGGCGACGGAGTGGGCGGCCCGCGGCGTGCGCGTGAACGCCGTCGAACCCGGCTACATCGGCACACCGATGGTCGCCAACGCCATCCAGATGGGGCTCATCGACGAAGACGGGCTGCTGGACCGGATCCCGGCACGGCGGGTCGGCGCTCCCGCTGAGATCGCGGCCGCGATCGCCTTCCTGCTCTCACGCGACGCCAGCTACGTCACCGGAACAACCCTGGCGGTGGACGGCGGCTTCCTGGCCTACGGCGCACCCGCGCCGACCTCGGCCGACCAGACCAGGACCCTCGACCCATGAGCGGACCTCTGGACGGTCGCACCGCGGTGGTCACCGGCGCCGCGGGTGGGCTTGGGCACGGCATCGTCGGGCGGCTGGCCGCCGACGGCGCCACGGTCATCTGCGCGGATGTGGACACCGACGGGCTGGAGGCGCTCGTCACGAGTCTCACCAGGACCGGCGGCCACGCGGTGGGCGTCGAGTGCGACCAGCGCGACCTCGATGCCGTGGGCCGACTGGCCGAGGCAGCAGACGATCTCGGCGGCGCCGACATCCTGATCAACAACGCGGCGGTCTACGCCTCGCGACCGTGGACGGAGATCACCCCGGAGGAGTGGGACCGGACGCTCGAGGTGAACCTGCGCGGCTACTTCCTCTGCGCCAGGGCCCTGCACCCGCAACTGCAGGAGTCCGCGGCCGGACGCATCGTCAACGTGGCGTCCCTGACCTTCTTCGTGGGGTTCGCCGAACTGCTGGACTACGTCGCATCCAAGGGCGGTATCATCGGCTTCACGCGGACGTTGGCCCGAGAGGTCGGGCCGGACGGGATCACCGTCAACGCCATCTCACCCGGCGCCTTCCCGACTGCGGCCGAAGCGATCCACCCCGACCCGGCGGGGTACAACCAGTGGGTCCTGGACCAACAGGCGCTCAAGCGACGCGGGACACCCGAGGACATCGGCAACCTGGTCGGCTTCCTCGCCAGCGACGCCGCATCCTTCATCACCGGCCAGACGATCGGGATCGACGGTGGCTGGGTCACGCACTGAGTGGTTGCCGCCGGATCCCGTGGCCTGGCGGCAGCGGGTCGGCCGGGGCAGCCAGGTCGCCGACGTGCGGCTGGTGGAGTTGTCCGATGGTGCCGGCCGCGGCACTCGACTGCTCGAGTTCGCGAGCCCCTCCGGGCTGACGCTGGACGTCGTGGTCGATCGTGGGTTCGACCTGGGGGCCTGCCGGCTCGGTGGGATGCCGATCAGCTGGATCTCCCCTGTGGGCACTCGCGCACCCGGCCTGGCCACAGCGGAGCACCTGGGGTGGCTCCGCTCCTTCGGCGGCGGGTTGCTGGCCACCGCGGGGCTGGACCACACCATGTTCCCCGAGGAGGACGAGACCCGCTACCTGGCGTACCCGCCCAAGACGACGTCGGCCTTCCCGCTGCACGGTCGGCTGAGTGGCGAGCCGGCGCGGCTGCTCGGCTACGGCGTCGACCATGATGCCGGCACGCTCTGGGCGGAGGGGCTGGTGCGGCAGGCGGGCGTCTTCGCCGAGGTGCTCACGCTGCGACGACGCGTTGAGATGGACCTCCGGCGGCCGATCATCACCCTCCGCGACGTCGTGACCAATGGCGGGCACGTGCCGACACCGCACATGCTGCTGTACCACGTCAACGTCGGCTGGCCCCTCCTCGACGAAGGGGCTCGACTGGTGACCACCGCCGTCGAGGCCATCCCACGTGGCGACCACACGGTGCGTGGCTTCGACCGCATGGGCCAGCCGAAGCGGGGAGCCGTCGAGGAGGTCACCCAGCTGCGGTTCGACGGCGAGCGGGCCGTGGTGGCCCTGGCCAACGACCGGCTCGGCCTGGCGTTCGTGGAGCGGTTCGACACGGCGGTGCTCCCCGATGTGTTCGTGTGGCGGATGCTGGCCGACGGCACCTACGTGCTGGGGTTGGAGCCATCGACCAACGGGCCGGAGGGCCGAGCGACGGCGCGGCAGAGCGGCCGGCTGCGGACGCTGGAGCCGGACGAGTCGGTCTCCTACGACCTCACCCTGGAACTGACCGACGATCTGGCGGGGCTTCCCCCACCGGGGCCAGCCCACGCCTGAAGGGAACGTGCGATGACGGACGAACGAACCAGACGGGTCCAGGCGGTCCTGGACGAGCTCGAGGCGGACTGGGCGGTGCTGACCTCGCAGGAGGCCGTCGCGTACGGGCTGCAGCACATCGCAGCGGTCGAGGCCGGACCCTCTCCCTGGGACGGGGGGCCCACGACCGGTGTCATCAGCCGAGATGGCACGGTGGGGCTGGTCTGCCACGAGCTCGAGGTGCCGGTCGCGCAGGCGTCGGCGGTCGGCACGTCGGACGGGGTGATCGTCAGCTACGAGTGTCTGGGCTTCACCGATCATCGCCCGCTGGGCGAGAAGTACGCGGCCAGCGTCGCCCAGCTGTTCGACCAATTGGACGTCGGCGGGGTCGTCGCCGTCGAAGGGGCACAGGTCCTGACAGCCGTGACCCGCGCTGTGGAGGAGCGTGCCACCGCGACACGGACGCTGACCCAGGCGCTGAACCGACAGCGAGCCATAAAGACCGAGGCGGAGGTTGCCGCCCTGCGCCGTTGTGCCGAGGTCACGGCCGCCGGCCACGCCGTCGTCCGCGCAGGTGGGCACGAGGGGCGGACGGAGCTCGAGCTCTTCCACGACGTGCGTGCGGCGATGGAGGATGCCGCTGGCCAGCGCTGCGCTGTCACCGGCGACCTGGTCTCCGGACAGGCCCGGACCGCGGCGGTCGGCGGCTGGCCCGGCACGCGCGAGATGGGACCGGGGGATGCGATCATCGCGGATCTGGCTCCCCGCGTCGACGGGTACTGGGGCGACTCCTGCACCACGACCTGCATCGGGGAGCCGACGCCTGCGCTGGCCGATCTCTACCGGCTCGTCCACCACGCCTGGGAGCAGGTCCTGGAGACACTGCGGCCCGGCGTGACCGCCCACGACTTCGACGCCTCGATCCGCTCGATCATCACCGACGCCGGGTTTGCCAACCCGGTCCACATCGGCCACAGCATCGGCACCTCGGTCCACGAGTGGCCGCGCATCATCCCCGGGGAGCACGCCGTCCTCCAGGCGGGCATGGTCGTCCTGGTCGAGCCTGGCGGCTACCGTGACGACGTCGGGGGCGTCCGTCTGGAGAAGATGTTCCTGATCACCGAGGACGGCAACGAGCCACTCAGCCCCTTCGACATCCCGCCCGCGCTGCCCTCCGTCTGACGTCCCCGGAGACTCGGGGGTGCACGGCACCCGTCGGCGTGGCACTATGCGACACATCGTCTCATTGAGACGGTCAGTCTCACTGTGACCCTGCCGAGGAGATCCCCGTGCAAGCCCTGCTTCGACCCATCACCACCGCCGTGGCCGCCAGACCCGGCATCACCATCATCCTGGTCGTCCTGTTGACCGCGCTCCTGGCCTCGTTTGCGCCGCAGCAGGAGCTGTCCAACGACTCCTCCGCCTTCTCGCCCACCAACGACGAGGTGCTCGCCGCGGAGGAGCTCGCCGAGCGCTTCGACGACGCCGGGACGACGACGTTGCAGGTGGTCGTCACGGGCGAGGACGTGATCTCCGCCGATGGTGCAGCCACCCAGCTGACGATCGAACGGGTCGCCCAGGACGTCTTCGGCGACGCGTTGCTCACCCCCGAGGGGGCGCCGGGCGCCGCCATCGGCTACCTGACGCCGGCCATCGCGGCCGCTGCCCAGCAGGGGATCGATCTGGCGGCTGGCGATGACGCCCAGGTCGACCAGTTGCAGGAGCTGGCACTCAGCGGCCCGCCACCAGGGCAGGCGCCTCCGCCGGGCACGGCACCGCAGGGCCAACAGGGACAGGGTCAGGCAGCCGACGGTCAGACGCCCGGCCCGGGCGAAGAGGCCCAGGCGCCCGATCAGGCAGCGCCTGACCAGGCAGCCCCTGACCAGGCAGCCCCTCAGGGCCAGGCGCCCCCCGGCGGCGGCGCCCCCGGGCAGGGCGGCGGCGGACTGGGCTTCGCGGCACAGCTGTCCGCCGGTGAGGACCCCACGCAGGCGCCGTCCGGCCTGGTTCTCCTGACCCTGGACGACACCGCCTTCGCCGACGAAGCCGCCCTGGCCACGGCCCAGGGCGAGTTCGCCGACACCCTGGAGGCCGAAGCCCCGCCCCTGGACGCTCTACCGTTCTCCTTCCTCCTCGTCGCTGACCCCGGTGAGGACTTCCAGGCGGAGGTCGGTCGTCTCTTCGGCATCGCCGCGCTGGTGATCCTGATCGTCCTGGCCTTCGTGTTGCGGGCCAGTCGTGGTCAGAACCTGGGACTGTTGGGTGCCGTCCGGCGGTCGCTTGCCGACATGGCCTTGGCGCTGGTGTCGGTCATGATCGGCATCACCTGGCTCCAGGGCATCGCCGTGCTCCTCGGACCGAACTACCTGGGCCTGATCGGCCAGGCGACGCCGCCCACGCAGATCGTGCCGATCCTGCTGCTGGCCCTGGGCGTGAGCTACACCATCTACGTCCAATCGCGCTACCGGGAGGAGCTGAACCGGTCAGCCAGCCCCACCCCTCGCGAGGCCGTCGCCAAGCTCGGGCCCACCATCGGCGTGGCGCTGCTGCTGTCGATGGTGACCACCGCCATCGGGTTCCTGACCAACCTGGTCTCTCCCATCCCGGCGATCCAGGACCTTGGTGTTCTGGCGGCCGCCGGCATCGTCGTGATCTTCCTGCTCACCCTGACCGTGCTGCCCGCCGGTCGTCTGCTGCTGGACCGCATCCGTGAGCGACGTGATGCGCCCACGGTGCCCCGCCATGAGGTCGCGACCTCTGAGCGCTCACCGTTCGCCCGCGCTGCCCTGTTCGCGCTGACCCCGGCGCTCAAGGCCCCCTACGTCGTCCTCGGCGTGGTCCTGGTCCTCTCGGCCGGCGGAGCCTGGTCGCTCACGCAACTGGACGTCGAGTTCGACGTGACCGCGTTCCTGCCACAGGATTCCCCGCTGGTCGAGGCGGTCGGTGTACTCGAGCGCGACTTCGGAGGTGGCCTGGCCGAGACCACACAGGTCCTGGTCGAGGGGGACGCCGTGAACGACGAGGCGTTCGTCCAGGTGGTCGATCAGCTCCGCACCGACCTCGTGGACGTCGAGGGCGTCGTCGACGTGGGCGGTAGTTCGGACCTCGCGGCGGAGATCGACCCCGAGGCTGGTGCCTATGACGCGCCGGCCGCCCGGCTCTCGGTCCGCACCCAGTCCGAGGAGGTCGGGGCCGCCACCTTGCAGGCGTCCATGGACGAGGCACTTCAGCCCATTCAGGACCTGGGCCTTGCGACGACCGTCACCTCCGACGAGATCATCACCGACGGTGTCATCGACGGCCTCTCATCCTCCCAGATCACCGGTCTGCTGACGACGCTCGGGGCCGTGCTGCTGCTGCTGATCGGCGTCTACGCGGTGCGAAACCGGCAGCCACTGCTCGGCGTGATCATCACCCTCCCCGTCGGTGTGGTGGTGCTCTGGGTGTTCGGCCTCATGTACCTCACCGGCATCCCCTTCGACCCGATCACCGCCATCATCTCGGCCCTGGTGATCGGGGTCGGGATCGACTTCTCGATCCACTTGGGCGAGCGCTTCGTGACCGATCTGGAGGAGGCCGGCGGTGACGTGCCGACGGCCCTGCGAGACTCGCTGACCCACACCGGCGCAGCCCTGGCCGGGTCCGCCTTCACCACGGTGCTGGGCTTCACCTCGCTGATCTTCGCCTCGATCGTCCCGTTCCAACGCATGGGCATCGTCACCGTGTACGCCGTGGGACTGGCCCTCCTGTCAGCGCTGTCGGTCCTCCCGCCGCTGCTGGTGCTCTACGGTCGACGGCGCGGCGGACACCTCCACGCCGTCGAGGGTGACGCGCACGACCGCCACCCCGACGACTCCACTGCTGTGCTGGCCGAGTGACGGACCTGGAGGAGTCGCGGGAGGCCGAGACCGACCCGCGGGTGCAGCGGACCCTCGAGGAGGTTCACGCTGCAGTGCTGCGGCTGCTGGCGGACGGCGGCATCGAAGCGGTCACGCACAGCCGGGTCGCGGAGATCTCGGCCGTCAGTCGGGCGACGGTCTATCGACACTTCTCCGACCGCGACGATCTGATCGCGAGCGCGTTGGCAGCCAGCGTCCCGCCGACCGTTCCGGTCCAACGGACCGACGATGCCATCGCTGACCTCCGCGCCTTCTTGAAAGCGGTCGGGGCGGCGCTCTGCTCCCAGCAGGCGCTGCCCGATCTGATCAAGCTGGCCAATCGGGCCAGCCGCGATCCGGATCTCGCCGTCGCCCGCCAACACATCGTGTCGCTGGGCGACTCTCCGGTCACGCCGCTGCTCCGGGACGGCATCGCACAGGGATGGCTGCGCGACGACCTCGACATCGAGATCGCCACCATGCAGCTGATGGGGCCGCTGTTCGCGGTGACCGCGCTCGCGTTGGCAACGGTCACGGATGAGTTGGTGGACCGGCACGTCGACGCTTGGCTGACCGGCCATGCCGCACCACGTTCCGTGAGCCGTCTCGACCAAGAGTAGTAGTTCTCAATCTTGCACGGGAGGGGTCGAAGACACCCCCATGACCTCCCTCTCCCTGCGCGCGAAGCTGCTGATCCTCGCCGGCGTCCCGCTGCTCGTCGCGGTGATCGCCCTCGCCGCTCTGGCCCTCCGTGCCCAAGCCGACGCCCGTGTGGCCACTGCTGAGGTCGAGCACCTCGACGACCTGGCGGTCCTGACCGACATCGAGGCCGCCCTTCGCGCCGAGAGCTGGCTCTATCGTCTGCGAATCGACAACCCGGGCGGCGGCCCCGTCCCCGACGAGGTTGGACTCACCTTCGCGCATCTGGCCGAGCAGAGCGACGCCTCGATGGCCACCATCGAGGCAGCCGACCTGACGGTCGACGAGCAACGCGCAGTGACGGAGTTGTACGACCGCTTGATCGCGGTCCGACAGGCGATCGCAGACCAGGACCTCCGAGCCGGAAGCGAGGCCCTCGGGCGGCTGCACGGCGAGTTGGCCTTTGCCACGACCGCCGCGCGCGCCTCCCGCGTCGCCGGGCTGGACAGCCGCTGGCTGGGCTTGGCCGCTGCCCAGAACGCCGTCGTCCTCGCCGGGCACGAGACTGCCGACGCGATGTGGCGGCTGCACGTGGGAGCGTTCGCGCAGGCGGCTCCGCCGGGGGCACCGGGGCCACAGGCGCCCCGTCAGCTGCTGGGTCCGAACAACGCGACCCGTGAGAAGCTGGCCGAGGCGAGGATCTGGATCAACGGTGGGATCGAGGAAGGCCAGCGTCCGCCGGCACCCGGCGAGGACCCGGCCGGTCCGTGGCGTCAGGTCCTGCGTGACGCACAGCACAGTGGCCAACGACCCTTCGACCTCGACGAAGCGGGCGTCGCTGACCTCCTGCGGCTGAGTGACGCCTACCGGGCCGACGTATCGCTGCTGGCGGATCAGATCACCGACGACCTGTACGCCGATGCCGCCAGCCGGGCGGACCAGGCGCAGCGAACGGGCCTCATCAGCCTCGGCGCGTTGATCTCCGTCGTCATCGCAGTCATCACCGCCACCATCTCCGTCCTACGCCGACTCACGCGACGGGTCGACACCCTGGTCGAATCCGCCACACAGATCGCTGAGGGCGACTTCTCCCTCGAGGCCGCCGCGATCGGCACCGATGACGAGATCGGGCGCATCGCCGGGGCGATGGACGAGATCCGCACCAGCCTGCAGCTGGTCGACGACCAACTCCACGCCCTGGCGGAGGGAGACCTGACGGCGCCGGTCCTGTCCGACGGATCGGCCGGGGGGCTCGGCCAACGGCTGCGCCTGGCGGTGGGCGAGCTGAACCGCAGTACCTCGGACCTGATCGACGCGGCCCACCAAGACCCCCTCACCGGCCTGCTGAACCGGGCCGGCCTCGACAAGCACACCGAGCCCCTGCGCGCCGTCGACGACCTGGCTGTGCTCACCCTCGACCTGGATGGCTTCAAGCCGGTGAACGACGCCTACGGTCACGCCGTCGGGGACGAGTTGCTGTGCCAGGTCGCTGACCGGCTGAAGAGCGCCGTCCGACCTGAGGACGCCGTGGCCCGCACCGGTGGCGACGAGTTCGTGGTCGTACTGGCGGGGGTCGACCCCGAGGCGGCCAGCGCGATGGCAACCCGACTGGCCGAGGTGGTGGCCGAGCCGATCGATGGCACGTCCGCCGGGCACACCATCAACGTGGGCGTCTCCGTCGGCCGGGCGATGGTCGCCGACGGCGAGGCGTTGAGCGACGCGCTCGAGCGGGCCGATCAGGCCATGTACGCGCGCAAGCGAAGCCGCCAGCCCGTCTTCCAGTAGCGCGGTGCGCCGCAAGGCGCCTACGTATCACCGAGTGCTGATTAGAACGACACGACCGTTCTCGATGTCAGTCACCCAAACGCCTCCGGGCCCAGCGACAGGGGTGTCAGGTCGGCCTAGGTCCTCCACGACACCTGTCACCCTCATCTGCTCGAGATCGAATCTGCTTACCGTCGAGTTCACCCGGTCAGGCACCCACAGCGCCCCATCGATGACCGCGGGTGTCATCGGGCGCCCACCGATGTCGAACGTCGCCTCCACGATTGCCTGATCGGGACGGATCTGTGTGAGCGCACCCGCATCTCGATTGGCCACCCATAGAGCGCCGCCGCCAACGACGGGCTGTTGTGCGCCGTTGCTTACCGTGATGTCTCGTAGGATCTGTGCGCTCGCCGGGTCGACCTGCACAACACGACTAGGCTCGGAGGTAGCTAGCCATAGTGTGCCGTCGAAGAACACCGGTGCGGATGGAGACCCCCCAATCGGCACCGTGTCAGTCACCTCACGCCGGTCCAGATCAACCCGGGAAAGCGTTCCATCATCGCCGTTGCTGACCCAGGCGGCACCTCCGACGATGGTGGGAGTCCTGGGATTCTCCCCGACCGACACCGTGTCGGTCACCCGTCGGCTGCTGATGTCGATCCGCGAGAGCGTTCCGTCGTCGCGGTTGGGAACCCACAGGGCGTCGTCAGTGACGGCAGGGATGAAAGGGTTGGCTCCGACCTCGACGGTTGCGGTTACCACCTCGGCAACAGGATCGATTTGCACCACTTGGTTGCTGCTGATCAGCGTCACCCACAACTGGTTAGAGGCACCGGCACGAACTGGTGTCTCGGGCACTCCGCCGAGCGGGACCTGACCGGTGGCTTGACCGCTTGAGGGGTCAATGCGAACCAGAGCAGCCGGGCCGGAAGCGGGGGCCCAGAGATCGAAGATGGGATCGCTGAGGATCGAGAAGGCTGCCGTGCCGACGTCGATGCTGCTCAGTACGTCGGGCGGAGCCGCGGATGCGGACGCCACGGCTGACGGGGTAGGGATTTGCTCATCGGGGGGTGGGGAGTTAGTGATCTGTGCCGGATCGGAGCTTGGCTGCAGCGATTCCTCGGCGCCCTCGTTAGGCGTCGTTTCCGCAGCCGTACTGTCATCGGCCTGGCGGTCAAGCGTCGTGGACCACCACCACCCGCTTGCCAGTAACGCGACGAGGCCGACCGCGAGCGCTGAGAGCTTCAGATCGCGTCGGCGAGTGACTGGCGAATCCGGCCTCGGTCGTGGCTCCCTCGGCGGCGCGACCTCAACCTTAACGGTGGTCAGTTCGTCGTCGGGAGCGTGCAGAGGAGTCACCTCCACACTCATCTGTCGCTGTAGAGCCTGCAGTTCCCGGCCAAGTTCAACTGCACGCTGCGGGCGTGCCTCCGCACTCTTCGAAAGACAGCCTTCCATCACGTCGGCAACCGCGTCCGGAACACCGATCTGCCGTAGGTCAGGCGGCTGATCAGCGTGAATCCGCACGATCATCGGAAGCACAGACTCTTCCTCACGATCAGCCATGAACGGGGGCCGACCAGCCAACATGGCATATAGCGTCGATCCCAGTGAGTAGATGTCCGACGCAGCCGACGGTCTCACACCGTCGAGGATCTCGGGAGGAGCATGCGCAATAGTCGCCGTCACGATGCCGGTACCGGTCTCGTGCCCGCCGGCCACCCGTGCGATGCCGAAGTCGGCCAACTGCGGCCCGTACTTCGAACTCAGGATGTTGGCGGGCTTGATGTCACGATGCAGAACTCCCGCCTGGTGCGCCGCTTCCAGAGCACCGCTCATCCTCACGCCCAGCGCAAGCACCTTGGACCAAGGCCACGTGGCTCCCTGATCAAGGTCGTCCTGGAGCGACCCCCCGGGAACATAGGCCATGGTCAGATAGGGATGGCCGCTCTCCGTTGAACCGGCGTCGTAGACGGTCACGATTGCGGGATGTTCCGAGAGTTGGCCCATGGCACGACACTCGCGTTCGAAGCGCTGTCGGACCTGCGGATCACTATGCGCAGCCGTGATCACCTTGACGGCGACGACCCTGCCGAAGGCTGGTTGCCTGGCGCGGTAGACGGTTGCGTGGCCTCCACTCCCAACGAGCACCGCGTCCGTCAGTCCAGGGATACCGAGGTCGAGGGGCTCAGCCGACACGGGCTGTCACCCGTCGATTGAGTTGAACACATCCGCCCATCGCCTCGAACGCTACCTTGCGCGCCGTAGTGGTTTAGAGAGCCACCGGCCGGAATAGCGGCATGGCAACCCGACTGCCGAAGTGGTCGCAGGGCCGATTGAGGGCTCCTCCGCCGTGCACACCATCACCGTCGGGGTGTCGGTGGGCCGTTTGATGCTGTCCGACGACGAGGAGTTGAGCGCCGCGCTTGAACGGGCCGATCAGGCCATATACGCCCGGAAGCGAAGCCACCAGCCGGTCATGAGCTAGCCGCAAGGAGGACCGGCCCGCAGTCGGCGATACGATCCGATCATGAGCACCGACGTGCAGGCTCTGGTCGACCGCATTCGGGATGGTGTCATCGGGTCCCGGCAGACGATGCACGGGCCCTACGGAACCCGCCCGGTGGTCTACGCGGACTACACGGCTTCGGGTCGTGCCCTGGACTTCGTGGAGGACGCGATCCGCGATCACGTCCTGCCGACCTACGCCAACACCCACACCGAGTCCTCCGGCACCGGTCTGCAGACGACACGCTTCCGAGAGGACGCACGGGAGATCATCCGGTCCTGCGTGGGGGCGGACGACGAGTACGCCGTGCTCTTCTGCGGCTCGGGCTCGACCGGCGCCATCGACCGGCTGGTCCACGTGCTCGGGTTGCGGGTCCCCGAGCGCCTGAGTGACCACGTCACGCTCGAGCCCACCGATCGCCCGGTCGTCTTCATCGGGCCGTACGAGCACCACTCCAACGACCTCGCCTGGCGGGAGACCATCGCCGACGTGGTCACCATCCACGAGGACCTGGATGGCGGGATCGACCTGGCCGATCTCGAGGCCAAGCTCGTGGCGCACGCCGACCGTCCCCTGCTGATCGGCTCCTTCTCGGCCGCCTCGAACGTGACGGGCATCATCACCGACACCACGGCCGTCAGCTGTCTCCTCCACGAGCACGGCGCCCTGGCGATCTGGGACTACGCAGCCGCGGCCCCCTACGTCGAGATCGACGTCGCGCCTGAGGGAGGGAAGGACCAGGGCAGCGACCCCGATCATTACTTCGACGCCGTGGTGCTCAGCCCGCACAAGATGGTCGGCGGGCCGGGGACGCCCGGGCTCCTCGTGGCCCGCAAGGACCTGTTCACCAACCGGGTGCCCAGCGTGCCCGGTGGGGGCACGGTGTGGTACGTCAACCCGACCGAGCACCACTACCTCGACGACATCGAACACCGGGAGGAGGGCGGGACTCCCGACATCGTCGGCTCGATCCGCGCTGGTCTGGTGTTCGCGTTGAAGGACTCCGTCGGGGCCGACGAGATCCGTCGTCGTGAGGACGCCTTCATCACCCGGGCCATCGACCGGTGGAGGGTGCACCCGAAGATCGAGATCCTCGGATCGCTCGAGCGCGAGCGCCTCTCGATCGTCTCGTTCGTGGTGGCCCATGACCGCCCTGGCCGGTACCTGCACCACAACTTCGTCGTGGCCCTGCTGAACGATCTGTTCGGCATCCAGTCCCGTGGCGGGTGCTCCTGTGCTGGTCCGTACGGGCACCGACTGCTCGGCATCGACGTGGACGCCTCCCGTGCCCTGGAGCGTGAGATCGGCACGGGCTGTGAGGGCATCAAGCCGGGCTGGGTGCGGGTCAACTTCAACTACTTCATCGATGAGGAGGAGTTCGGCTACATCCTGTCTGCCGTTGAACTGGTGGCGGGTCACGGCATCGAACTGCTGGCGGACTACCGCTTCGACGCGCGGACTGGTCGGTGGCAGCATCGCGAGGCGACGGAGGCCGGCATCGAGCGGCTGGCGGATCTGGTCATCGGACAGGACGGCTTCACCCAGACGCGGCCCGCCCGAGGTCGGGACGAGGTGTCGCTGTCAGAGCACCTGGCAGCGGCCCACGAGCTGCTGCACCGTCGTCGACCAGCGGTCGACCCGGGTTGGCCAGAGGTCAGCGAGGACTTCGAGAGCCTGCGCTGGTTCCCGCTCCCCGCCGAGGTGGCGGGGTAGGCCTCGGACTGCCTACGACAGGCCGATGACGGTGCCGGCGGTCAGGCCGGCGAGGCCCCACACCCCGAGGACCAGTCCCAGGACGATCTTGACGTAGGCGGTTCTGAGGGCCGGCTCATGGGTTGGCAGGCCGTCGTCGTCCAGTTCCTGGCCAGGGAACACGCCATTGCGTCGGAACGACAGGACCGCGAAGCCGGTCCCGAAGAACATGGCCGCCCCCACGGCGAGGAGCAGCCAGTTGCCGACGTCGGCCCAGGTCTCCGGGGTCATGGTCCCACAGTAGCGGGGAGGGTTGGGTTGCTCGGTGCGTCGGCCTGGAGGGTGAGGTTCCCCACGGTGAGGTCAGGTTCCCCACGGTGAGGTCAGGTTCCCCACGGTGAGGTCAGGTTCCCCACGGTGAGGTCAGGTTCCCCACGGTGAGGTCAGGTTCCCCACCGGGGAGGGACTTGCGGTGGTGGGGAACCTTGCCTTGGAGAGAGGGCTACGCGTCGACCGGCTCTCGAGGCTCCGACGCCGCAGGCGGAGCCTGTGGGCCAGTGACCTGGCTGGGCGGGACGATGGTCCGACGCCCGCGGAAGACCGTCCGCCAGATCAGGTAGGCCACGCCGAGGATCACGAGGAAGGGGCTCAGGAACGTCGCCACCACGATCAGGCCGCCCACCGTGGCGATCAACGTCTCGATGGCCTGGTCGATGTAGGGGGCCAGTCCACCCGGCTCCTCGTCGACGGGCTCGGGGGTCGTGGCTCCACGCTCCTGCAGCAGGACGGTCAGGGTCGAGAACGACGACCGATCCTCCAGCAGGTTCAGCCGACCGGTGATCTGCTCGATCTGGGACTGGATCCCGTCCAGCTGCTGCTGGATCGCGATGGCGTCCTCGACGCCCTGTGCCTGGTCCAGCAGCCCCAGGTAGAAGCGCTCCTGAGCCTGCAGGTTGCGACGACGTGACTCGAGGTCGGTGAACTCCGCGGTCACGTCCTGGCTGGTGATGTTGCGATCGACCACCTCACCGGCGTCGCCCAGGGAGGTCAGCAGGTCCTCGAAGCTCTGGACCGGGATACGGATGGTGACCTGTCCGGAGGTCAACGTCGTGTCGTCCGGCCCCGGGTTGGTCGAGGAGGAGGTCCCGGACACGTGGCCGCCGAGGGCTTGGGCGCGAGCGACGATCTGCCCGAAGGCAGTGTCGAACTCACCCGGCTCGATCTGGACGGTGACGGTCCCCTCCTTGATGATCCGCTCGCCGGTCGAGGCGGTGGTGGGCGGTGGCGCTGCGGAGCCGTCCTCTGCGGCCTCCGGTGCGGCGGGCTCGGCTTGGGCCACATCGCGGCCGTCGGGGTCGCTCTCGGCCAGGCCGAGGGCCTCGTCCGCCTCCGCCTCCTCCATGGCTTCCTCGTCGAAGGCCTCGTCATCGCCGAACTCGGCCGCTGCAGTGGCATCACCGGCCTCGGCGGTGTCGTCGCTGGCCTCAGCGTCACCGTCGTCACCCGCGGAGCAGGCGGCCAGCAGCAGGAGCAGGACCAGGACCATGGCGAGGAGGCGTCGAGGGTGGAGGGTCCGTCGGCGGGATCGGTCTGCGGTGGAGGTGCGGGTCATCGGAGGGCCTTTCGTGCGGTCACGCGGGTGGTGGGTATGTAGCGTCCGACGCCGACCACGCCGCTTGAGTTGCAGAACCACCTCAGCCATGACCGCGGATGTAAGAACTGATTGCGGGTCCGCCCGGACCCGGGCTCCGCCTACGATCCGACGCATGGCTGATCCCCCGCTGCCATCTCCTCAGGCACCACGCCACGAGCCCGTGATGCGCCCGCTCGACTTCGTCCGCATGTCGCCGGCGGCGATGGCGGCAACCGCGGAGGAGCTCGCTCGACAGATGCGTGCGCGGCGCTCGGTCCGGCACTTCTCCGGGGATCCCGTCCCGGCGGCGCTGATCCGGAGGGCCATCGAGATCGGGTCCAGCGCTCCCTCTGGCGCCCACCGTCAGCCGTGGACGTTCGTGGTCGTCGAGGACCTCAATGTCCGACGCCGCATCCGTGCCGCGGCCGAAGAGGAGGAGCGGGCGTTCTACGACGAGCGAGCTCCCGAGGAGTGGTTGGAGGCCCTCGCGCCGCTGGGCACGGACGCGGTCAAGCACCACCTCACCGATGCCCCGTACCTTGTGGTCCTCTTCCGACACCGCTACACCCCGACACCGACGGGGAGGTCCAAGAACTACTACAGCACGGAGTCCTGCGGCATCGCCGCCGGCTTCTTCATCGCGGCTCTCCACCAGATCGGGCTGGCCACGCTGCCGCACACGCCCAGCCCGATGGGGTTCCTCGCCGAGATCCTGGGGCGGCCCGAGCACGAGCAGGCCTACTTGGTGCTGCCGGTCGGCTATCCCGCTGCCGACGCCGAGGTGCCCGACATCACGCGCAAGCCGCTGGACGAGGTGATGGTGTGGGTGTGACCAGCGAGGAATCGCCCGCCGACGTCGTCGCCGGCCTGGACCTCGACACCAAGATCCGGCTGCTCTCCGGCGCGACGTTCTGGACCACCGAGGCCGTGGACGGGATCCCGGCGATCCGGGTTGCCGACGGTCCCCACGGCATCCGTCGGCAGGTCGAGGCCGACGACCACCTCGGCATGAGCGATGCGCGGCCCGCGACGTGCTTTCCACCAGCGATCACCCTGGCATCGACCTGGGACGTCGAGCTGGCCGAGGAGATCGGCGTCGCCCTCGGCATCGAAGCCCGACACCACGAGGTCGACGTCGTCCTCGGGCCGGCGATGAACCTGGTTCGGCACCCCGCCGGTGGCCGGACGTTCGAGTACCTCTCGGAGGACCCGTTCCTGACCGGCAAGATGGCGGCGGCGACCGTGCGCGGAATCCAATCGCAGGGTGTCGGGGCGTGTGCCAAGCACTACGTGGCCAACAACCAGGAGTTCTACCGGATGCGGGTCGACGCCATCATCGACCAGCGGACCCTCCGCGAGCTGTACCTGGCCACCTTCGAGATCGTGATCCGCGAGTCCGCGCCGTGGACGGTCATGTCGGCCTACAACCTGGTGAACGGCGAGCACGTGGGCGAGTCCGCGCAGTTGCTGACGTCCATCCTGCGCGAGGAGTGGGGCTTCGATGGGGTGGTCATGAGCGACTGGTTCGCGACCGCCGACCGGACGACCAGTGTGGCCGCCGGGATGGACCTCGAGATGCCCGGCTCAGCCGGCGTCTGGGACGGGGAGGTCCGAGCCGCGATCCACAGCGGTCGGCTGCCGTCGGAGGCGGTTGATCGGGCGTGCCGCAACCTGGCCACCCTGGCGGCACGGGCCGTCGAGGGGCGGATGGCCAGCGGTGTCAGGTCCGCACCTCGAGCCGCCGGTGACAGCACCGACGTCATGGACCAGCACGACGACCTCGCCCGGCGCGCAGCCGCCGCGGGCACCGTGCTGCTCACCAACGACGGAATCTTGCCCCTCGCGGCGGAGACGCTGGCCAGCGAGCACTCGATCGGCGTGATCGGCCAGTTCGCCCGCGAGTCGCGCTACCAGGGCGGCGGCAGCTCCCGCGTCAACCCGACCCGGGTCGACGACCTGCTGGGGGCGCTGGGTCAGCGGCTGGGCCGTGATGTCCCCTTCGCCCCGGGGTACGACGGCGAGACCGGGGAGTCGTCGGCTGCGGATGTCGGCGAAGCCGTCCGACTGGCCGCCGCCTGCGATGTGGTGGTGCTGGTCGTGGGGCTACCGGCTCTGATCGAGTCCGAGGGCTGGGACCGGGACACCCTCCGGCTGCCCCCGGCGATGGACGACCTGGTGCGGACGATCTGCGCGGTCGCGAGTCAGGTGGTCGTCGTCCTGCAGAACGGCGCACCGGTGGAGATCCCCTGGGCGGAGGAGCCCGCGGCGGTCATCGAGGCCTGGCTTGGCGGTCAGGCCGGTGGGTCCGCGCTGGCGCAGGTCCTGCTGGGCGAGGTCGAGCCTCGTGGCCGGCTGGCGCACTCCATCCCGGTCGCCGTCGCCGACCTGGCCGCCGACGCCGACTTCGCCGATCACCCAACACGCGTGGTGCACCGGGAGACCCTGTTCGTCGGCTACCGGTTCCACGACACCTTCGACGTCGAGCCGCGGTTTCCCTTCGGCCACGGCCTCGGCTACACCACCGTCGAGCTTGGCTCGCCGGCCGTGGAGGGGGTTGGCACCGACCTGACCGTCAGCGTCGAGGTCACCAACACCGGGTCGAGGTCCGGGACGGCGGTCGTTCAGGTCTACGTCCACGATGTCGAGTCCACCGTCCACCGGCCCGAGCAGGAGCTGAAGGGCTTCGTCGCCGTGGCACTTGACCCCGGCACGTCGCGGCGGGTGACCGTACGGCTGGACCGGCGTGCCTTCGCCGTCTATGACGTCGCAGCGGCGGACTGGCTGGTCGAGGCGGGAAGGTTCGAGATCCGCATCGGGACCTCCTCGCGGGACATCGCCGGCGTGGTGACGGTCGACATCGAGAGCGACGACGTCGTGACGGCTGTGCCTGGCCCGCTGGGAGCGGTGGCCACGGACGAGGAGCTCGGCGTGCTGCTCGGCCACGCGGTCCCGCCGCCTCGACCGATCGTCCCCTTCACCCGGGATACGACCATGGCAGATCTCCAGCAGACCCGTCGGGGCCGAGTGCTCGCCCGGACGCTCACGGCACTGCAGCGTCAGGTGCTGCCGGACGAGACCGACCCCCTCACGCGCAAGATGATGCGGATCGGCGCCGAGCAGGGGCCACTACGGGTGCTGCCCATGGTCGCCCGGCAACCGCTCGCCATGGCGGTGGTGGACCAGCTGATCGCGGCACTGAACGTCGGACGCGCCTCCGCAGACACCGAGGAGGCAGGTGGCCTGAGAGGCGTGGCAGAGCCCCATCCGGATTGACATCGGCGCCGGACGGGCATCGATGGGCCATGAGCGAACGACCAGCAGCAGCCGCCGGCACCTTGGACCTCGACGGTCACACCATCAACCGCATGGGCTTCGGGGCCATGCGCATCACCGGAGACGGGATCTGGGGTCCGCCGGCAGACCACGATCGAGCCATCCAGGTGCTGCGCGACGCCGTCGACCTCGGCGTCACCTTCATCGACACCGCGGACTCCTACGGGCCGTTCGTGAGTGAGGACCTGATCCGCGAGGCGCTGCACCCCTACGACGACGTCCTGATCGCGACCAAGGGCGGCCTCACACGGCTGGGTCCGAACGAGTGGCGTCCGGTCGGACACCCCGACTACCTGCAGCAGTGCGTCGAGATGAGCCTGCGTCGACTCGACGTCGACCAGATCGACCTCTACCAGCTGCACCGCATCGACCCGTCGGTGCCGGCTGCTGAGCAGATCGGTCGCCTCGCCGAGCTGAAGGAGGCGGGAAAGATCCGCTCGATCGGGCTGTCCGAGGTCTCCGTGGAGGACCTCACCGCCGCACAGGAGACCACCGACATCGTCTCGGTGCAGAACCTGTACAACCTGACGGTGCGGCAGTCACAGGAGCTGCTCGATCACTGCGACCGTGAGGGGATCGCCTTCATCCCGTGGTTCCCGATCGCCGCTGCTGAACTGGCTGAAGGTTCGGGCGCGCTGGCCGAGGTCTCGGCGGAGACCGGAGCAACGGCCGCTCAGGTTTCCCTGGCCTGGCTGCTGCACATCAGTGAGGTGATGGTGCCGATCCCCGGGACCTCCTCGCCGGAGCATCTGGAGGAGAACGTCCGTGCGGCCGAGCTTGAGCTGTCCGACGACCAGGTGGCCCGACTCACCGCGATGGCCGAGTAGGGCCGACGCCGACCGGCGCCGAGGAGGCTAGAACGCGTCCGACGGTTCGGCCCCGTATCCGCTCGCGCTTGGTGCCGCTGCCGGTGGCGGTGCCGCGGCCGAGCCGCCGCCGTAGCTGCTGGGCATCCGGGCCATGTTGGCGAACCGTGAGTGGTGGCCGAGGAAGGACAGCTTCACCGTGGCCAGTCGGCCGGCACGGTGCTTGGCGATGATCAACTCGGCCTCGCCCTTCGCCTCGGTGTCGGGGTTGTAGACCTCGTCGCGATAGATGAACCCCACGATGTCGGCGTCCTGTTCGATCGCGCCGGACTCACGCAGGTCGGAGAGCAGCGGGCGCTTGTCGGGCCGCTCCTCCGGCTTGCGCGAGAGTTGGGACAACGCGATGACGGGGCACCCGAGTTCCTTGCCGAGGACCTTCATGCCACGACTGAACTCCGCCACCTCCTGCACCCGACCGTCGGTCTTGGTCTTGTGGGATTCCATCAGCTGCAGGTAGTCGACGACGACCAGCGACAGCCCGTGCCGCTGGGCGATGCGCCGGCACTTCGACCGGATCTCCATCATGGACACACCGGGCGTGTCGTCGATGAACAGCGGGGCCTCGGCCAGCTTGCCCATGGCCTTGGACAGCTTCGGCCAGTCCTCCGCCTTCAGCTTCCCCGTCCGCATCCGGTCGGAGTCGATCCTGGCCTCTGCCGAGAGCATGCGGTTGACGATCTCCATCTGGCTCATCTCGAGGCTGAAGATGATCGCCGGCTTGCGCTGCGCCGCGGTGATGTGGGACAGGATGTTGGTGACCAGCGTGGACTTCCCCATCGCGGGTCGGGCCGCCAGCACCATGAGCTGGCCGGGCTGCAGTCCCGAGGTCAACTCGTCCAGATCGGTGAAGCCCGTCTCCAGTCCGGTGATGGTCGAGTCGGATTCGTGCAGCTTCTCGATGGTCTCGAAGGCCTCCAGCAGCAGCTCACGCATCGGGACGAAGTCGTTGCCCCGCTGGTTGTTGGCCAGTTCGAAGACCTCGGCCTCGGCGGCATCCACCGCATCCACGCCGCTCGTCTCCGGGTCGAAGCCCAGCCGGGTCAACGAGCTGCCGGCCTCGATCAACCGGCGCTTCAGCGCGCGGTCGCTGACGATGTGGGCGTAGTAGACGGCGTTGGCGGGTGTGGGGACCTGCGCGGAGATGTCGGCGATGGCCAACGCCCCCCCGATGTCATCCAGCTTCCCTCGCCTCGTCAACTCGTCGGCCAGGGTTACGGTGTCGACCGGCTCGCCTCGGTCGTAGAGGTCCCGCATGGCCTCGAACAGGGTCCGATGAGCCCCGCGGTAGAAGTCCTCGGGCCTGACCAGCTCGGCCACCTCGGCGATTGCGTCCGCGCTCAGCAGCATGCTCCCGAGCACGCTGATCTCAGCCTCGAGGGAGTACGGCGGGGTCCGCTCGAACCCGCCAGAACCGCTGCTCCCGCTTGAGGGAGGAGCGGCCGTGGCGTAGTCGGGAGGTGAGGACATGACGGGTCAGGTTGCCAGTCAGGTGTGACATCCACCAGTGGTGGCCCGGCACTTCGCACGATCCGTCACCAGGCGTCGACGGGCCCACAGGTGGAGCCCCGGCGGTCAACAGAACCACAGAAGTGCTCAACAACCGACGGCCACTCATCCACAGACTTGTCCACAGCTGTGGTCAACGTGGGTGAAGGTTCGTCTTATCTCGGTCATCCATCGGGCGTGCGGGGAGATCGTCACGCGGACGGGTCGGGTCGGCTGCGACCGACCGGACCCGGCTTCGGGTGCCGGACGAGCTCCGGCAGCCGCTCCAAGGGCGTGGGATCGGACAGGGCGCCGACGTAGCCTCCTCGATCGTGGGCGATGGTGCTCATCAGCCACCACCGCCCGAACGCCTCCACGACCCGAGCCGCGTAGTTCGTCCACGCGCGGTCGCCGACGAGCCACGCGCCGGTGTGCGCGTCCCACCCACGGCCGTGGCGGGCGAAGCAGCGTGTCCCGACCAAACCCGCGTCCCAGACGACGTCTGTCGGCCGGGTCCGCTGCGTCGATGCGATCAGCACCTGGACGCCGTCGATGACGACCGTCTGCGGCACCTCGATCTCGGCGAAGCAGCCTGGTGCGAACACGGGCTCGTGCACCACCCACTGCTCGAGATCAGGTGAGGTCGCTCGGGCCACTGCGCCCCGTCGATCGCTCGGACCGTCAGCGGTCCGAGCACAGATGAGCACCTCGTACCCCTGCGGTCTGGCGACCACGAAGGGATCGCGCCAGCCATGATTCCAGCGCGTGCTGAGCGGCGGTTCGTACCAGCGGTCGTCGGTCTCGATGACGGGATTGAGCGGGCTCTTGGTCCAGCGGTGGAGGTCGGTCGACCGGGCGAGGCCGATGCGCTCCACCGGACGCCCCGCCTGCAAGGTCACACCGGTGTACAGCATGGCCCAGCCGTGCGGGTCCTGGATGACGCTTCCCGTCCAGATCGCCGTGTCGTCCCACTGTCCGGGCTCACCCGGCGCGAGGGCGTCACCGTGCACAGTCCAGTCGAGGAGGTTGGTCGAGGTGGCGTGCCCGACGGTGGCGTTGAGATGGCGGAGATCCGGGTCGCGCAGTGACCGCGGTGCCTGCAGGAAGTAGAGGTGGAGCACGTCCTCGTGCTCGATGGTCCAGAAGTCCCACACCCACCGGTCGTCCAGGAACAGCGTCATCCCTTGATGCCCTGGGATGCGATGCCCTCGACGAAGTGTCGCTGGAACGAGATGAAGATCACGACCGTCGGGATCGTCATCAACGAGACGAAGGCCATGATGTCGCCCCACTGGACCGGAGGGCTGGTCTGGAAGACGGCGAGGCCGAGCGGCAGGGGACGTACCTCGGCGCTCCTCGTGACGATCGTGGGCCACAGCAACTGACCCCACGAGAACAGGAACGTCAGGATCGCCGCTGTTGCGTAGGCGGGGCGCGCCAACGGCGCGATCACGGACACGAAGACCCGTACTGGTCCTGCGCCATCGACCTTGGCGGCCTCCTCGAGTTCGACGGGCATGTCGAGGAAGAAGGTGTAGAAGAGGTAGATGAAGAACGGGTTCGCGATGAAGGGCAGGATCTGGACTCGGTAGCTGTCAAGCCAGTCGATCTCGGCGAACAGCAGCAACAGCGGGATGGCGAGTGCCTCGAACGGGATGATGATGAGTGAGGCGATCAGCGCGACGAGCAGTGTTCGGCCTCGGAAGCGAAGTCGGGCGAGCGCATAGCCGAACAGCGAGTTCACCACGGCGCCGACGACGACGATCGACGTCGTGATGATCACCGAGTTGGCGAAGGGGCGGAAGAGGTCGGTCCGTCGCTCGACGTCTCGGAAGTTCTCGAGCCCGACGAACGGCTCGGGTATCACCGATCGGAGTGATCCGGCCTCGGCGAAGACGAAGGCGTCGTCCTTGAACGCGCCGGCCAACGCGATGAGGAGCGGGAATAGGGAAAACGCGGCCAGCGCGAGCATGACCGCGGAGAGGGCCAACGATCCACGTCGCCTCATGGCGACTCTCGGAACAGTGCGCGCTGCAGCGCGGTGAGCGCCAGGACGATGACGAAGAACAGCACCGCAATCGCCGACGCTCGTCCGATCAACTGCCGGCCGAATCCCGTCTGGACCATTTCGAGCATCATCGTGCGGGTGGCGTCCCGCGGGCCGCCCGCTGGGGTGGGCAAGACGACGACCTGGTCGTACAGCCGGAAGGCCAGGATCGTCGTGACCGTCACGACGAAGATCAGCGCGTTGCGGATGCCGGGCACGGTGATGTGTCGAAACGTCTGCCAGCGGGTCGCCCCGTCGATCGATGCCGCCTCGTACAAGTCACTCGGCACGCCCTGCAGGGCTGCCAGCAGGATCACCATCTGAAAGCCAGCTCCCTGCCAGATCGACACGAGCACGACTGCGGGCATGGCCGCCGTGGTTGACGTCAGCCAGTTCGGTTCGAGCGCACCGAAGGTGATGGTGCCCAGGACGCTGTTCACCGCTCCGTCCGGCGTGAGCAGCAGCCGCCAGATGACCGCCGCGGCGGTCATCACCGTGACGACGGGGAGGAAGTAGATGGTGCGGATGACCACCCGTCCCCGAACCGGGCGGTTGACGAGCACGGCCATGGCGAGGGCGAGGATGGTCTGCAGCGGAACGACGAGGACGGCGAAGGTGAGGTTGTTGCGAATCGCGATCCAGAACTGGGAGTCGGCGATGATCGCGCGGTAGTTCTCGAGCCCCACCCACTGCGTCGGGAGCGGACTGACCAGTCGCCAGTTCGTGAGTGAGAGCACGATCGCGGCGATGAACGGTCCGACGACGAAGAGGCCGAGGAGCAGCCCGCCCGGTGCGAGGAAGCCGGAGGCAGCTCGCCCGTCAGATCGGCGTCCACGCCGGCCGGCTCGGCGTGGCGTCGGTTGAGCCGGAGCGATGCCCGGCTGAATTGGTGTGGCGGTCATGGTGGTGGCTGTCGTGAGGACAGGACCGCCGGGTCGTCGTCTGCGAGCGACGAGGACCCGGCGGACTCCTGTGGAAGGAACTGGTTGATCAGTTGGTGGCCGGGTAGAAGTCGTTCGCGACGAGGTCCTGCTCGATCTCGTCGGCCACGCGATCGAGTTCGGACTGCACGTCGGCCCCGAGGAGGATGTTGGCGAACGCGGCCCCGAAGCTCTCGGTGATCGCTGGGTAGGCGGGCGTCTGAGGCCGGGCAACCGAGGAGGTCGAGAGCTGGTCGATGTAGATCTCCAGGTCGCCCCCGGGACCGAACAGCTCCGAACTGGCGGCGGCAGACTGTGTCGCCGGAGGCGCGCCGATCGTCGAACTCCAGCGGAGTTGCTGTTCATCGGACAGCAGGAACTCGTAGAACGCCCACACGGCGTCCGGTTCCTCGGCGGTCGACGAGATGCCCCAGTTCCAGGATCCCTGGCCGGTGACGCTGCCCTCTCCGAAGTCCGGCAGTGGCACGACCACCAGGTCGTCGCCGAGTGCTTCCTCGTAGGGGCCGTAGAGCCAGTGCCCAACCCACGACAGGGGTACCGTGCCCTCCTGGAACGGGAGGTCGTCGGTCGACTCCAGGTCGATGAGTCCGTCCTCGGCCCACTGCTGGAACAGCTCCAGCGCAGCGACGGCCTCCGGGCTGTTCACGATGCCGTCCGCCGACCGGTAGTCGGATCGGTCGATCAGGTCAGCTCCGGCGGACTGGATCACGGGTGAGAACCCGTACGTGTACCACTCCGCAGTCGCCCCGCCCCCGTAGTACCACTTGATGTCCAGCGGGTGCTCGAAGCCGGCAGCCTGCAGCGTGCGCAGGATCTCGTCGAACTCCTGGGCACTCCAGGCGTCGCGCGGCGACGTCGGGATGCGGATGTCGTTCTCCTCGAGCACGCTGCGCGAGGCGTAGATGCCGAGCCCGGACTCGAAGGTTCCGACGGAGTACAGCTCGCCGTCGTAGGTGCCCTGCGCAAGGATCGACGGCAGGAGGTTGCGCTCCACGTCATCGGGCACGCACGAGTCGATCGGGATCAGATTGTCCGCCCACGCGTAGTTGTAGAGGAACGGACCGTCGAAGTCGAGTGCGTCGGGCAGGTCACCCGTCGCGGCAGCTGACTGGACGGTCTCGACGTAGGTGCCGTCGGGCAGGAACTCCACCGCCACGGTGACGCCCAGCTCGGCTCCCGGACCAGCATTGAAGTCGGCAATCTGTTCGGTCATCAGATCTTGCTCGTTCCCCTGGCCCGCATGGTTCCAGGCGGTGACGGTCACGGGCTCGTCGATCTCGCCGTCACACGCGGCGGCATCGCCGGTGGTCGAGCCGTCCGCCGTCACGTCCTCGGCCGCAACGGACTCGTCATCATCGGTGGTGTCAGGCCCGGCCTGCTCCGTGGTCGGCGTCGGGTCAGCGGCCGGCTCCTCAGCGCTTGGCGCAGAGTCGGAGCCGCACCCGGCGGCTGTGATGGCGATCGCTGTCATCAGCGCGCCGATTCGCGTTGTTGTCTTCATCGGTTCCCTTGCTCGTCGGATTGGACGGGTCCCTTCCACAGGAGTGGTCCATCGCGTCGCTTGGGGCAGGTGTCACGGGTCGTCGTGAGGAGGCGGGCCGGTCGAGGACCGAACGCGCAGTCGCGCGTCGAGCACGACCGTCGTGGCATCGGATGCGGGATCGGTCATCAGGCGGGCCAGAAGCCGAGCTGCCTTCTGGCCGGCGGCGACGAGTTGGCCGTCGATCGTGGTCAGACCGACATCGGCGGCGATGGCGGCATCGTCGAACCCGATCACCGACACATCGGCACCAACGGTCAGCCCGGCGGAACGAATCGCGTCCATCGCGCCGAGTGCCTGGGTATCCGAGGCCGCAAGAACCGCAGTCGGAGGATTCTCGGCCAGGAGCAACTCGGTCGTGTGCGCCGCTGCGACGGCACGGGAGTGCGGGCCCGTGCGAACGTGGGACGGATCCAGTTGCAGACCCAGCTCCCGAAGACCGCGTTCCAAGCCGATCCGCCGTTCACGTGAGGAGGTGAAGCCGAACTCGTTGTCCTCGTCGTCGCCGATGAAGGCGACGCGACGATGCCCGAGCTCCACGAGGTGCCGAGCCGCACGGTCCGCACCGCCGTGCTCATCGAGGACGACGCTCGATACTCCGGGATGGGTCGTGTCGAGCAGCACGAGCGGGACGTTGGCGGCGGCGAAGCCGTCGACTGCCTCCGAACCCACGTGGAGTGCGACGACGATGAGTCCGGCAGGGCGCATGCGGTCGAGGTGATCGAGATGGGCGACGAGATCGCCCGGTCGCTCGACGTCGTACAGGCTGAGTGGCGTGTCGACGCCTCGAACGCCCTCGACGATCCCGCGAACGTGATCAACAGCCGAGGGATTCGACACGAACGGAACGATGCATGCAACGGTCGAGGACCGGCCGGTCCGCAAGCCGCGCGCCATGGGACTGGGCCGATAGTCCAGCCCCTCCGCCGCACTCAGCACGCGCTCCCGCAGATCGGCCCGCACCGAGGTGTTGCCGTTCAGAACGCGTGAGACGGTTGGTGCCGACACGCCGGCGAGTGCGGCGACTTCGGTGATGGTGGCGGGCTTGCGAGGCATCTGAGAAATCGATTTCTAGCGGACGGTCGAGGGTGAGTCAAGGGGCAACGCTCATCACTCGAACTGTGCGACGATCCCCTCATGTCGCCCATCAACATCCGCTTGGCCAACCTCTTCCGGGTCGGCATCGGCCCGTCCTCCAGTCATACGGTGGGGCCGATGCGTGCGGCCGCGGCCTTCCGTCAGGGCCTGCTGGATGCCGGCCACACCCGGGGGCACATCACGGTCGATCTCAAGGGGTCGCTCGGCTCGACCGGCCGCGGGCACCACAGCGATCTGGCCACCATGGCCGGGCTGATGGGCTGGGCACCCGATTCCTGCGACCCGGCCGCGGTCCTGGCACTGCGCGAGACGCTGGCCGCTGACCCGTGCCTCACGGCGATGCTCGACGGGATCGACATCAGGCTCGAGCCGGACGACGTCAACTTCCTCCGTGCACGGGACACCAGGGACGAACAGCTGCCGCATCCCAACACCGTCACATTCCACCTGCGCCGGGGAGACGAGGTGGTGGCCGCGGAGACGTGGTGCTCGATCGGCGGCGGGTTCATCAGACGGCCGGAGGAGGTGGCCGACGGCGACGGCGCCGGCAAGCCCAGACCGGTCCCCCATCCCTTCGGTGACGCCGCATCTCTGCTCGAGCGGGCACAGGAGATGGGCGGCACGGTCGGTCAGGTCGTCTTGGCCAACGAGCGAGCGCTGTCCCATGACGACGGGGCGGCCGCGACGACGCATCTCGATCTGGTCTGGGACACCTTCAACGAGTGCATCGACACCGGCCTGGCCGGGCGCGGTGTGCTGCCTGGCGGGCTGGGCGTCCAGCGTCGGGCACCGGAGTTGCTGGCCCAGGTCCACCGGGGGGACGTCGACCTCGGGTACGCACCCATCGCGCGGGCGCAGGCCTACGCCTTCGCCGTTCAGGAGCAGAACGCGGCCGGAGGCCGGGTTGTCACGGCCCCGACCAACGGGGCCGCGGGCATCGTCCCCGCCGTGCTCGTGCAGTCCGCCCAGCAGCACGGCTTCTCCCGAGTCGAGATCCACGACGCTCTGGCCACGGCGGCTGCGATCGCCATGCTGGTCAAGACCCACGCCAGCATCTCCGGAGCAGAGGTGGGATGTCAGGGCGAGGTGGGGACCGCAACGTCGATGGCCGCGGCGGCGTTGTGCCAGCTGCTCGGTGGGACGCCTGGGCAGGTGACGACGGCGGCTGAGATCGGGATGGAGCACAACCTGGGGCTGACCTGTGATCCGATCAAAGGTCTGGTCCAGGCGCCGTGCATCGAGCGCAACGCCATGGGGGTCGCCAAGGCCGTCTCGGCGGCCCAGTTGGCTCTGCACTCGGTCGTGCAGGAGGTCGTCAGCCTGGACCGCGTCATCCGGGTGATGAAGCGGACCGGTGAGGACATGCGCGAGGAGTACAAGGAGACCTCCGAGGGCGGCCTCGCCGTGAATCACCCGGAGTGTTGACCACGCGGCTCGGGCCGCTTGGGGTCCGAGTCGGGTGTCAGGTCGGGTGCCGGGTCGTGGTGCTCGGAACGTGACACGCCCGGGGGCCCGCCGCAGCACACGACCCCCCGAACCGCAGGGGTCCGAGGGGCCGCAAAATCCAATTGGTTGGGAGGGTTACTCGTCCTCGTCCTCCGCGGCCACCGATGGAGCGGTCGCGCCGATGGTGCCGTCTGAGGCTGGCTCGGCGTCCACCGGGGCGTAGCCGGCCTCTGTGGCGGCCTGCTGCTCGGCGGTCAGCTCGTCGACCTCGGCAAGTGCCTCCTCGAGCTCCCCGGCACCGGACTCGATGACCTCGTCGGCCACGACGTCGACCACCATCATCACGGTGACCTCGCGGTGCAGCTTCACACCGACGTCGTGCTGGCCGACGGTCTTCAGCGGGCGGTCCAGGTCCACCCGCTTGCTGTCCACTTCCAGTCCCGTGGTGCGCTTGAGCGCCTCGGCGACGTCGCGCTTCCCGACGGACCCGTACAGGGTGCCGTCCTCGCCGGCCGTGGCTTCCACGACCAGCACGCGACCGGTCAGGCCCTTGGCCTGCTCCTCGGCCTCGGCGATCTCGACGGCCTCGCGCTTCAGGCGCGACCGCTTGAGCGCCTCGGCGTCAGCGACGGCGCCCTTGGTGGCACGCATCGCCAGGTTCTGGGGGATCAGGAAGTTCGTGGCGTAGCCGTTGGCGACGTCCACGATGTCTCCGGCGTCGCCGAGGTTGTCGACGAAGCCCTTCAGGATGACCTGCATGTCAGTTACTCCTTGGTGCCGCTGCCGTGGGCCCGTCTACCGGCTGGTGTAGGGCATCAGCGCCATCTCGCGGGCGTTCTTGATCGCCTGTGCGAGCAGTCGCTGCTGCTGGGGGTTGACACCGGTGACGCGGGCGGAGCGGATCTTGCCGCGTTCGGAGACGAACCGGCTGAGCAGCTCGACGTCCTTGTAGTCGATGTACTCGATCTTGTTCTTCTTGAAGAAGTCTTCCTTGCGCTTGGCGGGGCGCTGTTGCCGCTGGGGCTGTTGGCGGGCCATGAGATGAGTCCTTTGGTCAGGTGGTGATGATGCGGTTCGGGCGGGCCGGTCGAGAAGGCCGGCTAGAAGGGGACGTCGTCGGCGTCCGGTGGCGCGCTGGGCATCGGCGGACGGCTGGCGGTGCTGCCGCCTCCGCCTCCGCCTCCGCTTCCGCCGGTGGCGCGGGTCACCGATGCACGAGCCCAACGAAGGCTGGGGCAGATCTCATCGGCCTCGATCTCGGTCTGCCACCGGGTGTTGCCGTCCTTGTCCTCCCAGGACCGCTTCGTGAGGCGGCCGATGACGACGACGCGGTCGCCCTTGTGCAGGGACTCGGCGACGTTCTCAGCGTAGTCACGCCAGATGTTGACGTCGAAGAACCCATCGAGCCTGTCTTCCCACTCGTTGGTCTGGGAGTTCCTCACACGCCGGTTGACGGCCACGGCCAGGTTGGCCACGGCGTGACCGCCCGGGGTGTACCGCAACTCGGGATCCTTCGTCAGGTTCCCGACGACGGTGATGTTGTTCTCTTGGTTCGCTGCCATGGCCTACTCCTCCGCGTGGGCGGTCTGCTACTTGACCTTCTTCAGGCGGATCGGCGGGCGGACGAACTTGTGCCGGACGACCTCGTCGGTGATGCCGAGTTGGCGATCGACCTCGTTCAGACCGTCGCTGTCGATCTCCAGATCGATGACGGTGTAGAAGCCTTCGGTCCGGTGGTCGATCTCGTAGGCGAACTGCCGCTTGCCCCAGTGATCGACGTTGATCACCTTGCCGCCTTGCTCACCGATCAGCCCGGTGAAGCGGCGGATGTTGGTGTCCACGGCGACATCATCGAGGTCGCCGCGGGAGATCATCATCAGTTCATACGTGCGCAATTGACCATCCTTCGGTCTTGGGCGGCCCTCACGCTCGTGCGGTTGCACCCGTGGAGGGCAGGACGGACCAATCAGCGTACCCGCTTGCTCACTCCCTGCTCGTCGGTCTGCTCGTCGGTCTCCCTGATGTCGGTCTTGTCGTGGTGGCCGGCACGTTACGCGGCGGGTGCGACAGCCGTGTCCTCAGCGGCCTGACCGGTTGAGGCCGTCTCGTGGTCTGTGCCGTCGATGGCCCGGGTCTGCATCCGGGCCCAGGACGACCAGCGGAGCGACCCGCCGATCTCGTCAGCTTCGATCTCGACGACGCTCCGGGTCTGCGGCGGGCCATCGTCCCCGTCGGGTGTGACCTCGTACTCGCGGTGGATCAGCCGGCCGCTGACCACGACCCGGTCACCCTTGCGCAGGGAGGCGCTGGCATGGCGGGCCATCTCGCGCCAGCAGACCACGGTGAAGAAGCCGTCGTGTCGGTCGTCCCAGGAGTCGTTGGCCTTGTTGTAGGTCCGACGGCTGACGGCCATGCGGATGCGGACGAGGGGGATCTCGCCGGAGGTGACGCGGTAGTCGGGATCAGCCGTCAGGTTGCCGGCCACCGTGATCGTGTTGGGCGTGGTCATTGCTGTGGTCCTCTCGGGTGGTGCTGTCACGTGCGGCACCAAGAGTTCTGCATTCGGCGCCGCCCCCGAGAGGAAAGTGCGGCCACCTGTGGATAACCGCGAGCGGGCTGCAGGAACTGGTCAGGTCACGCCGGCGTGTCGCGCCCAGGCCTCGAAGAGGGCCAGGCCGACCCTGCGATGGGCAGTGTTGTGGCGCCTGGCAGCGGCAACGAGCTCCGCACCGGTCCAGCCATTGGCCTCGAGGTACGCCTCGACGCCATCCGCTTCGACGTAGGAGGCGACGTAGGACGCGTCGATCTCGGCGTGGAACTGCAGGCCGAGACCTGATCCCACGGCGAACGCGTGCACCGGCGTGGCGTCGGAGAAGGCCAGCAAGGTTGCGTGTGCTGGTGGGTGGATCTGGTCTGCGTGGGCGTTGAACAGCGGGACGCCGGCCTGCGGGTCCAGCGGGTCTGTGAGCTGATGGAGGACCCCGAGGACGGCGTGGTCGCGCCCCGAAGGCGTGAGGAACACGGGCGGGAACCCGATCTCTGGTGTGCCGTGGGTGACAGTCCCGCCCACGGCCTCGGTCAGCAGTTGCGCACCCAGGCACAGGCCCAGCGTGGGGACGTCAGCATCAACGGCAGCCCGCATGGCGGTCCGGACATCGGCCAGGTGCGGCCACTGCGCCTCCTCGTCGGTGTTCATGTCGCCGCCCAGCACCACCAGAGCGTCGATGCCGAGTATGGTGGTCGGGACCGGCTGGCCGGTCCAGGCACGGATGGTCTCGCGGCTGACGCCGGCGAGTTCGAGGACCTCTCCCAGGACGCCGTCGTGTTCGTGGGGCAGGTGCTGGATGATGCGGACGGTCACGTCGTCAGGGTAGGGCCTCATCAGCACCCGGCGGGCCGGCGTTGCCGACGGTGTCGGCGGCGATCAACGCCACGGCCGTGCGCGACAGCGTCGGATCGGGTCGGACCTCTCCGCACGCCACCCACCACAGCCGTGCGACGAGGTCGGCGTTGGCCGGCAACGCGGCCAACCAGGCAAGCGTGGTCCTGGCCTCCTCCGCGTGGCCGTCGCACCAGCCCGCCACGCCGAGCTCGGCCGCGCAGCGTCGCCCGAGCGCCCAGGTGGGTGCCGCCGCTGCGCCGAGGGCGGAGGGCGGGGGTCCGCACGGCTGGACCAGGCGGGCCTCCTGCCCGCAGAGATCGCACTCCCCGGCGGACACCGACTGCGGGCCCCGATCCGTGTCGCCGAGCCATGGCGCCCGGTCGAGCAGTGTCGAGCGCAGCGCTCGACGCTCCTCCCGGGTCAGGGCAACCATCAGGGTGTGGTGCTGCAGCCCGCAGGGATCACGGTTCGTTAGCCCTCGAGGAGCCGTGCTGCTGTCCCTGCAGGCGACGCCAGACCGGCTGCCGGGTGTGTGTCGTGTTCGGGCGGCGCGGCATAGGAACATGACACACCCTGGTCGCGGAGCGGGTTACGGAGGGCCGGCCGGATGAACGGGGCCACCTAGACGTCCCACCACAGCGAGGTCTGGTGGACGTCGGGCAGTTGGACGGCGCCGTCGTCCGTCACCTCAACCGAGGCCAGGGCCGCCTCACGGAGTGCCGTGGCCTGTGGATGCGCCTGGTCGATGCAGAGCATGCGCCGTTGGTGATCGAGGAAGGCCTCCACGTCGTCGTAGGTGGAGCCGGTCCGCTTCCAGGTGACCTGCTCGGGGACCGCCCCCACGGCCTCCTCGACCACACCGGCCAGCAGGTCAGCAGAGGGCCCGGTCGGCCGATCGATCCCATGCACCGCCTGGTACAGCGGCCCCACCGACACCCACGGGTGACGGTCCGTGACTTCGATGACCACGCGCCGGGTCGCTCGACGGTGCATCGCCTGCAGGAAGGGGACAGGCGCCTGGACGTCGTACATCACGTGGTGGGAGACCACGACCGGCGCGTCGTCGACCGTCTCCGCTACCTCGGGCCAGCGCCCACCGTGCACGTCGATGCCACGCTCGGATGCCAACTGGGCCAGTGCCGGCCGGGGCTCGATCCCGACGACGCGGAACTGCTCGGTGAAGGCACCCGTGTTGCGCCCCGCGCCACACCCGACGTCGAGCAGGGTCTCGCCCGGCCGCAGCACATCGAGGACAGCCTGTCCCGTGGGGCTGGCCAGCGCGTCGCCCGATGGCGAGGCGATCTGCGCCAGTGGAAACTCATACGGGTTGCGTGGGGCCGCCTGGAGGATGGCCGGCGGAATCTCCCAGGCGGCCAGCTCCCGGGTCCAGCGCTCGGCGGCGCTCGTCACGTGCTGTCGGGTGTCTCTCGGATCAGCTGCAGGATCTGCTGGCCGGTCTCGTCGGCGATGAGATCCGGTCCGCCCATGAGGAAGGTGTCGAGACCCAACCCGAGGATGAAGTCCTGGGTCTGCTGGGTCAGGATCGTGCCGCCATCACCCTCGATGGGGATGAAGAACCCGGTGAAGGCTGCGGCGGGCACGGTTGCGGACAGCACGTGCGCGAACCCGTCGTCCCGACGGAGGTTCACGGCCAGCGCGTTGCGCGGCCGCTCGAGTGCGGTCAACCCGAACAGGCGCTCGATCTCTCCGGAGACCTCGAGCAGCGTCTCGGCGCGCTCAAGACCGCCGAGTCGGGTGATGGTCGCGGTATCGATCTGCTCAGCGATCAGGGCCTCCGTCGCGTCGGAGATGGCCGCATTGCCGCCGATGACGTACACCCGCTCGAGGTCGCGAGCGGCGAGGGCCTCTGCGGTCTCGCGGGCCAGCGAGTCGGTCGGCGTGAGCAGGATCGGCATCCCGAACTGGGAGCCGAGCGGCCCGCCACCGACCGCGTCGGGCCAGTTCTGGCGGGTCGCGATCACCACGGTGCTCGCCGGCTCGAGACCGTCCTTGACGAGGAGCTCGTCGACCTCGTCCGCGACCGCGGCAGCCGTCGACTCGCGGATCGGACCGGCCAGTCGCACGGGGTCGAAGCCGAGGGCCGTGACCTCCGCCTCGAGTCCCGCTGGGAGCGCGTTGACCCCACCCAGCAGGTAGACCGTCGAGCCGGGCTCCAGCACCCGCCGCAACTCGCCTGACGTCTCCTCAGCGAGGGGTCCGGTCTGCGTCGTGAAGAGCAGCGGCGCCTGACCGAGCGTCAGTGTCGACCCGGCCAAGGCGTCGGCGTAGTCGTCCTCTCGAGCGATCACACCCCACTGGGCGCGGACGCCGGTCGCGGGACCGGGGCTCTCCCCGACACTCGCGAAGACACTCTCAGAAACCTGGACGGCTTGCGGGATGGGCTCAGTGGTCGGCCCGGACGCGATGCGGATGACGTTGACATTGCCGCCGGGTCGGATGGGGTCGTCGTCATCGCCCGGGCTCGGTGTCGGGAAGTTCGGATCGGGCTCCGGCTCGCCGACGGGATCTCCCGACGCCGCCGCGACCACCGCGTCGGCATTGACCAGACCCCAGCCGTACTGGTCGTCCCGTCCTGTGGGTCCCAGGTCGGTCGCCGTGGACTCGAGCAGCGACTCGACCTGCGTCGGCGTCAGGGCGGGGTTGACCGCGCGGATGAGGGCCGCGACGCCCGAGACGTAGGGGGCGGAGAAGGAGGTGCCCGCGACCGCGACGTACTCGCCGGTCTGCGCACCGTTGGCGTAGAAGCTGGTGGTCAGGACGTCGGCGGCCGAACTGGGCTGGCCGCCCGTCCCACCGGGCCCGACCAGGTCGACGTAGGGGTTGGTGGTCGAGAAGCCGGAGATCGAACTGGTCGGCGTGACGGACCCGACGGAGATGACGCCGTTGCAGCTGCCCGGGGTGTTGGCCGCCCCACTGGGTCCGCCGTTCCCACTCGAGGCCACCACGATGGTGCCCTGCTCGATCGCGCTGGTGATGGCCTGCTGCAGCGCGCGCGGGCACTCCGTCTCGGGGCCACCCAGGCTCAGGTTCACCACGTCGGCGCCCTGGCGGGCGGCGTAGTCGATGGCCGCGATGGTGCCGACGTCGCTGGGCCCGCTGCAGCCGAGGCTCGGGTCGGCGGTGTTGATGTCGAGGATCGACAGGTCCCAGTTGACGCCAGCAATCCCGGTCGCGTTGTCCCCTACACCGGCCAGCACCCCGGCCACCCAGGTGCCGTGTCCGACCCGGCAGATGTCGTTGTCGGTCGCCCCCTGCATGATCTGCCCGGTGCCGGCATCGACTTGCTCGGTGACGACCCCGGCAAGGTCGGGGTGGGAGGCGACGATGCCCGAGTCGGCGACGGCCACCAGGACGTCGGCGTTGCCGGTCGTCTCGTCCCAGGCGCGTTCGATCTGGGTGATCTGGTGCGACCACTGGTCGACGTAGCCGGGGTCGTTCGGCACGGCGTGGAACTGACGCTGCCGGTTGGGCTCGACCGAGACCACACCCGGCTGGCCTCGCAGTCCCGCGACGGCCTGGTCAGCCATGGCCGGATCAACCGTCACGTGGACGACCCCGGAGCCGATCCAGGTGGCGTCGTCGAAGCCGGCCGCGGTGTACGCGCGCCGGTCGTACACGCCGTTCGTCGTCACCAGGTAGGAGCCCGGGATGACAGGGGACCGGGTCAGCGGGTCCGTGGGTGCGGAGGGGCCCTCCACCAGTGGGGTGCCACCTGACAGCGTCGCGTCAGTCCCGGCTCCGCGGATCGCATGCAGCTGCGTGAGGCGGTCCACCACGGCCTGATCGACGTCGTCCACGCCAGCTGTGGCCGCATGCGCTGCCGCCGAGAGTTGGCTCACGGTGGCCCCAGCCGGGCTGATGCCGGCGGGCAGCACGGCAGCGCCCACGAGCAGGACGAGTGCCAGAACCGCGCGTGTGCCAAACCGACCCAGTGCCATACCCACAACCGTAACTCTGTGCGCGGGCCTTGGCCTGTAGCATTCCGCTGGCTGTGGACAACCCGGAGACCGACCCCCTGCTGGGCCAGCTCGACGCGCAGATGAGTGCCGAGATCCGCGCCGAGCAGGCCGAGTACGAGGCGCTCGCGCTCCAGGCGGAACTCCGGGCGCGGACCCTCCCCGGGGTGGCCCGCGAGATGATGATCCGCGGGGACCGCGTCGAGGTTCGGGCCGCTGGTCAGGTCGTGGTCGGCACGGTCAGCCACGTCGGTGAGGACTACGGCGTCATCGACGCCGCCCGCGGTTCGGTCGACCTGGTCCTGGCCCACATGGATCTGCTGCGGACCGTGGAGCGGGTTCGCTCCGGCGGCTCACCCCCGGGCCGTGGTGCGAAGACGTTCCGGGCCCGCCTGACGGAGCACCAGACGATGCTGACCCAGTTGGAGGTGCTCCTCCGGGACGAGACCATGGTCAGCGGCTCGGTGCAGGCAGCCGCCCCGGATCATCTGCTGCTCGCAACCCGCAGAGGGGACATCGTGACGCCCTGGGCGGCCGTCGTGGCCACCTGGCCGACACCGCAGTTGTAGCCGCGGCCGGCCCGGTTCATGAGGTCGACGAGGAGGCGCCCTGCTGGTCGTGCGACGGGAGATCCTTCAGCCAGGTCACGACCTCTTCCTTGAAGTACCGGAACACCCGGCCGCCGGGCATCTTGTGTGCCGGGATCGTGCCCTCGCGGGAGAGCTTGCGGACGTAGTCGAGGTTCATGTCCAGCATCTCGGCCACCAGCGCGGCGGTCATGATGTCGGGGTAGTCGTCAAGCGAGCGGTTCTCTGCCACGGCGGCTCCAGTCGGTGATGCTTGGCGAAGGATACGACGAATCAGCGTGAGTTTGAACGGGTTTCCACAGGTGACGGCTCAATCGGGGTCCGGTTCGGCGGTTGTCCACAGGGCGCTCGATCGCTCACGCCGATCCGTGCAACCCTGTGCGTCACAGAAAACCTTGTGGAGGACCGCGGGGACTGACTAGTCTCAGTGCCTCCGACTACGGGACACAGTCGGGACAACCGCAGAGAGCAGTGCTCGCGGGATGAGGCAGGAAGACGGGAGACGGGACATGCAGACGGGGCAGACGGTGAGTGATGGGTTTGCTGCGGCTGCGGAACCGGTCGGCCAGCAGCCGGTGACTGCGACGGGACGGATCCGAGCACCTGGCCGGCGACCCCTCAACGGCGGATGGGTCCTCATGATCGCGGCCGGCCTGGTTGCCGCGGTCACCAACTTCGCGCTGCTGACCATCGACGAGTCACCCTCCGAGGTGCGGGTCGTCACCGCAGCCGCGCCTGCCGGGACGCCGCTGTCGGACCTGGCCACCACCGTCGAGCAGATCCAACTGGACAACCCCGAGCAGTACCTCCTGGCGGGCTCGACCCTGCCTGACGGCGATCTGGTCACGGCAGTGCCACTCGAGGCCGGCGTGATTCTGCGGACCTCGGACCTGCGAACCGCCGTCGGGTCGGTCGCCGGCGCGATGAGCATCCCCGTGTCGCAGTCGCGGGCAGCCGGTGGTCTGCTGGTGCCCGGCGACCGCGTCGACGTGATCGCGCCCCGGCAGGACGGTGGAGACGCGGGCGGTGTGGAGTACGTGGTGACGGACGTCACCGTGCTCGGCGTCTCGAGCTCAGGCGAGGGGTTGGGCGCGACCGGGACCGCCTACGCCGTCACCGTCGAGGTCAACGCCGACCAGGCGCTGCTCATCTCGGCCGCGATCGAGGGCGGGTCACTGGATGTGGTCCGGACCGCGCGGGGCGAGGGCCCGTGACGCCCGACCCCGTCGTCGTCTTCGCCGCCACACCCCGCGGGTGGGCCGGGCGGCTTCGGGCCCACGCGGCCGACCACGGAGGGCTGCTGGTCCGGGCGACCGTTCTGACCCCCGAGGATGCCCGGGCCGAGCAGTGCGACGTGGTCGTCGTCGACGACATCACGTCCTTCCTGACCCGCCGGTTCGTGCGGGACCTGCACGACTCGGGCCGCTCCGTCCTCGGCGTCTACGACCCAGGGGACACCCACGGCAAGGGTGAGCTGATCGATGCCGGGGTCGACGCGGTCATCGAGATCGACGCCGACACGACGGCGTTCGTCGCGCAACTCAGTCGTCTCGCTGCCGTCCACCCGGACGACCGGCCGCCCCGGCCGGAGCCGATCCAGCGGCCCCGGGCTGACGGCCGGCTGATCGGCGTCACCGGCCCCGCCGGTGGGGTCGGTGTGACCGAGGTCGCGGTCGAGGTGGCGGCAACCCTGGCGGCGACGAACCGTCGCACGGCCTTGGTGGACCTCGACGAGTCCGGCCCCAGCCTGGCGCAACGGCTCGGCCTGGCGCTGCACCCCAACCTGCACACGGCAACCACCCTGCTCGAGCAATCCGAGCCCATGCGTGGAGTCGTCCAGCCGCTCACCAATCGGCAGCAGCTGAACGTCCTGACCGGCATGCCGTCGGGTGAGGACTGGGAGACCATCCGGCCCGGGGCCATCGAGCGCGTCACCGACCAGCTGCGCCACGACCATCAGGTCGTGGTGACGGATCTCGGCCACCTGCCGGCCACGGTCGAGGGAGCCACCGGGCTGCGGTTCGGACACGCTCGTGTGCTGGCGCACCGCTGTGACGTCGTGCTGGTGGTCACCGCTCCGACACCGGTCGCGATCGCCCGGACGATGTCGCTGCTCGCGGCTCTGGACACCGTCCGCCAGCGGACCCACCTGGTCCTCAACCGCGTGACGCGAGACCGGTACGTCCGCGACGAGGCGATGATGGAGTTGTCACGAGCGGTCGGCGGGGTGGGTGTCCACACCATCGCCGAGCACGCCGGCGTCGGCCGGGCTGCCTGGCAGGGCGGTCGGGTGACCCGCGGGCCCTTCCGCCGCGACGTCCGGGCGCTGGTGGGGCAGTTGGGGGTTGCCCGATGACGGCGACGGCATACGGCCGGCTCCGCGCCGACGTCCTGACCCGCATGGACAACGAGCGCCTCGATCCACAGACGGATCCCGAGCGTGTCCGTGCTCTCGTGGCGGCCACCGTGCGCGAGTACCAGCGCTCGGCCGAGACGGGGAGCACGCCTCGGTTGCGTGACGCAACCGAGATGGCCAGCCGCCTGGTGGCGGCGATCACGGCGTTCGGCCCGCTGACCGACATCCTCTCGCGCCCCGAGGTCGAGGAGGTCTTCATCGAGGGGCCTCGGGTCACCTACCTCGACCGGACCGGTCGACTCCACGGGCTCGATGCCCCCACGACGGAGGAGGAGAACAGAGCGGTCGTCGCACGGCTGCTGGCCCCCACCACGCGGACCCTGGACACCCGCAGCCCACTGGTCCAGGCACGGATCCTCGACGGCAAGGCCCGGCTGTCGGCCGCGATTCCCCCCGTGGCCGAGCAGCTCTCGGCGACGATCAGACGACACTCGTCTCGCCGCCACACGATGGACAGTCTGGTCGACGCCGGCTCGCTCTCAGCCGAGGCGGCCGAGCTGCTCAAGCTGGTGATGCGCGGCTGGTCCAGCGTTCTGGTGAGCGGGCAGCCCGGCGCCGGCAAGACGTCGTTGTTGACCGCCCTGCTCGGTGCGGCGCCAGCCGGCCGGTGCGTTCGGGTCTGCGAGGAGATCCGTGAGCTGACCGTCCCGCTCACCCACGGCTCCTACTACGAGACCCGGGCCCCCTCGCCCTCCGGCGAGTCGGCCATCACGATGCGCGATCTGCTGAAGTTCTGCCTGGGCATGCGCTGCGAGTTGCTGGTCGTCGGCGAGGTCCGGGGAGCCGAGGCGTTCGAGCTGACGAGAGCGGTCAATGCGGGGTGCGGGTTTGCGTGCACGGTCCACGCCAACTCGGGTCAGGATGCCCTCGAGGCCATCACGAACGCGGCGATCATGGCCGGCGAGCACGTCCCGGAGACGATGGTCCGCAAGATCTTCGCCTCCTCGATCGACCTGGTGGTCCACGTCGACCTGCACGATCGCAGCGATGGGGGCGCTCGGCGTGAGGTGCGCGAGATCGTGGCGGTCATGCCCAACGTCGGGGACGTCTTCGCAACCGAGCCGATCTTCACCCGACCCGATGGACCGGGGACACCGTTGCAGTGGACCGGCGTGGTGCCGCCCGGCATCGACCGGTTCGAGCGGCTCCTCCCAGCGGGCCGACGACTCCGCGACGTCCTGTCCGGGCACCTGATGACGGACACGGCGGTGCTGTCGTGATCGGGCTCGCCGTCGTCTGCTCCGGTCTCTTCGCGGCGCTGGCGGTGGCGGCCGTCCGAGGCCAGCTGCCCGTTCGGCGAGCTGGTCGCCCGCGTCGGGAGAAGACCCCTGCGCTGCAGGATCTCATCGCGGCGGCGGGGCTTGGCTGGTCACCGTCGCAGGTCGTCGCCGGCTGTCTCGCGGCCGCCCTGGCAGTTGGTGTGGTCATCACGTCGCTGACCCCGATCTGGGCGCTGGCGGGCGTTCCGGTCGTCGTCGCCGCTGCCGCACCGATCGTCATGCTCCGCACGAGAGCGAGGGGACGTCTCCGGGCCATCCGCAGCGCGTGGCCCGATGCCCTGGCGCAGATCGCGGGCAGCCTGCGCGCCGGCCGCCCGCTCTCCCACGCCCTCATCGACGTCTCCCTGAACGGGCCTCCGGCGCTGACCGAGCCGCTATCCGGCCTGGCCGCCCGGATCCAGACCGTCGGCTTGGTGCCGGCCCTGGAAGCTGCGCGAGACGAGTTGTCCGAGCCGCTGACGGACCGGATCGTCGAGGTGCTGACCGTCGCCCACGTCGAAGGGGGCCGGATCGTGCTGGACATCATCGACGATCTGTCCCGAGCGGTGGAGGACGAGTTGGCCGTCGCCGAGGAGACCGAGACCCTGGCCCTCGAGGGCAAGCTGAACGCGCGGCTGGTTTTCGCGTTGCCCTGGCTGGTGCTGGTCGTCCTCACCGCACGGCCAGGCCCGTTCCAGGACTTCTACGCCAGCGGTGCCGGAGCACTGGTCATCGGGATCGGGACGGTGATGAGCCTGGCGGGCGTGGCGATCTCCTCACGACTGTCCCGGACCCCGGACCCCGTGCGGGTCCTGATACCCGAGGGGGCGGCGTCGTGACGGCCATCCTCGTCCTCATCGCCTCCGCCTCGACGGCCACCTTCGTCCTCACGGCCCTGGTGCTCTACCGCCGACCGATGCGGCGGCTGGCAGGCCGGGTCCGGCCGTACGCGGCACCGGGGCTCTCCGCGCTGGGACAACCCGTGGTCGCCCCACCGGTGGCCCGGAGGGCCGGCCAGCCGGCCACCTGGCGGCAGCGCCTGGCGGGCACCCTCCACGGCGGTCGCTCGGACCCGCAACTCGAGGCGCGACTGGCGCAGTCCGGTCTGTATCAGGGCACCCCGGGACAGATGGTCGGCGAGTACCGCGTTCGCCAACTGCTCTTCGCGGCGGGCGGCGGGGCCCTGGGGGTCGGGGTCGGGGCTTCTGTCGGGCTGGCCCCACTCGCGTCGCTGGCCGTCGGGCTCCTCGCCGGCGCGACGCAGGTGCTCCGCCCCACGGGTGCGGTCGACCGTGCGATCGACCACCGACGGCAGCAACTGCGCGCGGCCATCCCGCCACTGTGTCAGCTGCTGGCGATGCGCCTTCGCGCTACCGGCTCGGTGGTGGTGAGCCTCTCGGCCACGCTCGAGCGCACGCAGGGTGACCTGGCCGACGAGTTGCGGGAAGCACTCGCCCAGCACCGAGCTGGTCAGCCGCTGGAAGCGGCGCTCGACGCCGTCGCCCGCACCACACCTGAGCCAGAGGCTGCCAGGGTCCATCGGCTGCTGGCCAGCGCGATCCGACACGGCATCGACGCCGCTCCCGAGCTGCTCCGCCTGGCCCGCGATGCTCGTGCGAACCAGCTCACCCGCCTCCGCCGTGAGGCCACGGCAAAGCGTGCCGCGATCCTCCTGCCCATCATCGGACTGCTGGCCCCGCTCATGCTGCTCTTCATCGCGGCGCCACTACCCGGACTGCTCGGCCTCTGAGCCGCCCCGATCCCCGCATCACCACCATGGCAACACGAAAGGCAAGGGAATGAACAGCACGATCATCACGCTCTGGACCACGCTCCTGAGTGCGCTGCAAGACCGGCTCGAGGACGAGGATGGCTTCTCCACGGCGGAGTTGCTCGCCAACGCGGCACTGGGCGTTGCTGCGCTGGTCGTGATCTGGGGACTGCTCAGCGGCGTCGGCGAGGGTGTGGTCAACCAGATCACCAACGCGCTCGGCCTGTAGCGGCGCCAGGACACCGCCGGATGATCCGCGCGGCTCGCAGCATCAGCGGCGAGGCGGGGTACATCACGCCCGCCTTCATCGCGATGGTGGGGCTGACGATGACGCTGCTCAGCGTCTTCGCCAACGCACTCGTGGTGCACTATGCGACCGGTGTGCTGCAGTCGGCCGCAGAGGAGGGGGCCAGGCAGGCTGTGGCCGCACGGTCCGAGGCGATCTGCGTGGCCCGGATCGACGCCGCCATCGGGGCTGGGCTGGGGGGCATGGCGGACTCGGTGTCGGAGGTCGGCTGTTCGCTGGGGCCGGGTGGAGCGGTCGCCCGCGTGACCGCAGCCTTCACGCCCTGGGTCCCAGGCCTGCCGGAGCGGCGTGTCGAGGTGTCGGGCCACGTGCGGGCTGAGGTCGCCGAGTGACGAGCTTGCCGGCCGCCGACCAGCGGCGGGACGACGGTGGCTTCGTCACCACCGAGTGGGCTGTCGGAATCGCGACCATCCTGCTGCCGATCATGGTGCTTGCGGGGCTCCTCCCCGGCTGGGCGGCCCAGCACGATGCTGCGGGGGCGGCAGCCCGTGAGGCGGCCCGCGCGGCGGCGTTGGCCATCGACAGTGGTCAGGCCGAGCACGCGGGCAGCGAGGCCGCGCGATCGCTCCTCGCGGGTCGTGGCATCGGCCCCCACGGCATCGTCGTCGAGATCCACCTGCCACCCCCGGTGGATGGCCAGGCCCCCCGAGAGGGCGAGGTCCGTGCACAGGTCGGCATCACCGGCGACCCGCTCGTGGTGCCGTTCCTCGGCGAGTTCTCCCCACCGACGGTAAGCGCTGAGCATCGCCGGAGGCTCAACCCGTTCCGCAGCCAGCCATGAACCGCTTCCGGACTCCACGACGACGGCCCACTGACGGACGACGGCCCGCCGACGCGATGGGTGAGTCCGGATCGGTCACGGTCTGGATGGTCCTCACGCCGCTGCTGGTCCTGCTGCTGGGCGGGATGAGCCTGGATCTCTGGGCCGCGTTATCGGCGCGGGGCCGGATCGCTGCCATCGCCGATGACGCCGCCATCGCGGGCGCGACGGCCGTGGCGGTGACCGAACTGCGCGACGACCTCGGCGATCAGGCCCCGGTCCTCGACCCACATCATGCGCAAGCCCGAGCCCTCGCCGCCGTGGACGCACACCCGCAGTCGGGGCTGGTCACGGGCCGGTCGGTCAGCGCCAGCCCCGACATCGTCACCGTCACGGTGGAGGGTCAGTACCAGTTCCTCCTCCTGCGCATGGTCGGGGCGACCACCGCGCCGATCTCGGTCACCGGCAGCGCCCGACCGCAGACGGCCTCCTAGAACCTCGTGAGCCGATAGGCGCCGACACTGAATCGCCCGAAGAGCGCAGTCTCAGACCGTCTCGGATTGCAAGGCGTGCGTCGGCCAAGATACCCACTATGCCCCCGGCCCGGGGCGGATCGAGATACCACCCGGTCTCGTGCGGCGCCCGCTCGACCCGGACCTCATCAAGAAGAAGGGAGGCGTTAATGCGCTGCTCCCGTTCCCAGTCCGGTTTCCCGTCAGTCCGCAACCACCACGGCATGTCATGACAATCCTGAGAGCAAACCCAGGATGACTCCTGCTCGCCTCGGCCGTTCACAACCGCATGGAACAGTTCGTGACCGACGACGCGGGCCAGGCCGTCGTTCCCGATCCCCGAGGGCTGGGCGAATACCCAGTCGGCAAAGATGGTGGTCGTGCGGCTTCCCGGGGGTAACAGAGGCATGGGCATATCTGCGGTCCGCCCGCTCCGCGACCGCGGCCGAACTCGCGGCTGCGCTGTCGGTCAGTGAGGAAGAGGCGTACGTGACACTGGAGTTCCTCCGAGAACAAGGGCGCCTGCCCAGCCGTCCACACCATCGACGGATCGACGCCGGTCTTCACGCGCGATCGCTCCAAGGGCCCCGGCCATCCAATGTCGGCCAACCCCCTAAGGCCGGCTCATCCGGAGCGCACCATCTGCACGTGGAGCCCGGCTCCTTCAGCGCGGGGGCTCGACGCTCAAATAGCGCTGGTGGCCATGCGGTCCCAGACGTTGTCGGGGACGTTGCGGCGGAGCGTGGCGAACATCTTGGCCGATGCGCCGACCCGAACGCGGGACTTGGGGCGCCGGGCGTCGGCCTGCTTGGCGATCTCCTCACCGACCTTCTCTGCAGGGATGACGAGGAAGTTGGGGCCGTTGGCGTGGAGGTCTGCGACCGATTGTTTGTGGCCTTCGAGGAGGTGGGCGTAGGCGCTGTCGGGTCCGGTGCCGGGGTAGGTGTCGTCGAGTTTGGTGAGGAAGGGGGTGTGGACGCCGGTGGGCTGGATGAGGGTCACGCGGATGCCGAAGGGCCGCAGTTCCATGCGGTGGACGTCGCTGATCGCCTCCACGGCGAATTTGGAGGCGTGATAAGCGCCCGCTCCGGGTGCGGTGATGATCCCGCCGACGGATCCGACGTGGATCACCCTGCCGCCGCCGGCGGCGCGCATCGAGGGGACGGCGAGTTGGGTCATGCGGATCAGCCCGAAGACGTTGGTCTCGAACTGCCGGCGGATTTCGTCGATGGGCAGGTCCTCGAGGAAGCCGTTGAGCCCGTATCCGGCGTTGTTGACCAGCAGGTCGATGGCCGGTCGCTCGGCGAGGACGGCCTTCGCGGCGCTGACCATGGAGTCCTCGTCGGTCACATCGAGCTCCAGCGGGCGGATGCCGCCATCGGTTGGGACGCGGCCGGAATCGCGGCCGGTGCCATAGACGGTGTAGCCGCGGACGGCCAGGGCGGATGCGGCGGCGGCGCCGATGCCGGTCGTGGCGCCGGTGACGAGGGCGGTCTTGGTGGTGGTGGCCATGATGGGAACCCTTATGTGAATGGTCGTAACTTACGGATGTGAAGAACCATAACATAAGGCGACTGCCGTCGCTAACATCGGCACAGATGTCCGCCCAGGCCGACCCGACGTCCACCAAGCCGAGCGGTCGCTACCACCACGGCGATCTCGCTAACGCGCTGCGCTCGGCGACGCTCGAGCTCGTCGCCGAAGCTGGCGTCACCGGCTTCACGATGAAGGACGCCGCGGTCCTCGCCGGCGTGTCCGCGGCCGCGCCCTACCGTCACTTCTCCGACCGCGAGGATCTCCTCCGATCCGCCGCGGTCGCCCCCTACGCCCGACTCGTCGAGGCCTTCGACGCCGTGCAGGACCACGACCCGGTGCAGCGCCTGGGCGGGATGATGGCGGCGTTCGTGGCCTGGGCGGCCGCCGAGCCCGCCGCCCACGCCATCGTGTTCTCACCGGGCATCGACAAACACGAAGCCCCCGACCTCGACGCGCTCGGCACTAGGGCGACCGCCCTGATCCTTGGCGCTGCGGACGAGATCGCTGGCGAGGACGCACCGACGCTGATGGTGTCCGCCTACGCCATTGCACAGGGTCACGCGGCGGTCCTCGCCGACCCGCAGATCGCCACCTCCGGGCTGCCGTGCACACCGGCGGACCTCATCACCATGACCCGGCGTGCCGTCGTGGCGCTCGCCGAGTCCTCTCGCCGACCCTCAGACGTCTGAATCCGACCGGCGGCCGGTTCGGGGACGGCGGGCCTTTGTAAGGGGGCTGGCCGCCCTACGCCGCGTGCCCGATCTCTGGCAGGTCGATGTCGACCGTCTGGTCGCCGGAGCGGCTCAACGGCCGGCCGAGGACCCGGGTGACGCGGGATGGCTCGCGCAGCGTGGCGTTCTTGACCGTCGCAAAATGTCGGTCGTCGCCGAGCAGCCGCTTCATCGTGGGGATGCCCGTCGCATCAGGACCGGCGAAGTACCGGACCTTGTCGGGGTTGCCGTCGGTCACGGCGGTCCAGATGGCCTGGGCGACACCGTCCGGTGCCGACCCGCCTAGTGAGTGCTGGACAGAGGTGAACGGGTCGAAGAGCGGGGCGTATTCGCTCGGCCAGTCCGACGCGGCGTCCGAGCTCGGTCGTCGCGACCCTCGCCGCTGCCCCCGAGCTCGCCGCGGTCCACGTCGATTCGAGGGCGACCTCGCGGTCCTCCTAAAGCGATCCTGGTGGGGCTCCCCACGGCCCGCTGGAGCATGACCGCTGCCGGTCGGGGTCGTCAGCCCCGGGACAATGGTCGAGACAATTCGTCTCGACAATGAATGCACGGGTAAAGGGTGCCTCCGACGGTAACCACCGCGCCGATCTCGGTCACCGGCAGCGCCCGACCGCAGACGGCCTCCTAGAACCTCGGGGGCCGGCACGCGCCGACATCGCACCTGATTGGTCCCGCTGCGCAGGCCTTCATCGGTTCTCCTCGGAGGTCCACGTGCCCCGTACCGTTTCCCCATGACCGCACCCGACGCCATCCCGGCCGTCTTCGGCCACGACACGACGATCACGGACACGTTCACCGACCTCGCCTGGAGAACGCTCACGGTTCGGCGGTCCGACGATGCCACTGATGCCGGCTGGCTCGACGCCACTCCCCTCCCCTCCCCCGGAAGCTTGGAGCCGTTGACGCCGTCGCTGACGGCATGGCGGGGCGTGTTCCGACGCATGGGGCTGGATCCGACCACGTACCGGTCCGCGGCAGAGGCGGTCCGTCGCCGCTACCGCAGCACCGGGTCGCTGCCGAGCATCAACCCACTGGTCGACGTGGGCAACGTCGTGTCGCTGCGGCACGCCCTGCCCGTCGCCGTGTTCGATCTGGACCGCGTGCGCACGCCGATCCTGGTCACGATCGCTCGCGGCGGCGAGGAGGGCCGGGACCTCGCGGGCACGAGCACGATCGCGAAGCCCGGTGAGGTCATCTTCACCGACGCCGACCGGCGACTGCTCGCGCGACGGTGGTGCTGGCGACAGACCAGCGAGGGCGCGGTGTCGTCGGACACCACCTCGGCCCTCTTCGTCGTCGAGGCCCACCACGACGACGCCGTCACCGACCTCGAGGCGGCTGTGCAGGAGTTGGCGGAAGGCTGTGAGGCGACCTTCCCCGGCTGCGACATCGCGTGAGCCCGGCCTGGGAGTCGAGGGCCGCCGAGTGACGACGGAACCGATCGCGCCGCGAGGGGCCGCCAGACACTAGGGTTTCGCTGGTGCGTCCCCTGGAAGTGGGTCTGGTCGTCGTCACGGCCGTTGTGGTGCTCTGGCCACTGGTTCGGACCAGCCGGATCATCGGAGCAGCCGTCGCGTTCGGTGGTGTGGCGGTTGCGGTCCTCCAAGCCGTCATCGAAGGCGCCCGCTGGCAGGTCGCGCCGATCTACGCCCTGTTGGCCGTGGTCCTCGGGTGGCGCGTGGCCAGGATCGGAGGCGACAAGACGGCCGGTCCCCGGATCGTGTCAATTGCTGGCGGAGCGGTGGTGCTGGCGCTGGCCGCCCTGCTCATGGCGGCGCTCCCGGTCCCTGCGCTCCCCCAGCCCGAGGGTCCCAACCTGGTCGGCACCACCGCCTGGATCGCGGTCGACACCGCTCGCCCTGATCGGCTGAGCCCGGCCTTCACCGCATCACAACCACCGCCTGCACAGCGTGAGGTCGTGGTTCAGGCCTGGTATCCAACGGCCGTCGACGGGGACCCGGCACCCTGGGTGGCCGACGCGGCGGCCTTCGCCGAGCAACTCGCGCCGGAGGTGGGTTTGCCGGTCTTCACGCTCGGCCACCTCTCCCACACCCGCATGGGTGCCACGGCGGACGTGCCGATCGCGCCGGGCCAGTGGCCGATCGTGGTCTACAGCCACGGCTGGGGTGGGTTCCGGACCGTGCAGTCCGACCTGGCCGAACACCTGGCCAGCCACGGGTACGTGGTCATCTCCCTGGACCACACCTACGGCTCCAACGCCTCGATCTTCCCGTCCGGGCCGGTCTTCGGTGCCGACGAGTCCGACCTGGCCGGACAGGTCATCGGGCAGAACCCGGCCGCGCTCCCCGAGTTGGAGGATGTGGGCGGGGACGCCTACGTCGCCGCCACGACCCTGCTGGAGCAGACCTTCGCCGAGGACGTCGCCGTGGTCCTGGACCAGATCGCCGAAGGCGACCATCCCGACCTCCTCGGGACCCTCGACACCAGCCAGGTTGGCCTGACCGGCCACTCCACCGGCGGTGGCGCAATGGTGCGCCTCTGCCTGACCGACGATCGTTGCGCTGGGGTGTTCGGCCTGGACCCCTGGGTCGAGCCGGTGCCGGGTGAGCTGCTGTCGGAGGGGCTCGACGACCCGCTCGTGTCCCTGCGCAGCGAGGAGTGGGATGGCAACGACAACGACCAGGTGCTGCGCGCGTTGCACGAGGGCTCACCCGGCGACCGCGGCCTGTTCGTCATCCCGGGCGCCAACCACCAGGACTTCACGCTGCAGCCGTTCCTCTCCCCACTGGCGGGCCCGTTGGGCCTCAGCGGACCGGGTGATGACGCGGAGATCCACGACGCCGTCGACCGTCTGGCCCAGGCCTTCTTCGACCAGATCTTCAGCGACGACGGTGGGGATCTCCTGGCCGAACCCCCGGCACCGATCCAAGCCGACGACCCGTAGCGCGCGGTGCTCGGTCATCGCGGCCCACTAGGCTGCCGAGGGTGAACTTCGCAAGTGACAACATCGTCGGCGTCCACCCCGCGATCCTCCAAGCCCTGATCGACGCCAACGCAGGCCCGCAGGCGGCCTACGGGGAGGACGAGCACACGGGGCAGGCCGTTGCTGACCTCTCCGCGGTGTTCGAGACCGACCTCGAGGCCTTCCTGGTCACCACGGGGACCGCGGCCAACTCCCTGTCGCTGGCCGCCATGGCACCACCGTTCGGCGCCGTCTTCTGCCACGAGGACGCGCACATCGCCGTCGACGAGTGCGGCGCGCCCGAGTTCTTCACCGGCGGCGCCAAGCTCTTCGGGCTCCCTGGGCCGACAGGCAAGATCACCCCCGAGACGGTCACTGCCACACTCGACGGGTTCGTCAAGGGCGTCCACGACCCGATGCCCGCTGCGATCTCGATCACGCAGGCCACCGAGCTCGGCACGCTGTACACCCCAGCCGAGATCAGGGCGCTGGCCGACCTGGCCCACGCCCACGACATGGGTCTGCACATGGACGGTGCCCGGTTCGCCAACGCGCTGGTCTCCCTCGGCTGCTCTGCGGCGGAGATGACGTGGCAGGCAGGCGTGGACATCCTCTCCTTCGGCGGGACCAAGAACGGGGCGATGACCCTCGAGGTCGTGACCATCTTCGACCCGCAACTGGCGACCGACTTCAACTACCGCCGGATGAAGGCGGGCCAGCTGCTGAGCAAGGGCCGCTACCTGGGTGCCCAGCTCACGGCGTATCTGGCTGATGACCTGTGGCTGGCCAACGCGCGGCACGCCAACGCGATGGCGACACGGCTGGCCAACGGGCTCGCTGAGACCGAGGGCGTCCGCCTGCCGTTGCCAACCCCGGCCAACGAGGTGTTCCCGATCATGCCCCGGTCCGTCATGGAGCGGCTGCACCAGTCCGGTGCCGCGTTCTACGAGTGGCCCGGCAACGGCCCTGGAACGGATTCGATCGGTCCTGACGAGGCGTTCGTCCGCCTGGTCTGCTCGTTCACCACGACCACCGACGAGGTGGACACCTTCCTGGAGCTGGTCGCCACCACGGCCGGGCAGGCCGCCTGATGTCGCGATGACCACCCGGACGCTGGTCCTCGGCGGTTCGGGCTTCGTGGGGCCGGCCGTCGTCGAGGCGGCGCTCGACCGTGGCCACGAGGTCTCGGTCTTCAATCGCGGGTCCCAGCCAACGCCTCCCGGCGTGACCCAGCTCCGCGGTGATCGGGTGACCGGTGACCTGGCGGCGCTCCGCGGCTCAGCTCGGGCGGATGCCCACGCAGGGACAGGTCCTGACCGGTGGGACATCGTCGTGGACACCTGGGCCGGGCCACCGGCGGCCGTCTCGGAGGCGGTCCGGGCCCTGGCCGGACGAGCGAGGACCTACGTGTACGTCTCCAGCGCCTCGGTCTACACCTTCCCGGCGCCGTCAGGGTCGGACGAGTCCGCACCACTGGTCGAGGGCGACGCCGACGACGCCGACCCCCAGACCGAGTACGCAGCACGCAAGCGCGGCGGGGAGCTGGCCGCCTTCCGGCACGACGGACCGGTCGTGGCGGCCCGTGCCGGGTTGATACTGGGGCCACGCTCCGACGTCGGCCGGCTGCAGTGGTGGCTGGAGCGGATCGCGCGCGGCGGTGACGTCCTGGCACCAGGTCCACCCGGTCAGTCCTTCCAGTACGTCGACAGCCGGGACCTGGCCGCGTTCTGCCTCGAGCGCGCGGAGGCGGGCGACCGCGAGGCCTACACGGTCATCTCGCCTGCCGGCTCGGTGACGACGCGGCAGCTGCTCGGGGCCTGCATCGATGCGACAGGGTCGTCGGCGACGCTCCGCTGGGTGTCGCCGGAGACCATCGCGGCGGCCGGGATCACGCCGTGGACGGAGTTGCCCATCTGGCTGCCACCAGGCGAGCTCCACGATGCGATGCACGAGTTCGATGTCGCCCGGGCGGTCGCGGCCGGGCTGGTGAATCGGCCACTGACCGAGACGGTCGGCGACACCTGGACGTGGCTGCGGGCGGAGGGACCGCCGACGCTGCGGCCGGAGCTGTCCCACGGCCTGGACCCCGAGGTCGAGCGGCGAGTGCTGGCGAGGCTGCCCTCCTGATGGCACGACGCCTCGGATCGCCCCGGTCGACTGCGGTCGATCAGCGGGTCCGCAGCCAACGCAACACAACGCCGGCGAGCAGGCTGGACGCTAGGGCCCCGGTCGCACCGAAGACGGCGAACTGCCGCTCGACCTCGATCCCGAAGGCCTCGGTCACCAGCCAACCGAGTGTCCACAGGGCGGGCTGTGCGGCACCCCACTGCAGCGCCAGGCGGGCAGGGAGGACCTGTGCCCGGAGGAGCGCGACTCCTTGGGCGAGGCCCACCGCGGCGCCAGAGCAGAGCCCGACCACGGCCAGATCGGCTGGGGTGGTGCCATAGCCCACCACGTGAGCGCCCACGGTCAGACCGGCCGCGAGTCCGGCTCCGGTCCCGCCGGCCCACCACATCAGCAGGCGCCCCGGATGTCCGGTCCAGCGTCGGAGCGCCAGCCACTGGCCCGCACCGATGCCGAGTCCCGCGATCAGCCCGCCCAGCAGCGCGGCGACGGGGTCATCGACCCGGCTGACGGCGGTGATGGCGAGCAGCCCAGCCGGGGGAAAGGCAAACGCGGTGAGGGTCCACCTGCCGACGTCCGTCGCCGCGCGACTCGCCAGGGCGTCGTCGGCCGTGTGGTCTCTCCCGGTCGGGGTCGGCGGCGACGCGCCCGGCCCAGTCATGCGGACCACCGCCCAGCGATCGATCGGGTCATGATCGGAAACCGGGCCCACCAGTGCGCGTCGGGGGCTGCGCGGCCCGCCGATCGGCCGGTCGGGAGTAGTGAGGTCGGGGGTCGGGGGGCGCACGAGTGGTCCTCTCCGTTGGTCGGGTTCGATGGCCTCACCCTGCTCCTGCCCTCCCCTCGCCGTCCAAGAGCTGATGTCCGTCGGGTGATAGCCAGCAGCTATGACCGCTGGTCGGCGGCGCGACGGCCGCCTGCCTGGCGGTGCCGCGGTCTACGCCGTGGGACCTCGCAGCTCCTCGCGCACTGCATCGAGGAACCCCGCGAGAAGCGCGCCAGGTGGCTCCTCGACCCAGGCGATGCCCAGCCGGCCGGGTGCGAGCCCTGCCACGTCCAACGCGCGGACACCACCGGGTTGGTAGGTCGCGATCAGCGATCGGTAGGTCAGTGCCAGCACCGCCCCGCCGGCGACCTGTTGGAGCAACGCCTCCTGCGTGGCGATCTCGACCAGCGGACCGACCCGACGGATGCCCGCGGCGCGCAGCTCCGACTCGGCGCCCCAGAAGTCCCGCCAGGCTCGATCTTCTGATCGGGGCACCGCCCAGGGCGTGCCGCTGGCAGCCAGGTCGTCGACACGAACCTGCCCCGCCATGGCAAGCGGATGGTCCTCGGCGACGATTGCGACACGGGGTTCTTGTGCGGCTTCGATGACCTGCAAACCGCCCAAATCGAGAGGCAGGTGTAGCAACGCGACATCGCTGCTGCCGTTGGCCAGGCCTGCAGAGGTGTCGGTGAAGTCGTGCTGGGCCAGCGTCACCTCCATCTCGGGCAGGCTGGCGCGGGCTCGGCGGAGAACCCGTGGAAGGAAGTCATGGGGCCAGCGCACGTGGAAGCCGACGACGAGTTCGCGGCGTGCGACACGTCGCAGCCGTGTCGCGGCGGCCCCGAACCCCTCACCGGCCGCGAGGACCTCTCGGGCAGGGGGGAGGAGCAGTCGTCCGGCGTCAGTAAGCGCGACGCGCCGCCGGTCGCGAAGGAACAGATCAACGCCGAGGTTCGCCTCCAGCTTGCGGACCTGGCTGGAGAGGGTCGGTTGGGACACGAACAGCGTTTCGGCTGCGCGACCGAAGTGGAGGGTCTCAGCGACGGCGACGAAGTAGCGCAGGAGGCGGAGGTCCGGGTCGCTGCTCATGGCGACGACGAGGCGTTCTCCACCGCTCCCGGGGGCATGCGGCCAGGCTACCCGAGGCGACGCTACGCCCGGAGCTGTCCCCCGGCCGCGCTCCGACGTCGAACGACACGCCCTCCAGACCGCCGCCCCCACTGACCGCTAGGTGACCAGCAGGTCGTCCTGGTCGTCCTCGGAGACCTGCTCCGCCTCCCCGGTGGAGGCGCCGGTGGCGGTGTGGACCAGACGTGTCGTCAGCTCCTGGGCACTGAGCGGCCGGGCCAGGTGATAGCCCTGCCCGTGCTCGCAGCCCAGTTGGCGGAGCACCTCCATCTGTGACGCGTTCTCGATTCCCTCGGCGATCGTGGTCATGTCAAGGCTTCGGCCGAGACGAACGATCGTGTTGACCAGTTCGGAGTCCTGGGCGGGACCGGTGATCCGCTCGACGAACGACCGATCGATCTTGAGGACGTCAGCCGGGAAGCGGTGGAGGTAGGCCAGGGAGCTGTAGCCGGTCCCGAAGTCGTCGACGGCCAGGCGGACGCCCATCGCGGTGATTCCGTCGAGGGTCTTCAGGGTCGTCTCGTCGTGCTCGAACAGGACCGACTCGGTCATCTCGAGCATCAGGCAGGCCGGGTCCAGCCCGGTCTCCCGGAGCACCTCACCGACGTCGGAGAGCAGCCCGGGCCGGGTGATCTCCTTGCCGGACAGGTTGACCGCAACGGTCAGGTCGCGGTAGCCGGGTACCTCCTGCTGCCAGTGGACCATCTGCCGGCAGGCGGTGGTCAGCACCCAGCGGCCGATGTCGCGGATCAGGCCCGTGGCCTCTGCGATCGGGATGAAGCTCAGGGGTGGGATCAGCCCGCGGTCGGGGTGGCTCCAGCGGATGAGCGCCTCGACCCCGATGATCCGACCGGTGCGGAGCTCGATCGTCGGCTGGTAGTGCAGCTCGAACTCCTCGTTGTCGAGTGCTGCACGCAGGTCCCCCTCGGTCTGCAGCTGGCGGACCAGGTGCGTGTGCATCTGCGGCTCGAACACCTCGATGGCACTTCCCGCCCGGCTCTTCGCCCGATACATGGCCAGGTCAGCGTTGCGGAGCAGTTCGTCGCAGGTGATCGGGTGGCCCTTGGTCCGGGCGATGCCGATGCTGCCGCCGACGACGATGCTCCGCCCGTTCAGCTCGAAGGGCTCGACGAGGGCGCCGATGATCCGCTCCGCCGTGCGCCGCGGCGCGGCCTCGTTGTCGACGTCGGGCAGCAGGACGGCGAACTCATCACCGCCAAGTCGGGCCACGATGTCAGAGGCGCGGACGCAGGTGCGCAGCCGCTCGGACACCATCACCAGGAGCAGGTCGCCAGCCGCGTGGCCGAGCGAGTCGTTGACCTGCTTGAAACCGTCCAGGTCGAGGAACAGCACCGCGACGCGCTTCCCGCCGTAGTCGGCCTTCAACGCCTCCTCGACCCGTTCCTTGAACAGCGGGCGGTTGGCCAGCGCGGTCAGGGAGTCGTGGAAGGCCAGGTGGAGCAGTTGCTCCTCGAGGATCTTGCGCTCACTGACGTCGTGACAGTTGACGATCAGACCATTGATGTGGGGGTTGTCCAGCTGGTTAGTGACGGTCATCTCGGCCCATCGGGTCCCCAGGCTGTGGGCCACCTCCACCTCGACCGTCCGAGTGCCCTGCGCCTCGGCCGCCGCCTGACCCACGGCGGCCGTCAACGTCTGGGCGTAGTCCTCGCGGAGCAGGTCCGTGAGCGGCCGGTCCAGCACCTCGTCGGGGTCGTGTTCGAAGACCGTCTTGATGGACCCGCTGACGTAGGACACCCGGGTGCGCGTATCGACGATCGCGACGACGTCGCTGGCGTGCAGGGCCAGCCCTTCGTAGCGGTGCCGGATGGCGTACAGCTCGTCGGTGCGCTCCCTGATGGCGCGGCGCACGACGCTCAGCTCCCGGCTGGCCAGGAACTGCCGGACGATGATCAGGATCAGGATGCCGGTCCGAAGCGAGGTGACGAACGGCGATAGCGCACCGGTGTCGATCAGCGAGACAATGCCGACCAGGACCAGCAGCAGCAGTGCTGCGTACGGCATCAGCATGCTGCCCGGGCTGTCGGAGTCGTAGGCGTGCTCGGAGTTGACCTCGTCGTCGGTGGTGGTCGAGTGCAGTGCCACACGCGAGGCCATCAGGATCAGCACGTACCCCAGGCACCAGCCGATGTCGATGGCCGAGCCCGAGGCGTAGGTCCCGGCGGCCGTCATCAGGGTGAAGCCGCTGTCGGCCACGCCGATCGCGATCAGCGCCAGGCCGACCAGACCGAGTGGGACCGGCGGGTGGGTGTTGGTCTCACGGGCCCGCAACATGACGTAGGCCACGATGGTCACGCTGATGATGTCGCCCAGGGGGTAGGCAAGGCTGATGATGGTCTCGAGCAGCGTGCCGCTGGCGGAGCGGAACAGGTCGCCCAAGATCAGCTCCCAGCTGATGCCGAGCAGGGAGAGGGCCACGATCGCCCCGTCGATGACCGTCCGCCAGCGACCGACCAGCGTCGGTGTGCCGCTGGGCAGCGACAGCATGGCGATGACGGCCAGCGGGACGGCGCCCAGGTAGCCCACGTCTGCGAGGGAGGGGAAGGGCAGTTCGAGGCCCGACACCGACTCGAAGTAGGTCCAGATCGACTGTCCGACGCCCCAGGAGAACGCAGATGCGGCGAGGAAGGCCCAGAAGGACCTGACCTCGCGGTCACAGCGTGACGCCGTCCAGGCGGCTCCAGCCGCCGCGGTCAGGGCAGCGGAGGCCAACCCGAGGTTGCTGATCAGCTGGGCGGTGCCGGGATCATCGACGGACAACAGGACCACAATCCACGCGACAGCGCAGAGAGTAATCAGACGTTCAAGTGGACCCCCGCGCATCATTACCTTCAGTGACTGCATGGAATCGAGTATCGGCCCATGATCTGCGGCCTTGAGGTTCGGTTCAGCCCACTGAATCGATGCTAAAGATCACGGAGAGTGTTCCGACAATCAGAGGGTTCGACTACAGAGTGTGCAGTCACCAGGTAGTCGGTCATCCGCAGTCCGCCATGCCCTATGTGCAGGAAACCACCTCGATGAGAACCCTCTTCAGCGACCGTACTGACGCCCACTCACTCATTCGGCGCGGCCGCCAGGACATACCGTCGCCATGGCCCGCAAACCTCGGCCCCCGCGTCCTCAAGGGGCTCGGCCGCGACACGCCCTTCCTGGCCACCGACCTGAACACGATTCGGGATCGGTACACGCGGCTGCTCCAGGCGATGCCGGGCGTGCAGCCCTTCTATGCCATGAAGTGCAACCCGTCGCCGGAGGTGATCTCGGCGCTCGCCGCCCAGGGATCCTCCTTCGAGGTGGCGTCGTTCCCCGAACTGCAGACCCTCATCGGACTGGGCATCGACCCGGCACGGGTCCTGTACTCCAACACGGTCAAGCCGCCGGCGCACATCGAGGCGGCACACGCCGCGGGGCTGTGGCGGTTCGCCGCGGATTCCGGTGGCGAGATCCAGAAGCTCGCCACGCTGGCGCCGGGCGCGGCTGTCTACATCCGTCTCCGCGTCGACGACTCCTCGGCCTCGTTCCCGCTGTCCCGGAAGTTCGGTGCCGAGGCGGCCAAGGCCCTGATCCTGATGCGCGAGGCGCAGCGCGTCGGGCTGCAGCCGTACGGACTGACGTTCCACGTCGGATCGCAGTGCGTGAACCCGTTGGCCTGGGCCGCGGCCATCGGCGTCACCGGCGATCTGATGACGGACCTCGCGGCAGAGGGCATTCAGATCGAGATGCTGGACATCGGTGGTGGCTTCCCGGCGGACTACGGCGACGGCGTCCCGAGCATCGGCGACATCGGCCGCATGGTCACCTCCTCCATCGACGAGCTCCTGCCCTACCGGCCGACGTTGATCGCAGCTGAGCCCGGACGACACCTCGTCGCCGAGGCCGGCGTCATGGTGGCGACCGTCCTCGGTCGCGACGTCCGGGCTGGCGAGAACTGGCTGTACCTGGACGTCGGGGCCTACAACGGGCTGATGGAGTCGTTGCAGACGAACAACGCCTGGAAGTTCCCGATCTGGAGCTCGCGGCCCGACCACGGGGTGGTTCCACGCCTCCCCTTCACCGTGACGGGCCCGAGCTGTGACAGCTCGGACACGATGTTCTACGGGGAGATGCTCCCCTCGACGATCGAGGCGGGCAATCAGCTCTACATCGGCGGTGCTGGTGCCTACTCCCTGAGCTACGCGTCCAGCTTCAACGGCTTCGGACCTCCCGCGACGGTCTTCGTCGGGTAGCCATGCGTGGGTCAGGGCCGCTGTCGCGTCGAGGTCGGGTGGTCCTCGCTGCCGGGCTGGTCGACTCGTTGGGCCTGGCGATCGGCTGGACCACGTTGTCGCTGCACGTGGTGGCGACCAAGGGCCTCGGCGCCCTGGGTCTGCTCAACGGCGCGATGTTCGTCGGGATCATCGCCGCCGCGCCCCTCACGGGTGTCGTGAGCTCCCGACTCGACGGACGGGCGCTGCTGCGATGGACGGCCGGGGTCGAGGCGCTGACCCGCACGCTGCTTTTTGCTGCCGTTATCGGTGGGGCGCCACTGGTGGTCATCTTGGTGTGTGCAGGGCTGTCCAGCGTGGTGGCGTGGATCGGGTTCGCCGGTATGCGTGCCGAGGTCGGAGCGGCGGGAGACGGCGCCCGAGGTCTCTCGCTCTACACCGCCGGCATCGCCGCCGCGGAGTCGGGCGGTGCCTTCCTGGCCGCCGCCCTGCCCCAGGTCGAGGGATTGGGTCTGACGCCGGGGGTTGGTCCCTGGGGGTGGCTCGGCCCTGGTGTGCTGCTGGTGTACAGCCTCAGCCTGGTGCCCACGATGGTGGTGGCGTCCGGGGCTCGGACGCCTCGGCAGCGGCGCGCGCCTCTGGGTGGTGTGCCACACCGTCGCCTGCTCGCGACCGGTGGTCTGTTGGCGGCGCTCGCCACCGGGCCGACCCTGCTGGCCGTCGGACTCGCCGCCGTCCTGCATGGGCAGGCCGCCGTGGGGCCGGCGCTGCTGGCCTACACCATCGGCTCGCTCTGCGGCCCGGTCCTGGCCGGGCAGGTCTCGGGTCGCCGGCAGTCACCCGTCGTGGTCTGGTGTGGTGTCGCCGCGCTCATGGTCGTCGGCTGGCCGCTGGCCGGGCACAGCCTTGCCGGCCTCCTCCTCGCCCAACTGCTGGCCGGTGTCGGCTTATCAGCCTTCGAGGGGGTCATGGACGCTGACCTGGCCGAGCGCACTGCCCCGACCGCTGTGACCGGTGTTCTCGCGTGGTCCGCGTCGGCCCGCGCCGCTGGCTCTGCCGTGGCGGTCGCCGGTCTGCCCCTGGTGGCGGACGGTCCCGCGGTTGGCCCGCTGGTCGGGGGCGCCGCCGTGGCGCTGCTCGTCATCGCGTTGATCGGACTCGTCCGCAACCGCGTGATGACGGCGGACGTCGCCGCACCGGCACCGTGGACCCTGGTGCTCGGTTCGATCACCTCACCCGAGCTGGCGGAGCTGCCGGAGCGGGACGTCCGCCTCGAACCGCTGCCCTCCGGCTTCGAGATGCGGCACGGGATGACCGCCCGACCAGCACGGATCTGTCTGGGGCGCTTGCCACAGGCGGAGCGACTGATCGCGGAGTCGTGGTGTCGCCGCGGTGGCGAGTTCGCGCACACACCGCTGGTGGAACTCGAGCCGTCACATCCCGTGCTGGCGTAGCTGGTAGTGGTTCGTCGTCCGCGCGACGACAACGCCGTCGGTGTCGACCAGTTCGCAGGTCCAGTCGTAGTTGGCCTTGCCGTGCTCGTTCGCCTCGGCCTGGATTCGGTCGACCTCGTCCTGACCGATCCGCACCTCGACGGAGATGTCGGTCCTCGCCATCTTGAGGAACTGGATGTCCATGCTGCGAACGATCGGGTAGTAGGCCTGCGCGTCGAAGGTGGCGAGGAAGATCGCCCCGCCCGGTACCTCCGCCAGCGTGAACAGGGCGCCCGCGTACATCGTGCCGATGTGGTTGACGTTGGGCTCGAGCGGTGCCGTCATCTTGCAGTAGCCCGGCTCGATCGCATCGAGTCGGAGCCCCATGTTGGTGAGGAAGGGGAAGCCGTCCTCGAGCGCGGGTCGCAGGTCGTCCAGGAGCGAGGAGTCCGTCATGGCCGGGAGTCAACCACACCGGGCGCGCTCCGCCCGGCGCCGGACCCCGCGTCGGTGGGGACTCTTGGTACAGCGCGACTTTCGGTGCACGGGAAGCTCGGTGCCCCGCGACTTTCGGTACACCGGACGCTCGGCGCGGCGCGTACCGGTAGCTGGACACGCGCCCGTGTGAAGCCAGCACGCCCGTGTACCGAGAGTCGACCGACCGTACGGTGTGGCCGTGCTCGAACTCACGGTTGACGCAGTCCTGTTCGACAGCGACGGCGTGCTGGTGGACTCCCACGCCCAGGTCCGAGAGGCCTGGACCGCGGTGGCTGCCGAGTTCGCTCTCGACTTCGCGGCCCTCACCCCGGAGCTCGCCGGGGTGCCGGCGGCCCAGACCCTGGCTCAGCATCTGGACGGCCAGCGGCTGTCGCGGGCAGTGGCTCGGCTCGAGGACCTCGAGGTGGAGCGCGCCGTCGACACCGCCGCCATTCCGGGTGCCGCCAGCGTGGTCAACTCGATCCCCGGTGACCGCTGGGCCATCGTCACCTCGGCCTCCCGACGACTCGCGCTGGCGCGATGGACCGCGGCAGGAATCCCAGCGCCAGACAGCACCATCACCGCTGATGACGTCACGCGGGGCAAGCCCGATCCCGAGCCCTATCTGGCCGGGGCCGCAGCGCTGGGTCGCGACCCCGCCCGGTGTCTGGTCCTGGAGGACTCGCGAGCTGGTGGTGCCTCCGGAGCGGCAGCCGGCGCCCGGGTCCTGGCCGTCGGTTCCGCGGAGTGGGACACCACTCCGGTGGCACGGGTCAGCGACCTGCGCGAGATCTTGGTGGCCGCGGACGACGGCGTCCTCCGGGTGCGGATCGCCTGACCGGATCTGAGGAGGGAGGACGCCCGCCGCTACCCGGTGATGCTGACGGTCGCGTCGAGTGCGGCGGCTGACTGCTCGAGCAGGGCCCGGGTGATGGGCGGACGGGTGCCGAAGACCTGCAGGACCATCGCCTCGCGGGCCAAGCGCTGGGCGGAGTCCTGCAGGGCAACGCTTCGTCCCCCACGCGCCACCAGCAGACGTCCGGCAGCCGTCCAGGCCACAAGGCCGGCGGTCGCCCGAGCCGCAGGCAGGTCCTCGACCTCGGCCGTATCGAGGGCGTGCCGGCTCTGCTCGATCGCGGAGCTGAGCGCCGGCTCCTCCCCCTCCAACAGCAGGCGGCACCGCTCCGCCAAGCCCAGGGAGAGCGAGCCGTTGGTGCGCAAGCCAGCCGAGTCGGCCGCCGCCCACTCCTCGGGGCCTTGCCGAGCCACGAGGCGGTCCCCAGGAACACGATGGCCGTCCAGTTGCACCGACGCCGAACGGGTGTGGTCCAACGCCACCAACTGGAAGCGGCTGGCCGTCATCGTCGGCACGTCGAGATCGATCTGTGTGGTGGTGTCGCCAACCGGCTGGGGTGCATCCGCCAACAGCCACACCACGTCCTGCTCGGCAGATCCGGTACCGGCGTCATCGATCACGCGCGCCGCGATCAGCACGACGTCGATCAGGCCCCAGCCGGTCACCCACGGAATCGTCCCGTCGAGCACCCACGCAGACCCGTCACGGCGAGCGACCAGGGTGGGCGTCGGTGGACGCACCCCGCCGACGGCGACGCCTGCGCGAACCCGCCCGCTGGCGAGGTCTCCCAGCCAGCGGTCTCGCAACGCCTCGTTGGACGAGCGCAGGACCCGCTTGGCCGCACCCTGATGCTGGATCCAGACGAACGCGGCCGTCAGATCCGCGCCTGCCAAGACCTCGACCGTCCGCCTGAACCCGTGCTCGGACAGTCCCAGCCCGCCGGCCTGCAGCGGCAACGCGGCACCGTACAGCCCCTGCGACGCCAACCGGTCGAGCTGCTTGCTGACGGGGAGCACACCCCGATCGACATCATCCGCGGCAGGCCAGAGCACCTCCTCCGCCAGCGCACTGATGTGGTCCGGGAGCACGACGTCCATACCCCCTAGCTGTACCCGACGGGCAACAACGCCATCGCACGGGATGAGTTATCGGATCTGAGCGCCTCACGCTCAGGTCTGCTACTATTCTCACTATGAACATTGAGCGCTTCACACTCAAGTCTCGTGAGGCTCTGGAGGCCGCCGCCGCAGATGCCGCCAACCGAGGCAACCCCGATGTCGGCCCTGCCCACCTCCTCTTTGCCCTCATCGGCCAGACCGAAGGGCCGGTCACGCCGATCCTCGACCGACTGCAGATCACGCCGACCCAGGTCCGTCGACTGGCCGAGGAGCGCATCGCCGCGATGCCGGCCGCCCGTGGTGCCACCTCCCGCCCGAGCATCGGCCGTCAGCTGGTCAAGGTGCTGGACGCCGCCGAATCCACTGCACAGACCATGGGGGATGAGTACACCTCGACCGAACATCTCCTGCTCGCCCTGGCCGCCGAGAAGGGGCCGACCGGCAAAGCACTGCGTGAGATCGGGATCGAGGGGGATGCCCTCCTCGGTGCCCTGAAGGAGGTGCGGGGCAACCAGCGGGTCACCTCCGCCACCCCCGAGGGGACCTACGAGGCGCTCGAGAAGTACGCCACCGATCTCACCTCTGCCGCCGAGGACGGCAAACTCGACCCGGTCATCGGCCGCGACGAGGAGATACGCCGCGTCGTCCAGGTGCTGTCCCGTCGCACCAAGAACAACCCGGTCCTCATCGGCGAGCCAGGCGTCGGCAAGACCGCCATCGTCGAAGGGCTTGCCCAGCGCATCGTCGACGGTGACGTCCCCGAAGGCTTGAAGGACAAGCGGCTGGTCGCCCTCGACATGGGGGCGCTGATCGCTGGCGCCAAGTACCGCGGCGAGTTCGAGGAACGCCTGAAGGCGGTGCTGACTGAGATCGAGGCCTCCGAGGGCCGGCTGATCACCTTCATCGACGAGCTCCACACCATCGTCGGAGCCGGCAAGGCCGAGGGGTCCATGGACGCCGGCAACATGCTCAAGCCCATGCTGGCGCGCGGGCAGCTGCGCATGGTTGGTGCAACCACCCTCGCCGAGTACGCCGACATCGAAGGCGACAAGGCCCTGGAGCGGCGCTTCCAGCCGGTCCACGTCGGCGAGCCGTCGCTCGACGACACCGTGGCCATCCTGCGCGGACTGAAGGAGCGCTACGAGGTCCATCACGGCGTCCGGATCACCGACGCTGCGCTGGTCGCAGCCGCCCGACTCTCCGACCGCTACCTGACCGACCGGTTCCTGCCCGACAAGGCCATCGACCTGATCGACGAGGCCACCAGCCGACTGCGGATCGAGATCGACTCGATGCCGGCCGAGATCGACGTGCTCGACCGCCGGGTCAAGCAGCTCGAGATCGAGCGTGCGGCGCTGGAGGGAGACGAGACCGCCGCCGACCGGCTGGCCGAGATCGCCGATGAGCTGGAGTCCCTGCGGGGTGAACTCGGGACCCTGACTGCGAAGTGGGAGGCAGAGAAGGCCGCCATCGCCAAGGTGGGTGAGCTGAACAAGGCCATCGAGGACCTTGGCACCCAGCTCGAGCGGGCCAAGCGCGAGGGTGACTACGCCACCGCCGGTGAGCTCGAGTACGGCCGTCTGCCCCAGCTGAACACCGAGGTCGAGGCGGCAGCCGCCGACCTGGCCGAGCTGCAGGCCGACGGAGGGCTGCTGAAGGAGGAGGTGGAGGCCAGCGACATCGCCCAGGTCGTCGGCAAGTGGACCGGGATCCCCACCGACCGCCTGATGGAGGGCGAGAAGGAGCGGCTGGTCCACCTCGAGGAGCACCTGGGCCAGCGGGTCGTCGGTCAGCACGAGGCCGTCCAGGCCGTCGCCGACGCGGTGCGCCGCTCCCGTGCCGGACTGGCCGACCCCGACCAGCCCCTCGGCTCCTTCCTCTTCCTCGGCCCCACCGGTGTGGGCAAGACCGAGCTGGCGCGGGCGCTGGCCGAGTTCCTCTTCGACGACGAGCGCGCCATGGTCCGCATCGACATGGGTGAGTTCGGTGAGAAGCACACCGTCAGCCGTCTGCTCGGCGCGCCCCCTGGCTACGTCGGGTACGACGAGGGGGGTCAGCTGACCGAGCCCGTCCGGCGCCGGCCGTACTCCGTCGTCCTGCTCGATGAGGTGGAGAAGGCCCACCCCGACGTCTTCAACGCACTGCTGCAACTGTTGGACGACGGTCGACTGACCGACGGGCAGGGTCGCACCGTTGACTTCCGCAACACCGTCGTGATCATGACCTCCAACCTCGGCAGCCAGTTCATCCTGGACCCCACCGAGACCCAGGAGGTCAGGAACGAGAAGGTCATGGCCGAGGTTCGGGGGCACTTCCGCCCCGAGTTCCTCAACCGCCTGGACGAGATCCTGGTCTTCGACCGTCTGGACCGCGAGTCGCTCCGCCGGATTGTGGACGTGCAGCTGAACCGCGTGCGGGAGCGCTTCACCCAGCGCGACCTGGGCCTGGAGGTCAGCGATGCTGCCAAGGACTGGCTGGCGAACCGCGGCTTCGACCCCGTGTTCGGGGCGCGACCGCTGAAGCGCGTCCTGCGCAAGGAGTTGGAGGACCGGGTGGCCCTGGCACTGCTGGACGGCCACATCGACGACGGCCAGGTGGTGACGGTCGACGTCGGCGAGGACGGTCTGACGATCTCCGCGTGAGCATCTCCGCCTGAGCCCTCCGGTTGGCCGTCAGGTCCACGCCGTAGCCCGTAGGCTTCAGACGTGGACCCGCTCCTCGCCATCGTCCAGGCGCTCCGCGACGCCGACGTGGATTTCGTCGTCGTCGGAGGCGTTGCGGTTGTCCTGCGGGGACATCCGCGAATGACCGTGGACCTGGACTTGGTCGCTCGGCTCGAACAGAGAAACCTCCTGCGAGCCCTCTCCGCCCTGGAGGATCAGGGGCTGGTGCCTCGGCTTCCGGTTCCGGCGGCGTCGTTTGCCGACGATGCCACGAGAGCAAGCTGGGTGGCTGACCGCAACATGACCGTGTTCTCCCTGCACGACCCGTCGGATCCTCGTCGAGAGGTCGACATCTTCGCGGAAGAGCCGATCACGTGGGCCGAGCTCAGTGAGCAGGCCGATGACATCGTGGTCAGAGCGACCTCCGTCCCTGTCGCCTCGGTAGAGCACCTGATCACCATGAAGCGGGCAGCCGCACGCCCGCAGGACTTGGCAGACATTGCCGCCCTCGAGGCCGCGGTCGGTGCCCGCGACACGGAGGCCACCGATGGCTGAGCGGCTGCCCTGGGATTGGGACGGGTTGGCCGAGGCACAGCGACGGTCACGAGCGGGCCTGTCTCACGAGCAGCGGTGGGAGTGGCTGATCGCCGCACTCGAGTTGGCGAGCGCCAGTGGAGCGCTGGCCGTCGACCGACGACGACGGGCCGCGCTCGCCGCGGCGTGGGATTTGGAGGGTGGGGCGCCATCGACGGATGACGCCCACATCGCCCCCGGCGCCTGACCCGCGTCGTGAGGTTTGCGGCACCCCTTGCCCCGGCGACGGTCACGATATGGCTCGTCTTCTCGCGGGTGCCGTTGACGTATTCATCCTGGCGGCCTTGGCAGCTCTTCCCGAAGGTCTGGGACTGGCGTCGGGCTGGGCGCTCTGGCTGGCCACCGCGGCCGGACTGGCGGCCGTCATCTACCTGCCGCTGGAAGCCACGATCGGGCGGACGCCAGGCAAGGCCATGGCCTCCCTCCGAGTGGTTCAGGAGGGCCGACGTCAGGTGGGATGGGGCTCAGCCCTCGTTCGCTGGGCCCTCCGGTGGGGACCGGTCGCCCTGACTGCTGCGCTGGCGCTCCCGCTCTGGGTCCCCATTGCGGTCTGGGTGGTGCTCCTGCTGCCAAGTGGCTGGGACGCCACGGGTCGCGCTCTCCACGATCTGGTCGCCGGCACGGTCGTCGTCGACGCACACGACGCGTCGCTCCGCAAACGAGGCATGCGGGCCTCCGGCGTCGGCATCTTCAACGCCTGGGGCGCGGGCAGCATCCTCGGGTCTCGCCAGGGCTCGGAGGCAGACGGCTGAGGTCTCCGCCGCCCTGTCCGGGTGGTCACCGATGAGTCAATCGCCCGGTTCGAGTTCATCCGGCGTTAACTCGCTCGTTCGTCGAAGGCCAAGTACCCACCCCAGGGTGTGGCCCAGCCGCGGTGGGAAACCGGCGCCGTCACCGTTGTTCATCCGCAATCAACCTGGATGACGGGGTTCGGCCAGACAAGCACCGCAGGCTCGGAGTCAAGCCAACTACATCGGTAGTGGCTTTCACAGACCTAGGAGACGACGACAACATGCGCACGAACCTTCGCACGCTGCTTGCGATCTTGGCCCTGCTGGCCATGGTGGCGACCGCCTGTGCTTCCGACGACGACGGCGACGACGAGGCGGCAGCCGACGACACCGCTGAGGAGGCCGAAGAGCCGGCCGCGGACGAGGAAGCTGCCGACGACGAGGCCATGGATGAAGAAGCTACGGACGACGAGGCCATGGCGGACGAGGAGCCTGCCGACGACGGCGGCGACGCGCCTTCCGGCAGCATCGAGATCGACGGCTCCTCCACCGTCGCACCCCTGACCGATGCCATCAGCGAGGAGTTCGCCTCTGAGGCGCCGGACGTCACCGTGAACCTCGGTGTCAGCGGCACCGGTGGTGGCTTCGAGCGCTTCTGCGGTGAGGGCTCGACCGACATCTCAAACGCCTCCCGTCCCATCGAGGACGATGAGGTGGAGCTCTGCGAGGAGAACGGCATCGAGTTCACCGAGGTCCGCGTCGGCACCGACGCCCTGACCATGGTGACCAACCCCGCCACCGAGTTCCTGACCTGCCTGACCACCGATGAGCTGGTCAGCGTCTGGGGCCCCGACGGCGTCAGCTCCTGGAGCGAGGTCAACTCCGACTTCCCCGACGAGCCGATCGAGATCTTCGCGCCTGACGCGGACTCGGGCACCTACGACTTCTTCAACGAGACGATCCTCGAGCCCAACGAGATCGAGGAGCCCCGTCAGGACTACAACGCCTCGGCCGACGACAACGTCATCGCCCAGGGCGTCCAGGGCACGCCGGGCAGCTGGGGCTACTTCGGCTTCGCCTACTTCACCAACAACCCCGACGGCGTGGCCGCCATCGAGTACGACGCCGGCGACGGATGCGTCGCTCCGTCCGTCGAGACGGCCCAGGACGACAGCTACGGCCTGACCCGCCCGCTGTTCATCTACGTGAACAACGAGGCGCTGACCCGCCCCGAGGTCGAGGCCTTCGTGACCTTCTACCTCGACACCGTCAACGACGTCATCGAGGACGTCGGCTACGTGCCGGCCCCGCAAGAGGTGATCGACGAGGCGACCGCAACCGTCGAGGAGCAACTGGGCGCCTAGCCAAAGTTCACCTCGCCGACAACTACGACGACGCCCGGATGGCTAAGATCCGGGCGTCGCCGCGTGTTACGGCAGGCAACCCGAAGGAGCGGACACCCGTTGAGTTCTGTCACCAAGTCCAACCCGTTGACACAGCAGTCACCCCGGGTCGGCGAGACGATCATCTTCTGGCTGCTGCGAGCAGCTGGGTACCTCTCGATCCTCACGACCGTCGGCATCGTCTTCATCCTCTTCGAAGAGGCGTTCTTCTTCTTCACCGAGGTGTCGTTCGTGTCCTTCCTGACCGACACGGCGTGGCGGCCGTTCAGCTCCCCCGAGAGCGACGCGTTCCAGATCGGCATCTTCCCGCTGATCCACGGAACGCTGATCGTGACGCTCGTGGCCATGGTCGTGGCCATCCCCCTGGGGCTGGCCTCGGCGGTCTACCTGGCCGACTACGCCGCGCCGCGGGTCCGCAAGATCCTCAAGCCGACGCTCGAGGTCCTGGCCGGGGTCCCCACCGTCGTGCTCGGGTACTTCGCGCTGACGGCGATGACGCCGCTGCTCCGCAGCATCCTCGGTGAGGGCACGGTCGACTTCTTCAACCCAATGAGCGCCGGGATCGTGATGGGGATCATGATCGTCCCCACGATCGCCTCGCTCTCGGAGGACGCGATGAGCGCCGTCCCCGACAGCCTTCGGATGGGCGCCTACGGCTTGGGCGCCACCAAGCGACAGGTCGTCACCCAGGTGATCTTCCCCGCCGCCCTCTCCGGCATCGTGGCGGCCATCATCCTCGCCATGGGCCGGGCGGTGGGCGAGACGATGATCGTCGCGCTGGCGGCCGGCAACCTCCCCCGGGACCTCTCGGACGGGGCCCTCGGCCTGCTGAACCCCTTCGAGCAGGTCCAGACCATGACCTCCTACATCGTCCAGGCCGTACAAGGTGAGGCGCCACGCGGCTCCGTGACGTATGAGTCCATCTTCGCGGTCGGGGCCACTCTGTTCCTGATGACGTTGGGCCTGAACATCGCCGCCCAACGCTTCGTCCGCCGCTTCCGGGAGGCGTACTGATGTCAAGCCCCGCAAGCCTGCTGCAGCGCGAGAGCGACACCAGCCCCGACCTGCAGTCCAGCCCGAAGAAGCGCGCACGAGCGCGGCGGTTCGAAGTCGGGTTGCTGATCGCGACCATCGTCAGCGTCATCGTCCTGGCCTGGCTGCTCATCGACATCGTCTCCGACGGCGCCGGACGGGTTAACGCCACCCTGTTCACCGAGTACACCTCCCGATTCGCCGAGGAGACCGGGGTCCGGGCCGGCATCACCGGAACGTTGTCCCTCATGGTGCTCGTGGCACTGATGGCCTTCCCCATCGGAGTCGCGGCCGCGCTGTACCTGGAGGAGTTCGCCGAGCAGAACCGCTGGACGCGGGCGGCCGAGGCCAACATCAACAACCTCGCCGGCGTCCCCTCCGTGGTCTACGGGCTGCTGGGCTTCGGCATCTTCGTCGGCATCCTCGGCTTCGACCGCTCACTCATCGTCGGCGCGATCACGCTGAGCCTGCTGATCCTCCCGGTGATCATCGTGGCCGCGCGGGAGTCTCTGCGGGCGGTCCCACAGGAGATGCGCAATGGTGGGCTCGCGTTGGGTGCCACCCCGATCCAGGTGGCCTTCACGATCACCTTGCCGGCCGCGATCAGCGGCGTGTTCACCGGCACGATTCTTGCGCTGTCCCGAGCCATCGGCGAAACCGCTCCTATCCTGGTCGCGGGAGCGGTGTTCAGCCGCCGGGCAGACAACGTGCCGTGGGGCGTCACCGATCGCTACACCGCACTGCCGATCCAGGTCTTCGACTTCGTCAAGCGCCCCCAGCCGGAGTTCCAGATCGAGGTGTCTGCCGCAGGCATCATCGTCCTGATGGTCCTGCTGCTCAGCATGAACTCCATCGCCATCTACCTCCGCAACAGATACACCAAGGAATACTGATCATGACCGACATCAACCAGGCCGCAGCTCAGGAGACCGAGCAGTCGACCGCGATCACGACCAATCTCGCGCCGGAGCTGGACCTGGACGAGCGTGATCCGCTCCCTGAGCGTCCTGCCGTCTTCGAGACCGCCGGTGTCACGATCTTCTACGGCGACGTACCGGCCATCCGCGAGGTGGACTTCACCATCTACGAGAACGAGATCACGGCGTTCATCGGTCCCTCGGGCTGTGGCAAGTCGACGCTGTTGCGGGCCTACAACCGGACCAACGACCTGATCCCCTCCTCGCACATGACGGGCACGATCACCTATCACGGCAACGACCTCTACGCCGACGAGGTCGACCCGGTCGAGGTGCGGCGACGTGTCGGCATGGTCTTCCAGAAGCCCAACCCCTTCCCCAAGTCGATCTACGACAACGTCGCCTACGGACCTCGTGCCCAGGGCATGAAGGAGAACATGGACGACATCGTCGAGAAGTCGCTGCGGGGCGCGGCGCTGTGGGACGAGGTCAAGGACAAGCTGGACGAGAGCGGCTACAGCCTCTCCGGTGGACAGCAGCAGCGGCTGTGCATCGCCCGTGCGATCGCGGTCGAGCCCGACGTGATCCTCATGGACGAGCCCTGCTCGGCCCTCGACCCGGTGGCGACGCATCGCATCGAGGATCTGATGGCCAAGCTCAAGGACGAGTACACCATCGTGATCGTCACGCACAACATGCAACAGGCGGCCCGAGCGAGCGATCGGACCGCGTTCTTCACCACCGAGGTCGTCGAGGACACCAGCGGCAAGGACCACCGGTCCGGACGGCTGGTCGAGTACGCCCCGACTCAGACGCTGTTCAGCAACCCCGAGGACGACCGGACCCAGCAGTACATCACCGGTCGGTTCGGCTGAGGTCGCCCACTGCTAACGGGCCGGTAACGCCTGCCGACCTCGGGTGGTTTGCGCCTCGCGGCAGGATTAGGCTGCAGCGCATGATTCGCACCTCTTCTCGGGCTCTCCGGGCTGGCCCGCTGGCGTTGCTGGTCGTGGCACTCGTGTTCGCGCTGCTCGCCATTCCGGCCTCCCCCGCAGCCGCACAGTCCGACAACAACTTGTCGGTCATCAAGGACAACGAGGCACCCTCCAACGCTGAGATCGCAGCCCGGCTGACCGAGGAGACCGAGTTCACCAACGTCGAGCGAGTGCTCATCAGTCGGGATGACAACTTCGCCGACGCACTGGCGGGCGGGCTGATGCAGTCGAACTCACCGCTGCTGCTGGTGCCCAGCTCCGGCCCGGTCAGCGACCGGGTGCTGGCCCAGATCGATCGGCTTGGTGCGGACTCGGCAACCATCCTGGGCGGGGTTGCTGCCGTCGGCAACGAGGTGACGACACAACTCACCGATGAGGGGTTGACCGTCAACCGCCGCGAGGGCGGCAGCCGAGTCGAGACGGCGATCGACATCGCCCGCAACGAGGCCCCGAACGCCACGACCGCAATCCTGGCCCGGGCGTTCGCCGCCGACCCGGACAACCCGACGCAAGCGTTCGCCGACGCGCTCGGGGCCGGCGCACTGGCCGCACGCAACGGCTGGCCGATCCTGCTGTCCTCGACCGAGGAGCTCTCGGCGGCCACGATGGACTACCTGGCCGAGTCCGACATCACCGAGGTGCAGATCGTCGGTGGGACCGCGGCGCTGTCCCAGACGGTGGAGGGGCAGATCAACGGCATGGGGATCTCCACCGAGCGGATCGCCGGTGAGAACCGCGCTGAGACGGCGCTGGAGATCGCCAAGGCCCAGGGCGCCGACGACGCCACCGACGTGAACCACATCATCCTGGTCGACGGCACCAGCGAGAACGGCTGGGCCGGCGGGTTCGCGGCCGCCGGACGCGCGGCGCTGCTGGAAGCCCCGATCCTGCTGGCGGATGGGGTCCGGCTGCTCCCGGAGACCCGCGAGTTCCTGGAGCCGGTCGGGTCGCGCAGTGGCTTCGCCCAGGAGAACGGCCTGTCGGTGACCTGTGTCGTCCACCCGTTGGCGTGCACCGAAGGACGACGGGCCCTGGGCCTCTCGGACTACCCGCTGCTCAGCATGACCCCCCTCCGAGGCCAGGTGATCCGGCCGGGCCAGCCGATCACCGCGACGCTGACGCCGGCGGCGGAGGCAGCGGACTCCGAGGTGCTGTTCGACGGCAACTGCATCGAGGCCCCCTCCGAGTTGGTCCAGGTCACCGCCGCCGGTCAGGCCCAGGTGATGGCGGCCAGTCAACTCCCACCCAGCACCTGCGTGCTGAACATCACCTACGAGGGCGAGGCGGGTGCCGTCCTGCGAACCAGCACCGCCTACGTGACCGAGGGTGCGCCGTTCCGGACGGCCGATCAGGTCCTCCTCTCCTCCGGTGTGGTGCCCTACGGCGACATCGTGCCCCGCACCCCCGTGTACGTGAACGACACGATCACCTGCACACCCCCCGGCGGCTCCCCCGTCAGCCGTGAGGCCTTCGCGGTGACCGCTCAGTACCAGCAGGAGGACGCACCCGGGCTGGACGTGCTGGTTGCCGGCAGCGACCAGGTGATCACCACACGGGACGCCGTCTGCGAGGCTTCGATCACCCCGCCGACCGGCGTCGGCCAGGTGCTCTGGGGTGTGTACTCCCAGACCGACTCCGGGCTACGGATCCCGCTCGCGCTGGGAACCGGGACGGAAGCCTCGTTCGATCTCGCAGCACTCGGTGATGCCGCCGGTGCCGACCTGTCCGACCTGGCCATCCAGTGGGTGCTCCGGGTCACCGACGAACGCCCGATTGCGCCACCGCCGCCCCTCGGCGGTCCTGAAGGGGTCGTGGTCAACCGGGACGGCCTGCCGATCGTCTGCAACGGGGAGCTCCTTCCCTCCGGGCCGTCGCAGCCGGGACCGGGCGTCAGCTGCGTCGTCGAGGAGGTGACCAACACGGTCAACTACCTGCTGGTGCAGCCCGATGTCGACGTGGTCAGTGCCGCGAACCTCGAGTTCACGACGCTGGCCGACCCTCGGCCGACGCTGGTGTCACTGCAGATCCTGGCCAACCCACGGCCCGAGCCGCCCGGCCAGCAGGTCTGTGAGCTGAGCACCCCGCTGACCGTCGGCATGCAGGGTGGCGGCACCGTGGAAGTAGCCGGCTCGACGACGTACCACACCTTCAGCCTGGCTGAGGAGACGCGAGTCCGGATTCGAGCCAACAACCCGTTCGGTCCGACGAGTGACGGTCTGGACCCGGTCGCCACGCTGTTCGACTCCGACGGCAATCAGTTGGCGGAGAACGACGACGAGCAACTCGGCGTGCTGACGGGCAGCGTGATCGACGCAACGCTGCCTGCCGGCGAGTACTGCCTCGGCGTCTCGGGCTTCGGCGACTCCACCGGTGAGTACCTCGTCGCGGTCGACCCGTGGCCGGTCTTCGTGCAGGACGTGGAGGTCTTCGACCAGCAGGGGGAGGAGTTCGAGTTCTTCACCTACGACGGGACGCAGGGCGACCAATTGGTCTTGGAGCTCCGCCAGACGACGTTCGACGACACCGACCCGTTCATGGTCGTCTTCAACGACGCGGAGACCGAGGAGGATCTCCAGGTGCTGGCCGAGAGCAACGACGAGGGCGGCGCCCCCAACGCGCGCATCGAGTTCACGATGCCCTACACCGGCCGGATCGTGATCGGAACCGGCAGCCTCACCAACACCGGGCAGATGGTCTACGCGGCCAGCAACGTGGTCACGGGCAGCACCTTCGCAGCGGCGAGCACGCCGCTCGACGCTCCGGCGGAGGACGCGTTGATGGAGGGCATGACGGCCTTCGCCGGCCAGTTCGAGTAGACCTGGTGGACATGCTGAGCGCCTACGCGAGCCCCGAGTGCTGGGACGAACTGCTGACCCCCGATGGCCGTCCCCGGCCGGGCTGCGAGCGGGTGGCCGAGATCATCCAAGGTCTCGGTCCGGACATCGAGGACCGGCAGGCCGCCGCTGAGCTCGCGATCCAGGCGATGGGGATCACGTTCACCGTGTACTCCGAGGGTGAGAACATCGACCGGGCCTGGCCCTTCGACATCATCCCGCGGGTCATCACCACCGAGGAGTGGTCGGCCGTCTCGGACGGGCTGATCCAGCGCCTCACCGCGCTGAACGCCTTCATCGACGACCTGTACAACGAGCAGCGGATCATCGACGCCGGCGTGTTCCCCCGCGAGGTGCTCGAGTCCTCGACCAACTTCCGGCCGGAGTGCGTGGGAGCGAAGCCCAGGGGCGGGGTGTGGGCGCACATCTCCGGCTCGGACCTGGTCCGCGACAACGAGGGAACCATGTACGTCCTGGAGGACAACCTCCGGGTCCCCTCCGGCGTCAGCTACATGCTGGAGAACCGGGCCATCACCAAGCGGGTGCTGGGCGAGGCCTTCTTCGATCTCAACATCCACCCGGTCGACGGCTACCCGAACGCACTCAGGAACACCCTGGCCGGGCTCTCACCTCAGGACGGGGAACGACCTGTCATCGTGGTGTTGACCCCCGGCATCTACAACTCCGCCTACTTCGAGCACGCCTTCCTGGCCCAGGAGATGGGTGCCTACCTGGTCGAGGGCAACGACCTGTTCGTGGACGGCGATGTCGTCTTCATGCGCACGGTGGAGGGGCCCGTCCGCGTTGACGTCATCTACCGGCGCATCGACGACGCGTTCCTGGACCCCGAGGCGTTCCGACCGGACTCGGCCCTGGGCGTTCGGGGTCTGATGCGGGCCTGGCACGCCGGCAACGTGGCCCTTGCCAACGCACCCGGAGCCGGCGTGGCCGACGACAAGGTCGTCTACGCCTACGTCCCCGACATCATCCGCTTCTACCTGGATGCCGACCCGCTGATCCCCAACGTCCCGACCTTCCTCTGCTCGGACCCGGACCAGCGCAGCCACGTGCTGGCGAACCTGGACGACCTGGTGCTCAAGCCCGCCAACGAGTCGGGCGGGTACGGCCTGTTCATCGGCCCCCGGGCGACGGCCAGGCAGAAGATCGAGATCCGCGAGCAGGTGCTGGCCGATCCTCGCAACTGGGTGGCCCAGCCCACCCTCCAACTCTCGACCGCCCCGACACTCCGGGACGGCAAGGTGGTCCCACGCCATCTGGACCTGCGACCCTTCATCCTCTCGGGCCCGGCGCCCTACGTCACCCAGGGTGGACTCACCCGTGTGGCGTTCACCGAAGGCTCGCTGGTGGTCAACTCATCACAGGGGGGTGGCAGCAAGGACACCTGGATCATCGACGCCAGCAGCGGCTCACAGGCAGCCCAAAAAACCCTCTGAGCAGGGAACTTTTGCGCAAATCAGCAGGACACCGGGCTGAGTGATCGGCGTAATTCTTGCGTAAGACAAATGTCTGAATTGCGTTCCTAGCGTTCTACTCATCAGTCGCACAGGACCCCTCTCGCCGCATCGCCGGCACCTGTGCCCTCGTCAAGGAGAACCCAATGAAGATGCCCCTCGTTCGCCGTCTGACCATGCTCATGGTCAGCCTGTTGGCCCTCGGCTCACTGGCCCTCCCCGCACTGGCCCAGGACGATGAGATCACCGGGTATGAGATCACGGTCGAGAACCTGACGGCCGGGCAGCCCAACACCCCGCCGGTCTACGCCTTCCATGATGACGCCGTCAGCCTCTTCAGCGTCGGCGACACCGCCACAGAGGGCATCGCACAGGTCGCCGAGAACGGCAACAACACGCCGCTGCTCGAGGCACTCGACGGGATCGACGCCGTCCAGCGGGCCGGCGTCCTGACCGATGGCGAGGACCCACGTCCCATCCCGGCACCGGATACCCCCGGCGAGGAGATGTTCGCCTCCAGCCTGACCACCGTCCTCGCGCCGGAGGTCGAGGCCGACGTGATCTCCCTGGTGTGGATGCAGATCTGCACCAACGACGGCTTCTCTGCGGCGAACTCCGTGGCGCTCCCCGCTGCCGGTGAGACCGTCACCGTCGACACGATCGCCTACGACGCCGGCACCGAGGTCAACACCGAGGACTTCGCCGACATCGTCCCGCCGTGCCAGGCACTGACCGGGCTGTCCAGCGACGACGAGGGCACCGGCGAGTCCAATCCCGACCTGGCCGAGGGCGGCGTGATCACCCCGCACCCGATCATCGGTGCGGCCGATGCGGATCTGGACGCCGTCGTCCACGACACCTCCGGTACTGTCAACCGTGTCACCATCACCGCCCTCACCGCGGAGAGCGGCGAGCGGACGGGGAGTCGCTTGGACGGCGCGACTCGAATCGAGACCGCCATCGCCATCAGCAATCGGGCCTTCCCCGACGGTGCCGACGTGGTGTACCTGGCCAACGCCGACAGCTTCGTCGATGCCGTCGCCGGCGGCACGCTGACCGACGGCCCGGTCCTGCTCGTGCCCGGCGACGGTGACCTGCCAGCAATCGTCGACGCAGAGATCGATCGGGTGGACCCCGATGAGGTGATCGCGCTCGGTGGCGTGGACGCCATCAGCAACTCGATCCTCGACGCGGCCATCGGGTCGTAACCAGCCGCCCACTCCATGCCGCCCCGGTTTCGCACGAGTGCGACCGGGGCGGTGATGCGATGAGGGCTCCTCGCCGTCCACGGGGGTTGTCAACTCCCCGCGAAACATGCCGGTCACGCGTGATGTCTATGCTCAGCGGGTATCGACGCCTGATGGCGCCCCAACTTCTTGCTAGGCCAGACATGCTCCTCTCCCGACTCGCAGAACACGTCTACTGGGCCGGTCGATACCTCGAGCGTGCCGAGGCCACGGCGCGTCTCGTGCGAGCGCAGACGGAGCTGTTCCTGGACCTGCCGAGCTCCGCGGGTGTGGGGTTCCGGCCGATGCTCGCCGTCACCGGCTCGGCCGACGCATTCGTCGAGGAGGACGAGTGGTACGACGACGGCGTCTCCGCCACCGAGGAGCACCAGATCGTCCGGTTCCTCACGACCTCCTCCCACCACCCGGGCTCGGTGTTGCAGTGCATCGCCGCCGCACGCCAGAACCTGCGATCGGTCAGGGCCCTGCTCCCCCGGTCCGGCTGGGAGGTCGCCAACCGACTGCACCTGTTCGCCCAGGGGAGCAAGGATCTCGCCGTCCCCCGCCGCTCACGGCTGGAGTGGCTGACCGACATCATCGAGAAGTGCCAGACCCTCAGCGGCGTGCTCGACGGCACCATGAGCCACGACAACGCCTACAAGTTCCTCCAGGTGGGCCGGCACCTCGAACGTGCCGACATGACGACCCGGGTGATCGACGTCCAGGCCACCACGCTGCTCGGCTACCGCGTGGGCGACGGCAAGAACCCCTACGCCGACATCACCTGGATGGCGGTCCTCAGGTCGTTGTCCGCCATGCAGATGTTCCGGCGGGTTGCCCGAGCCGGTGTCAACGGCCCCCATGCGCTGGCGTTCCTGCTCAGCGACCACCAGTTCCCCCGCTCGGTCGAGTTCAACCTGACGGCGCTCAGCCAGGAACTGCTCGAGCTGCCACGTCACGAACTCACCATGGCGGCGTGCGCCGACGCGCAGTCATCGCTGGTCAACGCGGTCATCACCGACCTCTCCGGTCGAGAGCTGCACGCCCTGATGGACACCCTGCAGACGCAGCTCGCCCGAGTCCACGACGCGGCACAGACGACCTGGTTCAGCGGAGATCCCGACGACCTGCCCAAGATCATGCCGCTCGGTACCCAGGCGCAGACCGCCGTCTGACCCGTCTCACCAGCTGCCGCCACACCCCTGCTAGGAGCCACCCGTGGCCATTCACGTCGCCCTCACCCACCGCACCACCTACCGCTACGACCGCGCCGTCGCGTTCGGACCGCACATCGTCCGCCTTCGACCGGCGCCGCACACCCGAACGCCGATCCTGGCCTACTCACTCTCGGTCCAGCCGGAGGAGCACTTCCTGAACTGGCAGCAGGACACCTTCGGCAACTACTTGGGTCGGCTGGTGTTCCCGTCGAAGGCCGACACCCTCGAGTTCACCGTCGACCTCGTCGCCGACATGACCACCATCAACCCGTTCGACTTCTTCGTCGAGGAGACGGCCGAGACCTACCCGTTCACCTACGACCCGGCGCTGAAGCGGGACCTGGCGATCTACCTGGAGGCCGACGAGCCGGGACCGCTGCTCACCGAGTGGCTGAACGATCGCACCCGTGATCTGGTCAACGCCGACGAGGGCATGCGGACCATCGACGTCCTCGTCGCCCTCAACAGCCGGCTGCAACAGGACATCGCCTACACCACGCGGATGGAGCCCGGCGTCCAGGACCCCGAGACCACACTGGAGAAGGCGCTCGGTTCGTGTCGCGACTCCGGGTGGCTGTTGGTCCAGATCATGCGTCGGTTGGGACTGGCTGCGCGGTTCGTGTCCGGGTACCTGGTCCAGTTGGCCGCGGACGTCGAGTCGCTGGACGGGCCGAGCGGCCCCGCAGCGGACTTCACCGACCTGCACGCCTGGACCGAGGTGTTCCTCCCCGGGGCTGGCTGGGTCGGTCTGGATCCGACGTCGGGGCTGTTCGCCGGTGAGGGGCACATCCCGCTCGCGTGCACCCCTGAGCCTCGCAGCGCCGCACCCGTCGAGGGCGCCGTCGACGACGCGGAGGTCGTCTTCGAGCACTCCAACACCGTCGCCCGGATCCACGAGGACCCTCGCGTCACCCGGCCCTACACCCCGGAGCAGTGGCAGTCGATCGATGCGCTCGGCCGCAGCGTCGACGCCGCACTGGAAGCGGGGGACGTGCGGCTGACCCAGGGCGGCGAGCCCACGTTCGTGTCGATCGACGACCAGACGTCGGCCGAGTGGGACACCGCCGCTGACGGGCCGCACAAGCAGGCGCGCGCCTGGGATCTGTCACATCGGCTGTTCGACCGGTTCGCCGAGGGCGGCGTCATCCACCACGGGCAGGGCAAGTGGTATCCCGGGGAGCCACTGCCACGGTGGCAGACCAGCATCCACTGGCGCGCCGACGGCGGACAGCTGTGGCGCGACCCTGAGCTGCTTGCTGACCCGTGGGCCACGGGTTCCGCCGCGGCCGATGACGCCCGACGCCTCGCCGAGCGACTCGCGGCGGCCTTCGGCGTCCCCGAGGACAACGTCCACCCCGCCTTCGAGGACGAGCTGTATCGCGCCTGGAAGGAGGCGACGCTGCCGATCGGCGTTCCGCCCGAGGTGGACGTCGACCCGACCGACCCGGCACAGGTGGCCGCCGATGAGCGGCGCCGGCTGGTCGAGGCCCTGGATCGCCGCTCCACCGACCCGGTCGGGTACGCCGTGCCGCTGCACCACACCGGCGAGGAGTGGGCGACCGCGACGTGGCGGTTCCGGCGTGGCCGGCTGATGTTGATGCCCGGCGACTCCCCGATGGGGCTCCGGCTGCCCCTTCCGGGCCTGAGCTGGTCCGACGGGGTCATCCAGCCGGAGCGGTCCAGCTTCGAGCCGCGCGAGGCCCTGCGGCGACTGCCCACCGGCGGTACTGCGCCGCTCGACCAGAAGCAGATCGTCCGTGACCAGGTGGCGATCGACGACGGGCCGTTCAGTGCCGTCTGCGTCGAGCGGCGCGACGGACGCCTCCACGTGTTCTTCCCGCCCCTGACCCACCTGGAGCACAGCCTCGACGTGCTGGAGGTCGTGGAGGACATCGTCGCGGACCTCGGAACGCCGGTCGTGCTGGAGGGCTACGAACCACCGGGCGACCCCCGGCTCCGCACACTGATGGTCACCCCCGACCCCGGCGTGATCGAGGTCAACGTCCAGCCCGCAGCCTCGTGGGAGGAGCTCGAGAGCATCACCGACGGGGTGTACGCCGAGGCGCACCAGGCGCGCCTGGGGACCGAGAAGTTCGACCTGGACGGCTCACACACCGGATCGGGCGGCGGCAACCACATGACCCTGGGTGGGGTCACGCCCGCGGACTCGCCGCTGCTGCGGCGGTCCGACCTGCTGCGCAGCATGATCACCTACTGGCAGCACCACCCGTCCCTGTCCTACCTGTTCAGCGGGAAGTTCGTCGGTCCCACGTCGCAGGCGCCGCGCGTCGACGAAGGGCGGGTCGAGACGTTGCACGAGCTCGAGACCGCGTTCGCCGAACTGGACCGCCTGGCCGACACCTACGACGGCCAGCCCCCCGCCTGGGCGGTGGACCGCTCCCTCCGTCACCTGCTGACCGACCTGACCGGCAACACCCATCGGGCCGAGTTCTGCATCGACAAGCTGTACAGCCCCGACTCCGAACGAGGACGGTTGGGACTGCTGGAGCTACGGGGATTCGAGATGCCGCCTCACCCCCAGATGGCGATGGTCCAGTCGCTGCTGGTCCGCTCACTGGTCAGCCGCTTCTGGGAGTCGCCGTACGCCGGACCGCTGGTCCGCTGGGGCTCGCTGCTGCACGACCGGTTCCTGCTCCCCCACTTCGCCTCGGCCGACATCGCCGAGGTCGCCGCCGACCTGCAGGACCACGGCTACGCGTTCGATGCCGCGTGGCTCGATCCGTTCGTGGAGTTCCGCTTCCCCCGCATGGGCACCGCCGTCGTCGACGACGTCGAGATCGAGTTGCGCAAGGCCGTCGAGCCCTGGCAGGTGCTGGGTGAGGAGGCTACTGGCAGTGGCACGGCCCGGTACGTCGACAGCTCGGTCGAGCGGATGCAGGTCACGGTCACCGGAATGACGGCAGAGCGGCACATCGTCACCTGCAACGGCGTGCCGGTCCCGCTCACCGCCACCTCGACCGACGGGGTTGCCGTCGGAGCGGTGCGCTACAAGGCGTGGCAGCCGCCATCGGGACTGCACCCCACGATCGGCGTCCAGTCGCCGCTGACGTTCGACCTCGTCGACCGGTGGAACCGCCGGTCACTGGGTGGTGCGACCTACCATGTGGTCCACCAGGGCGGTCTGGCCTACGACCACCCGCCCGTGAACGCCGTCGAGGCGGACTCCCGGCGCGTCAACCGGTTCGAGACCCGCGGGCACACCCCCGGCCCGGTCGACATCGAGGACCTGGATCGCATGGCCGCCGCTCAGGGCGGGGAGTATCCCCGGACGCTGGACCTGCGACGACCCCGGTGATCGTCAGCTCGGGGAGGCGGCTTCGCCTACCCAGATGGTTACCATCGAGCAGGTGGAGAGCACCGTGGTGAGGCCGTGAGCACCGTCGCGTACGCCCCGCCGCAGGTTGGTCACGACGAGATGCTCGCCCCCGACGGGTCGATCCGCCCCCCCTGGGAACACCTCGGACGAGCGCTCGCCGATCTCTCCATCGGTGAGTTGCGGGCCCGCCGGGCCGAGGCCGCCCGCCTCCTCGACGACGACGGCGTCACCTACCACGTCCCCCGGACGGGTGAGCGGCTGCGATGGCAGTTGGACCCCCTCCCCCTGCTCATCGACGCATCGGAGTGGGCCGAGATCGAGTCCGGCGTCGTCCAACGGGCCGAGCTGCTGAACCTGATCCTGACCGATCTGTACGGGCCGCGTCGGCTGCTGGAGGAGGGGCTGATCCCGCCGGTCCTGGTGCTGGACCACCCGGGCTACCTGCGTCAGCAGTCCGACGTCCGACTGCCCGGCTCCTACCAGCTCTTCAGCTACGCCGTGGACCTGGCTCGGGACGCCAGCGGTGCCATGGTGGTCCTGGGTGACCGCACCCAGGCGCCCAGCGGGGCTGCCTACGCCCTGCAGAACCGCGTGGTCACGTCGCGGGTGTTTCCGAAGCTCCACCGCCAGAGCCAGGTGCAGCGACTTGCGCCGTACTTCCGCGCGTTGCGGCAGGGGCTGGCGGAGGTGGCACCGGCCCAGACCCGACTGCCACGGACGGTCCTGCTGACACCTGGTTCGCGGAACGAGACCGCCTTCGAGCACGCCTTCCTGGCCGCGCGGCTGGGTCTCTCCCTGGTCGAAGGCTCGGACCTGGTGGTGCGGGACGGGCGGGTGTGGCTGCGCTCCCTGGGCAACCTCGAAGCCGTCGACGTGATCCTGCGCCGCATGGACGCCGAGTGGTGTGATCCGCTGGAGCTTCGACCCGACTCCCTGATCGGCGTGCCGGGTCTCGGACAGGCGGTGCGCAGCGGTCGCGTCTCCGTGGTCAACACGCTTGGCAGCGGCGTCCTCGAGAACCCGGCACTTCAGGCCTACCTGCCGACGATCGCCCAGCGCGTGCTGGGCCAGTCGCTGCGGCTGCCGGCGCCCCGATCCCTGTGGTGCGGCGATTCGGCCCACCGCGCCGAGGCGCTGGCCGAACCGAGTGAGTGGGTGTTCCGGCGCACCTCCCGCCAGCACGCCACCGACGCTCCGCTGGTCGGCGCGTTGCTCGACGAGCGGCAGCTGCTGGCATTGCGCGCAGCCATCGCCGCGGCACCACACCGGTGGGTCGCCCAGGAACGGCGACCGCTGGCCACCGCCCCGTCGCTGACCGACATCGGGGTGGTGCCTCGGCAGTCGGTCCTGCGGACCTTCGCCGTGGCCGACGGTGCCGGCTACACCGTGATGCCGGGTGGCCTCACCCGGGTTGCCTCGGGCGACGACGGTGTGACGACGGACGCCATCACGTCGGACTTCGCCGCCGCCCTGAGCAAGGACACCTGGGTCCTCGCCGGCAAGCCCGAGACGCTGACCGGGTTCTGGATCGCGCCGGAGTCCGACGACCTCGAGATCCCGGCCGCCGGCATGCCGGCCCGTGCTGCCGAGAATCTCTTCTGGTTGGGCCGCTACGCCGAACGGGCCGAGGGGGTGGCACGGCTCCTCCGCGAGGTCGAGGACCGCCGGACCGAGTTCAACGACGCCGTCGACGGCCCCGGCATCGCGGGCATCCATGGGCTGCTCCAGGCCCTCACGCAGATCACCACGACCTACCCGGGCTTCATCGGCGAGGGTGGCCAGGAACGCCTGGCCGACCCCGACGACGAGTTGGAGATGATCGCCTCCGACGAGACCCGCCCCGGCACGCTCGCCGATGCGATCAGCAAGCTGCTGGACTGCGTCGATGCCGTCCGCGACCAACTGTCCGGCGACACCTGGCTGGTGGTCACCGATTTGCAACGTCGTGTCAGACCCGCCGACCCGGCAGATCGCAGCGGGTTCGCGGTGGGCGGGCTCACCGGCACGCCGTCGGGTGACATCGCCCAGATCCTCCACGGCCTGCTGGCCATCCAGGGGCTGGGGGCGGAGAACATGCTGCGTGACGTGGGCTGGCACTTCATGGATGCCGGACGGCGCTTGGAGCGGGCACTCCAGGTCATCGCGCTGCTCCGTGCGACGACCACGTACGTGCGCGACACCCCAGCCGACAGCCTGATGCTCGAGTCGGTGCTCCGCGTGTCGGAGTCGATCATCACCTATCGCCGCCGCTACCGGTCGCGAGGCCAGGTCGGCACCCTGCTCGATCTGCTGCTGGTCGACCCGGACAACCCACGGTCGCTGACGTACCAGATCGACCGGCTCGCCACCGATCTGCGAGCGCTGCCCGGCCATCCGGGCTCGGGCCGGATCGGAGCGGCCGAACGGGGTGTGCTGGAGGCGTCGACAGCCCTCCGGGTGGCGGACACCAGGTCGCTGGCGACCGGGGTCGATGGGGCACTCCGTGCCGAGCTGGACGAGTTCCTCGCCCACCTCTACAACCTGCTGGTGGTCACGGGTGAGCAGATCAGCGCCACCTACTTCGTCCACCAGAAGCCCCAGCGAACTCTGCTGGCCGGCGAGGACGTGCCGAGCGTCGACGGGAGCGGGTGATGCGCTTCCAGGTGACCCACCACACGGCCTACGACTACGAGTCGGAGGTGTCGTCCAGCTATGGCGAAGCTCACCTGCTGCCCCGCGAGTTGCCCGGTCAGCGAGTGCTCGGGGCCGAACTCCTCATCACGCCCGAGCCGGCCGAGCGCGTCGACCGCGCGGACTACTTCGGCAACCGAGTGACCCACTTCGTGCTGCAGGAAGGCCATCGTGACCTGACGGTCACCGCGACCAGCACCGTCGAGGTTCGCGGTCGGGTGGCGGCCGGCCAGCACCCCTCCGAGCAGTTGCTGGTGGCGCAGCCCTGGGAGGCCGTCCGGGACCTGCTGCGCGACGCGGCGTTCGCCACGTCCCGAACCGGCTTGCATGGCGTGGCGGACTTCCTGCTCGACTCACCGCAGGCGATGACGACGGCTGCGGCGGCGGCCTACGCGTGGCCGTCCTTCGAGCCCGGACGACCCATCCTCGACGCCGTCGCCGAGTTCTCCAGCCGGATCCACGCCGACTTCGAGTTCAACGCCGGGGCGACGACGGTCGGCACACCGGTGGACGAGGTCCTGGCGAGACGAGCCGGGGTGTGCCAGGACTTCGCACACCTGACGATCGCCGGGCTGCGAGCGATGGGTTTGGCCGCCCGGTACGTGAGCGGCTACCTGGAGACCGACCCGCCGCCTGGCCAGCCCAAGTTGCAGGGTGCTGACGTCAGCCACGCCTGGGTGTCGGTCTACGTGCCCCAGATCGGGTGGGTGGACGTCGACCCGACCAACGACCAGTTCGTCACCGACCGGTACATCACCACGGCGTGGGGCCGGGACTACGGCGATGTCGCGCCACTCAAGGGTGTGATCTTCACCGAAGGGGAGACGACGTCGCTCGAGGTGTCGGTTGATGTGCGGCGGGTCGGAGGAGGCAGCCCGCTGCAGCAGCCGGTTGGCACCGTGGGGCCGGGGCCCGCGGTGCAGGGAGCTCAGCAGTAGGAGTCCGGCTGGGCGTGGCGTTGTGCCCGCTCGGCCTCACCCGTTGAGACCGGCTGCTCACGCTGTGTCAATTCCCACTCCGTACGGCGAAACCCCCGTTCGTGCAGCCCTCTTCGAGCAGCGGGAACTGATCGGGCGGGTCGCGTCGTTGAGTCAATCGTGCGAGGACTCGACCGATGACGCCGTCACCCCCATCACGCCGCTCTCGTCGTGCCGTGCTCCGCGACCTCGGGCGCACCAGCGTCGGACTGCTGGTCGTCGGCGCGGGCCTCGGCGGCTGCGAGAGCGGGAGTGATCCCGTGGTGGCGGGCTCCCCCGATCGTGCCGACCAGTCGGGCGGCCCGTCCGAGCCGGTCCCCGAGGCGACCGACAGCTCGAGCGCGGCCGCAACGGCGGCAGCGGGAACCGAACGTGCCATCGTCGAGTTGGGCTTCGTCGCCGCCTACATCGTCAGCCGCGCTGGTGAGGCCGCGCTCATCGACACCGGGGTGGAGGGGTCGGCCGGCGCGATCGAGGAGGTCCTGGCCGGTCTTGGGCTGGAGTGGGCCAGCATCAGCGACGTCGTCGTCACCCACTCGCACGGCGACCACGCGGGCAGCTTGGCTGCCGTTGCCGAGCGGGCCCCCGACGCGGCCATCTGGGCCGGCGCCGCGGACCTGGACCGGATGAACGCGGGCCGTGAGATCGTCGCAGTCGGGGACGGCGACCAGGTGTTCGGGATGGACATCATCGAGACCCCGGGCCACACGCCGGGCCACATCAGCGTGTTGGACGACGGTGTCCTCTACACCGGCGACGCCCTGGTGGGCGGGGGCGACGGTAGATTGGCCGGGCCCTCGGAGCGGTTCACCGATGACCTCCCGACGGCCATCCAGAGCGTTGCGAAGCTGGGTGGGTTCGACGTCTCGACCATCAACGTCTTCCACGGCTTCCCGGTCACGGGCGCCGCGGCGGACCTCACAGCGCTGGCAGAGTCTCTCTCCTGACGTCTACCGAGGACGAGCGGCCGCGAGTGCCTGCACGATCCTCAGGCGGGTGTCGGCGGGGTCGATCACGTCGTCGATCTCGCCGAAGCTGGCGACGTTCAGACCACCCGCGGCGGCGTAGGCCTCATCGATCAATTCCGCCTCACGAGCCGCCCTGGCCACCGGGTCCTCGATCGCCTCCAACTCGCGCCGGTACCCCAGCGAGACCGCTCCCTCCAGGCCCATCGGGCCGAGCTCGGCCGTCGGCCAGGCCACCGTGAGGAGGGGGACGTTCAGGTGGCCCCCCATCATGGCCTGGGCGCCGAGGCCATACCCCTTGCGGGCGATGACGACGATCACCGGGACGGTCAGCCGCGAGCCGGCCAGGAACATCTGCGAGAACCGACGAACCCCGCCATCACGCTCGGCGTCCGGCCCGACCATGAACCCCGGGGTGTCGCACACCACGACCAGCGGCAGTCGGTAGCTGTCGCAGAGCTGGAGGTGGCGGGTCGCGCTGTCGGCAGCCTCGGCATCGATCGCCCCGCCGAGGTGGGTGGGGACGTTGGCGAGGATGCCGACCGGCTGTCCCTGGATGCGCGCGAAGCCGGTGGCCATTCCCGGCGCGTACTCCTGCCATGAACCCCCCGCCCCGTCGCCGACGCGGACTGGCCCGCGAAGCTCCAGCATCGAGCCGGGGTCCACCAGCCCGTCGAGCAGGTCACGCATGTCGTACACCCGCTTGCGGTTCTCCGGAACCGCGTCGCGCAGCACCTCGGGGTCGGGGCCCGCACCAGGATCCTGGCCGTGATCGATCGGGCCCTGCCAGAACCCGAGCAGCCGCTTGACCTCGGCGACGGCGGCCGCCTCATCCTCCACCAGCACATCCACGACACCTCCGGCGGTCTGGACGTGCATGGGCCCGACCTCGTCGGGGTGGACCGACCCCAGCCCGCCGCCCTCGATCATCGCCGGTCCGGCCATGCCGAGGCTCGACCCCACGGTGGCGATGATCACGTCACACGCACCGGCAAGGGCCGCGTTGCCGGCGAAGCACCGACCGTTCACGACGGCGAGCAGGGGCACCCGGCCCGACAGACGGCACAGCAGCTCCCACGCCTGCGCCTCGAGCAGCGAGGCGCCGAGGTAGTCATCGCCCGGTCGTCCCCCGCCGCCCTCCGCGAAGACGATCAGCGGCAACGCCTCCCGGTCCGCGAGGTCCAGCAGGCGGTCCAGCTTGCGGTGATTGGCCCAGCCCTGTGTCCCGGCCAGGACGGTGTAGTCGTAGGCGACCACTGCGACCCGCGACCGCTCCGCCCCGTGGACCGCGGCGCCGATCGTGGCCGTGCCGGTGATCATGCCGTCCGCCGGGGTGCGCTCCTGCAGATCCTCGAGCGACCGTCGGGAGCGTTGGCTTGCGATCACCAGCCCCCCGTACTCGCTGAAGCTGCCCTCATCGACCAGGTCGGCGATGTTCTCCCGAGCGGTGCGGTGGCCACGACCATGTCGCTTGGCCATGTCCTCTGGCCTGGCCTGGTCCTCCAGTTGTGCGCGTCGCCGGTGGACCCTGGCGAGGTCGCCGCGGGTACCTCGATCGGCCCGTGGCCCCGGATCGGCCCGTGGCCCCGGATCGTCGGCCTGGCGCGCGGCCGACTCAAGGGCGGAGGGTTCGGGGGTCGCGAGGACCAGCAGAACGGTCCCCGCCTCAACCGTGTCACCGACCTCCACCGAGATCCGGTCGACGGCACCAGCGGTCGCGGCCGTGACCGGCTGCTCCATCTTCATGATCTCGAGGAACAGCAGTGTCTGCCCCTCCTCCACGGTGGCACCCACCTCGACGGCGATCTCTGCGACGGTGGCGGCGAACGGGGCAACGACGTCGGTGGGCACCGCGACAACCTATCCCGCCGGCTCGGAGGACAGCCGGAGCCACTAGATTGCAGGCCATGTACATCAACGGCGAGCGAGTCAGCGCGGCATCCGGCGACACCTTCGAGGTGACGAACCCAGCCACGGGCGAGGTGATCGGTCGCGTTCCGGACGGTGCGGCGTCTGACGCCACCGCGGCGATCGACGCGGCCGCTGATGCGGCGACGGCCTGGGCGGGGACCCCGCCGTTCGCGCGAGCCGACCTGCTCCACACGGCCTGGCAGCTGATGCTCGACCGGGCTGACGACCTGGCCGGACTGATGACGACCGAGCAGGGCAAGCCCCTCCGTGCGAGCAAGGCGGAGGTCATCTACGGCGCCGACTTCCTCCGGTGGTTCGCCGAGGAGGCCCGCCGCATCGAGGGCGCGTGGCTGACCAGTGGACGAGCCGACCAACGGTTCCTGCAGACCCACGCACCCGTCGGGGTCGTCGCGGCCATCACGCCGTGGAACTACCCGATCTCGATGCTCACGAGGAAGATGGGGCCGGCGCTCGCAGCCGGCTGCACCATGGTGCTCAAGCCCGCCGAGGCGACGCCGCTGTGCGCCCAGGCCGTCATCGACGTCTTCGAGGACGCCGGGTTCCCGCCGGGTGTGGTGAACCTGGTGACCACGGGCGACCCGAAGCCCGTCGGCGACGTCTTCACCGGCGACCCTCGCGTCCGCAAGCTGACCTTCACGGGCTCGACAGCGGTGGGGCGGGTCCTGGCCGGCAAGGCCGCGTCCAACCTCCAGCGGGTGTCGGTCGAACTCGGCGGTCACGCGCCCTTCATCGTCTTCCCCGACGCCGACCCCGTCCACGCTGCGAAGGGGGCCGCGGCCCTGAAGTTCCTCAACTCCGGGCAGGCGTGCATCAGCCCCAACCGGCTCTACGTCCACGACTCCGCCCAGCAGGCGTTCATCGACACGATCGTCCCGCGCGTGGAGAAGATCTCGGTCGGAGTCGGCACCACCGATGGGGTGAAGGTCGGGCCGCTGATCAACGAGGCCGCCGTGGCCAAGGTCGAGGCGCAGGTGGAGGATGCCCGGGCCAAGGGTGCCGCGGTGCCGGTCGGGGGTCGACGGGTCACGGATGGTGATCTGGCAGCGGGTCACTTCTACGCCCCGACCATCCTCAACAACGTCACCGACGACATGGCCATCTACCGCGAGGAGACCTTCGGGCCGGTTGCGCCCGTCATCACCTACGACGACGTGGACACGGTGATCGAGGCGGCCAACGACACCAACTATGGCCTTGCGGCCTACGTGTACACCAGTGATCTGAAGACGGCCATGCGAGCGGTCGAGGGGCTGAAGTTCGGGATCATCGGCGTCAACGACGTGAACCCGACCTCGGCCACCGTCCCGTTCGGTGGGATGAACGACTCGGGGCTCGGTCGGGAGGGTGGCCACGAGGGCCTGGCGGAGTACCTCGAGACCAAGGTCGCCGGGTTCGCACTCTGACCACGGGCCTGGTTCGGCGTGCGGCGTCCCTGGCTACGGTGGGACGTCGATGAGCGTCGTGGACCTGGAGCAGCTGGTGGCCGGGACGAGGCCATGGACCGTCCTGTCCGGCGCCGGGATCTCGACCGACTCCGGGATCCCCGACTACCGGGGTTCCGGTGTGGATCAGCGGAGGCGCCCCTCCATCCGCTACCGCGAGTTCATGCGCGAGCCGCACACCCGACGGCGGTACTGGGCCCGTAGCCACGTCGGCTACCGCTGGATGGCAGCAGCAGAGCCCAACGACGGCCACCGCGCCGTGGCGGCACTGCAGACCGAGGGTTTGGTCGGGCCGGTCCTCACCCAGAACGTCGATGGGCTGCACCAGCGGGCTGGCGCCGAGGACGTCGTCGAACTGCATGGCAGCGTCGACCGGGTGATTTGCACCTCGTGTGGGCAGTTGACCACGCGCCGATCCTTCGCGGCGCGACTGGCGGAGCTGAACCCGGACTTCCACACCCGCAGCGCAACCATCGCACCGGACGGCGACGCCGACCTGCCCGACGACGAGGTGGAGACCTTCCGGGTCCCCCCGTGCTTGAACTGCGGTGGGGTCCTCAAACCGGATGTCGTCTTCTTCGGCGAGTCGATGCCACGCGTTCGGCGGGACCACGCATCGGCCCTGCTGGCCGAGTCGGCCGGCCTGCTGGTGCTCGGGTCCAGCCTGACGGTCATGAGTGGCTATCGCCTCGTGCTCCAAGCCGACAAGGCCGAACTGCCCATCGCCATCGTCACCCGTGGCCAGAGCCGCGGGGACCACCTGGCCACCGTGAAGGTGGATGCCAGCCTCAGCGAGGTGCTGCCGGCCCTCGCCCGGTCGACCGACCGCGACCGCGCGGCCGACCAGGACCACCCCGCTGCGTGACGGCAGGTCCACGGGATGATGGCGAAGGGCGACTCGCTCGAGCACTAACGGCACGGTTTGCTCGAATGGCCCGTGCAACCATTCTGGTAGTGGGCCGGATAGCGCGCCTGAGCCGGCTGCCGCTCGGCTCCCTGCGCGACGCGGCAGAGGGCGCCGTCCGACGCTGGCGGGGCGAAGCCCCTGGTGCGGTGACCGCCGATCTTCGCCGGCGCGGCGCGGACCGCACCCGCAGCGTCCTGGGCGAGGCCAAGGGCGGGGCACTCAAGGCCGGCCAACTCCTGGCGACCGTCGACGCGCTCTTCCCCGCCGACCCGGAGGCCACCTGGCAGTCGGCGCTGGCGACCTTGCCGGCCGACAACCCGGCCATGCCATTCGCCGATCTGGAGCCGACGCTCATCGACGAGCTCGGCCAGGACTGGCGCCAGCACTTCACCGAGTTCTCCACCGCCGCCGCCGCAGCCGCCTCCCTCGGCCAGGTGCATCGAGCCCGCTGGAACGATGGCCGCGACGTGGCCGTCAAGATCCAGTACCCCGGGATCGCTGAGGCCCTGCGCGTCGACATCGCCGCCGTCTCGGTGTTCACCCGCTTCGCCGCCCTGATCGCACCGGGTATGGCCCTCCCGCCACTGGTCGCAGAGATGCGCGACCGGCTCTCCGAAGAGCTTGACTACCGGCGGGAGGCCACGGTCCAGCGCGCGTTCGTCCGCGCCTACGCCGACGACGACGTCATCGTACCCAAGGTGGTCCACGCCACCGAGCGGGTGCTGGTGACCGAGTGGCTGGATGGCACCCCGTTCACCGACCTCGCTCCCCGCAACCCGGCGGACGGGTCGCCCGGCCAGGCCGACCAGTCAACGCGAGACGCGGCCGCGCTGGCCTATATGCGCTTCGCCGTCTCGGGCCCCGAGCGCTCCGGCTGGCTGCACACCGACCCCCACCCCGGCAACTTCCGCTGGACGCCCGACGGCCAGCTGGGTGTGCTGGACTTCGGCTCTGCGTTGCCCATGCCGGACGGGATGCCGGCGACGTTTGGCACGCTCATCCGTCTGCTGCAGGAGGCCGGATCCACCCCGTCCTCCGCTCGCGGCGTCGGCACAACCGGCATCGACGCGGACCTTCGAGACGCGCTGGAGCGGGAGGGGTTCATCAGCCCCGGCTCGCGCGTCGATGCCGTGAAGCTCCGGGACTACCTCTCCCCGTTCACCGAACCCAGCCGGCACGAGACGTTCACGTTCACGCCCGAGTGGTTGAGCACCCACTTCGGCCGGCTGGGTGACCCTCGGAATCCCGACTTCGCCGTCGCACTCCAACTCCGGATGCCGCCAGAGCACCTGTTCACGCACCGGGTGTGGCTGGGCGTCGTCGGCGTGCTGTGTCAGCTGCGGGCCACCGTCCCCGTGCGCGCGGAGGTCACGCGCTGGCTGCCCGGCCTCGACGCAGGAGATCGCTGACCCGGCCCCCACTCAGCGGCCGAGCCACACCGCCGTGTCGGCTGGGACGACGTCATCCACGACCGGGGAGCTGGACAGGAGCACCGACCAGTCGTCTGGCACGTCGACCGGTTCCGGGCCGAAGTTCACCAGACATGCGAGGGTGTCGGTCCGGGAGAACAGCAGGACCTGCTCGTCGGCCGGAAGCCAGGACATCGAGTCGCCGGAGAACCGCTCGTCCGTTCCTCGGATCCGGAGCGCGTCGCGATACAGCGACAACATCGAGTCGGGGTCCTCCGCCTGCTCGGCCGCGGACAGCGGACCCCAGGCCTCGGGCTGCGGCAGCCAGGGCGCCGCACCGTCGCGTGGCCCGAAGCCCAGGGAGGGGGTCTCGTCGGCCCACGGCAGGGGGACCCGACAGCCGTCACGGCCTCGGAGTTCGCGACCGGAACGCTCCCACGTCGGGTCGGCGAGCAGCTCCGTAGGGAGGTCCTCCACCTCCGGAAGACCCAACTCCTCGCCCTGGTAGAGGTACACCGCACCGGGCAGGCCGAGCATCAGCAGCGCTGCCGCTCGGGCACGACGAACCCCGACCGCGAAGTCGGCCGGCTTGCCGAGGATCGAATCCAGGTTGTGCCCGTCGACATCGGCCTGCTCACGGGCGTAGCGGGAGACCGTCCGCGCCACATCGTGGTTCGACAGCACCCACGTGGCGGGCGCGCCCACATCACGGAGTGCCGCGGTGGTCCGGTCGATGGCCGTTCGCATGTCGGCGGCGGTCCAGCGCGACTCCAGGAACGGGAAGTTGAACGTCGTGTGCAACTCGTCGCTGCGGACGTAGTCGGCCAGACGCACCGGGTCGGGCACCCACGCCTCGGCGACGAACACACGCGGCGGGTCGTAGCTGTCCGCCAGCTTCCGCCACCGTCGGTAGACGTCGTGGACCTGATCGCGGTCGAGGTACGGATGATCGTCGTGGGAGTCGGGGTCCGGGGCAGCGACCGGGTCGTCGACGTCCGGCAGATCCCAGTCCTTCATCAGCGAGTGGGCGACATCGATGCGGAAGCCGTCCACGTCCCGGTCGAACCAGAAGCGGAACATGTCGTCGAACTCCGCCCACACCTCGGGATTCGACCAGTTGAGATCAGGTTGCTTCGCGTCGAACAGGTGCAGGTACCACCACCCGTCCTCCAGCCGCGTCCAGGCTGGGCCACCGAAGAAGCTGAGCCAGTTGTTGGGTGGCTCGGCGCCGTCGGGACCGGTGCCCTCGCGGAAGAAGTAGCGATCCCGCTCCGGTGAGCCGGGCTCGGCCGCCACCGCCTCGACGAACCAGCGGTGCTCGTCGGAGGAGTGGTTCGGGACCACGTCCAGCATCACCCGGATGTCGTGCTCGTGCGCCTCGGCGATCATCGCCTCCGCCTCCGCCATGGTGCCGAAGGTGGGCTCGACCGCCCGGTAGTCGGCCACGTCGTACCCGCCGTCCGCCATGGGCGAGGGGTACCAGGGGTTGATCCAGATGGCGTCGACGCCGAGCTCTTCCAGGTACGGCAGTCGGCTGCGGATCCCGGCGATGTCACCAAGGCCGTCCCCGTTCCCGTCGGCGAAGCTGCGGATGTAGATCTGATAGGTGACGGAGTGGCGCCACCAGGTGGAGTCGGTCACGAACTACTCGATGGAGGGTGTCGGGGCAGGCCTGATTGCCTTGTCCTGGTCGGTGAAGAGATCAGCGAGCCCCATCGCGGTGAACGGCAAGGCCGGTGCGATGATCGCAGTGGGCAGGAACAGCATGGACATGCCGATGAGCACCACCGTCGTGGCGATCGCCGCCGCAATGGCCCGGTTGTGCCAGGTGGTGCCCAGTGGCCGCGCCAGCGCAACCACGGCGCCAGCTGCGTAGCCGGCCATGAGTGAGGCGAGGGGGTTGCGGAAGATGAGGGTCGGAAGACCGACCGCAAGGGCCAGACCCATGGCACTCAGCACGGCGATCGGCCAATCCGGTCGCTTGGAGACCCAGGCGGTCACGCCGAAACCGAGTGGCATCAGCGCCACGGACAGGGCAACGCCCGCGGTGGCGATGCTTGCTCCGTCGGCACCTGGATCGGCTGGGGTGCCAGCTGACGCCACGGCCAGCCCGTAGGCCATCGCCCAGAAGCTCACCGTGACGAAGAACGTTCCGATGCCGATGGCCAGCCACTGACGGTTCGGCGCGGTCGTCTTGGTTGCCTCGGCCATGCCATCACCTCCTGATCACGCGCGTCCCGTCAGGACGCGGGCTGGTCACATACGTCGACCCGGAGCCTAACGGTCAAGCCCCGGGTCGACTGCGCTGGTGGCGTCTTCGGTCCGTCTTATCCCTTGACCGCCCCAGCTGTGAGGCCACGGACGAAGAACCGCTGCAGACTGAAGAACACCGCAACGGGGAGGACCATCGAGATGAACGCGCCGGCGGTCAGCAGGTGCCAGGCCTCGCCGAACGAGCCATTCAGGCTGTTCAGGGCAATCGTGAGGACTCGCACATCCCGTGTCTCACCCAAGAACACCAGCGCCACCAGGAAGTCGTTGAACACCCAGAGGAACTGGAAGATCGCGAACGAGGCCAGCGCCGGGACCGAGAGGGGGATGATCAGCCGCGTGAAGATCGCGTAGTGGTCGGCGCCGTCGATGCGCGCCGACTCGATCAGCTCTGACGGCAAAGACCCCATGAAGTTGCGCAGCAGGTAGATCGCGAGGGGCAGGCCGAAGCCGGTGTGGGCCAGCCACACCCCCAGGAACGACCCGTTCAACGACAGGGGTATCCCCGTGGTGACCGTCTCGATCTCACGCCCCGTCAGCGCCCCGGCGATGCCGCTGAGGAAGCTGATGTCGAACTCGGGCCCGCCGGCGTACAGCCGCAGGATCGGGATGAGGGCCACCTGCAGTGGCACGACCAGCAGCGCCACCACGAAGACGAACATGAAGTAGCGGCCCCTGAACTCCATCCAGCTGAACGCGTACGCGGCGAACGCTGCCATGGTGATGGGCATCACCGTGGCTGGCACGCTCACGATCAGGGTGTTCACGAAGGCGCTGTCGAAGCCGCCAGAGCCGAGCACCTCTCGATAGTTGGCCAGCGTCCACTGCGAGGTGTCGCCCAGCGAGGTGAAGACCGTCCACCAGCCGGAGGACTCGATTGCCCCCTGCTCCCGGAGGGAGGTGATCAGCAGCCCGATGGTCGGGATCAACCACAGGACGACGATCACGAGGACGATGATGCGCACGATGCGCAGGTTTGCTGGGTCGGACACGCCGCCCTCGGAGCCCTTGGCCTTGGCTGCCATCTGCTCCTTGGACAGCTCGGCGGGGGGTGCAGTTGCACTCATCGGATGGACTCCTCCTCGCGGAACCGTCGGACGTTGATGATCATCACGGGGATCACGGCGAGGAACATGAAGACCGCGACGGCGGCTCCTCGCCCGAAGTCCCTGAAGGTGAACATGTTCCTGATCATTCGCTCGGCGATGACCTCGGTGCCGTCCTGACCGCCCGTCATGACCCAGACGATGTCGAAGACCTTCAGGACCGCGATGATCATCGTGGTGAACACGACCACGATCGAGGACATGATCGAGGGGACGATGATCCGCCAGAAGATCTGGATCTCGGTGGCGCCGTCGAGGCGGGCCGCCTCGAGCATGTCCTCAGGCACGCCCTTGATGGCCGAGGACAGGATCACCATCGCGAAGCCGGTCTGCAGCCAGATCATGATGACCATCAGCAGCAGGTTGTTCCACGGGACCACGCCGAGCCAGTCGACGGGAGAACTTCCCAATCCGACACGAATGGCGTTCAGGATCCCGATCTGCTCACCGCCACCCTCGACGCGGAAGCTGTAGACGAAGCGCCACACGATGCCGGCGCCGACGAAGGAGATGGCCATGGGCAGGAAGATCATCGACTTGGCCAGCGACTCGGTGCGCTTCAGCTTGTCCGCGAGGACGGCGAAGCCAAGACCGATGGCCACCGCCGCCACCGGGACGACGAAGATCCAGATGACGGTGTTGCGCAGGGAGCGCAGCATCGCCGGGTCGGTGAAGACGTACTGGTAGTTGTCCCAGCCGACGAAGTTCTCCCCGCGGGCGTCGAGGAACGAGAGCTGGACCGTGTTGACGGCCGGATAGACCAGGAAGACGCCCAGTACGATCACCGCCGGTCCCGCCCAGGCGTACGGCTGGATGATGTTGCCGATGCCGACCGGTAGCGCCTTGATCCCGAAGTCCACCACGGTGTACATGAGGAAGACGCCGACGACGCCGATCAGGATGGCGACCAGGCCGACCACGATGTCCGGGACGCGGTTGTTCAGCGTCTCGAAGGTGGCGTTCAGCAGCAGGTAGGTCAGGGCCGGGACGGCGAACGCGGCGACCACGGCGAGGATCCCGCCGATGATCTTGTCCGACGTCGAGGCGACACCACGGCGGGTCGGCTCCTCGTCCTCCGATACCGGGGCCTCGGCGACCGTCGTTTCACTCATCGCGTGGCCTGTCCCAGGGGCTATGGGTCATGCTGGAATCGCTCACTCTGACGCCTCCTCCTCTGGCGCCGCCTCCTCGCCGGGAGCGGGGAACGCCGCGTCGATCGATGACATCACCTCGTCGAGGTTGTCCGGCCCGTTGTTGGTGTAGTTGTTCATGCCGTTCCAGAACTCACCGGACCCCACGGCCGGGGGCATCAGGTCCGAGGCGTCGAAGCGGGCCACCTCGTCCCGGAGGTCGGCGATCAGTGTGTCTGCCGCCTGGGCGATGAGCTGGTTGTCGTAGCAGTCACCCTCGACCTCGAGGTTGGCTGAGATCAGGCTGACCCCCTCCACGACGGAGCCGTAGCGGCACTGCGACTCCTGGGAGCTGTAGAGCTCCAGGAAGTCCCGGACCTCCGGGCGGTTGCTGAACACGGCCGACAGTCCACCGGCCATCAGGGTCCCGCTGTTCCCGTCGATGGTCGGGAACGGGAAGAAGTCGTAGTCCTCGAGCGGCGTCAGACCTTCGGGGAAGAAGTTGGTGATGAAGGTTGCCTGCCGGTGCAGGTAGCAGTTCGGCGGGTCGTTGAACATCGGGTCCGGTGCGTCACGGAAGTCGGTGCCGGTGATGTTGTCGGATCCACCGAAGACATACCCGTCGGTGAAGACGATCTGCCCGAAGGTCTCGGCTGCGCCTCGGATCTCCTCGGAGTCGAAGGGCAGCGTCCCGGCCACCCAGTTGTCGTACGCCTCGGTGCCGGCCTGCCGCAGGACGATGTCCTCCATCCAGTCGGTCGCCGGCCAGCCGGTGGCGGCTTCCGACCCGGTGCCAATGCACCACGGGGTGTTGCCGTCGGACACCATCTGGTCCGACAGGGCGATCAGTTCCTCCCAGGTCTCGGGGATCTCGTAGCCAGCCGCCTCGAACTCCGGCACGTTGTACCAGATGGCGCTCTTGAAGTTGATGGTGTCGGGGAACCCGTAGTGCTGCCCGTCGAACTCGCCGAGCGACATCAGGTAGGACCCGAAGCGCGCCTCGAGATCGGCGATGTCGAAGCCCAGGTCCTCGAGTGACACCAGGTTGCCCTGCTCCGCCTGATCGATGACGGCGCCGGGCTGGGGGTAGAAGCCGATGTCAGGCGGCGTGCCGCCCTCGATCTGGATGACGATGTTCTGCTCGAAGGAGTCCGATCCGGTGTAGGTGGCGGTGAACTCGTCCTGCGCCTCGTTGACGCCCTGATCGATCACGGCCTGGATGGCTTCGGCGTCAACACCGGTAGCAGCCCCGGCGATCGACACCGCCCCGGTGTTCTCTTCCTGTGCGACTCCGCCACCGCCACCGCCCCCGCCTCCGCCGGCGGCTCCCCCCGAACCAGCTTCGTAGACGTTCACGGAACACCCTGCGAGGACGACCCCCAGGACAACCACTGCTGACATCAACCGACGCGAACTGAACATTCACAGGCTCCTACCGGTCCAGGCGAACGTCTATCCAGGTCACCTGGGACCATCGACGAATGGCTAGGCAAAAGAACCTAGGTCCGGCCGGAACGGAGTGTCAACAGGCTAAAAGCGGCTGAGATTGCGTCAACGTTGACGTCAGGGTTCCAAATAACCGGAACCGCGCTTCATCCGTTCATAGCAGATCTGGCCCGCGCGGATTCGGCTCAGCGGAACCGACGCTGGAGCACGAAGATGATCGCGATCGCCGGGAGGGACACCGCGGCCATCGCCCCGCCGACGCCAACAACCGATGTGCTCGCCAGACCGCCGACCGCGAAGGGCAGGACCAGGACGGCCACCCGACTGCCGGCCGTCATGGCACCGAGCGCACCGGCGTTGCTGCCGCCAGCTCGCGCAGCGTCGTCGTAGAGCAACGGGAACAGGACGGAGATGCCGAGCCCGCTCAGCGCCGCTCCGGCCAGCACTGCGGGGAACGCCGGCACGACCGCCAACGTGATGATGCCGACCACCGCCAGCCCGAGGCTCACATCCGAGACGCGCTCCCGGCCCCAGCGGAGCTGCGCGGTGTCCCCGCTGAACCGTCCGACGACCATCCCGGTCGTGAAGGCCACGAAGCCCAGGCCGGCCTGGCCAGCGGCCAGGCCGAGGTCATCGGTCAGGCGGAAGGACACCCAGTCGCTGGTTCCCATCTCCGGCATGATCGCGGCGAATCCCAGCAGCCCGAAGACGATGGCGACTCGACGCCTTGAGGTCGGGGGGGAGCCGGGTGCCTTCACGTCCACCTGCTCCACCAGGGGGTCGTCGTTGGCCAGCAGCAGCCGACCCAGCAGGAGGACCAGTGCGGTGAACGCCAGGCCGACGGTCAGCAGATGCGCCTCCAGGGGGACGTCCTGGCCAGCCAGCCACGAGGCGAGCAGCCCACCCAGGACCGTTCCGACGCTCCACAGGGCGTGGAGGCGGTTCATGACCGGGGTGTGCCGCTTCTCCGACAATCGTGAACCCTGCACGTTCATCGCGACATCGACGATGACATCGCTGGCGCCCAGGGCTGCAGCGCCCACGAGGAAGACGGCCGGTGTGGTTGCGAACCCCATGACCGGCAGGCTCAGGGACAGGGCGACACCTGCGCCCATCAGCAGTCGGCGTGTCCCGAACCGGGTCACCAGCCGTCCCACCAGGACGCTCGAGGCAAAGCCGGCCAGTCCGCCGACGGTCAGCAGCACCCCGATTCCCGCCAGATCGACCCCGATCCGGTCTCGGATCTCGGGCAGTCGGGGGACGAACGATGCGTAGATGAAGCCGTTGACGAAGAACTGCGCGGCGACCGCCCGCAGCGCCCGGCGTTCGACCACGTCCAGCACGCCGCACACAGTGCCACGTCACGTCCTGCCGTCGCTGATGGTGCGCGATCGTGGAGTTCCTCGGCCAGGGCCGATCACCGACGCGATCACACGACGAGACGGTCGGCGCGGTGCTCTGGCCGAGGTTGGGCTAGGTCGTCTCCGCCAGACCCCTGATGGCCCGGTACTCCTCGGGGCTGACCGGTCTGCCCGAGATCGTGGAGAGCGCCGGATCATGTGTCAGGTAGGCCTCCTCGTTCTGTCGCCACGCCGAGACGTACCGGTAGAACGGGATGATCGGGTGGAGGTGGTGGACCAGGTGGTAGTTCTGACCGAACATCAGGGGGGTCAGCAGCCACTCCAGGCCGATGATGTTCCGGGTCGACCGGGTGCGGTTGTGGCGGTTCGTGCCCTCCAGGTTGTGGTGCGGCAGGTAGTCGAACCACCACGCCAGCACGATCAGGGCCAGTCGCTGCGGGATGAGGAAGGCCACGAGGAACGCGCCGCCGAACCCTGCCGCAGTGAGCGCCGCGATCACACCGAAGGTGAGGCCGGGGACGAGCAACGACTCGAGCCGCTCCGCACGAGGTCGGCGTGACGCTCGCGGCAGGTACCACCGGAGATAGTGCAGGTCCACGATCATCCACCGCAGTGGCAACTGCCAGACCGGACCGTGCGCCATCCAGTCGTCGGGGTCCACGTCCGGACCTTCGTTGACGAATCGGTGATGGGTGAGGTGGATGTGCCGGAACATCGGGAACGACGCGTACAGCGTCACGAACGGGGCGGCCAGCCGTCCCAGGACCTCGTTTGCGACCCGAAGACGGCCCAGGCCTCGGTGCGCCGAGTCGTGCAGCACGGTGAACAGCGCGAACGAACACGCCGTGTTGATGACGATGGCCAGCGCGGTCGGGACCGCCCCGCTCACGACCAGCGTTGCGACCGCTACCCACACTCCGATGCTGACGACGGCCAGCCCCACCGTCGGCCACGCAACTGCAGGGCGTGGGACGTCCGGCTTCGGCAGTTTGCGCAGGGTGAGCGGTGCGTCGTCGGTCATGGTTCGGCTCCATCGAACTGGCACAACAGCAATGTTACAAAGCGGAACAGATTGTAACGCATCGACGCGCCGCTGAACAGGGTAGGAGTGGGTCGTGTTCAAGCGAACCGGCCTCGTCGGCGTGGTCGTGCTCCTGCTGACCGTCGCGGTCCTCGTCGGGTTGGGCTGGTTGACCACCCTGGTCAACTAGCGGATGCCGGGCATCACCTTGTAGCGGGTGCGCTGACGGTAGGCCTGGTAGGTCGGGTACCGGTCACTGAGCAGACGCTCCTCGTGTGCGGACTTGGCATCGAAGAACGCCCACGACGCGACGATCACCAGCAACCCGGAGATGCTCGGCGTGCGGACCAGGCCACCGACGATGAGCAGCAGGACTCCGGTGTAGATCGGATGGCGAACCAGTCCGTAGATCCCGTGATCCACGAGCTCACCACCCTCGATGGGTGTCGGCTGAGGGACCAACTGCCGGCCGAGCGTGGCGAACGCGATCACCAACACGACCACCCCCAGGCCCATGATCGCCACACCGATCGGCCGGGCAGCGTCCAGCGCGACGCGGCCCGGTCCGCCGTCGAGGCGCGGCAGGATCACGAACGCGAGCAGGAAGAGGACGACCTGGCCAGCCAACCAGGCCATGTCGGACCGGGACAGCCGCAACACATCAGCGACCGTATCCTGAGTCAATGAGCGACATCACCTTCTACTTCGACCCGGTCTGCCCCTTCGCGTGGATGACCAGCAAGTGGGTCCGCCAGGTCCAGGAGGAGCGGGAGTACGAGGTCGAGTGGCGCTTCATCTCGCTCCGGCTGCTGAACAGCCACATCGACTACGACGCCCACTTCCCGCCGGAGTACGAGGCCGGACACAGTGCCGGACTCCGCATGCTCCGGATGGCGGCGGCGGTGCGCGAGGCCGAGGGGCAGGAGGCGACGGATCGACTGCAGCGAGCCTTCGGGGATCACATCTTCGAGATCCCTCCCCCGGATCGCGAGCAGCGCGACCAGATGGGGCGACCGGCGCACGTCACACCGATCCTCTCGGCGGCCGGATTGGACGGCTCCTTCGCCACCGCGTTGGACGACACCTCCTACGACGCCACCATCCAGGCCGAGACCGATGAGGCGTTGGCGCTGACCGGCAAAGACGTGGGGACGCCGATCATCAACTTCCACCCGACCGACACCGATGGCGCTAGCACATCGGTGGCCTTCTTCGGCCCCGTGATCAGTCGGATGCCGAGCCCGGCGCAGGCCGCCGAGTTGTGGGACCACGTCGTGGCTCTCGCGGCCTTCCCGGGCTTCGCCGAGATGAAGCGGTCGCTTCGGGAATTGCCGCAGCTGCCGGCCCTGGGTGTGAGCGAGTCGGACGTCGGCAAGACCGAGGATTGGCACGGCGGCAGCCGACGGCAGAAGAAGTAGCGGGCTCCGGATGGACCTCCTCGACGGCGCGATCAAGACCTACCACTGGGGGCGGCCCGACTTCATCCCCCGGTGGCTGGGTCGCGAACCCGATGGCACCCCTCATGCTGAGCTCTGGTTCGGCGCGCACTCGGGCGGCCCTTCGGTCATCGCCGCCACCGGCCAGGCGTTGGACGCGGCCGTGGCGGCCGACCCGTCACTGCTCCGCCCGCAGGATGAGGCGTTCCCGTTCCTGGCCAAGATCCTCGCCGCAGGTGGACCGCTGTCGATCCAGGTCCACCCCGACGATGCGCAGGCGGCAGCTGGATTCGAGCGCGAGAACGCGGCCGAAATCCCTCGCGACGCATCGGAGCGCACCTACCGGGATCCCCATGCCAAGCCGGAGTTGATCTGTGCCCTCACGCCCTTCTCCGCGCTGTGCGGCTTCAGGGAGCTTGCCGATGCGCGAGCGCTGCTGGCACTGCTGCCAACGCCCCGACTTGATGGGCTGCGAGCGGTCCTGGCCAGCGATGGCGGGGCAGCCACCGTCTACCGGACGGCTCTGAAGGGCTTGTTCTCCTCGCCGCCAGACGAGGTTGCCGAGCTGTCGGACGCCGTTGCAGCGGCTGCCGAGTCAGTCGGTCCGGGGACCGATTTCGACGAGGTCCTGCGCTGGACAACTCGTCTGGCGGCGGCGTACCCGGGCGATGTGGGAGTCATCGTCGGGCTGTTGTTGAATCTGATCGTGTTGCAGCCTGGCCAGGCGCTCTTCCTCGGTGCCGGGACCATCCACAGCTACCTGGACGGTGTCGGGGTGGAGGTCATGGGTCCGAGCGACAACGTGGTTCGGGCGGGGCTCACGTCCAAGCACATCGACACCGCCGAGCTGCTGGCGCTGCTGGACACCCAGCCGTCGCTGCCCGACGTGCAGACCCCCGCGGGTCGAGTGCACAGCTATCAGGTCCCTGGCGGGGTCTTCGGACTGACCCGCCTGGAGCTCGTCGACGATGCCTCGCCGGTCGTCCTTCGGGGGCCTGGGATCTTGCTCGTCACCGAGGCGAGGCTGCAGACGTCCGATGAGGACACCGCTCGTGAGGTCAGGACGGGAGAGGCCGTCCTGGTTGGTGCGGAGGACACCGTCACCGTGTCGGGCCGGGGCACGGCCCACTTCGCTCATGCGCCCTGGTAGGCCCGGGCGCTCACGTCGACCACTACGCCAGCAACGTCATGGCCGTGAGGGCCAGGGTGGCGGAGAGCAGTCCGCTGAGGAGCGTCATCCGGATGATGGTGCGAGCGATGGTCTGCATGACGGGTCCCTTTCGATGATGTGAGCCACTGGTGCTTGTGACTACTTGTGTCTAGTTCGCGACTGAAAGTGATGTGGATTGGTCGGTTCGACTGATTTCTTCCACACTCGATCTGATGGGTCGACGACGGCATGAGAGGTCATCCGGGTCGGTGTCGTCGAACGTCTTGACCGTCGAGACCGGTGTGGGCCGTGCCGAGGTCGTCGACCTGGGTGGGGGTGAGCGCCGTCTGACGCTGGATGAGGAGATCCACGGGCAGGTGAATCTCGAGAACCCGACCCGATTGGCTGTCGACTACCAGTCGCGTCTCTGCCAGATCCTGGTGGCCCTCGAGGTGCCACATGGTGGCCGTGTTCTCCACATCGGCGGCGGTGCCTTCGCCGTGCCCCGTGCGCTCCAGGTCCACCGACCCGACCTGACCCAGACCGTGGTCGAGCGGTCCGGAGCCATCATCCGTCTGGCGGAGCGGTCGCTGGGTCTCCGGCGATCACCGACCCTCGTCGTCCGCAAGGGCGACGGTCGCGCGGCCGTGCGTCGACTTCCCGACGACGCGGTCGATGTCGTCGTCGGGGATGCCTTCGTGGGCCAGCAGACGCCGCCGCCGCTGATGACGGTGGAGTTCCTGACCGAGGTCCGACGGGCAGTCGGGGCACGCGGCATCTACGTGGTCAACATCGTCGACGAGCAGCCGTGGTCCCGACTCGGCGCGCACGCGGCCGCTGCAGAGACGGTCTTCGACCACATCGCGGCAGTCGGCTCACGCGGTGTCGCACGGCTGGTCGACCCGGGGAACGTCTTCCTGCTGGCCTCCGCGGCGCCGCTCCCGGCTGCAGCGCTCCGCCGGGCCGGTGCGGTGCACCGTGATCCGTTCGCGCTCGTCGCACAGGGACGGCTGACGGCGCTGGCTCGATCGACTCGGCCGCGTCGGGACAGCGACGTCGGGCCCGCCGGCTGAGGTCAGGCCTCGGCTCCGGCAGCCGTGCGTCGCAAGCCCTCGAGGATGGCCGCAAGTGTGAACTCGAAGGCATCGTCCGGGTCAACCTGCCCGGTCACGTGCCACTCCACGTGTTCGGCGAAGCGGGGGAAGCGGTTGCGATCCATCTGCGCCAGGAAGGTCTCGGCGGCCATGGGGTCGCCCTGGTCCGCCGTCGCAGTCTGGATCGCGTGACCGACCACATGGTTGGTGAGGGCGTGAAAGCCACGGTCGATGTCAGCCTGCGGCAGCCCACTGCGGTGCAGTGTCTCGAGAACGGCTTCGGTGTGGCGGAGTCGGGCCGGGCCAGGTGTCCGGCCCAGCCACAGGCCCGCCGCCCACGGATTGGCTCGCAGCACGCCACGGGTCGAGCGGGAGGTCTCTGCCAGCGCGACGTCCCAGGACGCGGCGGGATCCGGAAGGCTGACGTGTCCCGCCACGGCGTCGACCATGCCGTCCAGCAGATCGGACTTCGATGCCACGTGGTTGTACAGCGACATGGCCTCGCACCCGAGCCGTGCGGCCACCTCGCGCATGGACAAGCCCGGCAAACCCCGTTCCTCCACGGTCGCGAGACCGGCATCGATGACGCGCTGCCGGGACAGCGGCGGCCGTACCTCCTCGTTCGCCATGACTCCCCAGCGCTTGGACTTGACGCCGATCAGCATACAGCGTAAGTTCGGCACCATGAAGACTTACACTGTAAGGCCAGCCGCCCGGTCGAGGCGCCACGACCGGTGGTCCCGCCACACCGTTGCCCTGGGAACGATCGTGCTGTTGAGCCTGATCCCGGTCGGTGCCGGTGCCATTCGGGCAACGCAGCTGATCGCTGCGGGAACGGGGAGCGGCATCGTTGCCCCCGAGGAGCTTGCGCGGTTCGTGCGGTCCCCATGGCCCATCGCCACCCACCTGGTCGGGGTCCCGATCTTCGTCTTCGGCGGCGTGGGGAAGTTCCATCCTGGGGTGCGCCGGCGCTGGCCCCGACTGCACCGCCGTCTGGGCCGGGCCGTCGTCGTCTCGGGGCTGGCGCTGGCGGTCAGCGGCGCCTGGATGGCGTTGCGGTATGACCTGCCGGAGCACGACAGCGATGCGCTCAACGCCATCCGGGTCATCGTGTCGTCTGCCATGGGCACGGCACTGGTGCTCGGGGTGGCGGCCGCGCGACGGGGTGACCTGGCATCCCACCGTCGGTGGATCACGCGTGGGTGGGCGCTCGGCATGGGCGCAGCCACTCAGCCCCTGACGCTGGCACCGCTGCTCCTGGCCGGGCAGAGCCCGACCGACATGGATCCGCTGCCGAGGACCGTCGGCATGGGCGCGGCCTGGGTCCTCAACCTCCTGCTTGCGGAGCTCTGGCTGCGGCGTGGCCGATCTGACCGGCCAGCCGCGGACCTCCGCGCGGAGACGCCGTCGATCATGGCGGGAACCCGGTCGTGAGCGGCTCGAGCGCAGCGCCGGCAGCCGTGCCGGATCACTCCGCCCGCAGCACGACCCGCAGCACGCTGGTCACGCTGTGGACGGCTCTGCTCCTCGCCGTCCTCTTCCGGGACGTCCACGAGTTCTTCCGCCCAGGGCTGATCGACCAGATCCGGGCCGGTGTCGTGAACGGGACGGCCATCGGTGACGGCGTACTCGTGGCCGGCGGCATCGGTGTGCTCCTCGGCATCGGGATGTTGCCCGTCACCAGGTCCGCACCGCGCGCAGCGGCTCGGCTCGCCAGCCTCGTCGTCGGCCCGCTCACGCTGGCCGGCGTCATCGCCGGTGGGGTGCACGACGCCGACGACATCCTGTTCCTCGCCGCCGAGGCCATGATCGTCGTCGTGATCGTCACGGTCGCGTGGCGCTGGGGGGAGGGCGGCACCTGATCGGGGAGTCGGGTCACCACGGCAACCATCGACCTATGCTGTTGCTGTTCCGCCCGCAGACCCACCCCTCGAGGACACCTGATGCGCATCGCCGTGAGCGGTTCGATCGCCGATGATTACCTGCTGACCTTCCCCGGGCGCTTCGCCGACATGATCATCCCCGATCAGCTCGACCGGCTCAGCCTCAGCTTCCTGGCCGACGACCTGACCCACCACCGCGGTGGCATCGGCGCGAACATCGCGTTCGGCATGGGTCAACTCGGGGCCCGGCCCCGTCTTCTGGGCGCCGTCGGCCGGGACTTCGGCGACGGCTACCGGCAGTGGCTCGAGCAGCACGACGTCGACTGCTCGGGTGTGTACATCTCCGACAAGGCGACGGCCCGGTTCATGTGCACCACGGACGACGCCCAGAGCCAGATCGCGACCTTCTACGCCGGCGCGATGGGGGACTCCCACCTCATCGACCTGGAGCCGGTGTTGACGGGTCAGGATCGAGCCGACCTGCTCATCGTCTCACCCGCCAACCCCGAGGGGATGCTCCACCACACCCGGCAGGCTCACGAGTTCGACGTCCCCCTCGTGGCCGACCCGTCGCAGCAGCTCTCGCGGATGAGTGGGCCCGAGATCCGACCGCTGATCGAGGGGGCGGCGTACCTGGTCTGCAACGACTACGAGCGGGAGCTGATCGTGGGCAAGACCGGCTGGAATCACAACGAGCTCCGCGCCCGGGTGACCACACTCATCACCACGCACGGTGCCAAGGGGGTGACGGTGGCGGGCGTGGAGACCACGACGATCCCGGCGGTGGCCCCGGCCGAGGACGCCGTGCTCGAGCCGACCGGTGCAGGGGATGCCTTCCGCGCAGGGTTCCTCTCCGGCCTTGCGGCGGGCATGGACGACGTCCGCTCGGCGCACCTGGGCTGTGCGATCGCCACGATGGCCCTGGAGACCCCCGGTCCGCAGGGCTACCAGGTCAAGCCCCAGGCCTTGGACGAACGGCTGGAAGCCTCCTACGGCCCGGACGCGGCAACGGCGATCATGAGCGCCCTGGCCCTGGAGCGCTGAGCGATCACGAACCCGGGGTAAGTGCGTGACCTAGGGGCAGTCCGTCGCCAACCCGACGGCCCGGTTCAGCACGCTCTCGGAAACGGCGAGGTTCCCACCAAGTGCCTGCACCTGTTCGATCCGTCCGCACCGGTCCCGCAGGTAGGTCTCGGCTGAGCGTCCGAGCACGGCCGGGGAGTCGGCGAGGATGATCGGCGTGGATGCTCGGCCGGCCAGGGTTGCCCCCACGAGCGCGTCGGGGAAGTTGTCGCCCCGTGCGACGATCACGTTGGGCCGTTCCTGATCGAACGTCGCCGAGACGAACTCGTTGAACTGCAGTGACGTCTCTGACCGGTTGTTGCCGCCGATGCGGCTCACCTCGATGCCCATGGCCTGGATCGAAGTGGCCACGTCACCGGAGATCGCGGCGGTGCCGCCCAGGATGATCACGGCCTCGGGGTCTGCGGCCGTCAGCGCCGCCCTGGTGCTCGTCGGCATGGCCTCGGCGCGGGTGAGCAGGACCGGCAGGTTGTTGCCGTAGGCCAGGGGCGCACCGGTCAGCGTGTCGGCGAAGCTCTCGGCCGATGCCATGAGGACCGTGGTCCTGCCCTGATAGGTCCCCACCTCGCCACCGTTCCTGCTGATGGTGTCGCGCGCGATCGCCGCGGCGGTGCCGTACCGATCGCCCCCGGACACCCGCCGGACGATGTAGTTCCGCAGGAGCACGTTCTCGACGGTCAGGCTGACGGCCCCGGACCCGCCGAGCAGGAAGATCTCCTGGGGCCGCAGTCGCTGGATGGCTTGCAGCGTGTCGCTGGGCAGGCTGTCGCCGTAGGTCAGCAGCACGGGGGCGTCCAGCACCCCGGCCAGCGAGGTGGCCGTCAGCGCGTCGGGGTAGTCGTCGGCCCGCGCGAGGACGACATTGGCCGACCCGTCGGGGAACGCCTCGGTAGCGATCCGGACCGCCGTCGCAACCCGATCGATGCCGCCCGCGCGTTCACCGTCCGCAGCCTCCACACCACCAGGAAGGGTCATGATCATGGCCACGATGAGCAGGACTACTACCCCCGCTCGTGTCCCGTTCCTCGCCGACTGCCCCATCATCTTCTCCGTCCGTTGCGGGCGCGGTCGCGCGCTCGAATCCAGCATGACACACCGTAGGACGTCGCCGCGACCCACGAGGTTCCCACCTGTGGACAACCTCCGGAGCGGGTCGATTGGCCCGATTTTCCGGTGTGCGCTACGGTTGTGATTCGGTGCGCTGTTGGGCCAACGATGTCCCACACTGCAAGAGCCTGAACCGCAACGTTCGACTACTGCACTGGATGTGGACATGACCCACCCGACCTTCGGCCTGTACGACCCCGCATACGAGCACGACGCCTGTGGGGTGGCCTTCGTCGCCGACCTGAACGGCACCGCGAGCCACGACATGGTGGTCAAGGCGCTGACCGCGTTGCACAACCTGGACCACCGCGGGGCGACCGGCGCGGAGGAGAACGTCGGCGACGGCGCGGGGATCCTCACCCAGATCCCCCATCGGATGTTCGCCGAGGTCTGCGACTTCGAGCTGCCCGGCCCCGGGTCGTACGCCGTGGGAATGGCCTTCCTGCCCACGGAGGGCACCGACGAGGCCGCAGCGGCTATCGAGACCATCGCCGCCGAGCAGGAACTCGAGGTCCTCGGCTGGCGGGAGGTGCCGATCGACGACAGTGGGATCGGGTCGTTCGCCAGCAACGCCCAGCCGGTGTTCCGCCAGCTCTTCCTGGCCGCCGAGAACGGGGCAGGCGGGATCGACCTCGACCGGCTCACCTTCGTCGCCCGGAAGCGCATCGAGCACGAGGTGGACGTCTACTTCCCGTCGCTGTCCTGCCGCACGCTGGTCTACAAGGGCATGCTGACGACGCAGCAGCTCCGCGAGTTCTTCGATGACCTCTCCGACGAGCGGTACGAGACGGGCCTGGCACTGGTGCACTCCCGCTTCTCCACCAACACCTTCCCGAGCTGGCCGCTGGCCCACCCCTACCGGATGGTCGCCCACAACGGTGAGATCAACACCGTCATGGGCAACCGCAACTGGATGCGCAGTCGCGAGGGGCGCTTCAAGTCGAAGGTCTTCGGCGAGCAACTCGAGCAGGCGTTCCCGATCATGACGCCCGACGCCAGCGACACCGCGAGCTTCGACGAGGCGCTCGAGTTGCTGCACCTGGCCGGTCGCAGCCTGCCGCACGCCGTCCTGATGATGGTGCCGGAGGCGTGGGAGAACCAGCCCGCGATGCCGGACTGGAAGCGCGACTTCTACCGCTACCACGCCGCGCTCATCGAGCCCTGGGACGGCCCGGCCTCCATCACCTTCACCGATGGCACGGTCGTCGGTGCGGTGCTGGACCGCAACGGTCTACGCCCCTCCCGCTACTGGGTCACCGAGGACGGGCTGGTCGTCATGGCCTCCGAGGTCGGCGTGCTCGACATCGATCAGTCGACGGTCATCCGCAAGGGTCGATTGCAGCCGGGGCGGATGTTCCTGGTCGACACCGCACAAGGCCGGATCGTCGAGGACGAGGAGATCAAGCGCTCCCTGGCCGATGCCGAGCCGTACGGCGACTGGTTGGAGGCCGGGTCGGTCTACCTGGAGGACCTCCCGCCTCGCTTCATGCTGACGCCGCAGCACTCCTCCGTCATCACCCACCAGCGGACGTTCGGGTGGACCAACGAGGATCTCAAGATCCTGCTCGGTCCGGAGGCGCGGACGGGCGCCGAGCCCATCGGCTCGATGGGAACGGACACCCCGATCGCGGTGCTCTCCGAGCGGCCGCGCATGCTCTTCGACTACTTCAAGCAGATGTTCGCGCAGGTCACCAACCCGCCGCTCGACGCGATCCGGGAGGAGATGGTCACCTCGATGATGACCACGCTGGGGCCGCAGTCGAACCTCCTCGAGCCGGGCCCCGAGGCCTGCCAGCAGATCGTGCTGTCGACGCCGATCATCTCCAACTCCGAGTTCGCCAAGATCGCCTACATCAACGACGATGGTGACCGGCCCGGCTTCGAGGTCTTCGCCATCGACGGCCTCTTCCCGGTCGAGGGTGGCGGCGACGCCATGGAGAAGGCACTGACTGAGATCTGTGACACGGTCGCCCAGGCCGTCCGTGACGGGGCCGCGACCGTGATCCTCTCCGACCGGTACTCCACCGAGGAGTTGGCTCCGATCCCCTCCCTGCTCCTCACCGGAGCAGTCCACCACCATCTGGTCCGGGAGAAGCTTCGCAGCCGCTGCGGGCTGGTCATCGAGTGCGGCGACGCGCGCGAGGTCCAGCACATGGCGCTGCTGATCGGCTACGGCGCCGCTGCGATCAACCCGTATCTGGCGTTCGAGTCGATCCAGGTGCTGGCCGACGAGAACCAACTCGGCGGACTGCCGGTCAAGAAGGCGGTGCGCAACTACATCAAGGCGATGACCAAGGGCGTGCTCAAGGTCATGTCGAAGATGGGGATCTCGACCGTCGCGTCGTACCGCGGTGCGCAGGTCTTCGAGTGCGTCGGGCTCTCGACGGGCGTCGTGGACGCCTACTTCACCGGCACCTCGACCAAGCTCGGCGGCATCGACCTGGACCTCATCGCGGAGGAGGTCGCGGCCCGGCACAGCTTCGCCTACCTGGACAACCCGACGGAGGCCGCCCACCGCGACCTGTGGGTGGGTGGCGAGTACCAGTGGCGCCGCGAAGGCGAGTACCACCTGTTCAACCCCGAGACCGTGTTCAAGCTGCAGCACGCCACCCGGTCCAAGCAGTACGAGATCTTCAAGGAGTACACCGCCCTGGTCGATGGGCAGGCCGAGAAGCTCGCGACCCTCCGTGGGCTCTTCGGCTTCGCCGAGGGGGTGCGCCCGCCGATCCCGCTGGAGGAGGTCGAGTCGGCTTCCAGCATCATCGCCCGGTTCTCGACGGGCGCGATGAGCTACGGGTCCATCTCCGCGGAGGCGCACGAGACCCTGGCCATCGCCATGAACCGGTTGGGTGCCAAGTCGAACACCGGGGAGGGCGGGGAGGACGAGGAGCGCTACGTCCCCGACTCCAACGGTGACCTGCGGCGCAGCGCCATCAAGCAGGTGGCCTCCGGCCGGTTCGGGGTGACCTCCAACTACCTGACCAACTCCGACGACATCCAGATCAAGATGGCCCAGGGCGCCAAGCCCGGCGAGGGCGGCCAGCTACCCGGGCAGAAGGTGTGGCCGTGGATCGCCAAGACCCGGCACTCGACCCCGGGCGTAGGGTTGATCTCGCCGCCGCCGCACCACGACATCTACTCGATCGAGGATCTGAAGCAGCTGATCCATGATCTGAAGAACGCCAACCCCAAGGCGCGGGTCCACGTGAAGCTGGTCAGTGAGGTCGGCGTGGGGACGGTCGCGGCCGGGGTCTCCAAGGCCAAGGCCGATGTGGTCCTGATCTCTGGACACGACGGTGGGACCGGCGCGTCGCCACTGAACTCCCTCAAGCACGCCGGGACGCCGTGGGAGCTGGGCCTCGCCGAGACGCAGCAGACCCTGATGATCAACGGACTGCGCGACCGGATCGTGGTCCAGACCGACGGGCAGCTGAAGACCGGCCGGGACGTGATGATCGCGGCGCTGCTGGGGGCGGAGGAGTACGGCTTCGCGACAGCGCCGCTGGTCGTGTCCGGCTGCATCATGATGCGGGTCTGCCACCTCGACACCTGTCCGGTGGGCGTGGCCACGCAGAACCCGGAGCTCCGGGCGCGCTTCACCGGCAAGCCGGAGTTCGTCGAGACGTTCTTCACCTACATCGCCGAGGAGGTCCGGGAGTATCTGGCCCAGCTCGGCTTCCGGACGCTGGAGGAGGCCATCGGGCAGGTCGACGCCCTCGACACCTCCGCTGCTGAGGACCACTGGAAGGCATCCGGCCTCGACCTCTCCCCCATCCTGGCGAGGCCCGAGTCCCCGTGGGAACAGAACTCGTTCTGCTCCACGGGGCAGGACCACGGCTTGGACAAGGCGATGGACGTGGAGTTGATCCGCACGTCCGAGCCGGCGCTGGAACGGGGGCAGCGCGTCCAGATCGACCTGCCCATCCGCAACCTCAACCGGACGGTTGGGACGATGCTGGGGCATGAGATCTCCAAGCGGTACGGCTCCCTTGGCCTGCCAGACGACACCATCGAGGTGAACCTGACCGGCTCGGCCGGCCAGTCGTTCGGTGCCTTCCTGCCGAAGGGCGTGACCCTGCGGCTGGAGGGTGACGCCAACGACTACGTCGGCAAGGGCCTCTCCGGCGGTCGTGTGATCGTCCGGCCCCCCGATGACCGGCACGAGGACTTCGTCGCGTCCGAGAACATCATCGCCGGCAACGTGATCGGCTACGGCGCCACTGGTGGAGAGATGTTCATCCGCGGCGTCGTCGGCGAGCGGTTCTGCGTCCGCAACTCGGGTGCGCTGGCCGTGGTGGAGGGGATCGGTGACCACGGGTGCGAGTACATGACCGGCGGACGTGTGGTGGTGCTCGGCGACACCGGGCGGAACTTCGCGGCCGGGATGAGCGGCGGGATCGCCTACGTCTACGACCCGTCGAACAACTTCGAGAAGGACGTCAACACCGACATGGTGAACCTGGAGTCGATGGAGGAGGACGACATCGAGTTCCTCCGCGACGTGGTGCGCAGTCACCTCCGCGAGACCAACTCATTGGTGGCGGCGAAGATCCTGGACCGCTGGCGCACCAACGTGCGGCACTTCCGCAAGGTGATGCCGGCCGACTACCGCCGGGTGCTGGACGCAGCCGCCCTCGCAGAAGAGCAAGGCCGCGACGTCGATGAGGCGATCATGGCGTCGGCGCACGGATAGGAGAGACGACCAATGGGTGACACACGAGGGTTTTTGAAGGTCCGCGAGCGCCGGCTCCCGATCTATCGGGCACGCAACGAACGCGTGAACGACTGGAATGAGGTCTACACCGACCACGACGAGGAGGTGCTGAAGGAGCAGGCCAGCCGCTGCATGGACTGTGGCATCCCCTTCTGCAACAACGGCTGTCCCCTCGGCAACCTGATCCCCGACTGGAACGACCTGGTCTACCGGGACCAGTGGCACAAGGCGATCGACCGTCTGCACGCAACCAACAACTTCCCGGAGTTCACCGGTCGCCTCTGTCCCGCACCGTGTGAGCAGGCGTGTGTGCTCGGCATCAACCAGCCGCCCGTCACGATCAAGCAGGTCGAGGTCGAGATCATCGACCGGGCCTGGGAAGAGGGCTGGGTCAAGCCCCTGCCCCCGTCGATCAGGACCGGCAAGTCCGTCGCTGTCGTCGGATCGGGGCCAGCGGGCCTGGCAGCTGCCCAGCAACTGACCCGGGCCGGCCACGACGTCACCGTGTTCGAGCGAGCCGACCGCATCGGGGGCCTGCTCCGCTACGGGATCCCCGAGTTCAAGATGGAGAAGCGCCACCTGGACCGGCGGCTGGAGCAGATGACCGAGGAGGGGACGGTCTTCCGGACCAACGCCGACATCGGAGGCAACGTCTCGGTCAGCTCGCTCCAGGAGAGCTTCGACGCCATCGTCCTGGCCGGGGGTGCCACCAACTGGCGTGACCTGCCCGTCCCCGGTCGGGAGCTCGACGGCATCCACCAGGCGATGGAGTTCCTGCCATGGGCGAACAAGGCCCAAGAGGGCGACCTCGACCCCCGCGACGTGCCCATCACCGCTGAGGGCAAGCACGTCATCATCATCGGCGGCGGCGACACGGGCGCAGACTGCCTGGGAACGTCCCACCGGCAGGGGGCCGCGTCGATCCGACAGTTCGAGATCATGCCTCGCCCACCGGACGAGCGGCCGAGCTCCCAGCCGTGGCCCACCTATGCGATGACGTACAAGGTCACCTCAGCCCACGACGAGGGTGGGGAACGAGTGTACTCGGTCAACACCGAGGAGTTCATCGGCGAGGACGGTCGCGTGACGGCCTTGAAGGGCCACGAGGTCGAGTTCCGCGATGGCCGGTTCCACAAGGTCGAGGGGACCGACTTCACCTACGACGCGGACCTGGTCCTCCTCGCGATGGGCTTCCTCGGGCCCGACGAGGGAGGCGTGCTGGACGAGTTCGGCGTCGAGCGTGACGGCAGGTCCAATGCGGTCAGGGACGAGCAGTACGCCACGAACGTCGAGAACGTCTTCGTAGCCGGCGACATGGGTCGCGGTCAGTCCCTGATCGTCTGGGCCATCGCAGAGGGCCGGGCCTGCGCCTCGGCCGTGGATGAGCACCTCATGGGCACGACGGCGCTCCCGTTCCCGATCCCGCCGACCGCCCGACCGCTCCGGTAGCTGGAGGAACCTGCTGACGTGCAGCTCAGCAGGCCCCTCCGCCGACGCTCAAGGCATCTCGGTCAGAGTGCGTTGGCCGCGTCCAGGGTTGCCTGGCACACCGCTGCCTCGCCGCCCAGGGCGATGACTCGCTCAGGTCCGAGTTGTGTGATGGCAGCCGCGATCGGGTCGGGGATGCCGTCGCAGGTCGGTACCAGCAGGACCGGCCCGTAGGGCAGGGATCCCCCGGAAAGGGCGTCGGCCGGATTGTCGGCCCGGGCCAGGTAGACCTCGGCCGCGCCGTCGGGCCAGGCGTACAGGGCCACGTTGGCCGATGTCTCGAAGCGGCTCGCGCCGGACAGCCGCAGTCCGTCAGGCGCCGCGGGCAGCGTGGGCGATGACGGGTTCGGGTTGTCGCCGGGGCTGCCGGGATCACCGGGATCGCCAGGGTCACCCGGGTCACCCGGGTCGCCCGGGTCGCCCGGGCCGCCTGGCAGCGAGCCGGTGCCGTCCCCACCCTCGATCGGTTCGTCCTGCTCACCGTCCGGGGCCGTGTCATTACCCGACACCCACCGGGCGGAGATGGGCAGGTCGGTCGCCCCGAAGCAGGACTGCAGATCGATGTTTCGGATGTGGCGGAACTCGTCTCCTGGCCCCCACGCGACGTCGGCTTCGCAGATGACGTCGCCAGCCGCGTTGGTGAGGATGGCCCGAGCCGGTGTCTCTCTGGCCACCTGCACCGCGGCGGTGAAGGGTTGCGAGTCGACCTGCAGTTGCACCGACCACTCGCGGCGCACGTACCCCTGCGTGCGGATCGAGAGGTCGAGGGTTGTTCCGTCGTACTCCGCACAGGCCTCGGCGATGTCGTTGCTAGCCGTGCTGGAGCCCTCGATCGGGTCGGCGACCCGGGTGGTACAGCCACCCGAGAGCGGTCCGTCCCCGTCGGGGTTGCCGTCGTCGTCGCCGTCCCCGGCCGCAACCTCCTCGGCCGCGTCGTCCGGGGCGGAGTCGCTGCCCGACCTCCAGACCACGGACAGCGGGGTCGTGTCCTCGCCGCCGAAGCACTCCTCAAGGACCAGACCCGTGCTGTAGCGCCACGTGTCGCCGCCGAACGTCGCATCGCCGGTGCAGGTCAACGCCCCGCTGTCCCGCGAGGTGACGACCGAGCGGAAGGTGGCGCCGTCGGCTTCGACGGCGACGTCGTACTCGCGGCCGTCGGCGTTGACGTAGGCCTCCCAGCCACGCTCGACGCGGTCCTGGGTGCGGATGGCGAGGCTGAGTTCCCCGTCCTCGACCAGTCCACAGGCCTCGGCGATGTCATTGCTGGATGTGCTGGAGCCCTCGATCGGGTCCGTGATCTGGACGTCGCAGGAGATCTCCTGCGCCTCGGCAGCGCCGAAGCTCAGCAGCGCGGCGGCTAGGGCCAGGACAAGCGCGGCGGACACCGCCCGCCACCATGGGCTGGTTCTGATGGCTCTCGCGATGGACATGTCGTCGTCCTCCTCTGGACATGGCGGACGCGGGACCGTAGGGGTGGGCCGTCAACAGTTCGCAACACCTATGGACCGCTGCGAGAGCGGAGGTGGCCATGGGACGCCCGCTGGGTGGAGGTCATAGGGTGAGGCTGTGAGCGCATCCGACGTGGAGTCCGCCCTGCGGTCCGAGGGACACCGGGTCACCGGGCCCCGGTTGGCTGTCTGGCGCGCGCTGACCGAATCCGATGGGCACCTCACCGCGGAGGAGCTGGCCGGCCACGTCGAGGCCATCGACCCGACGGTCAACGTGGCATCGGTCTACCGGTCCCTGGGGCTGTTCGAGGAGCTCGGCATCGCCCGACAGAGCCAGCTCGGCGACGGTGGTGCGCGCTGGGAGATCGCGCATCCTGACGAGCACTTCCACATGGTGTGCCGGGCGTGCGGCACCGTCGACCACCACCGCGGCAGCCTGGTTCAGGCGGTGACGGACCACCTTGCGGGGCATGGGTTCCAAGCCGAACAGGTGGAGCTGATCGTCACTGGCCTGTGCACGCGGTGCGTCGTTGCCTCGTAATTGCGAACAGGTCGCAGTAAGCTGCGGCCCATGCATGCACCAGATGGGTTCCTGACCGCCGGGACGGCCGTTGCGACGGGCGTGATCTCTACCTCTGCGATCGGGGTCTCGGTGGCGAAGGCCAAGGAGACGATCAAGGACAAGCAGGTCCCGCTCGCCGGAATCGCCGCAGCCTTCATCTTCGCCGCCCAGATGTTCAACTTCCCGGTGGCGGCCGGGACGACCGGGCATCTGCTCGGCGGGGCTCTCGCCGCCATCCTCCTCGGCCCCTCGATGGGGGCGATCGTCGTCAGCGTCGTGGTGATCGTCCAAGCGCTCGGCTTCGCCGACGGCGGGTTGACGGCTCTGGGCTACAACGTCTTCAACATGGCCATCGTCACGGCCTTCGGAGGCTACGCCGCCTTCCGTCTGCTGCGTCGGGTCTTCCCCGCCAACGCCGCCGGCGTGATCGCCGCCTCGGGCATCGCCGCAGGCCTGAGCGTGGTGTTCTCCGCGATGGCCTTCAGCATCCAGTGGCTGTTCGGCGCCTCGGCTCCGGTGCCCTTCGACACCGTCTTCGGGGCGATGGTCGGGGTCCACCTGCTCATCGGCATCGGCGAGGGGATCATCACCGGGCTGGCCATCGGCGCCGTGATGGCGGCTCGGCCCGATCTGGTCTACGGCGCCCGCGACCTGGACCGGACGCAGATGGCCGACCGACCCAAGGTCGGAGCCAAGGCGTTCATCATCGCGGGGGTTCTGGTCAGCGTGCTGTTCGCCACCGTGGTCAGCCAGTTCGCGGTCGACAACCCGGACGGGTTGGAGCGGGTCGCGGAGGATGAGGGCTTCATCGAGGCGGGCGAGGACCACGCGCTCGACTCCTTCATCTTCTCGGACTACGCGACGGCCGGTGTCGGTAACGAGACCCTGAGCCTCGCCCTGGCGGGTCTGGTGGGTGTCATCGTGACGGGCGCCGTGGGCCTCGGCCTGGCGATCGCCGTGCGTGACCGGCGGGCTGCCGAGCCGGCCGACCTGCCTGACGAGTCGGTCACCCCCGCCTCGTAGGGCCCGCACACATGGCCGCGGGTCATGCCCACCCACTGTTCGTCCACGGGCACTCCCCCGTCCATCGCCTGGCACCCGAAGCGAAGCTGGCGGCAGCGTTTGCGTTCGTCGCCGTGGTAGCGGTGACCCCTGCAGACCGGCTCTGGGTCTTCGCTGCGCATGCCGGGTTGCTCGTGGCCGTGGTCGTGGTGGCCCGCCTCCGACCGCTCTTCGTCCTCAAACGTGCCGTTGTTGTGCTGCCCTTCATCGCATTCATCGTGCTGATCCCGTTCGTGGCCAGTGGGGAGCGGACCGAGATCCTCGGTCTCTCGGTGTCGGCTGAAGGTCTCGCGGCGGCTCGGACCATCCTGATCCGCTCGCTCATCGGTGTGACCGTCTCGATCATCCTGGCAGCCACGACCGAGTTACCGGCCATCATGCGCGGGCTGAACCGACTCAAGGTCCCCTCGCTGCTCACGACGATCGCGATGTTCATGCTTCGCTACCTCGAGACCCTCACCGCGGAGCTCGGCCGCATGCGGACGGCCATGACCGCCCGGGCCTACGACCCCCGGTGGCTGTGGCAGGCCAAGCCGATCGCCCAGTCGGCAGGGACGCTGTTCATCCGCTCCTACGAGCGCAGCGAGCGAGTCCACAACGCCATGCTGGCGCGTGGGTTCACCGGTCAGATGCCGGCCTCACGACACCCGACGGCGACACCTCGGGAGTGGCTGGCAGCGCTGGCCCTGCCTGTCGCGGCGCTCGTCGCACTCCTCATCGGGGTGGTGGTGTCGTGACCGCGACCCCGACGCTCCTGGTGACCGGCTTGCGGTTCACCTACCCCGATGGCCACACGGCGCTGGACGGGGTCGACCTCTCCATCGAAGAGGGTGAACGGGTGGCGCTGCTGGGCCCGAACGGGGCCGGGAAGACCACGTTGGCGCTGCACCTCAACGGAATCCACGAGGTCCAGGAGGGCTCGGTCCACGTCTCCGGACTCGCCGTCACCGACCGGAACCTTCGGGACATCCGGCGGCGGGTCGGCCTGGTGTTCCAGAACACCGACGACCAGCTGTTCATGGGCACCGTCCGAGAGGACGTCGAGTTCGGACCCGCCAACCTCGGCGTCGAGGGCGCGGCGTTGGACCAGCGAGTGGCCGAGGCCCTGGAGCAGGTCGGCGCCCTAGCGCTGATCGACCGAACGCCCCACCACCTCAGCGGTGGCGAGCGACGTCGGGTGGCGCTCGCGACGGTTCTGGCCATGCGGCCGGACGTGCTCGTCCTCGATGAGCCCACGTCCGGCCTCGACCCGGCCGGCCGACGCGAGGTCGCCGCGGTCCTGGACTCCCTCGACATCACCCAGGTGTTGATCACGCACGACCTGCCGTTCGCGCTGGAACTCTGCGACCGCGCTGTTGTGGTCAACGATGGGCGGGTGGTGGCGGACGACGCCGTGGTCGAGGTGCTGTCGGACGAGGCGCTGCTGCACGCCAACCGGCTGGAGCTCCCGCTCGGCTTCGACCCGCGGTCCGGTGCGGCGGCCCGCCGCTCCGCCTGATCCTCAGCCCCGGGCGCCGCCCAGGCCCAGCAGTGCGGCCATGCCCAGGACGCTCCGCGGGGCGTACCGGCACGTCCAGATCCCGCCGTGCGCCGCCGCGTACGCCTCGTCCTGCCACACCTGATCGAGACTGGATCGCCCCTGCGACAATGGCCCTGCATGCAGGTCGTGGACCAGCAACGCCGCCATCAACGTGTTGGTCGTACCGGGCTCGAAGACCTCTACGCCGAAGCGGTGCGCCCCGGCATACGCCGCCGCCAAGGCCCGATTCCTCGTCACCGACCGGGTCCGCGTGGCCGGCGCGACGTGCAGCGAGACCACCGTTCCCGATCGCCGAGCCTCCGTCGCACGCCACCGCTGCAGGCGCTTCGCCAGTGCGTAGTTCGGGCCCTGCTGCGGGACCAGCGCGTCGCAGATGCCCGGCTTGACCGACTCCGCATACGGACGCCGCAGCAGTCGCCCGCCGCTGAGCGTCCGCAGTGGTCGACCGAGTAGCTTGGCCCAGCGCGACCGGCCGCGGTACTCCGCCACCGCCGACTCGACGACCCGCTCCGGCACCCCGTAGGTGTCGGTCGGTGTGGCCAGGAAGGCGAGCGCGGTCGTCGGCCTGGCCGTGGCGACCCGGCGGCTGACGGCGTCCGCGGCCAGGGCCACCCTGACGAACGCCGATCCCGGCGCGTAGACGTCGTTGCTGATCACCAGGTCGTCATCGATGTCGACCAGCCAACTCGCAATGGCCGGAACGTGCTCGATCAGGTCCAGACCAGGACCGGAGGCCCCCTCCGCCGTGGGGACCAGCAGCCGCCCGCCCGAGCGCCGCGCGTGCTCGATCAGCGGCTCCCAACCGGGCGCCCCGGGCAGGTCCAGCGCCGCCACACTGGCACCCCACCGCAACAGCGCCTGGGCGGGCCCCATCTCGGCACCGGCACCGAGGACGGCAACGGTCCGACCGTCCAACCGCAGCCACGCGGGGTTGTCCATGACGGTGGTGATGGCGTCGGCGAAGGACGGCTCGACGATCCCATCGGCGACCCAACTCTCCAGTCGGTCGCGCAACGACGTCCCCGCCAGACGGGTGCCGCGGTAGGGCACCGTGAGCTCACCCTCCGGATCCCCAGACCCGGCGACCTCGGACTGGGCCACCCCCACGTCGGGCTCGGCCGACAGCAGGTCGGTGATGGGCCGATCACCGTCCGGCGCCGCCCAGGCCATCCCCAGATCCAAGGCGGCCAGACCGTCGCGGGCGAACTGCTCCGCGTCAGGTCGGGACCCAAGGCCTGCCAGTGTCAGCCGACGGATGTGCGGCAGGTACCCGGATCGCCAGCTGGTCTCGCGGCGGGCGGCCTCGGCGCCCGTCGAATCCACCTCAGCCAACGCCGTCGAGACCACGGTCTGCCCGACGGCTGATGTGCTCCTGCGCCCGTTCCCATCCCGGGCGAACACCACGCCCCGGTCCGGCCCTCCACGATGCGTCGATCCCTGCGCCATCGGTCGCATCATGGCATAGAGGATCGTCGTCTTCGTATGCTTCCGGGATGGGCCCACACATCGGGGATCCGGCATCGGATCCTCACGCGGGAAGTCGGCCGACCGTGACCGTCGAGAACATCCCCGGATCTCTTGTGTTCGAGGACCGCAGGACGACGCGTGCCGGCCTGCTCATGGCGGTCGTGTCAGCAGCCGCCTTCGCCAGCTCGGGTCCGATCGCGGCGGCCCTGCTCGAGGCGGGCTGGTCGCCGTCGGCCACCGCACTGCTTCGGCTTGGCGGTGGCGCCGTCGTCATGCTGCCCGTCACCGTCATCGGCTTCGCCCGCCGACGACCGAGCGCGACCGACCTGCGGGTCGCGATGGTCTACGGGGTGGTGGCGGTGGCCGGCGTGCAGTTCGCGTTCTTCAACGCCATCGCCACACTGCCCGTCGGCATCGCCCTGCTGATCGAGTACCTGGCACCGACGCTGATCGTGCTGGCCACGTGGGCTCGCACGAGGAAGCCGCCCGCCTCCCCCACCGTGGCCGGCACCGCTCTCTCCCTCGTCGGTCTGGTGCTGGTCCTCGACCTGACGGGGGTCGCGTCCATCAGCGCCAGCGGCCTGGCCTGGGCGCTCGCTGCGGCGGTGGGTCTGGCGGCCTACTACACGCTGTCGGCTCGCGAGCTGCCGACCATGTCGGCGCTCACGTTGGCCGGCACCGGACTCCTCGTCGGCAGCCTGGTCCTGGCGATCCTCGGGGTCGCTGAGGTGCTCCCGTTGGCTGCTTCGGAGGCGCCGGTCGAGCTCGGTGGCGTGACGATGACCTGGCCCTGGGCGGCGGCCGCCATGATCCTCATCTCCACGGTGGCCGCCTACACCTTCGGCATCGCCGCGGCGAAGCGGCTGGGGGCGCGGGTCGCCTCGTTCGTCGGCCTGTCCGAGGTGGTCTTCGCCGTCGTCTTCGCCTGGGTCCTCCTCGACCAACGACTCGGACTGATCCAGGTCATCGGCGGGTTCGCCATACTGGGTGGGGTGTGGTTGGTCAAGCGGGATCGGGGGTCATGACGAGCGCTGCTCGTGGTACTCCTCTTCGGTGTTGACGTCCCAGATGTCTGCTGTCGGGTCCTCGCCGGTCAGCTGATCGACCATCAGCATGGCCGTCAGCATCGAGTGGTCCTGGTTGTTGTAGCGGTGCTGACCGTTGCGGCCGACGCAGTGCAGGTTCGGGATCTCCTGCAGCCACCCCCGCACCACGTCGAAGTCGCCATAGCTGCCGAAGTAGGCGGGGTAGGTCTTGGGGACCCGGACGACACAGCTGTCGAGGACCGACTCGCGCTCGATGATGCCGATCTTGCTCAGCTCCGTGACGCCCAGCCTGGTCAGCTCCGCATCGGGCTGACGCCAGATCGGATCGGTGTCGTAGCAGAAGTACTCCAGCCCCAGCCACACCGTGGACGGGTCAGCCACCATCCACGGACTCCAGTTGTTGAAGATCTGCAGGCGCCCGATCTGCACCCCGGGTTCCTGGATGTAGATCCAGTTGTCCTTGATCAGGTCGTCGCCGGGTGCTGGCGGCAGCCGCAGGCCGTCGACCAACAGTCCCACGGTGAAGAAGTCACGGAAGGGCAGGCCCCGGGCGACGTCCGCAACTGAGCGTGGTGCCGCGATGTCGATGGCGTCCACCAGTGCGGGGATCGGCATCGACGACACCGCCATGTCGACCGCGGTGGTCGTCTGCTCCCCGGTTCGGGTGTCCGCCGAGACGACGGCGGTGACGTGTCCCTCGGTCGTCCGGACGCCCACCACCCGCTGGTTCATCAGGACCTCGCCGCCACGATCGCGGACCTCCTGGGCCACGACCTCCCACATCTGGCCGGGCCCGAACTTGGGGTAGAGGAACCGCTCGATGAGTGACGTCTCGACCTCCCGCTGCGCGACCGCATCCGAGGCGACGCCGCCGCGGGCCTTGTCGACCGCGTGCAGCAGTGCCTTCCGGATGCTCAGTCCCTTGATGCGCTGCGCACCCCACTCCGCGGGGATCTCGTCGCAGGCCACGCCCCAGACCTTCTCGGTGTAGCTCTGGAAGAAGGTCTGGTAGAGCTCACGGCCGAACCGGTTGATCAAGAAGTCCTCGAGGGTGTCCTCATCCCGGATGGGTGCTGACATGGACCGCAGATAGCTCACCGCCGACCGGAAGAGCCGTTCCGGCCCGAGGTTTCGCATCGTCGACCCGCTCAGACTGAGGGGATACTCGAAGAGCCGGTCATGCCAGAAGATCCGCGACGTCCGCTCTCGAAGCAGCATGACGCGGTCCGTCGTGTGCGGATCCACCCCGGCGTCGGGAACGGCAAGACCGCGCTGCTGACCCTGGTAGGCGATGTCGATGTGGTCCTCGGGAAGCTTCTGCAGCGGCATTCGCTCCAGCCACCACGACATGACCCGATCGGACTTGGAGAAGAAGCGGTGGCCGCCGATGTCGAGCCGATTGCCGTTGTGCTCGACCGTGCAGGAGATGCCCCCGATGCGGTCGGTCGCCTCGAACACCACGGGCACCACGTCCGTCCGCGAGAGCAGTTCGTGGGCGGCCGTCAGGCCGGCGGGCCCGGCCCCGATCACGGCGGCAGTTCTCGTCTTGTTCGGCACGCCATCCTCCGGTCGGCGTCGGTCCCACGGGAAGGACGTCCACACGACCCTATCGGCGCGGGACCTTGCCACAGCGGAGGCCATCGTGGCCGGTCAGGTCCGTTGCGAGACACGCTCCCGCAGGTAGCCGACCGCGGTGGCGATCTGGGCCACGGCGACGGCCGGCAGTCCCAGCCATCCGGCGGCCCGATACGCACGGTAGAGCATCACCAGGTAGAACCAGATGCCCTTGAAGAGTCGGGGGTCCTGCTGGCGCCGTCGAAGCTGTTCGGAGAAGTGGAAGCTCGCACGGCCATATCGATGGTGTTGCCGAAGGAAGTCGCGGTAGGAGAGGTCCCGGTCGTGGACCACCAGTGCCTGCTCGGCGACGGCAGTCTCCCAGCCCTTCTCGGCCCACCGCGCCACCAGGTCGCGGTCCTCGCCGCGGGGCGTGTCAGCGGTCCCGGCGAAGCCGCCGATCGCCTCGAACCGTCGGCGGGGAAGGGCCATGTTGTGGATCGGAGCAAACGGTGGGACGTTGTGGACGGCCGACCAGCGCTGCAGGTGTTGGGTGATGGCGTCGCTCACCAGGACCCACCGGTGGGCCGTCTTCGCCGTCTCCGTCCGACCGGCGATCAGGCTGCCCGGGTACTGGGTGGCCGCAAGATTGAGGGCCTCGACCCACCCGCGTTGTGGTGCACAGTCGGCACTGGTGAATGCCAGGACCTCGCCTCGGGCAAACGATGCCCCCGTGTTGCATGCCAGCGATGCACCTCCGCTGGAGGGCCGGCGCAGGAGCGTGATGTCCAACCCGTCGCTCACCCGATCGAGCACGGGGGCCAGGGGGTGCTCGCCCGCGTCGTCGACCACGATGACCTCCACGCTCGTGGAGGGCGCCGTCGCGTCAGCCAGTGCGGTCAGGCATCGTCCCAGCCACTGCGGCCGGTTTCGCGTCGGGATGATGACCGACACGTCGGGTGCCTGCACCGGAGGTCGGTCTGTGCGTCGGTCGACGATCACGGACTCCTCGAGCCTCGCCGGACGACGGTCCGCGGACTCACCCACTGCGGCGTCCGGACGTCGATTGGGTTGCTCCCCACAGGCGTTCGCCCACCGCCCAGGCAAACCCGACTCCGCTGTAGAGATGGGCGAACCAGTGCCACGCCAGGCTGGCGGCGAGCCTGGTCGGCGAGAGGTGAGCGGAGAGGAATCGGGCCAGCTGCCAGTCCAGCCCCACCAGGGCCAGCACGGCCGCGGCCGCGATGCGGCGTGCTTGGCGTGAGCGGAGCGCGGCCGGAGCGCTGAGTGTCAGCACCCAGGCGGCGCCCACCCTGGCACGGCCTGCCGCTCCGACGCCGAGGTCGGACTGGAGCTCACCTCGTTCCAGCATGAGCCGACTCCACGGGATCGCCCGCCGCAGCACCTCGGTGCGGAGGAGGTCCCACGCCCGCCAGGTCTTGAGGTGCGTGACCTGGATGGAGGGGTCCAGCCGGATGCGCCCCCCGGCCGCGTGGAGCCGGTAGCCGAGCTCGATGTCCTCCACGGAAGGATGCCGGTAGCGCTCGGCGTCGAAGCCGTCGAGGGACTCGAAGATCTGGCGACGGATGGCCCCACACGCACCCCAGAACGTCTGGGCATCCTCAGACGCGTGCTGGTGGGTGTAGTGGTGCTGCAGGTTCTTGTACTGGGAGAGCAGGTTGGGAGCGGTCGGTGCGGCGTCGTAGCTCCCCACCAGGGCATCCAGCGTGGGATCGTCGGAGAACGCCGCGGCGACACGGGCGACGAGATCGCGTGGGACCGCCACGTCTGCGTCGACGAACAGCAGCACGTCGGCGCTCGACCCGGACGCGGCCAGGTTGCGTGCCGCGGCAGGTCCTGACTGCTGCGGGAGCGTCACAATCCGGTTGGTGACCCGGGCCGCGGCGTGGACGACGGCGGAGTTGGCACCATCGACCGCGATGCGGATCTCATCGGGCGCGGGGTCGAGCGCGTGCAGGTGTGCCAGGCACATGTCGAGTTCTGGTCCGGCGCGATGGGCCGGCATGACGACTGCGATGCGGGGTCGTCGATCGGGCGGTGCTGGTGTGTCAACTACGGCGGGCGATGGCGTCGGCACACACCTGGCCTTACCCCGTCGTGCCAATCTGAATCTGCCGACCGGTGTTCGGAGCCGGCGAGGACATCAACGCTGGACGCGCGGCACCGTGCGGTAGATCTCGGCGTATCGGGCGGCGGCGGCGTCCCAGTCACCCTGCTGACGAATCCAGGCCTGGGCGGCGGTCGCACGACCCTGACGCAGGTCGGGTCGCGTCATCGCCTCGTCGAGCACGGCCGTTAGCTCGTGCACGGCACCAGCTGCCACGATGAACCCCCGTCCACCTGCGAGGAGGCGCGGAATGTCGCCGACCGCACTGCCGACGACGGCCACGCCGGCGTCCATGGCCTCGAGGACCTTGAGGGGGCTGGCCCAGCGCGTGATGGACGTGTCGCGTCGAGGGGCCACGAAGAGATCCATGGCAGCAAGCAGACCCGGAATCCTGGCGGCCGGCACCGCACCCGTGAGCCGGACGTCGATGCCGGTCGTCGCCGCTTCCCGGCGCAGGCGAGACGCCTCCGGACCGGTGCCGATCAACAGGACGACCGGCGGGGACTCGCAGGCCGCGGCAGCGCTGAGCAGCAGATCCAGGCCCTCGTAGCGCAACTGCTTGGCGGTGGAGCCGACAACGACCCGCTCAGGCCGTATGCCGAGGTCCTGGCGCTCTGCAGCGCCCGCCCCGTCGGGGGCCTCGAAGCCCCCCGGTTCGACCGCGTTCTCCACGACCTCGACGGCGAGGCCTGTGGTCCGTCGCACGAGTTCGGCGGTCGGATGCGAGGCAGCGATCACCACCGCCGCGTCGTCGAGGTGGGACTCGAAGCGGCGTCGAAGGGCGGACTCGATGACCTCCGGCGTCACCGCTCCCTGGGCCACGACAGCGCCGGCGAGGTCGAAGCGCACCTCGGCCACCAGGGGCAGCCCCAGCCTCGTCGCTGCCATGGCTGCGGCCCGACCGATCCCACTGGACCAGTGCACGTGCACGATCGTCGCATCGTGAGCCCTGGCTGCCGACACGACCTCGTCTCGTAGTCGCGCGACATCGACGTGGAAGGGCCGGATGCGACGCCACCGATCTTCGCTCGGCGACGACCGGCAGACGACGAGGTCGTGGTCCGGCGTGCTGGTCACGTCGTCGGTGTAGACCCACTGACGGGAGGTCACGAGGACAGCGGGATCGATGGCCGCCTGGCGGGACTGCGCAGCGACCAGCGCGTGACTGCGCCGGGCGTAGCCCGAGGGGACCGGGGGCCAGCTCTCCACCACGTGCAGGACGCGGTTGGTGGTCACGGCAGAGGCCAGAGGTCTGCCACGGCAGCCATCGTCGTGACCTGCCAACCCGCTGCGACGGCAATGCGGAGCATCTCGCCGAACACGCTGGCGGCCTCGGCGGATCCGGCCACGTCCTTGGGGTCGAAGTAGACGAGTGCGTAGCGGTCGGACGCGGCCCGGTCGAGCATCCGCTCCCACAGCTGCGGGAACTGCTCGGCCGGATGCATGCCCTGCCCGGTGGCGTCAAGCCGCGGACGACGGATCGTGTGGTAGGAGCACAGCGGCGACCACCGGTGGTCCGGACATGGTGTGAGCGGCAGCTGGACCAGTCGGGAGTTGCCTGCGGGGTCCGGTGAGCTGACGAAGTGTGAGCGGTCAGACAGGACGGCAGCGTCACGTGCCGGTCGGTAGGGCAGACCGCTGGGGGTCTTGCCCTGCAGCACCGTGCTCAGATACGCCATCTCCTCGAACCGCTCGATCGCGGCGAGCATGCGGTGTGCGTCCTTGAAGTGCGGCGAGCGGAAGCCCGTCGGACGGATTCCCACCTGCCGTTCGAAGGCGTCCTGGGCCGTGCCGATCTCCTCGGCCATCTCGGCCTCCGAGAGATCCCAGAACTCCCGGTCGGGGTTCAGCACCGGATTGTCCGGGTGCGTGTGGGTGTGGTTCACCAACTCGTGGCCAGCGGCCACCAGCGCACCATACGGATTCGGGTCGCGCTCCACGAGCTTGCCGATGGCGCAGATGCTCGCGGTGACGCCGACCTCGGCCAGCACCTCCCCGAGCAGCGGGAGCGCATCGGTGTCCTCCTGGTAGTCGCAGTCGAACGACAGCCCGAGCAGCGGCCGGGCGGGCCGGATCACGGGCTCGCCCCGTTGGAGCGGACCCCACAGGGTCCGATCGATCAACGCTGAGGCGAGGGGACGGCGGCCCGTCGCCCTGACGAGCACATCATCGGTCACGCGGACGACGCCGGACACCGCACGAGCCACGGCACCGGTCCGGTCGGGAGAGATCAGGGCCGGCGCAGGGGCGGCAGCGTCGTTGATCGGGGTGGGTCGGGGAGCGGCCATGGCGGACGGTAACCTACTGGTCCGCATGATCAGCGCCTCGCCGATGCCGCTGCCCACCGCCACGCCTCGCCGGTCAGCGGAGGCTGGCGTCGCGGGTCGTTGGAGACCACTAGATGGGTGAGTGGCCGGGTGATCTACGGGCGACGGACGCGGGACCGGTCGGGGTGGCGCCCCCCACACCAGTCCACCGACGGGTGGCCAAGCGACTGCTCCGCGCCGCCGTCGATCGCGGCCTGCCCGGGACCACCCCCCTCGACGCCCATCTCGTCATCTGTGGCTTTCCGCGCTCGGGATCCACGCTGCTGCAGCTGGTGGTGGACGCCTGCGTCCACGACGTCTGCTCCTTCGTCGGTGAGGTGGAGGCGCGGTGGGCTGCGCAGTTCGCCAACCGCAACCACCGCTGGTTGTTGACCAAGCGCCCAGCTGACATCACCGCCGTCGACGATGTCCGCTGCTGGTACACCCGCAACCCGGGCCGGGCCGTGTTCCTCGTCACCGTGCGGGACCCGCGTGAGGTGCTCACGTCCACCCACAAGGGCTACCCGCCCAGCCGGGGCTACTACTGCGAGATCGAGCGTTGGCAGGACGTGCATCGGCGTATCCGCGCGATCGAGGCGGACCCCGACGTCGTGGTCGTGTCGTACGAAGAGCTCACCGGCCAGCCCTCGGACGTCGAGGCTCGGCTCGGTGCCGAGCTCGGCTGGTCGCTCTCCATCCCCTTCGAGCGGTTCCACGAGCGAGCCCGTGCCTCGACCGAGCTGCCTGCCATCGACGTCGGCGCCCTGGGCGGTGTGCGTCCGCTCCAGCCGCCCCCGACCGGCAGATGGGCCGCAGCGTCCCACCGGGAGCGAATGCGGGAGGTCGTCCGACGGGCTCCCGAGGTGCTGAGCGCTTGTCGGCACTGGGGCTACACGACCGATGATCACTGGGCTGAGCAACTGTGAACCGCACCTCACGCCGAGCGATCACCATCGAAGAGGTGCTGCGCGGCAGACCGAGCCTGGGGGACCTGCGAATCATCCTGCTGGCACTGCGTGAGGAGGTCCCGCAGGCTCGTCGCGCGATCGGGACCATCGTCGCGCTGACTGCGGCCGAGGTCGGTGCCGGGATCGTCGTCGCACTCTCCGCACGTGTGCTCATCGGTCGAGCGACGGACGGGGCTCCGGGCGTGGCGTGGGCGTGGGTCGGCATCGCCGCGGTGGCCGCGGTCGGGTCCTTCGCGGCTGCACGGCAGCGGCACCTCACCCAGCAGCGCATCGTCTTCGCCTGTCGACAGCGTGCCGTCGACCGGCTGGCCCGGCGCATCAACGGCGCTCCGGCCGAGGATCTCATGGCGGTGCCCATGGCCGCACTAAGAGAGATCCTGATGACCGACGTCGACTTCGCCTATCGGTTCGGGGTCGACCTGGTGGCGAGCACCGTGGTCATCGGCGCCTGGATGGCGGCATCGGTGGTCGTCACCGCTGTGTTGAGCCCTCCCCTCCTGGCGGTCCTCGCGCTTGCGGCCCTGGTCATCGGCACGGTCATGGCCCGGTCGGTGCGTCGCCACCTGGATCTCGCGGGAGATCGATTCGCGGCTCTTGCGGACCTGTCCCAGCGCGCCCGCGAGGTGGTGGAGGTCGAGCGTGTCATCCTGGCGCGACAGTTGGGGTTGGGCGAACGCTTCGTCGACACCTTCCTCCGCGCACACCACACCTACGTCGACGTCAGCCTGGCGCAGGAGCGGATCACCGCAACCCTTCGGGCGTCGCTGCTCGGCCTGAACGGTGTTGCCTTCCTCATCACGATCGTGGTCGGGGCTGCCGAACTCTCCGGCGGTGGGCTGGGTGTGGCCGAGCTCATCGTCGTCCTCTACGTCGTCTCGCAGTTGCTGGTCGCCGTGCAGCAGTTGGGTGAGTTCTCCTATCGTGCGGCCGAGACCGCCAAGGCGGGGCGTCGGCTGCTGGCCTACTGGGACGCCGACCCTGTTCGGCTCGATGACGGCCTGGTGCGGCGCCCCCAGGATCGTGTCGAGGGCGTGGGGCTGAGCTTCTCCTACGACGGAACGCACGACGTCCTGCAGGACGCGTCACTGACGGTGCGGTCCGACTCGGTGACGACCATGACCGGGGCCAGCGGCGCAGGCAAGAGCACGCTGGCTCTGGTGCTCGCCGGCATCCTGCAGCCAGGTTCGGGTCAGGTGGTCGTCGATGGAACCGGCCTCGAGCCAGGGCAGCGTCCCGACTGCCTCTACATCGGATCCCGGCCGACGCTGATGGAGGGATCCATCCTGGACAATCTGTTCCGCCCCACGGACCGGCTGGACCTCGCGGCGCTCGAGGACCTCTTCGGGCTGCTCGACGGTGACCCGCTGGACCTCGCTGCGCCGCTGATCGGACCGAACGGGACCGGGCTCTCCTCCGGGCAGGCCCAACTCGTGGGGGTGGCCAGGGCCTGGGTCCGGAACCCGGGGTTCGTCATCTTCGACGAAGCGACGTCGGCCTTGGACATGCCGAGCGAGGCTCGAGTGCAGGCTGCGCTGATGGAGTGGTGTCGACGTAGGGTGACGCTGGTGATCTCCCACCGCCGCTGTCCTTGGGTCGATGAGGCCGACGACCGGGTCACCTTCGGCGAGGTGATGCACCGATGAGGGTCCTGCACGTCGTCAACTACGGCTGGCCGGCCATCGACGGATACACCGTCCGAACCTCGGGTCTGGTCGACGCGCAGAGCCGCCACCTCGGCTACGACACCCGTGTCGCCGTCGGGCCCTTCCCACCATTCACCGACGCGGTCGACCCGCAGTTCAGGACGGCTGCGTGGGGTCCGGAGCAGATCCCGATCGGTGAGGCGCTGGTCATCGAGCGACCCGGGATCGGCCTGGCGCCACACGCACACCGGAGCATGGTCGACGATCTCGTGACGCTGGGACGGACGTGGCGGCCAGACGTCATCCACGCCCACCATCCCCACGTCATCGGGGCCGCTGCACGCGATGCTGCCGCCGAACTGGAGGTCCCCTGGGTCTATGAGGTCCGCTGCTTCAACGGCGACTACGACCTGGATCGGCGTCATCCCTGGTTCCGGTCGGTGCGCGGCCCTCGGTACAACCAGCTCGAGTACCGCCGCTGTCAGGAAGCCGATGCCGTGGTCACCATCTCCCAGGGGTTGGCCCGCCGCATCCGTGGCCAGGGCATCAGCCAGGTCCACGTCGTGCGCAACTCCGTGGACGTCACCCGCTTCCGTCCGCCGGCGACCGCACCCGATGCCGGCCGGTTGCGGATCGGGTACGCCACCCGCTTCGAGCCGATCGAGGCACTCGATGGTCTGGTGCGGGCGCTCGACCTGGCCCGGTCGCGACTGCCGGAGGCATCACGTCCCGACGTCGTCCTGGCCGGAACGGGACGAGAGTGGCCAGCCATCGAGCAGCTGCGTCGTGACCTTTCTGCGGAGTCGTGGCTCTCGCTACCCGGATTCGTGCCCTACCACCAGATGCCGGAGCTGCTGGCAGACCTCGACCTGTTCGTCGTGCCGCGTCGCCACGCAGCCGTGGCCCAGGACACGACGCCGCTGAAGCCGCTCGAGGCACTGGCGTGCGGCGTTCCCGTCCTCTCCACCGACCTTCCTGCACTCCGCGAGTTGCTGGGCGACAATCCCGCTGTCCGGTTCTGCCCGCCGACCACCGAGGGGCTGGCCGCCGCCATCGCCGCCGCCGTCGACGACCCCCTGCCCCGTAGCCGGCCAGAGCAGCTCGAACGGTCCTGGAGACGTGAGATCCCGCGGTACGAGGAGGTCTACCGTGCTGCGGCGAAACGGTGGGAGACGAGCCATGTCTGAGCCGCCAGCCGTCACCGTCCTCCGTCCCGACCTGGCACCACCGGCCACGCCGCTGTTCGACGTCCACGTCCACGTCGGTCCGAGCGACACCGGTGAGCTCTTCTACCCCAACATGCAGCCCTCGGAGTGGGAGACCATCATCGCCTCCGGCGGGGTGGCCCGATCGTGTGTCTTCCCGCCGTTGCGTGACTCCTACCTCCGGGCGAACGAGGCGTTGGCTGACTGGGCTGCCGGTACCGGTGGGGCGGTCCTCCCCGTGGCCCGACTGGGCGGGGAGATCCCGTGGACGACACACCAGCTCTGGCAGCTCCGCCGCAAGCTGCGCGGCAAGCTCAGCATCCGACGGCCCGATGTCGGCGACCTGTCCCGCTTCGCCGGCGTCAAGCTGCTGCCCCACCTCGACGGTCTGCCCGACGATGCGACGTTCAACCGGATCAACGAGCTCGGCCTCCCGATCATCGTCCACGGCGGCATCCACGTGACCGCCGAGTGGATCGAGTCCGAGGTCGTGTCGCGGACCACCGGGCCTGTGATCATCGCACACCTCGGCGCCTTCCCGGCCGGTGACCACGAACTCGTGCAGGCCGTCACGGTCGCGCGCCGCCACGAGCGGGTGTACCTCGACACCTCCGGCGTGTGGCTGGCGGCGTTCCTCACCTACGCGGCCGAGAAGGTCGGCGAGAAGCTGGTGTTCGGCTCCGACGCGCCCCTCACCCATCCGCTCGTGGCCTGGCATCACCTCCGTGTCGCGGTGCAGGACGACGCGCTCCTGGAGCAGATCGGGTGGTACACCCCCTGCCGGCTCTTCGGCATCGACCCGGATGACCGTCCCGACGGATGGCGGGCTTGAGCGCCGCCGCTCCCATCCGGTGGTCCGTCGTCGTCCCGACCAAGGATCGTCCCGCGCAGATCTGCCGACTGCTGGATGCGCTCACCCGGCTGGATCCCGCACCTGGGTCCTTCGAGGTCATCGTCGTCGACGATGGCAGCGAACAGCCCTACGCCGACCGCATCCTGGAGTTCGCCGGGCTGCTCGACCTTCGACTGGAGCAGCAGGTCAATCGAGGGCCCGCGGCGGCGAGGAACACCGGGCTGCGCGCCAGTCGGGGTACCTGGATCGCCTTCACCGATGATGACTGTGCGCCAGCCCCCGGCTGGTTGATGGCCCTCGACCGGTGTGCGGCCGCCCATCCGGATGCGCTCCTCGGAGGTCGCTGCATCAACGTCCTCGCGGACAACGACTGGTCTGCAGCCAGTGAGCTCATCGCCGAATCAGCGGAGGTGGCAACCAACTTCGTCACATCGAACAATGCAGCCGCCGCGCGACAGCGACTGGTCGACATCGGCGGCTTCGACGAGGCGTTCGACGGACCCGCGGGAGAGGACCGCGCACTGGCAGCCGCGTTCGTCGCAGCCGGTGGAGCGATCGTGCGGTGCCCCGACGCCGTCGTCCGGCATGCCCATCAGCTCGATCTGCGTGGCTTCTGGCGGCAGCACCAGCGGTTCGGCCGTGCCGCCGCCGCACTCGACGACGATGCTGCCGACGCTCGTCGCATGTCGGCATCCGACCGGGCACGCATGCTCCGCACGGCCTGGCGGAGCGGCGGTGCGGGGCTGTCCGCGCGTGTCGTGCTCAGCCAGGCCGCAGTGGCCGTCGGCGTGACCCGCGCGACGGTGACCAGGGCGCTCGACCACGTGCGCCAGCCATGAGCCGGCGAGTGCCCGCGTCGCGGCTGTCGACGATGGTCGTCGCCGGAGCACGTCCGAACTTCATGAAGGTCGCACCGGTCCTCCGGGCGCTGCGTGAGCGCGAGCACGCGGCGTCGCTGGTCCACACCGGTCAGCACTACGACGATGCCATGAGCGAGGTCTTCTTCGACGAGCTGGGCATCGCTGAGCCCGACCACCACCTGGTCGTGGGATCGGGAAGCCACGCAGCGCAGACGGCCGGCGTCATGCTCGCGCTCGACCCGCTCCTCAGAGCCGAGTCGCCGGATGTGCTGATCGTCGTGGGCGACGTCAACTCCACGGTGGCGGCAGCGCTGACGGCCGCGAAGCTGACCATCCCGGTCGGTCATGTGGAAGCCGGCCTGCGCAGCCGGGACTGGGCCATGCCGGAGGAGGTCAATCGCGTCGTGACGGACCGCCTGTCCAGCCTGCTGTTCGCACCGTCGGCCGATGCGGTGGATAACCTGCGGGCCGAGGGGATGGCGGCCTCACGGATCCATCTGGTCGGCAACGTCATGATCGACACGCTGCTGCAGCAGCGCGACCGGGCCGTCCGCCGACCCGTGGTGGCCGACCTGGGATTGGCAGATGGCTTCGTCCTGTTGACCATGCACCGGCCGGCCAACGTCGATGACCCGGCTCACCTCGCCGACCTGCTAGCGGCCGTAGCCGACGCGGCCGCAGGTCGCGATGTGGTGTTCCCGATGCACCCGCGGGTGCGGGCCATCGTCGCTGCACAGCCGCCGAACAGCGCGCTGGTGTCGACCGTGTCGCGACTCACGGTGCTCGAGCCCGTCGGCTACCTCGACTCCCTCGCGCTGCAGGCGGCCGCGACGATCGTGGTGACGGACTCCGGCGGAATCCAGGAGGAGACCACCGCTCTCGGCGTGCCCTGCGTCACCGTTCGGCCGAGCACGGAGCGGCCGATCACGGTGACCGACGGCACCAACCAGATCGCGGGAACACGTCCAACCGTCGTCCGCGCCGTCATCGAGGCCCGTCTGAAGAACCCAGGCGAGCCGCGGCGACCAGCGCTGTGGGACGGACGTGCAGCCCAGCGGACCGTGGATGCCATCGAGGTCTTCGTCGCCAACGGCTCACCGCACCCGACCGACTGACCTCGCCCGCGTCAGGACTCTCGCACGCGTCAGGCGGTGTTGCTGGCCGCAGACCTGGGCCGGCCGTCGATGACCGGGACAGGACGACCCTCCGCGAGTGCGCACAGACTCTCGACCCAGTGGCGCGACCCGCGATCCAGGGCTTCGTCCGCCCACCAGGCGCTGTGACCCGTCTGCATGACACGCCCTTCCCTGAGCAGGTCGCCGTGCTCGAGGGGGTCGAAGATGGCATCGTCCACGGCGTACCCACGCAGGTGCCGCGACCGCAGAGCGCCCGCGATGGCCTCGGTGTCGACCAGGCCGGACCGGCTGGTGTTCACGACGACCGCGCCCTTCGGCAGCCGCGACAGCTCGGCTCGACCGATGATCGGCTGGGCGTCATGGTCCATCGACGCCGTGATGGCGACGCAGTGCGATCGGGAGAGCAGCTCGTCGAAGTCGACCATGGTGACCCCGTCGACGGTCCGCTCGTGCCGGTCCGTGGCCACCACCTCCATGTCGAAGGCCAGGGCCAGGCGGGCGACGACGGAGCCGATTCGTCCGAGTCCGATGACGCCGAGTGTCCGGCCGGCCAACTCGAAGCCGCGAAGACTGACCTCGTGGGCGACCAGCCCGCGGGACCGATCGTTGGCCAAGTGGATCCGGCGCGCCAACGCCAGGAGCATCCCGATGGTGTGTTCGGCGACGGCGCGTGTGGAGTACTCCCCCAGAACGGTGAGCTTGACGTCGTACTCGGACAGCCGGGCGATGTCGATGAAGTCATAACCCGTGGCGTGGAGGCTGATCGCCCGCAAGTTCGGAAGCGCACCGAGCAGCCGGTCGTTCCAGTCGGGGGACACCAGTGGTGTGACGGCCACGATCTCCGCGTCGCGGAGGCCGAAGATCGCCTCCTCGGTCGGGATCGTCGACTCGGCGCTGAGGAACCGCAGGTCGGCAACGGCCTCGAGGTCGGACAGACCGTGTCGCTCGAGACCGGCGCGACCCTGACGCGATGCGATGACAACACGGGGACGGCGGGACCCCATGTCCACGATGCGGCTGCGGACGGGGGCCAGGTGCTGGCGCATGGATGAATCCTTGTGATGGGGAAGGATTTGAACGTAGTGGAGGGGCACTCCGACGCGTGGGAGGCCCAACGGTGACGCCAGACGGTGCTCTCCCGGGTCTGGCCGACGCTGTCCGGCAGGGTCCTTTGCGACCCTGACGGAACACCCCTAGCGTGGCGATCTTGAGCACAGAGCATCGCCGGCTCGGCCCTGCACCGCAACCGGCGGGATGGTCAGTGGTGCCTCGGGGCGGTGTGGTAGGGGTCGTTGCGGCGCCGGGCACGGCCCCGCTCGTCACACTCGCAGCCCTCATCGCGGCCGGCCTCGTCGCCGGTGAGTACCTCAACCCGGACGGTGCGGCATACCTGTCACTGGCCGACCAGTGGGCCGCCGGAGCCTTCGACGATGCCGTCAGCGGCTACTGGGGTCCGCTGTACTCCTGGCTGCTCGTTCCGGTCCTCCGGATCGGCGTCGAGCCACTCGTGGCCGTCCGCGTCGTCCTCGGCCTGGCAGCCGTCCTGGTCGTCGTCATCAGTCGTCGACTGCTGGACCGGGCTGGCCTGCGACCGGCCTGGGCGGGCGCGGGCACGCTGGCGGTGGCACCGGTCGCGGTCTGGAGCGCGAGCTTCGGGGCTTACCCGGAGACGCTCCTCATCGCCGCGTTGCTGGCCTACTGCCTGGCCCTGGGGGACCCGATGCAGGCATCAGCGCGACGGTTGGCCGCGGCGGGCGCACTGGGCGGCATCGCCTACCTGTGCAAGGCGGCGGCGTTGCCGCTCATCACCGGCCATCTGATCCTCGTGCTGCTCGTGGCCGCCGTGACCCGCCGGACGACGGCCGTCCGACGTCTCCTGGCCGCCCTCGTCGGCCTGGCCGTCGTCGCCGGACCATGGATCGGCGTCCTGTCCGCCACCTACGACCGTCCCACCTTCTCCACGGCCGTCGGGTTCAACGATGACCTGGTCGGCTCACGAGGGAACCCCCTGCTCTATGCCGGCCTATACCCGCTCCCGTTCGACGACGCCCGCAGCGCGTGGGACGACCCAACGGAGACCATCGACGCCACGCGGTGGGCGCCGCCGGGGGACCTGGACCTGCCCGCAGAGCAGCGCACCCGCCCCGAGCGATTGGTCGACAGCGTCCGCGTCGCCCTCGGCAGCCTGGGCAGACGCGTTCCCGTCGCGCTGGTGCTCGCTGCCGCCACCGTCCTGTTGGCGTGGAGACGGCTCCCCCCGGTGCTCGTCTCCGTGGTCCTGCTCGCCGCCGGCACGACGGCCGGCTATGCGGTCGTCCTGGTCATCGAGCGCTATCTCTGGTTCACGATGATCGCGCTCACCCTGGTGGCGACCTTCGGCGCCAGCCTGGTTCCCGCGGACGCAGAACGACGACGTCGCGCGCTGACGATGACACTCCTGACCGGCGTGATCGCGACGTCGTGGCTCGGGTCGGGTCAGGCCATGCTCACACGCCTCGGCGACCATCAGGAGCTGGATGCGATCGCGGCCGAGCACACCCAACTCGACGGGGCACGGGTCGTCGCCACCGACGCCTGGGCCGAGACGCTGGCGGTGTGCGTTCGTGCCGACTGCGCCTACCTCGGCAAGATCGGCGACGCGGACCTGGTCGACATCGATGATCTCCGACTCTTCGACATCGACTACGTCGTCGACGTCGACGCCTCAGAGCCTGCGGGACAGGTCATGGACCTGGACGAGTGGGTGGCGGCTCGCGCAGCCGGTGAGTGACGACGACGGCGGCTGCAACCCGCCGCCCCTGGGATCGAAACCCGCCAAGCGTTGACCGAGGCCCTACCCTCTCGACATGACCACCTGGGTTGCGTTCCTGCGGGCGCTCAACGTGGGTGGTCGTCGGTTGACCAACCAGCAGCTGGCCGAGGCCGTCGGGGCCTGCGGGATGCGTGACGTCCGGACGTTCCTGGCCAGCGGCAACGTGGTCTTCGGCTCGGATGTCCGTGACGAGGAGGACGTCGTCGCGGCACTGGAGGAGGGGCTAGAGGGCTCGCTGGGGTATGAGGTCCCGGCGTTCGTCCGTCCCGCTGCCGAGGTGCGCGAGCTGTCGGCCGCGACGCCGTTCCAGGGGCGTGGCGGCAGTCCCGAGGGCAAGCCACAGGTCATGTTCCTGACGTCTCCGATCCGCGAGGATCACCACGACCGGCTTGCCGAGCTGACACCTGCCGGGGAGCTGCTCGTCCCAGACGGTCGTCACCTCCACTGGCTACCTCAGAGCGGCATCTCGACCAGTTCGCTCGACCTCACGGCGCTCGATGCCATCATCGGACCCTGCACCGTCCGCACCAGGAACACCGTCGTGCGCCTCGCCGGGAAGTACCTCAGCTGACCACCGCTTGCACCGGGCCGGTCGAACTGCGGGCGATCAACTCGGGCAGGTACGCAAACTCTTGCGTGGCCAGGTCACGGCCCTCGGTGGCGTCCGTGCACAGCCGCGCGATCGCGCTGCACATCGCGTCGATCGGCTGTCGCACCGTGGTCAGTGGAGGGTTCAGGTAACGCATCAGCATGCTGTCGTCATACCCGACCACGGAGATGTCCTCGGGGATTCGCAGACCTCGAGCCTGGGCGGCCTCCATCACACCGATGGCGATGACGTCGGAGGCACACACGACGCCGGTCACGCCCTGATCGAGGAGCGCCTCTCCCGCCCGCCGACCCCCATCGACGGTGTAGGAGTCCTCATGCACCGGGGTCCGACCATCCACCGTCACGTCGGCCTGCTCCAGCGCCCGCTCCCAGCCTGCGCGGCGGTTTCGCCCCGCGACGTAGTCGAGCCGACCCGCCGCCAGGCCGACGCGGCGGTGCCCCAGCCGAGTCAGGTGCTCGGTCGCCATCCGGCCGGACTCGACGTCGTCACAGGTGACGCTGGCGACGTGCTCGAGCCCGTCAGCTCGACCGTTGACGACGATGGTCGGGACACCCCGCTCGACGATCGAGGTGTACATCCCGTGATCCGCGGAGTTGTCGGCGTGACTCCCGGCGACGAACACCAGCGCCGCGATGCCCATGTCGAGCAGTTCGTCCACGTGCTCCTGCTCGTTGACCCCGTCGGGTGAGGACGTGCACAGGACGGTGATCATCCCGCCAAGCCCCAGACGCCACTCGATGCCCTGTGCGAAGATCGGGAAGATGGGGTTGGTCAACTCGGGGAACAGCAGTCCGACCGATCGTGCCTGTCGTCCGCCCTTGATGCCGGATGGCTCCCAGCGCAGTTGGCGGAGGGCATCGGTCACCCGGTCCCGGACCGTGTCACTGACTCCCGGGCGGTCGTTGACGACACGGCTCACCGTCGCAGTGCTCACATCCGCAAGCGCTGCAACATCCTTCAGCCTGGGTCGCATACAGTGCAGTCTAACCTGAAATTTCTTGCAGTTCTTGTTTACGTTTGTTCTTTCTTGGGTTATGGTGCGCCGACGTACTACTCACAACCACCTAGGAGACGAGCCACTACGATGCGCACGCGCACACTCGCCGCCCTGCTGTTGGTCCTCGCGTTGTTCGCGGGCGCCTGCAGTGGGGGAGACACAGAGGACAGCACCGACGACGCCGACACCGGGGCTGAGGCCACCGAGGAGTCGGCCGCCGAGGACGAGGGGACCGAGGACGCCGAAGCCGACGGCGAGGCGATGGACGAGGAGGCGACCGAGGCAGAGGCCACCGAAGCGGAGGCCGCTGAGGAGGAGGCCGCTCCTGAGGAGGAGGCCACCGAGGCCGTCGTCCGCGCCGACGCCGACCTTGTCATCTGGGCCGACGACACCCGCGTGGATGCCCTCCAGCCCTTCGTCGACCAGTTCGGTGAGGAGAACGGCATCACCGTCGCCCTGCAGGAGCTCGCCTTCGACGAGATCCGCGACCAGTTCTCCACCGCCGGGCCGGCTGGTGAGGGCCCGGACATCATCGTCGGCGCCCACGACTGGCTTGGCCAGCTGGTCACCAACGGCCTCGTTGCTCCCGTCGACCTGGCCAACCCCGACGACTACGCCGACGTGGCCATCGAGGCCATGACCTACGAGGGTCAGCTCTACGGCGTTCCCTACGCGATCGAGAACATCGCACTGGTCCGCAACACCGACCTGGTGCCGGAGGTGCCCGCCACCTTCGAGGAGTTGGAGCAGACCGCGCTCGAGCTGCAGGAGAGCGGTGAGGTCGAGATCGGTCTCGCGCTGCAGGCCGACCCCGCCGACCCCTTCCACAACTACCCGCTCTTCACCTCCACCGGCGCCAGCGTGTTCGGCATCAACGACGACGGGACCTACAACCCGGACGAGCTCGGCATCGACTCCCCCGAGGCCCTCGAGTCGGCTCAGAAGTTCGGCGAGTGGGTCGAGTCCGGCCTCATCAATCCGTCCGTCACCTACGACGTGATGGTCGAGTCCTTCGCCTCCGGCAACGCCGCCTTCGCCATCACCGGCCCCTGGGCGGTCAGCCAGGAGGACCCGCCCGGGTTCCGCGCCCAGGGCGTCAACTACGAGATCACCCCGATTCCCCCCGTGGACGGCGGCACACCCGCTCCGTTCGTCGGTGTCCAGGGTCTGATGATCTCCTCCTTCTCCGAGCAGGGCCTGCTGGCCCAGACATTCGTCCAGGACTTCATCGGGACCGAGGAGGTCCAGCTCGCGCTCTTCGAGAACGGCGGTCGCCCGCCGGCACTGCTGTCCGCGTTCGAGCAGGTCTCCGACGACCCCGACGTCCAAGGGTTCGGTGAAGCCGGCCAGAACGGTCAGCCGCTGCCCGCCATCCCCGAGATGGGGTCGGTCTGGACGGCCTGGACCGACGCCTACGAGCTGATCTACGACCAGGAAGGTACGCCGACGGAGAACTTCGAGGCCGCTGCCGCCCAGATCCGCAACCTCATCGCGGAAGGTTGATCGGCCACCGCTGACGATCGAGGAGCTCCTCGACATGTCGACAACCGACACCAAGGTCGACCCCGCCGGGGGAGCATCGCGCTCCCCCGGCCGGGGGTCCGGCGACGGGTCCGATCCCAGCTGGTTGGAGCGGATCACCGGCGGCGGGTCCCCCCTGGTCGTCCTGCTCCGCATCAGCCTGCTCGGACTGGTCGTCTACAACGCCGTCGTCTTCACCGCGCGGCTGGTCGACGAGCGCGCGTGGCTGGCGCTCGGGGCCATGTGGTTGGCCACCGTGGGTCTGGTCTGGCTGTTCACGCGGCCCGGTCGGATCCCGGCCAAGTTCATCGTCCCCGGCACCATCTTCCTGCTGGTCTTCCAGATCTACCCGGTGCTCTACACCGGCTACATCGCCTTCACCAACTTCGGGACCGGCAACGTCCTGGACAAGCCCACGGCCATCGAGCAGCTCCAGGCGCAGGCCACACGGGTCCCCCCCGATGCCATTCGCTACGACAGCACCGCCTTCGCCGATGAGACCGGTGCACTGGCCCTGCTGCTCACCGACCCCGACGGCGAGCAGCTGTTCGGCACGTCGGAGGAGTTGACACCGCTCGACGACCTGGGCGATGTCACGACCGAGGGTGAGCAGGTGACTGCTGTCGGCGCCTTCGAGCGCCTCAGCCTGGTGGACGCGCAGGAGTTCGCGTCCGAACTGCAGGAGCTCCGAGTCCCGACCGACGACGGCGCGATCCAACTGCAGTCGCTGACCACGGCCGCTCGCGCCGAGAGCACCCGGGTCTACGACGAGGAGCAAGACCTGGTGACCGACACGGTCACCGGCGTTGAGTACCGGCCCGTCGAAGGCAACTTCGTCTCCGACGATGGTGATGTGCTGACGCCCGGCTGGGTGGCCATCAAGGGGACGGAGAACTTCACCCGCGCCTTCACGTCCCCGCTGATCCGCGGCCCGTTCATCCGGGTCTTCATCTGGAACTACGCCTTCGCCATCGGGTCGGTCTTCCTGACCTTCGTCCTCGGGCTCGGGCTCGCGCTCGCGCTGAACGAGCCGCGGATGCGCAGCCGCCGGCTCTACCGCTCGCTGCTGGTCATCCCCTACGCCCTGCCCTCGTTCCTCACCGCCCTGGTGTGGACCGGCCTGCTGAACACCGAGTTCGGGGCCGTCAACGGGCTGCTCGGCGCGGACCTGCCGTGGCTCACGGATCCGTGGCTGGCCAAGATCTCGATCCTGCTCGTCAACCTGTGGCTCGGGTTCCCCTACATGTTCCTCGTCACGACCGGGGCGCTGCAAGCGATCCCGAGTGACATGCTCGAGGCGGCCTCCGTCGACGGGGCAGGGGTGTGGCAGAAGTTCTCCAGGATCACGCTGCCCAACCTGATGATCACCGTCGCCCCGCTGCTGATCGCCTCGTTCGCCTTCAACTTCAACAACTTCAACACCGTCTACCTGGTGACACGAGGTGGGCCGCCGATCCAGGGCGCCCAGACGCCAGCCGGCCACACCGACATCCTCGTCAGCTACGTCTACCGGATCGCCTTCGAGTCCGGACGAGGCGCCGACTACGGCTTCGCCGCCGCCATCGCGGTCCTCATCTTCATCATGGTCGCCGGCATCTCGGCCTACAGCTTCCGCTACACCCAGGCACTGGAGGAGATCGCATGACCCGCTGGTTCCAAGACATCGGTTGGCGACACCTCGTCGGGGTCGTGGCGCTGCTGTTCGCACTCTTCCCCGTCGCCTGGGTGCTGTCCGCCTCGGTCAACCCGACCGGGACCCTGGCCGGGCAGCAGCTCATCCCCGCCGAACCGACGCTGGAGAACTTCCGAGCCCTCTTCGCGACCGACTTCTGGTTGTGGTTCCGGAACTCGCTGATCGTCGCGGGCACCGGGGCGCTCGGCACCGTACTGCTGGCGGCGCTGGCCGCCTACGCCTTCTCGCGGCTGCGCTTTCGGGGTCGCCGGACGGGACTGCTGTCCCTGCTGCTGGTGCAGATGTTCCCGCAGCTGTTGGCCTTCGTGGCGATCTTCCTCATGATGATCGCCATCGGGGACGTCGCTCCTGCCATCGGGACCGGCACGATCGCCGGCCTCATCCTGGTCTACCTGGGCGGGGCGATGGGTGTGAACACCTGGCTCATCAAGGGGTTCTTCGACACCATCCCCAAGGACCTCGACGAGTCGGCGCTGGTCGACGGGGCAACCCACTGGCAGGTGTACTCGAGGATCATCATGCCGTTGGCCGCGCCGATCCTGGCCGTCGTCGGGCTGTTGGCATTCGTGGCGATCCTGAACGACTTCGTCATCGCCAACGCCGTGCTGAGCCAGAACTCCGACTCGTGGACCCTCTCGATCGGGCTGTTCCGCTACATCGACGACCGCTATGGCGCGCGTTGGGGCCCGTTCAGCGCCGGTGCCGTGATCGGCTCGATCCCCACCGTGTTCCTGTTCATGTTCCTGCAGAAGTACATCGTCAGTGGGCTCACCCAGGGCTCGGTGAAGGGCTGACCGGGTGATGGGCTGACGGCGTGGCTCCTCGGTCGACGGGTGGGCGGACCGTCGTGGTGGAACCACACCACGACGGCTCGCCGATGTACGTGCCGGAGGGGTCACCCCAGCTCGGGGACAGGCTCACCGTCTGGCTGACCGTGCCGCGGTCGGCTGCCGTGGCCGAGGTCCTGCTGCGCTACACCCACGACGGTGAGGGGTCCGTCGTCAGAGCGACCGAGGATCCTCACCGGTCGCAGGGGCACACGGCGTGGTGGTCTGCCGACCTGCCCGTCCACAACCCGGTCGTGCGCTACCGCTGGCAGCTGCGGCGCCCACGGGGTGGTCGTCGTCGGACCACGTGGGTGACGGCGATCGGTGAGGTGGGTCACACCCCGACCGACGCCACCGACTTCGTCATCAGCACTCACGCGCCACCCGCAGCCTGGACGGCCGAGGCGGCGGTGTACCAGGTCTTCCCGGATCGCTTCGCTCGCTCAGCCCTCGCGGCGCACCGCTCCTGGCCGGAGTGGGCGATTCCCGCCACGTGGGGAGACCCGGTCGAGCGAGAGCAGCCCGGCCGGTCCCAGCAGCTCTTCGGCGGCGACCTGGATGGGATTGCGGACCACCTGGACCACATCACCGGACTCGGCGTCGACACCATCTGGCTGACCCCGATCTTCCCGGCGGAGTCGAACCACCGCTACGACGCAGCCTCCTTCGACACCGTCGATCCGCTCCTCGGCGGGGATGACGCGCTGCGACGACTGCGACGAGCCTGCGACGCGGCCGGCGTCCGACTGATCGGCGACCTGACGGCCAACCACACGGGCAGCGCGCACGAGTGGTTCGCCGCCGCCGTGACCGATCCCACCAGTGAGGAAGCCGACTACTACGTCCGGGACACCGCTGCCGAGGCACATCCGGACGGCTTCGCCCGCTGGTTCGGGGTGCCGTCGCTGCCGAAGCTCGACCACGGCTCGGCTGCGCTGCGTCAGCGCCTGTGGGACGGTCCCGGATCGGTGGCGGCCCGGTGGATCGGACCGGACGGCTTCCACGGCTGGCGGGTCGACGTTGCCAACCAGACCGGTCGGTTTGGTGCCGCTGATCACAACGCGGACGTGGCACGGGGGTTGCAGGCGACCGTTCGCGCCGCGGATCCGGACGCCGTCGTCGTAGCTGAACACGGCTACGACGCGTCGTCATCGCTGCAGGGCGACGGGTGGGATGCGGCGATGAACTACGCCGGGTTCGCCGGGCCGGTGTGGGGCTGGTTGCGGGCGGAGGACCTGACCCACCCGGTCACCGGCACGGAGGCCTTCGGGCCGGAGCAGAGCATGCCCTGGCTGGATCCCCACGGCGGGGTCGAGATGCTGGCCGGTCTGCGAGCCTTCCTCGGGGCCATCCCCTGGTCCGTGGCCACCCGCCAGTGGAACCAACTCGCCTCACACGACACCATGCGCACGGCGACCCTGACCGGCGACCCGGAGGTGCATCGGCTCGCGGTGTGGTGCCTGGTCACGCTGCCCGGGGTCCCGGTGGTCTTCGCCGGTGACGAGTGGGGCCTGCAGGGCTGGGACGGCGAGGAGTCGCGGGTGCCCATGCCCTGGGACCAGTCCACTGATGGCGGTCAGGAGCCGGACCCGTCGTTGGTCGAGACCTACCGGCAGGCGCTGGCCGTCCGGCGAGCAAGCCCGGCGCTGCTGCACGGCGGGTTCCGACCGCTGGACGCGACGGCGGACTCGGTGACCTTCCTGCGGGAGCACCCCGACGAGCGCGTCCTGGTCCACCTGCGCCGCGCCGCGGTCTCACCGGTCTCCGTCCGGGCCGCCGACCTGGACACCTCCGGGCTGGTCGACCTGCTCGCCGGTGAACCTGGCCTCCCTGGTGGGGAACCTGACTCTGGTGGGGAACCTGACTCTGGTGGGGAACCTGACCTCCCTGGTGGGGAACCTGACTCTGGCGGGGAACCTGACCTTGTGGCCGGACTCCTCACCCTCCCCGGCCACGGTCCCGCCGTCGGGATCTGGCGTCTGCTCCGCTCCGGCCCGTAGGCGTTGTCGGCCCGATGGCCAGGTAGCGTTGCCGACCATGGGCCCATCAGACCGCGGCGGTGTCTCCCCCTTCGTCGTGATGGAGGTGATGCGGGCGGCCGAGGAGCGCGAGGCCGCCGGAGGGGACGTCCTGCACCTCGAGGTCGGCCAGCCGATGACTCCGGCCCCCTCGGGCGTGCTCACGTCAGCCGCTCGAGCCCTGGAGACCGAGAGACTGGGGTACACGGGTGCCACCGGCATCCCGGAGTTGCGTGGGCGGATCGCCGCCTTCTACGCCGAGCAGTACGGCGTGGACGTCGACCCCGATCGGGTCGTCGCAACGGTGGGCGCGTCCGGCGGGTTCGTGATTGCCCTTCTGGCCGCCTTCGACGTCGGCGACCGCGTGGCGATGACGTTCCCCGGCTACGCCGCCTACCGCAACATCCTGGATGCCCTGGGCCTGGAGGTCGTCCCCATTCGGGTCGACGAGACCACCCGTTGGGTCGCAGCGGCGGACGCCCTGGAGGCCGCGGGACCGCTTGACGGTGTGGTCGTTGCCTCCCCGTCCAACCCCACCGGGACGACGATGACGGCGGAGGAGATGGCGACGGTCGGCAGTTGGTGCGACAGGAACGACGTCCGGATGATCTCCGACGAGATCTACCACGGCATCACCACGGCCCACGACGCCCCCACGGCGCTGGCCCACACGGACCGCGCGATCGTGGTGCAGAGCTTCAGCAAGTACTTCTCGATGACCGGCTGGCGGCTGGGCTGGAACGTGGTTCCGGCCGATCTGCGTGTCGCGACCGAACGCCTCAGCCAGAACCTGTTCATCTGCCCGCCGGCCCTGTCGCAGGTCGCCGGCATCGCCGCTTTCGACTGTCGGGAGGAGTTGGAGTCGAACGTCGCGCGCTACTCCGCCAACATCGCAACGCTCCGGGCGTCGCTGGAGGCGTGCGGCCTGGACCGGATGGCACCGACGGACGGCGCGTTCTACCTCTGGGTCGACGTGAGCGATCTGACCGACGATTCTCGACAGCTGTCGACGGCGTGGCTCCACGACATCGGCGTGGCCGCGACGCCGGGCATCGACTTCGACCCCGAGCAGGGTCACCGGTGGATGCGGTTCAGCGTCTCGGAGTCTCCCGACGTCATCGCCGAGGCGGGCCGGCGGATCGCCGGCTGGGTCGCCGACCGCCCCTGACGTGAGACTTGCACGGGCGATGAGAGGTAGACGCACCGCTAGTCGATGCCCTGCCCGATCACGTCGGCCAGGGCGGTGAAGGCGGCGTTGTCGCCGCGCACGTCGAGGTCGGCCAGCGGCGCCCGATTCCACAGCGCCGTATCCAGCTGACCGGCCGTTCCACGAACCGTGAAGTCGATCGATGACGGTGCAGACCGCCCATCGAGCAACTCGACGACCGGCTCGAAGTAGGTCTTGCCCGAATCTGGGTCGGTGCCGCGGAACTGCGCAACTCGGAAGGTCCAGCTGGTTTCTGTGTCCGTCGTGAGGATCTGGCCGGTGGGACCGGACGGCAGGACGGTCCCCCAGTCAGCGGGGCCGTACATGATCGACAGCACCTCATCGATCCCGTCCGTTGCGAGTTCCGGATCGAGCGGTGAGGGCCGCCCAACGGTCATCTCGGCGTCCACTCGATGGATCAGGGCCTCGTGCGCCTGCCGGCGAGCGATGTAGCCGGCGTGCCGACCGTCGGCGTTCCACATCCACATCGGTGTCGCCGCCGGCGTCGTCGACAGCACCTCCACCAGGGTCGCCGATGCGGTGGAGAAGAGGTTGGCCAGCTCGTCCGGGTCACTCGGCCGGCCGGGCTTGGCGCGTTCGGCGGCCTGGGGATCGTCGAGGCGGTCCCGCACGATCGCACCCCAGAACAGCTGGACCTCGGTCAGGTGCCACAGCAGATCGGCTGCGGTCCAGTCGGGGCACGTCGGCACTGCGGTGGTCGGCACGGCGTCACGCAAGACCGCCTCGAATCGTGCCGATTCGTCTGCGACGTGGGTCGGGAAGTCCATCCCGGTTCCGAGGCCCGGTGCGCCTAGCTCTTGCCGGGCACCTGGTAGTTGGGTGCTTCGTGCACCACGTCGAGGTCGTGCACGTGGGACTCCCGGGCTCCGGCCGCGGACTGCTTGACGAATCGCGCTCGGGTGGAGAGCTCACGCAGGTTGGGCGCCCCGACGTACCCCATCCCGGAGCGCAGGCCGCCGGCCAGCTGGTCGATGACCTCACCCACCGACCCGCGGTAGGGCAACAGCCCGGACACCCCTTCGGGCACCAGCTTGGTCGGCTCCTCGTCGCGCTGGAAGTATCGGTCGGCCGACCCCTCGCGCATGGCGTCGGTCGAGCCCATCCCGCGGTACTCCTTGTACCGCCGCCCTCCGACCAGAACCAGATCGCCGGGACTCTCGTCGGTCCCGGCCAGGAGGTTGCCGATCATGACCGCGGTGGCGCCGGCCCCGAGGGCCTTGACGATGTCGCCGGAGTAGCGGATGCCCCCGTCGGCGATCGCGGAGATGCCGAGCTCCGCCGCAACCTCCGACGCATCCGCCACTGCGGTGAACTGCGGGACGCCGACCCCCGTCACGATCCGGGTCGTGCAGATCGACCCGGGGCCGACGCCGACCTTGACGATGTCTGCCCCGTGGTCGACGCAGGCGCGAACCGCCTCGCCAGTGGCGACGTTGCCGACCATCAGCGGCGTGTCCGGGTACCGGTCCTTGATCTTCGCCGCGAACTCGAGGATCCCAGCCGAGTGGCCATGGGCCGAGTCGATGGCGAGCAGGTCGACACCGGAGCGGACCAGGGCCTCGGCGCGCTCGTCTCCGTCCCCTCCGACACCGATGGCTGCTCCGACCAGCAGTCGGCCGCTGTCATCCTTGGCGGAGTGGGGGTACCGCCGCACCTTCTCGATGTCCTTGAAGGTGAACATCCCCGTCAGACGACCGTCGGCATCGACGATGGGCAGCTTCTCGACCCGGGCGTCCTGCATGGTGATCCGCGCCTGGTCGAGGGTCGTCCCCGGCTGGGCCGTGACCAACTGGTCCGCGGTCATGTAGTCACGGACCGGCTTCGTGGGGTCGGCGTCGTTGCGAAGGTCCCGATTGGTCACGATGCCGACCAACTTGCGGTTGCCGTCGACGACCGGGAACCCCGACACCTTGTAGCGGGCCATGAGGTCGAAGGACCGCTGCACCGGGTCGTCCGCCATGAGGGTCACCGGGTCCGAGATGAACCCGGACTCCGAGCGCTTCACCCCCTCCACCATGTGGGCCTGGTCGTCGACGTTGGCGTTCTTGTGGATGATCCCGATGCCGCCCTGCCGCGCCATGGCGATCGCCATCGACTGCTCGGTGACCTTGTCCATGGCGGCCGAGAGGATCGGCGTCCGCAGGTTCAGTCCGGGCGTCAGGCTGGTCTGGATCGACACGTCGCGAGGGATGACCGACGAGGGTCCCGGCAGGAGGAGTACGTCGTCGTAGGAGAGGGCGTCGCGGATGTCGACCACAGGGATTCCTTACGGTGTGCCAGGTGCGCTGGCGGTGTGCAGGGACTCCCCCGACAGAGTAGCCGGGGGAGTCCGATTCTGGTCCCAACGCGCCCACCCGTCGGGCCGGTGGTGCCGGCCGGGGCCGGTGGGTGGCTCTACCCCTCCTGCGGGGTGGGAGGTCCACCCACCCCGGCCAGGTCCGCGGCTGGATCCGCGGGGTCGGTCAGCTCGACCGTGCTGCCGGCCGCGCGCGTCGGCTCGACCCGCTCAGGAGCCGCGAGGAGCAGCAGGGGCGGGAGCACCAGCAGGGTGGCCGTCAGCGCCATGGCGATCATCACCGCCGTCAGCAGGCCGTATGAGGCGAACAACGGCATGGGGGCGAACGCGAGGATGGCGAAGCCGACGATGGAGGATGCGGCCGAGGTCACCAGCGCAACACCGGTCCCCTCGCCCGTCGCCCGCAGCGCTGCGGTGGGATCGGGCTGGACCTCGAGTTCCTCGCTACGGATGGTCGCTTGCGCCGAGTCGCCGGACTCCGAGCCCGCGGGATTCTCGCCCGGCTGCACGAGCTCCTCTCGAAACCGCATGATGTAGTGGATCGCGAAGTCGATTCCGATCCCGATCGAGACCGCACCGATCGTGCCGGTCACGAGGTTGATCGCGAACCCGGTCAGCTCCATCACCCCGTAGAGCCAGGCGACGACCAAGAGGATCGGGGTGACGGCCACCAGCCCGTACCGGACGCTGCGCATGAACGCCGCACCGATGACGAAGCAGGCCAGGATCGCGATCGGCAGGCTGATGAGCAGCGAACGCGTGATCGCGTCCAGGCCGCCCGAGCGCACGAACGGCGACCCGGTCAGGGTGGCAGAGCCGCGCTCGTCGAGCGCCCCCATCTCGCTGGCCAGCTGCGCAACGGGATCGGCCAGGACCTCCCCGGCGGCGACCACGTTCTCGTTCGCGCGACTGCCCGGCAACTCCACCGTGACGATCGTTGCAGCCGGGAGCCCCTCAGCGGCCCCGTCGAAGATCTCACGCACGTCGGCGGCTGAGTAGCTCAGTGCCTCACCATCGAAGGGCACCCCGTCGGAGGTGGCGAAATCGAGCAGCGCCGCTACCTGTACGTCGGAGTCCGGCAGGCCATCGCCATCCTCATCCGTCACGGCCACGCCGGTCGTCTCCGCAACCAGATCCGCGGCAGGCGGAGCGGCGACTGCGGCCCGGACCACGTCCAGGATGCCGGCGTCGAACAGCACCTGCCCGGCGGCATCGCGGGCCAGACGGGGGGTGTCCAATCCCTCGACCGTGCTCTGGAAGTCGGCCACGGCCTGCAGGCCGGCGACCGTATCGAGCGGGCCCTCCACCAGCACCTGTCCGGGCTCGCCGCCCTGGTCGCCGACGTGCTCGTCCAACTTGTCCAGGCCGATCACGAAGTCGGTGTCGTCGGAGAAGAAGTCCCGCACGTCGAACTCGGTCGGGATCTGAAGGGCGAAGAACCCCAGGACCACGGTCACCACGGCCGTGACCGGCAACACCACCCACGGGCGTGCGCCAGCGCTGGCGGAGAGGTGGCCGAGCACCACCGACAGGCGGTCCAGCACCGTGCCGGAGGCCCGGACCGGCCGGGCCGGCTCCGCCGCGGGGCCACCGCGACGCTCGAGGACGAGCCACGGCACCGCGATGAAGCCAACCAGGTACGCCGCCAGGATCCCCACCCCGACGGCTGGGAGGACGAAGACGCTGAGCAGGACGGCCGCCGTCACGGTGCTGATGGCTGTGCCCGAGGCGAGAACGGTGACCCAGCGTCGTCCGCCCCCGCTGCTGAGGCCTTCGAGGTGGGTGATGACGACCGGAGCGATGACGCCGAGCAGCACGAACGCGCTGGTCAGGCCGATGGAGGCGGCAACGCCGAACTGGACGATGCTCTCGATCCCGGCCGCGGCGTTGGACAGGAAGGCCGCGGTGTCGCTCGCGAGAGCAAGCCCGAGGGCGCCGAGGACAGCCACCAGACCGACCCGGACGGCCCGCACGGCCCCACGTGGTTCCGTTGCGCTCTGCTCCTCCCGGATCCGTCCGAGCGCGTGGAAGGCGAAGTCGACCCCGAACGAGATCAGCGCGATCGGCACGATGGTGTCCAGCACCTGGTCTGCCTCCAGACCCACCAGGTTGCTCAGACCTCGCAGCCACACGATCAGGATGGCCAGGGCCCCACCGATCACAGCGACCGACCAGTACGACCGGAAGGTGAACCCCACGATCACGAGCACCGCGGCGATGGTCAGGCCGATGAACGGCCCCGCCCGTTCGCCCTCCTCCGCTGCCGTCAGGTTGGCATCCGCTGCGACGCCGAACACGGTGTAGGTGTCTGCACCGGCCTGGAGTGCATCCACCACATCCCGCGCGAACGTCTCCTTGGTCGTGTCGTCGGTGCCGATCGTGATGGCGTTGCTACCACCCCCGAGTGCCTGGTTGTCCGCGAGCACCGCGGCCGTGAGGGCCTCGGCCGACCACGTTCCCTCCCGGTCTGCACTGGCGTCCTGGGAGAGCCCGACGGCAACCGGACCCACCTGATCGATGATCTGGTCCACGACCGCGGAGACCTGCTCGTCGGAAGCGGACTCCAGGGTCGTGCCCTGGGCGACCAGCGCCTCTGAAACGCCGTCGGCCAGCGTCCTGATGCCGTCGATCGGTGCTTGGAGGTCACGGTCGAAGGCCGTCCACAGCAGGGGGCCGACCACATCGTCGGCCCGCAGTGCCTCCTCGGCATCTGCCAGGTCTCGCAGGACGTCAGGGTCGAGGACGTTGCCCTGCTCGGCCTCGATGACGGTGAACGTTGTGAACACCTGGGTCTCGAAGCGCTCGTCGATGCGGTCTCGGGCGTCGAACACGGGGCCGTCGGGTTCGGGTGAAGCCGTCGACGTCGGCTGCATGCCGAGGAACGGCACGACGATTGCGGCGGTCACCACCATCACGGCGACCGCAACGGCTCGGACATGTCCGATCAGGAAGTGGACGAGGCGGTCGGCGGACATGGGATTCTCCTACTGATCAGCAGCAACTTGACACCGTCAAGTTACACTTGATCTTGACGACGTCAAGTTAAATCTTTACATCGTCTAGATCTATGATGGAGTCATGGCCGACAAGACCCAGTACCACCACGGCGATCTGCCGACGGCGTTGATGGACGCGGTTGAGGCGATCGTGGTCGACGAGGGCGTCCAAGCCGTCTCGCTCCGCAAGGCGGCCAGGCGGGTCGGCGTCTCCCACGCCGCCCCCGCGCACCACTTCGGCGACCTGACCGGCTTGTTGGCCGCCGTAGCCATGCGGGCGCACGACCGTCTGGCGCACGATCTGATCACCGCACTCGAGTCGGCCGGCGAGTCAGCCACGGCCACTGACCGCATCGCGGCCGCGGGGCTTGCCTACATGCAGTTCGGCGCGGCCAACCCCGGCGTCTTCCAGATCATGTTCCGGAAGGACGTCCTGCACGATGACGCCGACTTGGAATCCCCGGAGAAGCGGTCACTCCAGGTATTGGTCGAAGAGATCGCCCGGTCGCTCGGGACCGACGACCTGCAGGATCCGGACGTCTGGGACATCGCGATCTCGCTGTGGTCGATCGTCCACGGCGCAACGGCGATCTACCTGAACGGGGTCCCAGATCCGGCGGGATCGTACGACACGGTCGAGGTGATGCACCAGCAGATCGGGACCTTGATCGTTCCTGGGTTGGAGGGCCATCCGCGCTGGGGCCGCCAGCGCGCCTGACGGCCCTCACCTGCGACTACAGGTCCAACGGGATGGCGCAGGAGTAGCCGTACACCGCGTCAGCCGCCCACGCGTCTGGACTGGCCATCGCAGTCCCCAGAGCCTGGTGATCGGCGAAGCTCATGGCCGGCAACGTCGGGGCAAGGACCTCGTCCGAGCCGGCCTGCGCTGCCGCGGCATCGTCGTTCAATTCCAGGATCTCGATCCCCCGGGTGAAGTCCGCGACGATCACATAGTCCTCGTAGAAGTACGGTGCGAAGCTGACTCCGGCGTTCGGTCGGTAGTAGGCGATCTGTCGCGGGTTGGCCGGATCGGAGACGTCGAGGAACCGGGTGCCCTGGGAGTACCAGGACTGCACCAGGACCGAGTCCTGCACCTCGAAGTAGTGAGCGCTGCAGAACAGACCCTCCGACGGCCCTTCTGCGTTGATCGGTGACCAGATCCCGACTGTCTCAAGGCGGAAGGGATCCTCCGGTGTCGAGATGAACCCATCGCCCGACTCGCTGCCATCCAGGCTCGCGATCAGTAGGCGACCGTCGCTCTCACACGCGGTCGAGAAGGCCTCTTCGGTGATGTAGAGCAACTCGCCCTCGTCGTAGCCCCCGGCCTCGAGGTCAGCTCCCTCGTCGGCGGTCTCGCCGACCGGTCGGTAGGAGTTGTGCATGAAGCGCGAGGGGGCGTCGGCGTCACGGAGGCCGCCACCAGCCACAGGAATCGGGTCCGTCGGGGTGGCCTGACGGGTCATGCCGGTCAGGGGATCGGTGTGCTCCCCCATCGTGTGGAAGCCGTACACACCGCCTCGGGAGGAGACCCAGGCGACGTTGTCAGCGTCCACCTGGACGTCGTGTGCGTAGTCGGTGATCCCGTCGTTCTGCTCAGTGAGAAGGGGCTGGGGATAGGTGAAGGGCTTGGCCGGGTCTCTGACGTCGGTCACGAAGACCGGCCGGCCGCCCCAATCGCTGGGCTGGTGCAAACCCGTCGCCGGACCACCAGACCAGAGGAAGTCGCAGGCTGCGTCTTCGGTGGGGACACACGATGCCGTGTGGCCGGCTGGGAGCTCGTGGAAGCCGATCCGCACGATGTCGGTTGGATCGGACACGTCGAAGATGTACAGGCCGGCCACGCCGTCATCAGTGGTGCCGTCGAACGCGCGGGGGTCGCGGGAGAGGAACACGAGGTCTCGGTCGTCATCGAGGTCGACGTCCTCGTTCTGCCAGAAGTCGGGCATGATGAACGCATCCAGCAGCACCGGTGCCGTCGGGTCAGCCATGTCGTACAGCTTCAGCCCGTACTGCCCGTTGGCGACCATGATGTCCAGCCCACCAGCCGTCATGAAGTTGAGGGCTGTGGAGCCGTTGGTCTCGGGAAGGCTGGCCAGCAAGTCGACTCCGCTGACCGTTGCATCGCTCTCCATCAGCGGCGGAGCCTCGGTCGGGCTCCACTCCCGGTAGTCGTTGCCGATGGGCACGACAGGACCGGCGGGGGTGGTGCCGAGCACGAAGCCATAGTCATCCGGGTTGGCATCAACCACCGCGGACGTCAGACCGGCCGCATCGGCGCACCCGGTCGAGCCGTCGAAGCTGTACTCGCGGTCGGGACCGACGAACGTCACTGACGGAATGGTGGCGGGCGTTGCCGCGACGCACACGCGTCCGTCGATGATGTCGACGTAGCCGATCTGGCCTTCGATCTCAGCGGCGTACCGTGCGGTGAAGCGGACGGCCGTCGTGTCACAGACCTCATCGCCGTCTGCGCCTGAGCCGCAGACCTCGACCACGACCAACCCGGGTGAGTTGGAGGTGAAGGTGGCCGCCGCGGTGCCGGCATCCGACATGGGCACGGTCGTCTGCCCGATCGTGGGTGTCGCGACGCCGACGCTGAAGGTGTCAGCGCTGACCGTGAAGGTGGCCTGGAGGTCCGTGGTCTGCGTGAACTCCATCCGCTCGCGGTCCAAGAGGTCCGCCGTCACGGTGTAGTCGGCACCTACCGGCACCACGGCCTGCTGCGGGAAGGCGCGGACGTCCATGCCGCAGGCATCGCTCGATCCGGCCGCCTCGGCCGCCGCCTGGGCATCGGCATCACTGACCGCGAGCTCTCCACCGGCGACGTAGAGCGTCGTCACGGTGCAGCCGCTCACCGACCCCAGGACTTCGGCCGCGTCGTCCGATCCGGCCAACAGGATCGGTGCGTTGATGTCTCCGGCGAACGGTGCCGCAGCCAGCGCGTCGGGGAAGTCGTCAGGCCGGGCCAGCACGGCGCCCGTCGGCCGCCAGTTCAGGGTGTCCACGGTCCAGTTGGCGACGGCTGCGGCGGTGGCTTGGCGGGTGTCGCCGGCCAGGCGGCTCACATCGACACCCAGGTTCTCCAGCTCGATGGCAACCGCTTCCGGGACGGCAGCTGTGCCGCCGAGTATGACCACGCCATCGAGGTCGAGGTCCTCGATCAGCTCAGCCGTCTCGCTCGGAACACCCTCGGGTGTGACCAGGAGAAGCGGTAGTCCAGCTCCCGCAGCGGCAGCCCCACCAACGAGCGCGTCGGGGAAGTCATTCGCGCTCGCCACCAACCCGACCAGGTCACCGCCGACCAATCCCGGAACCGTCTCACTGGCCGAGTCGGCCGCTTGGACCACGGCCTGAGCGGTCTCGAGTCGCGTGTCGCCGGCCAACCGGTCCACGGTCAGGCCAGCCGCGCCGAGGTCAGACTCAACCTGGGGGCCGAGGGCGGCTACACCACCGAGGAGCACGGCGGTGGTCGCACCCAGCTGATCGATCGCGTCCAGGGTCACGTCCGGAACGCCTGACGTCGACGCCAGCAGGATGGGTGCGTCCAGTGCTCCCGCGAGGACCGAGCCAACCAGCGCATCCGGGAACGCGTCATCGCGGGCGATCAGGACGGTGTCCGTCGGGGTGTCTGTCGGCGTGTCGGTTGGAGTGTCGTCAGCCAAGGCGATCGCAGCGGCCGTGGCGGCCCGACCATCACCGGCCAACCGGATGACCTCGGTGTCGGTGGGCGTGTCGCCAGCCGAACCAGCCGCGGGCTCACCATCCTCCTCGTCCTGTGCGGAGAGGGGTGCCACGGTCAGTGATCCGACCAGGATCAGGACCAGGGCGTAGAGCAAGGAGCGGCGCATGTGACGATCTCTTTTCTCGCGGGATCAGGTACGACGGGCCCGCGGTGATGTGGTCGAGCAGCCGAAACCTATCTGACGACCGTTCGTTTGGGTATCCGGTTTGTTACATCAGCCGAACATTCCTGGGCGTTTCCCGCCGTGGCGCTGGAGGTTACGCTCACGGAGAACGACGCCAGCCGTGACCAATCGGAGCCTCCGTGCCAATTGCATCGCCAGACACCTACGCCGCCATGCTCGATACCGCCAAGTCGAGTGGGTACGCCTTCCCGGCCGTCAACGTCACCTCGTCCCAGACGCTCAATGCCGCGTTGGCCGGCTTCGCGGAGGCCGAGAGCGATGGCATCGTCCAGGTCTCGACCGGTGGGGCGGCCTACTGGTCGGGGTCGACCAAGAGCAGCATGTCCGTGGGTGGCCGAGCGTTCGCCCTCTTCGCGCGCGAGGTCGCCGAGCAGTACCCCGTCAACATCGCCCTCCACACCGACCACTGCCCCAAGAACCACCTCGACAACTTGCTCAAGCCCCTGCTGGCGGTGAGCAAGGAGCGTGTCGCAGCAGGCGAGGAGCCGCTGTTCCAGTCGCACATGTGGGACGGCTCGGCGGTGCCCCTGGCCGAGAACTTGGAGATCGCCAAGGAGTTGCTGGCGGAGTGTGCAGCCGCCAACATCGTCCTCGAGATCGAGGTCGGGGTCGTGGGTGGTGAGGAGGACGGCGTCGCCCACGAGATCAACGAGAAACTCTACACCACCGACCAGGACTACCTGGACACCGTCGAGGCGCTCGGTGCTGGCGAGAACGGCCGGTACCTGCTTGCGGCAACCTTCGGCAACGTCCATGGCGTGTACAAGCCCGGAAACGTCAAGCTGCGGCCCGAGATCCTCGAGCAGGGGCAGCGCGTCGTGGAGCAGCACCTCGGACTGGAGGAGGGCTCGAAGCCCTTCAACCTGGTCTTCCACGGCGGCTCAGGCTCGGAGAAGGCCGACATCGACGCGGCCATCGGTCATGGCGTCGTCAAGATGAACATCGACACCGACACCCAGTACGCCTTCAGCCGGCCGATCGCAGGTCACATGTTCAGCCGGTACGACGAGGTCCTGAAGGTCGACGGGGAGGTCGGCAACAAGAAGGCCTACGACCCACGCACCTGGGGCAAGGCGGCCGAGGCCAGCATGGCCCAGCGGGTCGTCGAAGCCTGTCAGGCACTCGGCTCCTCGGGCAAGAAGCTCTGACGCGGTCCCGGCGTCAGCAGCCGTCGATCCCGCAGGCGGCAGCCTCCGGATCGGTACCAGCCATCTCCAGGGGTGACGCGGCGGGAAGCGCCTTGTCGAGTGCCGCAACCAGCGCTTCGACCGGTTGTGCACCAGAGACCCCGATCCGTCCGTCGAGGACGAAGAAGGGCACGCCCGAGATGCCGTACTCCATGGCTTGCGCCTCGTCTGCTCTCACGGCGTCGGCGTAGGCCTCGCCCGCCAGGGTGTCCTCGACCTCGTCACGCTCCAGCCCCGCCTCGGTCGCCAGGTCGACCAGGACCTCGTGCCGGCTGATCGCCGCTCCCTCCGACAGATAGCCCTGCATGAACCGAGCCTTCACCTGGTGTTGACGATCGCGGTCGGCGGCCAGGTGGATCACGCGGTGCGCGTCGAAGGTGTTGCCGGGGTTCGCGATGGAGAAGTCGAACGTCAACCCTTCCTGGGCGGCCTGCTCGGTCATCCGATCGATCATCACGTTGGCCTGATCGACGGAGGTCCGGTACTTCTGCGCCAGTCGTGACGCGTAACTGATACCGGCATCGCTGCTCGGGCCGGCGTGGCGGTCCAGTTCGAAGCTGCGCCACGCCACCTCCACCTCCTGCGCGCGGGGGAACGCAGCGAGCGCCTTGTCGAAGCGGGCCTTGCCGATGGCGCACCAGGGACACACGACGTCGGACCAGATCTCAACCAGCATGTCTAGGCGAACGCGCGCGACGCCGCCGCCATTCCACACCAGCGACCACTCGCCCGAACGGACACCCCGACGCCGACGAAGAGGGGTGAAAGACGGTCGAGTGGGAACTATAGTTATCACTCCGGTAGCTACAAGACCCACCAAAGTTCACTGCACCGGATTGCGAAGCTCAACTCACCACGATCCTGGAGGGATCACCCATGGCTACCACTCCCAAGGACCGCATCAACATCTCCGACCTCGGCTACGCCACCCTCGGCGCCGGCGATGCACTCATCGCCCGTGCACGCCAACTGGCCGAGAGCTCCGACGACCTGCCCGAGAACGTCACCGCCCGCCTGACCGATGCCATCGAGCAGCTGCGTTCCGCACTCGAGGACGCCGTCGAGAACGTCGGCACCGAGACCAAGAAGCGCCGCACCGAGGCCGGCAAGGGGTTCGAGGAGCTCACCGCTCGCGGTCGTCTCCTGATCGAGCGCCTGTCCGCCGACGACGACCTGGACGACGTCAAGGACGATGCGGATCAGACCCGGCAGGGTGTTCTGGCCGCCGTCACCGCGCTCCGCAACAGCGCCACCAACGTGCTCAGCCGCATCAAGGCCGTGGGGACGTCCGCGACCGAGACCAGCGAGAGCGTGGTCGAGGCCGCGTCCAGCGCCACCGACACCATCGGCAAGGACAGCGACGCCGCGCTGCAGGACATGACGAAGGCCGAGCTGTACGAGATGGCCACCAAGCGTGACATCGAGGGTCGCTCGGGCATGAACAAGGACGAGCTGATCAAGGCGCTCCGCTAGCACCACCCACCGTCCAGGCCCCGGGCCAGGACACCGACGGCGGCCGTGACACCTGCGGCCGCCGTCGTCGCGTCTGAATGTTGCACCGATGCCAGTCCCCGGGTTGACACCGCATCGGCCCGGGGTAGGTCGACCGTATGAGACACGCGATGATCCTGGCAGCGGTGCTGCTGTTCCTCCTGACCGGGTGCGACGACAGCGGCAACGAGATACTCGACGAAGACGCGGCCATCGCCGGAGCCGAGACGCAGCCGGAACTCGGGCTCCCAGAGGCCGGGGAGGAAATGCCGGCCGCAGGACCGGACACCGTCGTAGATGGTGAACTCGCCGAGATCCCGCTGCCGACGGCCTCCCAACCCCTGTCGCCCGCGAGCCAGGAGGACGGCGTCACGGTCCAGACCTTCTCGCTGCGTGCATCGTCCGTCGAAGACGCGATCGCGCACTTCGAGGAGGTGCTGCCGCCGCTCGGCTGGTCACAGATCGACGCTGACGCCAGCGGTGACGACAACGACGACGGTGAGCAGCAGTTGCAGTCGCGCTGGGCCATGGGTGACCAGGAGCTGCTCATCTCAGCAGCCCCACTCGAACAGGACGACTCCCAGTTCTCGCTGCAGCTGTCAGGCTGAGCGCACCGTGGATGCGGGCGAGGCCTTCGCAACCAGTCTCCGGTTGCGATACATCTCCGGCGATGAGCCAGGCATCACCCGAACCCGCCGGGGCCGTGGCTGGAGCTACCACGACCCCGGTGGAGGGTTGCTGCAGGGCCCCGATCGAGACCGGTGCGAGGCCTTGGTCGTGCCACCGGCGTGGCAGGACGTCTGGATCTGCGAGACCGCAGACGGCCATCTGCAGGCCCGCGGCTCCGACGAGGCCGGTCGACTGCAGTACCGGTATCACGACCGATGGACCGAGGGTCGTCGACTGCTGAACTTCGATCGGCTGGCGGACATCGGCTCACGCTTGGGCGCCATCCGGAAGCGGCTGGACCAGATGTTGGCCGACGACCGTGACCCCGAGCGACGGGCGGTCGCAGCCATGGTGCGTCTGGTCGACACCGGCGTCGCTCGGATCGGCGGACGGCGCTCAGCTCGCGAATTCGGGCACTTCGGCGTCTCGACGCTCACGGCCGACCACGTCGAGGTGGATGGCGACACCATCACGCTCGCCTACCCGGGCAAGTCCGGCGTCGACCGGGAGATCGTCATCGAGGACCAGATGTTGGCGGACGTCGTCGCCGACCTCGATGCCGCGAATGAGGAGATCTTCGTCCTCCGGGATCTGGACGGCACGAGGCGACTGCGAGCGTCGGACGCTAACGCCCTCTTGGACGAGATGACGCGCACACCGGTCACGTGCAAGGACTTCCGGACCTGGGGTGGATCTGCGATCGCGCTCGAAGCTCGGGTCGAGGGTGCCTCAGAGATCGAGGCCGTCGACGCAGCAGCCGAGGTGCTCGGAAACACGCGTGCGGTCGCTCGCGGGAGCTACGTCCACCCGGACGTGATCACGGCCCCTGTCGAGGACCTCGCAGCGGCCTGGCGTGCGTCCCGGACGTCCTCGCTGTACGACCGACGCGAGCGTGCGCTGCTCAAGCTGCTGCAGGGCACACCCCCGCTGCTGGAGCGTTGGGTCGAGAAGATGATGGCCAGCCGCTGACCGTGGGCTCAGGCCACCCCGGTCCCGGTCTGGCCATGCGCTTCGAGGTCGTACCCGACTTGGCAGAAGCCGTGGTTGCAGTACCCGCGGGGATTCTTGTGCAGGTAGCCCTGGTGGTACTCCTCCGCGAAGTAGAAGGTGCCGTCGCCGGCCTCGTCGGCCGGCTTGATCTCGGTCGAGATTGCGCCGTACCCGGCCTCCTCGAGGGCCATCTGGTAGCGGTCGGCACTGGCCTGGACGGCCGTCATCTGGGCTTCGGTGGTGGGGTAGATGGCCGAGCGGTACTGCGTCCCGACGTCGTTGCCCTGCCGGTTCGGCGTGGTGGGGTCGTGGTTCTCCCAGAACGCCTTCATCAACGTCTCGACGTCGATCGTGCTCGGGTCGTAGACGACCTGGACGGCCTCGGTGTGACCCGTCTGCGCGGTGCAGGTCTCCTCGTACGTGGGGTTGGTGGTCCAACCACCCATGTACCCCACGGCGGTGGAGTAGACCCCGTCCAGCTTCCAGAAGATCCGCTCGGCTCCCCAGAAGCAGCCCATGGCGACGTAGATGATCTCCATGCCATCGGGCCACGGCCCCTGGAGGGGCGTGCCCAGCACCACGTGGGTCGAGCCGGGGTCGATGGGCGTGTCGCGGCCAGGCAGGGCATCGGCCTTGCTGACCATGGTGGTCTTGTTGCCAGAGAGGAACTTGAACATGGGGTCTCCAACGGGGTCCGTGATCAAACGATACCCATCTCGGCCAGTTGTAAGAGACCTGTGATCTCTCCAATCCGATCTCACGCTGGGTTCGAATGCATTACAGAGAGACAGGTGTTCTCTCGCAGCTTTCACAGATCAGTCCCGAAGTAACCTCCGCCGCAGCCAGCGGGGGTTGTTTCGGTTTTGGAGTACGGTGAACGGCGCACCCACAGAGCCAGAACAGGATGGACCGGCCCGTGACCGCTGCGGTGATCCGAACGGAGGGGCTGACCAAGGATTACGGGGACGGACGCGGCGTGTTCGACCTCGAGCTCGTCGTCCATGCGGGGGAGGTGGTCGGCTACCTGGGTCCCAACGGAGCTGGCAAGTCCACGACGATCCGCATGCTGCTGGACATGGTTCGACCGACACGTGGACGGGCTGAGGTTCTTGGTGTTCCTCCTGCCGAGGGTGTCTCGGTGCGACGTCGCATCGGCTACGTGCCAGGTGAGTTGGCCCTGTGGTCCGGCTGGACGGGTCGGCAGATCCTCGACTTCCTGGGTGCCATGCACCGGGGCTTCGAGCCGAGCCGGATCGCGGGGCTCGCCGAACGCTTCCAGCTCGATCTTGACCGGGCGATCAGCGATCTGTCGAAGGGCAACAAGCAGAAGGTCGGTCTCGTCGCCGCATTCGCCAGGCGCCACGATCTGCTGATCCTGGACGAGCCGACCTCCGGGCTCGATCCGCTGCTCCAGGTCGAGTTCCAGCACGTGGTGGCCGAGGCGGTCGCCGAGGGTTCAGCCGTCCTGTTGTCCTCCCACGTCCTCAGTGAGGTGGAGCACGTGGCCGATCGCGTCGGAATCATCCGGCGGGGCCACCTGGTCGACGTCCTCGACGTCGCCGAACTGCGGTCCCGATCGGCCCAGGAGTTCGACGTCACCTTCGCGGGGGAGGCACCGGGACGCATGGATGACATCGAGGGTGTCGAGGTGGTGCTCCGCGATGGGCCACGAGCCCGCTACCGGGTCAGCGGGTCCATGGACGCGTTCGTGAAGGCCCTGGCCGCTCACCCGGTTGAGGCGCTCCGGGGGAGCGATGCTGATCTGGAGCAGGTCTTCCTGCAGTACTACGCCGAGAGCGGTGACACGCCTCAGGCTGAGGGGGCTGCACCATGAGCCACCTGCCGCTCCTGCGTCGGACCGTCCGCAGCGAGCGGCGTCCACTCCTCGGATGGCTGATCGGCATCACACTGCTGTCCGTCGTCACCATCGGGTCATGGCCGGCCGTCGAAGGGTCCACGGAGGACTTCGCCCAGGTGCTGGACAACCTCCCGGACGCCCTGACCGCCTTCTTCGGAGAGGGGATCGCGGACTTCTCGGCGGCAGGGGTCGTCGGTTCTCGCCTGTTCGGGTCGGTGGGCCTGGCGATCTTCATCGGCTACGCGGTATCGCGGGGCGCCCGGGCCATCGCGGGGGAGGAGCAACAGGGAACCCTGGAACTGCTGGTGACGCAGCCGCGGACGCGGACTGCGATCGCGGTCGAGCGGGTGATCGGCATGCTCGGGCTGCTGGCCCTCCTGGTCGTCGTGCAGATGGTGATCCTGCTGGTCACCGGGCCGCCGGCCGGCCTCGAGTTCGGGACGGCCGAGGTCGTCCAGGCCTCCGCCGGGCTGTTCCTGCTGGCGGGCATGTTCGGGTCACTGGCCTTCACGGTTGGGGCGATGACCGGGGCCCGCGGCCTGGCCGTAGCCGTCAGTGCGGGGCTGGCACTCGGACTGTTCCTGCTGACGGGCCTGGGTGGTCTCGTCGACGGTCTGGCGACGGCCGCGGAACTCAGCCCCTTCACCCGCTACGACGGCACGCTGGCACTGGCTGAGGGTGTGGAGGCTGGCATCCTCGTGGTCTTCGCTCTCATCTCCGTCGCCGTGATCGCGATCGGTGTCGTGGCCTTCCAGCGCCGCGATCTGTCCTGACCCGAGCGGTTGCGCCGGCGCTCAGGCCGGCAGCGGGACGGCGTCTCCGGGCTCCAACGGCGGCACCCTCCGACCGGCCTGGAAGACGGTCCGGGTGGAGGGCGTCGGGTCCCAGAGGGCCGATGGGTCGACGAAGGGATCCCGGTCGAGCAGGATGAGGTCGGCGTGTGCGTCGCGTCCGATCCGGCCGAGATCCGCGTCCCCGATCAGGGCGGCCGCACGGGAGGTGGCTGAACGGAGCGTCTCGAGGACCCCGTGCGCCTCCACCTGCAGGCGCAACCCCTCCAGCTGATGCACCTCCAGCGAACCCATCAGGTCGGTGCCGAAGCCCACCGCCACACCGACGTCCTGTGCGATGCGGATCGCGTCCTGCCCCGCAGTCAGGACCATGGCGTTCTTGTCGATCTGGACCGGAGTCATGCCCAGATCTGCGCCGTGGGCCTCCATGGCGGCGTAGGTCGCCAGGGTCGGCACCAGCACGGCGTCGCGTGCAGACATCTCGTCTGCGGTCGGCCGGTCGAGCAGGTTGCCGTGTTCGATGGAGCGGACGCCGTTCCTGACGGAGTGCGAGATCGCGGCGGGTGAGTAGGCGTGCGCGGCCACGTAGCTGCCTCGACGGGTGGCTTCGTCGGCCACCGCCGCCAGTTCCTCGGCGCTGTACTGCGGCAGGAGCAGCGGATCGGTCAGGGAGATGACGCCACCGGAGGTCATGACCTTGATCGCATGTGATCCGGTCCGGAAGAGCTCCCGGACGGCGCGGCGGAGGTTGTCGGCACCATCGACGACCTGCGAGGTGTGCGGGCAACAGGTGACGTCGACGGCGAGGTCGCCGGGGCGGGGGTCGCCGTGGCCGCCGGTCTGGGAGAGCGCCGGGCCGGTGAAGAGGTAGCGCGGACCGGATACGAGCCCCTCCGCGAGGGCGCGGGCGAGCCCGATGTCACCGCCGGCGACGTCTCGGACCGTGGTGAACCCGCGGCGCAGGGCACGCCCGAGACGCTCGCCCGCCTTGTGTGCGGTGTAGCTCATCGGCGTGGCTTCCATGACCAGCATGTCGAGGCCGATTCCGTAGGCATGGAAGTGGCAGTCGATGAGGCCGGGGATCAGGACTCGTTCGCGCCCCTCGACTCGCGTGAGGTCTGGATGGTCGATCGACTCGCCGGCACCCAGGATCCGGGTGACCCGGCCCTCCTCGACCAACACCGATCCGGAGGTCAACGCCGGGTCATGCCCGTCGAAGATCCGGACGTCGGCGAAGAGCGTGGCTGTCATCGCGGGCCCCCTGCTGTCGCCCCAAGGGTATGGAGACGAGCCAGGGCGGGGGACGGGGGGGCGATCACCCGCCCTGACTCCCTGAGAACCCTAGGTACTCTCCGTGGTCCGGGCACCCGACGATCATCGCATAGTAAATCCATGCGAATGCTACAAATAGAGCGATGACCGCGCGAGCCACCCTCCAGTCCCTCGTGAATGGCTTGGCCGACCGACTCGGTTCGCCGGTGATTCTCGAGGATGCAGAGCAACAGCTGGTTGCCTACAGCCCCCACTACGGCGTGGTCGACGACATGCGCCAGCAGACCATCCTGCGCCAGACGACCGCGCAACCGACCTCCGGCAAGGTCATCGACGCCCCGGATCTGTCGACCAAGTCTGGTCCGTTCGTGGTCCCCGCAGACCCGCGGCACGATCGCAGTCCCCGCCTCGGCATCCCCATCCGGTACCTCGACTCCGTGCTCGGGTATGCCTGGGTGCTCCTCCGCGACGAGGACGTGGAGCCGGAGACCATCTCGCTGGCGGCCAACGTTGCTGAAGAGATCTCCTTCACCATGTTGGCTGACAGCCGCACCAGGGTCCGGGAGAGCGACACCGTCCTCGCGGCCGTCTCACCGGATCAGAACACCCGCTTCCACGGCCTGATCGACATCGAGTCACGCCCCGAGTTCGACGTGCCGCGGGTCTTCGCGGTTGCGGTGTGCAGCGGGCCCGACTGGGAGGCCTCCGACACTCGGGGCAGCTTCTGGACCGCAGCCTGGGGTCCGGCACCGCAGTACCAACTTCGGGGCAGCTCAGCCACCGAGGGCGTGGTGATCCTGTCCCTGCGGGAGCCTGAACGTGCGGGCTTGGACGCACTCATGCGCCGCGCGTTCATCCACGTCACCCAACAGCGCCCGGATCCTCGCCTCGCGATCGGTGTCGGAGGGGTGGTCGAGGTCCCCGCAGACATCCACGAGTCCCACCGGCAGGCGCAGCTCGCGGCCAAGGCGGCGTTGGGCGGCCCGGAGTTGGGTCCTATCGCACGATGGGACCAGTTGGGGGTCTATCGCTTCCTCACCCAACTCCCGCGTGACACGCTGCGCTCGGCGGTGGATCCCCGGTTGGTGCGCGTGGCCCAGCAGGAACCGGTCCTGCTGGAGACGCTCGAGTGCTACCTGGACCACACCGGTGCGATCACCAAGGTCGCGGACGAGTTGCACATCCATCGGACGACCCTGTACTACCGCCTCTCCCGACTCAGGGAGTTGGGGATCGAACCCAACAGCGGAGCCGACCGACTTGCGATCGGGTCCGGACTCGCCGCACTGCGGCTGCTCGGCGAGATCTCCTGACGCCCGAGGCACGACTACCGGGGCCCCGGCCGTCTTCGGTAGTGTCCCGGCATGACCAACGACGTACTCGAGGGTGTGTGGCCAGCGGTCACGCTGCCGTTCTCCGACACGCTCGCACTGGATGAGGCCCGGCTGGCCGAGCACTGCGCCTGGGTCGTGGAGTCGGGCTGTGAGGGGGTGGTCGTCAACGGCTCGTTGGGTGAGTACGAAGCACTGACCGACGGCGAGCGTGCAGCTGTCGTCGAGACCGCGGTGGCGGAAATCGGGGCGGACCGGGTCATCCCCGGCGTGGCCGGCAAGTCGGCGGCTGAGGCACGGCGGTGGACCGACCACGCAGCGGACCTCGGGGTGCCGGCGGTGATGTGCCTACCGCCCACCTCTCACGCACCGACCGGTGCCGAGGTCATCGCCCACTACACCACGGTCGCCGAGGTGGGCCTGCCGATCATCGCCTACAACAACCCCTGGTCGACCCGCATCGACCTCACGCCGGACATCCTGGCGAGCGTCGCCTCGGACGTCAAGCTCGTGGTCGGGGTGAAGGAGTTCAGCCAGGACGTCCGGCGGGTGATGCACATCCTCGACCTGATGCCGGAGTTCCAGGTGATCTGCGGCTGTGACGATGTGCTGGTCGAGAGCGTCATGATGGGCGCTCGCGGCTGGATCGCAGGATTCGCCAACGCCTTCCCCGAGCAGTCCGTGGCGCTCTACGACCGCTCCTCGGCCGGGGACATCGAGGGTGCCCGAGCGCTCTACGCCGAGATGTTGCCGATCCTGCGGTGGGACGCCGACCCGCGGTTCGTGCAAGCCATCAAGCTGGGGCAGGAGTTGGCGGGACGGTACGGCGGCCCCACCAGACTCCCGCGTCTGCCGCTGGACGACGAGGATGTCACCCAGATCCGCTATGACACCGAGCGTGCGCTGTCGGCCGGGCTGGGCCCCGCGGACTCGTGAGGGCACGCAAGCTCTTCACCGCCGTCGACACCCACACGGAGGGCATGCCGACCCGCGTGGTGACAGCGGGCTTCCCGCCGCTGCCCGGCCGGACGATGCTGGAACGCAGCCACCACGTCGCCACGACGCTGGACGGATGGCGGCGCCTGCTGATGTACGAGCCGCGGGGCCACCAGGCGATGTCCGGTGCGATCCTGACGCCACCCATCCGTGATGATGCGGACCTCGGCGTGGTCTACATCGAGGTGACCGGCTGCCTGCCGATGTGTGGTCACGGCACGATCGGTGCCGTGACCGCTGCGATCGAGACCGGCCTGGTCGATGTGGCCGAGCCGACGACCACGGTGCGCCTCGACACCCCGGCGGGCCTGGTGGTGGCGACGGCGACGGTGGAGGCGGGGCAGTGCCGGTCCGTCACGCTGACCAACGTGCCCGCGTTCCTGGCGATCCAGGACGCGGTGCTGCAGGTGAGTGGCTGGGGCGCCGGCGGACCGACGCAGGTGACGGTGGACGTGGCCTTCGGCGGCAACTTCTACGTCATCTGTCCGGCGGACGCCCTCGGGCTGTCCATCGACCCGGGGGACGCCTCGTCGCTCATCGCCGGCGGCCGGGCCGTGATGGCCGCCGCCAACGAGCAGCTGTCCATCGTGCACCCGGCGGAGCCTGCCATCAGCGGCACCCATCACGTGCTGTTCACCGCCGACCCCACGACGGGTGCGGAGGGGTTGGAAGCGGCCGGCACCGTGGTGATCGACCCGGGCTACCTGGACCGCTCACCGTGTGGGACCGGCACGTCCGCGCGGATGGCGCAGATGCACGCACGAGGAGCGCTCGGGCTCGACCAGCCGCTGGTCCACACCTCCATCATCAACTCGGGATTCACCGGTCGTCTGGTGGGGGAGACCACCGTCGGCGGCACGGCGGCTGTCATCCCGACCATCACCGGACGAGCCTGGATCACGGCGCTCAACCAGCTGGTGCTGGATCCAACCGACCCATATCCCGAAGGGTTCCTGATCGCATGACGGATCTGTCGACCGACACGGCACCAACAGGGTGCAGCATCATCGCTGGGGCGGAGGTTCGCGGTCCCGGCGCTGCCTTCCAGGCGCGAGTGCCTGGATCGGGGGAGCCAACTGGCCCGACCTTCGGGACCGTGTCCTCCGACCAGCTCGACGAGGCCGTTCGGGCGGCTCGCGAGGCTGCGGCCGACGTGATCGATCCGCTGGCGGTTTCGACGTTGCTGGGTGCGATCGCGGATCGGCTGGAGCAGGCGGGCGAGCAGATCCTCCCGCTCGCTGATGCCGAGACCGCCTTGGGGACGACCCGGCTGACCGGGGAGTTGGCACGGACGGTTGGGCAGTTCCGGATGATGGCCCGGGCGGCGGGTGAGGCGACGCGCCGCGACCACGTCATCGATCCCGAGGGTGATGCGTTGACGGAGCCCGCTCTCTTGCGGACGACCGTTCCCCTGGGCGTCGTGGCCGTGTTCGCGGCCTCCAACTTCCCGCTGGCCTTCGGCGTCGCCGGGACCGACACCTCCGCCGCACTGGCCGGCGGCTGCCCGGTGGTCGCCAAGGCGCACCCGGCACAGCCCGGCACGGCCGAGATGGTGGGCCGGATCATGACGTCCGCGGTTGCGGACGTGGGCCTGCACCCGGGCTGGATCTCCATCGTCCACGAGCAGGGGCACGAGCTCGGCGCCGCCCTCGTGCAGCACCAGGGCGTGGACGCGGTCGCCTTCACGGGGAGCCTGCGCGGTGGACGGGCGCTGTTCGATCTGGCTGCCCAGCGGCCGCGCCCCATCCCGGTGTACGCCGAGATGGGGTCACTGAACCCGGTCGTGATCTCCCCGGGGGCCGCCGCGGCACGTGGGCAGGCACTTGCAGACGGCATCGCCGGCTCCTTCCTGCTCGGCGAGGGCCAGTTCTGCACCAAACCGGGGCTGATCCTGTTGCCGGCCGACGATGCTGGTGCGGCAATCCGCAGGTCCCTGATCGGGAAGGTCACAGAGCGCTCACCAGCCCATCCACTCCTCTACGACGGCATCACCCGGGGGTTCGGAGCCGGCCTCGACGCCGTCAGCGACGTGCCGGGCGTCGCCGTGCACCGCTCCCCTGCCGGGGATGGATCGCGGGCCGCGGTGGTGGTGGCCCCCGTGGACACGCTGCTGGAGCACCGGGCGCTGCGGGAGGAGGTCTTCGGACCCGTGACGGTCCTCGTGGACGTCGACCAGGCGCAACTCCCGGCCGTGCTCGACGCGCTGGACCCGTCGTTGACGGGGACGCTCCACTTCGAGCCGGATGAGGCGACGTGGGCGACTGGCCTGGCGGACCGGCTGGCTCGCAAGGTCGGTCGGGTCATCGCTGGCGGCTTCCCCACGGGTGTGCGGGTCAGCCCCGCTCAGCACCACGGTGGTCCCTACCCGGCGACCACGGCGCCGCTGCACACCTCCGTCGGTCTGGCAGCGATCGACCGCTTCCGCCGGCCCGTCGCCTTCCAGTCCTTCGACGATGCGGCCCTGCCGAACTGGGTGCCACGCGGGTGACCGATGTCGCCGTGATCGGTGGCGGGATCATCGGTCTGGCCACCGCACGGGCGCTGTGCCTGCGCGGTGCTCGGGTCACGGTCCTCGAGCGAGGGATGGTTGCGTCCGGGACCAGCAGCCGGGGCGAGGGCAACATGCTGGTCAGCGACAAGGAACTGGGGCCGGAGGCGGCGCTGGCGCTGCGCTCGCTGGAGCTGTGGCGACGGTTTGCCGGGACGTCCTCGGTGCCCTTCGAGTACGAGGAGAAGGGTGGCCTGGTTGCTGCCCGGACCGAGCGGCAGTTGAGCCTGCTGGCCGAGCAATCACGGCGTCAGCAGCAGCTGGGGATCGCCTCGACCGTCCTGGGGCAGCCGGACCTGCGGGACGTCGAGCCGTCTCTGAGCGGTGAGGTGCTGGGTGCCGTCCGCTATCCCCAGGACGCCCAGGTCATGCCCATCCACGCCGCCATGGCGCTGGCGGTGGCTGCCCGCGAACTGGGCGCGACGATCCGCACGGGTGTCACGGTCCGCGGCCTGGACCAGCGGGGCGAGCGCCTGGTGCTGCGGACCTCAACCGGGGCGGTGGAGACCGACCGCGTCGTGAACGCGGCCGGCCCATGGGCCGGTGATGTGGCCGCGTCGCTGGGGGGTCGGGTGGAGGTCTTCCCCCGACGGGGCTTGCTCCTGGTCACCGAACGGGTGCCCGCCGGGACCGTGCGGCACAAGGTGTACGACGGGCGATACATCGAGGCGGTCGGGAGCGACGAGGCTGCCGCCCAGGTCGCCCCGGTGATCGAGTCGACGCAGTCCGGGACGATCCTGATCGGCTCGACGCGGGAGGCGGTCGGCTGGGACCGGCAGGTTCCCTGGGACCTGGCTGGAGCGCTGGCTCGCGAGGCGATGTCGCTGGTTCCCGTGCTGGCCAACCGCTTGGTCATCCGGGTCTACCAGGGCTTTCGGCCGGCCACGCCGGACCACCTCCCGCTCATCGGCCCGGACCGTGCTGTCGACGGTCTGTTCCATCACACCGGCCACGAGGGAGCGGGGATCGGCCTGGCCTTGGGCTCCGCGGAGGTGCTTGCCGACGCCGTGATGGACGGGCGGGTCGATCCGGCCTTCGACCCGGGCCGACTCGGTGCCAGGTCGTCGGCCGAAGGACCGGAGGCGATCGCCTCGCACCCAGCCGTCTCGGACGGGCACGCTGTCTCGGACCGGCCAGCAGCGATGGCCGGCCGGACGGGCGCGCCGGTGTACCGCCTGCGCGGGGAGGGTCGGGGCCGTGATGGGGAGGGTCGAAGCCCTGGTGGGGAGGGTCGAAGCCCTGGTGGGGAGGGTCGGAGCCCTGGTGCGGAGGGTCGGAGCCCTCGTGACGAGGGTCAGGGCCTTGGCGCGGAGGGTTCGGGCTCACCGCCGGCGGGACAGCTCTTCTGTGCCATCGGCCACTGCTTCTCCTGTGTCGCCGAGCGGAGGGGGACCACCGTCCGCACCTGCTTGGGGACGGATCCAACGGCCAAGCCCGAGTCGGCGGTCGGAGGCCATGTGGGTGGACTTCCCGCCGCGGAGCGCGGTGAAGTCCACCCACCAGATCGGCACCCGCCCATCGCCGAGCCAACGCGGATACGTGGATGCCTGGTGATCGGGGCTGGACCCGGTGGGGTGACCGCCGCGACCTGGGCTGCACGGAGCGGCGTCGATGTCGTCCTCATCGACCGCTACCCCCGTCCCGGGGGTCAGATCGCCCGCCAACCGAACACCCCCGGTCCAGCAGTCGGCCCCTACGCGAGGATGCTCGAGGGGTTGCCCGGCGAGGTCGAGCGGTGGTACTCGGCCGAGGTGACCATCCTCCGCAGGGACGGCGGCGCCTGGCAGGCCATGATCCTCCGCGAGGGCCACCTGACCGAACTTCGCGCTCACTCGATCGTGCTCGCGACCGGCGCCCGTGAGGTCGTCACGCCCTTCCCCGGCTGGACCTTGCCGGGAGTCATGACGGTGGGTGGCGTCCAGGCCCAGCTCAAGCGCACGGGATCTGCCCCCGCCCGCAGGATCGGCCTCGCCGGCTCGGGTCCGCTCCTCCTGGCCGTCGCGGCCGCACTCACCGACGCCGGGACCGCCCCGCTGGCCGTCGCCGAACAGCAACCGCTCACGGGGCTGGCCGTTCGTGGCGCCACGACCGGTGCGGCCTTCCCCAGCAAGGTGGCCGCCTTTGGCCGGCTCGCGCTGGGTGGCGTGACCAGCGGCGCGAGACCGCCGCGCTTCGGCTGGCGGGTCGCCGAGGCCGTCGGCGGGTCCCGGCTGCGCGCCGTCGTGCTCGAGAAGACCGACGGGTCCGGCAAGCGCACGAGTCTCGCCCTGGACGTCCTCGGGATCAGCCACGCCCTGATCCCCGACGTCGCGCTGGCCATCGCCGTCGGCTGCGACACCCGTCCCAGCAACGGCGGCCCGGCCATCAGGGTCGACTCGAACCAGGAGACGTCGACTGCCGGTGTCTTCGCCATCGGCGAGGTCACGGGGGTCGGCGGCGCCGACAAGGCCGTGGCGGAGGGATACGTCGCCGGGATGGTCATCGGCATGCGGGTGGGGGATGGCGCGGGCTTGCCGGACCAGGGTGAGGCCGGGCTGTTCGCCGTCGAGGCGTCCGTCAGGGATCAGGCCATCGCCGAAGCCGTCCGCTGGCGGTCCTTCGCCGACCGCCTGGGTCGGCTGTACCCGGTCGACCACAGCTGGGTCGATCGGGCGTCTGACGACACGGTCGTCTGTCGCTGCGAGGAGGTCCCGCTCGGCGCCGTCCGCGATGCCCGCGAGCGGGGTGCGACGACCCCTCGTGCGATCAAGGGGCTGACACGCTGCGGCATGGGCTACTGCCAGGGGGCGGTCTGCGGTCCGGTGCTCGGCTCGCTGGCCGGACACGCAACCGCAGCGAGCGGGCCAGCCCGGCCCGAGCAGGTCAGCGGACCGACGGGCCTGGAAGCCAAGCCGTTGGCCGTCCCGGTTCCGCTCGAGCAGTTGGCGCGTCTCGAGGCCGCTGGCACTGGCCAGCACGCGGGGGACGCCTGAGGGCACCTAGGCTCCCCACCATGACGAGCACCTCGTCGGACTCACCGTTTGCGGATGCCGCCGACCATCCACCAGAGCGCTGCGTCTTCTGCCGCATCATCGAGGAGGAGGCGAAGGACCAGCCATTGGTGTACTCCGACGAGGATGTGGTCGCGTTCCTCGACATCAGGCCGCTGTTCCCAGGCCATCTGCTGATCTGCCCCCGCCAGCACGTCGTCACGCTGGACCAGCTTCCACCAGAGCAGGTCCCACCCGTCTTCCACCTGGTGCAACGCGCCACGGCCGCCATGAAGCTCGTGCTCGGCGCTCAAGGGGCGTTCGTGGCCAACAACAACATCGTGAGCCAGTCCGTGCACCACCTGCACATCCACGTCGTGCCACGAACGAAGGGTGACGGTCTCCGAGGGTTCTTCTGGCCCCGCGTCGACTACGACGACGACGGGCACCGAGCCGACGTCGAGCAGCGCCTGCGGGCGGCCTTGGCCGGGTAGCCCAACCTCTCAGTACACCAGGGCCGTGGCGTCTTCCGAAGTCGCGAGCTCGACGAAAAGGGCCGAACCACCCATGACCGTGCCCTCGCGGAAGTCCTCGGGTTCCAGACCCCGCCTGGCGGCACACGGCGTGCAGACGACCACCTGCCCGGCGCCGTACACTGCCTCCAGCAGATCCGCGATCGGTGGCGCGTGCGGAACCTCGAGGTCGGGCGGCTCGGGCAGGCCGAGGTTCACGGCGTCGACGGCCAGGAAGAGGTGGACGTCCAGTCCGCTCGCGACGCCGACGGCGGCCACGTTGCACGCCAGGTTCGCTCGCTCGGGATCGTCCAGCCCGTGCGTGGCCTTGATGACAAGGATCTTGCTCATGATCGTCCTCCTGCAGCCTCGTCCATCACGAGGTGCACGTCGCGCGCCTGACGGATGAGTGATCCCGGGATGCTCGGATCCTCCGCCAGCAGCTGTGCCACGGCGTGTGCCTTCCCGCCGCCGACGACCTGCCACACGATCGTCGCCGCAGCGTTGATCGTCGGGGCGGTCAGGGTCATGCGGCGGCGGCCCTGGTAGGGCTCGGTCATCGCGACACTCGGCGCGTCCGAACCAGTGAGGTCCAGGACGGGGTCGCCGGGGACCAACGACGCGGTGTGCCCGTCATCACCGAGGCCGAGGTGCACGACGTCCAGACGGCCCAGCTGGCGCAGCTCATCCGCGTAAGAGGCGACGAGAACGTCCCAATCACCCGCCGAGCCGGCGGCCGCACCCTCCCGTGTCGTCGGCATCGGATGTCCGACAGCACCGGTGACACCGACCAGTCCCTCCTCGATCGCCACCCAGTTGCGATCCGGGTGGTCAGCAGGTGCGACCCGCTCGTCGACCTGGACCACGTGGACCGCGCGCCACTGGAGGTCATAGGTCGCCAGCATCCGGTACAGCGGCTTGGGGGTCGACCCACCGCTCAGCGCCAACGTCGCGGTGCCGCGGGCAACCAGCGCCCGTCCCAGCCGATCCGCGATCAGATCCGCGCACGCGCGCGTCACGCCATCCGGCTGTGCCTCCACCTGGCGCTCGAGGCTCATGACTCCCCACCCCCCTCGGGCAGGTGCCACCCCCGGGGGGCGATCAGATCCATCGCGGCCTGGGGCCCCCACGACCCGTCCTCGTAGGGATGGCAGTCCGGCGACTCCTCCAGGATGGGTGCCACCAGGTCCCAGGTCCGCCCGATGCCGTCGGCCCTGGTGAACAGGGTGCGGTCACCCAGCAGCGCGTCGTGCAGCAGTCGTTCGTAGGCATCCAGTCGGGTGCCCTCCTCCACCGCCGGCCCGCTGAAGAACGACTGCTCGTAGGAGAATCGCATCGAAGCGGGACCCAGGTCCATCCGGGGACCGGGCTTCTTCGCCAGGAAGGAGATGGAGAAGCCGGGGTCTCCGGACATGTCCAGCGTCAGGTGGTTCAGGCCGTCGGACACGAACGACCCGTTGCCCCCTGCCTTCGCCGCGAACATCTGGCGCGGCGGACGCTTGAAGGCCAACGTGACCGTCTGGTGCTTGGCAGCCATCTGCTTGCCCGTTCGCATGAAGATCGGTACGCCGGCCCACCGCCAGTTGTCGATCTCGACCTTCGCGGCCACGAAGGTCTCGGTGCAGGAGTCCGGCGCCACGCCGTCCTCGGAGCGGTACGACTCGTACTGGCCGTACACCACGTCGCTCGGCCGTAGCGGGGTCATCGACTGGAAGACCTTGGACTTCTCATCCATCAGGTCGTCGGACTCCAGGCTCACCGGTGGCTCGAGAGCGACGACGCTCAGCACCTGGAACAGATGGGTGACGATCATGTCGCGCATGGCCCCGGTCTCCTCGTAGAAGTCGGCGCGCGTCCCGATCCCGATCGACTCGGGTACGTCGATCTGGATGTGGTCGATGTGCTGACGGTTCCACACCGGCTCGAACATGCCGTTGGCGAACCGCAAGGCCAACACGTTCTGCAGCGCCTCCTTCCCGAGGAAGTGGTCGATCCGGTAGACCTGCGACTCGTCGAGTACGGCGTGCACGGTCTCGTCCAGTTCGGCGAAGGAGGCCGGGTCGACGCCGAACGGCTTCTCGAAGACGACACGGGCTCGCTCGTCCAGGCCGCCCTCGCCCAGCCCCTGGGTGATCGGGCCGAAGACCGCAGGCGGGATGGCCAGGTAGAACAGCCGATTCGGCTCGCCGCCGATGGCCTCCTCGGCCCCGGAGATCGCGGCCACCAGGGTCTCGGTGTCGCCGGGTCCGAATCCCCCGCCACGGTAGGTCAGGTTCGCGGCGAAGGACGCAAACGCCTCCTCCTGCTCGGGGGACACGCCGCGACCGAACTCCTCGATCCCGTCCCGCGCGAGCTCGGCGAAGGCCTCATCGGAGATGCCGGTCCGGGAGGTGCCGATCAGCCGCCACCGCTCCGGCATCAGCCCGGTCAGGTACAGATCCCAGAACGCGGGCATGAGCTTACGGCGGGACAGGTCTCCGCTGCCCCCGAACACCACGATCACGGCGTCGTCGGGAACCACCTGGGTGCTCATTCACTGCCCTCTTCTCGGTTGACGTCGGGGGTGGGACCGGAGGCCTGCGCGGACACAACACCGCCCGGACCGACAGTAGTCGATCCGGGCGGTGCTCATTTCGTATTGGCATCCACGCCCATGAGTCATGTCGCCGGACCCCTCCGGATTGCCGGCGGGTCCGCAGGCGGGTGTGACCAGTTCCGCAAACGTTCGTGGGCGGGTGATAGAGCGTGGATTCGCATCAGGCGTCAGCTGGAGGTTCCAGCCGCAATCGGCACTGGATGCGCATGTACCGATGACGCCTAGCGGCGCATCACCTCGACGGTCACACAATGATCAGCAATCATTGAGACGGACCACCTCCTTTCGGTCGTGTGCCGATGATTCTAGCCAGCCCGTCCACTGGACGGGCCGCATACGGTGGGCTCATGACCCTCCTGATCAGCACCCCTGGTGTCTATTCGCGTCCGGACGGCATCGTCGGGGTCAGCGGCCCCGATCGAATCCCCTATCTGCACTCGTTGCTGAGCCAGGACTTCGAGAACGCGGCGATCGGGACGGTTGCGGAGTTCCTCTACCTGGACGGCAAGGGCGACCACCTGGCCAGTGGAACCGCGGTGGTCCACGCCGAGGCCGTGTACCTGATCGTGCCCGCATCGTTGGCTGCCGACGTCGCCGAGCGGTTGGACCGCTTCCGCTTCATGATGCAGTGCGAGGTGACTGATCTGTCAGGTGACTGGGCGGTCGCGAGCGTGCGTGGCCCCGGTCAGGTCGAGGCCCCGGGAGCCCCCTCGCGGCCCATGACCGCAGCACCCCACGCACCCGGCATCGTGCTGCGGGACCGCGACGGCGGTGTGGACCTGGTCGGGCCGACGGAGTGGGTGACCGCGCGAGTCGCCGAGCTGGACCTTCCCGCCGCCAGCGCGGAGGACTGGGACCGCTGGCGGATCAGCGCTGCCCGTCCTGCCTGGGGCAGTGAGATCGGGCCCGGCCGTCGCAGCCAGGAGCTCGGCCTGCTGCCCACGCACGTGCACCTCAAGAAGGGGTGCTACCCCGGGCAGGAGTCGATCGCCAAGATCCACAACCTGGGTCGTCCCCGCCGTGCCCTGGCGCTGCTCGAGTCCGACGCACCCCTGGCCGTCGGCGCCGCCTTGGGGGAGGGACGCCGGCCCGGTGAGGTCACCAGCGCCGCGGCCACCGAGGACGGGCGCACGATCGCCCTGGGTCTGGTGCCCTTCACCGACGGGGCACTGCCCGCGACCGTCGCGACACCCGCCGGGCAGGCCACCGTGGTCAAGGCCGTCGGGGCGGGACTTTCCCAGCCCGGCGCCTGAATGGGGACCTCAGCGCCGATGCGCTGACGCATGCGCGGGTTGACCCGCTCACACCGGGCGAACTCACGCATGCGTACACCCACTCCACGGACGGGCCGAACCCTTCCGACGCAACGAGGGCCACACCGGCCTCCTACCCCACCTACCCCACCCGTTCGGGGTGGCCACCGTCCCCGATGACGTCTTCCACCGTCAGCGCGGTCGCGAACAGGAATCCCTGCAGCAGGTGGACGCCGATCTCCGCTGCCACGTCGGCCTGTTCGCCGGTCTCGATGCCCTCCGCGATGACCGTCATGTCGAGTGCTCGACAGACCTCGACCGTTGCCCGGATGATCGCGCTGGATCGTCGGTCGGTGGTGAGCTTGCGCGAGAAGGAGCCGTCCAACTTCACGATGGAGACGGGCAGGTCCTGCAGTCGCGACAGCGAGGATTCCCCGACACCGAAGTCGTCGATGGCGATGATGAAGCCGGCCGCCCGCAGGTCCCGCAGGATGCGGATGGCATTCAATCCGTCATCGATGACCGCTGTCTCGGTGATCTCGAGCGTCACGTGGCCGGGGTCCAGGTCCGACGCCTCGATCGCGGCGGTCAGCTCTGACACCAGCAGGGGCTTGCGCAGGTTGATCGGTGAGAGGTTGACCGACACGTCGGCGTCGATGCCGGCCGCGCGCCACTCCGTGCACCCGGTGATCGCTCCCCGCATCACGATGTCGAGCATCGGGTCGATCAAGCCGGTGCGCTCGGCCAGGGGCACGAACTCGGACGGCGCGACCGGCCCCACCTTGGGATCCTCCCACCGGGCCAGCGCCTCAGCCTTCGCCAGCTCACCGAGCGGGGTGACGATCGGTTGGAAGGCCACGCCGAATTTCCGCGCGGCCGGCGCCTCCAGCGCATCGGACAGCGCCGCTGCCACGAGCAGCCGTCGTCGGACCTCGGTCGGGTTGGTGATCGTGTGCCGCTCCACGCCCGTGTTGAGGCGGGAGGCGTTCTGGGCGGCGACGGTCGCCCGTCGCATCAGCACGTCGGGGTCCTCCTGCCCCTGCGCGATCCCGACCGACGAGGCCAGGCGGAACTCCACACCGTCGACGGCCATCGGCCGGGCCAGACTGCTGCGGATCGACCGCGCCAAGTGGTGAGCGGGAAGGAACGGGCGCGTCATCATCGCCACGCACAGCCGATCGTCGGCCAGTGAACCCACCGGCCAGTCCGCAGCCACATCACGAACCCGGCTGGTCGCAGCAGCCACGACCATCGGGGTGCGGTCATCACCCAGGACGGTCTGGATGTCGCGCATGCCGTCCAGTTCGATCACCAGGACGGCCGGATCCCCCTCCTTCGTCTCCATCATCGTGCGTGTCTGCTCGATGAAGAGCTCCGGCCCCGTCACCGCACCGTCGCCCGCAGGTCCACGCCGGACCGGCAGATCGGGTCCCTTCCCGGACGTCTCGGGCCGGCGGCGAAGCAGTGAGGGATCCGCGGTGGCCTCGGCGATGATCGACTCGAACTCGTCGTCCGGGGACGCCGTGGGCCGCTCGTCGGCGATCGACGTTGCGGGGGGTGGCGGCTGCGCGGCTGCTGAGGCGTCGGGAGGTGGCTGCTCCGCTGTCGACCCGCCACCTCCGGTCGCCGTGGGGCCCTGGACCTCGCCTGGACGGCCCTCACGTACACGGACCTCGCGTTGACGTCGAGCCGCGTCGATCGCAACCGCCACGAACGCCAGCCCGAGCAGTCCGAGCCCCAGCCACTGTTCCTGCTGGACCAGGATCAGTCCGACGGGGACCAGCAGCAGCAGACCGAGCAGTTGCAGCATCAGGCGTTAGAGCAACGCGTCGATCGCCTTGAGGGCACGCTCGGCGTGGCTCTTCGCCTGGGCACGCTTCCACACCTTGACCACAACTCCCTCACGATCCAGCAGGACGCTGGAGCGGATCACGCCGACCGAGGTCTTGCCGTACAGCACCTTCTCTCCCCAGGCACCGTACTCCTCCATCACCGCGTGGTCGGGATCAGCCAGCAAGGTGTGGGGCAGGTCGTGGTTGTCGCAGAATTCGCGGTGGGACGCCACATCGTCGGGTGAGACCCCCAGCACGATGACACCACGTTCGGTGAACGCCTCCCACTCGTCCCGAATCCCACGTGCCTGCGTGGTGCACCCTGGTGTCTCGTCCTTGGGATAGAAGTAGATCAGGACCGGTGACCCCTTCAGCGAGGACAGGCGCAGCGGCTGGCCGTCTTGGTCGTCGAGCGTGAAATCCGGGGCGGACTGTCCTTCGGTGATGTTCACTAGCAACTCCTGTTGATCCCCTACCAAGCCAGGGACTGTGGTGTGGAGGCCCCATGACCGTCGAGGTGTTCGTCGAGATTCCCAAGGGCTCTCACAACAAGTACGAGTGGGACCATCATGCCGGAGGGTTCCGGCTTGATCGCGTCCTTTTCTCCGCCGTGCACTACCCGGGTGAGTACGGCTTCATCCCGGGAACGTGGTCCGGCGACGACGACCCCCTCGATGCGCTGGTGTTGCTGGGCGACCCCACGTTCCCGGGGTGCACGATAACCGCCCGTGTGGTCGGGGTCTTCCACATGGCCGACGACAAGGGCGAGGACGCGAAGATCCTCTCCGTCGCTGCCGGGGACCCGCGCTGGGAGCAGGTGGAGGACATCGGCGACGTGCCGCCACACGTGCTGAAGGAGGTCGAGCACTTCTTCAGCGTCTACAAGGACCTGGAGCGCAAGTCCGTCCGCACCGACGGCTTCCGGGATCGTGCCGCCGCGCTGCAGCAGATCGAGGAGGACCGGGCGCGCTTCGACCAACTGGAGTCCAAGCCGCGGATGCCGGGGGACCGGGACTGACTAGCCCCTCCGAAGGGTTCGGCGTAACCGGTCTCAAGTCCGACCGGGTCGGGCCGATACACCTGTCGTGCCCGCATCCCGCCGTTTCCTGCGCTGCATGCTGATGACTGCCCTGGTCATCAGCACGCTGGCGCTGCCCGCCCCGCTTGCTGCCCAGCAGCCCGCCATCTCCACATCGCAGGACGACGGCACGGTCAGCCCGGGTGCCCTGACGCCGGAGGAGCAGGCACGGATCGCCCAGGCACAGGCCCTGGTGGACCAGACGATGGCCCAACGCGAAGCCATCACCGTTCGGCTGGACAGCCTGGCCCGCGACTTCGAGGACGCGCGAGCCCACTCGGAGCGCCTGGCGCTCGAGTTGGCCCAGGCCGACGGCCTGATCGACCGGGCCGAGCAGGACGCCCAGGCCGCGGTCGATGCGCAGCGGAACCAGATCCGCTCGGCGTACATGCAGCCGGGCATGGACCTGGCCCGCGTCTCCGGAGCGTTCCTCCTCGCGCCCGACGCGAGCAGTGCCCTCCACTCCACCGCCGTCATGCAGCGCGTCGCCGCCAACCGCGCCGACACCGCCGAAGCGGTCCTCCGCGGGGGCCAGCAGGTCGTGAGCGATGTCGGCACGACCCGTGGGATCGCCAACGGGACGGCAGCTGCGATGGCAGACCTCGAGGACCTCTCCGACTCGTTCAACGCCGCCCTCGATGATGCGTCGGTCCAGGTCGAGCAGGCCGAGGCCATGCTGGCGGCCGCCGAGGTGGATGCGCAGGACGCCGCCGAAGCCCGGGCCGACGCTGCGGCCGCCGCAGCCGCCGTGAGCAACGCGGGTGCTGCTCCGCTGATCGGTGTCACCGGCACCTCGCCGGTTCGCCAGGCCACGATCAACGGCGGGACGCAGTGGATGACCTGCCCGCTCGGTCAGCCGAACGGGTTCATCGACTCATGGGGATTCCCCCGCTCCGGCGGGCGCAGCCACCAGGGGACCGACATGTTCGCGGCCTACGGTATGCCGCTGTACGCCGCAGCCGACGCGACGGTCGGACGGATCACCAATGGCGGTCTCGGCGGACTGGCGGTCCGCATCACCGACGACCTCGGCAACCGCTACTACTACGCCCACCTGTCCGCCACGTACGTGACCGAGGGACAACGCGTCAGCGTCGGCGAGCTCATCGGGGCCAACGGCAACAGCGGCAACGCACGAACCACACCCCCGCACCTCCACATCCAGTTCCACCCCGGCGGTGGCGGGCCGGTGAACCCCTACCCCCTGATGGCGGCCCTGTGCCGGTAGACTCCAGCCGGAGATGAGTGAACCCAAGCCATATAGGCGCCGGATCGATCGAGTCGTCGCTGACGACTACCTCGACGGGATGGCAGACCTTGCACCGGCCGAGCTCCGGGTGATGCGAGACGAGTGCCGCGAAGAGGAGGCACGGCTCTCCTACGCTCGCCGTCTGCTGCACGGACAGCTCGACATCGCCAAGGCCGAGCTGGGACGCCGCGACAGCGGCGAGGTGCAGTCGCTGATGGAGGACCTGGGGGACATCCTGGCCGACCGTCCTCGCGGAACCTCCAGCCGCTCGGTCGGGAACGCCGGCATCTACACCCCGTCCGGCCCGATCGGTCGTCGTCGTGGGGATGCCGTCCTCGAAGAGATGCCCCTGGGCCGGCTGCCCGACCTGTCGGATGCCGAACTGGTCTCGGTCGTCCGCCGGCTGGCTGATGAGGAGGCCGCAATCTCGTCGATGCGGCAGAAGGTCCTCGAGAACCTCGACACGTTGCAGGCCGAGCTCATCGGCCGCTATCGCGAGGGCGCCGCGTCGGTCGACCAGGTGCTGCCGCCGAGCACGACCGCCTGAGGCGGCCATGTCGATCGGGGACGGCGAGCCCAGCGTGGCCGTCACCCGTGACGGCGTGACGGAGTCGTTGCACCGGGCCCACGTGGCGTTGGTCAGTGGCAGTCGAGCGGTCTCGATCATGGGCAGCAGCGAGACGGTGACCTACCCGCGCTCGTCACTGAAGCCCTTCCAGGCGCTGGCGACCGCCGAGCTGCTGGCCAAGGCCGGGCTGCGCATGACGACCGAGCAGACGGCGTTGGCATGCGCCAGCCACACGGGCTCCGACACGCATCAGATCGAGGCGGCCTCGATGCTCGCCGAAGCCGACGTGGACGAGTCGGCGTTGCGGTGCCCGCCGGCCTGGCCGGCCGACGACCGCGTCCGCCAGACGCTTGCGGCCAAGACCTCGCTGTCGCACAACTGCTCCGGCAAGCATGCATCCATGATCTGGGGCTCCGTGGCCGCTGGGCTCGATCCGGACCAGTACCTGGCGGCCCACGGGGAGTTCCAGCAGCACGTCGCTCGACGGGTCGCCGACGTCCTCGGGGAGGCCCTTCAGGGGCCGGGGGTCGACGGGTGCGGGGCGCCCGCGTGGCGCTGCTCTCTTGCCGCCCTGGCGCGCGGGTTCGCGACCCTGTCAGCGGGTGCGGATCGCGAGACCGCTGAGGTGCGGGACGCCATGACGACGCGCCCGGAGCTCGTCGGTGGCGGAGACCTGCCGGACACCGCCATGATGGTGGCCGACGAGCGGGTGGTCGCCAAGCGGGGAGCTGACGGGGTGATGGCCTGCGGGTTCCGGGTGTCCGGCGCCAGCAGCATCGGTGTTGCCGTGAAGATCGAGGACGGCAGCGATCGTGCGGCGGGCCCGCTGGCGGCAGCCGTTCTGCACGCGCTGGGTGCAGTTGTCCCGACCGACGTCCTGCGAGTCCCCGTCCTGGGTGGTGGCGTTCCGCACGGACAGATCGCGGCCGTCTCCGACGTCGCGGAGCGCGTTCACGCCGCTGCATAGGACCTCTTCGGCGCTAACTATTGCACGCAGTGCTTGCAACTGCTAGCGTATCATTCATCGAAGCAAACAGTGACCCGGGAGAAGGAGGCACCCACGGATGGTCGGTCCGAAGAAGGCGATAGATGCCGCGATCGAAACCGTCGGTGAGGTCGCCGACGCCGCCGAGTCAACTGTTCGAGACGCCACGACCGAGGCTGAACGACGGGTCCACGAACTCGGTGCGTTCATCCGCGAGCAACGCGTGAACGCCAAGCTCTCGGGTCGAAACCTGGCCAAGCGAGCCGGCGTCAGCAACCCCTACCTCTCCCAGATCGAGCGCGGGCTGCGCAAGCCCTCCGCCGAGATCCTCCAGTCCATCGCGAAGGCGCTGCGCATCAGCGCGGAGACCCTCTACGTCAAGGCCGGGATCCTCGAAGAGCGCGACAGCGATGTCGTCGCCGCCATCACCGCCGACCCCGACCTCCTCGAACGGCACAAGCGTTCCCTCCTCGACATCTACCGGTCCTTCCTGGCCGAAACCGTCGTCGAGCCGCAGACCCAAGAACCGGCCGACAGCGCCGCATCAGACGCTGCCAGCGCCAAGTAAGCCCCCAGTTTCCCCACTTGGCCAGGGGGGCGACGTCGTACCGTGCTCCGCCCTCCAGCGGTCCGTCGTCCCTCTGGCCATCTACCTAACCCCGATCCACCCCTTCCGTCAAGGAGAACCCATCATGGCAACCACAACCAAGAAGACGTCCACCACCAAGACCGCCTCCGACGAGACCTTCTTCCTGTCCGTCGGCTCCTTCGAGCTCAGCGCCGAGGACGTCAAGACCCTCGTCACCGACTCGGCCTACGCCTACGTCGGCGCCGGTGACCTGGCCGTCTCCGTCGTCCGGGACCTGCCCGGCCGGCTGGAGTCGCTGCGCAAGGACCAGGCCGCTCTGGTGAAGGACGCCCCCGCGAAGGCGCAGACCTTCGTGAAGGACGCCCCCTCGAAGCTGCAGGCCGAGATCAACGCGCAACTCGACTCCGTTCGTGGCGAGGTCGACACTTACGCCACCCGCGGCCGCAAGCTGGTCGACGGCGTCACCGAGGCCCCCGCCACCAAGCGGGTCCTGGACCAGACCGAGGCCGCACGGACCCAGGTCAAGGGCGCAGTCACCAGCGTCCGCAAGGTCGTGGAGCAGGGTCGCGAGGCCGCGCAGAAGGCCGTCGGCACAATCGGCAGCCGCCGCGCCGCCTAGTTCTCTCACCACCACTTCCCCAGATAGCGCACGGCGAGAGCCGGCCGCGCACCAGCGCACAGCCCCGATCGTTCCCGGCTCGACAACCCCCGGCGATCGGGGCTGTGCCATGTCCGCATCCCGCTGCCCGCTACGCTTCGTCTGATCCAGATGGCAGCCTCCCCTCTCCGCCGTGTCGGACTGATCGCAGTCCACACCTCGCCCTTGGCGCAGGCAGGAACAGGAGATGCCGGAGGCCTCAACGTGTACGTCGACAACGTCGCCAGAGGTCTGGTCGCGCGCGGCCTGCACGTCGACGTGTTCACACGTCGCCCATCGGCCGACGTCCCGGAGACCGTCCGGATCCAGGTCCCCGCAGCCCGCGGGACCATCGACGTGCATCACATCGAAGCCGGCCCACTGGACGCCGACAAGACCGAGCTGGCCTCGCACCTCTGCGCCTTCTACCTGGGGCTGGCAGCGCACCCGGTGGCGCGTGAGGCGCAGATCTTCCACGGCCACTACTGGATGAGCGGGTGGGTCGGTGCCCGCGCCCGCCGCAAGCTCGGGACGCCCCTGGTCCAGACGTTCCACACGTTGGGTCGACAGAAGAACGCGACGTTGGCTCCCGGCGATCGTCCCGAACCGGCCCTCCGCCTGGCCGCCGAGAGCCGCATCGCCTACGACGCCGACGCGATCATCGCGCCGACCCCGCAGGAGAGTGCGTTCCTGCGCAGCGAGATGAACGCGCGACGGGTCCACGTCGTCGAGCCCGGCGTCGACACGACGGTGTTCAACGGTCAGGCCGACCGGGGCTGGACCGCCGACCTGCTCAACCCAACCGGTGAGGCAAAGGTGGTCCTCTTCGTCGGGAGGCTGCAGCCACTCAAGGCGCCCGACACCGCGGTCGAGACACTGGCCGCGCTGACCCGCGACGCGCTGCCTGGCGAGCCGCCGGTGCGCCTGGTCATGGTCGGTGGCCCGAGCGGCAATGGCCTGGGAGTCGTGGATCCACCGGCCCTGCTCAGCCTGGCCGAGCAGTTGGGTGTGGTCGACAACATCGCCTTCCTGACGCCACGCGCGCACGAGGAGTTGGCCGCGCTGTACCGCGCTGCCGATGTTGTGTTGATGCCGAGCCACAGCGAGTCGTTCGGGCTGGTGGCCCTCGAAGCCCAGGCCTGCGGGACCCCCGTGGTCGCCACCGACGTCGGAGGGCTGCGGCATGTCCTCGGGCACATCGACGGCGCGCCGGGGGGCGGGACGCTGGTCGCCGACCACCATCCCGACAAGTTCGCCGCCGCGGTCCGCCGATACCTCATGGAGCCCGACTTCGCTGCCGAGGCGGGAGCGGCAGGTGTTCGACGGGCCCAGGCCTTCAGTTGGGATGCCACCGTGGACAAGACGATCGCGGTGTACGAACACCTCCACCAGCGGCACACCACACGGCACCAGATGCCAGCGGGTGAGTGCGCGTGAGCGATCCAGCTGCCGCGGCACGGGCGGCGATCGTCGAGTGGTTTGCCGACCAACCCGGGCTCGAGGTCGAGCGGGCTGGTCAGGACGGCTGGTTCACCGTGCTGGAAGGCCGGAACAAGCGAACGATCCCCATGTATCTCTCCGTCGGGGACCACACCCTCATCGTCGAGTCGCACTTCATGCGAGCTCCGGACGAGAACGCCGAAGCGCTGTACGAGTCGCTGCTGAAGCGGAACCAGCGCACCTACATCCTGCGGTTCTGCGTGTACGACAGCGGCGATGTGATGCTGGTCGGCGTCCTCCCGCTCCCTGCGGTCAGTGTGCAGGAGATCGATCGGCTGGCGGGAGCGCTTCTGGCCACCGCCGACGAGTCCTACAATGCGGCGCTTCGCCTGGGCTTCGCCAGCTACATCGAGCGCGAGCAGTCCTGGCGCGAGAAGGTCGGTCTGGGCCGCAACCCCATCACCTGACCGGGAGGCCGACAGCTATGACCGCACACGAATCAGCATCAACCGGCATCGAGGGCAAGATCGGCATCCTGGGTGCCGGTCGGCTGGGTGAGGCGCTGCTGTCCGGTCTGCTGCGAAGTGGGGCGGCAGAGCCCGACCAGATCCGTGCCACCGTGCGACACGAGGCCAAGGCGGCCGAGCTCTCGGAGCGGCACAACATCGCGGTTTCAACGGACTCCGCCGAGGTCGCCGACTGGGCCGACATCGTCGTGGTGGCTGTCAAACCGCAGAGCCTGGACACGTTGCTGTGGCAGGTCGCGGGGCGCATCCATCCCGGTGAGCCGGTGATCTCCGTCGTGGCCGGTGTGCCAACCACTCGCTTCGAGGAGGCGCTGGGTGAGGTTCCCGTCGTCCGGGTCATGACCAACGTCCCGGTGCTGGTCGATGAGGCCATGAGTGCCATCGCGGCCGGCACCCACGCCAGCGAGAAGGACCTGGGCCTGGCCGAGGACTTCCTCCGGCAGGTCGGCCGGGTCGTCCGCCTGGCCGAGGGTGACCTCGACGCCGTCACCGCGCTGTCCGGCTCGGGCCCCGCCTACTTCTTCCTCCTGGCGGAGGCCATGATCGACGCCGGCATCCTGCTGGGGCTGCCGCGGGACGTCGCGACCGAACTGATCATCCAGACGATGATGGGGAGCGCACTGATGTTGCGCGACACCGGCCGCCACCCGGTGGAGTTGCGCGAGTCGGTCACCTCGCCCGGCGGGACCACGATCGCGGCCGTGCGGGTGTTGGAGGAGCAGCGCGTCCGTGCCGCCTTCCTCAACGCCATAGAGGCCGCCAAGAACCGCTCCGTCGAACTCGGTCGGTGATCGTCCGGCTGGTGGACCCTCGGGAAGTGCGCACTCGCGACAGTTGGTCCAGGGCAACCATGTCGTATTGGGAACGAAGCGTTGTCCAAGGGTGTTGTACGGGTACCGTACGTAACGAAGACGCCCCTGGACAGGAGACCCCATGACCATCAACGCGCCAGTTCGTGATGAGTTGCTGGCCGAGTTCGAGAACGCGTGGCGGGACGGTGCTCCCGTGTTCGGCTGCTGCCGCAAGACCGTTGCGACCGCGCTGGCAGGGGTCGACCCGGTGTCGCTGCTCGCGGAGGACGCCACGACCCGCGTGACCGCCCTGCGTGCCGCCGTTGAAGCGGACATGCCCGGTCACCTGGACGGCCACCGCTGCTGCGTCGGTCACCTCGCCGACCTGGCCTTCGATCTCCCCGACATGATGGGCGACCGGATGGCCTCGACGGCGTAGGCGATCCTCCTAGAGAGCAGCTACGTCTGGCGGCACCCCCGGGGGTGCCGTTCGTCGTTTCCGGGGCCCTAGGCCTCGTGGTGGGGAACCTGGCCTCGTGGTGGGGAACCTGGCCTCGTCGTGGGGAACCTGGCCTCGTCGTGGGGAACCTGGCCTCGTGGTGGGGAACCTGACCTCGTAGCGGGGAACCTGGCCTCGTGGGGGCCGGGTTCGTCCGCTACTGCGACTCGGCGAACTCTGGCGGGACACCGCCGGTGGCGATCGGGCCCCAGTCGGTGATCGTCATCGCCAGGCACACCTTGTCCCGGTCCCGCATGGCCTGCCGGTACTCGTCCCAGTCGTCGTGATGACCGGCGGCACAGCGGTAGTAGTCCACGAGCGCCTCGACCCCCTCCTCGCCGCTGACCACCCGGCCGGTCCCGTAGAGTTGCACCCAGGGACCGTTGAAGTCCTGGCTCAGCACCAGCGCGGAGCAGTCGGGGTTGCGGGCCAGGTTCTTGGTCTTGGCTCGAGTCGGGTAGGAGGCGACCAGCAACTCCCCGGCCTCGTTGACCACGCCGGTGACGGGGGAGATCTGGGGGCGCCCGTCGGACCGGGTGGTGATGAGCGCGAACTTGCGCTTGTCAGCCAGGAACTCCTCCAGGCGCTCGCGGTCGACGGTGGTGTTGGTGGCGATCTCCATGGGGCCTCCAGGGTCGTGGGAGAGCGGGTCAGACGGTCAGACGGTGGAGGGTATGTGCGGTCCCCCGCTCCGTGTGCACGCGACGGACTTCCATGGCGAAGGAGTATCGATCCACGACCTGCACGAACGGCAGGTCCGCCGGAGGGAACAGGTCCGGGTTCCCGGCGCGGAACTTATCGGCCGCACTCGCCATCCCCACCCGTGCGAGGTACGGCATGGGATCGACGACGGCATCGCTGTTCAGCAGACTCGTGATGTACTCGGCGCAGGCTCGGTCCTCGTCTCCGTCGACGTTCTCCCTGACCCCGGTGAGGCAGAACGTGATCGATGCGGCCGCCGCCACCTCCGTCGCCAGAGCTCGAGCTGTCGCACCGGCCACGGCAAAGCTGGCCGTCAGGATCCGATGGGCGCCGACGCTGCGCACGACACCCTGCGTCCCCGAGGAGGACCGGTGGACCAGTGTCCTGCCGGTGACGTCCTCCTGCGCGAGCTCCCAGGGCGAGTTGCCGAAGTCGAAGTCCGGCACCTTGACCGCGTCCACCTCGCCCAGCAGGAGAACCGACGGGTCGGCGGCCCTTCTCGCGTGGGCCTCCTCCACCGTCGACACCACCTCGTACCGCTCAACCCCACCGGCAAGCGCCACTGCAGCCGTCGTGAAGGCGCGCAAGACATCCACGACCACCACCGTTCCGCTGTGCTGGTCCACGTCGAGCAGCGTGCAGGTGCGGATGGTCGGTCTCGTCGTCACGGCCCACATGGTGACATCCGTCGGGGATAGGGTTGAGCGATGACCGCCCCGTCGCACGGAGCCACGGCACTCATCTGGAACGACGAGGAGCTGAAGTACGACTTCGGGCCCGACCATCCGCTGAAACCGATCCGGGTGCAGCTGACCATCGAGCTGATCCGTGAGTGCGGCCTGGACCGGGGGCCGGGGGTGGTGACGCTGGAGCGTGACCCCTTCACGGTGGACCAACTGCTGCAGCTCCACGACGCGGAGTACGTGGAGGTCGTGCGGCAGCTCTCCGCCAACCCGAACCCACGAGGGAACATGCGGTACGGGCTCGGCCCCGGTGACACGCCGGTCTTCGCCGGGATGCACGATGTGTCCATGGAGGTCTGCGGTGCCTCGGTGGCTGCAGCCCGTGCCGTGTGGGAGGGAACCGTCGACCACGCCTTCAACCCGGCTGGTGGCCTTCACCACGCCATGCCAGACCGGGCCGCCGGTTTCTGCGTCTACGACGACCCCGCGGCCGCCATCCGCTGGCTGCTCGACCATGGGGCGGATCGCGTTGCCTACGTGGACGTGGACACCCACCACGGGGATGGTGTCCAGACCTTCTTTTACGACGACCCGCGGGTGCTGACCATCTCACTCCACGAGTCGGGTCGGACCCTCTTCCCGGGCACGGGCTTCCCCAACGAGATCGGCACGGGTGATGCCCGTGGCACCTCACTCAACGTGCCCTTGCCCATCGCCACGGTGGGCTCGGTGTACCTCAGCGCCTTCGACCAGGTGGTCCCGGACGCCCTGAGCGCCTTCGACCCGGATGTGCTGGTGACCCAGTTGGGCTGCGACACCCACATGACCGACCCCCTGGCCCATCTCGCCCTGACCACCGATGACTATCAAGCCCTGGCCAAGCGGCTGCACGAACTGGCGCACGAGCACACGGCAGGTCGCTGGGTGGCCATGGGTGGCGGGGGCTACCAGATCGTCACCGTGGTTCCGCGCGCGTGGACGATCTACTTCGCGGAGCTGACCGGCCAAGACGTCCCCTACGAGCTCCCCTTCACCTACCTCCGACATGTGGAGGAGGAGACGGGTACGCGGAGCCCGCACGAGTTCTTCGAGGGTCAAGCTCAGCTCTCGTCGAACCGCCTGGAGTTGGTCCAACGGGCCACCAAACAGGCGGTGGAGGACCTGAAGGTGGCTGCCTTCGACCACCTCGAGCGCCTGACCTGAGCTCGCTGCTCAGTCGGCCTGGTCGCGCAGCCATCGCGCGACCTGTCGGCAGTACTCGTCGTACTGGCTGACCGCGCCTGCGATGGCGTGGGCGACGATGTCGAGATCCAGGTCGTCATACTCGTGCACGAGACGGTTCCGAAGGCCGGTCGATGGCGCGAGTTGATCCGCCAAGGGCCGAGCGATCATCTCAAGATCCGCGGCAGCGGCGAACGACTGGTGATAGTCCGCTGGAGTGGTCATCCCGTGACTGGTCACCGCATGGGCGTTGATCTTCACCGCTAGGTCGACGAGCTGCTGCAAGGCTCGTTCCACCGCGAGTCGCCGTTCGATGTCTGTTCGCAACTGCTCGCCCGTGACGGATTGATGACGGCGGAGGACATCGAGGAGTTGCCGCATCTCTGTCAGGCGACGCTGGATGGCGTGCGGACGGAGCGGACCTGGACTCACTGGGCCAACTGCTCCAGCTCGAGGTCTCTGAGCCACTGGGTGTCCCACAGCATGGCCAAGGTCACCATCTGTGCCTCGGCAAAGGCTCCGACGTCGCGCTCCCAGATCAGTCGGCCGGGGCCCAGCGCTTCCGAGCGTGGAACCGTGCCCGCACGGTTCAGGTCCAGCACATCGATCTTCTCACTTCCCGTCAGCTGGTACAGGTCCTCGAGCAGCGCCAGCACGTTCATGGTGCCGCCGTGCCCGACAGCGAGGTCGAGGTCGGCCGCCGGTCCCTCACGGAGGGCGCTGCCGAACGCAACGATCAGGTTGAGATCATGTCGGTGGGCCAAGGCGTCGAGGCTGCCCGACCGTTCGGCATCGAGGAGTCGCCGCAGTGCCTCGCGTGGCTCATCCGTTGGCGTCATCAACCAGGATCGTAACGGTCAAGAACCACGGCTCACGATCATCAGCGTCCATCGGACTTTACGTCGAGACGGCGTCCAGCAGATCGAGTGAGCGACGCAGCACGGCGTCGGTCGCCGTGGAGTCGTAGGACGGCAGCGAGGAGTCCATGAAGAGGTGGCCGTCCCCGGGGTAGGTGAACAGCTCAGCCAACTCGGGGCCGGCGGCCGCCACCAGCTCTCTCGCCGCATCGATGTCGCCCTCGTGGGCGAAGAACTCGTCGTCGTCCATCCCGTGGACCTGGACCCGGACGGTCTCAGGCCAGGGCCCGACGGCCCACTCGCCGGAGATCGGCAGGCACGCGGCGTAGAGCAGGGCGCCGTGGATGCCGGCTCTGGTCTGCGCCAGGCGTTGTGCGTGAGTGACCCCGAGCGAGATCCCGGCCAGAACGAGGGAGTCGGCGTCTGTGCTCGCCTCGTCCAGAGCCTCCTCGGCGAGCGTCTGCAGGTGCTCGGCACCAAGATCGTTCTTGATGGCAAAGCCTTCCTCGAAGGACGTCGCCAGTCGGCCCTCGTACAGATCAGGGGTGTGCACCTCATGGCCCTGAGCTGACAGCCGGGAAGCGAACCCGCGCACGCCATCCGTCAGACCGAGGACGTGATGGAACAGCACATGTCAACGACGAGCTTCGATGCACGCTGGTGCGTGCTCGAATCCCGGCTGACGCGGCGAGGGAGTTCTGGGCAGGGGTGCAGGTACTCGCTCGTCGCTTCTCACAGATCCCCCGGGAAGGGGATCAGGTCTACGGCTTCGCGGCGGGGCTGTACCCCACCGACGCACCAACGCGTCCGGCCGCCCAACCAACCGACCATCAGCCATGAGACATCCACCAGCGGGACCGAGTCAGGACACCGTCCCCTGGTGGAACCGCATGCGCCACGGGCCCTCAGCCCGATCCCACATGCTGGTTCGACGAGTCGACCGCTCCGGCGTCATCAAGTCGTAGGTCAGCAGTATCGCGTTGCTCGACACGGCCATGGCGAGAATCCGGGTCAGGATCACCGAGTCCTGGCCGGACATGCTGCCGACCCGGCTGGTGATCGCAGCCACGGCGTCGTCGCGGGTGAGCCGCCGACCGCTCGCCCCGATCTCGTGGAAGTCTGGGGCGATCAGGTCTACCAGGGCCTCCAGTTCGTGCTCGCCGGGGACGATCAGGCGGTACTCGGCGGCCCACAGATACTCCACGGTCGTCGAATGGAGGCTGTCGGTCACGCCCGTGATCCTGCCATGGGAGGGTGCGTGGCTCGTGACCGCAGGACCTCGGACCGTAGGGGCCCCCTTGGGCGGCGACGTCAGGCCGTGACGTCCAGTGTGACCTTGCCGGTCGTCTTGCGGTCACGCATGTCCATGTGGGCCTGCGCGGCATCCCCCAGGGCGTACGACGGTCCGGTGATCGGTTGGAGATCGCCGGAGAGGACCATGCCGAACAGCTCCTGCAGCGGTCCCTGGATCATGCCCGGTACGTCCGTGAAGCAGTGCACCAGCCAGAAGCCCGCCACCGTCCGACTGCGACTCATCAGCGCGCCCAGATCCACTGGCGAGGGGGCTTCCCGGCTGGCCATGCCGAAGAAGGCCATCCGACCGAAGGGGGCGAGCGCAGCAAGGCTCTGGTCCGTCACCTGTCCGCCGGTCATCTCGAGGATCACATCGACCTTCCGCCCCTCGTTGGCCGCTTCGATGTCATCCTTGAGCGTCTCGCTGGCCGGGTCGATGCCGACGTCCGCGCCGAGATCGAGCGCGATCTGACGCTTCTCCTCACTGGAGGCCGACGCCAGAATGCGCCCCGCCCCCCACCGTCGGGCCAGCTGCACCGCCAGGCTGCCGACCCCTCCTGCGGCCGCGTGGATCAGGACCGACTCTCCCTCCTGCATCGGCGCCGAGGTCTTCAGCAGGTGATAGGCGGTCAGCCCCTGGACCAACAACGACAACGCCTGCGCGTCGGCCACCCCGTCCGGGATGGGGATCAGCTGCCCCTCCGGCACGACGGCCTTCTCGGCGTACCCGCCCGTGCCGCTGAGCATCGCGACGACCCGCCGGCCGTGGGCGGTCCCGGCGACCTCGCCACCCGGAATCATCGGCAACGTCTGCTTCGACAGGTAGGAGTTCTCGGCCTGATGGGTGTCGGCGTAGTTGACCCCCGCGAGGGTGACGTCGACCACGACTTCGCCGTCTCCCGCGGTCGGGTCGTCGAGCTCCGTCAGCTGCAGGACCTCGGGACCGCCGAACTGTTCGATGTGGATGGCGCGCATGAGCCGGACCGTACCTGCAACACGACCACGAACCCAACCACCGTTTCGACCGTCTCCCGGCCGGTCTCACCCCTCGCGAGTAGGTAGGTTGGTCGCCTCACGACGGACGAACGGAAGCGACGGCTGGTGCGAACACCAACTGCGGATGAGGGTGGTCGGCGAATCCTGATCACCGGCATCGCCGGCACCCTTGCCGGCCGCTTGGCGCTGCGTCTGGAGGAGGACGACCGCGTCGACTACGTCGGCGGTGTCGACCTGCAGCAGCCCTCCCACGACTTGAAGCGAACCGAGTTCGTCCGAGCAGACCTGCGCAACCCGCTGGTCGCGCGCGTGATCGAGTCGACGCGCGTCGACACCATCGTCCACATGTCGATCGTCGCGGAGCCCGGATCAGCCGGTGGCCGGGGTCGCATGAAGGAGCTCAACGTCATCGGCACGATGCAGATGTTGGGCGCGGCGCAGAAGGCGCCGATGGTCAGGAACCTGGTCCTCCGCTCCACCACCGCCGTGTACGGCGCTCACTACCGAGACCCGGCGCTGTTCCGCGAGGACAACCAGCCGCGGACCGCCCCGCGGAGCGGCTACACCAAGGACATCACCGAGGTGGAGGCATACGCCCGCGGTCTGGGTCGTCGTCGCCCGGACATCGACCTGACCATCCTGCGGTTCGCCAACATCATCTCCTCGACCATAGAGACCACGATCACCAAGTACTTCGCGCTGCCGGTGATCCCGACGGTCCTGGGGCACGACCCGAGGCTGCAGTTGCTGCACACCGATGACGCCGTCGAGGTGCTGTACCGCGCCACGATGGGCTCCCATCCCGGCATCTTCAACGTCGCCGGACCCGGCATCGTGTACCTCTCCCAGGCCGCCCGGATGACTGGCCGGCCCTCCGTCCTGGTTCCTGCGGCGATGGCGGGAATGCTCTCCACGGCGCTGCAACCGCTCACCGGGATCGACATCACGGGCGAGCAGCTGCCGATGCTGCAGTTCGGGCGGGTCGCCGACATCACCCGGATGCGTCGCGAGTTCGACTTCGAGCCGGCATACAGCTCCAAGCAGGCACTCCAGGAGTTCATCGATGCCGGCCGGGTCCAGCCACTGCTGGATGCCGACCAGGCCGGCACGGTCGAGCAGCGGGTCGGCGATGCGCTCATCGGCGCGTTGGGAAGGTTCACGGCATGAGTGACCCATCAGGCGCCGAGATCATCCGGCTGGACTCGCGCCGCCCGGGCTTGGCCGTCCCGGACGCCGACGCCACGGCTGAGGACGACCGGCAGGCCACGTCCCGTTCGACGACGGGCCGGCAAGCTGGTCAGCACGACGGCGCACGGGCCCGTGATCGTCCCGTGGTGGAGCCGCCGACGATCAGCGGGCAGATGGGCGAGGAGCTCGAAGCGGCCGTCCGCAGCATCCTGGCATTCTTACGACGCCGGATGACCGGAGAGTACGAGGTCGACGCGTACGGCTTCGACCGCGAGCTGACCGAACAGGTCGTCATGCCGCTGGCTCGGCCGCTGTACCAGCAGTGGTGGAGGGTGAGAGCCGCCGGTCTGCGCCACGTCCCCAACGAGGGGGGCGGTCTCCTGGTCGCCAACCACGCCGGCACGCTCCCCTTCGACGCCGTCATGACCAAGCTGGCGGTCTACGACGAACACCCCAAGCGACGGCATGTGCGTGAGCTGGCAGCCGATCTGGCCCTGCGAACCCCGGTCGTCGGACCGCTGGCGCGCAAGACCGGCAACACGTTGGCGCACAGCGAGGATGCCATCAACCTGCTCCAGTCCGGCGAGCTCGTCGGCGTCTGGCCGGAGGGGTTCAAGGGGATCGGCAAGCACTATCGTGACCGGTACAAGCTGCAGCGCTTCGGTCGGGGTGGGTTCGTCGAGGTCGCCATCCGCGCCGGTGTCCCGATCATCCCGGTGGCGACCGTCGGGTCGGAGGAGATCTTCCCGATCGTCGCCAACGTCAAGCCGTTGGCCCGCTTGCTGGGCGTTCCGTACTTCCCCATCACCTGGCAGTTCCCGCTGCTCGGCCCCTTGGGGCTCGTCCCCCTGCCCTCCAAGTGGGTGATCGAGTTCGGCGAGCCGATCCCCACCGAGAGCTACGGCCCCGACGCAGCCGACGACCCGATGCTGGTCTTCGAGATCACCGACCGGGTCCGCGACACGATCCAGCAGATGATCTACCGCAACCTGATGGGGCGCCGCTCGATCTTCTTCTAGGCGTCCCACCGAGGTGGTGTCGCACTCACGTGCCAAGGTGGGGCCATGTCAACCAGGTCCTCCGCACAGCGAACCTGGACGCCCTCCCAGATCGGTCAGCGGATCGAGCAGGTCGTCAGCGAGACGATGGCCAACACCTTCTGGGTCCGCGGCGAGGTATCCGACGTCAGCCGCACCGTCCGCGGGTCGTGCTTCCTCTCCCTGATCGAGAGCGACGAGTCCGGCCGGGTCGTGGCCCGCCTGCCCGTCACGATGTCGCCCGGCAAGGCTCGGCTGGTCGACCGTCGGATGGCCCGCGTCGGGCAGCCGCTCACCGAGGGTCTGGACATCCGCCTGCGCGGCCACCTGGAGTTCTACACACCGGGTGGCCGTCTCTCGGTGGCACTGGACGACATCGATCCGGCCCACACGGCCGGCGCGATGGCCGTGGCGCGACGGGCACTGCTGGAGGAGTTGCAGGTCGAAGGTCTCATGGACGCCAACCGAGGACGAGCCCTCATCCGGCTTCCGCTGCGGGTCGGCCTGATCACGCGTGGCGGGTCGCAGGCATTCCACGACCTCACCGACGAACTCAGCGCCAGCCATCTGCCGTTCCAGGTGACCCTGGCGTCCACCAGCGTCCAGGGGCCTCACGCACCGGCGGAGATCTCTCTGGCACTCCACAAGCTCGCGGCCACGGGTGCGGTCGACCTGATCCTGCTCACCCGCGGCGGCGGTGCCGAGGTCGAGCTCGCCACCTTCGACGACCCGCTGGTCGCCCGGGCGGTTGCCTCCTGTCCGGTCCAGGTGTGGACCGGCATCGGGCACCACCTGGACGTCCCTGTCGCCGAGCAGGTCGCGGCCCGGTCGTTCAAGACGCCGACAGCTCTGGCGCAGGGCCTGGTGGAGACCGTCCAGCAGGCCGTGGACGCCACGGAGGGCTGCTGGGTCGGGATAGCCAGCTGTGTGGCCCGCCGGCTGCGCGACGAGCGAAACCGCCTGGAGCTGGCCGGCCGCCGGACGCAGAGCGCCCGCGTGGGCCTCCGGGGTGCTGCGGGCCGACTGGACGCTGCCACCAAGCGGCTGCGGGTGACCGCCGGACGGGTGGTCGGTGACCAACGTCGCCACCTGACGGAACAGCACGACCGGGTCGCATATGCCGCACATGCCCTGGTGGCGAACGCGTCCCAGACCCTCGACGGGCACGCCGGGCTGGTCGAGGCCTACGACCCGGCACGGCTGCTGCAGCGCGGCTGGTCCGTGACGACCACGGGGGACGGTCGCCTGGTCACCGCACCGGTCGCTACGGGAACGACGCTGCTCACCACCACTCGTGGCGGCAACATGACCTCGACGGTGACCGACGACACCGCACCACCACCGCCCCCGACAGCGCCCCCGAGAGCGCCGAAGGCCGCCGATCAACCATGAGCACGAAGAAGTCAGCCGCCACCGACGCGGCCGAACCAAGCTCCTATGCCGAGGCCGAAGCCGAACTCGAACAGATCCTCGAGGCGCTCGAGTCCGAGCAGGTCGACGTCGACGAACTCTCCGCGCACGTGGCCCGCGCACGAGAGCTGATCACCTGGTGCCGCGCAACCGTGGCCAGGGCGGAGGTGACCATCACCGAGTTGTTGGACGAGGGCTGACGACGCCGGTGCACATCAGCGGCGCCTGAGCGGTCGGACGGCTACTCGGGCTCCTCGTCCGCCAGTGCCTGCGCCGCCTGGGCCGCCACCGTGTCGCTCAGCGCAGCGTCGCCGCCGAAGAACGTGATGGTCGTCAGTGGCCCGCTGTCGAGCAGGTACTGCAGCACCCCCTGCTCCATCGAGTCGCGCGGGCTCAGCAGCAGCGGAACACGCAACGCCGCCGCGTAGGCACCGCCGGAGAGCCCGTCGGGGAACGCCTCGGAACTGGCCATCATGACCTGGTCGAACTCCGGGAAGGTCTTGGCCATCTCCACGGACACCGCCGAACCGGTTGCGCCCGACACCCGACTGGCGAAGTCAGGAGCCGCCGCGATGGCGATGTCGCCCACAGGTGACACGACCGAGTCGGGGTGGCGGTCGATGTAGTCCTGCACCACCTGCGGGATGCCGCCACGGTCAATCAACACCACGGTGGCATCCAGGGTCGTGGAGGCCGCACCGGACACCAGCGCACCGGCGAACTCACCCCCGAAGGCCAGCAGGATGTTGGTCGGGTCGGCGTTGGCCGACTCAGCGGCAACCACGCTGGTCTCGAAGCGGTTGTCGCCGGCCACGCGGGTCACCGCATGACCGGATTCGAGCAGCGCGTCCTCCACCGCCTGTGACACGGCCAGGGTGCCGCCCATCAACCTGATCGGCGCCGACGGACCAGCAACACGCTCGATCTCGTCCAACACGATCTCGGGCAGGAGTTCGAACGGGGTCAGCAGGACCGGTCCGTTGACGGCACTGGCCAGAGGGGCGGCGACCAGCGCATCGGGGAAGGTCTCGGAGGAGGCCAGGACGACCTCGTCAGCGGCCCCATCCTGGAAGGAGGCACGGGACACCTCGATGGCCGTGGTGATCCGTTCCGGGCCGAAGAGTCGGGGGATCCGGTCGGCCTGAGACTGGGCGATGGCACCGCGCGGGATGGTGATCCGGCCGCTGTCGGGGGCGTTGTCCCGTGGGCTGGCCTCGAACGAGCCGTCCGCATCCCGCCCGTAGAACATCGACACCGTCGCAGTCAGGTTGGTGGGCGCAGACACGCAGGACTGGGGAACCGAGGCCTGATAGGTGCCGTCCTCGAACGTCGCCACGCCGTCGCAGGCGGAGCGGTTGTTGTTGTCGAAGACGTAGTACTCGAAGCGGTCATCGGTCCGCCCCTTGCCCAGGTTCAGCGTCCTCGACTCGCCCTGCCGATCACTGAAGAACATGATCACGGCCGAGCTGAACCCGTCCCAGTTGGGATCCGTTATGGGGTCGGTTGGCTCCGCCACCGTGACGGTGAGGTCCAGGCTCTCCGAGCCATAGGCCACGCACCACTCGACGATGTCGGCTTGTGGCACATCCGTCGGGTCTCCGTTCAGGCCCAGTTGCACGTCACCCTCGACGTCGCTGTAGCACCCCGTCGCGGAGAACTGCATCGGCGCCGGCCCCGCCGGTGGCGCGGTGACCGGGGGAGCGCTGAACGACTCGTGGGTCGCGGCCCCACCGGCAGCAGCCCCCACCGGACCGACGGCGGCCAGCAGCGCCCCGACGACCGCCAGAACCACACCCAGAACAACCCTCGGCACTCCGACCGCCACCCGCACCTGCTCCTCGCCCCTGCTCATTGCCATCGCTCCCTCATCAGTCCTCTCACGACTACCGACCGTGCTGCCAAGCATTATCCAATCTGGCCGGCACCGCCAACACTTCGGTCGGCAACTTGCCGGCGAGGTCACGTGACGCCGGCGGTCGTGAGCTGGTACACCAGCGCGACGATGATGGCGACCATCAACGCCGCGAGCGTGAACATCGTGCCTCGTCTCATGCCTGCACCTGTCTGATCCGCGGAGCCGGGACGTCCAGTGTCCCTGCAAGACCCGCCTCGACCTTGAGTCGTTCGCGGGCCAGGAAGCTCACCAGCTCCTCCCGGGAATCCAGGTACTCACGACAGTCCAGTTCCAAGGTGATGGTGCCCGCCCAGCCGGATTCGCCGACCTCGCGCAGGAAGCGGCCGAGGTCGAGCACACCGGTGCCCATCGGCGCGTGGGAGTCCTTGCCGTTGCCGTAGTTGTCCGCGACGTGCAGGTGCACGATCTTGTGCGACAGCGCCCGCCACATGTCCAGCAGGTCGATCTGAGCCACCGCGCAGTGGCTGGTGTCCATCACCAGCGAGTCGAACTGCGCCATCTCCTCGATGGTGATGACGCTGGAGAACGAGCGTCCGGCCACGGGGAACAGGTTCTCCATGCCGAACGTGACGCCGGTCGACTCCTCGAGTTCGGCAGTCTGCTCGCGCAGCCACCGTCGGCTGCGCACCTCCCACCGAAACGGTGCATGGGCCACCATCACGTCGGCCCCGATCTCGGCTGCCAGTTCCATCGACGCGGTGGTCTTCTCGGCGAACGACCGGCCGAACACGTTCCGCAGCAGCAGCAGGAAGGGACCGTGCAGGGCTGGAACCTGGATGCCGGCGCCCTCGGCAGCAGCCAGGATCTGCGCGGCATTCCGGGTGTCGTCGTTGTGGCCGACCATCACCTCCGCTGCGCCGTACCCGGCCTCGGCGATGCAGTCCATGACGTAGGACAGCTCGGTCATGAACAGTGGGCCGGTGGCGGCCAGCAGGCGAGGGCGCGGGCGATCCGCGGCGGGTGGGGTGGAACCGTTGCGCATCCGCGACCACCGTATCCGCGGCGTGGCGGCGTATCCGTCGGGTGGCTCAGCTACCCTCGGCGGAGCCATGAACCCCATCTTCCCGATCATCGCCATAGGTGTGGCCTGGCTGTTCAGCGCCCAGCTGGCCAAGCAGTGGTGGGACCGTCGACGAGCCCACGCACTGGCGTGGGCCGGCGCCCTGTTCCTCTTCGGGTTGGGGCACGTCTGCGTGCTCATCGGGATCACGGCTGGGTGGACGCCGCCGGTGTTCGGCACCTACTGGCTGAGCGGTGCGCTGCTGAACGTGCCGCTGCTCGCCATCGGGCAGTTGCACCTGCTCGACGACCGTCGTTCGGTGATCTGGTGGACACTCGCGGGGCTGGCCGTGGTCTGGAACACCGCGTTCACGATCGGCGCGGAGTACGACACCGCCGTCCTGGCGGCATCCACGACGGTGCCGTCCGGCGAGTCCGTGATCGGCGGATCGATCGCATACGGACTGCTGCGACCGATGACCTACACCTTCGCGATCGTGGTCATCGGCTCGGCGTGGTCGGCGTGGACCTACAAGAAGTGGTCGTTGCTGCTGATCGCGCTCGGAACCACCGTTGCTGCGGCCGGGTCCAGCGTGATCGGCTCCACCGTGGACTACCTCTTCCCGATCCTGTCCGCCTCCGGGGTCCTGCTCATGTACGCGGGCTTCCGGGCGGTGAGCGTGCCGAAGTCAGCCCCCGCGACCGATGTCGTGCCCACCAACGCGTGAGCACGATCACGCTGTACACCCGGCAGGGCTGCCATCTGTGTGATGAGGCGGACGCGATCATCCGGCGGCTGGCGACGCCGGAGGACGTGATCAGGCTCATCGACATCGATGCGCACCCGGACATCGCCGACGACTACACGGTGCGCGTGCCGGTCGTGGTGGTGGACGGCGTCGAGGTCGCGCAGCTGCACGTGAACGAGGCCGCCCTGGCAGCGACGCTCGCCGCGAAGGAGCCCTCATCAGGTCGGTGACGAACCACGCTCGTCGCGGTGCCGGTTTCGATTCGGGCGGCGCGCCCGTTACAGTCAGCGACCATGACGTCCAGGCAGATTCCCGAGGCGTCGGTCGCACGCCTGCCCGTCTACCTGCGGACACTCATCGACCTCGCCGAGACGGGAGCCGACACCGTGTCCAGCGAGGCGCTGGCACGCTCCTCGGGCATCAACTCCGCCAAGATCCGCAAGGACCTGTCCTACCTCGGGTCCTACGGCACGCGCGGTGTCGGCTACGACGTGGACTACCTCATCACCCAGATCTCCCGAGAACTCGGGTTGACCCAGGACTGGGCGACGGTCCTGGTCGGCGCGGGAAACCTGGGACAGGCTCTGGCCAACTTCGCCGGGTTTGCTGAACGGGGGTTCCGGATCGCGGCGATCATCGACTCCGACCCGGCGAAGCACGGGCAGACCATCGGCGGCGTGCAGATCGAGCCGATGTCCGAGATCGCCCGGGTGGTGGAGGACGAGCAGATCTCCATCGCGATGATGGCCATCCCGGGGCCCGTCGCCCAGGACGTGACCGACCGACTGGTGGCGGCCGGAGTGACGTCGATCCTGAACTTCGCCCCCGCCGTCGTGAGCGTCCCGGAGGGTGTGTCCCTCCGCAAGGTCGACCTCTCCATCGAGTTGCAGATCCTGGCCTACTACGAGCAGCAGCGGCTGGCGGAGTCGATGGGTGCGGCGGTCGACCTTGCCACGTTCGATGGGTTGGTCGTCGACGGAGTGGACTGACCATGTACCTGCCGCTCATGCTCGACATGGCGGGCCAGCCGGTCGTGTGCGTCGGGGCAGGGCCGGTGGCAGCCGGCAAGCTGCGACCGTTCGTCGCGGCAGGTGGGGCAGCCGTCGTGATCGCGCCCGAGGTCTCCCCGGCCATGACGGCGCTGATGGAGGCTGCGGAGGAGTTGTCCGGCACGCTGCACCTGGTTCGACGATCCTTCCTGCCAGCTGACCTGGATCGCAGTCCTCGGATGGTGATCGCTGCCACGGCGCGGCCGGACGTCGACGATGCCGTCAGCGCCGCCGCGGACCGCCGAGGCGTGTGGTGCCTCCGCGTCGACGGCGGGGAGCAGGGCAGTTCGGTCGCACTCCCGGCAATGGTGCAGGACGATGGGGTGACGGTGGCACTGACAACCGGTGTGCCGGCGCTCAGCCGGCGCCTGCGGATGGAGCTGCAGGCGGAAGTGGCGCAGAGGTGGGGGCCCGTCGCCTCCGTCCTGGCGGCGCTGCGGCGCGATCCGGTCGTGACGCGACACCTGGACGACCTGCCGGCGGATGTTCGACGCGAGCGCTGGCGGGCCGCGGTGGACGCGGCGATGGCAGTCTCCGATCTGCCCGAGTCAGCACCGCCTGCTGGTCTGGACGAGCTGGCCCGAACGGCGTTGTTGGACTAGCTGCGCACCTGTGCGACCCTGCCCGTGTGACCAGCGACACGATCCCGAACGTCCTCGCCGCCCGGTACGCCTCCCCGGCCATGACCGCGGTGTGGTCGCCGACCGGCAAGATCCAACTGGAACGCCGGCTGTGGTTGGCGGTCCTCCGGGCGCAGCGTGGTGAGGGCGTGCCGGTGGCACCCGAGGTGATCGCGGACTACGAGCGTGTGGTCGACGATGTCGACCTCGACTCGATCGCCGCCCGCGAGCGCATCACCAAACACGACGTCAAGGCGCGGATCGAGGAGTTCTCGGCGCTCGCCGGGCACGAGGACGTCCACAAGGGCATGACGTCCCGGGACCTCACGGAGAACGTCGAGCAGCTGCAGATCCGCAACGGTCTGCGGTTGGTGCGCGATCGCTCCGTTGCCGCCCTCACGATGCTGGCGCAGCTGGCGGTCGAGCATCGGGACACCGTGATCACCGGGCGCACCCACAACGTCCCGGCCCAGGCCACGACGCTGGGCAAGCGCTTCGCGAACGCTGGCGAGGAGTTGCTGCAGGCCACGCAGCGGCTGGAGGAGCTCATCGCTCGCTATCCGCTGCGCGGAATCAAGGGCCCCGTCGGAACCCAGGCCGATCAGCAGGCGCTCCTCGGTAGCGCCGAGGCGGCAGATCGGCTGGAGCGTGCCGTTGCCGAGCACCTCGGGTTCGACGCGGTCCTGGACGATGTCGGGCAGGTGTATCCGCGGTCGCTGGACCTCGACGTGGTCTCAGCGCTGGTCCAGGTCGCCTCCGGCCCCTCCTCCCTGGCGACGACGATCCGGCTGATGGCGGGGAACGAGCTGGCAACCGAGGGGTTCCTCCCCGGCCAGGTCGGGTCGTCGGCGATGCCGCACAAGATGAACTCGCGCTCGTGTGAGCGGATCAACGGCTTTGCGACGATCCTGTCGGGCTACCTGACCATGGCCACCGGGATCGCCGGGCACCAATGGAACGAGGGTGACGTCAGCTGCTCGGTGGTGCGCCGGGTGATGCTGCCGGACGCGTTCCTGGCGATCGACGGGCTGTTCGAGACCCTGCTCACCGTGCTGGGGGGTCTGGGTGCCTACCCGGCGGTGATCGGGCGGGAGCTGGACCGCTACCTGCCGTTCCTGGCCACGACTCGGGTTCTGGTCGCCGCTGTCGCCAAGGGTGCCGGCCGCGAGGCGGTCCATGAGGTGATCAAGACCCACGCCGTCGCCGTGGCGCTCGCGATGCGGGAGGAGGGGCAGCAGACCAACGACCTCGCCAGGCGGCTGGCCGCCGACCCCGACCTGCCGTTGGACGGTGACGAGATCGAGGCGCTGCTGGCCGACCCCGCCGCCTTCGTCGGGGCGGCGGGGCAGCAGGTCGACCGCTTCGTGGCCAGGGTGGACATCTGGCGGACCCGCTATCCGGAGGCAGCGGAGTACCGGGCCGGCGAGATCCTGTAGGGAACGAGCGCCACGAGTCGGGTGTGACGCCCCGGACGGTGGAGGATCTGTCGGTTCTACCGGCCGGGGATCAGCCAGACGGGGCTCCACGCCTCGGAGATCTCGATCTCATCGCCCGAGGAACCGGTGAGCGTGACCGACTGACTGGCGCCCGACCGGACCCCCGCCGCCTCGCGCACACCGTCCGGGTGGAGTGACACCGACACGACCTCGCCGATGGCGACCTCCGACCCCTCCTCGTCGGCTCGCAGGACGACCGGGCTCGTGGACTCGTCCTCGATGACGTCGACCACGACGACACGCCCGTCGTCGGATTGGCCCGCGACGCCTGCCACCGACACCTCCTCCAGATGGGACGCGGTCGTGCCGGTTGTCATGTCCACAGCCAGGACGCCGTTCTCGCCAGGCGTGTCACCAGCCGCCCAGACCCACGGCCGGTCGCCAGGGGTGGCCGGGACCAGGCCGGTGGAGCCGGGAACCGCCTCGACGGTGCCCGCGTCCACATCCGCCAGCCGCAGTCCTCCGCTGGTCTGGAGGAGCACCCGGCCGCTGTCCGGTGAGACCCGCGGCGTGCCCTGGACACTGCCGGTGGAGGGGAAGGCCGTGGTGGTGCCGTCCGCCTGAACCAGCGCGCTCGCGGTGCCGACGATCAGGACCCGCCCATCGGGGAGCGGTACGGGCAGACGGCTCCCGGCTGCTGGAATCGTGACCTGATCGGGCTCCTCGGTGGCACCGTCCGCTGCCTCGTCGCCGATCGGCTGGTCGATGTTGCCCACGGTCTGCAACTCGGTGTCCTCGGGCCCCTGACGCTGCAGAACCGCCCCCTCCGGCGTGTCCAGCAGGCTCACCACCGTGCCGTCAGGTGCCATGTTGAAGCGAGCGGCCCCGTCCAGGTCGAGCAGTTGGCCGTTCTCCGAACCGAGCAGCTGTGGTGGGCCGCCAGCCAGCAGCACCCGCTCGCCGTTGGGGCTGACGCGCACCAGATCTGCCTGTCCGGTGACCACGCCGGGCAGGACGATCGGCTGTCCTCCGTCCAGACGCAGCAGCACCGAGCCGTCATCGTCGGCCCACAGCGCCACCCGTCCGTTGACCTGCGGCCGCACCGCCGGGGTGCCCGAGGGGAACGACAGCAACCGCAGCCGGGGGATGGCGACGTCCAGCAGCGCCCAGGAGCCGTCGAGCAGCTCGATGAGCGCCCACCGGCTGCCGGCCTCGCCGTGGACCCGCCGGGCGTTGGGCAGTCGGAACGCCTCCACCAGCGCCCCCTCCTCGTCACGGACCACGACGTCGGTGGCAGCCCGATTGGTCGCCGGCCCCTCAAGTGTCACCAGCAGCGTTCCCTCCAGCGGTGCCTGCGGAGCTGCCAGCGGCGGATCATCCGCGGACTGCTCCACGGCAGAATCCGCCGGTTGAACGCCGTCGGGTGGGGTCACCATCTCCTCGGTCGCCTCGACCGCTGCTTCCGACTCCGTCGGGTCGGGCTCCGGCTCGCTGTCGTCAGTGCAGCCCGCAGCAACCATCGCCAGGACCAGCAACAGCCAGCCCAGGCGGCTCGACTTGAGACGCGGGCGTACGCGCGATCGGAACGGAGAACTCACCGACCGCTCACCGTACTGCGACTCGGGTCCGCAGGTCAGGTCGTCGGCGCCGCCGCGATGTCGGACCTCGTGTGCGCCCCCTCGAAGGTGATCGACTCGATGGCCTGATAGGCCGACGACCGGGCAGCGGCGATGTCAGGGCCGGTGGCACTCACCGCCAAGACGCGCCCCCCAGCGGTGACGACCTGTCCGCTCTCATCGCGTGTCCCGGCGTGGAAGACGGTGACCTGATCGCTGGTCGCGGCGTCGAGCCCTTCGATCACACGACCGGTCTCGTAGGCGCCGGGGTATCCGCCGCTGGCCATGACAACCGCGACGCAGGCCTGGTCGGCAAAGGTGAGCGGGGCCAGCTCGGCAAGCGTCCCCGTGGCACAGGCCATCAGCACCTGGCCGAGGTCACTGGTCAGCCGGGGCAGGACGACCTGGGTCTCGGGGTCACCGAAGCGGGCGTTGAACTCGATGACCTTCGGCCCCTCGGCCGTCAGCGCGAGGCCCGCGTACAGGACTCCGGCAAAGGGAGTGCCATCCGCCGCCATCTGGTCGATCACGGGCTGGAGCACCGTGCGGCGCAGGTCCTCGACGGTGGCCGGATCGACCGCGGGGACCGGTGAGTAGGCGCCCATCCCGCCGGTGTTCAGGCCCTGGTCGCCGTCCAGGGCGCGCTTGAAGTCCTGGGCCGGCTGGAGCGGTACGACCGTGGTGCCGTCGGACAGCCCGAAGAGGGAGCACTCAGGGCCGTCCAGGAACTCCTCGATCACCAGGCTGGCGCCGGCAGCGCCGAAGACACCTCGGACCAGGGCGTCGTCGATGGCCTCCTCGGCGTCCGCCCGATCGGCACAGATCCGGACCCCCTTCCCGGCGGCGAGTCCGTCGGCCTTGATCACATACGGGGGCGCGTGGTTGGCCAGTTCGGCCTTCGCCTGATCCGGGTCGGTTCCTGACCAGTAGCCCGCCGTCGGCACTCCCGCGGCGGCCATCACCCGTTTGGCGAACGTCTTCGACCCCTCCAGCTGTGCCGCGGCCCGCGTCGGTCCGAACGCTGGGACGCCCGCCGCTGCGAGCGCATCGACGACTCCAGCCACCAGCGGGGCCTCCGGGCCGACCACCACTAGGTCGGCCAGGACCCCTTGAGCCAGGGTCACCACCGCGTCCGGGTCCGTGGCGACGACATCGCGGATCGTCGCGACCTGGGCGATGCCGGCGTTCCCAGGAGCGCAGACCACCTCGGTCACCGAGGTCGAACGGTCGAGGGCCCAGGCCAGCGCATGTTCACGGCCACCGCCGCCGATCACGAGAACTCTCATGTGTGGCATCCTGCCAGTCCCAGCCACGAACAACCGCCGCACCAGGGACACCCGCCGATGAGCCTGCCCGACCTCACCGAAGCCTCACTTGCCGATCTGGTCTCGCTCGAGGGGCGCACTGCCGTCATCACCGGCGGTGCTGCTGGCATCGGCGCGGCCATCGCCCGCCGCTTCGACGAGGCCGGAGCACACGTCACGATCGCCGACCTCGATCTGGCCGCTGCCGAGAAGACCGCGTCCGAGCTCAGTCGTGCCGCGGCAGTTCACTTGGACGCCTCGAACTCGCGCCAGAACATCGAGGTCGCCGAGGGAGTGGTGGAGGAGCACGGGCGGCTCGACATCTGGGTGAACAACGCCGGCATCTACCCCTTCGTGGACCTGGTCGACATGACTCCGGAGCAGTGGCACACGGTGATCTCGTTGAACCTCGACGGCGTGTTCTTCGGCTCCCGTGCCGCCATGCGGCCCATGGTCGCGGCCGGCCGCGGGGTCATCATCAACCTCGCGTCGACCGCCGCGTACGGCGCTGAGGGTGGCGGCATCGCGCACTACACCGCCAGCAAGCACGGGGTCCGAGGGTTCACCAAGGCCCTGGCGTTCGAGTTGGGTCCCTCCGGCGTCCGGGCGGTTGCCCTCGCCCCGACCCTGGTCGAGACACCCGGGACGTTGGCGGACCGGGACGCCATCTCGGCCGGCATGGGCGTGGAGAACGCGCACGATGCGTTCGCCGAGCAGATCCCGGCCCGTCGCATCGGCTACCCCGACGACGTCGCCAGGGTCGCGTACTTCCTGGCCTCGGACCTGGCCGCCTTCGTCTCCGGCGACACGATCCTGGTCGATGGCGGCTTGCGCTCCCGCTGAGGTTGGGGACGATCAGGCGTCGGCCAGCAACGTCTCCGAGAGGGACCAGAGCCGCGCCGCCGCCTCGTCGTTCGTGGCGTGTGGCGCCACGCCCAGCCACCGCGGCGTGTCGGATGTCACTGCCGCGGCCACGTCGGTGTCCTCGCAGTAGACGCCTCCCAGACCCTGGAGTTGCGGGCTCGTGGCCGCCCACAGGGTCGTCGAGCAGCCCTGGGTCGTCGACTTGAAGAGGTCCTGGACAGCCGGGTTGATCTCGCCGTCCTCACGCCGCCAGCCCAGGGCGACCTCCTCCTCGAGGGAGAGATGTCGCTGGAGGGGTGTGAGGATCCCGCCGGGGTGGACGCTGTACGCGCGGCCCCCGTCCTCCTCGAGTAGCGGGGAGAGATGCCGGGCGAACAGGGCGTTGGCCGTCTTGGACTGGGCGTAGGCCACCCACTTGTCGTACGTGCCGTCGCTGAACTGGATGTCGTCCCAGCGGATCCCGTTGCGCTTGTGGGCCACTGATGAGAGCGCCACGACCCGAGGGGCTTCGGCTGCCCGGAGCGTGGACAGCAGTCCGGTGGTCAGCGCGAAGTGGCCCATGTGGTTGATGCCGAACTGGGTCTCCCAGCCCGGACCGACCCGGCCCTCTGGCGTGGCCATCACACCAGCATTGGTGATGAGGAGGTCGAGGTGGCTCACAGCCCCGCTCACCTCGTCGGCGAACCGTCGCACCGATCCAAGGTCCGCCAGGTCCATCGCCGAGCGTCGCACGTCCCCCTCGACCGCGGACAGCGCCTCCTCGGCCTTCTCGGGCGAGCGGACCGGCACGAAGACGGTCGCGCCCCGCTCAGCCAGCGCTCGGGTGGTCTCGATGCCGATGCCGGAGTACCCACCGGTCACGACGGCGGTGACGCCGTGCAGGTCGACGTCGTCGAGCACCTCCGCGGGTTCGCTCTTCGGCCCGAAGCCGGAGCCCACCGGGTGTTGTCGCTGATCCATGTCGACAGGATGACACACGTGGATCGCGACAGGAGGAGCGCGGCCGAGGGGACCGCCGACGGCCCATCCAGGGGATCAGAGACGGTGGGAACACCCGGCGTCAGTCCACCGTTGGGTGGCCGATGATCGTTCCGTGGCCGCTGCTGCTCAGCCTGGCGGTGAGTCTCGGCGCCGGCGCGCTCTGGGTGGTGCGACAGGGCGGGAGGGTCGGCGAGGTGCTGGACGTGGTCCTGTCGGTTGCCCTCCCAGCTGTCGTGACCGCTCGGCTGGTGTCGTTGGGGGTCGACGCGGTGCTGATCGGCGGATGGCCGCCACTGCCGGCCATGCTGAGCTTGGGTTCGGGCTTGCCGGCAGGCGCCGCTGTGATCGGTGGTGTTGTCGCGGGCTGGCGGGTGGTCGCCACGCGGACGAGTCCGGACACCGAATCCGCGAAGGCGACTGAGGGCTCTGGCCTCATCGGGCTGAGCGTCCAAGCTGGCTCCCTCGGACTGGTCGTCTGGGGACTGGCCAGCGTGATCCGGGGAGATGTCGCCGGCGTGGTCGCCCCCATTCCGTTGGGGGTGCCGCTGCCGGGGCTGGACGACCCCAGGGTTCCGGTCGGGATTCTGGAGGCGCTCGCATCCGCTGCGGTCTTCTGGGCCGTGGGGTGGGGCCCGGCAGCGGCGTGGCGTGCAGGACGGCAGGCCGCTCTGCTGGCCGCGGCGGTGGCCGCAACCGTGGTGGGTGGTGGGCTCCTGCGACCCGCGGTGGCGACCGTCGATGCGGACGTGGCTGCGGTGCTCGGGCTGGTCGCACTGGTGCTGACGCTCCCGTTGGCACTCGGGCGGGTCGGGCCGGTGACCAAGGTCGTCCTGCCCATCGGGGTGCTCAGCGGCCTGGGGATCATCGTGGCCGCGCTGCTGGCAGCCCCGGCCACGCTGCCGATCGATCGGGACGCGCTCCGGCCGTCGCTGGCCGGGGCCATCGCCGCTGGCGTTCCCGACGGTGAGCCGCCGGTCTGGGACGCCGAGGACGTCGCGGCGCTGGTCGCTGATGCCGATGGGCCGGTGGTCATCAACTTCTGGGCCTCGTGGTGTCCGCCCTGTCACGCCGAGGCACCGGCGGTCGCCCGTGCGGCAGATGCCATCGGCGACGCGACGTTCCTGGGCGTTCTGGTCGACGACTCGCCCCGTGGTGGGCAGACGTTTGCCGACCGATACGGACTGGGCTTCCCGACGGTGATCGACGGTGGGGTGAGTGCGGTGCTCGGCTCCGGCGGCCTGCCGACGACGGTGGTGCTGGACGAGACGGGTGAGGTCGCTCACCGAGAGGTGGGCGGCTTGGATGCCGCGAGCTTGGCGGCGGCCGTCGACCGGGCTCGGCGCTGAGCGTCGTCGGCGAAACCTGCCGGTCGTCTGTCAGGTCGTGACCAGTTCAGCGAGGTGCTCCAGCGCATCCCGGGACAGGGGCGGTCCCCCGTGGCTGCACCAGGCCCACTCGCCGATGAGGGCGCGATAGAAGAGGTCGGCGCGCATGGCCGCCGCCTCTCGAGGCACGCCGGCGTCCACCAACAGATCCCTCACGTAGGTGAGTCGACGGCCGTCCACGCGAGCCACGATCGTCGCGGCGGCGGGGTCTGAGGCCGCCCACTGACGGATCCGGGACTCGATGGCGTTGTAGGCCTCGCCCGGCGCGAAGGTGGCCTCGATCAACTGCCGGATCCGATCCTCGGCCGTCGGGGCGGTGCTGTCCACCTGCCGGATGATGGCCTCGGTAGCGACGTCCTCCCACGTGGCCATGACCGCGTCGATCAGAGCCTGCCGATTGGCGAAGTGCCAGTAGAAGCTGCCCTTCGTCACACCGAGTTCACGAGCGAGGGCCTGCACGGACAAGGCCGCCATCCCGTCACGACTGAGCGCTCGAAGGGCTTCCCTGGTCCAGTCCTGAGCGGTCTTCGCTGTCACGGTTTGCCACCATACGCACCCGTATGTTACGGTGCCACCATACGCCCCCGTATGGAACGATGAGCGGGCTCTCCGACCGCCCACGGATCGCGCGACAGCCCCAGATCGCATGAAAGGCAGTGCAACCGTGTTGACCCTCTGGACCGGCGTGAGCGCCACGATGTTCGTCCTCCTGGCCGTGGCGCACTCCTACCTCGGTGAGCGAGCCGTCATCCAGCCATTGCTGGCGGAGGCCTGGACGATCCCGATTCCGCGCTGGGCCGCCAACCGCTTGATCCGCTACGCCTGGCATGCGACGTCGATCGCGTGGCTCGGACTGGCCGTCGTGGCCGTCGGTGGTCGGCCGGTGATCGCCGTTGGCGCGGTTGGTGCGGTGTCCGGGATCGCGATGCTTGCCCTCCTCCGCGGACACCTGGCGTGGCCGCTGTTCCTCCTGGCCGCCTTTGCGGCCGGAGTCGAGACCGGTGTGGTGGGTCGTGCTGCCCTCACGGTCATGGCGGGTGGGGGCATCGTCATCCTGCTCGGGGCCGCGGCCGTTCACCTCTACTGGGTGTTCGGTGGGACGCGATGGTTGGACGTGGTGGTCCCAGCCGGCGTGGACGGGGCGCCCGCATTCACCCCCGGCCGCCTCGTCACGGTCGGGGTTGTCCTGCTGATGGTGCTCCAGGCTGCTGGGATCGCGGGCGCCGCCACCGTGGACGACCCACCACTCCTGCTGAAGACGGTGGTGGCAGCAGGTGGGGTCGTGTTGGCCTTGCGAGCCATCGGAGACGGACGCCAGACCGGGTTCACCAAGACCGACCGATCGACCGCCTTCGCCCGGTACGACGATCTGCTCTTCACCCCCCTGGTCGTGACGCTGGCGTTCGCGTCCCTGAGCGGCGTCCTCCTCGCCATGGGATGACCCGGAGGTCGGGCGAGGGCGTAGCCTTGGAGCATGAGCACCCACATCGTCGAAGTTGGTCCGCGGGATGGATTGCAGAACGAGGCGACCGTCCTCTCGCCCGGCGAGCGTGCCGAGTTCGTCCGACGGCTGGTCCAGGCGGGGGCCCGTCGGATCGAGACGGCCAGCTTCGTCCACCCCAAGCGGGTGCCGCAGATGGCCGGGGCGGAGGAGGTCATGGCCGAGGTTCCCCGGACGGCTGCCGACGGGAGCGCGGTGTCGCACATCGGTCTGGTGCTGAACGAGCGCGGCCTCGAGCGGGCGCTCGCCGCCGAGTGCGACGAGGTCAACCTGGTCGCGATCACGACCGAGACGTTCTCTCAGCGCAATCAGGGCGCCAGCGTGACTGACGTCCTGGACGCCACGACGCGGATGCTGAAGACCGCGAAGGCGGAGGGGGTGTTCACCTCCGTGACGATCTCGGCGGCGTTCGGGTGTCCCTTCGAGGGTGAGGTGTCCACCGAGCAGGTCATGCGCGTCGTCCGGGCTGTCGCTCCGGAGGAGCCGGACGAGATCGCGCTGGCCGACACCATCGGCGTCGGTGTTCCGGTCGACGTGAGCCGACTGGTCCGGGCCGTGCGGAACGAGACCGACGCCCAACTGCGGGCCCACTTCCACAACACGCGCAACACCGGCTACGCCAACGCGTTGATGGCCGCGGCCGAGGGCGTGGTCGCGCTCGACGCCTCCTCCGGCGGCTTCGGAGGCTGTCCGTTCGCGCCTGCGGCTACCGGCAACATCGCAACGGAGGATCTGGTGTACGCGCTGCACCGGTCCGGCATCGATGTCGGGCTGACGGTGGAGGACCTGGTGGGGCCTGCAGACTGGATCACGCAGAAGTTGGGGGCCGAGGAAGCGCCCGCACTGCTCGGGAGGGCGGGCAACTTCCCCGGCTGAGGGTCAGGTACTGGCTGAACGGTGCTCATCACCGTCGTGCGATCGATCGGACGGCGATGGTCGGGTCGACGAACCGCAGCCCGACGCGGATCAGGGCGAGGCCGACGGCTTGCTTGATGCCGGGCGCAGCCAGGCGCAGCAGGACCGAGCCAGGGGTGATGAACAGCAGGATGACGTCCGTCAGGGGAACGGACGGCTCGCGTATGAGTGGGTGGTGCCGAGCGAGTGCGGCGCGCCGGGATTGCTCAGCGCGGAACGCAACCACTTGGTGGTGGGCGTAGGGGTGCATGACAGAGTCCCTTCGAGGGGTTCTGCGGCCGCTGTCTGACATCGACTGTCAGACGTCGACCGCACGCGGTCGCGGAGACCGCCGAGGTGTGACCGGAGTGGGCCCGCACAGCGAGGCGGGCGCACGAACTGGAGAGGTCAGCCGTTAGGCCGTGACGTGGAGTCGCCCGAAACAGGGCATATCGTGGCGGGCCACGATGGCCGGGGCAGTGCTACTCATCATCATCGGTCGACTCCTTTCTCCTCGAAGGGCTTGGTCGGCGGGAAACGGTGGCGGAGCGTGCCGGCCCTGTCAAGTGGCGAGACCCCAGAACGGTCGATTCATCTGCAAGACTGCCGGACCATGGCACACATCATCACGGTTGACGGCAGATCCCCGGACGTTTCGGCTGCGAAGTTCATCGCCCCGACTGCGGTGATCACGGGAGACGTGACGTTGGAGGAGGGGGTCAGCATCTGGTTCGGGACGGTCATCCGGGCTGAGTACGACCCCGTGGTGATCGGTCGGAACTCCAATGTGCAGGACAACACGGTCATCCACACCGACCGTGGGCAACCGGTGATCGTGGGCGAGAACGTCACGGTCGGACACCGGGCACTGCTGCACGGGACCCAGATCGAGTCCGGCGTGCTGGTGGGGATGGGGGCCATCCTGCTGAACGGCTCCCGGATCGGGGCGGACGGGCTGGTGGCGGCCGGCGCATTGGTGCGCGAGGGGATGGAGGTCGGCCCGCGCCAGCTGACGGTCGGCGTGCCGGCGAAGGCAAGAGACCTGCCAGAGCAGCTCCAGCCGCCCTGGTCGAACGTGGACGACTACCTGGCTCTGGCGGACCTCTACGAGAGCTGACCGGGGCGGCCAGGGCTAGGGGCCTTCCCGAAGCTCCTCGGCCAGCGACTCGGGGAGGACACCAAGACCGCCGAGCAACACGAAGTCCGAGACATCCGCCCCCGCCAGAAAGCCCGCTGCGGGCTGGTCCGAGACGGGCTGATCACCGTCGACCAGCATGATCAGCCGGCCGGTCCGAGCACCGAACGCGCCGGCCGCCAGCGCGTCGGGAAAGTTCGCCCCGGTCGCGACCAGCAACTCATCCGCGGGCAGACCCCGCTCGACCGCGAAGTCCAGAACCGCGACGCCCGTCTCGTAGCGGGACAGGCCCGCGATCCGGGTGACCGTGGTGATGCCGGCGGCGCTGAGTTGGCCCTCGACCGCGTCTGGAACGGCGCTCGATCCGCCGACGATCAGCACGTCGTCGACCGCGCCATCCCGCATGGTCGCGAGGGTCGTCGATGTCAGACCGTCCGGGCCGGCCAGGAAGATCGGGTGGCCCTCGGCAGCGGCGACCGGTCCCACGGCCAGCGCATCCGGGAAGCGGTCTGCCGCTGCGACGACTGCGATCCCGCCGCGGGCGTCGCCCAGGGTGCTCGCAACCGCCTCTGCCGTCTCGATGCGATCACGCCCGGCCACGCGTTCGACCGACAGCCCGAGACGCCCCAGACCATCCGACACCGCTTCTGAGATCGCCGCCGGCCCGCCCATCACGACGACATCGGTCGCGTCCAACCGCTCCAACTCGGCCACGACGCGCGGGTCCAGGCTCTCTCCGACCGTGAGGAGCAGTGGCGCATCCAACCCTCCCGCGAGGGGCGCCGCCGCCAGGGCATCCGCAAACGATCCGCCGCTGGCCAGGACCACGTACTCGCTGGAGTCCCAGCCGGCTTCTGAGATGGCGAGCGCCGTCGCCACCCGATCGGGCCCGGCGATTCGCTGGACCTCGCCGGGGTCGGCCGGCTCGGGCCCCGTCGGCGTTGGGTCGGGTGAGGGGCCCGGATCGTCGCCGCACGCACCAGCCACACCTGCGGCGTAGCGGATCCCGCCGGCCAGGTGTGCCCGGAAGTCAGGCTCCTGGAAGCTGGCCGGGGTGTGGCCGCCCGCGGTGTACCAGGACCGCCCGCCGTCGTACACCTGGCACCACGCGATGGGGTGGTCCTCACCCATCATCCCGCCCTCGTAGGTGTCCTCGTCGAGCGTGGCCAGGACATGAACCGCATCGCGAGGGTTCTGTTGGAAGTCATACCACTCATCGGTCCGCACCCAGGAGTCGCCCAGGTGGAGCGTCGAGGCGTGGGTCCGGTCCTCCACCTCGACGGTCGCCTGAGCGGTGCCGGGCGGATGGCGGTCGAAGTACGCCCCGACCAACTCGCCGTACCACGGCCAGTCGTACTCGGTGTCAGTTGCCGCGTGGATGCCGGCGAAGCCCCCGCCACCTCGTATGTAGGCTTCGAACGCCGCCTGCTGCGGGTCGTTCAGGACATCTCCGGTGGTACTGAGCCACACGACGACGTCGTAGCCGGCCAGGTTCTCGCTGGTGAAGGCGCCAGCGTCCTCGGTCTGGTCGACCTGCCAGCCGCCGGCTGCGCCCAAGTCGGTGATCGCCTGGATGCCCTCCGCGATCGAGGGGTGCCGGAAGCCCTCGGTCTTGGTGAAGACCAGCACGTCGATGGGGTCTTGGGAGGTGGCTGCGGAGCCCCCTTCGACGCCGAGGAGCAAGGCTGCTCCCAACACGATCACCAGCGGGCATCCGAGCGTGAGACGACGAAGCGTGGCGGGCATGACGCGTGACACTAGGGAGCGGAGGCGGAGGCGGAAAGCGACCGTCTGATCAGGTACCGAGCGCGCCGAGTTCGGGTGGTGTCCACGTCGGCCAGCGCGGACCCAGAACCCAGATCCCGTCGCGCATCGTCCCGACTTGGACCGGGCCGACACCGCTGTTGTCCCACATGTCCACACGGCGACAGAGCGGTGCGGCTGCCACCACGTTGGACCACAACCGCGCATAGCGACCGACGATCTTGTGCTGCGGGACGTCGTGTTCGCCCACCTCGACCCGCGCTCTGACGCGTGCCACGGCCAACGCCGCGGGCACCATGAGCACGTGCAGGTGGACGTCGAAGGCGGCGGCTCGCGCCTCCGTCACGAGATCGACCTTCGAGGGGTGGGAGAAGACCGTCTCGGCGATGAACGACTCGCCGGCTGCGATCAGCTTCGATCGGACGGCGGTAGCGATGCGTGCGGCCTCGTAGGAGTTGGCCTCGGGATCCTCTGGCCACCGCTCGCCGGCGATCAGGTCGGCGTTGACGAACGGGACCCCTGGTCGGGCCGAGGCCAGGACGAAGCGCACGAAGGTGCTCTTCCCCGCCCCGTTCGGCCCGACCACGAGGTCGAGACGGCTCACGCAGCGTCGGCGTCACCGATGACGGACGTGCTGCCGTCCGGCTCCTGCCTGATGAGGGCACCGTCGGGGCCCAACGTCACCGTGGGCACACCCTCCGCCGCCAGACGTGCAGCGAAGTCTGCCCCGCTGGCGGCAGTCTCGATTCGGGCGTCGATCTCCGCGTGGGCGATTTCGCGCTCGGGATCGCTCAACTCCTCGAAGTGGACGGTCCCGTTGACCGCACCCATGATCCGCTCTCGTTCGCTGGTCTGGCCGGCCGAGACCGCCCGTCCGACACGCAACCAGAAGTCGATCTGCTGCGTCGTGGATCGACGGTTGCGATGACCTGACTCCGCCGCAGCGTCGACCAACGATTGGTCCAATCGAACGGGTTTGGTCGCCATGTACTCACCTGACATCGAAGCGTTCTGCTACAGCGTAGCATTTTGCAACAGCTGCCCCCAGTCCAGTCGGGCAAGGTTGCGGAAGGCGGCTAGCCCCCCAGATGCTCACCGGGCCAGGACCGATCCGACCCGATGGATGGCGTCGGTCACCACGGCGGAGGTGCCCGCGGCGTAGCAGATGCGGAACCATCCCGGTTCGCCAGCTCGCAGGGCCGAGCCGGGCGTCAGGTTGACCTGCGCCTCATCCAACACGTGTTGCCACAGGTCGTGTTCGGCCTCCCACGTCGGCTGGTCCAGGTGGTCGCGCAGATCACAGAGCAGGAAGAACCCCGCAGTGGGGGCAAGATGCGGGATCGACGCCTGGTCCAGGGCCGTCGTCGTCAGCTGGCTGGCGGTCTGCAGGCGCTGACGCATCCAGGTGAGGTACGCCTGCAACCAGTCCTCGTCCGTGAGCATGCCGGCCAGCAGGTGCTGGGTGTGACCGCTCACGCCGGACCAGAGGCCCTGGAGGTCGAGTGCGCCCAGGACCTGGTCGTTCTCGGAGATGACCGCGCCACAGCGCAGCCCGCTCATCCCGAAGTCCTTGCTCACGGCCCACACGACGTGGATGCGCTCGCCGAGCGACGGTCGCAGCTGCCCGACCGAGGTGAAGGACTCCCCGAACACGGACAGCGCGTAGATCTCGTCCACGATCACATGGAGCGCGTGTGACTCGGCCCACTGCAGCGCTGCCTCGACGTCATCGGCCGCGATGACCTGCCCGCGAGGGTTGTCCGGGTTGGTCAGCAGCAGCGTGGTGACCGGCACCTCCGCATCGGCCAGTGCCTGCTCGAGGATGTCAGGGGTCAGGTGGAAGCCGTCCTCTGCCAGGGTTGCGGCCGGCACGACGTGCAGTCCTGGTCGCACCTCCAGGTCGGGCCAGAACCCAGCGTAGGACGGGGTCGGGATGAGCACGCCGTCCCCCGGGTCGCCCAGCACGTGGCCGAGCGCCTCCAGGACCCCACTGGCCCCCGAGAGCACCCGCACGTGGGCCGGGTCGACGGCCCGGTGGAAGATCTCGCGCTCGAACAATCCAGCGATGGCCGTCCGCAGATCGGCCTTGCCGGCCATGTCGTCGTAGCCGACGACGTGGGCGGGGATGGCAAGGGGCTCCTCCAGCCGCTCCTTCAGCAGGTCGAACACCTGGTGGTTCTCCGCGATGCTGAGTGAGACGTACCCCTCGTCATGGCGATGCTCGAAGTGCGCCTGCAGGTAGGGCGCCATGCCGCCCTCACTCATCCGCTGCCCACGTCGCGAGACCATGACGCCGGATCGTACGGGGTGGCGGGACGACACGACGATGCGAGCCGGTCCCCTCAATGGAAGAACCGACTCGTGTCGTGACTGGCTTGGAAGTCGTGGTGCGACTGGGCCTCAGTAGTCGTAGGAGGCGTCGGAGGCGGGGGCCGCCTCGGCAGTCTCGTCCTGGATCAGCGACCCATCCGGGGCCGCTGCGAACCAGACGTCGCCGCTGCCCTGACCGTTGGTGTCCCCCGGCTCCAGGTCGCCGGTGAAGGTGTAGAGGGGCCACTCGCCCGCGACCAGCTGGAAGGTGCCGTCGGTGCGCTCCACCACGCTGAAGACCTCGGCGTCCAGTCCCTCGGGCACCTCCGCGGACTCGACGGTGACGGCGGGCCAGGCGTCCAGGCAGGCGTCCTCACAGGTCGGGGTGCCGTCGGAGTCCTCGGTGAACCCGTAGACCGTGAAGCCGTCCGCGTCGACGAGGATGTCGCCGACGTCGGTCGAGGCGGTGGTGACGATCGCCTCGCCGCCGGAGGGGCTGGAGTCATCGGTTGCGGCTGCGTCCTCGGCGGTCTGGGCGACCGCGGTGGCGGCGCCGACGTCCTCGGCGTCGGTATCGGAGCCACAGGCGGCCAGCGCCAGGGCCAGCAGCGCGCTGGCGGCGGCAACCTTGAGCGTGGAGGCGGTGCGGCTGGCGGCGGAGAGGGACATGGCGATCGTGCCTTTCGAGGGGGTGGGTGGTTGGCTGTCGGACCCCTGTACGGGGCTGCTGCCAAGACAGTTCGCAGAAATCTGAGAAACTTCGTGTCGTGGACCACAGCACTGCCTTTGCCTCGGGCGACCCGGACGCCGTCCGGGCGGTGGTCCGCCAGTACTCGCGCCCGATCCAGACCGTTGCGCGTTCCATCGTCGGAGGCGACAACGAACTGGTGGCCGACGTGGTGCAGCAGACGTTCGTCAAGGCGTGGAAGAACGCCAGCAGCTTCGACCCTGGGCGCGATCTGGCCCCATGGCTGTACGCCATCGCACGTCGGACGGCCATCGACGCCCTGCGCTCCGAACGACGGCCGACGCAGGGCGGCCACGACCCCGAGACCGATCTAGCCGTGGACCCGCCCTCCTTCGAGCGGACCTGGAACACCTTTCAGTTGCGGCAGGCGCTCGACCGGCTTCCGGATGACGAACGGGAGGCGGTTCGGCTGACCCATCTCGAGGGTTTGACCCAGCCAGAGGCCGCGGAACGATTGGGGGTACCCGTCGGCACCGTCAAGAGCCGCAGCCACCGGGCCATGACCCGGCTCCGCACCGCCCTCGCACACCTGGAGGATCCAGCAACTTCCGTGAACCGTTCCGGCACTCGACGCGTATAGGGGAACGGAGGAACCAATGTCCGATCAGCACCCGACATCCGACCAGCCGCCCGGCGATCCGCTCGAGGCGATGCTGACGGATGCTGCGCTGTGGGAAGACCCGCTGGAGGGACTGGAAGACCAGATCATGGCCGCGATCGCCGAGGAGGTCGCGGCCAGTCCTGACCTCCGCGTGATCGACGACGGTCCAGTGGTCGAGCACGATCCGGTGGTCGAGCACGACCCCGTGGTGATCACACCGCCCGAGGCACCCTCCGCCGACCTCGGCAGCCAGTCCGCGACGGTGACCGACCTCTCCGCACGGCGGTCCCGCGGTCCGCTGATCGCGGGCTTCGCGAGCGGCATCGCGGCGGCGCTGGCCCTGTTCGCCGTCCTGAGCGTCGGTGGCGTCTTCGACTCCTCCACCAACAGCCAGGACGGTTCCGCCGTCGCGGGCGACGAGGGTGAGAGCATCGAGCTGGCCCTTGCTGGCACCGACCTCGCACCCGACGGGGCACGGGCTGATGCGGTCCTGACCGAGACCGCGCTGGGCACCCGAATCATCGCGTCCTTCGAGGGTCTCCCGCCTGCTGAGGAGGGCACCTACTACGAGGCGTGGCTGCGGCAGAGCCCCGAGGTCGGTGTCTCGGCCGGCACCTTCCACCTTCGCGGCGGTGACGGTGAGATCGAGCTGTGGTCGGCGGTCTCCCCGCAGGACTACCCCTTGTTCACGGTCACGATCCAACAGGAGGGCGAGGGCGCGGCCAGCTCCGGCGAGGTGGTCCTCACGGCCCGCGTGGACGAGTAGTCCTCGCAACCCTGATGCAACGGGGGTGGCGCTAGCCTCGCCAGACCAGCCCCGAGCGAATGGGAGTCGCCAGATGCGAGCTGCACGGTTCCACGGCCAGGGAGACATCCGCATCGAGGAGGTGGAGGAGCCTGCGACCAGACCAGGGGCCGTCAAGATCGCGGTCGAGTGGTGCGGCATCTGCGGCACCGACCTGCACGAGTACCTCGAAGGGCCCATCTTCATCCCACCACCGGGCGAGCCCCACCCCCTGACTGGTGAGGAACTCCCGGTCATATTGGGTCATGAGTTCTCCGGCATCGTGTCCGAGGTCGGGGACGGAGTTGACGACCTGGCGGTCGGTGATCCAGTCGTCGTGGAGCCCTACCACACCTGCGGCGAGTGTCCGCCCTGCCGCGCTGGGCGGTACAACACGTGCCAGAAGCTCGGCTTCATCGGGCTGATGGGTGGTGGTGGCGGACTCAGCGAGTACGTGGTGGTCGACCGGAAGTGGATCCACCCCATCGGGAACATCCCGACCGACCATGCGGCGTTGGTCGAGCCCCTCGCGGTGGCGCACCACGCGGTGAAGATCTCCGGCATCGAGGAGGGCCAGACGGCCGTCGTGTTCGGTGCTGGGCCGATCGGGCTGGTGACCATCGAATGCCTCGACGCGGCTGGCGCCGGAACGATCATCGCCGTCGAGCCGGCCGCGGCGCGGAAGGAGCGAGCGGGACGGGCCGGTGCCGACCACGTCCTGGACCCAACGGAGGTCGATGTCCCGGCGAGGGTGCTCGAGTTGACGGGTGGGGAGGGCGCTGATCGGGCTTTCGAGTGTGCGGGGATCGACGCGGTCATGGCCGACGCCGTTGCCTCCGTCCGGGCCGGCGGGACCGTCGTGAACGTCGCGATCTGGGGGCACGCCGCCGAGTTCGACTTCAACAGCTTGGTCATGAAGGAGGTCAATGTCGTCGGGACCCTGGCGTACTGCGGCGACCACGAGGAGACGATCGAGCTGCTGGGCAGCGGTCAGGTGGACGCCGAGCAGCTGATCACCGCCAAGATCGGTTTGGATGACCTCGTCTCCGGTGCGTTCGAGGAGCTGGTCAACAACAAGGTCGAGCACGTCAAGATCCTGGTCTCACCGACCATGTGAGCAGTTGGCTCAGATCAGGTCGTTCGCCCGCAGGTCGTCGATCTCCTCCGCCGACATGCCGAGCAGGTCGCCCAGGACCTCCTGGTTGTGCGCGCCGAGCTCGGGGCCCACCCACTGGACCTCACCGGGCGTCTGCGACAGCCGCGGGAAGATGTTCTGCATCGGGAAGTCGCCGAACTCGGGGTGGGGCACGGTCACGATGGACTCGCGGGCCTGGAAGTGGGGGTCGTCGAGCATCTCGGGTGCCCGATAGATGCGGCCCGCGGCAACCGAGTGCTCGATCAGCAGATCCATCAGCGGCTCGGCGTCCACGGTGCCGGTCCACTCCGCGATGATGGCGTCGAGCTCCGCCTGGTGGTCTCCTCGCGCCACGTGGTCGACGTACTTCGGGTCCTCCGCCAGTTCCGGTCGCCCCATCGCCTCGCAGAGCCGCTGGAAGAGCGTGTCCTGGTTGGCTGCGATCAGCACCATGTGGCCGTCCTTGGTCGGGTAGACGTTGGACGGCGCGACGTTGGGCAGGAAGGCGCCGGTCCGCTCGCGGATGAAGTCGGCGATCGCGTACTCCGGGACGACCGACTCCATCACCGCGAGGACCGACTCGTAGATCGAGGAGTCGACGACCTGCCCCTGACCGGTCTGGTCACGGTGACGAAGGGCCGCGAGGGCGCCGAGCGTGGCGAACATCGCCGCCAACGAGTCACCGATCGAGATGCCCGCCCGGCTGGGCGGCGTCGACGGGTCACCGATGACGTAGCGCAGCCCGCCCATCGCCTCGCCCACCGAGGCGTAGCCCGGCCGCTTGCTGTACGGCCCCGACTGCCCGTAGCCGGACACCCGCACCATGATCAGGCCAGGGTTGAGCTCGTGCAGTCTCTCCCATCCGAGCCCCCACCGCTCCATCGTGCCGGGTCGGAAGTTCTCCAGCATGATGTCGGCGTCGGCCACCAGGTCCCGCACGATCTGCTGGCCGCGCTCCTCCCGCAGGTTGAGGGTGATCGACTTCTTGCCGCGGGCCGCGATCGGCCACCACAACGCCTTCCCGTTGGCCTTCTCGCGTCCCCAATGGCGGAGGGGGTCACCGACGCCGGGCTGCTCGATCTTGATGACCTCCGCGCCGTAGTCGGCCAGCAGTTGGCCGCAGTACGGGCCTGCCAGCAACTGGCCCATCTCGATCACGCGGATGCCGTCCAATGGACCGGGCATGCCTGGCTCCTCTCGACTCGTGCTCACACCATCGGCTAGTTTGTCTGACATATCACCCTAACCCAGACTGGAGCCGCCATGCCCACCGTCGACATCAACGGCCACTCGATGTACTACGAGGTGCACCAGCCGGGTGGGAATCCCACCGGCTCGGAGGGGACACCGGCGATCGTGATGGGCGGCTGGGGGACGTTCTGCCACGGTGGGCTGGGCGCCGTCCCGTGGGCCGTCACCCAGAACCACACCACCGTCGTCTTCGACTACCGCGGGATCGGGGAGTCCACCGATGACCTGGAGACGACGCCCTCCACCCAGCAGTACGCCACCGACGTCGCAGGGTTGCTGGACCACCTGGGCTGGTCCGACGTGCACGTGGTGGGGATGGTCGGAATGGGGGCGTGCATCGGTCAGGAGCTCGCCATCGCCCGCCCGGATCTGGTCCGATCGCTGCTGATGACGGGGACGTGGGCGAAGGCTGATCCGATCTTCACCGATCAGCTGGAGGGGTTCCGTCGGGCCCACGCCGAGGCCGGCTTTGCGACCTTCCAGCTGCTGGTTGCCTCCTTCTCGTTCACGCCGGAGATCTACAACGAGGCGAGGGACCGGCTCATCGGGCCGGACGGCGCCTGGAAGAACCTGCAGGGCCGTGAGGTCGCCCACTCCCGACTGGTGGAGGCCTGTCTGACCCACGACACGGTGGATCGGCTTGACCAGATCACCTGCCCCACCATGGTGGTCCACGCCGGGCAGGACGTGATCACCCGGCCCGAGATGACCCGGGTCCTCGAGCACGGCATCCCCAACGCGGAAGGGTTCGAGTGGCCCGAGATCGCTCACGTGATCGCAGGTCGTGATCAGCGGAAGCGCTTCGACGACCTGATCACGGACTTCTTCACGCGAGTGGAGCGTGCGCCCACGACATGAGCGACGACCCCGCCGGTGAGTTGGCGGTCGACCGGATCCGGCCCGCCTACGCGCAGGTCGCCAGCCAACTGCGTGACAAGATCCTGAACGGGGCGCTCCGCCCCGGAGACCGGCTGCCGGTGGAGGTGGAGCTTGCGGAGCTGTTCGGAGTGTCCCGCTCGACGGTCCGCGAGGCACTGCGGCAGCTGGCGTCCCACCAACTGATCGAGACCTCTCGCGGCCCGACCGGTGGCAGCCGGGTGGCCCAACCCTCGGCCGCGTCGCTGGAGGACTACCTGACCTCCTCCATGGGGCTGCTCGCAACAGCGGGTGAGATCCCCCGGGCGGCGTTGCTGGAGGCCCGGACGATGTTCGAGCCCTCCGCAGCGGGTCTGGCCGCACGCCGCCGGACGCCCATGCAGTTGGACGACCTGACCGCGCAGATCTTCGACCCGGAGGGCGATCCCCACGACCTGATCGTGCAGCGCACGCGTGGGTTCCACCTCAGCCTGCTCGAGGCGGCCGGGAACCCGGTCATGCAGCTGCTGGCTGGGCCGGTCTACGAGGTGCTCGGCACGGTGTACATCGAGAAGGCGTCCTCACCCGACTTCTGGGGCAGGGTCGATCGTGAGCACCGGTCGATCCTGGCGGCGGTGCGGTCGGGTGACGCCGAGGCGGCCGAGGCGGCGATGCGTGACCACCTCGGCGACCTGCGGGATCTGTACCGGGAGTTGGAGCGCTGACCTCGGTCTGCGCGACCGAAGGCGGAGCGCTGACTACTTCTCGGGGCGGCTCTTCATCAGGGGCATGATGTTCTCGCCCATCTCCTTGGTCGCCCGCGGGTAGTCGTCGAAGACGCACATCACGCCGTCGACGCCGGGGATCTCGCCCAGGGCGTCCAGCTTGTCCGCGCAGGTCTGCCAGCTGCCGGTGATGGCGCCGATGTTGAGGTTGAAGGCGCTCTTCAGGTTCGTGATCGTCTCAGCGGTTGCTCCGGAGGTGTCCAGTCCCGCCTGACCCGTCATGAATGCGATGGCGTCGAGGTCGGCGCCGTCCTTGTAGTGCTGCCAGGTCTGCTCCGCCTCCTCGTCGGTGTCACGGCCGATGACGAAGTACAGGGCGTAGACGCCGACCTTGCGGCCGCTGGCCTCCGCATGCTTCTGCAGGTTGGCCGAGGCTTCGCGGACGCCACTCATGTCGTCATCGCCGATGACGAACTGGTAGTCGCCGTAGTTGGCGCAGAACTCCATGCCGCGGTCGGACTGTCCGGCGCACACCAACGGAATCCGCTGCTCCTTCGGCGTGGGGAGCATGCGGCAGTCGTCCATCTCGAAGTACTCGCCCTTGAAGTCGCTCTGACCCGTCGACCACAGGTCCTGCATGACCTGGACGTACTCGCTGCCGTAGTCGTAGCGCTTCTCGTAGTACCAGTCGCCAGGCCACAGCCCCTGCTGGGAGTACTCGATCTGGTTCCAGCCGGTCACGATGTTGATGCCGAACCGGCCGTCGGACACGTCGTCGATCGTCGTCGCCATCCGGGCCACCATCGCCGGTGGCAGGGTTGGCAGGGCCACCGACGCGAACAGCTGGATGTCGTTGGTTGCCGCCGCCAGCGCTGACATCAGCGTGAAGGATTCGAGGTTGTAGTCCCAGAACTCGGTGCTCCCGCCGAAGCCGCGCAGCTTCACCATCGACAGCAGGAACTCGAACCCGGCCTCCTCCGCCAACTGCGCCGTGGTCTTGTTGAGCTCGAACGACGGCATGTACTGCGGTGCCGTCTCCGACATCATCCAGCCGTTGTTCCCGATCGGAATGAAGATTCCGAGATCCATGCATCCTCCAGTGGGTTACCTCGTCGTGCAGCCTGCGTTCTGACGAACGACAAGCGCATGGTCGATCGCGACCACGGGGCGATCCTTGCACCACGATCAGCCCCCGCGCAACTAATGTCAGACAAATAGCTGGGGTATGCTCTGTCCATGTCGCTTGTGGTATCCGCCGTCCAGACGGGAGGGATGGGGCTGGATGCGGCCTCCAACGAGCGCCGGTTGCTCGACCTGTTCGCGCAGGCGGGGCCGGCCGCCGACCTCGTGGTCTTCCCCGAGATGATCACGGGGCCGTACTTCCCGGTCGCGCCCTACGACGAGTCCTATCTGACGCTCTCGGAGCGCGTCCCTGGACGGTTCACCGAGGTCTGGGGTGCGGCGGCGCGAGAGCATGATGCCGCCGTGCTGATCGGGATGTTCGAGGATGCCGGTGACGACGGTCGGTACAACGCCGTGGTCCACATCGATCGCGGCGGGGCGCTGGTGGAAGGGACGCTGGCCGATGGCCGAACTCTGCCGACCTACCGCAAGATGGCGGTGGCGGACGTCGAGATCCCCGCCTTCACCATGGACGAGCAGGCCTACTGCGGCTTCGGGCAGGGGCAGGCTCGGTTTCCGGTGGACGATCTGCCGCTAGGCACGCTGATCTGCTACGACCGCGCCTTCAGCGAGGTCTGGGCGGGCCTGGCGTCTCTCGACGTCGAGATCGTCGTGGCAGCGGTGTCGAGCTTCGGCTGGCGCGAGGAGCTCTTCGTCGATGACCTGCGCCTGCGGGCCATGGAGTTCGGGGTCTTCGTCGTGGCTGCCAACCGGTCGGGGCCGGAGCACGTCGGCGGGGTCGACACGACCTACTTCGGTCGGTCCTGCATCATCGCGCCGGACGGGACCGTCCTGGCGGAGGCTGGCTCCCAGACCCGCGACGAGATCATCACGGCCGAGGTCGACCTGTCCATGGTGAAGCCAGCTCGTCAGGCCTGGGTCGTCGAGGACCGGCGGCCCGAGATGTCGGCGTGGAGAACATCATGAGTGCTCAGGAGGCGGCCCACGGACCAGCTGGCGAGGGGCAGCTGGATGAGGCAGCAGCCCAGCGGGACCGGTACACCTCCCTCGGGTTCGGGTCGGGCCGGGTGGGGCTCGGGACCCTGCCGGCGGCGCTGGTGGTCGACATGCAGCTCGGGTTCCTCGAGCACGGGCTGGGGACGGACCGCTCGGAGGAGACGCTGGCGACGATCTCCCGCGTGTTGGACGCGTGCCGAACCCAAGACGTCCCGATCTTCTACCTGCGGGTGCTGTTCGAGGCGGACGACCCCGGCGGGATCATCTGGCGCGAGAAGGTCCCGGCCGTGGCAGCGTGCAAGCGCGGCAGCGACAGGGTGCAGATCCACCCCGCCATCGCGCCGCAGCCCGGTGAGCGGCTGATCGACAAGCGCTGGGCGTCGGCCTTCTTCCAGACGCCGCTGCACGAGGAGCTGCAGGCGCTGGGCGTGGACGCCGTGATGATCATGGGGACCTCGACGGGCGGGTGTGTGCGAGCGACGGTGGTGGATGCCGCGCAGCACGACTACCGCGTGACGGTCGTCGCGGACGGCTGCGAGGACCGCTCCCCTCTGAGCCATCAGACCTGCCTGGTCGACTTCGACGCGAAGTACGCGGACGTGGCCGAGGCGGACGACGTGATCGCTCGTCTGGCAGAGTTGGTGGGTGGACTTCCCACCTCGCAGGCGCGGTAGGTCCACCCACCCCGCTCAGCGGCCGGCCAAGATCTCCCCGGCGCGACCGTGGACCACGACGTCGGCCAGGTGGTCGAGCGGTGTGGGCTCGGCGTTGATGATGCCCAGCCCCATGCCCCGCGCGGCTGCGATCTCGGGGAAGCCGGCCGCCGGGTAGACCGAGAGCGACGACCCGATCACGAGCATCGCATCGGCCTCCTCGATCATCTGCTCCGCAAGCTCGATGGGCTCGGGGAACATCATCTGGCCGAAGCTGACCGTGGCCGACTTGATCAGCCCGCCACACGACGGGCACATCGGATCGGCGGTCCCGGCGTCGATGGCGTCGAACGCCCACCGGGTGTCCTCCCGCCAGCCACACCCCACCGGCTGGCCACCGACGGGTGCGGCCCCGACGCACATGACCTCCGCCGCGGTGCCGTGCAGCCGCGCGACCGAACGAGACCCCGCCGCGGCGTGCAACCCGTCGATGTTCTGGGTGATCACGCCGGGGCTGCGACCGTCACGTTCCCAGCGCGCCACAGCCTCGTGCGCGGGGTTCGGCTTGGCCCCCGCGGCGAAGAACTCGCGGCGCATCTTCCACGAGCGGGCCCGCACGTCGGCTGAGGCGACGTAGCGCTGGAAGGTCAACTCGCGTGGGTCGTACTTGGTCCAGACCCCTCCGGGCGAGCGGAAGTCGGGGATGCCGGACTCCGTCGAGATCCCCGCGCCGGTGAAGACCACGACCGATTGGTGCTCCGCCAACCAGGCACCCAGATCCTCCTCCGTCACCACGGGTCCGATCCTCCCATCTGGTCGGGGCTGCACAGGTGCAGGTTTGCCCATCCACAGCCGGTAGAGCTACACATCTGCGGGTCGGGCCGGGCCACGACTGCGCGGACGTGCCATCGCAGCGATCACCAGGCCGGAGCAGGTCCGTCGCCCAGGTCGGGGATGTCCAACCGGACCCCGCCCTTGCGCGCCGACTCCATCGCGACGATCCCCGGCAGTGTGAACCGGGCGGCCACCCACGCGTTCACCGGAGGCTGGGTGTTCGTGGTCACCGCCCGGACGAAGTCGTCGGCCAGGAAGTGATGCGAGCCCTCGTGCCCGTTCGCTGCCCCCTCGTAGGTGTCCGGCAGCCGACTTCGGTCGTGCACCTTGGCGGTCCCCGACACGAAGCTGTGCATCAGCGCCTGGTCGAGGCCCTCGACCTGCTCCCCTGAGACGGCCTCGACCTGCTCTGACTTCGTGTGGAACAGGTCGCTGATGTCGGTGATCTTGTCGCGGGTGCTGAACGACGCCCCGGTCGAGGTCTGCTCCATCACGCCATCGGTGCCGTAGAAGCGGAAGCGAGACTCGTGAACCTGCGCCGGATGCCCGACACGGCGGAACTCGTTGGTCCGCATCACCCCGCCGTCGGCCAACTCGAAGTGGGCGCTCATGTTGGAGAAGTCGTTGTTGAACATCGACACCTCCTTGTCGAAGACGCCATCGTCGCGGTCATCCACCACCCCGATGCAGCTCACGCTCACCGCGTGGGTCGGGACGGCGCCGAGGACCCCTCCAACCGCGTGAGTCGGGTACAGCATGGGCGGGAAGCTGGCGGTGGACTTCCAGGCCTCACCACCGCTGTACTGGTAGGCGGCGTAGAAGCCGTTGTCCATGTCGTGGACGTAGTCCCCCTCGGAGTAGAAGATCCGTCCCCACGCTCCAGCCGCGATCCGCTCCCGCGCGTACACCACGGCGGGGTTGTAGTAGCTGGTCTCACCCATCTGGTAGATCAGCCCCGTCTCGGCGACCTTGGCCACGATCGCCTCGATCTCGCCCGCGTCGATTGCCATCGGCACTGCCGAGTACACGTGCTTGCCGGCGTCCAATGCAGCGAGGACCTGCTGGCCGTGATGCCACCGCTGCGTCATGATCGCAACCGAGTCGACGTCCGAGGCGAGAACTGCATCGAAGTCCGCGAACGTCCCCGCCATGTCGTAGCGCTGCCGGTGCTCCTCGGCCCGCTCGGGAATGAGGTCGGTGGCGTAGACGGCTTCCACATCGGGGTGCAGCTGCCACAGAGAGATGAAGCTCCCTGCGAACTGTCCGGTTCCGACAACACCGATCTTCATTGACTGCCTCGCGACGTGGTTGGGGGTGAGCTGTGGATCGTGCCGACAGAGACGAGGATCGGGCGGAGGCTAGACGCTCCGCTCGAGGGTCTGCCGCCGCGCCGGTCCCACACTGACCCACCGGATGTGGACCCCACTGAGCTCCTCCAGCCGTTCGACGTATGCCTGCGCGTTCTTGGGGAGATCGCTGAACGATGTCACTTCCGTGATGTCCTCCGTCCAGCCGTCCAACTCCTCATAGACTGGTGTCGCGTGGTGGAACGCCGTCTGGTGCGGCGGGAAGTGCTCGAACTCCTGGTCCTGATAGCGGTAGGCCCGACACACCTTGAGCGTCTCGAAGTCGCTCAGCACATCCAGCTTGGTCAGGAAGTGTTCGGTGAGGCCGTTGACGCGGCCGGCGTAGCGCGCCAGGACCGCGTCGAACCAGCCCACTCGCCGTTGCCGACCGGTGGTGGTCCCGAACTCCTTGCCGATCGTCGTCATCCGTTCGCCGATTTCGTCGTGCAACTCGGTCGGGAACGGCCCCGACCCGACGCGGGTCACGTACGCCTTGGTTATGCCGATGACGTTGGTGATGTGCTTCGGGCCGATGCCGGCGCCCGTCATCGCTCCGCCGGCGACGGGATTGGAGGAGGTGACGAACGGATAGGTGCCGTGATCCAGGTCAAGCAGCGTGCCCTGGGCCCCCTCCAGCAGCACGTTCTCGCCCCGATCGAGCCCGTCGTGGAGGAGCGAGCCGGTGTCGGCGATGTACGGTCCGAGCCGCTCGGCGTAGACGGCGTACTCCGTCTCGATCTCGATCTGGCTCATCGGCTGACGGTTGTAGATCCGCGTCAGGATCGCGTTCTTGTGCTGCAGGGCCGCGTCCAGCTTCTCGCGGAAGATCTTCATGTCGTACAGGTCCTGCACCCGCAGGCCGACCCGGCTCGCCTTGTCGGCATAGCAGGGGCCGATACCGCGTTTGGTCGTGCCCAGCTTCTGGCGACCCAACTTCCGCTCGCTCAGCGCGTCGATCTCCCGGTGGTACGGCATGATCAGGTGAGCGTTGCCGCTGATCTTCAGGCGGGAGACGTCCAGGCCCTGCTCGACCAGCCCGTCCAGCTCACCGAGCAGCACACCCGGGTCGACCACCACGCCGTCACCGATCACCGGGGTCACGTGTGGGTACATGACCCCGCTCGGCACCAGGTGGAGCTTCAGGGTGGTGTCGCCGACGATGATGGTGTGGCCCGCGTTGTTGCCACCCTGGTATCGCACGACGTACTGCACGTCGTCGGCCAGGAGGTCAGTTGCTTTGCCCTTGCCCTCGTCGCCCCACTGGGTTCCGACGATCACGATGGCGGACATGGGACGACTCCTGTCGATGAGATCACGACCAGTGACCCGGCCTTCGGGCCAGCAGGCAGCGTAGCCGGCCCTCAGAGCGGCGCGAAGAGGTCAACCGGATTGTCGTCGGGGTCGAGGACGGTGGCGTACCGCTGGCCCCACGGTGCGTCGAAGGGGGCGACCTTGCTGGCATGTCCGGTGGCGACGACCGCCGCGTGGACCGCATCGACCTCGGCCGCGTCGGCGCACACGAGCGCCAACGCGACCCGTCGCCCGCCGCCCCGGGGAGGCTCCCAGTCGCTGAAGGACGTGATCACCGCCTCAGCGTCGATCATGAGACGCACACCGGAGATGGAGGTGGCTTCGATGTGGTCGGGGCCATCGGGAGCGTCGGCTCGTTCGGGAAGATCGAATCCCAGCAGGCGGTAGAACGCCAGGGTGGCATCGATGTCGCTCGCAACGATGCCGATTGCGTCAAGTTCAGGCATGGTGCGACGGTAGAGGAGACCTCTGACACCCCGGTCGGTCACGGGAGCTGAAGCCAGCTCAGGTCTGCTCGATCTGGTGCCGATACGAGCGGCGTCCCCTAGCTTGAGAGCAACGATGCCTGAGGCCCCCTCACTCCTGTCCGGTCGGGTGAACCGCCAGACCATGACGTGGCTGATTGTCGCGGTCCTCGCCGGAACGGTGATCGAGGCGGCGACGTCCAGCCACCCGCTCGTGATGCCCTCGATCCCCGTCCGGGTGGTGCTGCTCGTGGCCATCTGGCTGGCCCTGCGGTCGCAGCGCATCACACCGCTCATGGCCGGCCGGCTGCTGCTGGCCATGGGCGTGGTCACGGCGCTGCTGTGGTCCTACGTGCTGGGGTCGACCGGCTATCGGGTGGCCTTCGAGGCGGTTGCCTACGGGGCCATCTTGAGCATCTTCGCCATCATGGTGGCCCCGCTCCAGCAGCGGTACCTCTGGGCTGGGCTGGTCAACCTGGCCGTGTTGATCCCCGCCGGCTTCACGCTGCTGCCGGAGGACGCGGTGATCGTCGGACAGACCGTGGTCGTGCTGGGCATCCACACGGTCGCCGTGGCGACGATGGACCAGTACGCCAGCCGAGTCCAGTCAGCGGGGGATCGCGACCCCCTCACCCAACTGTTCAACCGGCGACCGATGGTGCAGCGCCTGACCTCCTGGATCGCCTCGGGCGGTCCGTCGCGAGGCACCTCCAGCATCGTGATCGCCGACCTCGACGACTTCAAGGAGCTCAACGACACGGCGGGCCATGAGGCCGGCGACGCCGCCCTCTGCCGCGTGGCCGATGTGCTCCGGACGGCCGTTGCTCCCCGCGACGCCGTCTGCCGCTGGGGTGGCGAGGAGTTCCTCATCTTCCTGCCCGACCTCGATGTGGAGCAGGCGGTGGTCATCGCCGAACGCCTTCGACAGCAGGTCGATGTCACCGGGGTCACCGCGTCGTTCGGCGTCGCCCAGTGCGACCCGGAGGACACGATGTCGAGTTGGGTGAGCCGCGCCGACCAGGCGATGTACACGGCCAAGCGCAACGGCCGCAACCGCGTCGAGGTGGCGCCGCCGCGGGACGGCCGCCCGCTCACGGTGTGAGTCGGAGCCGGCGATCATGAGCGGCCTTCGCTTCCTCGTCGTGGGCCCGGGCGCAATCGGCGGCACGCTGGCCGCCCAGCTCCAGCGCACCGGACAGGAGGTCGAGGTGGTCGCCAGGGGACCGCACCTGGAGAGGATTCGCGCGTCGGGGCTGACCGTCCGGGCTCCCGACGGGGCGTACACCGCCCCGCTCCGCGCCCACGACCGCATCAGCGAGGCAACGATCACCTCCGACACGGTCGTCGCCGTGGCCACCAAGGTCCACCAATCCGAGCCGGTTCTCGACGAGTTGCTGGCGCATGCCGGTCCGGACGTGGCCGTGGCCTGTGTCCAGAACGGCGTCGAGGGCGAGCGGATGGCCCTCCGGCGATTCCGCCACGTGTACGCCGTCCTGGTCAACACACCGGGCGTGCACCTCGAGCCTGGCGTCGTCGAGGTCTACGCCGACGCACCGCGGGGGGTGCTGGACGTGGGCCGCTATCCGCGCGGGGTCGATGCGCGGGCTGAAGCGATCGCGAGAGCGTGGACCCGGGCCGAGTTCATCTCCGAGGCGACGCCACACCTGATCGCCCGCAAGTGGTCGAAGTTGATCGGCAACACCGGCAACGCGCTGCAGGTGCTCTGCGGCAACGACCGCTCCGCGTACGACGAGATCGCGCAGGTGGTGATGGCGGAGTCGCGGGCGGTGGCTGAGGCGGCCGGCATCTCGGTCCACACCGAGGACCAGCAGCGACGAGCCCGTATGGTGAACCGCAAGGACATCGACGATGTGCGCCGGCCCGGCGGCTCGACCTGGCAGAGCGCGGTCCGAGGGACCGGCGACGTCGAGACGGTCGCGTTGAACGGCGAGATCTGTCTGCTGGGCCGCCTGCACAGGATCCCCACTCCGGCGAACGACCTGATCCAGTCCGAGACCGTGGCGTTGATCGCCGACGGTCGACCCGTTGGATCGGTGAGCCAGGAGGAGTTGCTCGCGCGCCTGGCCGGCGGCCACCGATCCGAACGCGGTCTTGGGCCCGACTTCGAGCCATGGACCTGATACGGACCGGTGTTCCTGGGGAAGTCTGCTCTCCATGGCGCGGATCAGGACGGAGGACTTCGAGACCGTCGAGGTCAGATCGGTGGAACAGCTGCGGGCGTGGTTCGCCGAGCACGGAGAGCAGAAGGACGCGGTCTGGTTGGTCACGTGGAAGAAGGGCTCAGACGGGCCGTACGTCTCGGCGGGTGAGCTGTTGGACGAGGCGCTCTGCGTCGGGTGGATGGACGGCGTCAGGCGGAAGGTCGATGACGACCGCACGATGCAGTTGTTCTCCCCCAAGCGGGTCTCGCACTGGGCCAAGAGCTACAAGGATCGAGTCGCCCGGCTGACCGAGGAGGGTCGGATGCGGTCGCGTGGTCTGGCGGAGGTGGAGGCGGCGAAGGCCTCGGGGGCCTGGACCTTCATGGACGACGTCGATGCGCTGATCGCGCCACCGGATCTGCTTGAGGCGCTCGATGCCAGCCCACCGGCTCGTGAGAACTACGAGGCCTTCCCGCCCTCCACGAAGCGCAACACGCTGCGATGGATCAAGCTTGCGAAGACCCAGCCGACCCGGGAGAAGCGCATCGCCGAGACGGCACGACGAGCGACCCTGAATGAACGGGTTCCCAACGCCTGACGTGTGCCCTCGACGGACTGCTCAGTGCCGATCCGTCTGACCGGCTGCCTCCAGGGCCGTGATGTGGTCGCGGTAGGCCGGCGGACAGATGGTGGTCGTGTCGCCGAGCCGCAGCGCGCGCATGGTCATCAGGGCGGCCTCCTCCAGGTTCTGTGCACGCTTGAAGGCGAGCTCCACCGTGTCGGCGAGGGTGATGCAGCCGTGGTGGGCGAGGATGCCGCAGTTCGTTGCGCCGGAGAGGACCTCAGCAGTGGCGTCGGCGACCTCCTGGGTGCCGTGTGGCAGGTAGGGGACCCGCGCGATGTCGCGCACGTAGAAGGTGTGGTCGGTCGTGATCAACCGGATCTCGTGACCAAGAGCGTCCAGGAGCACGCAGACCTGTGGGTGGAGGTGGATGGCGGCGTGGACGTCCGGTCGTGCTGCGTAGCAGGCCAGGTGCAGCGGCAGCTCGGTGGAGGGGGTTGGGTGGCCGTCCACCACCTCGCCGTCGGGGGTCACGATGCTGAACGACGGGCCGTCCAGGTCATCGAGCCAGACACCGCTGGCCGTCACAGCGATAAGTCCGGTCTCGGGGTCCCGGGCCGACAGGTTCCCGCCGGACCCGACGACCAGGCCGCTGGACACCGCACGAGCCCCGGCGCGGGCCAGTTGGCGAACGGCGGTGGACAGGGTGGTGGTCATTGTCATGCCGGCTACCTCCGTCGGGGTGGTGGGAAGAGCGGCATGGTTCCACGGCGATCCCGGTCATGGCGAGGTTTACGGCTCGACGCGCACCACCTCGGTGAGCACGCCCTGCTCCGAGCGAGCGATCACGATGTCGCCCATTCGGACGCCATCGAAGACAGAGGACTCCACGCCGCGACGCTGATATGAGTCAGTCTGTCCGAAGCTCTCATCGATGATCACCCACCCGTCGGGGAGGTCGCCGTTCCACCTCTCGCCGGCGGTGCCTCTCTCAGCTGTCAGGATCGCCGTTGCCGTGCGCAGACTTAGGATCTCCAGCAGCACCACGGTGTCACAGGCTGGCTGGAGGTCGCGGCAGGCGGCCAGATCGGCAGGTGCGTCCACTGCGCCTCTGAACCGCACCACGTCGAAGGTAGGTCCGGTCTCACTGGGCGGCGCGGAGCCAGCCGCCTCGTAGTCCGGCGAGAGGAAGTCGTCGACCCAGGCATCTACGATCACGCCGTCCTGCGTGGTGAGGATGAACTCGCCGGTGTAGGCCCCGACGTCGTCCGCCCGCTCGGGGTCGTCGATGAACTGGTGTGGGAGGTCTGCCGGCATCTCCCGGCCGGCACACGCCCCCGCCTCCAGTCGGCCAGCGCAGAGGAACCCGTTCCCGTTGGGGTCCAGGACCAAGGTCGCCTCGTCCACCACAACTCGCGCGTCGTCTGGGACCTGGTCGGCATCCGTGCGAGGGATGCCGTCGAGCTCGAGTTGCGTCGAGGGGAATTCGGGAGAGGAGGTCCCCGACACATCAGAGTTGTCGCAGAATGGCCCGGCGAACCCGTCATCGAGTGGCGGCTGGGAGGACATCTCCAACTCGGCCGCCTCGAAGGGGTAGCGGAGCTGCCCGTCCTCGTCCTCGATGAAGGGCTGGGCCCGAGGCGCCTGCCCCGGTGCACTGCCAGTGACGCGGTGGTCCCCCGACGAGATCGCTTCGGTCGGGTAGACGGTCAACCCGACCACAGCCGGACCGAACGAGTAGGTGCCGTCCGGTGTGAATCGTGAGCCACCCCACTCCTCGAAGTAGCCCTGGGCCGAGGGGCACCACCGGGTCAGGACGGTGATGCCGTTCGGCGAGAACGCTGACCGGGCATCGACGACAACCACGCCTGCGCTCTCGGTGTTGCTGACCCAGACGGGATGGTCCTCACCGAGCAGCAGACCGTTCGCCTCGCCAACGGCAGGTACCGGGACCTCCTCGCCCATGAGGTCGGCAGCGTCGACAGATGGTGATCGATCCGGGACCGGCCCCGCTTCGGTCGTCAACGTGATCTGGATCTGGCTGTCACCCATCGGGACCGCGACCGTGGACGACGTCTGATCAGGTCCGAACGACTGGGCTCGGAGTTGGAGGACCATCCCACGCGCCATACCCACGGGGACATCCGTTGCGGCAACCGGACCAGTCGGGACACGCTCACCTTCGGAGGCTACGACGAAGCGGGGTGACTCCAGGCTGATGCGTGCGTTCAGTCCGGTCGGTCCGACGTGCCAGTCACTCGTCAGGCTGCCGACCGAGTCGCTCTCAAAGCCATCTGCTTCGAAGATGAGGTCACGGTTCGTCGAGTTGCTCAGGACAACGTCGTAGTACAGGTCCACGGGGTAGCCGACGGAGGGGTGGAGGGCCCCGGGTATCGCTTCGACACGAGTCGAGACCTGGTCCGCCAGCGCTCCGAGCACTGTCGCCTGGACGTCCACCTCCAGCGGCTGGACGGCCCCTGATGGCAATGCTGGCCCCTCAATGCTCTGGGGGGTCGCCCGGCTCGTTGGCTGGTCCAAGAGCACATCGGAGTCCGACGGTCGCTCGATCAGGAAGAAGGGGACGGCGAGCAGCGTGACGACGCCAACCACTGCGGCGGCCCAGGTGCGACGCGTGCGCGTGCGAACCCGGTCTCTGAGGGCCAGCGGATCAATGGCGGTCCGGGGCTCCTCGGCGGCGTCTCGCAGCAGCTCACGCAGTTGGGTCATCACGCCCACCTCCGGGGTTGATCGGCGTCCGTGTCGGTCGCGACGTTGGCGGTGGCGACGGGCGACGGTTGGTCGGACTGCCCTGCGTCGAGTTCCTCACCGAGCAGTTCCTTGAGGGCCGCTCGCGCTCGCACGGACAGCTGCTTGACGGCGCCGATGGTGGTGCCCATCGCCTCGGCCGTCTCCGCGACCGTCAAGTCGCCGTGGAACCGGTGGATCATGACCGCTCGCTGGCGCGGCGGCAGGTCAGCCAGGGCTTGTCGGACAGAGAGGACCACCTCGGTCGGAGCTGGCCTGGCCGCGTCGGCGTCGCCGGCGACGTGCAGCCGATTCGCCCGCCGCTCCGCCAACAGCCGCCGCCAATGCGAGCGAGCCAGGTTGAAGGCCGACTGGCGGACGTAGGCGACGGGATCCTCCATCTGGCCGACCCGGGTCCACCGACGCCAAGCCTGCTCCAACGCCGCCTGGGTCAGCTGCTCTGCCAGCCCGAGGTCACCGCAGAAGAGGTGGACGGATCCGACGAGCCTGCCGTAGTTGGCGCGGCAGAAGTCGTCGAACTCCTCCGCGCCGTCGCCCGCCATCACCCCCTCCAACGTATGAACCCCCTCGGGGGTTACGCGATGGCGCGGATCAGGCGGTCTTGCGGTAGCCGGCGATGGCCAGCGGGACGGCCACCACGAGGATCCCCACGATCCAGGCCAGCGCCGTCCAGGTGTCGGCTGCCGTCGGCCCACCGTTCACCAGCACCCGGATGGCGTTGACGACCGCAGTCACCGGCGAGTTGTCGGCGAAGGCACGGAGCCAGCCAGGCATCGACTCGGTCGACACGAATGCGGAGGAAGCGAAGACCAGCGGGAACACCCAGATGAAGCCACCCGCCTGCGCGGTCTCGGCGTCCGGAGCCCGCATGCCGATGTTGGCGCTGACCCAGCTGAAGGCGAAGGCCATGAAGACGCCGAGCAGCACCGCCCCGATCGCGGGCAGCACGCCGGCCGAGAAGCGGAAGCCCAGTGCGTAGCCGACGGCGACCATCAGCAGCGTGGTGAAGAGCGTTCGGACGGCATCTGCGATCGTCCGGCCGGCGAGCACCGCAGAACGCGCCATCGGCAGCGACCGGAACCGGTCGACGATGCCCGCCCGGAGATCCTCGTTCAGCGCGATCCCCGACTGGGTCGACCCGAACATCGCCGTCTGCACGAAGATGCCGGGCAGCAGGAAGTTGATGTAGTCCCCCTGGAAGCCAGCGATGTCGAGCGCGCCGCCGAACACGTAGTTGAAGAGCAGGACGAACATGACCGGCTGGATCGTCGAGAAGACCAGCAATTGGGGCGACCGCCGGATCTTCAGCAGGTTTCGCCCGGTGATGACGAGGATGTCCTTGACCACCCAGCCGAGACCTGATGGAGCGGCTTGCAGTCCAGAGAAGTCGGCAGGGGTGGCGGGTGCGGTGGTGGTGCTCATGCGAGGCTCCCGGTGGTCTCGTCGGCGGACGTGGTGGGGGTGGGTGCGTCGGGCGACTGGACGTGGTCGTCGGCCTCCCGCGTCTGGGCCGGTGATCCGGTCAGGCTCAGGAACACCTCGTCCAGTGTCGGCCGGCGAAGCGCCAAGTCGGCGACCTCGATGCCAGCGTCGTCCAGTCGTCGGACGGCCTGGACCAGGACCTGCGCGCCCTTGTCGGTGGGCATGCGTATCTCACCGGCGAACTCGTCGGTCCGCGGGCTCTCGTCGCCCAGCGCGGCCAGCACCGCTGCAGCATCAGTCGTGCGCGTCCGGTCCGCGACGGTCAGCTCGAGCACATCGCCGCCGGAGCGGCTCTTGAGTTGATCAGCCGTTCCTTCGGCGATCACCGAGCCGTGGTCGATGACGGCGATCGTGTCGGCCAACTGGTCGGCCTCCTCCAGGTACTGCGTGGTGAGCAGCAGCGTGGTGCCGTCGTCGACGAGTTCCTGAATCAGCGCCCACAGGTCCATGCGACTGCGTGGGTCGAGCCCCGTGGTCGGCTCGTCCATGAAGAGCACCGTCGGTCGACCCACGAGCGAGGCGGCCAGATCCAGTCGCCGTCGCATCCCACCGGAGTAGGTCTTGACCGGCCGATCGGCTGCGTCGGTCAGGCCGATCCGCTCGAGGACCTCGTCGGCTCGGCGCTTCGCCTCGGCCTTCGAGAGGTGATAGAGCTTGCCGACCATCTCGAGGTTCTCGATGCCGTGCAGGTCGGGATCCACCGCGGCGTACTGACCGGCCAGACCGATCACCGAGCGCAGCTTCATCATGTCCGTCGTGACATCGAGCCCGGCGACCGTAGCCCGGCCGCGGTCGGGTCGGAGCAGGGTCGTCAGGACTCGGACCAAGGTGGTCTTGCCGGCGCCGTTGGGGCCGAGCAGCCCGAGGACCTGGCCGGTCTGCACCTGCAGGTTCACATCCACGAGGGCGTGTACGTCGCCGAACGACCGGCCGACACCCTCCACATCAATCATTGGTGTTGTCATCCCGGAGGACAGTAGCCGAATGCTTGAAGTTGTCAACCATTGATGTTGACGACTATCATGAACCTCATGGATTCCGACCTGACCTGGAGCGAGCGTCGTGGTGAGCTCATCCACCTGTCGTTCATGCTGACGGGCCGACTTCGAGCACTCATGGACCAACGGGCGGCGGAGCTCGACCTGAGCCCGATGCAGGCCCGCGCGCTGTGGGTGATGCAGGACCCGACGCCCATGGGGGAGCTGGCCGAGAAGCTCCACTGCGACGCCAGCAACGTGACGGGGATCGTCGACCGGCTGGAGGATCAGGGCCTGATGGAGCGGGTGATCGACCCGGATGATCGCCGGCGTCGGAACCTGGTCGTGACGGAGGAGGGTCGGGCGCGCTCCGTCAGCCTGCGGGACCGGCTCCACGAGGGCAACCCCGTCCTCGCCCTGACCGATGACGAGGTGGAGGTCATGCTCACGTTGCTGGGTCGCATGCTGGAGGCGCCGGACTAGCGCAGCATGGTGCACGAAGCCTGCGTCGTCCTGGGCTCGTGCACCACGTCACTCGAGGGAGTGGGTCAGCGCCCGCGCCAGCATGGCCGGGTCAGCGTTCCCGCCTGAGCAGACCACCGCGATGGTTCGGCCCTCGACCGGCAGTTGGCCAGAGAGCACGGCAGCCAGCGCAACGGCGCCGCCCGGCTCCACCACGATCTTGAGCTCCTCCATCGCCACGGCCATGGCCTGAAGCGCCTGGTCATCCGTCGCGGTCAGGACGCCGGTCATGAGACGGCGGTTGATCTCCCAGGTCAGCCAGCCGGGGGTCTCGGTCTGCACGGCATCGCAGATCGAGCGGGCGTCGGGGTCGTTCCGGAGCCGTTCGCCGGCCTCGAGCGAGCGGCGCGTGTCGTCGAAGTCGACCGGCTCGACCCCCCAGATCTCGGTTCCGGGGGAGCGGGCGTCCAGGATGAGCGCGCACCCCGCGGTGAGCCCGCCTCCACTGGTGCAGACGACGAACGCGTCGAGCTCGGCGTCCATCTCAGCCGCCTGCTCGATGACCTCGAGGCCGAGGGTGCCCTGGCCGGCGACGATGTGCGGGTCGTTGAACGGGGGCACGATGACCAGGCCGCGGTCGTCGGCGATGGCCCGCCCGACCTCCTCCCGGTCCTGGGTGTAGCGGTCGTACAGCACCACCTCCGCGCCGTACCCGCGGGTGTTTCGGATCTTGATCGCTGGGGCGTCCTCCGGCATCACGATGACCGCGCTCACCCCGAACCGCTCGGCCGCGTGGGCCACCGCCTGCGCGTGGTTGCCGGAGGAGAAGGCCAGCACCCCGCGGGCTCGCTCCGCTTCGGTCAGCTGGGAGATCCGGTTGACCGCGCCGCGGAACTTGAAGGCGCCGACGCGTTGGAGGGACTCCGCCTTGATCAGGATCCGACCACCGAGTCGGTCGTTCAGGCGAGGTGACTCCAGCAGCGGGGTCCGGACGACCTCGTGTTGGAGGCGGCGCGCAGCCTCGACCACATCGTCCGCCGTCGGAACCGCCACGTCGACACCGGTGACGGGGTCGTGGGCGGTGCGCGGCAGGTGTGGCACGGCGCGACGCTCCGGCGCGGCCGTCAGCTCCGCTCGATCCGGAAGCGGATCCGGACGTGGGTGTGGAACTCGGCTATCTCACCGTCGTCAACGACCGCACTGGTCTCCAGCACGTCCAAGCCCTGGATGCCGCGCAGCGTCTTGTTCGCCTCCTGGAGCGCCTTCGCCGCAGCGTCCTGCCAGGACTCGGTGGACACACCAACGAGGTCGATGGTCTTGATGACTGCCACGTGCGGCTCCTCCACGACGGTCGGGCGGTGTGTGACGTGGTGCAGGTTGCTGACGAGGTGTCGTCTTCGGGCACGATGTCACACCGGGGCGCGGATACTAACGGCCGCTCAGCCGCGAACCCAAAGTGACCGTCAGCTCTCGTCGGGGAGGGCTTGTCGGACGAAGTGGGTCTTCTCGGCCGGCGGCTCGCTGGGCGGATCGCCGGGTGGGTCACTCGGCGTCGGGCCGCAGCCGCTGGTGCACTCGAAGGCGACCTCGAACATGAAGGGCCAGCGCTTGCCGGTGATCAGCCAGGTGTCGCTCTGGCTGTTGTAGGCGATGCCGTTGAGGACCGAACCGCCCTCCGGGTCCTCGATGAACTGTCCCCGCTCGTCGGCCACCGCGGAGCCGTCGATCACGGTGCGGACGTCGCCGGTATCCGGTTCGATGACCACGATTCGGTTGGTGTTCCAGACGTTGGCCAGGACCAGATCGCCGACGCACTCGAGCTCGTTCAGCTCATCGACCGGCGTCCCGTCCAGGGTGACGGTGACCTCCTGTGTGACCTCGAAGGTCTCGGGATCCCGGTGGGTCAGCGTGGGCGTGCCGCTCGACATGATCAGCCGGTCCGGCTGGTCGCAGATGCCCCACCCCTCGCCCTGGTAGACGTACTCGTCGGTCTTCTCGAGCGTCTGGGTGTCGTAGACGATTGCGGTGTTCGACCGCCACGTCAGCTGGATCAGTCGGTCCCCCACGATCGTGAGACCCTCGGCGAAGTAGTCGCCGATGTCGGTGTCCCGCTCGACCGACCGGATGGTGGTGCCGTCCATCGGGTCGATCTCGGTGAGGGTGATGTCCTCCTGGCTGGCGAAGAGCCCGCGGCTCTCGTACAGCTGGTCGCCGTCGAACTCGAGGCCCTGGGTGAAGGCCGTGGTGTCGTGGGGGCGACGGGCGACCTCGGTGACGGCGACGGTGGCGCCGGCCGGGAAGAGCTGGTCGAGGTCGTCGGGGCCAGGGGCCGCCTCACCGGCGAACTCCGATCCCGTGGTTGGCTGGGTCGTGCCCTGGCCCGGTCCCTCTGACGCGGAGCCCTGCAGGCCCGGTGTGGTTTGGGTGGTTGTCGGCGATCCCTCGACCGTGGCCGTGTCACCGCCTGCGCCCCCACAGGCGGCCGCCGCGACGACGAGGACCGAGATCAGCGCGGCGAGACGGGACGGCATGGCCCCACTGTGGCACGGTCCCACGGGTTCGTACGTCGCCCACACGGCCTGGGCAACCCCATTCTGGCGCGGCTGCGTCGACGCATGCGTGAGTTCCCCCGCCCAGAGCGGGTCAACTCACGCATGCGTATCAGCAACCGGCGCCGTGACGTGTGCCGGCGCCGTGACGTGCCCCGGCGTCGAGGCCGGCCAGCGGTCAGTCGCCGCCCCACGGGGACAGGTCGCTCGGCCGCTCGACCCACGCCCCGTCCCACCGGGTGATCATCCCGTCGTCGTCCAGGGTGAGCAGGACTCGTCCGTGCTGCCCGTAGTTGTGGCTGTCCGAGCGGAACCACACCGTGTAGGACAGCCCACCCCGCCCACCGGCCAGGAACAGGTCGTCGACCCGCGCCACCTCGCGGCGTCCGCCGTAGGCCATGAAGAACGAAAAGATCTCGTCGTGGCCGACCGCCGGCTGCTCCCCGGGTTGGTCGATCACGACCCCGTCGTCGGCGAACGCCTCCACCAGGTCGTCCGGATCGCCGCTGAAGGCGGCGACGACCAGCTCAGCCAACTCCCTCGGCCCGGCGATCACGTGGGAGTGATCCCATCCAGCGCGGCCGCCAGATCCGCCCAGAGATCCTCGACGTGCTCGATGCCGACCGACATGCGGATCAGGCCAGGGTGGGTTGCCTCCTCACCCGGCTGCCGGTTCCGTCGTTCCATCGACGTCTCGACCCCGCCCAGGGAGGTGGCGTGAACGATCAGCTCGGCCGCCTCGACGACGTGGTCGGCCGCCGCCGCGTCCGCGAGGACGAAGGACATCAACGCCCCGAAGCCGTTCATCTGTCGGCGGGCGACGTCGTGGCCGGGGTCGGACGGCAGGCCCGGGTAGTGCACGCGCTCGACGGCGGCGTGATGGTGCAGTCGGGTGGCGAGCTCCAGCGCCGTGGCCATCGATCGCTCCATCCTGACATCCAACGTCCGGATGCCGCGGAGGGCCAGGAAGCACGCCATCGACCCGGGGATGGCGCCGTACAGCGCTCGGTGTTCGCGCACGGCACGCATGAAGGTCTCGTCCCGCGACACCACCGCACCCATCAGGAGGTCGGAGTGCCCCGAGAGGTACTTGGTGACGGAGTGCACGACGATGTCGGCGCCGAGGTCGAGCGGCCGTTGCACGACGGGCGTCGCGGCGGTGGAGTCCACCACCATCACGCCGCCCTTGGCCCGAACCCCGTCAGCCAGAGCGCCGAGGTCGGCCACGGTGATCAGCGGGTTCGTCGGGCTCTCGGTCCACAGGACCCCACCCTCCGGCAGGGCATCGAGCGCCGCCTCGGTGTCGGCGATGTCGACGCTGTCCGGGAACAGCCCAGGCGTGTCATCGAAGAGGTTGCGGGTGCCGTGGTAGCCGTCCAGCGGCTGCACCAGGCCCGGCCGACCCCGAACGGTGGTTGCCACCACGGCAGCGATCGCAGCCATGCCGGAGGCGAACACCACAGCGGTCCCACCCTCGAGCGCCCCGATCGCGTCCTCCACCGCGGTGAAGCTGTCACTGGTGTACCGGCCGTACTCGACCTCCGTGGGGGCCCGCAGGGTGGAGGCGAAGACCGGGGGCTGGTTGAACGGCTGTCCAGGCTCGTTGGGGGGCCTGCCAGCCTCGACGGCCGTCGTTGCCAGGTGGCGGGAGCGGTCTGACGCGGTCTTGTCGGCGGGGGTGGCGGCCATGTCCGGCGCAGTCTAAGCGGGCTGGGGCAGGCCGATCCACGGCCACCGACCGGCCATGCGCGCCATGGCTTCGGCGGTGGGGCGCCGATAGTCTGCATGCGGATGAACTCCGATCCGGATCTGTACGGGACGCTGGACGTCACCGTTGTGCTGCCGGCCCTCAACGAGGTCGGGCACATCGGTGCGGAGGTCGACCGCATCACCAAGGCGATGAAGGACAGTCCCTACACCTTCGAGATCCTGGTCATCGACGACGGCTCCACCGACGGGACGGGGGACGCGGTCGAGGGGTTGCCCTTCGTCCGTCTGATGCGGTTCCCGGTCAACCGGGGGTCGGGCACCGCTCGTCGGATCGGGAGCCAGGAGGCGTACGGGAAGTACGTCGTGTGGACCGACGCCGACATGACCTACCCCAACGAGCGGATCCCCGAGCTGATCGAGATCCTCGAGACCGGGCGATGCCAGCACGTCGTTGGAGCACGGACGACGGAGGAGGGTACCCACAAGATCGCCCGGGTCCCGGCCAAGTGGGCCATCCGGAAGCTGGCCGAGTACCTCACCGGCACCAAGATCCCCGACCTCAACTCAGGGCTCAGAGCGTTCAAGCGCAGCGATGCGCTGCCCTACCTGGGACTGCTCCCGACGGGCTTCAGCTGCGTGACGACCATCACGCTGTCGTTCCTCTCCAATGGGCTCGTTGTTGAATACCTGCCGATCGAGTACGCCAAGCGCGCCGGCAAATCCCACTTCCACCCGATCCGCGACGCCTACCGCTACATGCTGCAGGTCGTGCGCATGGTCACGTTCTTCGAGCCCCTCCGGGTATTCGCCCCCGCCGCCTTCCTGCTGCTGTTCCTCGGCGTGACGAAGTTCGTGTACGACATCGTGTCGGGCATCGTCACCGACGGCGACCCCTTCGCCCTCTCCATCAACACGGTGCTGCTGCTGATCACCGGGCTGATCCTGTTCAGCCTCGGACTGCTGGCCGACCTGATCGTCCGAACCAGCCGACACAACGCCACCCGGTGACGGGGCCGTGGGCGCTACGGCCGACTGAGCGTCTGGACTTCAGGCCGTGGCGCCCTGATGAGGCGTCGGTTCTGCTGGACATCCGCAGCCGGCCGGAGGTCGCTCGGTGGCTGGCCGACCCCAACCCGTGGACCAGCCTGGACCAGGCGGCTGCCAGGATCAAGCGGTGGACGGAGGTCTGCGCGAGCGACGACCCCTTCGGCGTCTGGGCCATCGTCGTCCAAGAGACCGGCGAGGTCGTCGGTACCGTTGACCTGCACACCGGACCGATCACCGAGGGTCCCGAGATCGGCTGGTACCTGCACCCCGGTGCCGTCGGTCGGGGGTACGCCACCGAGGCCGCCGGTCGGGTCCTGGCGCACGGTCGCGCGCACCAGGTCGGCACGATCTGGGCGGTGATGCTGCCGGACAACGACGCCTCAGCACAGGTGGCCTCCAGAATCGGCATGTGGGACCTCGGTGTCCTGGAGGATCCGTGGTACGGCACGCCCGAGGAGCCCCTCTCCCGGATGTTCCGGGACCCTCCGCCTCCGGACTAGGCTGGTCGCTCCTGGATGCGGATGAGGTTGCCGGCGGGGTCGCGGACGGCACAGTCCCGCACCCCATAGTCCTGATCGGCGGGCTCTTGGACGATGTCGGCTCCGGTGGCTTCGATGGCCTCGAAGGTTGCCGTCAGGTCGGGCGTGGACAGCACGATTCCGGCGAAGGTGCCCTTGGCCATCATCTCGGCGATGGTCTGCTGCTCCGCCTCGGTGATGCCCGGATCGGCGCTCGGCGGCTGGAGGACGATGGACGTTCCGGACCGGTCCGGTGGTCCGACGGTGATCCACCGCATGTCCTCGTACCCGACATCGTTGTGGACCTCGAATCCGAGGATGTCCCGGTAGAAGGCCAGGGAGGCCTCAGGGTCGGTGTGTGGGAGGAAGGCGTGGTGTATGGAGAGGTTCATGCGCTCACGGTACGTACAGCCTCGGCCGGGATGCTTCTTCGTTCCTGACCGGTCTGCTCACCCGACGCTCGACACACGGCGGCATCCGGCTCGCCTCTGCCCGCGCCCGCTCCCGAAACGCCGTTGGAGTGGTGCCGACCAGTTCGGCGAAGCGGGTGCTGAAGGTCCCGAGTGACCCAAACCCGACGGCGAAGCAGATCTCCGTCACCGTCCGCTCGGTGTCGCGCAGCAGGGCCATCGCACGCTCGATCCGGCGGGTCATCAGGTAGGCGTAGGGGGTCTCCCCGTACGCCAGCTTGAACTGGCGGCTGAAGTGGCCGGGGGACATGCAGGCCAGTTGCGCGAGTTCCGGCACGTTCAACGGTCCGGCGTAGTGGCGATCCATCCGGTCTCGGGCGCGCCGCAGGCGGACCAGCGCATCCAGGTCGGCCCTCATGCCTGGGTGGCGCGACGGACCAGCTCCTCGACCCGAGCCTCGACGTCGTCGTTCCACTCGGTGATGGCGAAGCTCGTCGCCCACATCGGGCCGTCGTCCAGCTTGGCGGCGTCGTTGAACCCGAGGGTGGCGTACCGGTCCTCCCCCTTCTCCGCACTGGTGAAGAAGCACACGACGTCCTTGCCGTCGGCGTAGGCGGGGAAGCCGTACCAGGTCTTGATGTGCAGGTGCGGAGCGACCCGGAGGACGATTGCGTGCACCCGTTCGGCGATTCGCCGGTCGTCGTCGTCCATGGCCGCGATGGCGTCCAGGCACTTCTGCAGCTCGTCGGCCTTCTTCTTCCCACCTCGTTCGGCCTTGAGCTCCTCGGCCCGCGCTCGCATCGCCTCTCGCTCGCGCGTGCTGAACCCGCTGGTCTCCGCATCTGTGGTCATGCTCGGCACGATATCCAACGGCCCCGGGGTAACGCTTCTTGGATCCTGACCGGTACGGTGAGCGGCGATGTCGGAGGAGTCACCGTTGATCGGCCCCAGCCGGGCTCCGGGTGGCCGCATGGCTGGGGGTCCGCGCGGCTGGCCACGGGTCCCAGGCGACGCCGGTCACCCCGGGCCGAAGCGGACGCCACGGCGGCCGGCCAGCTCGCCTGCGGAGGCTGCCGACGGCGGTCGGTTGGCCGCTGACCGCTCCGACCCTGCTCCAGCCGACCAGGAGCCGGTGGTGCGCGATCGTGGAGTTGTTCGCGAGGAGGCGAAGAAGTCCACGATCGCGACGCCGGAGGCCTCCCGGCCGCCCGACCCTTCGACGCCCGACCCTCCGACGGCCGACGCGTCGTCCCCGCGCCTGCTGATCGGTGTCGCCGTGGTGGCGATCGTCGCCCTGCTCGTCGTGCTCGTGCTCCTGTCTGGAGGGCCGACCTGACGGTCGGGTCAGCGACGGGGGGACCAGTAGTCTTGTCCGGATGAGCGCCACGACCACCGACGAGATCGTCACCGGCAACCACTACAACAAGTACGAGGGCGGCAACGTCGCCATCCGCTTCCTCACCAAGCGCTTCCTGGTCGCACTGGACGAGCTCTTCGATGCCGTCGCCGACGAAGGTCCCATCACCCGGATCCTGGAAGTCGGCTGTGGCGAGGGTGAGATTGCCGAGCGTCTGCGCGACCGCTTCCCCGAGGCCAGCGTCACCGCCCTGGACCTCCCCGACCCCGACCTCCGCCGCGAGTGGGAGAAGCGGTCGGGCGTCGAGTTCCTCGAGGGGGACGCACACGATCTGCAGTTCGAGGACGACAGCTTCGATCTGGTCGTGGCCGTGGAGGTCTGTGAGCACCTCACCCACCCCTGGTCGGGGCTGGCCGAGATGGCCCGCGTGTCCAAGCGGCACCTGGTCCTGACCGTTCCGCGGGAGCCGCTATTCCGGATGGGCAACTTCCTGACTGGCCGGCACGTGTCCTCGTTCGGCAACACGCCCGGGCACTTCAACCACTGGGGCACACCGGGCTTCCTGCGGTTCGTCTCCGTGCAGGCGGCCATCGCCAACGTCCGGCTACCTCTCCCCTGGACCGCCGTCCACGCCCGCGTCGACGCCTGACGAGCCGGTGCTTGCTGGTGTGTCGCGCGGCACCCCTGGCTGAGCTGATCGGCCAACGCCAGCCAACACCCCGACCCCACCCCACAGGCCATCGGCCAGCGACAGGATCAAGCGGCTGAGCAAGGTGACCGCCAGCGCCGTCTCGGGGGCCGAGACGGTCGAGAGGCCGGCGATCAGGACCAGCTCGCGCGCGCCGGCACCGGCCGGTGCGATGAGGAAGAGGAACCCGGCTGACCACGCGGCGGCGAACACCCCGGTGGCGACCACCATGGGCAAGGGGCCCGGAGCGACGAACTCGAGGGCCTCGATGGCGTAGTGGGTGTGCAGGCCGTAGCACGCCCACATCACCACCGCCCAGCCGGTCGCGACGGCCATGTCGATTCCGCGTGGCCGACCCGGTAGCGGCTGCCGGCCCAGTCGGGCGAGCAGCCAGTTCATCGAGGTGATCAGCGGGCCGGGGACCAGCAGCGGGAGGAGGAGCAGCGGAGCCGCGGCGGTCCAGATCGGCAGCAGTCCGGCGGCGGCCATCACCGGAATCCCGAGGATCGCGCCCGTGATCAGGTGCACCCACATGAAGAGGGTCTGGCCCGCGACGGCGGTGCGACTCGGTACGTCGAAGTCCCGCGACATCTCCGCCTGGGCGAGGACCGGCCACAGGCTGCCCGGGAGGTACTTGCCCAGCTGGGCGACGAAGAAGATCTTGGCGGACGCCCAGAGCGGCAGGTCGGCGTCCAGCCCAACCATCATCCGTCGCCACACCAGCCCGCTCACGGCGACGCCGGCCGCGCCGAGCAGCGCCGACGCCGTGATCGGAAGGGCCTCGAGCGATCGGGCCTGGTCGGCCAGGTCGTCCCGTCGCGACACGATGGCGACGGCAAACGCGGCCAGCACCAGGACCAGGTACGTCAGTCGGAGGGCTCGACGCCACCGCGGGATGGCTCGAGCCGCACGGCTCGGGGCAGCCGAGTCTGGCCGGGCGTCCGAGGCGGGCTGGGGGTTGGGCTGAGACACGGAGGATCAAGGGTGCCACTGGCCGAGACCCGGAGGCGTCAGGGTCGCGGCCGGTGCGAACAGGTGTGCCGCGGTCAGGACTGTTGCCGTGCGCGGTGTCGCCGGGAGTTGATGCGGTTGCCACACGTCTCCACCGCGTGCCACCGTCGCTGCCCCCCTCTGGACTCGTCGATGAACGTGACCCCACACTCCTTGACGTTCGCGCACAGCCGCAGACGTTGCCACCACCCGTCGCGTAGCAGCTCGAGGACACTTGCGAGCATGGCTGCGGTGTGGGTGTCGTCACCAGGCCGGATGACGAGCGACCCGTCTGCGTCCATCCCGAGGATCAGTGGCGTCGTGCCGATCCAGTCAGAGAGGTCGTCCCGTCTGGACTGCGAGGACGAGTCGGCCACGAGCCCGCGGAGAAGGTCGCGCAGACGACGGAGGTCCTCGACTCGATCGGATGGGTGAGCCGCAAAGGTCGAGAGGTCGTCCGGGTGGCCCTCGTACGCATGGCTGTTGAGGAAGTCCAGCAGCGCCGTACTGCTCGCCGGGGGCGAGGACGTTCGTCGGGTGAGAGTCACGTCCGCTACCGTACGTGGCTTCGCAATAGGATAAACGGTTTTACCTATTGCGAGTTAGGAGAGCAGCGGCCATGCTGTTGGCACATCAGCCCGCGGACCTACAGGAGAAGCCCATGACCGTCCCCACCCCCTTGACCGTTGCTCTTCTCGGTGCCGGACCCGTTGCACGAGGCCTCGCCGGACTCACCGCCGACGCCGGACACGCTGTTACGTTCGGTGTCCGACGCCCGAAGGAGGTGGCAGCGACGACCACGCACGCGGTGGCCGCGATGTACGACGCCGCCCGTGATGCGGACATCGCCATCGTGGCGGTGCCCTACCGGGTCATCGACTCGGTCCTGCCGGACCTTGCGCCTGCGCTCAACGGCACCATCGTCGTCGACGCCACCAACCCGCTGCACGAGGACTACTCGCCAATGCAACCTTCGGCACCCTCGGCAGGGGAGCACGTCCAGCAGCTCCTGCCCGACGCGCGGGTCGTCAAGGCCTTCAACACCATCTTCGCGACGGTGATGGATGCAGAGCGGCTGGACCGTGACGGTCGACTCACCACGGCCTTCCTGGCCGGCGACGACAGCGAGGCCGTCGCAACCGTCCAGCAACTTGCCGCTGACCTCGGCTACGCCCCCGTCGTCACTGGTCCCCTGGCCAACTCCCGCTATCTGGAGGCGATGGCCCACCTGAACATCAGCATCGCCTTCGGCCAGGGTGGCGGTGCCGACGCTGCCTTCCTCTACCACCAGGCGGCGTGAAGCCCGCCTACTGGCCCAGCAGCGTGACGACCTCGTCCGCACACCCCCACGACAGGGTCACGCCGAGGCTTCCGTGGCCGTAGTTGTGCACCACCGTCTGAGGTGTGATGTCTGGGTCTCGCTCCACGCGGATGACCGGGCGAGCCGGCCGTAGACCGCCGTTCATGCCCAGAACCTCGGCTCCGGCGAGTGTGGGGTTCGCAGCCACAGCGGCAGCCAGCAGCTGGTCGCCCACAGCGGCGTCGGGCTGGCCGAAGTCACGGTCAGGGTCGAGCACGCCGCCGATCAGGACTCGGTCGCCGTGCGGCATCCATGCCACCCACTGCGCCTGCCCGGGTGGCCCCTCCATGAACGTGGCGTCGACACCAGGGTTCCGCACGACGACGTGCATCCCCCACTGACCCGTGATGGTGTCGTCGTCGGCCAAGACCCGAGCGCCCAGGCCGGAGCAGTTGACGACCACGCCGTCGCCCAGCTCCGCCAGCGACGCGACGTCACGCATCTCGAGCGCGCCGCCTCGGGCACCAAACCGCCTGGTGAGGTAGGGCAGGTAGGCCGTCATGTCGGCCACGGTCATGTCGATCCAGAAGCCATGCTCGAATCCGTTCGGCAGCTCGGCCGTGTCGGCCAGCCGGAACCCGTCCCAGGCGTCGATCCCCGGGGGCAGCGCGTCGCTGGTCCGCGAGCCGAGGAGACATGACTGCCGTCGCACGCCGCTCGCTGGCTCGCCCATGACGCTCCCCATCTCCTGGTGGGTGGCAGCCTCCCACTGCGGGACCTTGTCCATGGGCTCGGCGAACGCCAGACCGATCATGGCCGTTGCCGCGGCCGAGGTGGTCTGTTCGGGCATGGCCTTGGTGAGGATCCGAACCTGGTGGCCCGCTTCGGCCAGGCGGATGCCCGTCGACAGGCCGATGACCCCGGCACCGATGACCGTGATGTCACTCATGCCGTGCAGCCTCTCCGATCCCCGGCCGGGCTGTCTTGAACGTTTGTCGGCGACTACGCTCCACCTCACGTGGCCCAGTACCGCACCCACCCGCTGACCAGCGACCGGTTCGAGGACTTTGCCGATGTGGTGAACCCGAACCGGCGGGGGTCCCACTGCTGGTGTCTGTCTCACCGCCTCACGCAGGGGCAGATCCGTGCGTTCGGCGGCCAGGACCGAGAGACCGCCATGCGCGCGGTCGTCGAGGGGGAGACGCCACCAGGCGTCATCACCTACGCGGACGGTGTGCCGATCGGCTGGGTGAGCATCGCCCCACGCCAGGCGACACCGAAGCTGGTCCGCAGCCGGGTCATCCGGCCGGTGGATGACGTCGAGGTGTGGTGCATCATCTGCGTGATCGTGCGTGGTGGCCATCGTCGGCAGGGGGCGACGGCTCACATGATCGAGGGTGCGGTGGCCTACGCAGGCGCAGCGGGTGCGCCCGCTGTTGAGGTCTACCCCGCCAACCCCGACGGCCGGATGGACACCACGATGGCCTTCGTCGGCACCAGATCCATGTTCGAACCCGCGGGCTTCGAGGTCATCGGCGTGACCGAGGCGACGGCGTCCGGGATGCCACGACTGGTGATGCGTCGAACGCTGAGTCCAGCCGACTGACGTGGCTGCGGAGACGGTCTGCTGACGCCGCCGGATACCACGTCGTACCCGGCATGGGGTCGCAGTCGAACTAGCCTTCCGGTGAAGCAGCCGACCGGAGTACGACCATGTCATCCCACCGCCACCAGCCAGGACGGATCGTCCTCGTCGTGATCGCCACGCTGCTCGGGGTCGTGTCCCTGCTGTCGGGCCCGGTCACGGCTGGAGTGCCCGCCGCGGTCGACGGGGACCCGGCGACGACGGAGCGCATCGGACCGCTGGATCCCATCGACTTCGCCATCGCCGTCTCGGCCGCACGGTTCGAGGACGGCATCGCCCAGTCGGTGACGCTCAGCCGTGATGACACCTTCGCCGACTCCCTCGCCGGCTCACCGCTGACCGGCGAGGGGCCGCTGCTCTACACCCGGACCGACTCGCTCCCGCCCACCACCAGTGACGAGATCGCGCGGGTCCTGCCCGATGGGGGGCGCGTGTACATCCTGGGTGGGGTGCTGGCCGTCGGCCAGTCCGTCGAGGACGAGTTGGTCGCTGACGGGTACGAGGTCGTGCGACTGGCCGGACCCAGCCGGGTCGAGACCGCGGTCGTCGTCGCCACCGAGGTCAGGGCCCGCTTCGGCGACACCGGCCAGGTGGCCATCGCGCGTGGGTTCTCACCGCCCGAGAACCCGACGGCCGCTTGGGCCGACTCGGTCACCGCCGGGACCTGGGCGGCTGCGGGCCAGCACCCGATCGTCATCTCGCCGACCGAGGCTCTCCCGAGCTCGGTGGCTACCTGGCTCGGCCAGGACACACCGGAGCAGTCTGTCCTGCTCGGCGGTGAGTTGGCACTGTCGCGGGCGGTGTTCGACGCCGTGCCCAACCCGCGCCGTGTCGACGGGACCGACCGGGCCGACACCGCCTCCGCCATCGCCACCAGCCTGCTCGGGTTCGACCCGACCGGTCAGCGCACGGTCGTTCTGTTCAACCCCTATGAGGACCTGGGCTGGACCCGGGGGCTCTCCGCTGCAGCGCTCGCGGCCGAACTCGGCGCGCCGCTGCTGGCGCTGAACCTGCCCGGGATTCCCCCGGCAACCGCCCCGCTGATCACCGCTGGCGGTGACGTCCCGGAGGTCGAGACCCTGATCGCCGCGCCGATCAGCGAGGTGGACGCGCAGCTGGTTGCCGAGGTGGAGGCGCTGGATGCCGGTCCACCCGCACCGCCGCGGGGTGAGCCGGGGGTCGGTCAGCTGGTATCGGTCAACGATGACGGCTCACCGAACCCGGACGACGCCTTCCAGCCCGATCTCGCTGGCACCGGGTCCGTGGTCGCGTTCACCCGCCTGGGTCAGGAGGCAGAGTTGGGCGCCTTCGTCAGGGATCTGGCGGCCGAGACGACGCTGGAACTGCCGGGCACGCCGGACTCCGGCGACCAGGCGCTGCTGTCGGCGCAGTCGCTCTCCACCGACGGGACCCGTGTGGTGTCCGCCTCCGTGGGGCCGGAGCGGAACGAGATCCAGGTCTTCGACCTGACCACGGCGGCCCCGTTCCACGTCACGGACGTCGAGGCCGCGTTCGGTGATGACGACGCGCCATCGGTGGTGGTCATCAGCGGCGACGGGGAGTGGGTGGCCTTTGCGATCGGCGGCGCGGTGTTCCGGCAACGGGCCGACGGCGCCGACCGTGAGCGAATCCTGGGCGGTCCCGAGCAGTCCTTCGGCGAGGCCAGCAGCTTGTGGCTGAGCCAGGACGGCTCGTCGGCCGCGGTGCTGACCACCCGTGAGGCCGAGACGGGCAGTCAGCTGCCCCAGGCGTTCCTGATCGACGTCGAGGCCGGCACCTCGGCTCAGCTCGTCAGTCGCGGCGTGGACGGCCAGCCCGCGGAGCAGCCGGTCAACGAGCTCACCATGTCCGCCGACGGCTCCACCGTGGCGTTCACCAGCACCGCCACCAACCTGACCGACGACGACCTGTCGGCTGACGGGACGGCCCACCTGTACATCCACGACGTGGCCTCGGGGGAGACCCGGTTGGTGGACCGGCTGGCCGACGGGACCCCCGCCCCGGCAGGTGTCATCAGCGGCTCGACCGGCCAGTTCGGCGTGTCCCTGACCGACGACGGGTCTGTGGTGGTGGCCTCGACCACCGACGGTCAGCTCGTCGGCGCTGGCGAGCCCGGGACGGACCCGACCATCATCTCGGTGGACCTCACGACGGACACCGTGCGAACCGAGATCGCCCCGGAGCCGGGCGGCGGGTTGACCTTTCCCTCCATCTCGGGTGACGGGTCCCGCATCGCCTTCGTGCAGGATTCGACGACGTCCACGGCGACGCAGGTGTATCTGGTCGTGCGGGGGTAGACGGGCTGCTGTAAGGGGTCAGAACATGGTGTTGGAGTTCTTCGACTCCGTGGGCACCACCTGCAGCACGTCCCAGTGCTCGACCACCTTTCCGTCCTCGTCGAGGCGGAAGATGTCGATGCCGGCGTAGACGACATCGTCGGGCCAGGTCTGACGGCAGTGGAGGATCACATGGTCGCCGTCGGCGAAGCATCGGACGAACTCGACGTGCTTGCCGGGATACTCGGCGGCCATCCGCTCGAAGTACTCGATGAAGGCCTGCTTGCCATCTCCCACGTCCGGATTGTGCTGGACGTAGGAGGCACCGACGTAGCGGTCGACTGCCTCCGCCGGGCGGTCGTGATTGAACATCAGGTCGTAGAAGGCCTCCACGGTCTTCTTGTTCTGCTCCAGGCGGTCGGTCATGGTGACCAGTCTGCTACCGCGGTCAAGCCGGGCGACTCGACGGACCGGCCGAGCGAACGTCAGTTGGTCTGGACCCAGACGGTGAAGTCGCGCGGCGAGCCGTCGACCGGTCCGCTGGCGCACGCCCGGTATCGCGCCTCGATCTCCGGCACGGTCGACGCCATCGACTGCGGCCACGCACCCACCTGCAGGATTGCGGGGATGGACCCGTCGTCCATCAGCCCGATGATCCGGTCCCGCTCGCTTTCGAGGTTGTACCAGAAGGCGAAGAAGGGGGTCGGGTTGGTGACCTCGAGGGTGTCGTACAGCGTCAGCGGTGAGGGCACGATCCACACGTCGCGGGAGTCCGACCCCTGGAGACAGCGGTCCAGTTCGGGCTGGACGGCTGCCGTGATCGCGGTGGTCTCCCCCAGCGCATCGTCCTGCCCGACGATGTCGACCAGGTGCCCGCCCACACCGGTCACGGCCACGGCGGCGGCGGCGAGCAGTGCGCCGACGCTTGACGCGGTCAGCTGGCTCTGTCGCTCGGCGACGACCGCCGCGAGGGCGAACACGGTCAGGCCGACGATGGCCGCCAACGAGGCGACCTGGAAGCCGACGGCGATCCCCGCCATGTACCAGGCGACCCCGCCGATCCCGGCCAGCATCGTCGCTGGTCTGGCTGGTCGAAGCCGCGCCACGGCCGCGCGCACGGCATGCCACTCCCGCGAGAGGTCGAGTGCGCCCAGCGCGATGACCAGCGCAGCCAGAGTCCCCGCCGCGGCGGCGTGGTTGTCGCCCTGACGCCGGATCGCGATCAGCCCCAGCGCCAGGTTGCACAGCGCCAGCAGCCGCGTTGGGTCGGAGAGCCGCCGCCACAGCAGCGGCACGAACGGCACCAGCATCAGCATGGGGAACAGGGCCAGCCGGATCGTCTCCGGCGCGAGGATCGGGAAGTCGAACAGGGGGCCGAAGTCGGTCACCGTCCAGTTGCCGATCGCCTGCTGGAGGAACTCGGTCGCCGGAAGCCCGACCAGGCTGTAGACCGCGATCTGTGAGACCAGCCCCACGACCACCCCAGCCGGGGCGTGGAGCATCGTGATCACGCGCTCGGAGATCGGGGCATCCCGTCGACCGACGAGATCGAACATGGCCGTGCCGATCGCCAGCAGGATCGCAAGCTCGACGTGGGCCCAGAAGACCGTGGCGGCCAGGCCCACCCGAAGAGCGCGCTGCCACGACACGCGCACCGTGCCGACGGGCAGCAGGATCGCGACCCAGATGGTGGGGATGGCGTACTTGTTGTGAGCGACGTGGGTGAGGACGATCCACAGCGGGGCGATCCCGGCGACCCAGCCCGCGGGAACCCGGGCCCGCCACAGGATCACCATCATGGCGACGGCCGCCATGATGAACCCGCCTCGGCCCCACAGGTTCACCCAGACGGTCGCGTTGCCGTCGGCCAGGGTGTACAGCGTCGCCGAGTAGTACCAGCTGAGCGTGTTCCAGCCGTGCTCGAAGTCGATGAGGGGGATTCCGCCCTCGGCTGTGACACGCGCCAGGTAGTACTGGATCCCGAGGTCGTTGTGCAGTTGGAGTCCGTCGAGGGCCCGCATGGTCAGTGCGTAGTACGCGGCGATCAGCGCGCCCGTGATGATGAAGGGGGTTGTGCTTCGGTGGCCGACCGCCGGCCGAGCACTCGTGGCACGGGGCGCCTGGGCGCCAGGCTCCGCGTCGGCGTCGTCGGGCGCCGCCGCTGTCTTCGTCGTCACGGCCCAAGGGTAGCCAGCCGGAGTGGACCGCCGGGTTCGCTTCCAACCCAGGGACGTCACCGCTGGACCACCAGTTGCTCAAGCATTCGGCGGCAGAGGCCGATGCTCCCATGACTCCCTAGGACTCATAGACCAACGTCGACCTCGAGAGGAGCGCGCCCATGGCCCGCCGGAACCGCGTGATGACCGCCCTCGCCCTGGTGGTCGCGTTGCTGGCCCCCACCCAGGCGGTCGCCGACGAGCCCCCGCCCCTCGTCAACTGGGGAGAGCTCATCCCCGGCTTCACACCCGGCCTCGACACCTCCGACTCCAACGTTTGCAAGCGGGGCAGCCACCGGTGTGTCGAATCGGTCCTCCGCTCGATGTCGCGAACGTTCCACCAGCTGGCACGGCGGTGCGACCACAACGCCATCTTCCAGCTCGGCTACATGCGGACCACCGAGGCCTACTACGAGTCCTCCCAGATTCCCGGCTTCTACGACGACGTCCCGTGGATGCACCACTACGACGCCGTCTTCGCCGAGTACTACCTGGGTCCGCAGCGCGCCTGGCGGCACAACCGCGTCAGCGACGTGCCGCCGGTCTGGCGCGAGGCGTTCGCCTCGGCCGACGCGCAGGAGCTGAGCTCGACCGGCAACTTCCTTATGGGCATGAACGCCCACATCAACCGGGATCTGCCATTCGTCCTCGACGACATCGGTCTGACCGACGCAGACGGCAACAGCCGCAAGCCGGATCACGAACGCGTCAACGAGTTCCTGAACAACGTGGGGGATGACCTGAGCCCAGAGATGATCGCCCGGTTCGACCCGACCTGGGACACCAACCCCGACGACGACGTGCTGACCGGGTTCGCCGTCCAACAGGTCATCCAGGAGTGGCGCGAACGGGCCTGGAATGCGGCGTGGCTGATGACCTATGCGCCCGAGCCGGTCGCCCACCTGGTGGCGCAGGGCATCGAGAGCGGATCAGCCGAGCTTGCGGGATTGATTCGCCAGGCCACGGCAGCCAGCGATGCCGAGCGCGACGCACGCAACGCCTACTGCGCGGAGAACTGGCACAACTGGGACGGCGGCGACGGCACGTACTTCGACGGCCAGGACGAGCCCCTCATCGATGCTCCGAGCTTCGACGTGCCGAACCCGACCGACGATCTCCAGGCCCTGGCAGCGCTGGGTGTCCAGGTTGAGGTGAGCATCGAGTTCGGCATCGAGATCACGGTGGCGCCCAGCCTGCTCGATCCGGTCGGCCCCCTGCTCGCCCCGATCGGCGGCCTCCTCGGCCAGTAGGACCTGCCCGACGACGAACGGACCTCACCAAGGGAGGTCCGTTCGTTCGTGTGGGCGCGGCGTGTGGTCTCACACCCGCTTCGCCAGGTAGATGATCAGCAGGACCACCAAGATGGTTCCTACGATTCCAAGTCCGAGCATGTGGGTGTCCTTGAGGTTGTCGATTCAATCGTCGGCACGGGGGTCGGGGGCCGGCTCCGGTGGCCCTATCCGGTGGGTGCGGGACTGAAACCGACGTGACCGCGTTCGGCTGTTGGTCACCGATCACGTGTCTGTCGTTCAGACGGCGAACACGTCTCGGACAAGTCCGACCTCTACGACTCGTGCCAGTGCGCCGGGTCCGTCCGGTGCTGCACCGTCGCCCGCAACCGAAAGACCGTCGTGATGGACACCCGATTCGGCCTGACCACCCCCCGGGTCATGCTTGCTGCCGGCCTTGCGCTCCTCCTGGCCGTGACCCTGCTCTCCCGTCCACCAGCGCTGGCCCAACTCGACTCGGACGGGACCGCCGCCGACGATGCGCTCGCCCTGAGTGGGTTGCTGTTCAACAGCGCCGAGCACGTGGTCATCGCTCGTGACGACGTCTCCATCGACTCCCTGGCAGGCGGGCTGATCCAAGGAGCCGTCGAGGGGCCTCTGGTCCTGACGGACACCGACGAGTTGAGCGACTCGGCGGCGACGGAGATCGAGCGGCTGGGCGCCACGTCCGCCACCATCCTCGGTGGCGTCGACGCCGTGTCCCAGGCCGTCGAGGATGCACTGGTTGCAGTGGGCCTGGATGTCACCCGCCTGGGCGGGGCGACACGCTTCGGCACCGCCGAGGCCATCTTCGAGGCCGAGGGGACCGATGCCCTGACCGGTGTCGTGGCGCGTGCCTACCCAGCCGAGGGCAACCCCACGTCGGTCTTCGCCGACTCGATCGGTGGAGGAACGCTGGGTGCCGGCTTCGGCCTGCCGACGTTCCTGACCGACACGGACACCCTGACCGACACCACGCTGGAGGCACTGGAGACCTCGACGCTCGAGCAGCTCCTCGTCCTCGGCGGGGTCGACGCCATCGCCGACGAGGTGGTCATCGACCTCGAGTCCCGCGGCTTCGTGGTCACCCGCCTGGCGGGAGACGACCGGGCCATCACCGCGGCCGCGATCGCCCAGTACATCGACGACGCCGGGCCAGGCGTGGAGCGGGTCATCCTGGTTGACGGCTACCTGGAGCTGGGGTGGGCGTCCGGCTTCGCGGCTGCAGCCGCCAACCTGGACGGCACCACCGTGGTGCTCCTCTCCAACGGGGACATGCTCCCGCCCGCGACAGCCGAGTTCCTTGTTGGTGGGTCCTACGACATCATCTGTGGCCCGAACACGACCGGTACGGCGTGTGACCTCGCGACGGGCAACATCCCTGAGCCCACGCCGACGCCCACCGACACGCCGACCGACACACCGGTCGAGCCAAGCGGGACCTTCACCCACGTCGGCACCTTCGACGTGACCACGGCCGGCAGCGAGTCGGCCGAGATCGCCGACGTCACCGCCGACGGGCAGACGCTGATCTACAGCGACTCGCCGAACAACGCGATCGGCTTCGTCGACATCGCCGACCCAAGCGATCCGCAGGACGCCGGGACGATCGCCTACGACGGTGAGCCCACCAGCGTGGCCGTGCTCGGCGACTACCTGCTGGTCGCACTCAACACCTCCCCCGACTTCGACAACCCGTCCGGTGAGCTGATCATCGCCGACGCCGATGACGGCACCGAGATCCGCACCATCGACTTGGGCGGTCAGCCGGATGCGATCGCGGTCTCCCCGAGCGGGGAGTATGCGGCGATCGCCATCGAGAACGAGCGGGACGAGGATGAGAACGACGGCCTGATCCCGCAGCTGCCGGGTGGCTTCCTCGTCGTCCTCGACGCCACGATCCCAGACCAGCCGAACGACTGGACCGCCACACCGGTCGACCTGGACGGTCTGGCCGAGGTCGCGCCCGACGACCCCGAGGTCGAGTACGTCGACATCAACGACGAGAACCTGGCGGCGGTCAGCCTGCAGGAGAACAACCACCTCGTCGTGGTCGACCTCGCGACGGGTACCGTCACCAGCGACTTCTCCGCGGGGGAGGTGACGGTCGAGGGCGTCGATGCGACCGAGGAGGAGATCGGTCCCCAGGAGAACGGGGACATCCAACTGACGGAGACCATCACCAAGCGCCGCGAGCCCGACGCCGTCAGCTGGATCGACAGCGACAGCTTCTCCACCGCCAACGAGGGCGACTACGAGGACGCCGACGGCAACGAGGGCGGCTCGCGTGGCTTCACCATCTGGGGCGTCGACGGCACCGTCGAGTACGACTCGGGCAACACCTTCGAGTACGAGCAGATCCGCGCCGGCCACTACAACGAGGGCCGCAGCGAGAACAAGGGCGGCGAGCCCGAGGGTGTCGAGACCGGGGTGTACGACGACGGCGAGACGACCTTCCTCTTCGTCGGGGCCGAGCGCACCAACGTCATCGGCGTCTACGACGTGAGCGACGGCGCCCCCACCTTCGTGCAGCTGCTTCCCACCGGCAGCGGTCCGGAGGGACTGAAGGCCATCGGCGACCGTGACCTCTTCGTCGTGGCCGCCGAGAACGCCGAGGACGGGTTCCCCCCCCTGATCACCCTCTACGACTACGACGCCGAGGACACCGAGCCGGCCTACCCGCAGGTCGCCAGCACCGGGGAGGTCCCGGTCCCGTGGGTGGCGCTGTCCGGCCTGGCCACCGGCCCGGAGGGCATGGCTGCGGTCAGTGACTCCATCCTGGGCGTCTCCTACCTCTACGACGTCGATCCCGGCACCTCACCCGCGGCGATCACGGCGAGGACGGCCATCACCGGTGCGTCGTTCTCCCTGGATGCTGAGGGCGTTGCTCCAGCCCCTGAGGGCGGCTGGTGGATCGCGTCGGAGGGCCGCTATGACGGCGCGATCGAAGAGCGCCCGAACGCGCTGGTCAAGATCGGGGACGATGGCGTCGTCACCGAGGAGATCACGCTGCCCCCGGCGCTGGTTGATCAGGCAACGTCGTCCGGCTTCGAGGGCGTCGCCGTCACCGGTGAGGACACCTCCGAGTTCCTCTACACCGTCATCCAGCGCGAGTGGGCCGACGACGATCCCGGCATCGTCAAGATCGGACGGTACGAGGTTGCGACCAGCACGTGGACCTTCGCCGACTACGAGCTGGACGCGGTCGAGTCACCGGCCGGTGGCTGGGTCGGCCTCTCCGAGCTGACCCCCCTGCCGGACGGCACGTTCGCCGTCATCGAGCGTGACAACCAGCTCGGCACCGACGCGCGCATCAAGCGGGTGTACGGCATCGACCTGGCCGCCGCCACGTTCGCGCCCTACGACGACCCACGGACGGTGGTACCGAAGACCTTGCTGGTCGACCTGCTGCCCGCGCTCGAAGCGGGCTCGATCTGGACCCCGGACAAGGCCGAGGGCATGGCCATCTCGGCCGACGGCAACGTGATCGTCGCCACGGACAACGACGGCCTGGACGACGCCATCGGGCAGACCCTGTGGCTGGACCTTGGACCGCTCGAGGACCTCTGACGCCCACGTCCGGGCTTGGCCACGATCGGGGCCAAACCCACACATGGACGCGGAATCCCCCGATCGTGCCGAGTTCCCCACGTAACGAAGGACCACCACGCCATGATAAAGCTGCCCCGCCGCTCGCTGCCGCTGTTCGGTGACTGGCACTCCGGGACCTACGCCACCTGCACCTACAAGTGCAACGACGAGTGTCACAAGGACGCGCCGAACGCGGGCGCGCAGGACACCTTCGCCGAGGTGGCCGAGCGGGCCATCTCCCGCCGCAAGATGCTCAAGGGTGCGGCCGTCGTCGGCATGGTCGTCGGGTTCGCCGGCGCCCTGGAGATCAGCTCCGCCGAACGGAGCCTGGCCCAGGACGGTTCACAGATCGGGTTCACACCTGTCCCGCCGAACACCGCCGACACCGTCCGGGTTCCCGACGGCTATGAGTGGCGCACCTTCATCCGCTGGGGTGACCCGATCCTCCCCGGCGTTGGTGGACTCAACAGCGACTACTCCAACGTCACGCCAGAGCAGCAGGCCGGTGCGTTCGGCTACAACAACGACTTCGTCGCCTACCTGCCGGCCACGCGCGGTGGCGAGGAGAGCCGGAGCGGGCTGCTCTGGGTCAACCACGAGTACACCAACCCCGAGCTGATGTTCGCGGGCTACGACCCCGACAACCCCACCGCCGACCAGGTCGACGTCGACCTGAACGCCCACGGCGGCTCGATCGTCGAGATCTACACCGGCCGGGACGGTGGTATGAACTACCGCCGTGGCGCGCCGCTCAACCGCCGCATCACGCCCTTCACGCCGATGGAGATCACGGGCCCGGCGGCCGGCCATCCGCTGCTGCGGACCTCCGCGGACGGCACCGGCCGGCAGGTCCTGGGGACGCTCAACAACTGCGCCGGTGGGAAGACCCCGTGGGGCACGATCCTGACCGCGGAGGAGAACTTCAACCAGTACTTCGGGCTGCGGGAGGACAGCGAGGTTCCCGACGCCGACGACGAGATCCGCCTGTCTCACGAGCGGTACGGCATCGAGTTCGAGGAGGAGGTGGAGGAGCCCGAGCCCCCACCTGTGGACACCTCGACCGACACGCCGGTCGGGCCGATCGAGGGCGAGGAATCCGAGGAGCAGCCGGACCCCGACCCGATCCCGCTGGCATCGGGTCGGAAGTGGGAGCGCTTCTACGACCGGTTCGAACTCACGCTCGAGCCCACCGAACCCTTCCGCTTCGGCTGGATCGTCGAGATCGACCCCTACGACCCGACCTCGACGCCGAAGAAGCGGACGGCGCTCGGACGCTTCAAGCACGAGGGCGCGGAGATGACCGTGACGCCTGAGGGAAACGTCGTTGCCTACCTCGGGGACGACGAGCGCTTCGACTACCTCTACAAGTTCGTCTCCGACGGCGTCTACGACCCGGCGATGTCAGCGGAGGAGGCGGGAAGCCTGTTGGACGAGGGGACGCTCTACGTCGCCGTCTTCGAGGACACCAACACGGGGCGGTGGGTCCCGCTGGTCTTCGGCGAGAACGGGTTGACCGAGGAGAACGGCTTCACCGACCAGGGCGACGTCCTGATCCGGACCCGGTTGGCGGCCGACATCCTCGAGGCGACCCCGATGGACCGGCCTGAGGACGTCACACCTGATCAGGACCGGCCCGGCTACGTCTACGTCTGCCTGACCAACAACACCGACCGGGAGAAGCCGGAGGACGCCAACGCCGCCAACCCCCGGACCCCGAACCCGTGGGGCCACGTCATCGAGATCGTCGAGGACGGGGAGACCGGGACGGCAGAGACGTTCTCATGGGACTTCCTGCTGCTGTGCGGTGACCCGGAGGACCCGGAGACGTTCTACGGCGGCTTCGACAAGTCGCAGGTGTCGCCGATCTCGGCCCCGGACAACTCCCGGATGACGCCGACCGGGGACCTGCTGCTGGCCACTGATGGCCAGCCGGGCGGACTGGGGATCAACGACGCCTTCCACTTCGTCCCGCTCACGGGTTCGGAGCGCGGGCACGTGCAGCAGTTCTGCACCGTCCCGGTCGGCGCCGAGGCCTGCGGGCCGGAGTTCACGCCTGATGGCCGGACCCTCTTCCTCGCCGTCCAGCACCCCGGTGACGGCGGCACGATCACCGAGCCGATCTCGCAGTACCCTGACGCCGGCCGTCCCGCTCGTCCGGGCGTGGTCTCGATCTGGAAGTCCGACGGCGGGGTCGTGGGCACCTGACCCTCCCGGTGGGGAACCTGACCTCGCCGCGGGGAACCCGACCTCTCCGTGGGGAACCTGGCCTCGCAGTGGGGAACCTGACCTCGTCGCGGGGGACCTGGCCTCGCCGTGGGGAACCTGGCCTCGCCGCGGGGAACCTGACCTCGCCGCGGGGAAGCTGACGTCAGCCGAGCGAGGGCGGGAACAGGATCATCAGGCTGGTCCAGAGGACGTGGGCGATGATCGTCACACCCACGGAGCGGGTGAGCAGCAGCAGCGTCCCCCACACCAGCCCGCCCAGCGCGGCGGCGGCGATCAGCGCGATCTTCAGCGTGGCGACGTGGAAGAGGGCGTAACCGGCCGTCGAGACCAGGACCATCGCCGTCCCCCGCCGCTTGGTACCGAAGCTGGTCGGCAGTCGAGGGCGGACCCGCTCCGCGATCATGGGCGTGAACGCGCCACGCCAGAACACCTCCTCCAGTCCCGCGGTCAGAACGGCACCGAGCAGCAGTTGCCCCCACACCGGCATCGAGTCCGTCCGCTGGTAGACCTCGAGAGCCGTCGCCGTCAGCGCCGGCACGACCTGAGCCGCCACCGCGAAGAGCAGGTGCCCGATCCCGAAGTGGACCAGGGCCGCCAGCACAGCGATGCCGGCCTGCCGGGGCGTGACGGCGAACCCGGGTTCAGCCTCGTCCGGTGCTCGCCGGACCCAGAAGCCGACCAGGCCCGTGACTACACCTCCAACGACGACCAGCGGGAAGAAGGGCAGCGCTGTCGCGTTGAAGGCAATGCCCCAGATGACCGACAGACCGACGAAGGCGACGGCAAGGCGAACGACCTGGCGGTCTCGGCGACCGAGGAGCGGTTGACTCTGCTGTGCGCCGCCGAACTCCGAGCTGTGGGCGTTGGGAGAGGCGGAGTCCATCAGGGCGACGGGTACCCGGCCCGCCGTCAGCCGACACAGAGGTCCGGCCTGGTGCGCCGACGCCCACGCATGCGTGGGCAGACCCGCCCCCACCGGGAGAAGTCACGCATGCGTCAACGCATGCCAGTGGAACGGCGTCGGCGGCGCGCCAGGTCAGGAGAGCAGGAGGAGGCGCTCGGTTGCTCGGCGAACCAGTCGCTCCACGTCCTCGTGATCAGGCACACCGGCTACACGCCCGAGCAACTCGCCGCGGTTGCTCACCAGCAGCGTCGTGGGTGCCCGCATGATGCGATGGGCCCGGGCCAGATCCAGTTGCTCGGCCACATCCACCTGGACCACCGAGACCGACGGGTGCTCCTGTGCCACCCGGTGCAGGACCGCTGCCACGGCTGCACACGGCGCACAGTCGGGCGCGGTGAACTCGACCAGGGCCAACGGTGTGGTCGGAGCCAGCACCTCGACGATGTCACGCGCCTCGAGCACGACGGAAGTCTCCGCCCCGGGAGTGCGGGATGGCGGGCTCGAGCTGCCGTCAGCAGCACCGAGGTCGAGCACCGTCGACACCACATGCCCGTCGCGGGACTGCCGCCACCGGCCGACGAGCAAGACGACGACGATCACGGCCACCAGGATGAGTGCCCGTTCCATCAGGCCTGCACCTTCCCGCGGCGCACGCGCGCGAGGACCGCGTACAGCTCACAGCCGACGCACAGCCCGGTGGCGGCCAACAATCCGGACAGCGCCACCACGACCAGGACCAGCGCCCAACCGAGCGTGGTCGCCCCCGCGAGCAGGGCACCGAGCCCTGCGCCGGCGACCAGCAGGCCCATGAGCTGACTGAACCGTGGACCAGCTTCCCCCTCCGTCGCCGGTGGCGGCCCCAGGTCGAGCCGGCGCTTCAGGCCGCGGAAGAGCGTCCCGTAGGGTGAGTAGCGCAGGCCGGCGATGGCAGCGACGGCGAACACGATCACCTGGCCGGCAACCAGGGCGGGAGCCTCGAGGAGGAATGCCGTCGCGAGCACGACGAAGGTGATCCCGGCGGAGAAGCGGGGACCGCGGACGTCGATCTGGTCACCTGCCTTGGTCGCGGGTGGCGTGGTGGCGGGCGCCTGCGATGCGCGCTCGTCCGGGACTGCTGTGGTCACTCGTCTTCCGATCTGCGGGTGGGCCCGAGGTGGAGCCCACACTCCGTCTTGGTCGTCCCGGCCCACCGGCCGGCGCGGGGGTCCTCGCCCGCCGCCACCGGCGACGTGCAGGGCTGGCAGCCGATTGAGCCGAACCCCCGGAGGGTCAGCGGGTGCGGCGGGAGATCATGTAGCCGTCGGTGCCCGGCCACGTCCGCGGCGGTCCAGTTGACCAGCGGCGCAACCTTGAGCAGCGACCGCCCGCCCTTGACCACGCGCTGCACGACCGGTGTCGTCTGGCGGCTCGACGCCTGGTTCCGACGGACGCCGGTCGCCCAGCCGTCGAAGCCCTCGAGCGCCTGGTCGAGGGGGGCCACCTTGCGGATCTGGCAGCAGGCATCGGGATCGCGGTCGTGGAGCGCATCCCCGTGCAGGCTTGCCTGGTCCTCCACCGAGAGCCACGGCTGCACGTGGACCACCCGACGAAGCCCCAGTCGCTCGACCAGGGTGTCGCGGTAGGTGAGGGACTCCTCGAAGTGGAAGCCGGTGTCCAGGAACAGCACCGGGATGTCCGGGTCGACCTGGGCGACCAGGCTGAGCAACGTGGCGCTGTCCGCGCCGAAGCTGGACGTCACACAGAAGCGCGGAATCGACCACCAGGCCCACCGCAGGATGGTGGTCGCGGGGGCGCCATCCATCTCACGCGCTGCCTCGGCGACCTCCTGCTGGGTCGAGAGGGGCATGACCGCCGGCGCATCGGGGCGAGGCCGGACCAGCGTGGATCCTGCACTCACCATGTCAGCACCCCGTCGGCGGCATCCACGGTCGCGGCGATCCCGTCGTTGTCCGCGACCTGGACGCCCGGCAGCAACTCGCTGGGGTCGATGCCCAACCCGGCGATCGCCTCGTCGTGGGCGAGTACGTCGATGCCGCTCTCGAGCAGCGCCTGCAGATCGTGGGCCGGTGAGGCGCTGGGAAAGGCGGCGCCAGCGATGTACCGGGCCGGCGTCTCTCCCGCCCCCACCGCCAGCCGCACCGCGTCCCGCAACAGCACAACCGTCAGATCGAGGTCCTGGGTCACCGCGTAGGAGTTGGCTTCGAGCGACGGCTCGCTCCCCCGCGGGGCACCCGGTGCGTGACGAATGAGACTGACCAACCGACGGGTCATCGCTACCCACCGACCCCGACGCTGAGCACCAGGTCGGCATCGCTGGCGATCCGCCACAGGTCGGCGTGATCCCCCTCGATAACCCCTGGTGCCTGCTGGCCCTCAACGCCCAGGGCCCTCGAGGAGTCGTGTTCGGTCATCCAGATCACGGGACCACCCTCGACGCCCTTGCGAATCAGCCCAGCAACCGCTTGGGCGACCGGGTGCGTCCCCGCGGAGAGCACCGCGGCCTCGTCGTGGGCGAAGACCCGGACGGTGACGCCGCGTTCGACCAGACGATCGACCAGGGCCAGGGCCGTCGTCGTCTGCTCCGTTGCACCTGCCTGGTTGAGGATGAGGGCCACGCTGCGGGTCACAACCACACCACCTTGTCGGTCTCGTCCACCAACAGGTCGGCGACCATGGCGATGTCCGTCGGCTTGATGCCTGCGGCGATGCTGGTCGGTTCCATCCCGCGGCGTCGAAGCGCCTCGGTGTCGATCAGCACGTCCACGCCAGCCTCGACGGCCGCCTGGACACGCGCGGCGGAGGGATGGCCTGGGCGAGCGAGGTCCGCACCGCGGTCGAGCAGGATCACGCGGACGTCGCCGCTGGCCCGAAGCCGGGTCGCGAGGACCAGGGGCCAGCAGTCGCCCTCAGACACGAGCACGGTCGTTCGGGCACTCATGCGCGAGCCTTCTCGATCAGGAGTCGGATGGCGGGTCGGCCGCCGGGGTCCTGTGCGCGCTCGACCGCGATCAGCGCGTGGCCGGCCCGGTCCGCCCACCGCGCGAACACCGCCGGTGATCCTGGTCCCTCCGCGAGCACTTCGAGCACGTCTCCCGGTTCCAGGTCGGTGATGGTCCGCATGGCCTCGACCACACCGGCGTCGCGTGACTGTCCACGGGCGTCCAGGGAGGCCGCAGCCACGACGGTCGAGCGTGGACCGCGAGCTCCCGAGGCGCGCAGCCGCCACGACCGACCCTGGCGCGCCCCAACCGTCGCCGAGAGCTCGATGGGGACCCCCGCCGCCTCGAAGGCGCCGGCCAGCAACCCCCGTTCGATGCTCTCGGCCAACACCGGGTCCTTGCGTTCGACCAGCGTGACGGCGTCGGAGAGACCGTCCACCTCGATCCAGTCGACACCCGAGCCGCTGACCCGGATCTCCGGGGCGTACGCCCGAAGAGCCGTCACCGTGCGATCACTCGCCTCGGTCAGTCGGCGGTGCGGCGTCCGGCCGGCGGAGGAGGTGATCAGCTGACGTCCCTCCTCACGAGCCGCCTGATGTGCGCGGGCGACCAGCGGTGCGCCGCCGGGACTGTCCAGCAGGTCGACCAGCAGTCGGACCATGAGCGCGGCAGCCGCACCGCCTGCTGGCTGGACCGCGCTGTCGATGGCGACCTGGTTGTTGTCGACGTCAGCACGAGCCCGGTAGATGCGCGCTGGGCGGCCTCCGCCGGGGTGCTTGCGTTGCCCGACCGACAGCAGACCGGCATCGGCCAGCAGTCCCAGGTGGGTGCGTGCGACATTGGGGTGCAGGTCGAACGTGGCGGCGACGTCCCGGACCGTGAGGGCGTCGTCCACCTGCCGCAAGTGGTCGTAGATGCCCGCGCGGGTGGTGGACCCGAGCGCACGACCGATGCTGACCTGTCCACTCACGCGGACTGTTGTAGCCAGTCACACGCCAACGCGCTGGGTAAATACTGTATTTATCGCAGTAGTAACCCACTCAACCGCCGGCGAATGGGGGGAGCAGCGCGATCTCAGCCCCCGGTGCGATGGAAACCTCGGTTGGGTTGTCCACCGGCACACCATCGACCATGACCGCCGCGATCTCCAGCCGGGCTGCGAAGCGCTCGCCGAACCGGCCCTCCAAGGCGATCAGGACGTCAGCTAGCGAGGCCGGAGCAGGGACGGTGACCTCCGCGGTGTCAGCGGCATCGCGCAGCGCGGCGAAGAGCTTCACGGTCGCGGATGATGCAGGCGTCATGAGGACAGCAAGCCTACTGGTAGCGTTGGGGCCGCCCGCGAACTGTCAGTCCTGGGCCCGAGCCCAGCGTCACGCCAAGGAGAGACATGCATCTGCTCGTCCTCCTGGGCAGTTCGGGCGGTGCCCATGCGCTGCTGCCCGCGCTCGAGTTCCTGGATCACAAGGTGACCACGGCGGCGCTCGAACCCGAGTCGCTGGACATGGCCGCGGACGTCGAGATCCTCATCATCGATGCCACCACGAATCTTGCGGCCGCATCGCAGACGTGCCGTGCTGCGGCAACCTCGGACGCGGTCCGACCCATCCTGGTCGTGGTGGATGAGGGTGGACTGGCCGCCCTCAAGACCACGTGGGGATTCGATGACATCGTCCTGCCGCGGGCGGGTCCTGCGGAGCTCGAGACGCGCATCCGTCTGCTGGGGGACCGGCTGCAGGCCATCGGCGGGGGAACGGTGTCGCGGGTCGGGGACCTCACGATCGACGACACCACCTACGTCGTGCGTCTGAAGGGTGAGCCGCTGGACCTCACCTTCCGCGAGTTCGAGCTGCTGAAGTACCTGGCCGCGAACCCCGGCCGGGTCTTCACGCGGTCGCAACTGCTCAGTGAGGTGTGGGGCTATGACTACTACGGCGGCACGCGGACCGTCGACGTCCACGTCCGACGCCTGCGGGCGAAGCTCGGGGCCGACTACGACGCGATGATCGGAACCGTCCGCGGCGTGGGGTACAAGTTGAACCCTCAAGCTGCGGACAGATCTGCCGATTCTTGACCCGTGACAGGCGATGCGCTGCTGCGCGTCGTGACGGGAGTAACTCGAATCGGACGGAACTGTGGGAACAACGCTGGTCAAGGACGACACCCTCGACGACGAGCTGCGCGAGGACGACCCGGCCGCCATCTATGAAGCAGACGACGGTGTGGTCGAGGTCGACCTCGTCGCGCCCGACCTCGACTTCCCCTGGATGTCGCTGCCGCCCGGCCCTCGTCGCTGGGCGCCGACCGACCTCTCCGTCGAGGTGCTCGATGAGGAACTGACCGTCGTGCGCATGACGTACCGCACGGTCGGCGATCGCTACGTCGTGGTCTGCGGCATCCGGACGGGTGTGGATGTCGACTGGCTGGCGGAGCGCATCGCGACGCCGCTGCTGTTCAACTACTTCCGCAAGCGGCAGGCCAACATCCCACCGGCCAAGATCATGTCTGCGCTCAAGGGGGCGCCGACCTGGGAGGAGCCCCAGGAAGCCGGTGAGTGGGTGCTCGGCATCTGTGGCTCCGGGGACCGTCCGGCACGGCTCGCGAAGTGGGAGGTCAGCGACGGTGCTGTCCTCGTTGCCACGCACGGGGTCTCCGACGCCGAATTGGAGCCACTGCTCGGCACCCTCGAGCCGTTCACGACCGGCGGCGCGGTCCAGGAGGACCTCCAGGTGCGGCATCGCCGAGCCCTCGCCCAGCGCTGGTGGGACGCCCCTCGGGCGCCCTGGACCCCGGCCGGCTGACCTCACACGGGTGGGCTCAGCCGCCCGACGCCAGAGCAGCCGGTCTGGATCCCCTGCGTCCGACTACACGGACTGAGAGGACACGCACCTCTTGTGGGTCAGCCAGCGGGACGGAGGAGCGCCCGCGTCGTCGCACGAGCAGCCTCGACGTCATCGACGAAGCACACCTCGCGGTACTGGGTCTCGAACCCCTCTGATTCGTAGAGAGCCACCGGACCGGTGCTGGCGCAGTCGACGTACAGGACGATCGAGTCGGACCGGGTCGCCAGATGGCGGATACCGGTCCGCAGCAGCAGCCGGCCCAGCCCCAGGCCTTGGGTGCGAGGGTGCACGGCGAGGACGTAGACCTCGCCGAGGGGCGGGTGTGGCTCCTCGTCCGGGTGGCTGTGCCACTTGGTCCAGTGAAAGCCCAGCGGCTCGCCCTCCGACCCGTCGGGGTTCTGGCGGAAGGCCATGAACAGCCCGGCAGGGTCGAACCAGGGGAAGCCCCGCCGGTGCTCCAGCTCCTCGGCGCTCCACCCGCCGTTCTCGGGGTGGCCCTCGAACGCGGCGTTGTTGACCTCCAGGAATGCCCGGTTGTCCTCCGGGCCCCGATAGGTCCGGATCACCACGCCGTCGGGGGGGTCGGCCACGTCGGGGATGGGCTCGACCTCACGGCGCATGTAGGCCAGTTGGCGCTGGACGTCGAAGCCCATCGCGTGGGCCAGCGTGTCCTCGGGCTTGGTGACCCGGTGGACCCAGAGGAACATGCGGCCGCCACCGGCGCGGGCCACCGTGGTCCGGGTTGCATCGAGGAGACGAGCCTGGATTCCCTCCTCGCGATGGTGCGGGTGGACGACGACCTCAACGGCCAGACGGGGGTCGGCCCCGGCCGCATTCCAGCGCAGATGGGCGTATCCGATCAGCCGGTCCTCTGCGGAGGTGCTGTGCTCGTCGTCGGCATGCGGGCTCGAGTAGGCGAGGATCCCGTCCCAGTCCTTCGCCCCGACGGTCAGGTGCGCCATCTTGTGCTCACCGATGGGCGCGTGTCCTTCCAGTTCCGTCGTCTCGTCCAGCAGTTCGGTGATCTGATGGAGTGCGTGTGCGTCCAGGTCGTGGCGGAGGTGAAGGTGCGGCACGGCGACAGCGTACGGCAGCGATCTGCGCTACACTTTCCGCTCCGCCAGACCGGGCATTCCCGCCGGCCGACGAACGGGCGAACAGGTACGCTGCCGCCGGGCCGTTAGCTCACCGGGTAGAGCTCCGGACTTTTAATCCGGCGGAGCGGGTTCGAGTCCCGCACGGCCTACCCCAGGGGAAGCCCACAACTACATATCTCACCGAGGACCTGTGGAGCAGTTAGGAGTGCTCGCAACCCTGTCAAGGTTGAGGCCGCGGGTTCAAATCCCGTCAGGTCCGCTCGGTACATCGGCCGTCGAAGGCCGAGTGCCACATGGTCAGGTAGCTCAGTTGGTACGAGCGTCCGACTGAAACTCGGAAGGTCGGCGGTTCGACCCCGCCCCTGACCACCAACAAACTCCCAGCTCAGAGTCCATTCGGCGCCCTTCGCCCACTAGCCGGACTACGCTGACTGCCCTCGTTACTGCCCTAGGATGGCAGGGAATGGCGCGGATGGGTTGGGTGCTCGCCGAAGGTAGAGACGTCCGAGGAGGGATCGGATCGCCTTGTCAAGCCGTGAAGCGGCCGTAGACATCAGTGACCTTCCGGAGGTAGGACTCGATGACCGCTTTCTCATGCTCATCGAAGTCGTCGTCGATCGCCTTGAGCATGTCGAAGAGTGGTCGGAGGTTCGCGAGCATCTCGTCGCTTGCGTGTTGTGTGACGACGAGCTGCTTGCGGCGGCGATCCTCCGGGTGTGGCTGACGACGGATGTGGCCAGCGTCCTCAAGCCGGTCCACGAGGACCGTGGAGGATGCGGTCGATATTCCAAGGAGTAGCGCGAGGTCAGCGGGTCCGAGGTCGGGCCGCTCCATGAGGTGTTCCAGTGCCCGGACGTCTCGTTCGCTCAGATCCATCAGGTCCGCAACATGTTGCTGGACGTCGTCGTAGGCCCACAGGACCGAACGCAGCGCCCAGCTGAGCTGGGTGCCGTCCGTCACCGTCTCTTCAAACTCCTGGCGCTGGGGGCGGGGGGTTGCGTTTGCCATGGGGTCAGACTAGCCTGTCTAATTACTAGACAAACTAGTTACCAGTTCATGGAGGTACATGTGCACGCAATCGAAACAAGGGCATTGACCAAGACATACGTCGGAGCCGCTTCCCCGGCTGTGGACGCGGTGTCGGTGGCCGTCGCGCCGGGTGAGATCTACGGGCTCCTCGGTCCGAACGGGTCCGGCAAATCCACGTTCGTCAAGATGTTGGTGACACTTCTCGCGCCAACCGCTGGTCAGGCACACGTCGGCGGCATCAGTGTCACCCACGAGCCGCGACTCGTTCGGTCACTGATCGGCGTGACGCTGCAGGACGTCGGTGTCGACCCGGTGCAGAGCTGTCATGAGCTGCTCGTGGCACAGGGGCGCGTGAGCGGACTCGCTCGCGGACCGGCTCGCGATCGCGCTGAGGAGCTGTTGAACGCGCTCGGCCTGGTCGACAAGATCGCGGCAAGGGTCAGCACCCTGTCAGGTGGTCAGCGTCGCCGCTTGGACCTCGCGCTTAGCCTCGTTCACCGGCCGCAGGTCGTGTTCCTCGACGAGCCGACGACAGGACTCGATCCGTCGTCCCGACGGGCCCTCTGGGCCGAGGTTCGTCGGCTGCGGGATACCGGCACGACGATCCTGTTGACTACTCAGTACCTGGAGGAGGCTGACGAACTCGCCGACCGTATCGGGATCCTCAAAGCAGGATCGCTCGTGGCCGAAGGCACGGCGAGGCAGCTCAAAGAGCGTCGAGGGCAGCATCAAGTCGTCCTGGATCTGCCCGATCTGGACGCCGCCCTCCTCGTCCTGGATCTGGATGTCGCCCAGCGGAACGATCGTCAACTCATCATCGACGTGGAGGATGCCGAGCGATCAGCCGTTCAGATCCTTGGCCGCCTCACAAGCGCTGGTGTGCAGGTCGACCGGGTGCGAACGATCACCCCGACCCTTGACGACGTGTTCGTCGCCATGACCGCCACGGACTCGGAGCGTGCAGCGTGACCATGCTCAGCGACCTGACCACGCTGTCCGTCGCACTGTGCCGACGGATCATCCGCACCCCCGAGGCGACCCTTCCCAACCTCGCGATCTCGGTGTTCTTCCTGTTCGTCTACGACGGCCTGCTCGGCGGTTCCGACGACGTGACGCGCCTGGCCGGTGGCGACTACATGACCTTCATCCTGCCCCTCCCCATCCTCACGGCGGCCGTCGGCGGCTCGCTGGCCGGTCAACTCCTCGTCGAGGACATCCAGTCTGGCTACTTCACCCGCATGCTGACCTCCTCCATCAACCGCTCGATCATCGTCATCGCACCAGTTCTCGTCGCCGCCCTAGCCGTCCTGGCGCAGGTCGCGGTGGTCGTGGGTCTTGGAGTCGCTCTTGGCGTGGACCCCGCCGCCGGTGTCGCCGGGCTCGCCGTGATCCTGGCCATCTCACTCCTCTGGGGGATCGGGTTCGCCGCCTACACCGTGGCACTCGGCCTCATCACCAGGAACGCCGCCGCCGTGCAGAGCGCAAGCTTCATCTTCTTTCCGTTTCTCTTCATGGCACCGGCCTTCCTCCCCCGCGAGCAGCTGCGCGGCTGGCTGGAGGCCGTTGCCGCCTACAACCCCGTCACCTACATCATCGAAGGGATGCGTTCGCTACTCATCAGCGGCTGGAACGGAGCCGACATCGCCGCAGCACTCGCTGCCGCGGGCGCCCTCGCTCTCGTGGCATCAACCTGGGCGGTCCGCACCGCCATGACCGCCACCTCTCGTCCATGAGTGATGCTCCTGACCGGATCGAAGATCCTGTGACTTCGACCATCGCCACCCCGACCCTCGAGCTCGCGTACCACGACCACAACAGCGGGGGCACGTCGAGCCGACTCCCCGTGTTGCTCGTCCACGGCTTTCCAGATGCCCCCAGCAGCTGGCTTCCGATCACAAATCGACTCGTGGCGCGTGGCCACCGAGTGCTCCCTCCTCATCTGCGGGGGTTCGGATCCACGCGCTTCTTGGACGACTCGACGCCCCGCAGCGGCCAGCTCGCCGCACTGACTCAAGACGTCATCGACCTGCTCGACGCGTGCGACATCGACCGTGCCGTGCTGGTCGGCCAAGACTGGGGGGCCCGTGCCGTCCAGGGCGTCGCCGCGACCCAACCCGACCGAGTGCACCATCTCGTCAGCCTGGGTGGCTACGCGCTCAGTTGGGGCCAGCACGGCGATCCGCCGAGCTACCGGCAGATCCAGGCGCTGTGGTATCAGTTCTTCCTCTCGACGGGTTGGGGTGAGGGCACCCTTCACGCCGATCCTCTGGGCTTCAGTCGCCACCTTTGGACGATCTGGTCTCCCACCTTGGACGATGTGGATGAAGCCTTTGAGCGGGCGGCATGGGCGCTCGGCGGTCCGGACTTCGCCCGCATCGTGCTGAGCGCCTACACCGAGCGGGAGCGGGACGAGCGCTACCACAGGCTTGAGTCCGCGCTAGGCAACGGCGAGCCGATCACGGTCCCGTCCAGCATCCTCTACGGAGCGGACGACGGGATCGAGCCGGATGGACCTGACCGCGAGCACGACCGCAGGATGTTCACCGACCTCCGGGCACAACGGACGATCGATGGTGTGGGTCACTTCCTGCACGCCGAGCGCCCCGAAGCCGTGGTCGACACCATCGCCGCAGTTGTGACGGATGACTGATTTCTCCCAACCGGATCGGGTCTGGACAACCGCAGCGTGACGCCGTGGAAGACACGACGGGGAGTCTTCCACGTTCGTTGAGCACGCTGATCCGCGTGGTGCCGAACAAGCGCAATCTTGCATCGCGATCATGTTGACCCCTCCCGACGTCGGCGCCGATGTCACGTGCGGATGGCCTCCCTTCGTCTGGCTGTTCAGGCTCAGCGGCGTCGTGCGCCAGGCCCCGGCACCAGTTCCACGCCAGGGGGATCCTGGACGACGTGGCCCGCCTCGCAGCGCAGGACACCGTGCACCGGCGCGCCGCAGTCCCGGTGCCGTGGGATCATCGGGGGACCGCCCGCTGCGAGGTGGCGGTCGCCGAAGTCGATCAGGGCGATGAGGACCTTGCGGAGGGCTGCGCCGCGCTCGGTCAGGACGTACTCCTGCCGTTCACGGGCGCCCGACTCGCGGTAGGCGTGGCGCTCGAGGACCCCGTGGGCGACCAGATGATCCAGACGCCGCGCCAACACCGAGCGCGAGATGCCGAGGTGGTCTCGGATCTCCTCGAAGCGGTGCAACCCGTTGACGACATCACGCAGCAGCAGGACCGTCCACTCGTCCTGCAGCACATCCATCGTGCGGGCGACCGAGCAGACGTCGCTGTCGTACTCCGACCACATCATGAGCCGACACTACCACCTGGGTCTTGCGAACGAACTCAGCTTCTGCCATGCTGAGTCTCTCCGAGAAACCTAGCTCTAGGAGTGTGGAGTGACGTCCATCGAGCACGCTGACCCAGAGGCTTCGATCCCCCGACATGCCTGGCGGACGTTGGCCATCACCTCGCTCGCCATCTTCGTCGCGGCGCTCGACCTGTCGATCGTGGTCATCGCCTTCCCGGACCTCCTGGCGGACTTCCCCGACTCCTCGACCGTCACGCTCTCGTGGGTGCTCAACGCCTACACCGCGGTGTTCGCCGGTCTGCTCATCCCCGCAGGCCGAATCGCCGACGGTGTCGGCCGCAAGCGCCTGTTCCTGATCGGCCTGGGGCTCTTCACCGTCGCCTCCCTCCTCTGTGCCCTCGCCCCGACGCCCGGCCTGCTCATCGCGGCACGCGCACTGCAGGCGGTGGGGGCTGCCGCACTGTTCCCCACCTCGCTCGCGCTGCTCCTGCCTGCATTCCCGCGAGGCCGTCGGGCCATGGCCATCGGCATCTGGGGCGCGGTCGGTGGCCTGGCAGCCGCCTTCGGGCCGGTGATCGGCGCAGGGTTGGTGAACCTCGGAGGCTGGCAGGCCGTGTTCCTCGTCAACCTCATCCCGGGTGGACTCGGTGTCGTCGCCGGAGCGCGCATCCTCAGGGAATCCCGCGCAGGAGGACGCCCCCGACTGGACCTCCTCGGCACCGTGCTCCTGGCAGCCGGGGTCGGCGTCCTCACGGCGGCCATCGTCCAGAGCGAGACCTGGGGCTGGACCGATCTGCGCACTCTCGGCGGCCTCCTGATCGGACTGGGCCTGCTCCCGGTCCTGGTCCTGCGGTCGCGTGGACGAGAAGATGCCATCGTCCAACTGCGGCTGTTCGCGGTGCCGAGCCACCGCCAGGCCAACCTGGCCTCCCTGCTGTTCTACCTCGGCTTCGGCGCGTTCTTCTTCGGGATCGTGCTCTTCCTGACCTCGGGGTGGGGGTATGACGCGGTGATCGCGGCGCTGCTCTTCACACCGGGCCCGATCCTGGCGGGGATCGTCGGCCCACTCGGCGGCCGGCTCGTCGATCGGATCGGACACCGGCCGGTCATGGTCACCGGTGCCCTGCTCTTCGCCGCAGGCAAACTGGTCCTGCTGCTCGCCGGGCCGGATCCTGACCTGCTGCGGATCTGGTGGCCCAGCGTGGTCCTCGGCGGGCTGGGCGTCGGACTGGTCCTGCCGCACCTGCCGGGCGCCGCAGTGCACGACCTGCCCGACAGCGACACTGCGCAGGGGACCGCGATCAACCAGACGATCCAGCGAATCGGGCTGGTCCTGGGCATCGCACTCACCGTCGCCCTCGTGGGAGAAGCCGATCTCGCCACCGTCGAGGACTTCCGCGGAGCCTTCGCGTTGATGGCGTTCGCGGGTCTGGGCACCGCTGTCGTCTGCCGACGCCTGGACACCGCACCCATGGCGGGTCCGGACCCATCGCGGCCGACCGCAGCCGTTGGGGGAGCCACGACGTGACGACCGCCGTACAGGAGCCACACGAGACCTCCCCGGTCACGGTCACTGTCGATGGGCAGGCGCGAACCGCGGCAGTCCCTCCGCGTCGACTGCTCGTGCACCTGCTCCGCGAAGACCTCGGCGTGACCGGACCCCACGTCGGCTGCGACACCAGCCAGTGCGGCGCCTGCACCGTCGTGCTCGACGGGGTTGCGGTCAAGTCGTGCACCGTCCTGGCTGTCCAAGCCGACGGCGGCGAGGTCGAGACGGCGGCGTCCCTCGGGGGCGACCATCCGCTGCAGCAGGCGTTCCACGCCCGGCACGCCCTGCAGTGCGGGTTCTGCACGCCGGGCATGCTGATGAGCTGTCGCGCGCTGCTGGAGGAGCACCCCTCGCCGTCGGAGGCACAGGTGCGCTCCTGGTTGAAGGGCAACCTCTGCCGGTGCACGGGCTACCAGCACATCGTGGATGCCGTCCTGGAGGCCGCTGATGGATGACCCACTGGATGACCCGCTGGGCGACGTAGCCCTTCCCGGTCCGCTCGGACATCCGGTCCTGCGGCGAGAGGACGAGCGCCACCTCCGTGGAGCTGGGCGCTTCACCGATGATCTGGCGCCGCGGGACGCGGTGCACCTGGTCGTGGTCCGCTCGCCACACGGCCACGCCCGGATTCGGCGGATCGACACCGCAGCGGCGGCCGGGATGCCGGGAGTCGTGTCGGTCTGGACGGGGGCAGAACTCGCCGGTGCCCCGGCCATGACCGGGGACGCGACGGCCGGACCACTTCGGCCGCTGCCGGTCCAGTGGCGACTCCCGGGGATGGCGATCACCGAGCACCATGCCCTGGCGCCAGAGGTCGCGCGCTTCCACGGTGAGGGCGTGGCCGTGGTGGTCGCCGAGACAGCCGAGGCCGCGGTCGACGCCGCCGAGATGGTGGACGTGGACTGGGAGGTCCTGCCCGCCGTCACCGATCCCCGCGCGGCAGCGGACCCCGACGCACCCGTCCTGCATCCGGACCTCGACGGCGCAGAGGGCAACGTCCTCGTGTCGCTCCCTGCCGGCGGCGGCAACTTCGCCCGTGCACGTCGTCGCGCCGATGTGGTGATCCAACGGACCTTGCGCAACCAGCGGGTGCAACCGACGCCGCTCGAGCCGCGCGCCGTGGTCGCAGAACCCGGCGCGGATGGTCGGCTCACCGTGACCACGGCCACGCAGGCGCCGCATCGGATCCGTCGCTTCCTGGCCGAGTCCCTCGGCATCGGTGAGCACCTGCTCCGGGTCGTCGCCCCCGACGTCGGCGGCGGCTTCGGGGCGAAGCTCCACCTCCACCCGGAGGAGGTCCTGGTCGCCTTCGCGGCTCGCGAACTGGGCAGACCCGTCCGCTGGGTCGCGACGCGGACCGAAGACCTGCTGGCCTCCAACCACGGCCGCGATCAGGTGCAGGAGGCCGAACTCGTCGCCACCTCCGATGGGCGCATCCTGGGACTGCGCGTGCGCATCTGGGCAGGGGTGGGCGGCTACCTGTCGGGGATGGGCGCCGGCGTGCCCGCCATCAACACCGGTCTCATGGTGACCGGCGTGTACGACATCAGCGACGTCGACGTTGTCACCCACGTCGTCGCAACGAACACCCCGCGGGTCGACACCTACCGCGGGGCCGGTCGACCCGAGGCCACCTACCTCATCGAACGGCTGGTCGACGACCTTGCCATCGAGGTCGGCCTGGACCCCGTCGAGGTGCGCCGCCGGAACCTGGTCCGCCGCTTCCCCCACCGACTGCCCAGCAAGGCCTTCCGCCTGGACAGCGGCGACTACGAGGCGGCACTGGACCTCGCCGTCGACCTGGCGGACCTCACCCATGCCCGACGGCGCCAGCAGGCCGCTCGCGAGGAGGGGCGGCTGGTCGGCCTCGGCGTGGCCCTGTACACGGAGTTCACGGGTCTTGGCCCGCACCGGGCCCTCAACCTGGTCGGCTACGACAACGGCGGGTGGGAGCACGCCCGTGTGAGCGTGCACCCCACGGGTGACGTGACTGTGCGCGTCGGCACGGCCGACCATGGGCAAGGCCACGCCACCACCTACGCCCAGATCGCCGGCGCCGCTCTGGGTCTGCCCACCGACCGGATCACCGTGCTGGAAGGCGACACCGACCGGGTCGACCACGGCAACGGAACCTACAACTCGAGGTCGATGGCGACCGGCGGCATGGCGGTGCACCAGGCGGCGACGGCAGTCCGGCAGAAAGCTCGCCGTGTGGCCGCAAACGCCCTGGGCCTGCCGGCCGACGACGTCGACCTGGTCGACGGTCACTTCGTCGTGCTCGAACCCTCCACGCTGGCCCGGGGCTTGCGGACCGTTCGGCATGGCGCGCGTGGCCTCGCCGGCGCGGCAGTTGGCCGCGTGACCCGGTTCCAGTTGCCCGACGATGGCATGGGACGGCACTCGCTGGCATGGGACGAGGTGGCCCAGCTCGCGACGTCGCTTGCGACGTACCCTCGCGGCGAGCAGCCGGGCCTCGAGACATCGGCCTTCTACACGCCGAAGGACATGGTCTTCCCCTTCGGCGCCTACATCGCCGAGGTCGAGGTGGACCCGGGGACTGGCGAGGTGACCATCGCCCAACTCGTCGCGGTCGACGATTGCGGGCCGGTCCTCAACCCGCTGCTGGCCCGCGGGCAGATCCACGGCGGTGCCGCGCAGGGCCTGGGGCAGGCACTGCTCGAGGGAGCACGAGCCAACCCGGACGGGACCTCGGCCACGGGCACGCTGCAGACCTACGCCATCCCTCGCGCCGGTGACGTGCCACGCATCGTCGCCGAGCACACGGTGACCCCGACCCCGCACAACGAGCTGGGCGTGAAGGGTGTTGGCGAAGCAGCGACGATCGCGACGCCGGCCGTCCTCGTCAGTGCCGTTCATGATGCGCTCCGACCGCTTGGTGTCCCCCGTCTGGACATGCCCCTGACGCCGGCGAGGGTCCTCGCCGCCATCCACGCCGCACAGGACCGCTCGTGATCCCGGCACCGTTCGCCTACGTCGCTCCGGACTCGATCGATGAGGTGCTGGAGCTCCTGGCCCAACACGGTGACGAAGCCGCCGTTCTGGCGGGAGGTCACAGCCTGATCCCGCAGCTCCGACTCCGTCAGCGCCGGCCGGGGCTGGTCATCGACCTGCGTCGTGTCGCCGGACTCGACGCGGTGGAGCGCACCAACGACGGGGTCCGCATCGGCCCGCGCGTGACCGTTGCCCAGCTGGCACGACATGACGCCGTCCGCGAGAGCGCCCCGCTGGTGCGAGCGGCCGCGCCGCACGTGGCGGATCCGCTGGTCCGCGGCCGCAGCACGCTCGTCGGCGCCCTGGCCGAGGCCGATCCGGCCAGCGACTGGGTTGCCGTTGCTCTGGCCCTGAATGCTCAACTCGTCCTCCGCTCGTCTGGCGGTGAGCGACAACTGGACATCCAGGCGTTCCTGAACGCTGGAGCTGGTGAGGCGCGCACGGCCCGCCGGTCAGACGAGCTGGTCACGGCGGTCACGCTGCCGCGGTCGACGGCCATCGGCTACGCGCGGACGACCCACCCAGCCAGCGGGTGGCCGCTGGCTGCGGTGGGCGTGTCAGTGGAGGTTGACGACGCTGGTGTGGTGAGCAGCGCTCGGATCGGCGTCTCGGGAGCCTTCACGACCCCGCAGCGAGCGTCGGCGGCCGAGGAGCGGCTGGTCGGCTCGCGGCTCGACGCCGCCACCGTGCGCGAGGCTGGCGGGATGGCGACCGAGGATGCGACGTTCGCCGGCGACGCCGACGATCTCCATGGGCCGCCGGCCCACCGACGGCGGATCCTTCCGACGGTGCTGGGCCGCGCCGTCGCCCGCATCTCCTCGCACTGATCCTCGACCGGTCTCGACGGTCCGTCGGGACTGGTGGGCATCGATCCATCGCTCCTACCGATCTCCTACCGCCCTTCAGTACGGTTCACGACGCTCCATGACGCCGCGTTCGAGACGCTGACGGTCCCTTGAGGGAGGAACCATGAACCGCCGTGCCCAACTCCTGATCCTGATGCTGGTGGTCGCTGTCCTGCCGGCGACGACCGGTGTCGCACAGACACCTGTCCAGTTCGAACTCGATGAACCAGTCTTCTATCCGGTGGGTCACCTTCCGAGTGGCGCGACGCGCGGGGACTTCAACGACGACGGGCACATGGATGTCGCCGTGTCCGCCGATGCCTCGGTCTCAATCCTGCTCAATGACCGAGCAGGCGTCCTGACGATTGAACAGACGATCCAGGTTCCTGGCACCTCCGGGATCGAGGCGGGAGACGTCAACGGCGACGGTCATCTCGACCTCTTCATCCCGGACTGGTCGGGCGACTCAATCCACCTGCTGCTGAATGACAGCTTCGGTCGATTCACACCGTTGTCCCCGATCCCGCTCACCGGTGTGACGTCACTCGTCGCGTTCGACCTCGACGGGGACGGCAACACCGACGTGGCCGCGACCGCAGAGCGTGACGACGAGGTCGCCATCCTGTTCGGGGACGGGACCGGCGGGTTCGCAGAGTCCCAGACCATCCCCGTCGGTGTGGGGCCCCTGGCCGTCGCCCTGGGGGACGTCGACGGAACACCGGGATTGGACGTCATCGTGACCACCGCGGACGGCGCGATCGCCATCCTCCCGGGACTGGGCGCAGGTCAGTACGGCGAAGCGACGTCGTTTCCGACCGGCTTGTCCTCCCACACGCTCGAAGTCGCGGACATCGACGGAGACGGATTCACGGACCTGGCGCTGTTGGGATTCGAGCCGACCGGCGTCTCCATCGCGTACGGGTCAGAGGGTGGCTTCGAGGCGGTGCGGTCCTACCCGGCGCCAGGCTTCCCGAACTCGGTGGCACTGAGTGATGTGAGCGGCGATGGGAGGGTCGACATCGTCGCCGGGGCGTGGGAGGGCGGTGTGTCGGTCCTCGTGAACAACGGGTCCAGAAACCTCGGGCCCGCGCGCGGCTTCGTCGCCGGAACCGGAACGGAGTTCGTCACAACCGCTGACATCGATGGCGACGGGCGGCTGGACGTCGTCGCGACCGAGGACGACGACAACAACCTGATGGTGCTGCGCAACCGGGGGACCGGAGGCAACGGGTCACTCCTGGTGGCACCGGCCTTCGTCGACCTCGGGTTCGCTCCGTTCGACGGTCCGGACACGACCGGCTCGACTGACCGGCGCATCATGGTGACGAACACCGGTCCCGACGCCGTGTCCATACACGACGTGACGGTCGAGGGCTTCGGAGGATTCGCACCCCTCGTCGACACCTGTTCTGGGGAAACCGTGCCACCCGGTCATGGCTGTTCGATCCAGGTTGGCCTCTTCGTCGAAGGACCCGGTCAGGTCCGCAACGGAACCTTGGTTCTTCGGTCCAGCGCGGCCACCGGCGACCTGGCCGTTCGGCTGTACGGCGAAGCGGGCTTCGACTTCCCAGCGGAGATCGTGGACGTTCCTGGCAACGCGTCGGACTTCGCGTTGCAGCTGTCGCGCCGCAGCACTGGGCTTGGCGACCAGTCAGGCGCAGTGGTGCTAGCCCGCGCTGACATCTTCGCTGACGCGCTGGCTGGCAGCGTCCTGACCTCGCTGGGGCCGCTGCTCTTCACCGGCGGGGAGGTGCTGGACTCCGCCACCGGAACTGAGATCGAGCGGATTCTGCCGGCTGGGGCGACCGTGTATCTCTTGGGCGGTCCCGCGGCGCTCTCTGCGGACATCGAGTCGAGGCTGATCGAAGGTGGGTACACCGTTCGACGGCTCTCCGGTCCGACCCGGGTTGAGACGGCGATCGCCATCGCCGAGGAGGCCAGCCAGGTGCTCGGCCTTCCCGAACAGGTCAATCTCGCGCGCGCCGACGCTCCAGCGGACAATCCGACGGCCGCGTGGGCCGACGCTGTGGCTGTCGGGGGCCTGGCGGCCGAGACCGGGCAGCCCGTTCTGCTGACACCGACCGAGGGGCTTCACCCGGCTGTCGAAGAGTGGCTGGCATCACGATCGGACGTCGACGTACGCATCATCGGTGGGCCCCAGGCGGTTTCCAACGCTGTGGAGACAACGCTGGCCGGCCTCGTGAGAGCCGTGACTCGTGTCGCTGGCTCGAACCGGTACGCCACCGCGGTAGAGATTGCGCAGGCCTGGCCGGAGAGCTCCGGGAATGTCGTTGCGCCTGGTGGTTCGGAGGACGGCTGGGCCTTCACGCTGGCCGTTGCGGCACTCTCCAGCACGTACGACATGCCGATCCTGTTGACCGAACTGGACCGTGTGCCGTCAGAGACCTGTGAGGCGTTGGCCCTCCGCCGATCGCTGCAGACCCCGACGGCCCGAACAGCGGAGGCCGTGAGGGCTGCTGTCGTGGAGGGGTGCTGAGCCCGTCGGGGCCTCGGCGATGACCGCTGCTGGCTACTGGATGACCATGCCCCCGTCGATCATCAGCAGCTGCCCGGTCATGTAGTCGCTGTCCGGGCTGGCAAGGAACGCCGCGGTGCCGATGATGTCATCGGGGTAGGAGTAGCGACCCATCAGGATCATGTTCTCGGCGATCGAGTCCATCGACTCGCCCTTCTTGTCGAACTTCCCGATCTCGACGAGGTCACGGTCGAGCTGCTCCCACATCTCGGTCCGCACCACGCCGGGCGCGTACCCGTTCACGGTGATGCCGTACTCCCACAGCCCCTTCGCGCCACCCTTGATCAGGCCGAGCACCGCGTGCTTGCTCATCCCGTACACGATCACATCGTCGAAGGTCTCCCGCGAGAGGATCGAGCCGACGTTGATGATCTTGTAGACGTACTCGCGCCTGCCCTGCTCCCGCATCTGCCGGGCGGCGGCCAGCATGACGTTCAGCTTCCCCCAGGCGTTGACGCCCATGATGAAGTCGTAGTTGGGCTTGTCGATGTCCATGAAGAAGCGCGGCTTGTTGACGCCCGCGTTGTTGAGCAGCAGGTTGATCTCGCCGAACTGGCTGACGGTGTGGGCGACAGCAGCCACCGCATCGTCCTCGTCGGTGACGTCAAGCCGGACGTGTGTTGCGGTTCCCCCCTCCTCGGCGATCTCCTTGGCCACCTGTGCCACGCCCTCGACGTTGATGTCGCCGAGGCACACCTTGGCGCCCTGGGCGGCCCAGTTCTTCGCCACGGCCGCCCCCATACCCTGCGCCGCGCCCGTGATGAGGGCGCACCTGCCATCCAACCGGTTCGGATCCATCACTCAGTTCCTTTCGCTGTTGCGGTTGTGTCGGTCGCCCGACCACATCATGCGGTCGAGCGACCCGACGGTCTGGGGCCTTACCACTCGGGGGCGACCTCACCACTCGGGGGCGACCTCGGCGTCCTCGGCGTTGTCGGCCGTCACCGGGACCGATGGCATGAACTCGACGATGCGCTCGCCCGGGCTCTCCGTCAGCACCTGGTGCGCCACGGATGCCGCGTTCTCGCCATCCCACGAGGAGGACTGGAACACCGTCCCGTCCAGCGAGCCCTCCACCACGAGCGGGTTGCCCAAGAAGGTGTTGCCGATCGAGGTGATCAGCAGCTCGGACGGGTCGATGTCCCGGGCACGGAGGGCGTCGATTGCGCCTGCGACCATGGTGTCGTCGGCGGCGTAGACGCCGTCGATGTTCTCGGGGCCGACTGCCGTGATCATCTCCGAGGCGGCGAGCTGCGACTCGTCCTTGTTCCAGTTCCCGGGCTGACGCGCCAGGATCTCGACGTTGGGGCACTGCTCGTTGATGGTGTCCTCGAAGCCGTTCTCACGGTCGATGGCGGTCGTGTTGCCGGTCAGTCCGTTGATCATGATGATGCCGGTCTCCTCGCCCCCCGCGAGTTCGCACATGATCTCAGCGGATGCGACGCCCTGCCCGTAGGTGTCAGGCCCGGAGTAGGCGGCGGTCAGCTCCTGGTCCTCTTCGAGGACGTCGGAGTTAGTGACCGTTACGGGGATGTCGGCGTCGTTGGCCGCTTGGAGGCAGGGGCGGACGGTGTCAGCAACGGCGGGCCAGAGGATGATCAGGTCGGGGTCCGCGGCCACAGCGGCTTCGCACTCGCTGGCCTGCGTGTCGGCGTCGTACTGGGAGTTCGTGATGGTCAGCGTCAGCCCCAACTCGTCCGCGGTCTCCTCGAAGGGAGGGAGGTACGTCGTGCCGTACGGTTGGTCGGTGCCCTGTGGCAGCAGCGCGAAGACCTCGAACTCCCCACCCCCGGAGTCCGCGGCCTCGTCGGAGTCATCCGCCCCCTCATCACCGCCGTCGTCTCCCTGGTCCTCCCCGCCATCGTCCGACGCCTCTTCGGTGTCCGCACCACCGGCTGCCTCATCACCGCCGTCGTCGCTGCCGCAGGCTGCGAGGACCAGCATCGCGACGGCCAAGAGACCGAGCAGTCGCCAGGTTGTTGTGTGCATGTGTATCTCCCTATCTCAGTACGGGGTAGTCGGGCACCCACCGGTCCGGCGGGTGCAGTGGGTCTCAGGCTTGGAGCTGAGTGGATGAGCGACTTGAGAAGAACGAGCGGACGTTGCCGACGACGGCGCGAAGGTTCTCGGGGTCCGTGATCACGGCCAGCAGCAACACACTGCCGATCACGATGTTCTGGACGTCGACCTGGACCGCGGCGAGGGTCAAGGAGACCTGGAGGATTCCGAGCGTCGCCGCGCCGAGGAGCGTCCCGAGAACGGATCCGCGGCCGCCCTTCAGGTAGACACCACCGATGATCGCGGCGGCGAAGCTGGCCAAGAGCACCGTGCCGCCTGCCGTCGGGTCAGCCGCGGTCCGCTCGAGCGTGTTGATCACACCCGCCAGCGAGGCGATGAATCCCGAGATCATGAAGCCCGTCAGGACGCGGAGCTTCACCGGGATGCCGGCGTCGACGGCCGCTTCACGATTCCCGCCCACGGCGTAGAACTGCCGGCCTGCGCCAACTCGCGTCACGAAGACATGGATCAGGATGAAGACGGCGAAGAAGATCAGGACGCGGGGGGTGAGAGGGCCAATCAGGTCCTGGCCAAACGTGATGCCGGCGTCCCGGTCGGCCAACCGGACCGGCTCCTCGTTCGAGATCACGAATGCGGCGCCACGCAGGAAGAACAGCATGCCAAGCGTGGCGATGAAGGAGTTGATGCCCACGATCACGACGAAGAAGGCGTTGACCACGCCCACCAGCAGACCCACGGCGAGGGCCGCCAGCACCCCGACGAACAGGTTGTCGAAGCTGGCCATCACGACACCGGATACGGCCAAGGTGCTCGCGACGGCGAGGTCGAGCTCACCCATCAGGATCACCGTGGTCAGGCCCAGTGCCACCAGGCCGATCAGGGCGATCCGGCCAAGCGTGACCTCGAAGGAGGTGAAGGTGACCGGCTCGACGAAGATCGTCACGAGGGCGATGAGGCTCAGCAGGACCACCGCACGGCCCTCGGTGCGACGAGCGAAGGTGGCGCGCATGCGACCCAGCGGTGAGCGGGTCTCGGTCAGCGTGGTCATGCTGCGGCCTTCCGTGCCAGGGAGTCGAGTGAGACCGCGGCCACGATGAGGCCGCCGATGGCCATCTGTTGGACGCCGAACCCGAGTCCAGAGAGCACCATGACGTTGGTCAGGATGCTCACGAAGATCACACCCAGCAGGGTCCGCAGGACACTGCCGCGACCGCCGAAGACCGACGTCCCCCCAACGATGATGGCCGCGAGTGCCCGGAAGTCGAAGCCGACCGACATGGCCGAGACGGCGGTGTTGGAGAAGGCCCCCAGCACCCATCCACCGAGCATTGCGCCCAGAGCTGAGAGGAAGAACGCGCCGATGACGACCATTGACGTGTTCACCCCCGCCAACCGGGTTGCGCTCTCGTTGGAGCCGAACGACTTGACGGTGAAGCCGAAGGTGGTCCGTTCCAGCACGAAGGCCAGCAGCAGCGTCACGATGACCAAGACCAACATGGACAGCGGGAAGGGGCCGAGCTTGGCCTGGCCGAAGGAGCGGATGAGACTGTCCTCCGGGCCGAAGTAGATGCTGCCGCCGCTGGCCCAGCGAAGGACGCCGAGGCCGATGAACGTCGTCGCAAGCGTCACGATCACCGCATTGGCCTTGAAGACCCCGACCGCGACCCCGTTCACGATGCCGTAGACCACGGCGATGACCAGCGAGAGCAGCATCGCGGGGATCAGCCCGAGGGAGTTATTGACGGCGATCAGCACGACCGCGGCTGTGGCAACCTGGGCCACCACCGACAGGTCCAGATAGTTGCCGGTGATCACGACGAAGGTCATGCCGACCGCCACGATCCCGATGGGTGCGGCTCGGTTGAAGACGTCGGTGATGTTGTCGAGCGAGGCGAACCCGTCGATGAAGATCGCCGAGACCACGATGAGCAGTGCGGTGAAGATCAGGATTCCCCGCTCCGCCATCCACTCGAGGACGGACGTGTTCCGGACCTCGACGCCAGGGTCGTCCGCGGAGGCCGCCGTCGGTGTGGTGGTGGCCGGATCGGCCACGGCCTTGTCACTCATGCCGCACTCACCGTCGCTTCCTCTCCGGCCGCGAGTGACATGACCGACTTCTCATCGGCGTCCTCGCCGTACAACGTTCCCACGATGCGACCGTCCCGGACCACGTGGATCGTGCTGGAGAGTTCGAGCAGCTCAGGGAGGTCCGAGCTCACGATCAGCACCGCGGTGCCGCCCTCCGCGAGCTCCCGTATCAGTCGGTGGATCTCGACCTTCGCGCCGACATCCACCCCCCGTGTCGGTTCGTCGAGGATGATGAGCTTCGGCTGGCGTCCGAGCCACTTGGCCAACACGACCTTCTGCTGGTTGCCACCGCTGTAGGTTCCGGCGTCGCGGGTCACATCTGGCGGCCGGAGGCCGACGGTGTCGGCAAGCCGTTGGGCGAACTCGGCGATGCGCTGCGGAATGCGGATGCCTGACTTCGCGAGCCCTGACCGGTTGGGGAGTTCGATGTTGTCGGCCACGCTCATGGTGAGGGCGAGTCCGTCGGCGCGGCGCTCCTCGGGGACGTACGCCAGGCCCGCCGCGACGGCGCCACCGAAGCTGCGGATGGCTGTCGACTGCCCGTCGACGGTGAGAGTCACGTGGCCGCCCGTCCGCGGGTCCGCGCCGATCATGGCACGGACGGTTTCGGTCCGTCCGGCACCGACCAGGCCTCCGAGCCCGACGATCTCCCCAGCGCGGACATCGAGGTCGACGCCGTTGACCCCGGGTGCGGTGACACCTCTGGCCCGGAGCACCACGTCGCCGGGCTCGACGCTGTGGCGCGTCTGCAGGTCCATCTTCAGTTCGCGACCGACCATCATGTCGACCAGTTCACCCGGAGTGATGTCGTCGATCGTCACGGTCCCGACGTGGTGTCCGTCGCGCAGTACGGTCACCGTGTCGCACAGCGTGAAGATCTCCGGCAGCCGGTGGGAGATGTAGATGATGGCCATCCCGGTGTCGGCAAGGCGCTGCAACATGTCGAGGAGGTAGTCGGTCTCGGCCGGCGTCAGGGTTGCGGTCGGTTCGTCCAGGATGAGGACGCGGGGGTCCCGGGCAACCGCTCTGGCGATCTCCACGAACTGGCGCATCGCAACCGACAGCCGCGAGATGGGCTCGTCGAGGTCCATCGGGATGCCGATGTTCTCCAGCGCCGCTGTGGCAACCGATCGCATGGTCTTGCGGTCGATGAAGCCCCCACGCGTGGGGGTTGAACCGAGAACGATGTTCTCGGCGACCGTCATCTCGGGGACCAGGCTCAGCTCCTGGTGCACGAGGGAGACCCCTGCCTCGAGCGCCGCCCGGGTGGTGTTGTCCATCTGCTCGCCGCCGACGAGCACGCGCCCTTCAGTCGGCGTGTGAATACCTGCGAGCACCTTCATGAGGGTCGACTTGCCCGCACCGTTCTCACCGCACAGCCCATGCACCTCGCCGGGTGCGACGGCGATGCTGACGGTGTCGACGGCCACCACGCCGCCGAAGCGCTTCACGATGTCGTGGGCCTCGATGATCGGCTGGGCTGGTGCGTCCACGCTTGTGCTCCCTTCGTGCACTGATCGACTGCGCCCGGGTCGGCTCCTGGCTTTGCAATCGATTGCGCTACGGCAGCATAGGGTGGTGGCTCAGACGGTGTCAAGGGATTTTCTCCGGTGGGTGCGCTGATGAGAGCTTCACCTGAGGCCGTGACAGTGCGAACTACGATCGGGTTGCCGCCCCCCAAACGATTCGCGCGAGGAGTGCATGGCGAAGGTCACGCTGAAGGACGTCGCTCGTCAGGCTGGCGTCCACGTCTCCACGGTTTCGCGGGCGCTCGACCCCCAGAAGTCGCAGCTGGTCGGTGATTCAACCAGGGCGCGCGTCCGGGCGGCCGCCGTGGAACTCGGCTATCAGGGCGATGCGATCGCCAGCGGACTGCGGCGCGGGCGGACCAACACCTTCGCGATCGTGGTCGCCGATCTCGGCAACCCGTTCATCGCTCCTGTCCTTCGGGGCATCGAGAACGGCCTCGGCGGGCGCGGGGTGATGCCGCTCGTGGCAGAGACCCAGGACGACTCCGAACGCATGGAGCAGGTGATGCACGCCGTCCTCGGCCGCCGCGTGGACGCCGTGATCACCACGGCTGCCAGGCACGGGGACGAGCAGCTGCTGCGCCGGATCGCTCGTCAGGTGCCACTGGTGCTGGCGGTCCGACATCTTCCCGACTCAGGTCTCTCCGCGATCGTTCACGACGACGAACGGGGCGGGCGGCTGGCGGCTGAGCACCTCGTCTCCGCAGGTCACCGCCGCATCGCGCAGCTCTGCGGTCCCGTCAACGTCTCCTCGTTCCAGGAGCGGACGGCTGGCTTTCGCAGCTACCTCGAGTTGCGAAGCATCGTGTCCTTGGAACCGCCGGAGCGTGCGGCGTTTCCCACGTTGCAGGAGGGTCAGCGACTGATGAGTCGCCTCTTGGACTCGCTGCACGAGCCACCGACGGCCGTCTTCGCCCACAACGACCTCATGGCCTTCGGGGCGCTGGACGTGCTGAAGGAGCGGGGTCTGTCATGTCCCGAAGACGTTGCCGTGATGGGCTACAACGACACCCAGATGACGCGGTACACCGCCCCGCCACTGACCACCATCCGGCTGCCGGGCTACGAGCTCGGCCGACTTGCAGCCGACGCGGCGACCATGCTCATCGAGGCGGGCGGCGGCGCAACGCCGAAGCTGACCCTGCCCCCGGTGCTGGTCCCTCGGGCGTCGACCATGGACTGGTCGGGGAGTGCTCGTCGTCCCGACTGACCTCTTGACGGCTCCCTCCGATGCCGTTACGGTGCCAAGCAATCGATTGCAGAATGCTCTGCAAATCGAGGGCCCTTTGGAGGATGATCACCGTGACGGGAATGCGGCCAGAGTTCGCACAGAGCAACGTGCCCGCCCCGGGCATCCAGGGTGTGGACTGGGAAGAGCGCGTTGACTTCCGGCGTCTCCGCGCCTACCGGCTGGAGCGGACCCGTGCTGCACTCGAACAGAGCGACCTCGGCGCGTTGCTCGTCTTCGAGAGCTCCAACATCCGCTACCTCACGTCGACGCACATCGGGACCTGGGGCTACAACAAGACCGAGCGATGGGCGCTGCTGACCCGGACGGGTGAGCCGTGGATCTGGGACTTCGGCTCCGCTGCCAAGAACCACCGGCTCCACTCGCCCTGGCTGGCCGGCGAGCAGTCTCGTGCTGGCAACACCGGCCTGCAGGGCGCCATCGCGCCGACCAGTGACCTCCCACAGGCTGCAGCGGAGGAGATCGCGGCCATCCTCCGGGACGAGGGCGTCGCCGACATGCCGCTCGGTCTTGACGTTACAGAGATTCCCTTCCTCCGCGCACTCGAGGGCGCCGGGGTCGATGTCCGTGACGGGCAGCAGGTCATGCTCGACGCCCGCGAGATCAAGAACCGCGACGAGATCCTTCTGCTGTCCCAGGCGGCAGCGATGGTCGACGGCGTCTACCACGACATCTACGAGGCGCTGAAGCCCGGTGTCCGGGAGAACGACATCGTGGCCCTCGCCACCAAACGACTCTTCGAGATGGGGTCCGAGCAGGTCGAGGCGATCAACGCCATCGCCGGAGAGCGCTGCAACCCCCATCCCCACGTTCTCTCCGACCGCCTCATCCGCCCCGGGGACCAGGCCTACTTCGACATCATCCATGCATTCAATGGCTACCGGACCTGCTACTACCGCACCTTCGCCGTGGGTCGCGCGACGCAGGCCCACCGAGACGCCTACGCCAAGGCCCGCGAGCTCATCGATGCCGCAATCGATGCGGTCAAGCCCGGCGTGTCGACCGATCAGATCGCGCGCTTGTGGCCGCAGGCGGACGAGTTCGGCTTCTCCTCGGAGTACGAGGCCTTCGGGTTGCAGTTCGGTCATGGCCTGGGTCTTGGCCTGCACGAGCGGCCTGTCATCTCCCGGCTGAACAGCTTGGAGAACCCCGTGGAGATCAAGGAGGGGATGGTCTTCGCGCTCGAGACGTACTGGCCGGCCACCGACGGTCACTCCGCCGCTCGGATCGAGGAGGAGATCGTCGTGACCGCCGACGGCGCCGAGTTGCTGACCCTGTTCCCCGCTGAAGACCTTGTTGTCACCAACGAGTACTGAGGACCTATCTCGTGACCACCACTGACACACACACCGACCTCACCACGGACGTCGCCAACCCGACGGTCAGCACCGAGGTTCGCCTCGCGTTGTACCGACAGGTCGTCCGCATCCGCCGCTTCGAAGAGCGCGCGTACAAGCTCTTCATGCAGGGCTTGGTGAAGGGCACCTCGCACCTCTCGCTGGGCATGGAGGCCGTGGCCGCAGGGTTCGCCGTCGCCCAGCGCGCTGACGACTACACCTTCTGCACCTACCGCGGACACGCACACACCCTTGCGCGCGGGACGCCCATGCCCGGTGTGATGGGCGAACTGCTCGGCCGGGCCACGGGCGTCTGCGGGGGGAAGGGCGGGTCGATGCACCTCACGAGTGCGGAGCATGGGGTGATGGGCTCCTACGCCATCATCGGGGCTCATCTGGTGATCGCCAATGGCGCCGCATGGTCTTCGAAGGAACGCAACTCCGGGCAGGTGACGGTGTGCTTCTTCGGTGATGGGGCGACCAACATCGGAGCCTTCCACGAGGCGCTGAACTTCGCCAAGATCTGGGAGCTGCCGATCGTCTTCGTCTGCGAGAACAACCTCTGGATGGAGTACACCTCCATCCATGACGTGACGGCGGTGGAACACCCGGCCGCCGACCGTGCCGCGGCCTACGGCCTCGACTCCATCATCGTCGACGGCAACGACCCGGAGGCCGTCTACGACGTTGCTCGTCGCGCCGTAGATCGGGCGCGGGCGGGTGCCGGTCCGTCCTTGGTGGAGGCCAAGACCTATCGGCACGGCGGGCACTCGCGCGCCGATCCAGGGGACTACCGCCCGCAGGAGGAGGTCGACACCTGGCTCGCTCGGGACCCCATGCCGAACTACCGGCAACGTCTGGTCGACCTCGGCGTCGAGGAATCCGCACTGGTTGCCATCGAGGACGATGCGATGACCGATGTGGACGCCGCAACCGAGGATGCGAAGGCAGCACCGGCCCCTGACTCGCAGGCCGCCTTCACCAACGTCTGGGCCGATGGAGGTTACTCGTGGCGGAACAGCTGATCACCTACCGGGAGGCGATCGCCCGCGGCATCGCCCAGGAGATGCGCCGGGACGACTCGGTGTACCTGATCGGGGAGGATGTGGCCGCAGCCGGTGGTGTCTTCAAGGGCACCAAGGGTCTGCTCGACGAGTTCGGCCCGTCACGCGTGCGCGACACCCCGATCTCTGAGGAAGCCATCCTCGGGGCCGCCATGGGAGCGGCCATGACGGGTCTCAAGCCGATCGCCGAGATCATGTTCAGCGACTTCCTGGCGACGTGCTGGGACCTCGTTGCGGTCGAGATCCCCAAGACGAGGTACATGACGGACGGTCAGTTCACCGTTCCGCTCGTCATCCGGACTGCCAACGGGGCGGGCCTGCGCTTCGGCGCGCAGCACTCCCAGGCCGTTGAGAACTGGGCCATGATGATCCCCGGGCTCAAGGTCGTCGCGCCGTCGAACCCGAAGGACCTCATCGGGTTGATGGCCGCGGCGGTCCGCGACCCCGACCCCGTGATCTTCTTCGAGTCGAAGCAGCTCTACCCCACCAAGGGATTGGTGCCGGACGGCGAGATCGTGGACGAGCTCGGCACGGCCGCCGTCCTCCGCGAGGGCACGGACGTGACCATCGTGGCGCTGGCCAACATGGTGCCCAAGGCCGTGGAGGCAGCCGAGGTCCTCGCCCAGCGGGGGATCTCTGCCGAGCTGATCGACTTGCGCTGCCTCGTTCCGCTGGACACCGCAACGGTGCTTGCATCCGTCAAGAAGACCAGCCGTCTGGTGACGGTCGAGGAGAATCCCCGGCTGTGCGGTTGGGGTGCCGAGGTGGTCTCCATCGTGGCGGAGGAGGCGATCTGGCACATCGACGGGCCACTCACCCGGGTCACCACACCACACCTTCCCCTCCCGAGCGCGGACAACCTGGAGGACGCCGTCCTGCCGTCGGTCCAGCGCATCGTCGATGCCTGCGTCAAGGCGGTGCACTGACGTGAGATCGCATGCCCTGCCGATCGCAGATCTCCCGACCGGTCTGTACATCGGTGGACAGTGGCGTGATGCGCTGGACGGCGGTCGGGTCGACATTTGCGATCCAGCGACCGAGGTGGTCATCGCCGACGTGGCCTCGGCCACCGTCGATGACGGGCTGGCGGCGGTTGACTCGGCCCACCAGGCTGCAGCCGAGTGGGCCTCCACGCCTCCGCGGTCACGTGCCGAGATCCTGCGACGGTCCTTCGGGCTCATGATCGAGCGGCGGGGCCAGCTGGCCGAGCTCATCATGCTGGAAGGCGGCAAGAGTCGTGGCGATGCCCACGGGGAGGTCAGCTACGCAGCCGAGTTCTTCCGCTGGTACGCCGAAGAGGCCGTCCGCATCACCGGAACCTTCGGCGTGGCACCAGGTGGGGACAAGCGCATCCTCACCACCCACCAGCCCGTGGGTGTCTCGATCCTGGTGACGCCGTGGAACTTCCCGGCGGCGATGGCGACACGAAAGATCGCGCCCGCCCTTGCGGCCGGCTGCACCGTCGTGCTGAAGCCGGCGACGGAGACACCGCTGACCGCACTGGCCGTGGCCATGCTGATGGAGCAGGCCGGCGTGCCGGCCGGGGTCGTCAACGTCGTCCCGACCGGGCGCACAGCAGAGGTCGTTGCCGCCATGATGCAGCACCCCGCCGTCCGCAAGGTCTCCTTCACCGGCTCAACCGGTGTCGGCTCGATCCTGCTGCGTCAGGCAGCCGACTCCATTCTCAACTGCTCCATGGAGTTGGGCGGGAACGCCCCGTTCCTGGTGTTTGCGGATGCCGATCTGGACGAGGCCGTCGAGGGCGCCCTGGTCGCGAAGATGCGCAACGCAGGCGAGTCGTGCATCGCGGCGAACCGCTTCTTCGTCGAGAGCACGATTGCCGAGGAGTTCGGTGCTCGCCTGGCCAAGCGGATGAGCGAACTACGAGTCGGTCCGGGAGCCGATCCGGACAACGAGGTCGGACCGATGATCACCTCGCAGGCGCGAGCCGAGATCGCGGACCTCGTGTCCTCCTCCATCGCAGCAGGGGCCACGATCCTGACCGGTGGAGGCTCCCCGGATGGGCCAGGCTTCTTCCTCGAGCCGACCGTGCTCGGCCACGTCGCTTCCGATGACCCAATTCTCGGGCACGAGATCTTCGGTCCCGTTGCCCCGGTGGTGTCGTTCGACACCGAAGACGAGGCCCTCGCCATGGCGAACGACACGCCCTTCGGACTGGCTGCCTACATCTTCAGCGGCGACCTGTCGCGGGCACTGCGCATCGCTGATCAGATCGAGGCGGGTGTGGTCGGCATCAACCGGGGCTTCCTCTCCGATCCGGCAGCACCCTTCGGCGGCATGAAGCAGAGCGGCCTGGGCCGTGAAGGCTCACGGGACGGGCTCATGGAGTTCTTGGAGCCCAAGTACATCGCCGTCGACTGGTGACCCCGGCCGACGCTGGCACGGTCCGGCGGTTCCTCGATGTCGTACGTGCCGGCATCCCCGTGGCCCAACCGGTCCAGGAGTGGGCGACCGACCTGCCGCCGGTGACCAGCATCACGACCTACTGCGCTGGCGACCTCATCGTGGAGCAGAATGCTCCAGCCCGGGCGGTTCACTTCCTCATCGCCGGAACGCTGGCGTATGAGCACCTGGTCGCAGACGCCGATCGGGGCGAGACCATCACCGACGCGCTGGCACCGTGGATGCCCGTCGGCTGGACAGGCCTCCACGTCCGCCGGTATCGGGCCACCGTCCGTGCAGCCACCGAGGTGAGCGTGCTGACGCTCCCGCTGACCCAGCAGCAGCGGTTGGCGGTGGATCGGCCGACGCTGTGGGCCTGTCTGGCGGAGTTCATCTTCCGCATGACGACGACGATGTTGTGGAACGCCCGAGGTCGCCCGCAGCAGTCGAGCTTCGTCGCGGCTGGCACCGCCCTCGGCCTGACCGGTGCCCCCGAACAGGAACCGGAGACCCTGCAGGACCTGTACCGGAGCTCACCCTGCTTCTCGCCGTTGGATCCCGAGTGCAGGTCGTGGCTGGCCCAGCACACCGTCCTGTACGACGTGGACGAGGGAACTCAGGTTCTGGAGGAGGGAGCGGCGGTTGACGGACTCTGGCTGCTGCAGTCCGGCCGCGCGTCGCTGCGGTTCACGATCAGCGTTGGTACCGGCGAGCGCGAGGCCGTTCGGCATGCAGTCCGATCCGGGACCCTGCTGTGCTGGTCCACCTTCGACACGCCTGCCCCGGCCCCTACACGGTCCAGACCACGCGGCGTTCGCGGTTCGCCGTCATCCCACGCGCCGCCCTCGGCAAGCTGTTGGATGTGCGCCCCGAGTGGGCGGCGGCAGTCTTCAGGCAGCAGCAGTCGCAGCTCCGCAACTACCTGACGTCGACCCGGGTGGACCCGGCAGACCGCCCTGCCGACGGGGGGATCGCGGTGCTGGACAGCCTGGTCGAGGACAGCATGCCGCTGCTACCGGCCACGTCACCGCTGTACGGGGTCACGCACCTCCTGGGCAACTACCTGACGCGCCGGGAGGGGTTCGACCGGCTGTATCGCCTGCACTTCCACGGCAGCGAACACGAACGGGTGGTCGCAACGCTGGGACTCAATCTGCTTCGCGACCTCGAACGAAGTCACCGATTCTTCGAGGGCATGCAGGACACGTACGACGCGGTGGTGCAGTCCCGCCACCTGCCGCCACGGGAGCTGCGGAAGCTCTCGTCGCAGTACTTCCGACGGGCGGTGGACCACGTCCCGTACGCCATCAAGGGGTGGGAGCACCTCCCATAGGAGCCGGGCTGCATCGTCATCTACAACCACATGGCCTACGCCCCCGACTCGATCCTGCCGAACGGGTTCCTGTTCAATCCCGATTCGCACTTCATCAGCAGTCTCATCATGGAGCCGAAGTACGGCGATGGGCTCCGCGTCGCTCGAGCCAACGATCTCACCGAGTTCTGGCGTGCCGACTACTACGAGCAGCAAGGGCACATCTCGGTGGTCACGCCGGAGTCCGGGTGGCGAGAGGAGACACCCGAGCAGAAACGGTCACGCAAGGACCGGTTCTTGGAGGAGTGCGAGGCGGTCCTGGCGGCAGGCGTGCCCATCTCGATCGCACCTGAGGGCACGATCACGCAGGAGGAGAGCACCACGGAGCGCTCTCCCGGCCCGTTGCGTCCCGGCGCGTTCCTCATGAGTGCCCGTTTCAACAGCTCACCCCGGATCGTGCCCGTCGCCCTGGCGAACTTCGACAAGCCGGCGCATGAGGCCTTCTTCGCCTGTGTAATCAAGCCGGCGTTCACGATGGAGGAGCGGGGGGTCGATGTGGACGATCCTGCGACCCTGCGGACCTTCCTCAAGGAGTATCGGAGCGAGTTCCGCGGGTACGTCGCGGAGGCGGCAGCGCTGGCCGAGGAGGTGCGGCAGTCGACCTCGACGTCGCCCGAGATCATCACCAATCGGGACGCCGTCAGCGCCGTCGACGACGAGTTCGAGATCGACGTCCGAGCCTTGGAGCTGCAACCGTCCCAGCAGAAGTCATCGCGTCCGAAGACGGTCTTCTACGGATCCTCGACGTTTCGGCTGTGGGACACACTGCAGACCGATCTCGGGCTGCCCGGTGCCCTCAATTTGGGGTTCGGTGGGTCAACGGTGGCCGCGTGTCACAGCTACTTCGATCGGCTGGTCGTACCACACCGTCCGGACCGCGTGGTCCTATACGTCGGCGAGAACGATGTGGCACGTGGTGTCTCCCCGGAGGATGTGTCCCAGCAGATCGCTCGCTTCGCCGACATGGCCGAGAGAACGCTGCCGGACACAACATTCATGTTCGTCTCGCTCAAGCCAACCCCAGATCGGTCGGATCGGGTGGCCGCGGTGCGTCGGACCAACGAGTTGATCGCCAGGGACGTGGCCTCGCGGGAGCGCTGGACCTACGTGGATTGGTTCACCTACCTGATCGGGACGAGCGGTGATGTGTCGTCCTCGCTCTTCGCCGCCGACGGCGTCCACCTGAACCGGGGCGGCTACGGCGTCCTCAGCCGGGTGCTGCGCGACGCGCTCAACCCAGTCTGAAGCCACCGTCTACACCGATTATCTCGCCCGTGATGTACCCGGCCTCCTCGGCCAGCAGTGCCTCGGCGAGATGCGCGACGTCCTGCGGGGCCCCAACCCTGCCGACGGGTGCGGGTCGGTCGTACAGGCCCTGAATCATCGGCGTCTCGATCATCGCGGGGGCGAGGGCGTTGACCGTGATGCCGTCCGGGGCGACGTCGCGGGCGACAGCCTTGGTGAGCGTGAGGACCGCGCCCTTGCTCGTGGCGTACCCGGCAAGACCCGGACTGCCGCCGGTCAAACCGGCTGCTGACGCCACCAGAAGAATGCGGCCCCAACCGCCTTGCCGCATGGCCGGCAGAGCCCGGCGGATGCACCGGAAGGCCCCGGCCACATTCACGTCCAGCATCGCCGCGAGGTCGTCGTCAGTCGTCCTCGCGATCGGTTCGCTGCGCAGGACACCGGCGGCGTAGACGAGCATCTCCACGGGGCCCCAGGCCGCCTCCACACGGCCGAAGGCGGCGTCGACCTCGGCAGAGTCCGTCACATCGCAGCTGACGCCCATCACCCGATCGGATGCCATGTCCACAGCGGGTTGACCGAGATCGGCATGGGCGACGCGGTGACCACGTCCAGCCAACGCGTGGGCGATTGCACGCCCGATGCCGCCGGTGGCTCCGACAACGAGCGCGATCCGACCGTTCACGGCCCCTTTCTACACCGCGGCGTCCAGGGACTCGCTAAAGAGGGCCGAGCCGAGTGCCGATTCCAACCGGGTGTCAACTGCACGTGCACGCCGAACACGACTACTCGCCTGGGCGATGGTGGTGCTGTTGTCGTGCGCTGCCTGCAGCTCAGCCGCGGGGGAGGATGGTGCTGCGGGAAGTGCCGACGCAGGAACAACTGTCGGCGCCGACCAGGAGATCCCCGCCGACGACGATGAGCCGGACGCCGACCCCGAGCCCGAGCCCGCCGGAACCGAACACCTGGTGGAGATCGAGATCTTCCAGTTCGGCGTGGACGAGCTGTCCGTCGTCGCCGGTGACAGCGTCCGATGGAACAACAACGACGAGATCGTGCACACCGTCACGTCCGGCTCCCGGACCTATGGCGAGCTTGGCGTGGTCACCGCCACCGAGACCGACGGGCTCTTCGACTTCACGCTGGACGGCCGCGAGCCGGACCAGGCCAGCGCCTCGTTCACCTTCGATGAACCGGGCACCTACTCGATGATCTGCACGATTCACCCGGGGATCGACATGACGGTGGAGGTGTCTGCGTGAGCACGCTCATCGAGTTCGCCTCGCCGCTCCGCCTCAAGCTGGTGCTCCGCGTCCTCGCCGTCGCCGCCCTCCTCGGGGTCTCACTGGCCGGCGTCCTGGCCGCCCACACCGCAGCTGTCGACGCCCGGCTGGCCCAGACAACCGTGGTCCGCGCACAGGCGGCCTTCGAACGGGACCTGGCCGTCGACCAGCTCTCATCGGCCGAGGAAGCAGCGTCCGCTCGGCTTCGAGGCCTCGGCGAAGTCCGGGACCTGCTGACCGACATGATGGCGATCGGCGTCTCCGACGAGAAGCTGCGGCCGGTCGAGGCCGCCCTGACCGCAGCCTCCGCAGGAGACGTGAGCCCGGGTGAGGCCGCCGGGGCCTTCGCGGCCCTCTCCGCCTCACTGTTCGAGCTGCAGCAGGCCATGGGAGAGGCGGCCGAGGAGAACAACACCAGCGTCAAGTTGCTGATCAGCGGCATCCTCATCGCCACAGCGGTCGTGCTCGGCCTCGCCGGGGTGAGCGCGGCCCGCCGCAGCAAGCGCCTGGCAGCCGCTGCCGCAGAGCGCGAGGCGACCCAGGCGCAGGAGCTGCGAAATCGCATGCTCGCACAGCACGCCTCGGACCTCGTTGCCGTGATCGATGCGGACACGACCCTGCAGTACGCGAGCCCGTCGATGACACGCCTGCTGGGCTATGACCCGCTCGAGCGCGAAGGGCTGCCGCTCCTCGGCCTGGTGGTGGAGCAGGACCGCGAGAACCTGCTCGTGGCTGTCACCGACGCCATCGAGCGGACGTCGTCGTCCGGTCAGCGGACCGCCCTGACGATGCGGCGCGCCGACGGCATCGAACTGGCCTGTGAGATGGTCATCGTGAACCTGCTGCACGAGCCGACCATCGGTGGCCTGGCCGTCACGATCTACGACGTCAGCGAGCGCAAGGCCTTCGAGGAGCGGCTCACCACCGCGGCCTTCTACGACACCCTCACCGAGCTGCCCAACCGCGAGCTGCTGCTGGACCGGACCAAGCTCGCGCTGCAGGCCACGGCACGCGACGAGGGACCGACCACCGTGGCGCTGTTCGACCTGGATCAGTTCAGCGCGATCGACAGCTCGTCCGGTCGTGAGGTCGGCGACGCGGTGCTCCAAGAGGTTGCGCGACGACTGGTCGCCACGGTCGGCGACCACGGAACGGTGGCGCGCATCGGCGGCGACGAGTTCGCGGTCCTGACCAGCCGGGGTGCCAAGGGGGGCCTCCGCCTGGTCGACCTGCTCCTCGACGTGCTCCGCACACCCGTCCAGATCGCTGGACAGGAGTACCCCTGTCGTGCCAGCGCTGGCCTAGCGACCGTCGGCGACGCGGACCAGGTGTCCGAGATCGACTCGCCCGACGTGATGCTCAGCTGGGCCGGCACCGCCACGCGGGAGGCCAAGACCACGGGCGGGGATCGGGCGGTTGCCTACCACGACGGGATGGCTGCGGAGATCGAAGAGCGGCTCCGCCTGACTGCCGACCTCCGGCGGGCGCTCGACCGAAACGACCAGCTGTTCCTCGAGTTCCAGCCCTCCTACGACCTGCGCACCGGTGAGTTGAAGACGGCCGAGGCGCTGATCCGCTGGAATCACCCGACAGAGGGCCGCCTGGCTCCGTATCGCTTCATACCGATCGCGGAGCGGACGGGCCTGATCGTGCCGCTCGGCAGCTGGGTACTGCGCGAATCCTGCATGCAGGCTGCCCAGTGGCCGATGCCCATGGGACACCCACCCGCAGCGGTGAGCGTGAACGTGGCAGCGGCCCAACTCACAGGTGCGGAGATCGTGGACGAGGTGGCGGCCTGCCTGGAGGAGTCCGGCCTCCCCCCGGAGCGACTGATCCTCGAGATCACCGAGACCGCGCTGCTGGACGATCCCGACCAACTGACCAAGCGGCTGACGCAGATCCGCGCCCTCGGGGTCCGCATCGCCATCGACGACTTCGGCACCGGCTACAGCTCCCTCGCCTACCTCCAGAAACTGCCGATCGACATCCTCAAGGTGGACAAGAGCTTCGTCGATGCCGTCGCGACCGCAGAAACCGACCGCGAGTTGGCCACCACGATTCTGAACATGGCGCGGAACCTCAGTCTGGCGACGGTTGCCGAAGGAATCGAGGACGCCGATCAGGCCAACGTCCTCCGAGCCCTCGGCTACGACACGGGCCAGGGCTACCTCTGGGCCCGGCCGCAGGACCCGGACCATCTGCGCCCCTACCTCGAGTCCGGCGTCTGGAATCAGGCCGCCGTCGACCCGGCGGACCTGCCGCCACTGCATCCTCGCCAATCGCCCCGCCCTGACGGGAGCCCAGCTACACCCACCGAAGGAATTTCGACGTCATGATCACCCTGCGACTCATCGCCGCCACGCTGACCCTGCTCCTGCTCGTCACGGCTTGCGGGACAGCCTCCGACACCGACAACGCGACGGCAGCGGACGAATCGACGGAGGCGGCAACTGAAGCCGAGGCCACCGACCCAGAGGCCACCGACCCAGAGGCCACCGAACCGGAGGTCACCGAACCCGCGACGACGGAAGCCGAGGCCACCGAGGCACCCCCGGAGGCGGAGCCCGCCGCAAGTGAGGGCGACGCCGACACGGGCGAAGGCGAGGACGGCGCAAGCGAGGTCGTGGTCGCCGACGGGCAGGTCCAGTGCACCGACGACTCGATCGAGGCAGAAGTTCCCGAGCCGGCGCTGCGCCAGCTGGTCCGGGACCTGATCCAAGACCACGTCACCCGGACCCACGAACTGGTCATCGTGGCGGGTGAGACCGGTCTGGACTCAGCCGAGACCGAGGCCGCCTACACCGTCCTGGACGTCAACGGCCTCGAACTGGGTGACGCCGTGGCCCTCGTGTACGACGACGGGGCCGGAGATGCGTTCGTGAACATCTGGCGCCGTCATCTGCAGTTCTTCGTCGACTACGCCGTCGGGGTCGCCACCGGGGACCAGGCAGCGCAGGACGCGGCCGACGCAGACCTGCGGCAGTACTCCCAGGACTTCGCGGCCTTCTTCGCCTCGGCCACCGAGGGCAACATGCCGGCTGAGCCGACCGTCGTCGAGTTCGACGGGCACATCGACACCGTCGAGGCACTCATTCGCGAGACCCTGGCGGGCGCTGAGACCCAGCAGGAGGCCCACGACGTCGCCCACGACCATGTCGTCGATCTCGCCGCGATGATCAGCAACGGTGTGCAGGCCCAGTTCCCCTGTCGGTTCCCGGCAGCTGACGAGACCGCGACGGCCACCACACGGGCCAAGCCGGTCGCTGCTGTGCCGGCCGCCTGGACGGAGCTTGCAGCCCGCGTGGACTCCAACTGCTTCATCGGTGCCTCGTCCCTGACCTGAGCGTCCCTGACCTGAGCGTCCGTGACCCTGAGCCGAACGGTGGCATGATCACGCCGTGATGCAGGACGGAGCCCAGCGGTCGCCGTGAGTGGTGAGGACACGCCAGCGCTGCTGTTCGCCTCGTCCCCCGGTGGCCGCATCGCCTATCAGCAGTGGGGTGCCGGAGAGGACGTGGTCGGCGTACCCCCACTCGCGCAGAACATCGAGCTGGCCTGGGAATGGCCCGACATCCGAGCCATGTTCGACCGGTTCGGTGCCATGGCCCGCTACACCCACTACGACAAGCGGGGGACCGGCGCCTCGGACCGGATCCGGGGGGTCCCGACGCCGGACGAGCGGGTGGACGACATGCGACTGGTCATGGACGTCGCCGGGATCGAACGGGCGCACCTGCTCGGCAACTCCGACGGTGGGATGACCGCACTGCTCTTCGCCGCCACCTACCCGGACCGGGTGGCCACGGTCGTGCTGTTCGGCTCCGGCGCGACGGTCATCGATCCCGCCGCCTCGGCCGTGCAACGAGCCGCCTCCAGAGCCGGTGCGGCCGCGTTCACGGCGGCCTGGGGCACACGCGCCTCGGTCTTCGTGGACCGCTTCGCACCCTCCCGCGCTCGTGACTCGGACTTCCGCCGCTGGCATCAGCGCTATGAACGATCCTGCTGCGACGCGGCGACCCTGCGGGACCTGATCGCCATGTCGTGGGGTTCCGATGTCCGGGAGGTGTGTGCACAGGTGGACAGGCCCGTTCTGCTGTTGCACCGGACCGGCGATCGGGTCGTCGATGTCAGCCGTGCCCGTGAGGCGGCCGCCCTGCTCCCCGATGCCCGGGTCGTCGAGGTCGCCGGCTCGGATCACCTCGGCTACATCGGCGACCGCGAGGTGTGGCTGGATGAGATGGAGCGCTGGATCACCGGGAGGGTTGCGGTCCGGTCCGGTGCGTCGGCGACCGGACGCCCCCAGGTCCGGACGTTCGGTGGCTTCGGGGTGTCGGTGGACGGGCGCGACGTGCCGTTGTCGGCCTGGGGTGGCCGTCATGCCCGCACCCTGGTCAAGCGGCTCGCCGCCGCCCGTGGGTGGCCGGTTCCCCGCAGCGAGTTGCAGTTGCTGCTGTGGCCTGGGGAGACCGACATTCGGGCGCTCGGGCCTCGTCTCTCGGTGCAGCTGTCGATGGCCCGTCGGGTGCTCGGCGGCGGCCTGACCGCCGATCGTGAGGCCGTCCGACTTGACCTCGGCGCCGTCGACCTCGACCTGCAAGCGTTCGATCAGGCGACCAGCGACACGGAGATCGTTGCCGGGTATGGCGGCCCGTTCCTGCCAGAGGAGGACGACACCGAGTGGGCGGTACCGACCAGGACGGCGGCTGCCGTCCGGTTCGCGGCCGCCGCCACTCGTCGCGCGACGGCGCTGCTGGATGAAGGACTGCCCGGCTGGGCTGCAGAGATCGCCCGACGCATGATCGAGTACGACCCCTACGACCTGGACGGTCACGAGCTCCTCGTCACCGCACTCCTGCGGGTCGAGCAGCCCGCGGCGGTTGCCCAGGTCCATCAGGCATGGGTGGCCGCTGCTGCTGAGCGTGGTGTGCAGGTCCCACCGTTGGACCCGGCCTGAAGGTTCTCTGAAGGGTCACCCCGCAGCCTGCCGGCATGAACACCACACACCAGGTCCGAGCGCACGAGGTCACCGCACCCGGCTCGGGCGCACACCACCACTTCCTGAACCACCTGGCGACCATCAAGGTCGCCGCACAGGGTGATCGCTCGATGAGCGTCGTCCAGTTCGAAGCCGGACGGGGCTTCGGTGCACCCCTCCACCGCCATGAACACGAAGACGAGTTGTTCGTCGTCATCGACGGCGAGTTGGCCTTCACGCTGGACGGCGACACGCTGCCGGGCCCGACCGGCACGATTGCCTACCTGCCGCGGGAGATCCCGCACACGTTCCAGGTCATCTCCGACGGCGCCACGATCCTGAACGTCACCGCCTCACGCAGCCACGTCCCGCGCTTCGACGAGATGGTCTCCGCGCTCGGCACATCCCTGACCGAACCGGTGCTTCCACCGGACGTCGCCATCGACCCTGGGGAGGTGGCGCAGGTCTGTGCCGATCACGGCATCACGATCTTGGGTCCTCCTCCACCGCCGCTGTGACGGCCAGCGGGTCCCATCGTGGCAGGATCTGATCGCGCAGCCGCTCGGGGGGAGCGGTGGCTGACAGGCGGAGGTCCGCAACCTCCTCCAGCCATGGCTCCCGCCTGCGGCGCAGCCGGTCCAGTTCGGCCCGTCTGATGCTGCGGCGGTGATCGCCCTCCTGGATCCGCTGCAGCTGCCGGTCGAGGTCCAGGTCGAGGACGACGACGACGCTCCGGCGGCGGAGGGCGGCACGACAGTGTGGGTTCTCCACCGTCGAGGCGGCGGCGGAGATGATGAGCTGCCGCGGATCGGCCAGCGCACCCAGCAGCACGGCCGCTTCGATCTCGTGGAGAGCCGCAACGCCGAGATGGGCGGCGATGTCACCGCCGTCACGCCCGAACAGCCGCTGGATGTCAACGTCTGAGTCCCGCTGACTGCGACCGACCTCCTCCGCCACGGCCCGGGCCGTGGTGCTCTTGCCGACCCCCATGGGACCGGTGATGACCAGGTGCCGCCGCTGGCTGGCGTCCACCGCGCTCAGGTGGTGTAGGACCCGGAGGTGACGGCCCCGCCCTCCCCCGTCCAGTTGGTGTGGAAGAACTCGCCCCGCAGCTCGTCCACCCGCTCGTAGGTGTGCGCTCCGAAGTAGTCCCGGAGTGCCTGGATCATGTTGGCGGGTGTGCGGGCCGAGCGGATGCCGTCGTAGAACGCCAGCGCACTGGAGTAGGCGGGGGTGGGGATGCCAGCACTGATCGCCGCGGTGACCACACGCCGCCAGGCCGGCTCGGCGCCGTTCACCGCGTGGGTGAAGAACGGCGCGGTGAGCAGATTGTCCAGGTCGGGGTCCTCCTTGAAGGCGGCGGTGATGTCGTCCAGGAAGGCGGCCCGGATGATGCAGCCCTCGCGCCACAGCGAGGCGATCCGACCGAGATCCAGGTCCCACTCGTGCTCCTGACTGGCGCTGGCCAGCAGCATGAACCCCTGTGCGTAGGACGTGATCTTGGAGGCGTAGAGGGCGTCTCGCAGGTCGTCCAACGCGACGGCCCCCGGTGCCAGGTCGCGCTGCGGACCGGCCAGCACGTCAGCAGCAGCCTGTCGACGGTCCACCAGGGCCGAGACCACCCTGGCGAACACCGCCTCGGTCACCAGCGTCAGCGGCTGACCGGCGTCGAGCGCGGCGATCCCGGTCCACTTGCCGGTGCCCTTCTGCCCGGCGGCGTCGAGGATGACGTCGATCGTGGCCTCGTCGGTCTCCGGGTCGGTGTAGTCCAGGATCTTGGCGGTGATCTCGATCAGGTAGCTGTCCAGGACCCCGTCGTCCCAGCCGCGGAACACCTCGGCCATCTGGGCGTTGGTCATGCCCATCGAGCCCATGATGTCGTAGGCCTCGGCGATGACCTGCATGTCGCCGTACTCGATGCCGTTGTGGACCATCTTGACGTAGTGGCCGGCTCCGTCGGGGCCCACCCAGTCGCAGCACGGCCGGCCGTCTGGCGCGTCGGCCGCGATGGCCTGCAGGATCTCTGCGACCACCGGCCAGGCGTCGGCGTGACCGCCCGGCATGATCGAGGGGCCGTGTCGAGCGCCCTCCTCGCCGCCGGACACCCCAGCTCCGACGAAGCGAAGACCCCGCTCCGCCAGGTCCGCCGTCCGGCGGATCGAGTCCTGGTAGTTGGAGTTGCCTCCGTCGATGATGACGTCACCCTCGTCGAGCAACGGGGCGATCTGGTCGATGACCGCATCCACGACACCGCCCGCCTTCACCATCAGCATGACCGTGCGCGGGGTCGAGAGCGCCTGGATCATTCCCTCGACCGTCTCATGGCCCGTGATAGGCGCGGCGGCCTCGTCCATCTCGGCCACCGGGCCCTCGAGGAACTCGGTCGTGACCGACGTCGTCCGGTTGTAGACGGCGACGCTGAAGCCGTGGTCGGCCATGTTCATCACGAGGTTCTGGCCCATCACGGCCAGGCCGACGAGGCCGATGTCGGCGCTGACGTCCTCTGCCACGAAGCCCTACTTCTCGATCGGGGCGCCGACCAGGTTGCCCCACTCGGTCCACGAGCCGTCGTAGTTGCGGACCTCATCGAAGCCCAGCAGGTGCGTGAGGACGAACCAGGTGTGGCTGGAGCGCTCACCGATCCGGCAGTACGCGATGACGTCGTCGTCCGGCGAGAGGCCCTGCTCGTCCTCGTAGATGGCCCGCAGTTGGTCGGCCGGGAGGAAGGTGCCGTCATCCGCCGCCGCCCGGGACCATGGCACGCTGTTCGCGCCCGGGATGTGCCCACCCCGCATCGCACCCTCCTGCGGATAGTCCGGCATGTGCAGCTTCTCGCCGCTGTACTCCTCCGGCGAGCGCACGTCCACCAGGCGGCCGGTGCCGAGGTGGGCCTCGACGTCACCGCGCATGGCCCGGATGGGTGCGTCGTCGCGGGCGACGACGGGATACTCAGCGGGGGTGACCTCGGTCTTGTCTCGGGTCATCGGGCGCCCCTCGGCCTCCCACTTCGACCGGCCGCCGTTCATCAGCCGGACATCCGGGTGACCGAACAACGAGAAGACCCACAGGGCGTACGCGGCCCACCAATTGGACTTGTCGCCGTAGAAGACGACGGTGGTGTCACGGCTGATCCCCTTGCGCTGCATGAGCTCGGCGAAGGCTTCGCCATCGACGTAGTCACGCGTGACGGTGTCGTTCAGGTCGGTGTGCCAGTCGACCTTCACCGAGCCGGGGATGTGGCCGGAGTCGTACAGCAGCACGTCTTCGTCGCTCTCGACGATCACGACGTCGGGGTTGTCGAGGTTGTCGGCCACCCAGTCGGTGGAGACCAGCATCTCGGGGTTGGCGTAGTCAGCGTGTGCGCTCGCAGGGTCGGCGGGGACGGACATCATGGCTCCTTGAAACACGGGTTGGGTGGGGACACTGTAGGCAGCCATGCCCGCTCGCCGGACAGTACGAACGCGGCTTTGAGACCGATGAACTCAACCAGCGCCGAGGAGACCATGCCCTTACCGACCAAGCTCCAACAGATCGTCGATGACTTCGCCGCTGCGCCTGACGAGTTGCGCACCGAGTTGCTGCTCGAGATGTCCGATGACCTGCCACCCCTGCCGGAGGGGATGGACTCCAGTGAGATGGAGCAGGTGGTGGAGTGTCAATCCCCGTTCTTCCTGGCGACCGAGGTGGGTGAGGACGAGACGGTCAGGATGTGGTTCGACGCGCCACCGCAGGCCCCGACCACGCGCGGGTTCGCGGGAATCCTGGCGCAGGGGCTGGATGGTGCCAGCAGGGAGGAGGTTCTGGGTGTGGAGGATGACTTCCACGACAAGCTGAACCTGGCCTCCCTGATCTCACCCCTGCGGATGAACGGGATGTCGGCGATCCTCGCCCGGCTCAAGCGACAGGTTCGTGAGGCGGGCTGAGGGTCACCCCAGGATCGCAGGGGAGGGGATGTGCCGGTCGGGCCAGGCCAGGCGCGCGAGGATGACCGCCGTCCCGGCCAGCCCGTTGAACAGGCCGAGGCAGCCGTGTGCCTCCCCCGAAGGGCTGTCGCGGAGCCCACTGGCCCAGAGGGCGGGGTCCTCGGGACTCGCGTCGAGAACGGCGTCGGCGGCGCGGCGTGCCAGCTCGAGATGTCGGGTGACGCCACTCCACTCGTAGGCCATCACCAGCAGGTCGAGCGCCCCGCCCAGTCCATGGCACAGGGTCAGTCCGCCGGGCCAGACCGTCGCGGACGGAGCGTGCGGCGAGCGGTCGTCGTCAGCCAACTGCGCGTGGGCCTGGATGACCTGGCCGACCCATCGGCCGCAGGCCTGGATCGCCACCTCGGCGTCGGCTTGGACGGTCGCCAGTGGGATGCCCAGGTCAACCCCCTCGGCTGCCAGCGCCAGCAGGCGAAGTCGCGTCGCCCCGATGCCAGCAGCACCGTGGCACCACAGGGCCGGATAGGTCATCCCCGTCTGCACCACATCCGGCCGCAGGTCCGGCCAGCCCCCCGCTTGGACGTCGAACCAGGTCGACTCCCACCGGAGCGCTCCACCGATCAGCTCCGCTGCGCCGGGCAGGTCGCGATGGACGGCGGCCAACTCGGCCACGGCGAGTGCGACGCCGCTGGCCCCGTGCGAGAGACCGCACAGCGGCACCGCAACGCCGTCGGGGGAGGGATCGGCCCAGGCGAGCCCGATGGCGGTGTCGCCGATCGCGTCGCGGTCGAGCGCCTGGTCGCGAAGCGAGAGGAGGAACTCCCCGGCCTGATCACGGCTGCAGCCGACCCGACTGGCGGCCAGCCCAACCCCTGCGACACCGCTGGTCAGGTCGGCGCTGCGGCGTGGAGCACGCGCTGGCCCAGGTGCCGGCTGGGTCGGGCGATCGTGGTCCCGCGGGTCAAGCAGTGAGAGCCCCGCCACACCATCCAGCAGCCCCGCAGGCAGACTCTTGGTGGGCCGGTTCACCACACCTCGCCTCGAGCGCTGGGCCAGGTCCGCCACGTCCTGGCGTCCGGTCGCATCAGCCAGCGCATGCAGCGCCCACACGATGCCGGCGTCGCCGTCGTACACCGTCGCGTTACCACCCGTCAGACCGGTCGGCTCGCCGTCCGGCCCCATCACCCAACTCGGCCACGTCACGTCATCGCCGGTCTGGACCGCGGTCCGAACGAGCACGTCGACGGCCCGATCCACCGCTGCGGCCAGCCGCGGCCCCGTGTCCGTCCGGCCGGCGGCTGACATCCCGGGTGCGACGTTCGCGCCGGAAGGCCGAGGTGTTGCCGTGCTCCCGTTCATCACGTCGCTCTCACGGTCAGCTGGTCGACAGCCGGCTGATCCGATGCTCGCGTGCGGCGGTGGGGCTGGGCGGGATCGAGGCCGAGTTGCTCGAGCCGACGTGCCAACGAGTGGGTCGTGAGTCCTGGTCCGGCCGCCCCCTCACGCGCGGCCGGACCAGGTGAGCTGTGGCGGAGATCATGGACGGCGCGCGCTACCAACTGGCAGCGCGACTCACCGAAGCTGTGGCCGTCGCCCGGGTCCTCGGCCCAGCCGATCCCCGGCACGACGACTCGGGTGAACGGGGGGCTCGTGGGTCGGACCAGTCGGGCGAGCTGATCAGCCAGATCATGGATCAGTGGCAAGGCGGCCACGTCGGGGACGTAGACGACCATGGCGTCGGGGCGGGATGTGGCCCCCTCGTGGACGCCGACCTTGAGCGTCCAGGCCAGCCGGTCGGTGGTGGTGCGGGATTGCAGGATGGCCGTGGTCCGCGACACGATGGTGGTCAGGGCCGGGGGCCGGGGTGCCAGGTAGACCCGGCTGACCGCCCCATCGAGTGCGGTGCGGCGCGGCCCCTGCCAGGTCTGCCACCAGCCGTCCGCGACCACACACCCGTTTCGGCGCCGCACCCGGACGGCATCACCAACCCGTGGCAGCAGGCCCGCACGGGGCGAGCCGAACACGCTGGCGTAATCGCCTCGCGGAATGGCTCGCACGTGCCCCTCGGTCGTGCGAACGACGATCGCGCCGGCAAGTCCGATGCGGAGGACGTCGGCATCTTCCCACTGGTCGGCGCCGGCATGGGCGGCCGTCAGGAGACCGGGCCGAATCGCAGACTCGGTTGAGAGACCACTGCCTGCCGCGTACCACCGGCTGTAGAGCATCTCCGTCAGGCTCTGGACGTCACTGGTCTGCCAGGCGTCCCGGGTGAGCAGGTCGACGGCGCGGCTGATGTGCACCAGATCCCCGGGTGTCCACGCGCCGATCATGCTGCGACCTCCACGGGGCGGGTCACTGATCGACGACCCGGGCTGGCAGCGACCACGTCGTCGATCAGAGCCAGCACGGTGGGGTCGAGCGAGGTCGCGGCAGCATCGCAACCGCACGTCGGCGTGCCCGGGGGCCAGGTGGGCGCGGCTTCGGGCGCCGGGCGCGTCGGTGTATCGGCGGCCACTGGCCTGGTGGAGGCCGGCCCTGCGGAGGGCCATGTCGGGGCGGAGTGCACCGATCCGGGCCCACCGACCGTCGGGTGACGGTCGGCCATCGCAGCCGTCTGCCATGCTCGGGTGAGCAGTCGCGCGCGCCGCCAGTCCGGATCGGGGCGGAGCGCACCGTAGCCGTCGGCGAACGCCGCCATCAGCGAGCACTTCGTCGGACGGGAGAACGAGGACGTCGACGTGTCGGGACGCCACGTATGTGCCATGACGGTCAAGCTGTCCAGTGCGCTCGCGACATCCCAGGCGGGATCTCCGGCGCCGGCATCCTCGAAGTCGATGAAGCGGACGCTGTAGCGGCCATCGTCACCGCGATCAACCAGCACGTTGGCTGGGCTCAGGTCACCGTGGGTCCAGGTCGTGCGGGCGTCACGCCAGCGGTCGGCAAGCCGGTCCAACACCTCAGCCACCCTCGGGGCACCGAGGACTGCGGCGACAGCAGCGCCGTTGGTGTGGTGAAGCCCACCCACCATGGACGGTCGGGTCACCCGGCCGTCCAGGACCCAGGGTCGCGGGGCCGCCGGCGTGTTGCTGTCCACCGGGGTCTGGTGCAGCGCGCGGAGGGCGCGGCCGAAGGCGTGGGCGATGCCGAGAGCGCCAGCGCCCGGAACCTGATGCAGCAAGGTTCCGGGCACCGCCTCGGTCCACAGCGCCCGCCCCGCCGTGAGCGCGATCAGACGGGGCGCCATGATTGGGCGGTCGGGCGCTGTGCTGCTTGGCGCCCGACCCAAGTCGTCATCGTTCAACAGCGCCCCCAGGACACGAGCCTCGTGGCTGACCGGGTCATCCCCGTCCAGCCACGAGGCCGCCCCCCGCTGTTTGACGAAAGCCACCGACTGGTTCCCTCGTGCCAGCCGGTGGACGATGTTGCTCCGGGTCGCCGGTTCGAGCGTCACGGCACCCGAGGCCACCTCGGCGGCCTCGACGACGCCCTCCCTGACCGCGTCGGCCAGCAGATCCGGAGCGGAGATCACGCGTCCTCCTCCTCGTCGTAGATGTCGGAGACGTCCTCCAGGGCGGCCATGTAGCCCGCCCAGTACCCGTCGCCTCCGGGTGGTGGTCCGCCGGCGTAGTCGCCGTCGCCGAAGCCTCCCGGACCGAATCCGCCGGGACCCTGACCGGGACCAAAGTCACCGGGATCCAGGTCACCCGGGTCCAGGTCCCCGGGCTGGCAGACGCCACGGGTCACGGGTCCGCACCCGATGGGGTCACGGGTCACCGGACCGCCGCACCCGAACGGGTCGCGAGTGACCGGCCAGCAGCCCCGCGGATCGCGGGTGACCGGCCAGCAGTTCACCGGGTCACGGGTGACCGGGGGTCCGTAGCAGATCGTCGGTACCTTCGTGAACGGGAAGCACTCACGGATCGAGCGCGTGAGCGGCGGACACAGCGGCCGCAGTCGGGTGGGCCAGCAGATGGTCGGGCGCGTCCGCAGCACGGGCGGCGGCGTCACCAGATCGACTGCCAACTCGTCCAGCACGGACTGCAGCGGGTTGGCGAACGTGTTCGTCCCATCGGTGCTTCCGGCGAAGAGCAGCCCGACGATCTTGCGATCGTTGGTCATGATGACCGAGCCGGAGTCACCGCCGTTGGAGAACCGGGCGGATCGCGCGGTGTCGGTCTCGATGCGGATCTGCCGACGAAGGGTCCGGGGGCCGATGCCGTCGCCGTAGTCGACCGTCACGGTGAAGTCCACCGACCGGACGGTGCCGAAGGTGTGCTCCGTGGTCCGTCCGCGCTTCTGCACGGGCATGCCGACCGCCGCGGGCATGCCGCCGGCCACGTCACCGATCTCAGCGATCTTGGCCTGCCAGGTCTGGCCGGCGTCCAGCTTGATGACGGCACCGTCGACCTCCTCGGAGAGGACGGCGCGCTCGATCTGACCCCACTCGTCTCCGGGCGTCGCGCCACCGTCGGGGCGGGAGGGCTGGGTCATGCGGTCCCCGACGCTCCAGCCGGAGTCGACGCACGCGACGTGGAAGTTGGTCAGCCCCATCATCGCGCCGGTGGCGCGATCCTTGACCAGGGCACCCAGCGTGCCACTGAAGGTGTAGTTGCCGGGTGCGGGTACGTCTGGCGGGCTCAGGAAGACGGAGCGAGCCGGACCCATCGAGATGCCGCCGATCAGCGGGGTGTAGGACCCGGTGTCGACCAGGGCATCTGCCTCATCGAGCAGCTCCCGGCTGGGCTGCAGCTCGATCTGCATCTCCTGCACGTCGGTGACGACCCCGTCGACCTCGGCGGGAACGGTCTGGGCCTTGGTCAGGCTGGACTTGGCCTTCTTCTTCTCGACGTAGACGACGATGCTCAACTCACCGGTTGGCTCGCCGTCTGAGATCTTCTCTGCGATGTCGACGCCGACGACGCCCTCGCGCGCCAGCAGTTCGTCTTCGATGCGCTCTTTGACCGGCCGGATGGCCTGCCGGGCCTGCGCTTGTGGATCGTTGGTCATGATGGTGTGTTCCCCTCATCTGTGGGTCCCGCACAGCGGAGTCGAGGGAATGCGGGGTGACGTGGAGGAAGAGGGGACGCGATGCCGTCTGATACACCCCCCGACCGAATTGTCAGGATTCTGTCCCCCTCCGTATCAGCGGTCCCGATCGCGACTCCTTCCCCTATGAGGCAGGAGGCCATACGCTTCCGCCGGCGCCCCGTCCAGTAGGAGACCCTCATGCCAGCCGACCAGCCAGGACGACTCCGTCCGCGCCCACAGATCGCCCGCGTCGAGCGCAAGGGTGACGGGCCCGATTGGCGGGTGTTGGACCCGGACACCGCGGTCCGGCGACCCGACCAAGCGGCACCGGGTCCGACGGTCTACGACCCGGAGGCGCTCTTGGTCCGGGGTCTGCCGGACGACGTCCGGGAGCGCCTTGGAGAGTTGAACGAGATCCTCAAGCGGATCGGTGTCCTGGCCATCATCACCCGGCGGGACGCCGAAGCTGGACTGGCCGTCCGCGAGGCCGGTCTGCCTGACGAGGTCCTCGCGTCCGCCGAGCGGTTGTGGACCACCCGAGTCACGCTGCGACCGACGGGTGAGGGGCCCCAGCCCCCGGTCGACGCCTGGACGGCGCTGCAGGAGATCCGCGCGGCCCGGCCAAACGCCGACGTCTCGATCGGTCTGGACCACCTCATGCTCGCCTGCGAGATCGGTGGCGTGCCGTTCTGGGGTGGCCATCCATTCTGGGGTGGCCATCCGTTCTGGGGTGGTCACCCGTTCTGGGGCGGCCACGCCGGGCCCGCCACGAGCTACGGCCAACCCGGGTTCGGCGGACGTTCACCGGTCCACCTACAGGCCCCCAACCCGGCCAGCTCCGCGGCGTCCCCCTCGGGACGCCAACCGGTTGTCGTGGTGCCGGACACCGGGCTCGGAACCCATCCCTGGTTCCCTGGGACACAGGTGACCCGAGTCCCCGCGTGGGCCGGCATCCCGATCGGCGGAGACGAGACCGATCAGGGGACCGGAGTCGTCGACGCCCTCGACCGCGTCCTGGGGCCTCAGGCCGGACACGGCACATTCATCGCGGGTCTCATTCGACAGGGGTGCCCGTCAGCAAACATCATCCCCGTCGGCGTGATGGACCTCGATGGCGCGGTCAGCGAGAGCACGCTGCTCAACGCGCTCGAGGCCCTGCTGCTGCGGCACCAGACCGGATTGGTGACCGGGGACACGGATCTGGTGATCGATGTCCTGTCACTGTCGCTCGGCTACTACCACGAGACTTCGGCAGATGACGCCGTCACCACCGACGTCGCCAACCTGATGGCCGCCTACGCCGACGCCGGCGTCCTCGTCGTCGCCGCCGCCGGCAACGACTCCACGACCGAGCCCCTGCTCCCTGCCGGCCTCGCCGCCCCGCCCGCAGACGGCACGGCCGGCCTGGTCAGTGTGGCTGCGCTCAACCCGGGCGGTGAGTCCGTTGCGTCGTTCTCCAATGACGGCGAGTGGGTGACCGCGTACCGGCCCGGTGCCGCCGTCGTGAGCACCTTCCCAACCAACTTCGATGCCGCGCAGCAGGAGATCTACCTCACCCTGGGCCCCACAGGTGCTCGTGGCTCGATCGACATGGACGACTACGCCGGTGGGTTCGCCGTGTGGAGCGGCACGTCCTTCGCCGGTCCTATCCTGGCTGCGGAGTTGGCTGCCGACCTGGTGCGCCAGGGCGGGCTGGACGACATCGGCATCGACGCGATGCGCAAGCGCGCCGTCACCGCTGTGACCTCGGTGCTCGATGAGGCGGATCCAAGATGACGGAGACCGACACCAACGCCGCATCGCCCTCGACCTCGGGACTCATCGACCGTGCCGCGACCGCCTTCGATGCCTATCGGTCTGGCGACCGCGGCCGCATGGGTGAGTTGGTGGACCTCCTCGCACCGATCCTGTGGCACACCGCGCGGTCGCAGGGCCTGAGTCAGGAGTTGGCCGAGGACGTCATCCAGACGGCGTGGCTCCGCCTGGTGGACCATGCGGATCGCATCGAGGACAGCCGCCGCGTGTTGGCCTGGTTGATGACCACCGTCAAGCGGGAGGCGTGGAGCGCTGCTCGCAAGCGCGGTAAGCAGACGATCGACCTCGACCATGCGCCTGAACCCGAGAGCGACACACCGACGCCCGAAGCGGTCAGCCTGTTGAGCGAACAGCAGGAGATCCTCTGGCGGCACATCTCAGCACTGTCCGAGCGATGTGCGCACCTCCTGCGCGTGATCGCCTTCGCGGAACGGCCGGACTATGCGGGCATTGCCGAAGCCCTCGACATGCCGATCGGCAGCATCGGGCCGACGCGTGGCCGCTGTCTGCAACAGCTTCGACGAGCACTGACCGACGACACCCACTGGGGCGGACACCATGCGTGATGCACTAGACGAGATCGACGACCAGATCCTTGGTGAGGTCAGGTCCCTGTACCAGCGGGTGGACCCCGTTCCGCCAGAGTTGGGTGACCGCTTGAAGTTCGCGCTGACCGTCCAGGCCCTGCACGCCGAGGTCGCCGAGCTGACGGAGGTCCCCCTCGCGGCTGCGCGTGCGTCCCAGCCCGATCTCCAGGGGGCCGAGCTGGCGCAGACCATCACCTTCACCAGTGGGTCGCTGAGCGTCATGATCTCGCTGGCCGACAGCACATCCGATGAGGTGTCGGTCGACGGCTGGGTGACGCGCGGCGGAGCACGCATCGAACTCCAGGTCGCCAACACCGTCTACGAGACCGTCGCCGATGAGCATGGCCGGTTCGTCTTCGAGGCTGTCCCGCACGGCCCCGCGCACGTTGTGATCTGGCCGAATCCCGAGCGATCTGACGATCGACCGGTCATCACCCCTACGATCGAGCTGTAACTCCCATGGGCTCCGGTGCGTCGGCCACACGCGGGCCCCGACGGCGACGAGGCCATCACGGACACGGTTCTGGAGCAGGTACGTCGGCTGCACACCGACGGGACGAGGTCCCGGAGCCTCGGCCAGCCGGACCGAGCCCGCGAGGCCTTGGATGCGGCGCTGGCGCTGCTCGACGGTGCTCCGCGGAGTGCTGCTGGGCTCGAGCTGACCTGCCGGATCCTCATGACCCTGGGTCTGGTCGACTTCGAGCAGGATGGACTCGAGGTGTCGCTGGCCACGATGGATCGAGCGATCACTGCCGCCACGCAGAGCGGAGTGCCCGAGCTATCCGCGCTCTGCCACTCCCAGTCCGCCAGCCTCTACGGCCGCGCGGGTCTGTTCAACGAGGCGCGTCAGGAACTGGCCGCCGCCAGTCCACACCTCGGTGCGCTGCAGCCGCGCGACCGCTGTGAGCTGCTGCTGACCAGAGGATCGCTGGCGACCTTCCTGGCGGAGTACGACGAAGCAGCGCGGGACTTCGAGCTCGCCGAGCGGATCGCCGAGTCGAACGACCTGCCAGCACCTCGGTTCATGGCCCGCCACAACCGCGGCTACGTGGCCTTCGTCACGGGCGACGTTCCTACGGCGCTGACCCTCATGCGGAGCGCGGACGCGATGGATGTGGATGTCTCGCGCAGTGTCCCCCGCCTGGACCACGGCCGCGCCCTCCTCGCGGCAGGACTGCTCGACGAGGCCCGCGCGGTCCTGGCTGCGGGACTGGCCGTCAGCCTGGAGGACGGGCAGCACCAGGTCAGCGCCGAACTCGAGATGGAGGCCGCACGGGCGAATCTGCTGCTGGGTCGGCTTGGTGACGCGGCCGAGTTGGCTCGCTCCGCCCAATCACGGCTCGCGGACCGCGGAACGACCGTCTGGGCGGGCCGCTGCGAACTGCTGCTGTGGCAGATCCTCGCGGAAGGGGTGGAGCCGGCTGCCACGGCGCATCGGATCGCGTTGGCACGGTCAGCCGAGCAGTTGGCGGGCTCCGAGGCCGCGGAACTCGACCCGGGTCTGTTCCGTGATGCCCACCTCCTGGCCGCTCGGCTCCTGATCGGCACGGGGACTGATGGCGGCACCACGGAGGTCACCACAACGACCCGAGACGCACTCGAAGAACGGGCCGCCCGCCATTTGGCGGAGGCCACGGCCCGTCCGACCGCCGCTGGGATCTCACCGCTCGGCGCCCGTCTGGATCGGGCCTACGTGACCGCGTCGGTAGCCCACGCGGGCGGCGACCTGGACCGAGCACTCCAGGCCCTCCGAGCCGCAGCAGACGACCTGGCCGGCGATCAGATCCTGGGCGGCAGCCTGGACCTGCGGACCGCCGTGTCGTTGCACGCGACGCGCCTGGCTGACCTCGACCTCACGTTGGCCCGCCAGGCCAGTCCGGCCGCTGTCTTCGACGCCGCCGAGCGTTGGCGCGCCGCCTCCCTCCGGGTCCCGGGTGTGCGGCCGGCGAACGACCCGGAGCTGGCTGAGGCGCTGGCCCGACTCCGTGGGCTCGAGGCCGCCGTCCGCGACGGCCGGGCAGGGACCGACGACCTGGCAGACGCCCGGCACGAGGTGCAGCAGATCGCGCGAGGGATCACCCTCGCAACACCGGGCGATCAGCACCAGCCGGTGGGACTCGATCAGACCCACGAGGCACTCCGCGCAGGCGGCGCCGGACTGATCCAACTGATCGACCATCGCGGGGAGGTCCTCGCACTGACGCTCAGTGCAGACGGGGTCGGGCTGACGAGCGCGGGCACCGCAGAACAGATCAGCCGCCTGGCCAGGCGAGTTCGGGCTGACCTGGCCATGGTGGCCGGCCGTGAGTTGGGGGTCATGACCGCAGCGGTGCAGGGCTCCCTGCGGGCCGGCCTCGACGAACTCGACCGACGGCTGATCCGCCCGCTCAAGATGGGTACCGAACGGCTGGTCCTGGTGACCTCGGCCAGCACCCGCGCGCTCCCCTGGGCCATGCTCCCCAGCCTGCAGGGCGCCCCGATCACCGTCGCGCAGTCTGCGACCCAGTGGACCCGTGGCGCCCGCACGAGCCCGACAGGAGCGGGGGGTCGAACGACCCCCCGGGTCGTCAGCGTGGCGGGCCCCGGCCTGGCCCACGCCGCTGGTGAAGCAGAGGCGGTGGCGGCCGCCTGGGGCAACGCCGAGCGCACACTGACCGGCGACCGCGCGACCACCGACGCCGTCACCCGCGCGCTGAACGATGCCGACCTGGTGCACTTGGCCGCGCACGGCACCCACGAACGGCAGAACCCGATGTTCGCCCGGCTTCGGCTGCACGACGGGTCCGTCTACGTCCACGACCTGGAAGCCCGGGGTGTCACCGCCAGCCATGTGGTCCTCTCAGCCTGCGACGTCGGCGCCTCGACGACCCGGCCAGGGGAGGAGGTGCTCGGCCTGACCGCGGGACTTCTTGCGCTGGGGACAACGACCGTGGTCGCCGCGGTGTGCCGCATCCCCGACGATGTGGCTGCCGAGGCCATGACCACCTATCACCACCACCTCGCCGCCGGGGCGCCAGCTGATGTGTCCCTCGCGACCGCCACGTCGACCGGACCGGAACTGGCGGGCGCCTTTGCCGTCTACGGCTCGGTCTGGCAGCAGGGTGACCGGCCACAGCCACCAGCCCACAGTCGTCCGTGAATCTGTTCTACGCTGCAACGCCCACAGCCGAAGGCCACAGCCATGCGTCAACTGTCCGGACTCGATGCCCTGTTCCTCAACCTCGAGCAGCCCAATACGCCGCTGCACGTCGCCTCGATCATCGTGGTCGACCCCTCGACGGCCCCCGGGGGCTTCGGCTACGAGCAGGTGCTCGACACCTACCGGAACCGGCTGCACAAGCTGCCGCCCTTCCGCTGGCGGCTGGTCGAGACACCCTTCGGACTGGACCACCCCTACTGGATCGATGACCCCAACTTCGACCTCGAGTACCACGTCCGCCGCATCGCCGTCCCCCCGCCCGGCGATCCGCACACGTTGTCCGAGATCATCTCGCGCATCCACGCCCGACCGCTCGACCGCGCACGTCCACTGTGGGAGACCTATGTGATCGAGGGGATGGCCGACGACACCGTCGTCATCTACTCCAAGAACCACCACGCCGCCATCGACGGGGTGAGCGGCGCGGACATCCTCGGTGTCCTCCTCGACCTGGAGCCCAAGGCTCCCGTCCCTGGCCACAAGGAGCCGATGGACGCCGAGCCCGAGCCGAGCGAGGCGCAGATGCTGGTCCGGTCAGCCAAGGGCCTGGTCAAGCAGCCCCTGCGCCTGGGACGGATGGCGGCTCGGTCAGCTGGTGCCCTCCCGCTGCTCGGTCGCATGGCCGAGCGGGCTGCCCCGCCCGCGCTGAAGAGTCGCCTGGGTGAGGGTCTGCTCGGCAAGCCTCGTCTGCAGGCACCACCGTCGCCGTTCAACGGCGAGATCTCGCCACATCGTCGCTTCGCATACGGCGCCATGCCGCTCAAGGATCTGAAGCGGATCAAGGACGCCTACGGCTGCAAGTTGAACGATGTCGTCATGGCCCTGACTGGCGGGGCGCTGCGACGCTACCTGGCTCGAACCGGTGACCTGGGTGAGCAGCCGCTGCAGGCCATGGTGCCGATCTCCGTGCGGACGGACGACCAGAAGGGCGCGGGCGGCAATGCGGTGAATGCGATGATCGCCACGCTGCCGACCCACCTCGACAGCGCGCAGGAGCGTCTGGCTAACGCCGCCACCTCGATGGACATCGCCAAGACCGGCAATGCCGTTCCGGCTACGGTCCTGCGTGACTTCACGCAGTTCGCCACACCTGCCCTGGCCGCCACGGCGGCTCGGACGGTCGCTCGGCTGCGCTGGGCCGACCGGGTCTCGACCCCATTCAATGTCGTGGTCTCGAACGTGCCCGGACCACCGGTTCCGCTCTACCTGGCCGGCGCTCAGATGCAGGGCATCTATCCGGTCAGTGCGATCTACGACGGCTTGGGCTTGAACGTCACCGTCTTCAGCTACCGCGACGAGATGCAGTTCGGCATCGTCGCCGACCGAGAGATGGTTGATGACATCTGGGGGATGATGCAGGACTTCCACGATGAGATGGCTGAGTTGACGCAGCTGGCCGAGACGGGCTGACGCGATATGGGGGGTTAATTGGCGGCTCTGACCTGCCGATATGGCAGTTGTGAGCACGTCTGAGTCCGAGCCTGCAGCGGCGCTGTGGTTGATCTGGCTTGCCCTCTGTTCAGCCTTCTCGGTGGTGGCACTGACGGTTCCAGCTGTCGCCGGAGTGCTCGACGAAGCGAACCTGATCGTGCTCGGCGTGGCGGCCGGCAGCATCTACTGGGCAGCGCGGATGCGTGCGCTCGACCGACCAGGCAGACGCGGCATCCGACTCATCGGCCACGCCCTGAGCCTGGCCCTGGCTGCAGACGTGGTCTGGTTCGCCATGACCAGGACCGGTGTTGCCGATCCGTTCGGCTCTCCGCTGGAAGTGGTCTACGTCGCCTCGTCGGTCCTGCTGGTCATAGGCATCCTCCGGGTGGTCCGCAGCCGTGGCTCTGATGCCGTCGCCACCTACGACGCCGTCGTCATCGCCGGAGCCTCCGGCGCGCTGATCTGGAGCCTCATCGTCTCACCCGTCCTCGCGTCGTCCAACGCCTCGCCCACGCAGGTGCTGGTCGGGGTCGCTTTCCCGGTGTTGCACGTGATCATGACGGCCGCCGTCCTGCGGATGATCCTCGGTGGTGGGGCGCTCTCGCCGTCGATCATCATGATGTTGACCGGACTGGTGCTGTTCGTTGGCGCCGACTCGGCGTTCTACGTCCGGTCCCTGACCGACTCCGGCGCCACCCCGGTCCTGGTCGACGTGACCTACTGCATTGCGCTTGCCTTCGTCGGCTCTGCCTTCCTGCATCCGTCTGTGGTTCGACTGCGCGACCGCGCAGCCGCCGCGCCCAAGCTCAGCCGGACGCGGCTGCTGGTCCTGACGGCCAGCGCGACCACCCCCCTGGTGCTGGTGATCCTGCGGCCGACGTCGACGGCCGATGTGGTCGGGTTGGCCTGCGTGGCGATCGCGCTCATGGTGATCGTGCTGCTGCGGTCCTGGTCGCTCCTCGAGATCGTCGAGGACCTCTCCCGTCGACGGGTCGACGAGCGCTTCCGCGCGCTGGTTCGGCACAGCACGGATGCGATCGTGGTGATCGACACCGGCGGCGTCATCATGACCGTCAGCGACACCCTGGCCCGGAACTGGAAGCCGATCGAGGACCCCGCCGAGCCAGGGACCTACCGGATCGAGCACTGGATCGACCCGGCTGACCGTGACCGCTTCATCGCCTTCTGCCAGCAGCTGGCGGCCGGGTCGGCTGGTGAGAGCACGCACATCCGGGTGCGCATGTCCCGTGGCGAGGACTGGGGTCACGCCGAGGTCGTGGGCGCGAACCTGCTCGACACCGAGGACGTCGACGGCATCGTCTTGACCGTCCGGGACATCTCCGACCGAGTGGAGCTCGAGCAGGAGCTCCGACGACAGGCGGAGCACGACCCGCTGACCGGCCTGGCCAACCGAGGTCTGTTCACCAAGGTCCTGGAGGAGGAGCTGGCGGCCACCACGGGCGAGGACACGGCGCTGCTGCTGCTCGACGTCGACGACTTCAAGGGCATCAACGACGAGATGGGTCACCCGGTCGGCGACCACGTGCTCGTGACCTTCGCCAACCGACTGCGCGACCTGCTCCCACCGTTCGCTCTGGCCGCCCGGCTCGGCGGTGACGAGTTCGCCGTCGTGGTTCCCGCCGTCTCCAGCATCGGCTCCATCGGTGGGCTGGCGCACCAGATCGCCACCGCCATGCGGGCTCCGATCGAGATCGATCACCACGCCATCACGGTCACCACGAGCATCGGCATCGCCGTCGCCACGGGCAGGGAGGATGCCCCCGACCTGGTGCGGCAGGCGGATGCGGCGATGTACACCGCCAAGGCTGCTGGCCCCGGCCGAGTGCAGCGGTACACCTCCTCACTCGCGGCACATGCCGAGACGGAACTGGCCCTCCGGCGGGGCCTCGCGCGAGCTCAGGAAGCGGGCGAGCTGAGCGTGGTCTACCAGACCATCGTCGATGCCGTGTCCGGCCAGACGCGGATGATCGAGGCGCTGCTGCGATGGGACCACCGCGAGCGTGGCGCAATCCCGCCGGATGTGTTCATCCCGATCGCCGACTCCTCCGGTCTGATCGACGACATCGGCATGTGGGTGTTGCAGCAGGCGTGTGAGGTGGGCGCTCAGTGTGCGCCGACCATCAGGACGGCGGTCAACGTCTCCCTCCGGCAGTTGCGGTCGAGCACGTTCGTCGGGCGGGTGATCCGCCTGCTCAAGGACGTGGATCTTCCGGCGTCGTCGCTGGTCCTCGAGGTCGGTCAGGACGCGCTGCGTGAGCCGCAGGTCAAGAACCGGCTGGAGCAGCTTCGGCGCTGCGGCGTCGCCATCGCGCTGGAGCGGTTCGGGTCCGACTACGCCACGTTGACCGGGCTCAACGACCTCGACGTCGACGTCGTCAAGATCGATCAACACCTGTTGCAGGACGAGTACATCTCGCCGGCGTTGATCGAGGCGATCATCCACCAGGCCGGCCAGGCGGGGATCGATGTGGTCATCCAAGGCGTCGAGACCGACGACATCAGGGCCGAGCTCGCCACCTCCGGGGCCGGCAATCTGCAGGGGTTCGCGATCAGCGAACCGATGACCGAGGATGAGGTGCTGGACGGGCCGTTGGCCTTCAGCCTGCGATCAGGTCGATCAGCGTGAGCAGCATCTCCTCACGAACGGCGGTGACGTTGTCGCCGAGGTGCTTGCGCTCCCAACTGCTGACGTCGATCGGTTCCAGAACCTGAACGCGGACGGTGCCAGGCCTGACCAGGGCCGTGCCGGGCGGGAGTCGCTCCCCACATCCGGCCATCACGACGGGGACGACCGGAACTCCCGCCTGCGCGGCGATGTGGAACGCCCCCTTCTTGAACGGACCCATCCCGGGCGTCCGCCACCGCGTCCCCTCGGGGGCCAGCGCCAGGCTGAGGCCCTCGTCACGCACCATCTCGAGGACCGGTTGGATCGCCTCGCGAGCCTGCCGGGAGTCGCTCCGGTCGATGAAGGCGACGCCCGACATGCCGAACAGCTGACCCACGCCGGGAATCTGCTTCAGCTCGGCCTTGGCGATGGCCGTCACGTCTTTGCGCAGCAGGTTCATCAGCACCAGCCCGTCCAGGTTGGAGCGATGGTTGAAGATGAACACGCACGGTCGGGCCTCCTCGAGGTGGTGCTCGCCAGCGACGACCTCGATGTCGACACCGCCGAGCGTCAGGCCGAGGTCCGAGGCCAGGCCGATGCTCGAGTCGATGAACGCTCGCGCTGAGCGCTTCAGCAGACCGACCGGGCCGGACAGCGCCGTGCCGCCCGCGACGCCGTAGAGCATCGCCGCGGTCCGGGCGGGCGCCGTGAGCGGCACCGTGCCGCCAACCGACTGGCCGTGGATGATCGGCCACCCCTGCGCCGTGGCCTCCTTGCGCATCCTCGGACGCGGGTTGACGGCCGTGGGGTGTCCCACCGAGGTGAGCAGAGGAATGTCCTCGTCGCCGTCGCTGTAGGCGAAGGACTGCGCCAGGTCGACGTCGAGGGTCTCCGCCAGAGCCGCAACCTGCGAGGCCTTGTGGGGCCCCCAGGGGGCCTGGCCCGACACCGCTCCCGTGTACCGCCCATCGACGTTCTCCAGCTGTGTCGCGACGACGTGGCTGATGTCGGCAGCCTTGGCGATCGCCTCCAGTTGCAGCGAGGTGCCAGAGGAGGCCAGGATCAGCGTGTGGCCCCTCAGACGGTGGAGCTCCAGCAACGCCCACGTCTCAGGGCGCAGCCGAGAAGCGATGTCTCCATCGAAGATCTCCTGACCGGTCTTGGACAGTGCCTCCACCGCCTGTCCCTCGAAGGCACCCAGCGACCAGTTGAGGAAGTCCGAGAACTCCTCGGGCGTGCGAACCCCGCGAATGGCTGCCTCGGCGATCTTGGCGGCTTCGCTCGGGCGCAGCTGCAGTCGCTTGATGCGTTCACGGATGTAGGAGAGGCCGCTGAACCCGTCGATCAGGGTGCCGTCATAGTCGAACACCGCAGCGACCCGTGGCCCGTCGGGGGCCGCTCTGATGGTCGCGACGATGTCAGCGAGCGGAGTGGACATGGGCCTGCCTTTCGAGGATCACGCGCTGGTCGGCACGACCGTTCGTATGGTGTCGTGCCCGGCCTGGGACTCGAGCTCACGTATGGCGTTCAGGCGGTTGATCAGCTGGGCCACCTCGTGCTTCCACGCCTCGCGGCGGTCGTGGACATCCGGGCCTGCAGCCAGCAGGTCGCGGTTGGCGGCCAGGTTCGAGCAGCCGCTGAAGAGCTCACGGGAAACGGACTCCACACCGTGGATCCGACGCTGCCGAACCATCTGCTGGCCCAGTCGCAGGCACTCCGTCACCAGCGTCGCCGGCGAGACCGTGGTACCGGCCCCGACTGCGGTCAGGACCTCTGCCGCCACCAGTTGGGCATCGAGGAAGGACCGCAGCACGTGGTCGGCCACCAAGGGACCGGTGATCACCGGCGCGTTGTCGCCGTCATCGCCGTGGATCAAGCGGTCGAGCGCCCGGCCTGCCTGCCCCGCCATCAGGTCATCGCCCAGCCACTTGGGCGCCATCAGATTGGCCTCGAACTGCATCTCCTCACGGAAGTCGGCCTTGTCCGAGAAGTAGAACTCGAACTTGAGCAGGTCCCGGATTCGCAGCATCTCCCGCCAGCCCTCCTCCAGGTGGTCCGTTCCCTCCGGCAGACCGGCGACGTACACCAGCGTCATCTCGCTGATGGCGCGGTTGAGCAGATGGTGCAGCGCACCGTTGCGGTAGAAGGCCGCCGTGTGGTGACGGTCGGGCCTGACGGACCAGACCGGAGTGGTCCCCCCGGTGTAGACCTCGACGACGCCGGCCTCCTCCAGCCGGTTCAGGGTGGCCTGGATGCCGCTGACATGCCGCAGATCATCGCGCGGGCGCTCGACGTTCTTGGCGTCGAGGTAGTCGAGCAGATGTCCCACGCGGTGCCCGATCTGTTCGGTCGTCAGCGCGCGATCCCGCTCGCCGAGCAGCACGAGCGTGACCAGCGACGTCGATGTGGCCGGCGTCACCGCGTTGATGCGGGTGGCGACCCTGAACGCCACCTTCTGCAGCTGGTTGCCGCCGTCCCCGGCTTCCTCGAGGGCCTGGCGCAGCGGCAGCGGCTCGCCGAAGCGGACGGCGACGCGGCCAAGGTGGCTCTGCTGGGCTCGCAGGTACTTGATCGCCCAGGCCAGTCCCTCCGGCTGTTTGGCGCCGCCCAGCTCCTCCTGAGCCATGGTGGACACCTCGTGCAGCTGCTCGTAGACCACGGAGACCGGCACGATGATGGGATCGACGTGTGGCTCGATGGCGAGGCCGTCGACCAGGTAGCGAAGGATTCCGTACTTGGGTTGGCGGAGCTTGCCGGTTCGGGTGCGGCCGCCCTCCATGAACCACTCCAGGTTGAACCGCTTGGCCATGAGGTGGGCCAGGTAGTGCCGGACGACGGTCTTGTAGACCTCATCACCGCCGAAGCTGCGGCGGATGAAGACGATGCCGGCACGCTTGCCGATCGGCCCGAACGGCCAGAACGAGAGGTTGTCGCCACCCAAGGTGTGGTTGCGCGGGAGGTCGTGCTCGAGCAGGACGTCGGCGATGATCAACGGGTCGACGTAGCTGCGGTGTGAGGGCAGGAAGATCAGCGAGTCGGACTTGTTGCGCTCCCGGAGATCTGCCAGGGCCGTCGCATCCGCGTCGACATCCCACGCGTGGGAGTGCATCGGCTTGAGGATGGTGCGCCACAGCTCGATCGCTACCGGAGATTGGACGGCGATGAGTTCGTGCAGGGCCTCCTTGGCGTCGGCGATCACGACGCTGAGGTTCTGCGCCAGCCGGACGCTCAGCTCTTCCATGCTGGCCTTGAAGCTGGGCTTGTCGAGGATCTGTTCGGCGATCAGCTTCGGGACCTTGTAGGCGCTGCCGAAGGTGACGCGCTCGGCACGATCGAGGGAGACGACCGCTTGGCGACGAACGAAGGCGCTCAGGCTGTGCCCCTCCGAGTCCCCATACCGATCGGCGTAGCGCGCTGCCAGCTCCGCTCCTGTGGCCGACTCCGCGGCAGTCACCTGGGCGGCGCTCGGCCGGACCTTGGTCAGCACCTGCTGGATCGGGTGCCACGGCCGTCGGGGCTGTGCGAGCAGCAGCAGCTCACCGGCGGAGAGGCGGTCGCCGCTGGCCCGCTCATTCGGTAGCCAGGTGACCCGCACCGGCTGGACGGTCACCGACGGCTCCAACATGTGATCGGCCAGACTGTCCAGCCTGACGACCGGCTGCCCGGGATAGGCGTTCTGGGCCCACGTCTCGACCAGTTCCCACTCGGTGGTCGTGGTCACATCCGCCAAGACCAGTGCGTTCGATGGCTGCATACGCCACTGACCCTATTGGAATCTGGTGGCGACGGGGTCTCAGACCTGCCAGTCAGCTGGCGCGACCGGTCGGCCGAGGTGCCAGCCCTGCAGGAGTCCGACACCCATCTCGAGGCAGCGCCGGAGTTGGGACTCGGTCTCCACCCCCTCGGCGACCACCTGCATGTCGAGGGCTCGGGCCATCTCGATCATGGCGGCCACGAGCGCCCGCTCTCGACAAGGGCCGTCGTCCGCGAGCGCAGCGGTGAACCCGCGATCGATCTTCAGGCAGGCGAGCGGGCCGTCGCGCAGCAGGTCCATGGAGGCGTAGCCGGTGCCGAAGTCGTCCAGTGCGATGCGAACCCCGAGTTCCCGCAGTTCAGCCAGGACGGTCAGGGCGTGAGACCGGTCGCGGAGGTCACTCCACTCCGTGAGCTCGAGGCACAGCCGCTCGGCGCTCATGTCGGCCGCGTCGAGCGCGGCACGCACGTTGGCGGCGAAGTTCGGGGCGACCACTTCGCGTAGTCCGACGTTGAACCACAGGTCCAGGGGACGACCGACGCGTGTGGACAGCTCGACGATCTCACGGCAGCCGCGACGGAGCTGCTGCTGGCCGACGCTGGCCATCAATCCGCTGCGCTCCAACATCGGCAGGAAGACGTTCGGTGCGACCGGACCCACCCCGGGCCGCTCCCAGCGCAACAGGGCCTCGGCAGCCACGATGTCGCCGGCGGCGTCGACCAACGGCTGGTAGTGCAGCCGCATCGTGTCGTCGTGTGCCGCAGCCTCAAGATCCCCACGGAGGTCGATCTGGGCGTCCAGTGTGGCGGCCATCCGGTGGTCGCTGAGGACGATCTCGCCGGTTCCGGCGGCCTTCGCCTGATACATGGCCGCATCTGCGGCGCGCAGCAGATCCTTGGGGCTCTGCCGCGGGTTCTCGGCTACGGCCAGACCGATGGAGGCGCCAACCGTCAACTCGCCGCCGCGGACGCGGTGCGGGGAGGCGAGGGCCTGACGCAACCGGTTGGCGGCGTCGACCGCGTCCTGTCGCGTCCGGAGCCCCGTCAGCACCACGATGAACTCGTCTCCGCCGAAGCGCGCGGCCGTGTCCTCCGGTCGGACCGTGTCGCGGATCCGATCCGCCACGGATCGCAGCAGGTCGTCCCCGACGCCGTGGCCGAGGGAATCGTTGATGAGCTTGAAGCCGTCCAGATCCAAGAACGCAACCCCGACCAACTGGCGCTCCTCGTGCGCCTTGGTCACGGCTCGGCTGAGGCGAGCCCGCAGCCCCCGTCGGTTGATGAGGCCGGTGACGGGGTCCGAGCCGACCAGCTCGGCCAGGCGGTCCTGGGCGGTCTTCCGATCGTGGACGTCGACGATCTGCAGCAGCCGGTCACCCTCTGCGCTGTGGGCCACGGACACCCAGCACCAGCGCTTGAAGCCGCTCGGCGACCGCAGGACGGTCTCGATGGGCGTGTCGGTGGTGGTGAGCTTCGAGAGGTCGCTGATGAAGTCGCCGGCGTCCCGGCCGATGATGCGTTCGGCCTGGCAACCGAGCAGCTTGCGGAAGGCGTCGTTGGTGCGGCGGATGTGGTTGGTCGAGTCGACCAGGGCCATGCCGATCGGGGCGTGATCGAACGCCAGGCGAAAGCGGGCCTCGCTGCGGTGGACCTCGTCACTCAGCTGGTTGGCGTCGGTCAGGTCCCGCCCCACCGCCTGGATCTCCAGCAGGCGACCCTCGTCGTCGAAGATGGCCGTGTCGGTCCAACGGTGCCAACGCGGTTCTCCGAGCACCGTCTCGACCAGGGTGTCGTGGGCACGAACGGGCTCGTCCGGTGTGAAGCCCGACCACCAGGCCCTGACCTCGTCTCGTTCGTGCGGCGCGAACAGGTCCATGATGTCGGTGCCCTCGAGTGCCGAGGGCGTCGACCGGAAGGCCGTGGCGTAGGTCTTGTTCGAGAAACGGATCCTGCCGGTCGTGACGTCGTACCGGACGATCAGCTCCGGCTGCCGGTCGAGGATCTCGCGCAACTCCGCGGAGCCCAGCTCGGGCCGCGACGTCACTGACAGGGAGTCCCGCATCCTCCTACTCATCGGCAGCCACGCTGATGGCCTTAGAGAAACCCGGCCGCGTCGCGTCAGGTCGGTGACCTGAGCCCGCCGGCGTCGAGATGGAGCACGGTCCCGTGGAGGATGTCTGCCTCGGGCGCCAGGAGCATCTCAACCGCCCAGACCACCTCGTCCACTCGCGGCAGTCGGCCGAGGGACACCTTGCCCTCGTACTCGGCCCACACGGCGTCGACCGGTACCCCACGCTCGCTGGCGATGGTCTCAGCGATTCGGCGCAGACGCGGCGTGTCCATCGGGCCCGGCGCCAGCGTGTGGACGGTGATGCCGTCACGACCGTGGTTGTTGGCGATCTGCTTCATGAGGTTGATGAGACCGGCGTTGATCCCGCCGGGACCGGCCTCGTCGCGGCCCGGCTCGATGCCGAGCGTGCCGGCGATCGCTGCGAACCGTGAGCCAGGCCCCATGTGCTCGACCACCGCCTGGAGGAGGCGGATGACACCAGCCATCTTCACCTGCGCCCCGACGGCCATCAGATCGGGATCGATCGACTCGACCGAGCCCCGGACGGGGAGGCCGGCTGCCAGCACCGCCAGTCGCACCCGTCCGTCGAGGCACTCGCGGATGGCGTCCATCGCCACGTTGCGGCCGATGTCGGCAGGACAGGTGGTGACGGTGCCCGGGCCGTCACAGCGTGAGGCCAACGCCTCCAACTGCGCCGTGTCCCTGGCGACGGCGACCACTCGCAGGCCACGCTGGACCAGTCGGTTGGTCAGGGCCGAGCCGACGGAACCGGTTGCGCCCACCACGACCGCCGTCTCGGTCATGGCGGCCCCATCGAGATCGCTGCCCCCGCGATCGTCGTGCTCATCGGTCCCGCTCCCACTCCCGGGCGTGGGCCAGGAGGCGCTCACGCATGCCCATCTCGGGTTCGGGCTCGGGGAGGTCGACCGACACCTGGCCGTCGTGGACCTGCACCCGGTACCGCTCGAGGCTCCCACGGCCTCCCACGTGGGCACCACTGGGCAGGTGGTAGCGCCAGAAGTGGAGCGGGCAGGTCAGCTTCCCGTCGAAGACCCGCCCGTCGGCCAGTGGGGAGTTCTGGTGCAGGCAGCGGTTGGGGAAGACGACCGGCCCCTCGGCCGTCCGGATGGCGATGGCCCGCCCGTCGGCGACGGCGATGCAGTGGTCGTCGGGTAGGTCGTCGATGTGCCCCAAGTCGACCTTCATCCGTCAGCCGCATGCTGGCGTGCGGCGGCGGCGCGTTCGGCCTTGACCTGGGCGATCGGCTTGCCGCCGACGCCGTACTGGTGGTCCTCCATCTCGTTGACCAGGACCCGCACCGTCTCGAGGGGCGCATCGATCGAGTCGGCGATGGCGTGGGAGACGGCGGTGATCATGGCCTGGATCCGCTCGGGTGGTCGGCCCTGCATGAGGTTGATGTGGACGATGGGCACGGTGACTCCTCAGGCTGTGGGGTGGGGGACGGCGGCATGGACGGTGACGGAGCCCAGCCGGTCGAAGTGGGCGGTCACGGTCGGCACGTGGTTGTGCACGATCGGGGGATTCTCCGCGTATCCGTCGGTTAGGCCCCGATCGTGTCCACCAGGGAGCGGCTCGACCAGGGTGACGGGGGCAGTGAGGCCGCCGGAGATGACGAGCGAGCCTGCGGCTAGCGGCCGCGCGCAGTGGTTGACCATCCAGGCGACCGCGGCGGCGGGGTCGTCGTGGGCGGCGGCGCCAGCGGCGGTGTGGTGGACGGCTCCGTCGACCTCGACCACGACACCGATCAGGCGGAGGTTGATGTCGCCGAGCGGCACCGGTTGGCCGAGGACCACTGCACCGGCGGAGGAGTTGTCGGCGATGTTGTCCAGAGGCCCGAAGCGGAAGCCGGTGAAGCGGGAGTCGACGAGCTCCAGGCAGGCCATCACCGACTCGGTGGCGGCGAGCACCTCGGCTGCGGTCACCGGCGCCTCCAGGTCGGCGGCGAGCCGGACGGCGATCTCGGGCTCCACCTTCGGGTGGATCATCCGCGACGAGACGTGGTCGGCGACGTCCACCTCCGGGCCGCCGAGGAGCATCGCGTCGGTAAGCCAGCCGTAGTTCGGGCTGTCGACGCCCATCGCCCGGCGCATGGCGGCGGACGTGAAGCCCAACTTGCCGCCGATGACGGTCTCACCCTCGGCCAGTCGGGCCTGGATGCCGGCGGCCTGCACGGCGTAGGCGTCGGCGGGGGTCATGTCGGGCCACCGCTCGCTGAGCGGTGCGACGGTCCGTCGGGCGACCCGGGCCCTGTGCAGCTCCTCCGCAGCCTCGGCGACGCCTCCGCCTGCCATCGCTCCGCCTCCCATTGATCAGCCTGTCATCCCTCAGGCCACGCGGATCTCGACCGAGCCCAGGTGGTCGATCGTCGCGCGGACCACGTCGCCCGGCTCCACCTGGATCGCGGCGGTCATCGCGCCGGCCAGGATCACCGTGCCCGCCGGAACCGACGTCCCCCGCTGGTGGAGGGAGCGGACGTACCAGGCCACAGCAGCCGCGGGGTGGTCCAGCACTGCGGCGCCCGCGGCGGTGTCCACCAACTGGCCGTTCTTCTCGAGGACACACCCGGCCAATCGCAGGTCGATGCCGCCCGGCGCGACGGCCGGTCCCAGGGCGTACCGGCCCGAGGAGATGTTGTCCGCGATCACCGCAGGCAGTGTGAAGGAGTAGCCGGAGTAGCGGCTGTCGAGGACGTCGATGGCGGGCATGACCGACTCGGTGGCGGCCATCACGTCGCTCGCCGAGATCGACGACCCGGCCAGGTCGGCTCCTAGTCGGAAGGCGATCTCCGGCTCCATCCGAGGCTGGATCAGCTCGGACCGGACCAGGGGTGTGCCGACCTCGATCTGGCTGCCCTCCAGCAGATAGCCGTAGGCCGGCTCGTCCACGTTCATCTGCTGCTGCTTGGCGACGCTGGTCAGCCCCAGCTTGACGGCCTCGACGGGCCGGTCCAGCAACTCGAGGAGTTCGTCCTGCAGGTCGTAGGCCTGCTCGATCGTGAGGTCAGGCGACTCGGGCGCGATCGCCGTCCGCGTGCGGATGGCCTCGGCCAACCTGGCTGGAAGATCACTCACGACGCATCCCCGGATGCACCCGCATCTCGTTCCCGCCGAAGCTGGAGCGCCACGTCGATGATCATGTCCTCTTGCCCGCCGACCATCCCACGACGGCCGAGCTCCAGCAGGATGTCCTGGGTCGGCACCTCGTACCGCTCGGACGCCCGCTTGGCGTGCAGCAGGAAGGAGCCGTACACGCCGGCGTACCCCAGCATGAGGCCGTCCCGGTCGATCACGCCCATCTCCGGCCGGATCGGTCGGACCGCCTCCTCCGCCGCATCCATCATCGCGAACGGGTCGACGCCCGTGGCGATGCCCGACTTCTCACAGGTCGCCACCAGCACCTCCGTGGGGCAGTTCCCGGCTCCAGCACCCAGACCGGTCGTGCAGCCGTCGATCTGGTCCACCCCCTCCTCCAGCGCAGCCATCGAGTTGCCCACGGCCAGCGAGAGGTTGTTGTGGGCGTGGACGCCGACGTCGATGTCGACGACCGACTTGACGGCCGCGACCCGTCGCTTGAAGCCATCCATGGTGAGCGCTCCGGCCGAGTCGACGACGTACACGCAGTCGGCGCCGAAGTCGGCCGACATGCGGGCCTGCTCGGCCAGGTCCTCCGGACTGGTCATGTGGCTCATCATCAGGAAGCCCACCGCCTCCATCCCGAGCTCCTTGGTCAGCGCGATGTGCTGCTCGGAGATGTCCGCCTCGGTGCAGTGGGTGGCGATCCGGGCGATCGACACGCCGATGTCGGCGGCCTCGCGCAGATCGTCCTTGACGCCGATGCCGGGCACGAACAGCACGGCGATCTTGGAGGTGGTGGCGGTCTCGACCGCCACCTTCAGCAGGTCGGTCTCGGGCGTGTGGGAGAAGCCGTAGTTGAACGACGACCCACCCATCCCGTCGCCGTGGGTGACCTCGATGACGGGGACACCCGCTCGGTCCAGCGCACCGACCACGGTGCGGACCTGGTCGACGGTGAACTGGTGGGACACGGCATGCGAGCCGTCTCTGAGCGTCGAGTCGGTCAGGCGAAAGGCGGGTGCCGTCGCGTTCATGCCGACACCTCCGACAGATCCAGGGCCGCACCGCTGGTGGCGTAGGTCTCCGCGATCTGGATCGCGGACGCCGTCATGATGTCCAGGTTCCCGGCGTAGGGCGGGAAGTAGTCGCCGGCCCCCTCCACCTCGAGCAGCGCCACGACCCGCGCAGGAACCACGCCTCCGGGCGTGCCGAACACGTCGGTCTCGAACACCGGCTCGTTCTTCAGGCGGTAGCCGGGCACGTAGGCCTGCACCTGCTCGACCATGTCGAGGATGGACTTCGCGACGAGGGCCTCGTCGTACCCGTCGGGCAGCGCACAGAACACGGTGTTGCGCATCAGGATCGGCGGTTCGGCCGGGTTGAGCACCATGACCGCCTTGCCCCTGGCCGCGCCACCGACATCGACCAGCGCCTGTGACGTGGTCTTGGTGAACTCGTCGATGTTCTGCCGGGTCCCCGGGCCAGCGGACTTCGAGGCCACTGACGAGATAATCTCGGCGTAGGGCACGTCGGTCACCGCGGAGACGGCGGCGACGATCGGCACCGTGGCCTGCCCGCCGCAGGTGATCAGGTTGACGTTCGGAGCGCTGACGTGCTGGCCGCCGTTGACGGGAGGCACCACCAGCGGCCCTCGCTTCGCGGGTGTCAGATCGATCGCCTTGAGCCCCGCCTCTCGATACCGGGGGGCGTTGCGGACGTGTACGTGGGCGGACGTGGCCTCGAAGACGATGTCGAACTCATCGGCCTGCTCGAGGAGCCAGTCGGCGCCGTCCGCGGACGTCTGGTGCCCGGCATCCCGGGCCTTGGCCAGCCCGTCGGAGTCCGGGTCGATGCCGATCATGGCTCCCATCTCCAGGTGCTCAGACCGGTCGAGCTTGACCATCAGGTCGGTACCGATGTTGCCGGAGCCGACGATTGCGCAACGCATGGCTACTCCTCCTCTGACGTGCGGGGATGATCTGATCCTGAACTGCGGGTGAAGTGGGTCGTCACGGAGCCGAGGTGGTCGAAGTCGGCCCGGACCAGGTCGCCCGGCTCGACCTCGAAGGCGGCGTGCAGGGAACCGGTCATGATGAACCACCCGGCCTCCAGCGTGACGTCGTAGGCAGCCAGCGTGTTGGCCAGCCAGGCCACCGCCGCAACCGGGTTGCCGAGCGCCGCGGCCCCGGCCCCGGTGGCCGCCGTCTGACCGTTGCGGCTGATGACCATGCCGACCAGTCGTGGATCCAGCGTGTCCATCGGAACCACCCGGGAGCCGAGGATGGTGGCCCCGGATGAGGCCAGGTCGGCGATGGTGTCGACCAGGCCGATCTTCCAGTCGGCGATGCGGGAGTCCACCATCTCGATGGCGGCGACGGCCCCGCCGAGCGCTCGGAAGGCCTGCATCGATGTCACGCCCGGCCCGCGGAGGGGTTGGTCGAGCACCAGTGCGATCTCGGCCTCGACCTTCGGTTGGATGTAGGCGTCGAGGTCGACGGTGTGACCGTCGTCGAACACCATCGAGGACAGCACCGGCGCGTAGTCAGGCACGTCGACTCCGAGCATCTGCTGCATCGGCTTGGACGTCAGCCCCAACTTGTAGCCCACCTGCCTGCCGCCCTCGGCCTCGAGGATGGCGGCGACCAGGCCCTGCTGGATCGCGTAGGCGTCGTCCACCGTGAGGGACGGGTCGTCGGCGATCAGCGGGCCGATCGGCGAGGTGGTCTGCCTCGCGTCGTGCAGGCGAGCCGCGATGGCGGCGTGGTCGGGTGTGGTCATCGGCTGAGGGCTCGCTGGTTCGTCGTGTCGGGTCGATGGCGGGAGAGGTCGGGACGGCCGGCGATCGGCGAGCGGTGCCCCAGTCGGCGAGAGGCGACCGCGGCCGCCTCGAGGACGGTGTGGGCGATCTCGGACAGCGCCGGGAGCATGCGTTCGGTCGGCCCGGCCACGCTCATCGCGGCGACGACCGAGCCGGTCTGGTCCCACAGCGGTGCGCCGACGCTGACGGCGCCGATCTCCGACTCCTCCACGTTCGTGGCGTATCCGCGGGTCCGGGTGGCCCGCAGTTCGGATCGCAGGTCGTCGGGGTCGGTGAACGTCTTCGGCGTCTTGGCGGGTAGATCCCAGCCGTCGAGCGTGCGATCGAGCACGACGGGGTCCAGGTAGGCCAACAGCGCCTTCCCCGTCCCGGTGCAGTGCGCCTGGTTGCGGCGGCCGATCTCCATGAACATCCGGACCGACCGGGGGCTCTCCAGTCGTTCGACGTACACCACCTCCCGACGATCGAGCACCGCGACCTGCACGGTCTCCCCGGTTCGGCGGCGCAGCACGGTCATCGGCGGCAGGACCGCCTCGGTCAGGGTGAACCCCTCGGTGGTGGCCGCCATCAGGTCGTAGACGGCCAGACCCAACTGGTAGCGGCCGGTCTCGGGGTGTTGCTCGACCATCCGCTCGGCGGCCAGCGTGGCCAGCAGCCGGTGGGTCGTCGATGTCGACAGCTCGAGCTTCCGAGCCAACTCCGACACGCCGAACGACCGCTTCTGCGCCGAGAAGGCCTTGAGCACCCGGACGGCGTTCGTGACCGAGGAGAGGATGGGCGAGTCAGCCACGGGTCGCGCTCCGCTCCGACCCGCTCGGGCCGGACGGCGCTGCCATGTTCCGCGTCCGCACCGCGGCGAGAACCGCCTTCCGCAGGGCGGCCGGATCCGGGTCACGCGCCTGGGCGATGGATCGCACCGCCTCGTCGGCGGGGGCCACCTGCTGTGCCAGCAGCCCCTGCGCATGCCACAGACCGGCCTGCGCTGCACCCTCGAACTCGTCGACGAACACCTCACGGCCTCGCGCGGATGCGCGGATGGACTCGAAGTCGCGGGCTGCGGCGATGTGGTCCATCGCCAGGCCCGCACCCGCGTGCCCGGCGTGGTGCCCGGTCAGCTGGCTGCCCGGCTGGACGATGAGGTGATAGAGGTGTGTGGTCAGACCGAGCGCCCGTCGCACGGCCGCGCCGGCCGGCCCCTGGTGTTCGTCGATCAGGCCGAGCTCTGGCAGGACCACCGGGTCGTAGAAGCGGACGGTCCAGCGCAGGCTGCCGAGCTCCTCCTCGATGGCGACGTGCTTCCCCGTCGGGGCGGGCAACTGGACGGCGGTGGCGATGACGTGCAGGTTCCGCACTCCGGCCGCCACGACGGTGAAGGGCCCGTGGAGCAGGGCCATCTGGCCCTGGATGCCAGGCGGCTGCCCCGACCCGGTCGACAGGTAGGCCTGGTGCACCGTTCGGATGTAGTCGGCCATTGCTGCCCGCATGCCCTCGGGGGCTGGGGTGCCCTCCGGGGATGGTGTGGGCGGGCTCGACTCGGTCACGTGGGGGTGACCATAACCAGGACGGCTGGGACCATCCCAGACTTATCCCGCTATGTGGGAAAGGCCATCTGCCGCACCGTCCGGACGTACCGGCCGATGTGCGCGCGGACCACCAGGCAAGCGGCGATGGCGACCACACCGACGACGGCACACCACATGGCCACGGGCGATGAGGTGCCGTCCGGTGCCGGCCCACTCGCGATGGCACCCCAGAAGAGGGTCCACATGCCGTACAGCCCCACCAGGAACACGGCGTGGCGACGCCACCGGTGGGCCAGTTCGTGGGCCACCAGGAACTCGAAGGTGCTGGCTGGCGGCTGCAGGCGCCAGACGGCCATCGCAATCGTGTGCCGCTCGACGTGTGTGAGGTTCTGCTCCCACACGTGCTCCCACAGCGAGTAGTCGAATCGCTTCATGTGACGTCTCGTGCCCCATTGTCGGGGGGCGACCCGCTCCGTGTCCACCGAATGGTGGACACGGTGTCAGTCGGATCGGTCCCCAGATGGGGCCGTTCGACGGTTCCCGACGGGCAGTGCGAGCGCCACGATGGCCACACCGCTTGAGCAGAAGGAACAGACATGCCAGCAATCCAGGTTCGCAACCTCCGGAAGACCTATGGCAAGACCGTCGCCGTGGACGACCTGAGCTTCCAGGTCACCGAGGGCGAGATCGTGGCCATCCTCGGCCCCAACGGCGCTGGGAAGACCACCACGGTCGAGATCCTCGAGGGGCACCGGGATCGGGAGGCGGGGGAGGTCTCGGTCCTCGGCTTCGACCCCGCGACCGGCGGCAGAGCCTTCCGCGAGCGGATCGGCATCGTGCTCCAGCAGGCGGGGATCGACGACGCCTTCAGCGTCCGGGAGATCATCTCCCACTACCGCTCCCTGTACAGCCGTCGGCGTGACGCCGACGAGGTGATCGAGCTCGTCGGCTTGGCGGAGAAGCGCGACGAGCGGGTCAAGAACCTCTCCGGTGGGCAGCAGCGACGGGTCGACCTGGCCCTGGGCCTGATCGGCGACCCCGACCTCATCTTCCTGGACGAGCCGACGACGGGCTTCGATCCCTCCGCAAGACGAAAGGCCTGGGGCCTCGTTGACAACCTGCGTGCGCTGGGCAAGACCATCCTGCTGACCACGCACTACATGGATGAGGCGGAGTACCTGGCCGACCGCGTGATCGTGATCGCCGAAGGCCGCGTGATCGCGACCGGCACACCAGAGGAGCTGGTCGATCAGGCCGGGGCCGGCGCGGCCATCAGCTTCCGGCTGCCAGAGGGCGCCCAACCCCCGACGGGCCTCGGCATCGAGACCACGCGCGAGGGCGACCACGTCAGCGTCCGAACCGCGGCACCGACGAAGGACCTGAGCCAGCTGACCTCCTGGGCAGTCGAGCACGGCATCGAGCTGGCGTCACTGGAGCTCCGGCGCCCCACCCTGGAGGAGACCTACCTCGACCTGATCGGGCAGCGCGACCTCGAGGGGGCGATCTGACGTGGCCGCCGATACGACGCTCGGCCCCGCCGTCACCGTCGAGGAGGACACGCCGAGCGGGGCCGAGTTGGTCGCCGCCGTCGGACGGCACGCCATCATCGCGTTCTCCCGCGAACCCATGGCTGCGTTCTTCACCTTGGCCTTCCCGCTGATCTTCCTGGTGCTGTTCAGCTCACTCATCGGCAACGAGACCGTCGGCGGCACCGACGTGCGGGTGGCGCAGTTCATCACCCCCGGCATCGCGGTGCTCGCGGCCATCACGGCCACCCTGACCTCGCTGTCGATCGGACTGGTGAGTGACCGGGAGGAGGGTGTCTTCCGCAGGCTGCGCGGTACCCCGCTGCCCGTGACCATGCTCATGACCGGGCGTGTCGTCGCGATGGCCGTGGTCTCGCTCCTCGCGACTGCGCTGATGGTGGCCGTGGGCGTCGTCGTCTTCGACGTCCAGATCGTGACCGACAAGCTGCCGGCAGCCTTGCTGACCCTGCTCGTCGGCACCCTGGCGTTCTGTGCACTGGGTGGCGCCGTTGCCGCGCTCTCGCCATCGGTCGCGGCCACGTCGGCCATCGCCAACGGCATCGTCATCCCGCTGTCGTTCATCTCCGAGATCTTCGTCATCGACGCCGACTTCCCCCGCTGGCTGGACATCCTCGGCTGGCTGTTCCCGGTCAAGCACTTCGCCGTCGCGCTCCAGGAGACGTTCAACCCGTTCTCCCCCGGTGCCGGCGTCGGCTGGGATCATCTGGGTGTCATGGCCCTGTGGGGGGTGGTCGGGCTGGTCGTGGCCCGTGCCCGGTTCCGCTGGGAGCCCGTCGGTGGCCGCTCCACCGCCGGGTCAGCCACCAGTCCGGTCACCGCCGGGAGCGGCCAACCGGTGGCCGCACTCAGCGCCGCGGTCGAGAACCGGAGCCCCTCGGGGTGGTCATTGATGCTGCTGGAGGCGCGGCACGGCCTGCGCGCCTTCCTACGGACGACCGCCTCGGCGTTCTTCACGCTGCTCTTCCCACCGGTCCTGCTGGCGATCTTCTTCTTCGTGTTCGGCAACCCCGACCTCGAATCGCGCGGCGGCATCTCCCTGGTGCAGTTCGCCGCGCCGGCGCTCGGGGTCTACGGCGTCGCGGTCGCGGCGTACGCCGACTTCTCCGAGCGAGTCGCGGCACTGCGGGACCAGGGTGTGCTCAAGCGGGTTCGCGGCACCCCGATGCCTGCCTGGGCCTTCATCGCGGGTCGAATGGCCTCTGCCGTGGTCGTCGCGCTGGCCAGCCTCGTCATCACCGTCACCGTCGGCATCCTCTTCTTCGACGTGGCGGTGGTCCCCCGGATGTTCCCCGGCGTCCTGCTCTCCGTGGTCCTGGGCATCTCGACGTTCACCGCGCTCGGGCTCGCACTGGCGTCCGTGGTCCGCAAGTCGGAGTCAGTGCCCGCCATCGCCAACGGCACGCTGCTGCCCTTGGCCTTCGTGTCCGACATCTTCCTGATCGGCGATCTGCCGCCGTGGATGGACACGGTGGGCAACCTGTTCCCGCTCAAGCACGTCGTGGCCGCGGTCGCCGACGGCTTCAACGAGACGGTCGAGGGGTTCGGCTTCTTCCCCGACCACCTGCTGGTCATGGGCATCTGGTTCATCGTCTCGCTGGTGCTCGCGCTGCGGTTCTTCACCTGGTCGCCGCGTGAGTCCAAGACCTCGTCCGACCTGTCCGATCGGGAAGACGACGCCACCGACGGGTCGTCGGTCACAATCGGGCCGTGAGCCCGACTCCCTCGACCTCCGTCCCGACCGAGGACACCCTCGATCGGTACTGGCACGGCCTGTACTACGCGCTGGTCGTCGGTGCGGCAGTCATCTCGCTGAGCGATGCCGACGTGCCGACAGGTCCGGTCCTGGGCGGCACGGCGTTCCTGGTCGCCCTGTACTGGACCGTCATCCAGCGGCCGGGGATCCCGTGGGGTGGGCCGCGGTGGCGCACGGTTGCGTACTTCCTTGCCCTGGGGATGGCGTTCGTCTACCTCACCGGCGCCAGCGGTGCGTACTTCACGATGGTCTGGATCCTGTATCCGCAGGCGTTCGCCTTCCTCGGGCAGCGCTGGGGGACGGTTGCGGCGATTCCGATCACCCTGCTGTGGACGTGGCGGCAAGGGCTGCTCGAGGACATCGGCGACAACCCGGTGAACCTCCTGGTCGTCGTGGGGTCGGTCGGCGTCGCAGCGGCGATGGGGGCATTCGTGTGGAGCATCACCAGCCAGAACGACGAGAAGCAGCGCATCATCGAAGCGTTGGAGGCGGCTCGCGCCGACCTGGTCGAGGTGGCCGCAGCCAAGGGGGCGCTGGAGGAGCGGGAACGGCTGGCACGAGAGATCCACGACACCCTGGCGCAGGGGTTCACCGGTGTGGTGATGCAGCTCGAAGCAGCGGAGCAGTTCCTGGACCCCTCCGGTGAGGCGCGACATCACCTGGACAGCGCAAGGCACATCGCACGCGACAGCCTGGCCGCCGTCCGCAAGACCGTCAGCGATCTTCGTCCCGACCTCCTGGATGACGGTGGGCTGCCGGAGGCGCTGCAGCGCACCACCAGCCGAGTCCGTGATCACTGGGGGCTCGATGCCGACACCGTGGTCACCGGAACCGCCGTACCGCTGGGCACCGACGCGGAGGTGGCGCTGCTCCGAGTGGCACAGGAGGCGCTGGCCAACGTGACCAAGCACGCCGACGCCCAGCGGGTCCGACTGACCTTGTCGTACCTCGACGCGGAGGTGACGCTGGATGTGCGCGACGATGGCATCGGGTTCGATCCGACTGCTGGGGCAACGCACGTCGGGGTTGGATCAACCGACTCTGACCGGCACGGCGGCTTCGGGCTGACCAGCATGGCAGAACGAATCGCGGGGCTGGGTGGTGCGTTCACCGTGGAGAGCGAACCCGGAAGCGGGACCGCCGTGATGGCTCGCGTCCCGGTTGCCGCCAGTCAGGTGGCAGGTCCGGTGGAGAGTCCGGTGGCACCGTGATTCGCGTCCTGATCGTCGACGACCACCCCGTGGTGCGTGACGGGCTTGCCGGGATGCTTGGTGGTCAAGACGACTTCGAGGTCGTCGGCGAGGCCTCAGATGGTGTCGAGGCGCTGGCCCGCATCGCCGCTGCCGAGGTCGATGTGGTGCTGATGGACCTCCGCATGCCGCGGCTGGACGGCGTCGACACCATCCAGCGCATCAGCGCCGATCATCCGGGCGTGAACGTGCTGGTGCTGACGACCTTCGATGCCGATGCCGACATCGTGCGCGCTGTCGAGGCCGGCGCGACGGGGTACCTGCTGAAGGACACGCCGCGGGACGAGCTGTTCCGCGCCGTTCGAGCCTGCGCGAGAGGTGAGGCGACCCTGGCTCCGACGGTGGCTGCCACGCTGATGCAGCGGGTGGGGCAGCCTGACGAGGTGTCGCTGTCCGAGCGGGAGATCGAGGTGCTCCGGCACGTCTCCCGGGGGTCGACGAACCGGGACATCGCGGCGGAGTTGTTCATCAGCGAGGCCACGGTCAAGACCCACCTGCTCCGCGCCTTCGAGAAGCTCGGGGTGGACGACCGGACGGCTGCGGTGATGAAGGCGCTGGAGCGAGGAGCGCTCAGCCTGGGGGAGTGATGCGGCTCACGTGGCCGCCAGCACGGCGCGGCAGGCGGGCACGTCCTGCAGGAACCGCCGACGGGCGTCGGCATCGGTGATCCGACCGGCCACCGCTCGCAGACGGTCCCGAGCCAGCACCAGCGCCTCCGCCGCGTCGTCAGTTCGTCCCATCGCCTCGAGCACCTCCCGCGCCTCCAACAGGGTGGCCAACGGATCCAGCAGCCGGCCGACCAGCCCGTCACGGATCGCTGCCCAGCCTGCTGAGATGTCCTCCTCGACGGCGGGTGTGATCCCGTCGGGCAGTCGCACATGTGCTCGCAGGACCCGCCCCGCGGCTATGAGCACCGCGCTCTCCATCTTGGTGTTCAGCCTGATCAGTTCCGTGACATCCAGGTCAGCCTCCAATCGACGGCCCCGATCTCGCAGTGCGCGGACGAAGTCGAACAGCTGGAAGCGCAGCATGTTCAGCTCACTCGACGTGCGCATCGCGGAGATGCCTTCGCTCAGACGTCGAAAGCCGTCGTCGTCCTGGCCACGACCGATCTGGGCGACGCCCAGCCACGCCTGGGTCACCATCGCGGTGACGGCACCACCCTGATCGTGGAAGTACTGGACGACGGCCTCGAGCACCTCGCACGCCTCGTCGTAGTGGCCCAGCCGGGTGAGCACCGTTCCGCGCAGCTCCTGGCTGTACATGACCCAGATGCGGTTGCCGAGCGCGGCGAAGGTCTCCTCGGCGGCGCTCACCTCCTGCAGTGCCGGCCACAGGTCGAAGCGCTCGTCGTGGACGTGCGCCAGCCCCTTGCGGGCCGTGGCGACGCCGCGCAGGTGACCCTCGTCCTCGAACATCCGCAGGGCCACGGTCATCCGTTGCAGTGCCTCCTCGAAGTCCGCCACGTCAAGGCCCTGATAGCCGAGGCGGAGCTCGATGAACGCTCGCAGGGTCGGACTGCCGCCTGACGCGAGATCCGCGGCGCACAACATGGCGGCCCGCCCCTCCTCCAGGCGGCTCTCCTGCTCGATCTGGCTGTAGCCGCGCTCCAGCTCGGCTTTGGCGATCAACTCGGCGAACTGCGGAGTTCCGTCGTCGAGGCCCCGGATGCGCTCGGCGAGTTGCGGGATCGGTCCGGCGCCCGTGGCGTACACGTCGATGGTGGAGATCTCGCGAAGCAGCCAGGTGGCCCGCTCGACGTCCGTGGTCGCCAGCGGAGCCGCGGCCATGACCAGTGATCGGTGCTCCGGGACGAGCCCGCTGGACAGGCTCCAGGACGTGAGGCCCGCTGATGCCGCCAGCAGGCGCTCTCCCCAGCCGCGTGCCACGGCGTAGGACCAGGCCGCCAGGATGTTGCCCCGATCGGCATCGAGCGCCGCGACGATCTTGCCCGCCCCGGCCCGATTCAGGGCTGGTGCTGCCTCCTCCAGATCGGTCAGGAACCGCCGGGAATGCCGAGCTGCAACGTCATCCGGATCGTCGGGGTCCGGTCGAGCGGCGGTGGCCAACTGCCGGATCAGCTCGTGCATTCGGTAGCGCCCATCGGGCTGATGATCCAGCAGGCCCGACGTCACCAAGGTGGCCAGTGCGTCGGAGTCCGCATCGGCCACAGCACCGGCGTGCTCTGCGGAGAAGCCTCCGACGAAGACGGCCAGGCGTTCCAGGGTCGCCCGGTCGGCTGGTGCCAGGGTTGCGACCGTTGTGGCGTAGATGGTGGCCAGGTCCCGGTGCCGGTCGGGCCCGTCACGGCGCGTCGACGGCAACGTTCGAGGTGCGGTGCGCAGGGTTTCTGCGATCTCGGGAAGGGTCATGACCCGCACGGCGGAGGCGGCCAGCTCCAGACCGAGCGGCAGGCCGCCGACCAGGTTGCAGATGTCGGAGACCGCCCGTATCGACGTCTCGTCGAATTCGATGCGCCGGTCGTGGCGCCTGATCCGGTCCAGCAGCAGCTGCGCCGAGTCGACAGCCGTGACGGACGCCGCGGTGTGGGCGCCGCCGTGTTCAGCTGGCGTGTCCAGTCCGGTCAGTGGCACGACGCGCTCGCCGCGAGCGCCCAGCGGCAGGCGGCTGGTGGCGAGGACCACGAGGTCGGGGCAGCGGCGGACCATCGTCGAGAAGACGGTGGCCGCGACATCTCCTTGACCCGTCGCAGCCGCCACGAGGTGCTCGAGGTTGTCGGCGACGATGAGCACCTCGCGCTCAGCCAGGACCTGACACAGGCGCTCGAGGGGGTCGGGAGCGGTCGCGATGCCGGACAGGCCGAGCGACTGTCCGACCACCGAGGGGATGGCGGAGGGGTCGGTGATGGTGTCCAATCGCACGAACGCCGCGCCGTCCCCGAATCGGTGCTGCTCGCGGGTCGCCACCTCGAGGGACAGTCGGGTCTTCCCCGCACCACCTGGACCGACGAGGGTGATGAGCCGGCTGAGCCGCTCCCGCATCCCGGTCTGCAGCTCTGCCAGTTCGGCCGCCCGCCCGGCCAAGGGGGTCGCGGGCCGCGGGAGCGGCAGTTGCGCCAACGAGCGCTCGCCCGGCGCGGCGTGAACGGGTTCGGCTCGGCGTTGCGCGGCGCGGGCCACCAGATCCCTCAACCGCTCTGGTGCAGCCACGCCCAACTGCTCCTGCAGTTGAGCGTCGAAGCGCTCGAGGAGGCGACCTGCCTCCGTGGACCGGTTGGCCCGGAGGTGTCCGCGGATGTGCAGTTCCCAGCCCTCCACGGCCAGCGGATCGATGATCACGAGCTGGTCGGCTGCGGCGTGGACGGTGTCCAGCCGTCCCTCGTCGAGCGCGTCTCTGCCGACCGTCCCCAGTCCGGTCACCGCTGCGGTCCGGACCCGTTCCCCCCAGCCCTGCCACCACGACGCCAGGTCGGAGAGACTGTCGGGGAGGAACGGAGCCAGTGGTGCCACCGCGGGGATGGGTATGCGGGTTCCGTCGTGGTCCCCCGTCACCCCGCCCTCGAGCAGGCGCTCGACATCCAGATCGAGGCCGAGCGGGTTTCCGCCCGGTGGGTGCGCACCGCCACGTGCGATCGTGACCTGGAGGCTGTTGCGGTCGACGTGGAGCCAGGTGGCCTCTTCGCCCATGGCGCCCCGGATCTTGTGCAGCGCCAGCCTGAGGTTGTCCCGCTCCCGGCCGCGGGTGACGTCGGGCCAGAACAGCTCCGCGATCCGCTGACGATCATGTGGCCGGTCGTGCTCCAACGCCAGATAGGCCACGAGGGCCAGGTGCTTGTCCGACAGGCTGACCTCGTGCCCGCCGGCTGAGGTCATCCGTGCGTGGCCCAGCAACCCCAAGCGGTGTGGTGATGGGTGACTCAACTGCACTGGCTCACGTCCGGAGTTCTTCGTCGGGCCGGTGGCGGCCCGAGTGCAACAAACGGTACAGAAACGCTTCGTTCCTAGCGTGCGCGATCTCACCTCAACAGAACGGACACGTCATGAAACGAGTACTCACCCTGGTCCTTGCCCTGTGCCTGGGACTGTCGGCCGTACCGGCGGCAGCCGTCGGCCACACCACCTCGGACACCTTCGCCATCGTGAACGGTCAACCAGCCGACCCCGGGGAGTACCCCTGGATGGCTGCCTTCCTCGAAGACGGTGGCCAGGCCTGCGGCGCCTCGGTCATCGCACCGAACTGGATCCTGACCGCAGCGCACTGCGTGATCGACGGCCGTGGACAGCCCTCGATCACGCCGGATCGGCTGTCGTTCGTGGTCAACGCCAACAACTGGGTCACCGAGGGAGACGAGGTGACTGCAGCCCAGATCATCCCTCACCCGGACTACGACCCGGGAACCACCAACAACGACATGGCCCTGGTCCGCACCAACGAGATGACGAATGTCACGCCGGTCCGGCTTGCGGGTCCGAACGATCTGGCGCTGAACGCGCCGCCGACCACGGCAACGGTCATCGGGTACGGCGCCATCAGGACGGATGGTCCCGCATCGGACGTGCTGCTCGAGGTGGATGTGGACGTGGTCTCAGACGCCGACTGCGCGCAGGGCTACAACCTCGTCCCCGACACCATGGTGTGCGCGGGCAACCCGACCAATGACGTCAACAACCCCGGTCGCGACTCGTGCCAGGGCGACTCGGGCGGGCCGCTCTTCGACGTCGTGAACGGCGAGCCGGTCCAGTTCGGCGTGGTCTCCTTCGGCGGCATCTGTGGCGTCGACAACGCGGGGGTCTACGCCCAGGTCACGACCTACACCGAGTGGATCAACGGCGTGACCGGCGGCGTGATCGACGCGGGCGACCCCGATCCCGGCCCGGCAGGCGCGCAGCCCACCGGCAACGAGGCCGACCCCAACCGCATCCAGGGAGCCGACGGCGACAACCCGGTCGACAACGCGATAGCGATGTCCCAGCGGGTGTTCCGCACCGAGGCGGCATTCGGCGTCCTCGCGCTGTCCTCGAACTTCCCGGACGCGCTGGGCGGATCGGCGCTGGCCTCCTACTTCGGGCCGCTGCTATACGTCAACGCCGATGCGAGCCTCGACCCACGGACCGTCGCGGAGTTCCAACGCGTCGTCCCGGACAACGGCACCATCTACATCCTCGGGGGAACGGCCGTGATCGGCCTTGAGGTCGACGAGACCCTGCGTCAGGCCGGTTTCACCCCGGTCCGACTGGCCGGCGCAGGCCGGCAGCAGACGGCGGCGCTCGTCGCCGACGAGGTGAACCAGGTGGTCAACGGTGGGCTCACCCCACCCTTCGACGGTGTGTTCATCGCCTTCGAGGGCAATTGGCCGGACGCCGTTGCCGTCGGGTCTCTCTCCGCTTGGTTCGGCATCCCCGTGCTGTTGACCCCGACCGACGCGCTGGGTGGACCCGCGGCGGAGTACCTGCGAACCAACCAACCCGGCTACGTCGGGATCCTGGGTGGTGACGCCGTGATCAGCCAGGCCGTGCGGGACGAGATCGGCGGGATCGTCCCGGCTGACGCCACCATCCGCGAGTTGGAGGGCCCGACCCGCATCGAGACAGCTGCTGCCATCGCCGCGGAGACCCGTGCGTTGTTCCAGCGCAACGACGAGGTGTTCGAGTTCGAGGGTGAGTCCATCACCACCCCGGACACGATCGTCACCGTGAACCTGCGCCGGGATGACGCCTTCGCCCACGTGCTGGCCGCGTCCCAGATCGTCGGGAACTTCGGTGGTGTGTTCGCGCCGCTGGAGGGGGATGGGACCGAGGTGCAGCAGTCCGTGCTGGACAGCGTCTGTGGGCTGGACGCGCAGGTCCTCGCCATCGGCAGCACCAACCTGGTTGCCGATGGCGTGCTGCCGACCATTCAGCAGGCGGCCCAGGCACCCTGCGCGTAGCCGGGACCGCGCCGTCAGGCGCCTGACGACCGCCCGCTAGCGGTGCACTTCTCGCGCATGGCCCGAGCAACTCTTCCGGTCCATGCGTCGGAAACCTGCCGCTGGCGGGCGTCGCGTGGGTGCAGCGCGGTGTGCAGCCGGCCCCGCGTCATCGGCCCTCCCGGTCCCGGCGCAGCGCCTGCGCCTCCCGGTAGACCCGCCCCCACGAGCGGGCCTCCGCCCGGTAGGCCGCGATGTCGGCGCGCAACGCCGCGCTCTCCGAGGCAGCCCGGATGCGACGCCAGCCCTCGAACCGGTCGCCGTCCAGGCGCCCGTCGTCCAACGCCGCGGTGACCGCGCAGCCGGGCTCCTCGTCGTGCCGGCAGTCATTGAAGCGACAGGCACCGGCGAGCTCGGAGATCTCGGGGAAGGCCTGGTCCATTCCCTCCTCGACCACGCCGAGGGAGAGGCTGCGGAGCCCGGGAGTGTCCAGCACGGCGCCACCGGTCGGCAGTGTGACCAGCTCTCGGTGGGTGGTGGTGTGCCGTCCTCGCCCGTCCACCGCGCGGACCGCACCGGTCTGCAGGACCTCGCTGCCGACGAGGGCGTTGGTGAGCGTCGACTTGCCGGCACCCGACGCGCCGAGGAGGGCGATGGTCCGGTCGGGGGCGAGGCGGTCGGCCAGGTCGGCCATGCCCTCACCGGTCACGGGGGAGACGGGCAGCACGTCGACGCCGACGGCCGTGGCGCGGGCCTGGGCGAGGGGGATGGTGCGGTCGTCGATCAGGTCGATCTTGGTCAGGATGACGAGCGGCGTCGCGCCGGACTCGTAGGCCATCACCAGAGCGCGTTCCAGGCGGCGCACGTTGAGGTCGTCCTCGACGCCGGCCAGGACGCCGACCAGGTCCATGTTGGCGGCCAGCACCTGCTGTCCGCTGGCGTCGGGGCGCTTGGTCGTGCGGGGCCGCGTGAGTGCGGTGGCGCGAGGAGCGATCCCCAGCAGCACGCCAGCAGTCGGATCGAGCAGCACCCAGTCGCCGGTCACCGGCGGCTCGGTCGCCGGGGTCCAGATGATGCGATGGCTGTCGTCGGCGGTGCGTGCGGTGGCAGCGCCTCGGTCGGCTCGGATGATGCGGCCGGCGACAGCGGTGGCTGCGGTCGCCGGGTCGAGGTCGTCTCGGACGAGGTCGAGCAGCGCCGGCCATCGGCCGGTGAAGCCCAGTGCGGTCAGGTCGGTTGGGTGGGGCAACGCAGGGTCTCCTCAGGTACGAAGGGATCGAAGTGCAGGGCAAAGCGGGCGGTTCCCATACACCTCACCTCCTCGACGTCGTACCTGAGGCCGACACCGTGTCTGACCTCCTGGCGGAATGTACTCCAGCAGCGCACGGATCGACCACTACACAGCGTCACCTCGCCTGCAGAGGGTCATCGCCCCTGGTCATCGGGGCCCGATGGGACGGATTGACCGGGATCGCCAGGCCAGACCGGCCCGATCCAGATCGATCCGTGCTACGAGGGCGGGTGCTGATCGATCGACGTCCCCAACCGGCGCAGGAGGCTGGCCAGGTCGGCCTGCTCCTCCGGCGTCAGGCCGGCCAGCAGGTCACGTTCGTTCCGAGCGTGGTCGACCAGGGCTGCGTCGACCGTCCGACGTCCTTCCGCGGTCAGGGCCACGAGCACCTGCCGTCCGTCGTCGGGGTTGCGCTCGCGCCGTACGAGGCCGCGTGCCTCCAGGCGATTGATCCGGTTGGTCATGGTTCCCGAGGTGATCATCATCGCGTCATGCAGGTCGCCGGCGCTCAGTCGGTGGGGTTCGCCGCTGCGCATGAGCGTTGCGAGGACGTCGAACTCCCAGCCCTCCAGATCGTGGGCGGCGAAGACTTGGTCCAGTCGGGCTTGCACGACCCGTGCCAGTCGGCCGAGCCGACCGAATACCGCCATGGCGGAGACATCGACGGCCGGGCGGACCGATGCCCACTGATCGAGGATTCCGTCGACGTGATCAGGTGGGTCGGCTTCGGGCATGCGGCAGGTTATCTCTTGACGTCAAGATATATCAAGCTAGCATGTATCTTGATGTCAAGAGAAATGCCTAGGATGGCCCTCCGCACCGCCCTCACGCCGATGGTCTGGGGGACGACGTACCTCGTCACGACCGAGTTGCTGCCGGACGGTCGACCGCTCCTCGCCGCCATGCTTCGAGCGCTGCCCATCGGCGTAGCGTTTCTGCTGTGGTCCCGTCGGCTCCCGCACGGCTCGTGGTGGTGGAAGGCAGGGATGCTCGGTGTCCTCAACATCGGCGCCTTCTTCGCGCTGCTGTTCGTCGCGGCCTTCCGACTACCCGGCGGCGTTGCCGCAACCGCCGGTGCCATCCAGCCGCTGATCGCGGCAGGCTTGGCAGCATTGCTGCTGGGTGAGCGGCTCACCCGTCGGACTGCGGTCTCGGGCGGGCTCGGTGTGGCAGGGGTGGCCATGCTGGTCCTCGGTCCAGCGGCGGCCCTGGACGCGATCGGCGTCCTGGCTGCGCTCGCCGGCACCGTGAGCATGGCCACCGGTGTGGTGCTGACCAAGCACTGGGGCCGCCCCGTCGATCTGGTCACGTTCACGGGATGGCAGCTGACTGCTGGTGGTCTGGTGCTGCTGCCGCTGGTGGTGATCATCGAGGGCCTCCCAGCCGAGGTGTCGGGGACGAGCCTGCTCGGGCTGGCCTGGCTGTCCATCGTTGGTACCGGATGGGCCTACGCCAACTGGTTCAAGGGGATCCAGCAGCTCCCCGTCGCCTCGGTGAGCTTCCTGGCCTTGCTGAGCCCGGTCGTGGCTACGCTGCTCGGCTGGGTTGCGCTGGATCAACGCCTGTCAATGGTCCAGGTGCTCGGCGCCCTGCTGGTCGTCGCCGCCGTGGTCGGCGCCCAGACTCCACGCCGTGTTCCTGCGGCACGCGTTCGTGCGACAAACGTTCAAGACACCGGCGCCGACATGCCCGACGCTGCGGAGGACCAGCACCCGACCTCGCGAAAGGCACCCGATGTCCCAGCCCTCCCCGTCCCAGCCCTCGACGTCCCAACCCTTCACGTCCCAGCCCAGCGCCGACGCCGACGCTCCACCTGTCCAGAACCCGCCTGCTGACATGCCGCAGGTGATCGCGTCGCTTACCTACGACGATGTCGACGCCGCCATCACCTGGCTGTGCGACACCTTCGGCTTCCGCGAGCGGGTCTCTGCCAGAGTGGCCCACGAGGGCGTGACCTATCACGCCGAGATCGAGGTGGGTGAGCGCGGCCTGATCATGCTGGGCCCACCGTTCAGCGATCGGTCGAGCCCGAGAACCCACGGCGGCACGACCTTGATGCTGGTGGCCTACGTCGACGACATCCAGGCCCACTTCGCCCGCACACGCGAGGCCGGGGCCACGATCATGGCCGAGATCGAGGACACCTTCTACGGCGACCTGACGTACCGCGCCAGCGATGTCGAGGGCCACCACTGGATGTTCTCCCAGCGGGTCAAGGACATCCCACCGGAGGAGTGGGACTGGGCGCCGGGCAGCTGATCCCGCTCGCCCCTCCTCAGGCTGGCCGGCCGCTGATCCGGTAGGCGAACTCGTACCGTCCCGCGGGGATCCGGTAGGCCTCCAGCACGTCAGGGCCGCAGCTGGCCGTCCCGACCCCGCGGTGGGCGACGTCCAGGCAGAGGATCAGGTTCGGGTCCGGTTCCAGCACGTCCTGGCTGGGGGCGGCGAACAGTGCCTCCGGCCGGTGTCGGGTTGCTGAGACGTGCAGCGGCCGACCGATGGCGTCGACCCGCAGCACCTCGCCGTCGTCGGTCATCAGCTCGAGCCAACTGGTGTCGGTCCGCAGCCCGTACTCCTGCGGCACCAGATAGGGCAGGTCGTCGATCGGCGACTCCCAGACGCCGAGCAGCGAGCCGCGGTTGCGGTCCGGGTAGTTCTCGCCCGGTCCTCGTCCGAACCATCGCATCCGGCTGAACCGGGCGTCGAGGGCCAACAGGACCCCGACGCGGGGAGGGTCGGCGAGCTGCGGCGGCACCTCCACGGCGTGCCGATAGATCGTGCCGACATCGGTGACCTCCGTCGAGGCGGTGTGGCTGACCAGCGTGTCGGGGTCGGCCTGGTCGAGGCCGAGGGACGCCCAACGTCCCAGCGCCTCGCTGCCGACCATCTCGTCGGGCATCAGCTGCGGGAGCAGGCGGAGCCCGTCGTTGTCCAGCGGTCCCCGGAAGAGGTTGAGCGTCGGCCCGTCGACCACGCCCTCGGGGAGCTGCTCAGCCGCCCGTTCGGGGCGCTGCTGCGTCACCGTCAGGGGCTCGCTGGCAGGTCTGCCCTCCGCCAGCGTCAACTCGTCCCAGGCCACAGCGTGACCGGCGTCGGCGAACCAGCTGTCCGTCGTCGTGACCCACCGAACCGTCAGGGTCGCCGAGCGGGCACCCGCCAGGTGGCCCTGGAGCTCCTCCGACGACACGCCCAGCAGGCCGCTGAGGGATGCCACTGCCGTGCTCCGCGGAGCGACCCACGGAGGGTGGAGGGCGCCGGTCGCCACTTGCTCCCCCTCCACCAGCAGCGCCCACGTCCCCTCAAGATCCGCAAGATCGGTGAACGATCGACGGTTGCGGATCTCGACAGTCGGCTCCTCACGCGATTGCTCGGCCGGGCGCACGGCGACGGGCCGGTGGACCCAGGCGACCTCGGTCATCGCCGGGTGCGGGTCGAGGTCTGCCGAGACCAGCCCGTCGGCCACGAAGTTGGCGTCGTGCGGGTCGTCGCCGAACTGCCCCCCGTAGGCCAGGCGGACAGTGCCGTCCGGGAGCGTCTGACGCAGTCCGTGGTCCTTCCACTCCCAGATGAATCCGCCCTGCAGGCCCGGTGTGGCCGTGATGACGTCCCAGTAGTCAGCCAGCGAGCCGTTGCTGTTCCCCATGGCGTGGGAGTACTCGCACAGGATCAGCGGCCGCTCACCGCTGGCGGACTCGCCGTACCGCCGGATCGCCTCGATCGTTGCGTACATCGGGCAGACGATGTCGGTGGCGTGGGTACCGGCGGTGGTCCAGTCGGCCCCGAGGATCGCCGGCTCGTAGTGCAGTGGTCGGGACGGGTCGGCACGGCGGATCCAGCCGGCCAGGGCGTCGTGGTTGACGCCGTACCCGGCCTCGTTGCCCAGGCTCCACAGGATGATGGAGGGGTGGTTCCGATCGCGCGTGACCATGCGGGCGCCGCGGTCCAGCCAGGTGGCCCGGTAGCTCGGGTCGTCGCAGAGGCTGGTGTTGTAGTTGTGGCTCTCGATGTTGGCCTCGTCGATGACGTAGAAGCCGAGCTCATCGCACAGGTCGTACAGGGTCGGGGCGTTCGGGTAGTGGGCGGTCCGGACGGCGGTGATGTTGTGGCGCCGCATCAGCTCGAGGTCAGCGCGGATGTCGGCCTCGGTGACAGTGGAGCCGCGGTCGGGGTGGTGGTCGTGTCGGTTGACGCCGAAGATCCAGATGGGCTGGCCGTTGACCAGCAGTTGGCGGTTGGTGACCTCCACCCTGCGGAAGCCGATGTGCTGCTGGGTGCGGTCGACGACGGCCCCATCCTGGTCCAGGAGGTCGACGGAGACGGTGTACCGGGTCGGCCGTTCGGCGCTCCACGGCTGGATGTCCAGGTCCTGCCAGCCGGCCGTCACCTCGAACCCGGTGAACACATAGGGGTCGTCGTACTGGTGGGGCACGACGTGCTCCTGCGGGGGCGCGACCGCCTCCCCACCTGCGGGGAGACTCGGCGTCCCGGCGGGGAGGGTTGGTGTCACCGTCGTCCTGATCACCAGTCCGGCGGGGACCGCTCCGCTGTCGGTCCCTCCACCATCGACGACCGTGCGGACCTCGAGCGCCCCCAGCTCCGTACCGGGATCCCAGTCGGCGTCCACCACCACCTGGCCGATCGAGACCCGGGGCCGTCGCCGCAGGACCACCGAGCGGTGCAGGCCGCCCATCCACCACATGTCCTGGTCCTCGACGTAGGAGTGGGCGGCGAACTTGATCACCACGACGGCCAGATGGTTCTGACCGGCGTGCAGGTGATCGGTCAGCTCGTAGCTGCTGGCCAGACGGGAGTCGGTCCCGTAGCCGACGAAGTGGCTGTTGCAGTAGACGGCGTGGACGGACTCGGCCCCGCCCACCTCCAGGATCACCCGGTGGCCGGTCCAGTCGGCCGGTACCGAGAACGCGCGGCGGTAGATGCCGGTCGCGTTGCGGTCGGGCAGGCGTGGTGGCGGCCCCGAGAAGGGCATCTGGACGTTGGTGTACTGCGGCAGGTCGGCGGTGCCCTGCATCGTCCAGTTGCCAGGGACCACGATCGGCATCCACCGCTCCTCTGCCAGGGGCGTGGGCCCGTGGACATCGTCGCCGTGGACGTCGGAGGGGCTGTCGGCAAGACGGAACGACCACACACCATCGAGCGGGACGGTGTCCCCCGGCCCGCGGGGGAGCGGCTGGCTCATCGGCAGCCGCCCGATCTGAACCTGAGTCGGGTCGGCCCATGGCCGCAGGGGTCCGATGACGGGGAGCACGTGGGTGATCATCGCGCAACTCCACCGGCCGTGCCCTCGGTTTCGACGCGGCTTGCCGCTCAGACCAGGTGCTTCTCGAAGAAGTGCGTGGCGTAGGGGTTGTCGTTGTAGCGCGGGACACGCCGGTAGCCGGCTGCCTCGTACATCGCGATCGCAGGGCCCAGGTTCTCGTTGGTGTCCAGTCGGACCGCCCGATGGCCATGCTCGGCCACACGGTCCTCCAGGTCGGCCAGCAGCCGTCTGCCCAGCCCCAGCCCTCGTGCCGCCGGGTCAAGCCACATGCGCTTGATCTCCCCCACACCGGTGTCGATCGTCTGCCAGCCACCACAGCCGACCACACGATCGGCGAGGTGCAGGAGCACGAAGGCCCCGTTCTCGCCGTCGAATGCTGCAGCACTCTCCGCCCGCCAGTCGCCAGGATCGAACCCGTCGGGGAAGACCCGGTCGATCTCGTCGAAGTAGGCGGACATGGCTCGGATGGCCTCCGGGTCGGAGGAGGGCGCCCGAGTGAACGTCGCGGTTGCCGCTGCGATCAGGTCATGGCCCTCGGCGACCAACGCGACCAGTCGCGCGGCTTGGCGCGCGCCGAGGGGTTCCATCAGCCCCTCGATCCGTCGGTTGGAGAGCCCGTCGAGCACCGTCCACTCGGCCTGGCCGGCGGCGGTGAGGGACACCAGTCGGCGCCGTCCGTCCTCCGGGTCGGCGGAGGTGACGACCAGGCCGGCCGACTCGAGCTGGCGCAGCAGCCGGGAGAGATAGCCGGAGTCCAGGCCCAGCCTGTCGCGCAGATCGGTCACGGCGGCTGTCCCCCGACCGATCTCGAAGAGGGTCCGTGATTCGCCCAGGGGGCGGTCACGGCCCAGGAAGTCCTCGTCCAGCACGCCGATCTTGGCGGTGAAGAGACGGGAGAAGCGCCGCAGGGTGTCCACCGCCTCTGCGTTCGATGTTCGCATACCATCAAGATAGCTGACGTAGGTCAGAGAACGGCGATGTGGTTTCATCGTCGCTGATGGACCGGCTTCTTCGTCTCGGCCTGATCGTGCTCGGGGTGGTGATCGCGGTCGCTGCTGTCCTCTGGCTGGCCCAGCGACGACTCATCTTCCTCCCGGACCGCGCGGTCCCGGCAACACCAGACCTCGTCGAAGCGGTTGAGCTGACCACCACGGATGGTCTCTCACTGGACGCGTGGTTCCTGCCCGCAGACGGGGCAGGTCCAGTCGCAACGGTCGCGATCTTCAACGGCAACGCCGGCAACCGCGCGAACCGGCTGGCGCTGGGGCGGGCGCTTGCCCGAGAGGGGTTCGGGGTGCTGCTCACCGACTACCGGGGGTACGGCGGCAATCCGGGCACGCCCAGCGAGGCGGGACTCGCCCTGGATGCGCTCGCGGCCCATGACTTCCTGCGGTCGCGGCACGACGTCGACACCGACCGTCTCATCTACTTCGGCGAGTCGCTCGGGGCCGCAGTTGCCATCGGCCTGGCGGTCGATCACCCACCGGCAGCGTTGGTCCTCCGCTCCCCGTTCACCTCGCTGGCTGATGTCGCCGCCGTCCACTTTCCCTTCCTCCCGACTGGCCTCCTGCTGCGTGATCGCTTTGCCAACCTGGAGCGCGTCCCGTCGGTCGAGGCACCGGTCCTGGTCATCGCGGGCACCGACGACCGGATCGTCCCACGCGGCCAGAGTCGTCAGGTCCACGACGCCGCCGGTGGCCCCACGCAGTTCGTCGAGGTCGACGGGGCGGGCCACAACGACGCGGCGCTCGTGGCGGGGCCGATGGTCGTCGACGCGGTCACGGCGTTCGCGGACCGTCTGGGGATGGGGGCAGGCGATTGACCGGCCAGGGCGACACCTCGCGTAGGCCAGCCGACGGCCTGCGAGGATGGCCCTGATGGAGCTGGACGCCGACCCTCCAATGAACACGGTCGCCGAACCGACCGGCCGTGCGTGGGTCGGCGTCGTCCTGGGGGGCGTCTGGATCCTGGCCGCGGTGGTGGTCGCTACGACGCGGTTCGAGGTGCTCACGGCCACGCACCCGGCCCTGCTCGTGCTCACGACCCTCGTGGCCGTGGTAGGCGTGATCCTGGTCTGGCGAGGCGCGCGCCAACGGGCCATCCCCGCCACACGAACGATTGGCCACTGGCTCCGGGTCGCCGCTGCCGTCGTGGTCTCGGTCATCGTCCTGGGCGCAACCATCTGGCTGCGACCCTTCCCCTCCACCGCGGCGGACCTCCTCGATCTGGGCGCCCGGGCCGGGGTGGGCGTCGAGGCGACCACCAGCCGTATTACGCTCACCCCGCAGGAACGCGAACCCCAGACCGGCTTCATCTTCCAGCCCGGCGCACGGGTGGACGCTCGGGCATATGTCCCGCTCCTCAGCCGGGTCGCTGCCGAGGGGCACCTGGTCGTGATCGTGCAGCAGCCCCTCGCCATCGGGTTCACCGCCATCGGTGCGCCGGCGGCCGTCATCCAGAGCCACCCGGAGATCGATACCTGGGCCGTCGGCGGCCACTCGCTTGGCGGGGTCGCCGCGGCGCAGTTCGCCCAGGGCGTGGACGTCGGCGTGGACGGGCTGGTGTTCTGGGCTTCCTTCCCTGCCGGCGAGTTCACCGCCGACCTGCCCACCATCTCGATCTCCGGCGAGCAGGACGGCCTCAGCACCCCGGAGGACATCGAGGCCAGCGCGGCCGACCTGCCCGATGACGCCGTGTTCGTCGAGGTCGCCGGTGCCACGCATGCCTACTTCGGCGACTACGGGGAGCAGCCCGGCGACGGCGAACCGACCGTGAACCGGGACAACGCGCAGCAGCAGATCGCGGCAGAGACCGCCGACTTCCTGGCCGGTCTGTCGTCCACAGTTAGCTCAGGACGAGCCCGAAGTGGTGGGACGTGATCCGCAGGCCCACGCGGTGGTAGAGCGCGTGGGCATCGTGCCTGGCAGGACCGGCACCCGAGTCCAGGTGTAGAGCATCACACCCCCTGTCTCGAGCCAACTGGATGACATGGCTCAGGACGGCCGTGCCGCCACCCCGCCCCCGAACCGAGGGCAGCGTGTTGAAGTCGTCGACATAGCAGTAGCGACCCCACGCGAGGTTCGTGCCCATGCGAAAGCCAGCAACCGTATAAGCAGTCCCATCCGCCAAGGCGACCACGAGGCGATAGCCATCGGCCGACTGAGCCCGAAGCACAGCCCGCAGCGCGTCCTCGGAACCCAACTGGGGCCGCAGGTCGAACAAGACCGGCGCGGCAAGGTCGAACTCGTCGGGCTGTAGCTCTCGCACCTCGTCCATGCCGGTCACCGTACGACTATCGAGCCAGCCAATTCCATCCCGCTAGATGGGACAGTCCTTCCGTGCGCCTCAACCATGCGAATAGCGTCACGCCAATGGGAATCCTCCGACTGAGCCACGTGGACATCACCGTCCCGGACCTTGACCTCGCCCGGGCCTACTACACCGGCGTCATGGGAATGGACATCAGCGAGGAGGACGGTGACCGTGTCTTCTTCAAGTGCTGGGACGAGGAGGATCACCACTCCCTCGCGGTCCGGTATGACCCCCGCGTCGGCATGGACCGGTTCTCCTTCAAGGTCGAGCGCGAAGACGACCTCGACGACCTCGAGCGGGCGGTCGAGACCTTCGGCTTCCACGTCGACCGGGTCAGCAAGGGGGAGGAGGTCGGGCAGGGCGAGTCCATCCGCTTCCAGACCCCGTCCGGCCACGAGATGGAGTTGGTGCACGACGTCGAGAAGGTCGGCGGCCGTGTCGGCAAGGTGAACCCGCAGATCCCGATCAACCTGCAGGGCATCGCGCCCCCCCGCATGGATCACCTCCTGATCAACGCCGAAGAGGTGGGTGAGTCAGCGAAGTTCTACATGGACGTCCTCGGCTTCCGGATGACCGAGCAGCTGGTCGGCGGCGACGGCCACCAGATCGGCGTGTGGATGGAGCGCTCGCACTCCCCGCACGACCTGGCAGTGGTCAACGGCACCAACGGCGGACTCCATCACTTCGCCTTCTGGCTGGACGACTGGGACCACGTCCGGAGTGCCGCGGACATCCTGGCCTACAACGCCATCGCCGTGGACGTCGGGCCGACCCGTCACGGCGTGACCCGGGGCAACACGATCTACTTCTTCGACCCGATGGGTACGCGGAACGAGGTCTTCACCGGCGGCTACCGGCCCGACCCCGACTTCCCGACCATCACCTGGACCGAGGACAACATCGGCCAGGCCGTCTTCTACTACGAGGGCGAAGTGAACGAACGCTTCGTCACGGTCCACACCTAGGCAGGAGAGATAGCACCATGGGCATCCTTCGACTCTCCCACGTGGAGGTTCGTGTTCCCGACCTGGAACTCTCGACGGCCTATTACACCGAGGTCATGGGTCTGATCGAGACGGCCAGCGAGGACGACGCGGTCTACCTGAAGGGCTGGGACGAGCAGCAGCACCACTCGCTCATCCTCCGCTACGCGCCGACCTACGGCCTCGAGCTCATGGGGTTCAAGGTCCAGGACGCGGAGGATCTGGATGAGCTCGGGGCGAAGATCGAGGCGGCCGGAATCGCCGTGAAGCGGTTCGAGAAGGGCGAGCTCGGCCCCGGCAGCGGGACCACGATCCGGTTCACCGGACCCTCGGGTCATGTGACCGAACTGGTCCACGGGATGGAGCAGATCGGCAACGCCCTGCCCCTGCACAACCCGCCGCCCGAGCCGCAGGGCCTGACCGGCATCCACCCGCCTCGCCTGGACCACATCTTCCTGATGTGCGAGGACGTCGACGGCGTCTCCGAGTTCTACACCGACGTGCTGGGCTTCCGCCTGACCGAGCAGATCCTGGCCGACGACGGCCACCAACTGGCCACGTTCCTCGAGCGGACCTACACGCCCCACGACATCGCCTTCGTCACCGGCCCGGACGGCGGGTTCCACCACATGGCCTACTGGGTCGATGACTGGAACGACCTGCGCCGGGCCGCCGACATCTGCGCCTACCACGGCGTGACGATCGACGCCGGTCCGACGCGTCACGGCGCCACGCGCGGCTGGGGGCTGTACTTCTTCGACCCGGCCGGCAATCGCAACGAGGTCTACACCGGCGGCTACTTCGCCGACCCGGAGCGCGAACCGATCACCTGGACCGAGGCGGAGATGGGTCGGGCGATCTTCTACTACGAGGGCGTCGTCGATCAGAACTTCCTGACGGTGCACTCATGAGGGCGGTGCAGGCATGAGCAGCGACGTCACGAACGAGCAGCCGGCCTCCCGGCCCACGACCCAGCGCGTCGATCCGCCGAAGTACCTCTCGGACTACAACGCCCGACAGCGGGCCGGGCGCAACGGGCAGACCACGGCGCCGTCGAGCGACGAGGCAGGCGATGACACCACCCCGCTGTACCTGCGGCGCTTCCGGGACAAGCAGGCGCAGGACACCGGCCCCGTCACCCAGGCCCTCCCGCCCTTGCACGAGCGCGTGGGCCTCGGCATGCAGCAGGCCATGTCCGAGGATAACCGGACCAAGGAGATCTCCGCTCCACCACGGGCCAAGAAGCAGATCCTCGCCGACGTCTACCTGATCCGGCACGGTGAGACCCAGGGATACTCCACCGAGTCCGGGCTCACGCCGGCCGGGAACTGGCAGGCCCACACCTACGGGCACACCATCGCCAAGCGGGTCTCGGACGGCGAGACGGTCGTGATCCGCAACGCCGACACCAACCGGGCACGGGAGACCGCTCAGAACCTGGCCCGTGGACTGCACGACGGCCTGCAGATGTTCGAGAAGGACGTCACGGTCGTCGACACCGCGCCGATGCCGGAGTTCCGCAACTTCGGGGTCGCCACGCCCGATGGCATCCGCGATGTGACGGGAGCCTTCCGGCAGTACTACACGACCCTCGAGGAGTTCGAGCGGACCGCGCTCGGGGACCGCCCGATGTGGCTGGTCGAGATCGACCGGTTCTGGCGGACCCAGCAGGGCGGCGCCGACCCGATCCAGCACTGGCTGCAGATCCCCATGTTCCACTTCGAGCCACCGGCCATGTGTGTGCGGCGGTTCTGGCAGGGCATCCACCGGCTGGCATCAGAGCATCCCGGATCACGGATGATGGTGTGCACCCACTCGGGGCCCATCCGCGCCTTCGCCATCGCGGCGCTGGGCTACGACCCTGGCGAGCCCTACAACACCGAGCACGTCCGCGTGAAGGTCTTCGAGGGGGGCACCGAGGCGCTGGTCTCCTACCGCAACCGGGTGCAGGAGATCCACGTCCCCCAGATCGACCAACTGCCGACCTGGCAACAGGGCGAGCAGTGGGTGCCCCCCACGGCTGAAGCCAGCTAAGACCGTCCGCGGGCGAGAAGGAGCCGAACGACAGATGAGAGGAACCAGCGGATGTGCAGGGCTTGTCCGACCGTTGCGGAGTCGGCGTGGACGTCCCGCCCGGCTACTCGTGCCGTCCCAGAGGTTCGGCGCATGACCGGCTCCAGCGAGTACGTGGTCTGGTACGACGAGTACGACGAGGAGCGTGACCGTCACCGCGTCGGCGGCAAGAACGCGAGCCTTGGAACCATGATGGGCGCTGGCCTACCCGTCCCACCGGGCTTCGCGGTGACGACGAACGCCTACGACACCCTCCGCAGCCACGACGACCTCACGGTCCTCATCAACGATCTGATCGGGGAGATCGACTTCGACATCCCGACGGGTCTGCAGGCCGTGTCCCGTCGGATCCGCAGCGAGATCGAGAAGTTGGCGGTCCCCGGCGAGATCGAGGAGGCGGTCTTCACCGCCTACGAGCAGCTCTGCCGCCGCTGCGGGGTCTCCGACGTCGGTGTCGCCGTTCGCTCCTCGGCCACGGCGGAGGACCTCCCGGACGCCTCCTTCGCCGGCCAGCAGGACACCTACCTGTGGGTGCACGGGGCCGAGAACGTGCTGGCCCACGTCGCGAAGTGCTGGTCGTCGATGTTCACCGACCGGGCCTTGGCCTACCGCCACGAGATGGGCTTCGACGATCAGGCCATCGCGATGTCGGTCGGCATCCAGAAGATGGTCGACCCCCGCGCCTCCGGCGTGGCATTCACGCTGAACCCCCTGACCGGCGACCGGACCCAGGTGGCCATCGATGCCTCCTGGGGGCTCGGCGAGGCGGTGGTCTCGGGCGAGGTCACCCCGGACAACTACCTGGTCGACAAGGTGCTCCGCGAGGTGGTGGAGCGGGTCATCTCCGACAAGCACATCGAGATCCGCCGGACCGACTCCGGTGTGGAGACGCTCGAGGTGGAGGCGGAGCGCCGCACCAGCCAGTGCATCACGGACGCCGAGATCTGTGATGTCGCCGCCATGGCCCGCCGTGCCGAGAAGCACTACGGCTGCCCCCAGGACGTCGAGTGGGCCCTCGACCGCCACCTGCCGGACGGGGAGAACATCGTGCTGCTGCAGGCCCGTCCCGAGACGGTCTGGTCGCAGAAGGCACGAACCTCGGTCAGTCGCGGCACCTACGACCCGCTGGGGTCGATCGTGTCGACCCTGACCGCCCCCCTGAAGGCCGAGAAGGCGAACTGACCACGCACGCCCACCACCCCATCCACACCCACACACAGCGCGGGACACCACAACCACGAGCAAGGAGCACGAGCCGATGACCGACAAGCGATTCCCCAGCCCGTTCGAGATCGAGACCCCCGAGGGGGCTGAGGGCTGGGAGGAGCTGTACCCCTACTCCGTCCTGTTCTCCGAGGGGCGTCGTGAGTACGAGGACTCGACGTTCTGGTTCATGGACTCGATGCACTGGGGCTGGGCGATGTCGCCCTGGGACGCCGATCACCTGATGTACGCCATCGCGAGTCTGTCCCAGTACAACTCCCGGCACTACCTCATCCCGCCCGCCAACGGCATCGACTTCCGCATCCTCAACGGCTACCCGTACTTCTCGCCGGTGACGATCGACGACGGTGCCACCATCGAGGCCCGGGCTCCGCAGTTCATGGAACGGGCGGGCCACTACTTCGCCAACTGGGACGACTTGTACGAGAGCTGGCTCGACAAGGTCAAGGAGAACATCGCGGCGCTCGAGTCCATCGACTTCTCGCCGCTGCCCGAGACCGAGGACATGGAGGTCATCACCTCCGGCCGCGGCGTCGGCTCGGGCTGGGATCTGCAGGCGGAGTACCACCGCTTCCAGGACCTCGCCCAGAAGATCTGGCAGTACCACTTCGAGTTCCTGAACCTCGGCTACGCCGCCTATCTGGACTTCTTCGGCTTCTGCAAGGAGGCGTTCCCCTCGATCCCCGACCTCGCGGTCGCAAAGATGGTGGCGGGCATCGAGGTGGATCTGTTCCGCCCCAACGAGGAGCTCAAGAAGCTGGCGCAGAAGGCCATCGACCTGGGTGTGGCTGATGCGTTCGCCAAGCACGACGACGTCGATGCCGTCCATGCGGCGCTGTCCGGTGAGGCCGGACAGCAGTGGCTGGCCGCCTGGGAGGAGGTGGCGGAGCCGTGGTTCAACTTCTCCTCGGGCACCGGCTTCTACTACTACGACAAGACCTGGATGCAGGACCGGTCGGTGCCGTACTCCTTCGTCCACGACTACATCACCAAGCTGCAGGCCGGCGAGGACATCTCCCGGCCCATGGAGGCCATCCGGGCCGAGCGTGACCGGATCGTGGAGGAGTACTCCGAGTTCCTGGCCTCCGACGAGGATCGTGAGGCCTTCCAGGGCAAGCTCGGCCTGGCCCGCACCGTGTTCCCCTACGTGGAGAACCACAACTTCTACATCGAGCACTGGTCCATGTCGGTGTTCTGGAAGAAGTCGCGGGAGTTGGGCTCGATGCTCGTCAAGGAGGGCTTCTTCGTCGAGCCTGACGACATCTACTTCGTCCGTCGCGAGGAGATGGACACCCTGCTGTTCGACCTCTACACCGCGTGGGCGGTCGGGGCCAACCCAGCCGGGCCACACCACTGGCCGCCGATCATCGCCAAGCGTCGCAAGATCGTGGACGCGCTGGAGGCGTCGAAGCAGCCGAACGCCCTCGGCCCGCCACCGGCGGTCGTCACCGAGCCCTTCACGATCATGCTGTGGGGCATCACCGAGGACTCCATCGACGGGTGGCTCTCGACCGACAGCGACGACGGCAGCGTCTCCGGCATGGCCGCCTCTCCCGGCACGGCCGAAGGTCCAGCCCGCATCGTGCAGAGCGCCGATGACATCGGCCAGGTCCAGGAGGGGGAGATCCTCGTCGCCCCCATCACCGCACCGTCGTGGGCGCCGGTCTTCTCCAAGATCAAGGCCACGGTCACCGACATCGGCGGGCTCATGAGCCACGCAGCCATCGTCTGCCGCGAGTACGGCGTGCCCGCCGTGACCGGGACGGGCGACGCCACCACGGCCATCCAGACCGGCGACATGATCCGGGTCGACGGCAACACCGGGAAAGTGACGAAGATCTAGCAGGCCTGACCGGGCCCGCCTTCAGGGGGCCCGGTCACCACCGCTCCAAAGGAGCTCACCATGCTGAAGCAGGAACTGAACGAGCAGCTGACCCAGGTCGGCCCCGGGACCCCCATGGGCGACCTGCTGCGTCACTACTGGTACCCGGTCGCGTTCGTCCGCGAGTTGGACGAGTGGCCGATCAAGAAGGTCCGTCTGCTGGCGGAGAACTTCGCCCTGTGGAAGCGTGCGGACGGCGGCTACGGGATCATGCAGGAACTGTGCCCGCACCGCCGTGCGTCCCTGGTCTACGGGGTCGTCGAGGAGGAGGGGCTGCGCTGTGGCTACCACGGGTGGCTGTTCGACGAGACCGGCTCCTGCCTGGACCAGCCGGCCGAGCCTGCCGACTCGACGTTCAGCGACCGCATCACCGCCCAGGCCGGCAAGGCGGAGGAGCTCGGCGGGATGGTGTGGGTCTACATCGGTCCCGACACCGAGGACAACCCAGCCCCCGAGCTGCCCAAGTTCGATGTCTACGTCGACGAGGGCTTCAAGGACGTCGGGCACACCGTGCTGCCGTGCAACTGGCTGCAGATCATGGAGAACTCCGTGGACCCGCACCACGTGGAGTGGCTGCACGGTCGGTACTTCAAGTTCCTCGGCGAGCAGCAGGGCTTCCTGGCGCCTCCCGGGTTCCAGAAGAAGCACGTCAAGGTCGGCTTCGACGAGATGGAGTGGGGGATCCTCAAGCGGCGTGTGCTGGAGGGCAACACCGAGGATGCCGACGACTGGGCCGTCGGCCACCCGCTGGTGTTCCCCTACTGCATGCGCGTCGGCGGGGCCGGGATCGAGCAGATGCAGATCCGCGTGCCGATCGACGACACCCACACCTGGACGTTGTTCTACTCCTCCCACCAGCCGCCGGGGTTCAGCGACTTCCCCGAGCAGGTCTACCCGGTCGATTACGAGTTCCCCTGGCTCGACGAGCGGGGCGAGCACATCGTCGACTACATCGAGGGGCAGGACATCATGGCCTGGGTCACCCAGGGCGACATCAACGACCGCACCGGAGAGCACCTCGGCAAGTCCGATGTCGGCGTGATCATGCTGCGGCGGATGTTCCGCGAGCAGATGGCGCTGGTCGCCGAGGGTGGCCGTCCGACGGTCGGCACCACGTACGAGGCGCACGACCGGATCGGTCTGCCCTGCGAGAAGGACAAGTTCGGCGTGGACTACACCGAGTTCGCGATGTCGTGGCTGAGCGGCGGCTCCATGCGCTACTCACCGGCCATGGACCAGATGAAGAAGCTGTACATCGAGGCGGCGACCGCTCGCGGTGACTCCTCGTGGTCGGTGGCGCGAGCCGATGAGTTCATCGCGCAGTCGGCCTCCGAGGTCGCCCGGCGGAAGCGATTGGCCACCGGGCCGGCCCGCTCTGGCCCTCGAGAGGAGCGGTGACCACGCTGCCGGATCCTCAGCCGCCACAACCTGGGCAGGTCTACCGCAAGGAGCCGGCCTGGTCCAACCACCAGGAGATCCCTGCGCCCGTCGCGGACCGTCGGCTGACGGGGGCTCACTGGTGGGACCCGGACCGCCTCGCCCACGCCGCTGATCAGCCCCGGTTCTGTCCGACCTGCGGCGGTGCTCTCGACGGACCCGGGTCGATCGCGATCGAGTACTGGCAGGGCGAGAACCGCACCTTCCACACCCGCTGCGACCGCTGCGACTGGACGGGCGACATCACGCCCATCGAGCGCATGATCGGGATCGAGCCTCCCCATGACGACTGACGGCACGAGCGCCGCGGATGTCGCGCTGTTCGACTTCGGCGGGGTCGTGATCAAGACCCCCTTCGAGCTGCTCGACACCGAGTGGCGGGGCCCCTTCGACCCCGAGGCCGACCTGCTCTGGCAGCAGGCGGTCAGCGAGGAGATCACCGAACGGGAGTACTGGCACCGCCGTGCCAGTGAATTCCACCCGGATGCGGAGGACCCGACCTTTGCGTTCATGCGCGAGCTGTACGACACGGACGAGGCGCGGATCGTCCGTCCGGAGATCGTGGCGCTGCTCGACGAGTTGGACCGCCGAGGCATCCGGACGGCCGGGCTGACCAACGACCTCGCGGCCTTCCACCCACCCGAGTGGATCGAGCGGATGACCGTCATCCGCCGCTTCGACCCGCTCATCGACCTCTCCCATGCCGGGTTCCTGAAGCCGGCCGCGGAGGCCTTCGAGTACACGCTGAAGGTGCTGGACGTCGATGCCAGCCAGGTCGTCTTCTTCGACGACCAGCCGCAGAACGTCGAGGGGGCGCAGGCCTGCGGCATCAGATCGGTCCGGTGCGACCCGACGGACATCGCCGGGTCCGTGGGCCAACTTCGCCGCGCCCTGGCACCTGCGGGTGGACTTCCCTCCTCCTCCGGAGGGGAAGTCCACCCACCAGACTGACCACCCACCACGATCACATCCCAGAGGTCACGATCACATCCCAGAGGTAAGGACTCCACCATGGACACCATCCAGCTCCACATCGACGGTCAGTCCCGGCCCGCCGAGGACGGCGGGACCTTCGAGACCGTCAACCCGCACTCCCAGGCCGTCTGGGCCACCGTCGCCCACGCCACCCGGTCCGACGTCGATGACGCCATCGCCGCCGCTCGCCGCGCGTTCGACGATGGACCGTGGCCGCGCATGTCCCCCGGGGAGCGGCAGGAGATCCTCCACGCCGTCGCCGATGCCGTCACGGGGCACCTCGAGGAGCTCGCCCAACTCGACTCCCGTGACATGGGCAAGCCGATCGCCGCCGCTCGCGCCAAGGACATCCCGCGCGTTGCTGACAACCTGCGCTTCTTCGCCGACTACGCCGCCATGGCCACCGATGAGCGCCTGCCGATGACGACCGGTCACCACGCCTACACCACCCATGACCCGGCCGGGGTGACAGTCGCGATCTCACCGTGGAACTTCCCGCTGATGCTGGCCTCGTGGAAGATCGCCCCCGCGCTCGCGTTCGGCAACACCGTCGTGTTGAAGCCGGCCGAGCAGACCCCCGCATCCGCCGCCCGGTTCGCCGAGATCGCCGAGGAGGCCGGCCTGCCACCAGGTGTCCTCAACGTCGTCCTCGGCTTCGGTCCCGATGACGTCGGAGAGTGGCTGACCTCCGACCGGCGTGTCGACCGCATCACGTTCACCGGCGAGTCGAACACCGGTCGCGCGATCGGTCAGGCCGCGATGCGCAACCTCACCCCGGTCAGCTTCGAGCTCGGCGGGAAGGGTGCCAACCTCGTCTTCGAGGACTGTGACCTCGAGGCGGCCGTCGAGTGGTCGATCAAGGCCATCTACACCAATGCCGGGCAGGTCTGCCTGGCCGGATCGCGGCTGTACGTCCAGCGCGCCGTGTACGAGGAGTTCGTCGCCCGCTTCGTCGAAGCGGCCGAGGCCATGGTGGTCGGCGACCCGTCCGACGAGGCGACGCAGATCGGCCCGCTGGCCAGCGAGGAGCACTTCGGCAAGGTCTCCTCCTACCTGGACCTCGTCCCCGAGGAGGGCGGGAAGATCCTGACCGGCGGTGTGGGGGCGGGGTGGACGGTCAGACCGACGGTCATCACCGACATCGACCCCGCAGGCCGAGTGGCGTGCGAGGAGATCTTCGGCCCGGTGGTCGTCATCCAGCCCTTCGACACCGAGGAGGAGGGCATCGCACTCGCCAACGACACCCCCTACGGCCTGAACGCGATGCTGTTCACCGAGAACCTCCGACGCGCGCACCGGGTCGCTGGCCTCCTGCGGGCCGGCAGCGTGTGGATCAACTGCTTCTTCGTTCGCGACCTGCGAGCCCCGTTCGGCGGGTATGGCGACTCCGGCATCGGGCGGGAGGGCGGCGCCTACAGCCGCGAGTTCTTCACCGAGCCGAAGGCCGTGATCATCGAGCCCTGAGTCTCTCCCCGGCGCAGCCCTACCGCGCCGAGCGCTCCCGCACCGGCTCGTCGAGTTGCGACAGCGCGTACAGCGCAGCGTTGGTGATGCTTCCGGCGTTGATCGCCATGATGTCGTGGAGGTCGGCGATGGTGCCCGACTGACCGAAGCTGTCGACGCCCAGCGTGTGCTGTCGGGTGCCCAGCGCAGAGCCGATCCAGGCCAGGCTGTGGCTGGCGGCGTCGTGGACGCTGACCACGGGCCAGTCCCGCTGCTCGACGGGGACCAACTGCTCGAGCAGGCTGGCCCGTCGCTCGATCCGAGCTGACCGCGTCGCCGTGGTCAATCCGGCCCGCCAGTCGTCGTAGATTCGCTCGGGACTGGTCAGGTGCACCACGCTCGACTGCACCCCCTCGATGGCCAGGGTCTCGGCGGCTGCCAGCGCCTCCGGCGCCATCACGCCGGTCGTGATCAGGGTGACACCGGGCTGCCCGTCCGTTGGTGCGGGCTGGAGGACGTACCCGCCGCCGATGACCTGGCGGCGCAGCTGCTTCTCGCCCATGCGCTCGAGCGCCTCGGCGAACGGCGACTGGTCCAGCGGCCGGGTCGACAGTCGGAGGTAGCTGCTGGTCCCGTCCGGGTGACCGAGCTCGGCCAAGGCGTGGCACAGCAGCCAGTCGACCTCGCTGGCGTAGGCCGGCTCGTAGGTGGTCAGGTTGGGCAGCTCCGCACCGACGGAGGCGGTGATCGTCGACTGGTGCGCACCGCCCTCCGGGGCCAGCGTCACCCCAGCCGGGGTGCCGATGACGACGAAGCGGGCGTCGTTGTACAGGCCGTAGATGAAGGCATCCAGCCCGCGCAGCACGAACGGGTCGTAGACCGTCCCGATGGGCAGCAGGTGATGCCCATGATGGTCGTGCGCCAGCCCGAGTTGGCCGAGCAGCATGAAGAGGTTCATCTCGCTGATGCCGAGCTCGATGTGCTGGCCGGTCGGGCCGGGGGCCCACTTGAGCAGTCGGTCCGCACCGCCGTGGTCGGCGCGCTCGGTGTGGTGATAGACGCCGCACTTGTTGATGAACCCGCCGAGGTTGGTCGAGATCGAGACGTCCGGCGCCGTCGTCACGATCCGCTCACCGACGCCGTCGACGTCAGCCAGGCTGGACAGCACCCGACCGAAGGCGTCCTGTGTCGAGACGCTCCCGCTGGTCGTGAGCCGGCGGGCGGATGCCGGGACGGGCAGCTGCGGTCTGGGCGTCGGGGGAGGGTTGTTGATGGCCCCACCGACCTGAGCGCAGAGTCGGCCGGCGGCGGAGTCGGGGTCGAAGCGGTCCCACTCCGACTCGGCGGTCAGCCCGAGCTCGTCGCGGAACGCCTCGACCTGTGCCTGATCCAGCAGGGCAGCGTGGTTCAGCGGGTCGCCGGCCATCGGCAGCCCGTGGCCCTTGATCGTGTAGGCGAACACCACCGAGGGTCGCTCCTGCTCGGCATCGCACGCCCGGTAGGTGTCCAGCAGCAGCCCGAGGTCATGCCCACCCAGATCGGTGACCAGTGCCTTGAGTGCCTCGTCGTCATACTCGTCGGCCAGCCGCAAGACGGCGGGATCGGCCCCAGCCAGGAAGGCTGCCCGCGCCGACGCGGGAGCCAGTCCGAACAGCTCCTGGTAGGCCTCGTTGGGCATCTCGTCGATGTGCGCCTCGAGCGCATCCCCACCCGGCTCGGTGAACGCCTTCGCCAGCCTTCGGCCGTACTTGGCCTCCGCGACGTGCCAGCCGGCGTTGGCGAAGAACTGCTTGATGCGGGTCGCCGCGATGTCGGGGATGACCCGGTCGAGGGACTGGCGGTTCAGGTCGATGATCATCGTGAACGCGCCCAGGCCGGCGGTGGCCGGGTCGGCCACGGCCTCCCACACGTTGCCCTCGTCCAGCTCGGCGTCCCCGACGAGGGCGATGAAGCGTGCCGGGTCGGCGGCCCCGACGTGGCTGTCCAGATACCGGCGGGTCAGCGCGGAGAACAACGGCGCAACGGCCCCGAGCCCCACCGAGCCGGTCGAGAAGTCGGCCACATCGGGGTCCTTGGTCCGCGAGGGGTAGGCCTGCAAGCCTCCTCGCTGGCGCAGCGTGGTCAGGTAGGACCGGTCCAGCTCACCCGTCAAGTACTTGATCGCGTGGTAGACGGGCGAGGCGTGCGGCTTGACGGCCACCCTGTCACGGCCGCCGATGTGGCCGAACCACAGCGCGGTCATGATCGAGGTGATCGAGGCGGACGAGGCCTGGTGGCCACCGACCTTGACGCCGGCGTCCCCCCGCCGGTTGGCGTGGTCGACGATCCGGGTGGCCAACCACAGCACGCGCTGCTCGACCTCGGCCAGCACGTCGAGATCGATGTCAGGCCGGGTGGCGGACTCCAGATGGCTCATGGCGGCATCATCGCGGATCCGGCGGGCGGCCGTCGACTGCTGCGCAGCCCCGAGTTCTCTGCGCGATGATGAGGCCATGACCCTCGCCGATCACCCACGTCACCCACTGCTCTTCGGGCCCTCACCGGTCCACCCCCTCCCGCGACTGTCCGAGGCGCTCGGCGGTGAGGTCGAGATCTGGGCCAAGCGGGAGGACTGCAACTCGGGCATCGCCTTCGGCGGCAACAAGGTCCGCAAGCTCGAGTACCTGGTGGCCGACGCCCTCGCCCAGGGGTGCGACACGCTCGTGTCGATCGGGGGGATCCAGTCCAACCACACCCGCCAGGTGACCGGCGTGGCCCGGCATCTCGGCCTGGGCTGTGTGACCGTGCAGGAGGGCTGGGTCGACTGGCCCGACATGAACTACGACACGGTCGGCAACATCCAGCTGACGCGGATCATGGGCGGCGACATCCGGATCGATCCGGCCGGCTTCGACATCGGCATTCGGGACAGCTGGAAGGCGGCGCTGACGTCGGTGGAGGAGGCAGGTGGGACGCCCTACGCCATTCCGGCCGGAGCGTCCGATCATCCGCTCGGCGGGTTGGGGTTCGCCAACTGGGCCGTCGAGCTGGCCGAGCAGGAGGCACAGCACGAGGTGTTCTTCGACCACATCATCGTGTGCACGGTGACGGGCTCGAGCCACGCCGGCATGATCGCGGGGTTCGCGCTGGAGGACGTCGACTCACTGCCACGCCCGCGGCGCGTGATCGGCGTGGACGCCTCCGCCACGTTGGACAAGACGGTCGACCAGGTCACCCGGATCGCCACCCAGACCGCCGAACGCATCGGTGTCGCCCGACCGCTGCGCGATGACGAGATCACCGTCGTGGTCGGCTACGAGGGTCCGGCCTACGGCGTGCCGGACGCCCAGACGATCGAGGCCATCCATCTGGCCGCGCGGACGGAGGGCATGCTGACCGACCCCGTCTACGAGGGGAAGTCGCTTGCCGGCCTGATCGGCATGATCAGGTCGGGGGAGATCGCACCGGGCAGCCGGGTCATGTACTGCCATCTCGGGGGTCAGGCCGCCCTCCCGGCCTACGCCGGCGCGCCCGGGCTGGGGCGGCTCGGTGGGGATGTGGAGGCGTGAGCGCCCCCTCGTCCGCCGCGCCGCTGTCGGTCACGATCACCCTGTCGGGCGGTGCCGCGCTCGGGGCCTTTCACGGTGGAGCCCTGAGCGCACTCCTGACCGGTCTTCGAGCCGCGTCCCACGAGGACGCCGTCCGACTTGATGCCGTGGGAGGGACCTCGGCCGGGGCCTTCGCGAGCATCCTCGCCGCACACGCCTGGCTGGAGGGCATCGAGCCCGTATGGCTGATGAACGAAGCCTGGGTGGAGCGGCTCTCCGTCGACCTGCTCCGCGCGCGAGCGGGCTCGGCTCCGTTGTCCTTCGACCGATTGGCTGACCGGATCGACCGAATCCTCAATCCGCAGGAGGAGGGGCGGGACGTTCACCGCGTCCCCCGAGCATCGTCACCGCTCGGGCTGCACGTGGGGCTGCTGAACCTCCACGGATTGACCTTCGACCTGGCCGTCGAGGGTGATGGTCAGGGCTCGACCTTCGATGACTGGTCGCAGTTCGTCCTGCAACCGGGGTCCGGCAGCCACCAGTTGTGGGAGCCGGAGGGGAGCTCTCCCATGGAGGCGGTGTTCGCCTCCGCCGCCAACCCCGGGGGCTTCGCGCCTCACCGCTTGGACCGATCCAACCACCGCGACCACTACCGCGAGAACGGCATCACCTCCTTCCCCGACGACGGCGTGTTCTGGTACAGCGACGGCGGGCCGCTATGTCGCGAACCTGTGGGCAGGGTCATCGACGCCGCTGAGCGGGTGATCGACGGTGACGAGCGGTCAGGGTCGCTCGCCCTGGTCCTGGACCCACGGTCGGAGGGTCCGACCGACCAGGCCTTCACCGGGGCAGATGACGTGCCGTCCTGGATGGCGGGCCTCAAGCGGACCGCGGGCTTGCTCCCGGCGGAGGCGATCAGCGACGACCTTCGGCGGATCACCAAGTACAACGCCCGCATCGATGCTGTGCGACAGGTTGCCGACGCTCTGGCTGACAGCGTCGACACCGAGCTGCTCGGCGCGTTGATCGACATCGTCAACGACACCTCGGGAGAGCCGTCGTCGAGGTCCGATGACCGACTCGACGACGACGCAGATCTGACGGCCGTCCTGGCCGCGTTGACCGGGGTGCACGGCAAGAAGCCCGTCAGCTGTGAGGTGATCAGCCCGCGCCTGCTGGACCCGGACGCGAACACCACGCAGCTGCTGGCCGGCGAGTTGCTGGGGGACTTCGGCGGCTTCTTCGACCAGCGGCTTCGGCGCAACGACTTCCTGTTGGGCTGGGCATGCGCAACGATCTGGCTCGAGCGGCGCGCTGCGATCGCTCTCGGGCTGGATGATCAGGTGCTCACGGCGCTGTTCGATGCCGTGGAGGAGGCAGCCCCGGACGAGGAGCCTGATCTCGACGTGGCCAAGGCGTCGGTCACCTCGAGCATCCTGCCGATCACGACGGCGGCCGGTCGGCTCATCGCCTCGAACGTCGCGGGGCTCCTCCGACGGACGTTGGCCACGCGCTGAGCCTCGCCGACCCGCTCGGAACCGTCGGGTCGGCCATGCGCGCGGCTCGACCACGGTCCTTCAGCTGGCGGTGCCGAGGTCCCGCCAGAACGGCACATCGCAGAAGTCCTCGATCATCTCGTACGGATAGGGCGGAAGTCCGGGTGCGGACACGGCTGTCAGGTCGGCCATGTCCTGCTCGCTGAGGTCGATCTCGATGCTTGGGAGGGTTCCGTTCAGCTGCTCGACCGTTCGTGCACCGAGGAGGACCGACGCAACTCCCGGTCGTCGGAGCAGCCAGGCGATCGCAACCTGCGCCATCGGCCGTCCGTGTCGCTCGGCGACCTGCTCGAGCGTCTCGATGATGTCCCAGGTCCGGTCGGTGTTGCGGGTGTCGTAGGCCTCGACGCCGCGGTCGGGGTCCTCACCCAGCCGGGTGGCACCGGTGGGGCGGTCGTCGCGGCGGTACTTCCCGGTCAGCCAGCCCCCGCCCAGCGGTGACCACGGGGTGACCGCGAGCTCCTCCTCCAGGCAACAGGGGAGTACCTCGGTCTCGATGCCGCGGTCGAGGAGGTTGTACTGCGGCTGCAGCACCGCGGGCCTGACGTGACCGCCCCGGCGCGCCTCGGTCATGATCCGCGAGAGCTGCCAGCCCGTCACGTTGGACCAGCCCAGTGCGTGGATCTTGCCCGCCCGAACCAGCCCGCTGAGGGTGTCCAAGGTCTCGACGACGGGGGTCTGCTGATCCCACCCGTGGACGAAGTAGAGGTCGATCGCGTCCACACCGAGCCGGTTCAGGCTGGCATCGACGGATCGCACCAGGGACCGACGCGAGGCCCCGGCCGACCCGGGCGGCGGCGCGAACCGTCCCTTGGTGGCGATGATGGTGTCCGCGGGCCGTCGGTCGGCCAGCCAGCGGCCGATGATCCGTTCGGACTCACCGTCGGCGTAGACATCGGCCGTGTCGATGAGTGTCCCCCCGGCGGCGAGGAACGCGTCCAGTTGGTCGAACGCGCCGGACTGGTCGGTCTCGGCGCCGAAGGTCATGGCCCCCAGGGCCAGTCGGGAGGCCGTCGTTCCGCTGGTCCCGAGGGGGGCGGTGGGCATGGGTGCGGTTGGCGTTGGTTCGGTCATAGCCCAACGTCTACATGTTGGAGTGCGCTCCAGGTCAACCGGTATCGTGACCCCATGGGACAACTCCTCGCCGACACCCCTGCGACCTACACGATCTCCGAGGCTGGCGCCCGAACCGGGGTGTCCGCCGACACCCTGCGCTACTACGAGAAGGCCGGCATCATGCCGCCGGTCCGACGGGACGCCGGCGGGCGGCGGCAGTACAGCAGCGACGACCTGGGCTGGATCACCTTCGTCCGCCGTCTCCGGGCCACCGGGATGTCGATGCAGCGGATCGAGGAGTACACCGCCATGGTGCGCGCCGGGGAGGGGACGATCGCCGACCGGCGCCGACACCTCGAGGAGCACCGGGAGACCGTGATCGCAGCGATCGAGGAGCTGACGGAGGCCGTGGCGGTGCTGGACCGCAAGATCGAGCACTACGTGGCAGCGGAGGAGGGCCGAGACATCTCGTGCAGCGTCGAGCCGCTCAAGCACGTGGGCGAGTTGGCCTAGCGCAGCCCGTGAGCAACATGTTGCACGACGCTCGCGCTGCGAGGCCCCGATGCACCATGTCACGTGCTGGGGGCAGATGATGGCCGGCGTCGCAGCCGTCGAGAAGGCGGGGATGGTGCTCTCGCTCTTCTCGGCTGCCGTCCCACAGATGAGCGTTCGCCAGATCGCCGAGCGAAGTGGCCTGCCACGGTCAACCGCCCACGGGATCTGCACCAGCCTCTGTGCCGTCGACCTCCTGGAGCTGGTCGAAGGTGGCGGGTACCGCTTGGGGCCGGCCCTGGTCGGGCTCGGCGGTCAGGTCATCGACCGGACCGGCATGGTGGCAGCCGCCGAGGGAATCCTCGACACGCTCCCGCACCGACCGGGGTTGGAGGCGCACCTGGGCCAGCTGGTCGGCGGCTGGATCGTCTACCTCGACCGGGCCGCGCGACCGCCGCTCCCAGCCATGCGCAACCGGGTCGGCCTTCGTGCTCCGGCGCACGTCAGCGGGTGCGGCAAGGCCGCGCTCTCGCTGCTCGCCCCCGAGGAAGCCGTCGCCCGCGTCGCAGACGTGGTCGCGCAGGAGGGCCTCCGGCCGGTCGATGCGGCCGGCCTGCGAGCGGACCTGACGAAGGCGAAGGAGCGCGGCTTCGTCATCAACACCGGGTTCCAACGGGGCCGCCGGTCCGTTGCAGCCCCCATCTCGGCTGCCGGCCGTGTGGTCGGCGGGATCTCGCTTGCGGGCCCCAACGAGAACTTCTCCGACGGCGACGCGACACGAGCCGCTGACCGCGTCCGAACGGCCGCACAGGCCGTCTCGGAGGTCCTCACCAAGCAGCCGATCACCCGCTGAGCAGCGAACGCCGAAGCAGGCGGGCCATCGACTCGACGTAGCGATCGTCCGTCCAGCCCAGCTCGATGATGAGCTCACGCCAGGTGTCGTAGTGCGCGACGGCATACAGGGTCGCGGCCGCATCGTCGACGGTCCATTCCTCGGACAGTTCCCCACGATCAGCCAGCGCCCCGACCATCTCGCGGAAGGCGGCCTGCCGGAACCGCATCCGGTCGCGCCAGGCGCTGCCCAGCGCCTCGTCGTCGTGCCGGCCCGCTTCCAGGACCTGGGCCACCGGATGGACCTGGGCCCAGAAGGTGGTGTTGAGACGGACTGCAGCCTCGATGAGGGCAGCCCCGTCGGGCGCACCTTGGACGCGGGCGAGTGACTCCGCCAGGTCGAGGGACTCATCCATGTGGTTGACGACCGCGACGAGCAGGCCGGCTCGATCGCCGAAGTGGAGGTAGAGCGCTTGCCGGGACACCGAGGCTCGCGCGGCAACGTCGGCCAACGTGACGTGGGGTCCCTGGTCGAGGAGTGCGTCCCACGCGGCTGTGAGGATTCGCGTTCGGGTATCCGGAGCGCCGTAGCGATCACTGGTTGACATGACGTAAAGCTGCCCTGTATCGTCGGGTTTACACAATGTAAAGTCAGAGAGGAGGCGGCCATGCAGGACGAGGACTTCTCGATCGCACAGGCGGCGGTGCTCGAACGGTACGGGATCGATGCCGACGAGCGGTGGGTACCGGTCCCGAGCATCGATGGGCAGGCCCACGTACTCGTTGCCGGCGCGGGACCACCCATCGTGCTCCTCAACGGCATCGGCGTCCCCGCCGCCATGCTGGCGCCGCTGATGGCGCACCTCGACGGCTCCACCCTGTACGCCGTGGATCTTCCGGGATACGGGTTGACCGACACGACGACCAACTTCGCCGCTGATCTGCGAACCAATGCGGTCGCGTTCCTGCTGGACGTCCTCGACGCCCTGCGCCTCGACCGCCCCGCCATCCTCGCCAACTCACTGGGGTCGCTGTGGACGAGTTGGCTGGTCCAACGACATCCTGAGCGCGTCGCCGCCATCGCGCACGTCGGCTGTCCCGCCATCGTGTTGGACACCTCGGCACCCCTACCGATGCGGCTGCTGTCCGTTCCACTGCTGGGTCGGCTGCTGATGCGCGTGCAGCCGCCCTCAGCCCGTCAGGTCGCGCAGCTCTCGACGATGGTCGGCGAGCATCCTCTCCCGCCCGAGATCGCGGACGTGATCCTCGCCACCGAGCGGCTGGAGCACTTCGAAGACACCTTCCTCGCGACACTCAACCGACTCATCCGACTGCGTGGGGGCCGGCCTGACCGAGCGCTGCGTGCCGAACAACTCGCCGCCATCCACACGCCCACGTTGCTCGTCTTCGCCAGGGATGACCCGATGGGGGGACCGGCCGTCGGTCGCCGTATGGCGGACGCCATGCCGAACGCCGAGCTCCACATCGTGGACGGTGGCCACGCACCCTGGATCCACCATGCCGACCAGATCGCCCCCCGCGTCGCTGACTTCTTGGGCCAGGCCGGCGGGCCAGGCGGAGGGACGTTCAGAGCTGAGACCGGTCGGGGGTTCGCCGGCCGACCGCCCGAGTAGGAAGACACGATGCCATGCCCGCACTCCAACCCACCGCGGACCAGTTCCGCAGCTTCCGCGACGACCCGCACGACGGCCCGATCGCGCAGGTGAACCTGCTCAAGTATCGAGTGCGCGCCGCCTACGCACCCGGCGACCCGGAGTACGGCGCCGACGAGTCCGGTGCGGCCGCCTACCAGCGCTACGTCGATGCCTTCACGATCGCGGCGGCAGAGGTGGGCGGGATCTGTCTGCTCCACAGCAACGTCGAGCGCTTCTTCATCGGCGCGGGCGACTGGGACGCGGTCCTGGTGATGCACTTCCCCAGCCGCGCCGCGTTCATGGGGTCCCTGGGCCACGGGGACTACGTCGCGATGACCCGCCACCGCGAAGCCGGCCTGCTCTGCCAGGAGTTGATCGTCACACGACCCGTGACCGCCGACCTCTGACGCCACGGCTGTCATGATCTCCGTTCCGCGGGACGTGCGAGACTGCCGCCCATGTTCGATCACATCGAGGTCCGCGGGGCCCGCGAGAACAACCTGACCGGCGTGGACGTCGACGTCCCGAAGCGAAAGCTGGTCGTGTTCACCGGCGTGTCGGGGTCGGGGAAGTCCTCGCTGGTCTTCGGCACCATAGCCGCAGAGTCCCAGCGGCTGATCAACGAGACCTACTCCGCCTTCCTGCAGGGCTTCATGGCCAGCCCACCAAGACCGGACGTCGACAGCCTGCGGAACCTCTCCGCGGCCATCGTGATCGACCAGGAGCGTTTGGGAGCCAACACGCGTTCGACGCTCGGGACGGCCACCGATGCGTTCACCTACCTGCGGATCCTGTTCTCCCGGGCCGGGAGCCCTGCCATCGGTCCGGCCTCGCTGTTCAGCTTCAACGACCCGCGTGGCGCCTGCCCGGAGTGCGAGGGACTGGGCCGAGCCTCCTCGATCGACCTCGATGCGCTGCTCGACCGCTCGAAGTCCCTCAACGATGGGGCGATCCTGTGGCCCGGGTACAAGGTGGACTCGTGGGCCTGGCGGCTGTACGCCGACTCGGGCTTCTTCGACAACGATCTCCCCCTGGCGCAGTGGGACGATGCGACCATGGAGCGCTTCCTGCGTGGGGAGGAGACCAAGGTCAAGAGCAGCGGGATCAACCTCACCTACATGGGTCTGCTCGACAAGCTCGACCAGTCGGTGCTGTCCAAGGACGTCGATGCGCTGCAGCCCCACATGCGCCGGGCGGTCGAGCGCGTGGTGACCTTCGACACCTGTCCGGCCTGCGATGGGACCCGGCTGGGCGAGGCTCCCCGATCCGTCACCGTCGGCGGACACACGATCGGAGCGTGCGCCGCCATGCAGGTCAGCGATCTGGCGGAGGTGATCCGCCGGTTGGACATCCCCGACGTGGCTCCGATCCTGGCGACGTTGACAGCGACCCTCGACAACCTGGTCGCCATCGGCCTGGGCTACCTCTCCCTGGACCGAGAGTCCGGGACGCTGTCGGGTGGCGAGGCCCAGCGCGTCAAGATGGTCCGCCATCTGGACTCCTCCCTCACCGACCTGACCTACGTCTTCGACGAGCCGACCGTCGGTCTCCACGCCCACGACGTCGAGCGGATGGTCGATCTGCTCCAACGCCTGCGGGACAAGGGCAACAGCGTGCTGGTCGTCGAGCACGAGGCGGATGTGATCCTGGCGGCGGATCACATCGTGGACATGGGACCCGGGGCCGGAGTCGATGGCGGGTCGGTGGTCTTCGAGGGCTCGGTCACCGATCTGCGGTCCTCCGACACCCGGACCGGTCAACATCTGGACACTCGCCAGCCGATCAAGACCGAGGTCCGGGAACCGACGGGAGCCGTCAGGATCGAGGGGGCCAACCTGCACAACCTGCAGGACGTCACCGTGGAGATCCCGACCGGCGTGTTCGTCGTCGTCAGCGGGGTGGCCGGCTCTGGCAAGAGCTCGTTGATCCACGGCTGTCTGCCGCGGAGCGACTCCATCGTGTTCGTCGACCAGTCCCCGATCCGGGGGTCGAGGCGGTCGAATCCGGCGACCTACACCGGGATGCTGGACCACATCAGGAAGGCGTTCGCGAAGGCAAACGATGTGAAGGCGTCGCTGTTCAGCGCCAACTCCGACGGCGCCTGTCCGGACTGCAGGGGGATCGGGCTGGTGTACACCGACCTGGCCACCATGGCGGACGTCGCGACGGTCTGCGAGACCTGCGAGGGGCGGCGGTTCACCGACGAGGTGCTGACCTACGAACTTCGGGGTCAGACCATCGCCGACGTGCTGGCGATGCCGATCTCACAGGCGCGGGAGTTCTTCACCGAGAAGCCGGTGCTGCGGATGCTGACCTCGCTTGATCGCGTGCGGATCGGCTACATCGCCCTGGGGCAGGCGCTCACGACGTTGTCCGGCGGTGAGCGGCAGCGCCTGCGGCTGGCCATCGAGATGGCCGGCGACGCCGACACCTACGTCCTGGACGAGCCGTCGACCGGCCTGCACATGGCCGACGTCGCCCACTTGGTGGAGCTCCTGGACGATCTGGTCGATCAGGGCCGGACTGTCCTGGTCATCGAGCACAACACCGACATCATCGCCAGGGCCGACTGGGTCATCGACCTGGGACCGGGTGCCGGGCACGACGGCGGTCGGGTCGTGTTCCAGGGACCACCTGCCGAGCTGGCCACGGTGGAGGGGTCGTTGACCGGCCGCCACCTGGCGGCTGGCCGGGTGGCGCGGACGTCGGTCAGGTGAGGGGGTAGGGCGGCTGCACCCACCAGGGCAGCGGCGACCGTTCGATCCGCTCGACCCACTTCACCCACCAGAAGCCGCGCCGACCGGGCGCAACGATGCGTGCTGGGAAGCCGTGGCCGGCCGTGAGCGGTTCGCCACCAAGGTCCAGCGCCAACCAGAGCTGATCCAGATCGCGGACCGGGAAGCGAAGCCCGTAGCCGGAGGTGGACGTCACCCAGATGCTCCGGGCCTCTCCCGGCGGGACGATCCGACTGAGCCGCACACCGGACCAGGCCTGTTCCGACCACCACAGGCTGGTGCAGTCGAGAACGGCGGTGATCTCCTCCTGCGGCAGCGCACGCAGGTCGTCCAGGGACCACTCCACCTCACCGACCGTCAGCCGCCACGCGGCGGCGTCGATCCGCTGGACGGGGTCGTCGAGCCACTGCGTCACGGGCAGCCCGTCCGGGTCGCCGGAGGACACCTCGTGCGACCCGGTCCAGCGGCGTTCGCCGCCGGGCGCGCCGGTCGCCTCCAGGGCCCGCTCCCAGCCGAACCAGCCGGTCGCCGCCAACGCGGTCAGCGCGCCAGTGCGGAGCAGGTCACGCCGGTCGGTGGACTGGGACGTGGAGGTGCCCTTGAAACCGGTGGCCGGGGTCGCTGTCGGGCCCGGCGCCGCGTGGCCGGTCGGACGGCTCCGGTAGTGCAGGATGGCCGGCACGGTCGCCAGCGCGGCCGCGCCGATGTGGATCTGCATGATCGTCAGGCCCAGCAGTCGCCCGGTGAACCCTGCGGCGCTGGCAAAGCCGCTGGCCAGCGTGACGACCACCAGGGCGGCCAGGGTCAGCGACAGCCACGACCCGCGGCGCCACCGTGGCCGCCGCAACGAGCGACCAGCGATGCGGGTCTTCGCACGAGCCAGGACGACCAGGGCACAGCCCACGACGCCGTGGCCGATCACCACCCATCGCCCGACCTCGGTGCCTTGGGTGTTGGCCGTCAGTCCGGTGGCCACCGCCAGGATCAACAGGATGCCGAGGGTGCGGTTCACCCGCCGGTCGTCGCCCTGCCGGTCGGACCGGCGCCGGGTCACAGCTCGGGCCATGCCCCCAGTGTGTCCCGAAGACCAGAGCGCCGTGCGCGTCCACGGCGCGCCCTCACAGCGCGTGCCGGTACGCGCCGCCTGCGCCGTCCCGGACGGCGACGATCATCTCGACCTCCACCGCGAACCCGAGGGGGAGCATCCAGACGCCAACGGCGGTGCGGGCGTGCCGGCCCGCGTCACCGAACACCTCGACGAAGAGGTCGCTCGCGCCGTTGACGACGGCCGGGATCTGGGTGAAGCCGTCGGCACAGCTGACCCAGCCGTGGACTCGGACCACCTCCTCCACCGCATCGAGGGTCCCGAGTGCGGCGCGGGTCTGGGTGAGCAGGTTCAGTCCGGCGGCCCGGGCCGCTGCCTGCCCCTCCTCCAGGGTCATCGTGTCGCCGACCCGGCCGACGTGACCGTCGGCGCCCTGCCCGGCGAGGAACAGCAGGTCGCCGTGCCGGCGGAACGGTATGTAGTTGCCGGCGGCGGGCCTGGCGTCCGGAAGGTGGATGCCGAGCTCTCTCAGCCGGGCTTCAGCGCTCATCGTGGGTCCTCTCGTGGCGGTGGGGGAGGGGGCACGATCGGGGGCTAACCCACATAGGTGGAGCAATCTGCACGATCGTGTCGAATGGCGGGGTCAGAGGAGGGCTCGTGGGACGGCGAAGACCCGCGAGGCCGACGGGCGGTGGGCACCCGTTGGCTGAGGCGGAGAGGTCCCCACCTGCCGACAGACCTCCGCGATCGAGCCTGCTGGATCCGTCACGTCGAACAGCAGCGTCTGCATCCCCGCACGGCGAGCGCCGTCCAGGTTGGACTGCAGGTCATCGACGAAGAGGCACTCCTTCGGCGTGACGCCGATGGCCTCCGCCGCTCGCCGGAACGACGACACGGCCGGCTTCAGCTCGCCCATCTTGGCGGCCTCGAGCACCCGGTCGAACCAGGCCAGCTCAGGAAACGCGGTCGGCCACTCGTCCCCGAACCAGTGGGCCATGTCGTTGGTGAAGGCCACCACCCGGGCCACGGACGCCAGCCGTGGGAGAACACCCGCGAGCTGTGGCCGCACCCGCGAGCAGGTTCGCCACAGCTCGCCGAGGTCCAGGTCCGGCCGTCTGACCGTCAGATCGGCCCAGTACTCGCGCTCCTGGCGCTCGCCGCGCTCGACGGTGGCGTAGGCCTCCTCCGCCTCGAACGGGCCGCCGGGGAACCCCGGCACCGCCACGCTCTCGAACAGGGTCGGGATCACCACACCACCCATGTCGAGTAGCAGCACCGGCGGCGTCGCCGGGGTCCCGCGGCGACGGGCCCGCGCACGATCACGCACGCCCTTGAGCCGACCGGTCTCCCAGTGCTCCGGGCGGCGCGCCGGCGCACCCGCACCGGCGTCGACCGCACAGGCACAGCCGGGATCAGCCATCCAACACCGTCACCGTCCCGTTGTCGCCATCGACCCGGACCAGCTGACCGGTCTGGATGGTCGACACCGCCTTCCCGGTCCCCACCACGGCCGGCAGTCCGTACTCGCGGCACACGATGGCCGCGTGGCTCATGATGCCGCCGACGTCGGACACGGTGGCGGAGACCTGGGAGAAGATCGTCGACCACGAGGGGGAGGTGGCGGGGCAGATCAGGACCTCGCCCTCCTCCACGGCGTCGAGCTCCTCGACCCGCTTGACGACCCTGGCCCGGCCTTCCACCACGCCGGGTGAGCCCGCGATCCCGCGCAGCACCTGCTCGTCGCCCTCGTCGTCGGCCAGCCACTCGGCCACCGTGTCGGTGGTGATCCCCCAGAGCATGACCGTGAACGGCTCGGTCACCTCGGCCGGGGGTGGTCCGAGTGCCTCAGGGGCGTCGTAGGCGTCGAGGGCCTGCCAGATCTCGCGGCGTCGGGCGACGATCGGCCGCCAGTACGCTGCGCCCCTCGACGCAGCGCCGACCGACCAGGCCGCCACCACGTCGTAGATCAGGTCGGCGACCTCGGTCCGGCGCAGGTAGAACATGTCCTCGGCCTCGTCCAGACCGCCCATGGCGGCCAGCGTGGCGCCGACCTCCTTGGACTTGGCCCAGAACGTCGCCCACATCCAGTGCTCGATGTAGAGGACGTGCTCCTCGATGTAGACGAACACCTTGCGGGCCAGCGCCACCATCTCGTCGAACGCCCCCTGGTCGTCGGCCGCCAGCAGCTCGCGGTACTCCCCGGTGATCCGGTCGCGCTCCGCGAGCACGTGCTCGGTGGGTCGATCGAGGTCGTCGCCGGCCTCGATCCGAGTGACGTAGTCCCGGATGGCGGACAGTGGCAGTCGCGGGTCGTCCTGCCAGGTCGGGTAGGTGTGGTACCCGCCGGGGTGGCCGGGGTCGGTGTTGAACAGGAACCACGGGTCCTCCGTCCGGCGGTAGTCGGCAGCCCACTCCTGCCCGGCCTCCGAGTCGTTCAAGGCGCTGAACAGCGCCTCGGGATCTCCGGCGTGGTCGGCGAGCACGGCGGTCAGGTTCAGCCGGACGGCCTCCTTGGCCAGTCGCTTCAGCTCGTCGTCGGGCCGGTACAGGTCGACGTGCAGCCCACCGACCATGCGGCTGATCGTCTGGTCGGGGATGTCGGGAAAGGCCTCTTTGCAGAAGCCGAAGAAGGTCAGGTAGGCGGCGTACCCGATGTTGAGCAGCTCGAAGTGGAACTGGTAGGTCTCGTACATCGTGGTGATGAGCGTCGAGAAGTTCTCGATCATCTGGTAACCGCTGGACGTCCCGCGGTGGGAGGTGACGACGCTCTCGTCCTCGAGCTCGGGCAGCACCGAGAAGTCCAGCCCGCGGATGGTCTCCAGACGATCGGTGACCTTGGTCTTCCACTCCTCGTAGATCTCGTCCCAGTTCTCGTAGTAGTGGGAGGCGCGCTTGCCGAACTCCTCGGCGCGAGCCTCGATCTGGTCAGGTGGCGCGGGCACCGGGCTGACGTAGAGGTAGCCGTTCAGGACCCGCTGGTCGACGCCGAAGGCTGGCGGCATCGAGAAGATCCGGGTGTTGAAGGCACCGAGCGCCTGCCACCAGCACTCGCACTGGATCTCGTCGTAGGGATACAGCGCGCCAGGATGGTGGAGGCGGTCCTGGAACCAGAAGGTCTGGGTGTCGGCTTCGCGGCGCTCCTCGCCGAAGAGGTGGTAGTAGCTGAACATGTCCTCCCACCCGTCCGCGCCGTCGGGGGTGGGGACGTCGAAGGGGTCGGGGAATCGCTGGGCCATTGGTGCTCCTGTCGTGGGCTGATGCTCGGGGAAGGCTGGTGTTCGGGGTGACGGTCTCAGGTCGTGGTCCAGCCGCTGCCTCTGGAGAGGGTGTCCACGATCGAGCCGAGGGCGCTCTTGCCGCCGGTGATGCTCTCGCGGGGCTTGTTCGCCCAGATCGTCTCAGGTCGGGCCTGCAGCAGGTGGATGCTCGGGGTTCCGTCGGGGCCGGGCGCGACGGCGAACTCACCGTCTTGTGGGGTGCCGGCCTCGCGCTCGATCACGCGGGCCACGGCGACGAGCTGGCTGATCTGGTCCGATGTCAGGCACGGCCGGGTTCGCGCCGACTCCTCGACCGCTTCGCTGACCGTGCCCTGACCGGTGGTCAGGTCCTGGACCAGCCGCTCCGGCTTGGTCGCGATGCTGCTGGTCGCGACATCGCCGGTGATCTTGTCCACCACCCAGCGGTCCGGATCAGCGGTGCCGCTGACCAGTGGCTCACCGAGCCCCCAGACGGCTTCGACCACGATCTTGGAGCGGTCGCCGTTGACCGGGTTCAAGGTCATGAAGACCCCGGCTGCGGTGGCTGGGACCATGTGCTGGACCACCACCCCCATCGGCGTGACCGGCTGGACCGAGTTGGCCCGATAGGCCACGGCCCGGGATGTCCACAGCGAGGCCCAGCAGTCACGGACCCGGCTCACCACTGCGTCAGCACCACTGACCCAGAGGAAGGAGTCGTGCTCGCCCGCGAAGCTCGCCTCGGCGGAGTCCTCGCCGGCGGCGCTGGACCGGACGGCGACCGGTACCGGTTCGCGGGGCTGGTCACCGTCGCTCTCACCCAGGGCGGCGTACGCCGCTCGGATCGCCGTCTCGATGTGAGCCGGCAGATCGAGGCCGGTGATGACCGCACGGGCCTGGGCTGCCGCCGCCTCGAGGCCACTGGGCGAGGCGTCGGCCTCAGCGACGAGGTCCGCGATCCGGCCGAGGACGTCGGGGCCCACCGCGGTCTCGAACGCGGCGGTCGTCACCGCGAAGGCACGTGGCACGGTGGCCCCGGTGTCGGTCGCACAGCCCGCGAGGAATGCCAGGCCCGCACCCTTCCCGCCCACCTCCTCCGCGGATGGGGCGGAGGTGGCCTCATCCAACCAGCGGATGATGCCAGCGTCTCCCGTTGTGGGCCCGGTCATGTCGTCGGTCTGCGGACGTCGTCGTCGGTGTCGGCAACCCGGGCCACGACCAGCGCGTCGACCGCGAACCCAGCGAGCGTGATCGCGGCGTCATCGGTCACCACCAGCACCAGGTCCCCGGTCGCCACGTCGATGGTGTCCGTCGCCACGAGTTGTCCCCCATCGGCGGACTCGATGGCCACCATCCGACGACCGTCGAGCTGACCGAGCTGCCGGTCGGCCCAGACTCGTCCGGTCACTCGGCCCAGGATCATGAGCCGCTGGCCTCACCGGCGTCCAGGAGTTCCCGGCTGCCATTGTCCAGGAGCCCTGCCGCGTCGTCATGTGGTTTGGGATAGATCTGGCTCGATCGGAGGTCGCCGTACTGCTCGACGGCGGCCGAGCCGGCGGCCAGTGCCTGGCGGACGGCGGCGACCTCGCCCTGCACGGCGGCGGCGAAGTAGCCGCTGGAGACCCGCTCGACGCCGATGCAGGTGACGTCGGCGGTCTTCATCATCGCCTCGATGCCGGCGGTGAGCGGCACGATGCCCCGGGTCTCGATCAGGCCGATGGCGCCCGCGTAGACGGTGCGTTGTTCGGTTGCTGGACTGGCAGACATGGGTGCTCCTTATCCGTCGATGATCGACGTGTTGGCCGCGATCGCGGCGACGGGGTCGGCGGGTGAGGCGAAGATGATCGACTTGACCGTTCCTCCGCCGACCGCGCGAGCGGTCTGGACACCGATCTCGACGGCCTCCTCGACCGTGGCCAGATCGCTGCGAAGCGCGACGGAGACGATGCCGCCGCCCAGGCGCATGACGCCGGTGACGGTGACGTCGGTGGCCTTGGTCATGGCGTCGACGGCGTCGAAGATCGGGACGAACCCCTCAGCTTCGAGGAATCCGACGGACTGGTTGCTCATGGCTGGTCCTGTCTACTGGTCGGGTGGTGGAACACGTGGTGGGGAACCTGACCTCGGCGTTGGGGAACCTGACCGTCATGGCAGCCCCCAGTGCAGGACGGCGCCGCCGGTGCCCCACACGGGTGCGTAGGCGAGCAGGTCGGCCGGTGTGTCGAGGATCCCGGTCCCTGCCAGGAAGGCCAGCCCGCGACCCTGGGAGTCGGCGACGGCTTCACGAGCCCACGCCTCCCGGACGGCCATCACGTCTGATCCTCGACCTTGCACCAAGAGGTCGAGCACCCGTCGGTTCCACCGGTCGTGGTCCGGGGACAGGATGTGATCCTGTTCCGGCGTGATCCACTGCTGGATCAGCCCCGCGGAGAGGCCGGAGACCACGACCAGTGCCACCCGCTTGCCCTGCGCCCCCGCGGCACGGACACCGAGGGAGGCCAGTTGGCCCATCACCTCGGCGGGTGCGTAGAGATTGCAGGACACCTGGGCGCCTGGCAGCCGACTGTCGGGGTCGGCCAAGTTGCGCGCGACGATGGTGCCGACGTCGATGGGGAACCCCTCATAGCGAGTCCGTCGAGCCTGAAGTCCGGCGTCGTCGATCTCGTCGGCCCAGGCGGTGGCCAACTCGACGTCCATGGGCAGGTCGTAGTCGAGGTGGCCGAAGTCGTAGTCGTACCAGTTCTCGTCGACGTGGTGGCCCGTCGGGTTCGGGTCCAGTTGGACCTGGTGGCCGAGCACCGTGAACCACTGCGTGGAGAGGGTCAGGACGACGTCGGGCTTCGCTGCCGCCAACCGCTGACCGACCTCTTCGACGGCCCTGCGGAGTTCGACCCACCCCGGGGAGGCATCCGAACCCTCGGCCAGCAGGTGTGGCATCCCGGGCAGGTATGCGGCCCCGACGATGTGCCCCTCAGTCACGGCCCCCTCAGTCACGGCGTGGGCTCCCACTCGATCACGGCGTTGCCCGTCCCGATGATCGTGCCGTAGGCCAGGACGTCGCCGGGAACCTCGGGCCAATCCATGGCCGACAGCAGCCACGACAGGCTGCCCGCTTTGGTCTCGGACTCGGTTGCTGCGATGTGCTCGTCGATCAGGTGCGACCGCAGGTCGGCGGTGCGGCCGGCCCGAATCGCTTCCAGCAGCACCATGTCCGCCGCGTACTGCTTGTGGGACCAGGCGTGCTCGGCGGCCATGTCCTCCGGCAGGTCGGGTTCGGTGTCCCAGTGCAGGTGCGACAGCGAATTTGACCCTGCCAGCACCGCCCGGCGGCCGGTCTGCTCGATCGCGATGCGAGTGGCCTCGCCGAGCGTCTCCATCTGCTCCAGTCCGGCCGCGGCGTAGTAGTACGGGTTGTTGTTGGCCGAGAGGCTGACGACGGGGATGTCCCACTCGGGGTTCAACAGATGGAGTGCCCCGATGGTGGCGTAGTCGACCCGCACGCCCGGCACGCGCATCTTGGAGGTGACCAGGCCCATGTCGGCAGCGGTGTCCGCGATGGCCTCCGCCAGCTCCACGTCGGTGTCGAAGGCGTAGTCGTACCGGAAGAGGTGGGGGAAGATGGGCTCGACCGAGCGGCCTCGGACGTGCGGCACGCAGTTGACGTGGTGGCCCACCATCGTGATCCAGTGCGGCGCGTGGACGATGATCACGTCCGGCCGATGCACCTCCCGGATCCGCCGACGGACCTCCTCGTAGGCCCAGCGGAGGGTCTCCCAACCGCCGGTGGACCGCGGCTCGTTCTGTGGCGGGTTCTCCGCGTACACCAGGTGTGGCGGGTGTGGGGCGAGGTATCCCGCGACGATGCCGGGACCGTCGCCACCACGGCCGTGGTCGGCCGCGACAGGCACGTCCGCCTCCACGCGACCAGCGAGCACCGGAAGGCGGAAGACGTGGGACATCACACGTCAGGAAACGGCAAGAAGCGGCAAACGTCACGAGAGGTGTCCGGCTATGCCGGACGGCCACACACCCGAACGGCTACAACACCCAAACGGCCACAACACCACGGTGGGATTGTCGGACAGTCCGTGATAGACCTCTGGCGTGGTCACCCGGCCGATGACAAGGGGGGCGGGCTGACTCCGGCACGACGAGGAGGACCAGATCATGACCCGCAGGCGAATTCTCGCGGCCGCGGCAGTCTCGCTGCTGATCGCTGTCGCGCTCCCCGCAGGCGCAGCCCAGCGGACGGCGCTCGGCCCACCGGATCGGCCCTGGAACGTGGGGCAGGACGATGACGACGGGTTCACCATCATCAACGGTGAGCCGGCGACCGAGGGCGAGTTCCCCTCAATCGTGGCGGTCTTCTTCGAGGTCGACGGGGAGTTCCAGCAGGGGTGCGGCGGCACGGTGGTGGCTCCGACCTACGTGCTCTCAGCGGCCCACTGCTTCGACTTCGACACCGAAGAGACCGTGAAGGTCATGGCCGGGACCCTCAACTACGAGACCTCCCCGACGCCCCTGCTCGATGTCGAGGCGATCATCAGGCACCCGAACTGGGACCCCAACGCCTTCGTCAACGACGTGGCCCTGCTCCGGTTGGCTCAGCCGACCGACCTGCCCGCGCAGCCATTGGCCAGCGACGCGGCGCTCAGCGATGCCCCGGGTGACTTCGTCGTGGCCGGATGGGGCACCACCAACGCCGAGGGAACCGTCGCCTCGCCGCAACTGCTCAAGGTGACCACGCCGTTCGTCGCCGACGATGCACCCGCCTGTGCGGAGCAGTTCATCGACCCCCTCCGCCACCTCTGCACCGGGGACCCGACCGACGACCCCGCTGCCCCCGGGAACGACTCCTGTGCCGGAGACTCGGGTGGTCCGCTGATCCGCGACAACGCCGGGACGGCGGAGCAGTACGGCATCGTCTCCTTCGGTGGGCAGTTCTGCGGCGTCGAGTTTGCCGGCGTCTACACCGAGCTGGACCAGTACCTGGGTTGGGTCACGGGCGTCCTGGCTGGTGGGGACGGCGCCGAGGACCCCGACAACCCGCCTCCGCCCCCGCCGCCCGCCCGGGGGGACCGCTTCGCCCCGGACACGCCGACCGACTCGGTGGCGCTCGCAGAGGAGCTCTCCTCGTTCTTCTTCTTCGAGGCGGCGATGCTGGCGCGCTCCGACGAGTTCGCCGATGCCCTCGGCGGGACGGCGCTGGGCGGCACCTTCCCGACCTTCTACGTCGACCAGGATCGGGCGCTTGCCCAGAGCACCATCGACGCGATCGTGGCCGGCGCGCCACCGGCGGACACCGGCACCGACACTCCGCCAACGCCCGTCTACGTCCTCGGCGGCGTCGACGCCATCCCCGCCACGGTGGACGCTGAGCTGCGGGAGGCCGGCCTCGAACCGATCCGCTTGGACGGCCCTGAGCGGACCGCAACGGCCGCGGCGGTCGCCCAGGCGGCTCTTGACCAGTTCGGCGATGATGGCCGGCCCTTCCTCGACGCCGTGGCCGTGGCTCGCGCCGACGACTGGGCCGATGCGCTCACCATCGGCCAGCTCAGTGGTGAGTTCGCCTGGCCCGTGCTCCTGACGGACACCGATCAGCTGTCCCAGCCGACGGCTGACTTCCTGATCGACCTGCAGCCCAGCACCGTGTACGTCGTCGGCGGCGAACTGGCCGTCTCGGACGGCGTTGCCGGGCAGATCCAGGGTCTCATCGGTGGCGGCACGGTGACCCGGCTGGGCGGCCTGACCCGGACCGAGACGGCGGTGTCGATCCTGCAGGAGAAGGAGCGGATCTTCACCGAGGAGCTCGGCGACGCGCCCCTCGTCGCGGCCTACGCCATCAACCTGCGCAACGACGGCGCTTACGCCTGGGCGTTGGCCGCCACCACGTTCGCCGGCTTCGGCGGCTTGTTCCTGCCGCTCGAGGGTGAGACGGGTGAGATCCTGACCTTCGATGTCGATGCGGCGACGTGCGGGCTCGGCCTGGACGTCATCGCGATCGGTGGGACCGATGCCGTGACCGAGGAGTCCCTGCAGGCCCTGGTGGAGGCGTCCAACCGGGACGGGTGCACCGAGCCGACGGGCTGAGGGCCGGGCGAACGGCCGCGCACGAGGTTTCTGCCCCATGACGTTGCGGACAAGGCTCAGTGTGGCCAATGCGGTCCGAGGTATGGATCGGGGTTGGCATCGGCCCATGAGGCGAGGATCGTGGCGAGGTCGTCTGCCTGTGCGCCTCCGGGTCGGAGGTTCCGTTTGAGCACGAACAGGAGGACGATGTCGCGTTCGTTGACGTAGTCAGCGACATTCTCGGTGACGACTGCGTAGCCGTTTGCTCGGGCGAACTGCGCCACGTCGCTGTCGGGTGCCCCTCGAAGGCCCACCTCGTTGACATGGGCAGCGTCGTGACCGCGGTCGTCCCGGAGGAGGTTGGCGGCTGTCGGAGGGAACATCTCGTCCAGGAGGATCTTCACGCGAGAAGCGACCGGCGGGCCTCCGTTGCGGCTTGGGCGTCACGGATCGCCGTCTCGTTCGCTTCGATCCGCGCGGTGATGGCCGCCGGGTTGGCTGCGCCGTACGCGAGTGCCGCTCGAATGTTCCGCGGGTGCAGTCCCGTCTCCGCTGCCAGCAGTCGGATGCGGGCCTCCTCAACACCCTCGAGTTGCCGGAGTCGCGCAACGATCTCCCACACATCAGGTCCACCGGCGAGCGCCGCGCGGCGGTCGTGCGGAGGGCCGGTATGAACGATGCCGGGGTAGTCGATCGTGTCGATTCCCTCGTGTATGAACCGATCCAGCAATGCGGTCGCGCTGATGCCTTCGCGTCCGGCCTGGCGGGCGAGGCGGTCACGAGTGGCCTGGCTCAACCTGTACGAGGTGCTTCTTGACATGTAGCACATTGTACCTCTGTGCAGCGCGCTGAAGCGGTCTGGCGTCGGCGGTGATGGCGACCTCGGGGGGAGGAACAACTAGGATCGCGGCCGTGGACCTGCCCGTGATGCCGCCCGTCAAGCCGATGTTGGCCAAGCTGGCCAAGACGCTGCCAGAGGGGGAGTTGTCCTACGAGCCGAAGTGGGACGGGTTCCGCTGCATCGTCTTCCGTGACGGCGACGAGATCCTGATGGGTTCCCGCAACACCAAGCCGTTGGATCGCTACTTCCCCGAGATGGCCGGCCCGCTCAAGGCCAGCCTGCCGCCGCGGTGTGTGGTCGATGGCGAGTTGATCGTGGCCGTCGACGACAAGCTCGACTTCGATGCGTTGGGCCAACGCATCCACCCGGCCGAGTCGCGGACGACGATGCTCGCCGAGCAGACCCCAGCGGACCTGATCCTCTTCGACGTCCTCGCCCTCGGTGATGACGACTTGACCCAACGACCCTTCGCGGACCGCCGTCAGGTGCTGGAGGGGATGGCCGAGGGGTTCGCCGACCGGGATCACGCCCCACGGGTGTTGCTGGCCCCCGCGACCCGGGATCGCGCTCGCGCCATGGAGTGGTTCGAGGCGTTCGAGGGTGCCGGGCTGGATGGCCTGATCCTCAAGCCGGTCGATGCCCCCTACGCCTTCGACAAGCGCAGCCAGTTCAAGCTCAAGCACGTCCGGACCGCCGACTGCGTGGTGGCCGGGTACCGGATGCACAAGAGTGGTGATGGTGTCGGCTCGCTGATCCTGGGACTCTTTGCCGATGACGGCGCGCTGTGGCACGTCGGCGTGGCCGCCAGCTTCACGGCCAAGCGCCGGGCGGAGCTGATGGACGAGGTGGCCCCGTTGGTCCTGGACGACATCGCGGACCATCCCTGGGCGTCGTGGATGGAGGCCGAGGCGCACGAGGACGGCTCGATGCCGGGTGCGCCGAACCGCTGGTCAGGCGCCAACGGACGCGATCACTCCTGGGTGCCGCTCCGGCCCGAGCGGGTCGCGGAGGTCCGGTACAACTGGGCGACGTCGGGTCGCTTCCGCGGGACGACCAAGATGGTCCGCTGGCGTCCTGATCGAGATCCCGAGTCCTGTCTGGCGGAGCAGTTGGCGGAACCCGAGTTCGTGCCCCTCGAGCGGGTGCTCCGCGCGTAGGGGCTGAAAGGCGGGCCCGCCTCAGGCGGCGACGGGGGTCACGATGACGTTGAGTGGCGTCCGTGCCATGGCGCGGCGCCAGCTGCGACGGCCGACAAGACGGCTCGGGACGGTGATCGCGGTTGCCTCCGAGGCAACCGCAGACTCGATGACCGCACGTCCGTCCGGGACCTGATCGGTCACGGATGCCGCCGCGTGATCAGCGCCGATGAAGGCTCGGACACGATCGAGGGTCGCGTTGATGTAGGTGGTCTCCGCCTCGTGGAGCGCAAGCTCCTCCGACGCGGCGTACTGCCGGATGTGTGCGCGGTCGCTGTCGCCGAGGTGCACCAGGACGGTCGCACGGCCGCCGTGGTCGATGGCGTCCTTGGCCAGGCCCAGCGTTGACTCGTAGTCCTCCATCGTGTCGACGACGGCAAGGATGTGGTCTCGTGGTTCCATTGCGGTGTTCCTCCTCTGAGGTGTGGTGGGCTGGTTCACGTGCTTCATGACTGGTGTCGTGGGAGGCTCAGGACGAGGTCCCAGAGGTACTGGTCGGACACGGGCGCGCCGGTGAGCAAGAGGCGGTAGTAGACGGGGCCCAGAAGATGGTCCAGAAGTCGGTCGATCTCACGGTCATCCGGCTCGGGACCGACGACATCGCGCACCAGTCCGCCGGCGACCTGTCGGCGCTCGGCCCAGAAGTCGGCGAAGGCAGCCGCCAGTTCGGCGTTGCGAGCGGCCTCACCGATCACGCCAGCGACAAGGCTCCCGAAGTCGGAGTGCCGGTTCACGCGGACGACGTCCTGCAGGAAGACGAAGAGGGCGAATGAGGGATCGTCATCGGCGGGGATCGGCACGTCGGTGCTGGCGATGTGGGACAGCAGGGCGCGAGCGAGCTCGAACTTCGAACTCCAGCGGCGGTACAGCGTGTCTTTGCCGACGCCAGCGGTTCGGGCGATCTCCTCCATCGAGGCACCCGTGAAGCCACGACGTCCGATCACGTCGCGGGCTGCGGCGAGGATCGCGCGATCGGCGGCGGGATCGCGGGGCCTGCCACGTCGGGTGGTCGTTGGGGCAGTCACAACACTTACCATACAGTCCCGTTTGGTAAATTCACCGAAGAGAATCTGAACGTCCGACCAGTCTCTGCCCCGAGTCAGGTGGTCGCTGCTGACCGTGTCGTCGCCCACCGCCGCAGGTCGTCGGCGAACCGCGCCAACACCGAGCCTCCGACGGCCAGCAGCAGGACGTAGGTCGCGGCCAGCGGCCCGATCTCGGGCTCGATTCCACCAGAGACGGCGAGGCCCGCGATGACGATCGAGAACTCGCCGCGCGCGATCAACGTGGCACCGGCGCGGATGCGACCAGGACCGGCGATGCCTGCTCGACCCGCCGCCCACCAGCCCGTGGCGTACTTGGTGAGGGCGGTGACGACGGCGAGCCCGATCGCGGGCAGCGCGACCGCTGGGATGTCAGCCGGGTCCACGCCCAGTGCGAAGAACAGGAAGAAGGTGGCGGCGAAGATGTCCCGCAGCGGGGTGAGCTGCTCGCGAGCCCGTTCGGCCACCTCTCCCGACAGGGCGATCCCCACCAGGAAGGCACCGACCGCACTGGAGATCTCGATCTGCTGGGCCAGCCCCGAGACCACCAGGACCAACCCGAACACCATGAGCAGGAGCGCCTCCGACGAGCCGGTTCCGACGGCGCTGGACAGGGCCGTGTCGAAGCGGAGCAGCAGCACCAGCACGATCGCGAGGACCCCGGCCGCGATGGCCAGACTGGTCATGCCTCCTGACCCGCCGAGGAACACCACGGCCACGATCGGCAGGTACAGGGCCATGACCAGATCCTCGATGACCAGCAGTCCGAGGACCACCGGGGTCTCCCGGTTCCCCATCCGACCCAGATCCGACAGCACCTTGGAAATGACACCTGAGGAGGAGATGTAGGTCACACCACCCAGGAGCACGGCCGCGGGCCAACCCCATCCGAGGATCAGCGCCAGCGCGACACCGGGCAGGCCGTTGGCGACCAGATCGACCAGCCCCGCGAGGGCCTGGGTGCGGACACTGCGCCCCAGCTCCGCGGGGGTGTACTCGAGTCCCAGCATGAACAGCAACAGCAGGACGCCGATCTCGGCCCCGAGCGCGGTGAACTCCTCACTCAGATCCAGCGGGGCAAGGCCGCCCTCGCCGAACGCCAAACCCGCCAGGAGGTAGAACGGGATGGGCGAGATCGACAGCCGATGGGCGAGCCTCGCCAGCAGGGCCAGGCCGACGAAGACCGCGCCGAGTTCGAGGTAGATGAGGGCAGCCTGCGCGGCTCCCTCACCCGCGGCGGCCGCCAGGATCATGGGCCGTCGCGCAGCAGGTCTATGGCCCGCGTGATCCCCTCTGGCGTGCCGACGACCACCAGGGTGCTGTCAGCCGCCAACGGCTCGTTGGGTTCGGGGGAGGGCACGGTCTTCTCGCCGGCGATCACGGCCACGATGGACACGCCCGTCCTCCGTCGCAGGTGGGTCTCGGTGATCGTCCGTCCGGCGCACCACCAGCTGTCCGTGACGTGCAGCCAGTCGATGGCCAGGCCCTCGACATCCTGCTGCAGCTCGTCGAGCGTCGCGTGCACCTGGGAGCCACCCAGCAGTTCCGTGAGACCAGCGCTCTCGTTGGCTTCCAGCGAGACGACCTCGGAACAGGCATCGGGGTCATCGGAGGAGTAGACCAGCAGCTCCTTCCGGCCGCTCAGATGCGTGATGACCCCGACACGCCGACCGTCCTCGGTCAGGAAGTCGTGGCGCACCCCGACACCGGGGAGCTTGGTCTCATCGAAGTTCACCATGGCTGCTCGTCGGCCCTCTCATCACCTCGGGGAGTCCAAATGTAGCGACGTCATCAGCCGAAACCTGTCTGTAGCAAGCTGGTGGTTGCATGGCGGCCAATTCGAACGAACCCGTCTGACTGGAGCCCTCATGCCCGCCAACTCACTGCGCCGCTTCCTGGCACTCAGTGCGACCCTGCTGATCCTCCTGACCGCCTGTGGCGGCGAGACCGGTGACGAGGACATCGCAGACGAGAGCGAGACGACGGAGGAGACCACGACGGCGGACGACGACGCCGAGGCGACGGCAGACGACGAGGCCGCGGCTGCGGGCGACGGAGAGGGGATCACGTTCGGCATGATCCTGGTCGGACCCCGCGACGATCGGGGTTGGTCCCAAGCGCACTTCGAGGGGGGTGAGTACATCGAGGAGAACCTGCCGGGCTCGGAGATGATCGCGATCGACTCGGTGAACCCCGCCGACAACCCGGAGCTCAGCGTGGAGTCCGTTGCGACCGACATGATCGACCAGGGGGCACAGCTGATCTTCGCGACCTCCGACGACATGCGCGACGGGATCCTGGCCGCGGCCGCCGAACACCCGGACGTGCCGATGATCTGGAGCTCCGGCGACTCCGCGTGGGAGGAGGGCCGGGCCTACATGCCGGAGCTCGAGAACCTGGGCAACATCATGGGCCGCATGGAGGTCGGCAAGGCCATCGCCGGCTGCGCCGCCGCGATGCACAGCGACGCCGGCCACATCGCCTACCTCGGGCCGCTGGTGAACGCCGAGACCATCCGTCTGGTCAACTCGGCCTACCTGGGGGCCCAGCACTGCTGGACGGAGAACCGTGGCGAGGACCCGGCCGACCTGACCTTCGAGGTGACATACATCGGATTCTGGTTCAACATCCCCGGTGTGACCCTCGACCCGACCCAGGTCGTCAATGACTTCTACGCCGGCGGAGCCGACGTCGTGGTGTCCGGCATCGACACCACGGAGGCCATCGTCAGGACCGGCCAGCTGGCCGAGTCCGGTGAGGCCGTCACTGCGGTGCCCTACGACTTCATCGGCGCCTGTGACGAAGCGCCCGCCGTCTGCCTCGGTGTTCCCTACTTCAACTGGGGTCCCTCGTACCTGGAGACGGCGCAGGCGGTGGTCGACGACAGCTTCGACGCCGAGTGGCGCTGGCTCGGGCCCGACGAGGACGACATCAACGATCTGGACTCGAGCATCATCGGCTTCATCAAGGGCGACGGGCTGGGGGAGGACGCGGAGGCGGCCGTCGATGCGTTGACCGCCGGTCTCCTGGACGGCTCGATCGAGCTCTTCGAGGGTCCGTTGGTCCTGGCCGACGGGACCACCTACATCGCGGAGGGCGAGGTCGCCACCGATGAGCAGGTGTGGTACTTCCCGGACCTGCTCGAGGGGATCGACGGCGTGGCCGAGACCCAGGAGTGAGCTGCCCGCGGTGCTGAGGTGAGCCGGCGGTGAGCACCGACGGGCTGGTCGTCCAGGGTGTACGCAAGCGGTACGGCCCCGTCGTCGCCAACGATGGGGTCAGCTTCACCGTGGCGCCGGGGTCCCTCCACGGGCTCATCGGTGAGAACGGAGCAGGCAAGTCGACGGTGGTCGGCATCATCTCCGGGGGTCGGCGCGCGGACGCCGGCACGATCGCCCTCGACGGTCGGGTGCTGGGCCTGAGCGATCCTGGCGACGGCCTGGCTGCGGGGATCGGACTGCTCCACCAGGACCCGATGGTGTTCGGGCCGCTGACGGTGCTGGAGAACTTCCAGCTGGGCGGGACCGGTGGTCTGCGGCTGGGGGCAGGGGACAGCCGCCGCCGCCTGCGCGACGCGTGCGAGCAGCTGGGCTTCGAACTCGATCCCGACGCCATCGTCCGGACCCTGACCGTCGGCGAGCGCCAGCAGCTCGAGATCGCGCGGCTCATGGACGCCGGCGCGCGGGTCCTCATCCTCGATGAGCCCACCACGGCGATCTCGGCCGATCAGCGCGTGGCGTTGTTCGCGGCCCTGCGGCGGCTGGCGGCTGAGGGCCTCAGCGTCATCTACGTGACCCACAAGCTGGAGGAGCTCGATCAGCTCTGTGACACCGTCACGGTGATGCGCGCCGGCCGCGTCGTGGGCACCGCCACACTGCCCGTCCCTGACACCGAGCTGGTCGCGATGATGTTCGGGGAGCCGCCAGCCCACGTCGCTCGACCACAGGCCAGTACCGGTGCAGCCCTGCTGCGCATGACCGGCGTCGACGCAACGGACGGCGCGGTCCGCGTGTCCGATGTCGACCTGACAGTGCGGGCCGGGGAGGTCATCGGGCTGGCCGGCATGGAGGGGTCCGGGCAGCGGACCATCCTGATGGCCGCGGCAGGGGCCGTCACGCCGCAGGCCGGCTCCGTCGAGCTGACCGGTCGCGCGGACGTGCCCCTCGACGTGGCGGCGCTCACCGCCGCCGCGCGCCGGGCGGAGGGTGTCGAGTGGCTGCCGGCTGACCGACTGGCGGAGGGACTGATCCCCGGCTTGACCCTGGCCGAACATGCAACGCTGGCGGGCGCGGTCGCTCCACGCCGCGGCTGGCGACGCATGCTCACCGATCCCGCCACCGCACGGTCGGTTGCCGCCGAGTCGATCGCGACGTACCGCATCAAGGCACGGCCCGAGTCAACGCCGGAGCAGCTCAGCGGCGGCAACCAGCAGCGTGTCCTGCTCTCACTCATCGACGACGACGCCCGTCTGATCATGATGGAGCACCCCACCCGAGGGCTGGACATCGAGAGCGCCGAGTGGGTCTGGCAGCAGCTGGGACGGCGGGCTGCGAGCGGCTCCGGCATCGTCTTCGCCTCCTCCGACCTCGACGAGCTCCAGACCCGGGCCGACCGCATCCTGGTGTGCTTCGACGGGCGCGTGATTGCCGAGGTCGATCCAGACGGCACGTCTGCCGACGCGCTCGGATACCTCATCGGTGGTCGGAGCGCACCGCCGGGTGAGGGGACCGCAGCGTGATGGGATCCCTCCCGCTGGATGCTCGGCCGTCCGGCGTGACGGGCGCCCTCTCGCGTCTGGGCGTACCGATCGTCGTGGCCCTGGCCGCTGTCGCCGGGCTGCTGGTGCTGGTCGACGCGCCACCGCTGGAGGCGATGCGGCTGGTGGTCACCGGCTCACTCGGCTCGGCCCCCAAGGTGGCGGACACGCTGGTCGTGTGGGTGCCCTTGGTGCTCGCGGCGGCATCGCTGTCGGTGACGTTCACCGCAGGACTGTGGAACATCGGGGTCGAAGGCCAGATCATCCTGGGCGGCATCGGTGCCGCATGGGCGTCGCGGATCGTCCCCGGACCGGCCCCGGTGGTCCTGGCTGCCGCGATCATCTGCGGCCTCGTGGCCGGGGTGGCGTGGGGCGTGCTCACCGGCCTGCTGAAGACCCGTGGCAAGGTCAACGAGATCTTCGCCGGCGTCGGACTCAACTTCGCGGCGAGCGGCCTGGCGATCTACCTCATCATCGGCCCGTGGGCGCGGCCCGGCGTGGCATCGACGTCGGGGACGGAGCTCTTCCGGGAGGAGGCGTTCCTGCCGACGCTGCCCGGCCTGCGCATCGCGCCCGTCGCACTGATCGTCGCCATCGCGGGCGTCGTCGGCGTCTGGGTGGTGCTGCGGGGCACCCACCTGGGGCTGCGGCTGCGCTCGATCGGCGCCAACCCGACAGCCGCCGCCCGACTGGGCGTTGCCGTCGAACGGACGACCCTGACGGCGTTCGCCCTCGGCGGCGGGCTGGCCGGGCTCGCCGGTGCGATGCAGGTCAACGGGCTCCACCACAAGCTCGTCCCGGCCATCTCCGGCGGCTACGGCTTCCTGGCGATCCTGCTGGTGCTGCTGACGGCGTACCGGGTGCTGCCGGCTGCGGTGATCGCGCTGTTCTTCGCCGCGGTCGGTGTGGGCGCCGCCCAGTTGGAGTTGCGGCTGGACCTCGACTCGGCCTTGGCGGGGGTCTTCACCGCACTGCTCGTCCTGCTGGTGCTGTTGGGCGGCGGAGTCGCCCATGTGATCAATCGTCGGCGGGGGTCGCCGGAGCGTGACCCACCAGCCGTGACGGCACCGCTCGAGGACGTGACCACGTGACAATCACCCTGGCCGCGATCGTGGCGGCCGCAGCGCCGCTCGTCTTCGCCAGCGTCGGAGAGACCCTGACAGAGCGCGTTGGGGTGGTCAACCTCTCGCTCGACGGCTCGATCCTGCTCTGCGCGCTGGCCGGATTCGCGGGCGCCGTGACCACCGGGAGCGTGCTGGTCGGGTACGCCGCGGCAGCGGTGGTCGGTGCGACGATCGCTGGGATCGTGGCCGCCTCCTCGATCAGTCTGGGCCTGAACCAGATCGCGGTCGGCTTCGTCCTGACGATCCTGGCCGCGGAGCTCTCGAGCTTCCTCGGCGGCGACTTCGTCCGCATCCCGGGTGAGGCCGTGCCGGCCTGGCCGATCCCCGGTCTGTCGCAGATCCCGGTGCTCGGCGAGATCCTCTTCGACCACAACGCCTCGGTGTACGCGAGCATCCTCGTCGCCATGGCGGCGTGGTGGTTCCTCTACCGCACGCGGCCCGGTCTGGAGCTCCAGGCCGTCGGTGAGCGACCCGAGGCAGCCTTCGCGCGTGGGATCGACGTCAACCGTCTCCGGATGGCCTACACCCTGCTGGGCGGGGCGCTGGTCGGGATCGGCGGTGCGGCGTTCTCCCTCGACGTCAAGTTCGGCTGGTCGGAGGGGCACACGACGAACTTCGGCTGGATCGCGTTGGCCATCGTCATCTTCGGTGGCTGGGACCCGATCCGCGCGATGGTCGGCTGCTGGGTGTTCGGCGCCTTGCAGATCCTGGCCCTGCGGCTGCAACCGACGTTCCCGGGCGTGGCGCAGATCCTGCCGATCATCCCGTTCCCCCTGATGATCCTGACCCTGGTCGTGGTGCAGCGACCGGCGTTTGCGTCGGTGTCAGACCGTCGACCGTCCCTGCGGTGGCTGCTTCGCAACGACCCGCCCGGCGGCCTGGCGGAGCGGTTCGTCTCGGGCTCGTGACCGCGGATCGAGCTTGGGGAAGCCACGGAGGGCGCATCATCCAGGTCCGCTGACTCCAGAGGGTCGCTGAGCTGGCTGGTCGCCGCCGGTCGACGGGTGGGCAGGCGGTTCGGCGACGCCCGATGGCGGGAAGGTCGGAGGTACACCGCCGTTCACGCCAGGGGAACCATGTCCAACACGAATGCCGACCACGACCCGTCCACCGCCGACCCCGCCGGGTCGCCCAACTCGACCCGGGTCGAGGACGCCGATCTGGAGGCGCGGATCTCCCGGATCGTCGATCAGCGACTGGCCGAGCGGTCTGACACCGGCAGCCGAGACGAGGCCGCCGTCCCCGCGTCACCAGCCGTCGGCGTGGACGAGCACGACGCCCGTGCCGACGATGAGGCCGTCGACCGTGCCGTCCGACGCACCCACGACGACCCCGTGGCCGAGCGCCGTCGCGAGGACGCACGCGGTGACCAGGAGGACACCACGGCGACGGACACCGACCGCGCCACCGAGCCCACCGCGGCAAGTCGGCAGGCCGGCTCCGACGGGCAGGTCGCAACCGATCAGCCGACCCCGACGACTCCGACGGACTCGTGGTCCCACGCCATGGAGGCACATCCGGCACACGACGACGATGGCGCGCACGGGGATCGCCCCGCGCATCAGGATCGGCCCGACGATCATGACCGGGCCGATCACGGCGACGGCGTCGTCGCTGAGGAACGTCGCGACGCGACGACGGCGACCGGTGTCGTGACGGCGGACGATGCGGTGACCGGCACCTCGGCGACCCTGGCCCTGGTCTTCGGCCTCGGCGCGGTGATCGCTGCCCTGGCCCCCGCGTTCACACCGCTGGCAGTCCTGCTCGGCCTGCTCTCCCTGCTGCTCGGCATCGTCGGCCTGGTCAGCACCCGCAAGCCCAACGTGACCGGCCGTGCTCTGGCGGTGATCGGCCTGCTGCTCGGCCTACTGGGCGCGGGCGTCGGCGCGGCAGCCATCGCGGGGTATCCCATCGACGGCGTGAACGACCAGTCCACCGCCGATGACCTGCAGCGCAACGGGCAGGACATCCGGGATCAGATCATCGAGGACCTGGGCCTCTAGGAGTCTTCTGAACAGCAGCAGGTCCGCGGCCCTCTGCTCGGCATCGTCCCTGGTCCTCGACCGCCTCCCACAGCGGGTCAGGCCCGTCGTTGGCTGCCCCGGCTCCCGGGGGCGTGGGGCCACGTGTCGTGTCAGCCGGCGGCCGGCGACGATGTTGCGGGGGACGGCAGGCTGGGGTGACCATGGAGCGGCTGCAGGTCGAGGTCGCCGTCATCGGCGCCGGTCAGGCCGGGCTGGCGGCGGGCTACTGGCTGCGCCAGCGGGACCTGCCGAGCAGTCGGTTCGTGATCCTGGATGGCAACGACGGTGCCGGCGGCGCCTGGCAGCACCGCTGGCCGACGCTGACGATGGCGACGGTCAATGGCATCCACGACCTGCCGGGCTTCGCACTGGATGACGTGGACCCGGCGGCCAGGGCCAGCGACGTCATCGCCGGGTACTTCACCCAGTACGAGCACCGCTTCGATTTGCCGGTCCGGCGACCGGTGCGGGTGCGCGAGGTCCACGACGAGGGAAGGTGGCTGCGGCTGGACAGTCCGTCGCTGACCGTCCACGCCCGCGCGCTGCTGAACGCCACCGGCACCTGGACCCGTCCGTTCTGGCCGGCCTACCCGGGGCGCGACACCTTCGAGGGTCGGCAGTTGCACTCGGCCACCTACGACGGCCCGGCATCCTTCGCCGGGCAGCACGTCATCGTGGTGGGTGGCGGGATCTCGGCGTTGCAGCACCTGGCCGAGATCTCCGAGGTCGCGGAGACCACATGGGTCACGCGACGGCCGCCGGAGTGGTTCGAGGGGCCGCTCACCCCCGAACGCGGCCGGCAGGTGGTCGCCGCGGTGGCGGCCCGGGTCGAGTCAGGGCGCCGGCCGGCGTCGGTCGTCTCCGTCACCGGCCTGCCCGCCAACTCCCAGCACGCGGTGCAGGCACGGCGCAACGGTGCGCTGGTCCGTCGGGAGATGTTCCAGCGGCTCACCCCCACCGGTGCGGTCTGGGCCGACGGGTCGACCCAGGCGGCGGACACCATCGTCTGGGCCACGGGCTTCCGGCACGCACTGGACCACCTCGCCCCTCTCGGCCTTCGCACCGCATCCGGTGGGATCGTCATGGCCGACAACTTGGCGTCCCGATCGCAGGTCGCCGCCGATCCGCGCATCCATCTGCTCGGCTACGGGCCGTCGGCCAGCACCGTCGGTGCGAGTCGGGCTGCGCGGGAGGCAGTGGTCGCCGTGCTCGACCTGCTCGACGGTGATCGGCTTGCCGCGGAAGGGTGAGCGGCCGGTCGGCTACAGGTCGGCGAGCTCGACCCACACCGGGTCGTGGTCGCTGCCCGAGGTGGTCCAGGTGCGGCGGCGCTCGACCTGGGCCTGACGGATCCGGCCCGCCAGGTCCGGCGAGGCCCAGATCTGGTCGAACAGGTTGTAGCGGTCGGGGGCTCCGGCCTGGGTCAGCCGGGTCGTCCAGCGCGGGCCCGGGGGCACGTCCTCGGGGTTCCGGGCGGGTGGGGGCGGCCGGGACTCGGTCAGGTCGGCCAAGGCGTCGACGAGGTCCAGCGGGCCACGGGTCAACGGGGTCAGGCTGAAGTGGTCCGGCTCCTGGTTCAGGTCGCCGAGCACCAGGTACCGGTCGAGGTCCTCCTCCCGCTCGATCACCCGGACCACGGTCTGGGTCTGCTGGAACCGCAAGACGTCGTTGGCCTGCCTGGCGGCGTCGACGTCGCGGACCCAGTACGGCACGAAGTTGGACTTCAGGTGCGTGTTGTAGACGGTCAGCAGCCGCCGGGTCCGTCGCGGGTCCCACACCTCGATGCCGACCAGGTCTCGGCTGAACACCCGCTGGTCGGGCGCGTCGGGGTGCACCTCGGTCTGGTTGCTCTGGATGCGCCGGAGCGGGAGCTTGGCGAGCAGCGCGACGTCGATCAGCCGGTGGTCGTTGCCCTCGATCAGCACGACGGTGTCGTAGAGACCGTCCAGCTCGCGCTCGTTGAACTCCTGGAGAGCGGGCAGGTTCTCGACCTCCTGCACGGCCAGGACGTCCAGGTCCATCGCGAGGATCCGATCGGCCACACGCCTGGTGTCCTCCGGATCCTTGCCGCCGACCAGTCGGCCGTCGAACGTCCGGAAGCGCACGACGGCCTCGCCGTCGTCGTCGGTCGCGTCGGCGTCCACCTCGAAGACGTACTCCACGGTCTGCTCGTCGGCGGGCAGCTGGTCGACGACGGCCGTGAAGTTCCAGCGCGAGAACAGGTTGTTCAGGTTGAACGTGCCGACGCGCAGATCCATCAGGTGGACCGGCCCGGCACAGCGTCGAGGGAGGGGGTCAGTAGCTCGCACCGGTCGCGCCAGGTCGCGAAGTCGGGTGCGGTCCCGCTCACCACGATCAGGTCGGGAGAGAGCCGGTTCACCACGACTCCCGGCACCTCGGACGGCGCCGGGGCGACAACGGCGTGGGTGCCGGCAGCGGGTGCCCCGTCGGCCGGTGAGCCCGTCGGCCTGATCGGGGCGAGCCTCGCGATCAGGCCCACGGTGCCGGCGCCGGCGGTGACCGCCGGGCCGTCCCAGCCGGGCGCGCCGACGGCCAGGCCCTGGTTGAGCAACGGCCGTCCTTCGCGCTGCACGCGCAGGTGGCCGGACAGGCGACCGGGGGGCTCACCCCACCGGCCCAGCACCACCTCCTCCCGCCACAGCAGTTGCGCGGCGGGGTGCACCTCGACCGTCGTGACCGTCCGATGGTCGGCGCCGGCCGCCACCACCAGCGGCTCGACCAGCCAGCGCAGCGACGCCCCCGCCTCCACCCGGACATCGGTGGTCAGCACCGACTGCCTGCCGTCGCCGGGCAGGGCGACGGTGGCCGCGACCGAGCGGACGGTGGCGTGGACGCCCGACGACACGACCACCTCCAGGTGCAGGTGATCGCCCCCGTGCGGCCCACCGGCGGTCCCCATCAGGTGGACCTCGCCGCCGGCCAGCCTGACCCCGAGCGGCGGCTGGGCCTGCAGGGAGGTCAGCGCCACGCCGCTTCGTCGGCCCCGCCCGATGACCACACGGGTGCGTCCCCGTACCCCCCGCGGCCCGCTCGCCAGGTGTTCTCCGGCGATCGGTCGGGAGCGGGCGGCGCGGGCCTGCTCCGAGGGTTGCGAGGGGACCCGACCCACGGGGGTCGCACTCACGCTGGTCGGATTCACGCTGGTCGGGCTCACGGTGGTGGGCCTCACTCCGGGCCGGATCGGACCACATCGGCACGGTCGGCCAGACATCCCTCCAACCACTCGATGACGGGCCGGGCGCCGTCCTCGGCGACCAGCGAGGTCATCACGGTCGGCCGCTCGCCCCGACGCGCCCGTGCGTCCCGGTCCATGACGTCGAGGCTCGCCCCGACCAGTGGCGCCAGGTCGGTCTTGTTGACGACCAGCAGATCAGCGGTGGTCACACCCGGACCACCCTTGCGCGGGACCTTGTCTCCCCCGGCCACGTCCAGCACGAAGATCTGCACGTCGACCAGCGCCTGGGAGAAGATCGCCGTGAGGTTGTCGCCGCCGGACTCGACCAGGACCAGTTCCAGATCCGGGTACGTCGCCTCCAGCTGCTCGATCGCATCCAGGTTGGCCGCGATGTCGTCCCGGATAGCGGTGTGCGGGCAGCACCCCGTCTCGACCGCCCGGATCCGGGCGGGGTCCAGCACGCCGGCTCGCTTCAGCGCATCCGCGTCCTCGGTGGTGAAGATGTCGTTGGTCACCACCGCCAGGTCCACGGTGCCGCCCAGCCGGCGGCAGAGCTCGGCGACCAGGGCCGTCTTGCCGGTGCCGACCGGACCGCCGACGCCGACTCGCAGCGTCCGGCGGGTCGTGTCCGGCGCTGCCGGTGAGGCCAGGCCGCCCTGGACGATGGTTCTCGGATCGGTGTGCACTGGTGGTCCTCGTGGTCTCGGGCGCAGCTCAGCTGGCGAACAGCCGACCCTCCGCGTGCTGATGGTGGGTGAGTAGGAGGTCGACCATGGGCGCGCCGGCAGCGGGGAGACAGCGGGCCAGGTCGCGGAACCGGCAGAGCGCCTCGGGCGCAGTGGTGGCTGGAGCATCCACGGTGCTGGTCGTGGTGGCGGGCCCCGCGGTCGTGGGGAACCTGACCGCGGCGGTGGGCCTGGTGGGGGTGCTGGCGGCCGCCGTCGTGGCCAGGTCGGTCAGCGTGGGCCCGAGGACCGCTGAGAGGCGGGCGACGGCGTAGGGATCCAGGCCCAGCAGACGGATCGCCGCGGTCCCGGCGGACTGCACGGCGTGGTGCAGGCTGAGCAGCGCAGCTTCCCGGGGGTCGGTACCGGCCGCCGCGGTCACGGCACCCAGGGCGAGGGGTGCTGTCGGCCCGTCGTGGTGGACGGCGTCGGCATGGCCGATGGCCGGGTGGGTCCAGATCCCCCGACCGGTCCGCAGCAGCTGCCGTCCCAGGGCGCGGCTGACGGTCCGGCCGTGCGTGCTGCCGATCCGAGCCGTCACCTCCTCGTCCAGGAGTTGCCAGGTGGGCGCCGGATCATCGTCGCCGGTCGGCAGCAGCGCGAGGCGAGCGGCCAGGGCGGTCGCGGTCGCATCGGCGAACCACGTGGTGTGCACACACCCCTCGACCCAGGAGACCAGGTCATCCAGATCGCCGACCAGGCCGTGACCCACGGCCGCCTCCAGCCCGAAGGAGTGTGCGTGCGACCCCGTCGGCAGCCGGGCATCGGCCAGCAGCAGCAGGGCAGCCGATGCATCCGTGCGGCCGGCGGCGTCGCTCACGGGAAGGCGGACCATCGGCGCCGGCGGGTCCGGGGCAGGCAGATCATCAGAACAGGAAGTACCGCTGGGCCAGCGGCAGCTCGGTCGCCGGATCGGCCTCCATGAGCTGGCCGTCGACGGTCACGGCGAAGGTATCGGCGTCGACGGTGATGTCGGGCGTGGCGGTGTTCTCCGGCATGTCTGCCTTACCGACCGAGCGACAGTCACGGACGGGCACCAGGCGACGCCCGAGCTCCAGCCGCTCGGGTAGGCCGTCCTCGATGGCTGCCGGCGCGACCCAGGACACCGACGTTGCCTGCGCAACCGCTGGTGCCGCACCGAACATCGGCCGCGGCAGGATCGGCTGCGGCGTCGGGATCGAGGCGTTCATGTCCCCGACCTGCGCCCAGGCGATCGCGCCGCCCTTGATGACCAGGTCGGGCTTGACCCCGAAGAAGCCGGGGTCCCAGAGCACCAGGTCGGCCAGCTTGCCGACCTCGACCGAGCCGACCTGCTCGTCCAGGCCGTGAGCTACGGCGGGGGCGATCGTGTACTTCGCGATGTAGCGGCGGACCCGCGCGTTGTCGCTGGTCACATCGTCCCCGGGCAGGGCCCCTCGACGGCGTTTCATCACGTGTGCGGTCTGCCAGGTCCGCATGATCACCTCACCGATCCGACCCATCGCCTGGGAGTCCGAGCCGATCATCGCGATGGCGCCGATGTCGTGCAGGACATCCTCCGCAGCGATGGTCGAGGGGCGGATGCGGCTCTCGGCGAAGGCCAGGTCTTCCGGGACCGTCGGGTTCAGGTGGTGACAGACCATCAGCATGTCGAGGTGCTCGTCGACGGTGTTGACCGCGTGCGGCCGCGTCGGGTTGGTCGACGACGGCAGGACGTTGGGTGCCCCCGCGACGGTGATGATGTCCGGGGCGTGCCCGCCACCCGCGCCCTCGGTGTGGTAGGCGTGGATCGAGCGACCCTTGATGGCCGCCAGGGTCGAGTCGACGTATCCCGCTTCGTTCAGCGTGTCGGTGTGGATGGCCGCCTGGACCCCCAACTCGTCGCAGGCCGAGAGGCAGGCGTCGATGATCGCCGGGGTGGTACCCCAGTCCTCGTGCATCTTGAAGCCCGAGGCGCCACCCTTGGCCTGCTCGACCAGGGCCTGGCGGGACGTCGTGTTGCCCTTGCCGAGCAGCGAGATGTTGAGCGGTACGTCGTCCAGCGCCTGCAACATCGAGGCCAGGTGCCACGCGCCGGGTGTGACCGTCGTGGCCTTCGTGCCCTCCGCCGGGCCGGTCCCTCCGCCGATGATCGTGGTGATGCCCGAGCCGATCGCGGTGGCCAGCAGTTGCGGGGCGATCAGGTGGACGTGGCTGTCGATCGCGCCGGCGGTCAGGATCCTCCCGTTGCCGGCGATGACCTCCGTCGAGGGTCCGATGACCAGCGCCGGGTCGACGCCGTCCATGGTGTCGGGATTGCCGGCCTTGCCGAGGCCGACGATCAGGCCGTCGCGGATGCCGACGTCGGCCTTGACGATGCCCCAGTGGTCGACGACGACGGCGCCCGTGATGATGGTGTCGGCGGTGCCCTCCGCTCGGGTGGCGACCGACTGGCCCATCGATTCGCGGATGACCTTGCCGCCGCCGAAGACGACCTCGTCACCGGCCAGGCTGGAGGGTTCGGTGCCGCCACCTGCGCCGCCGGAGCGGTCCTCGGTGACGGTGACCCACAGGTCGGTGTCGGCCAGTCGGATCCGGTCACCGGTCGTCGGACCGAACAGGGCCGCGTAGCGGGCACGGCTGATCTCAGCCATCGGTGGGCTCCGGTTCGGTCGTGGGGCCGTCGTCGAGCGGTCCGGCGACCTCGCCCCGCAGGCCCCACACGGTGCGGGTGCCGGCCAGGGGGACCAGGTCGACGGTGCGGTTCACGCCTGGTTCGAAGCGGATCGCGGTGCCGGCGGGGATGTCCAGGCGGTGGCCGTACGCTTCGTCGCGGTCGAACTGCAGGCCCGGGTTGGCCTCGGCGAAGTGGTAGTGCGAGCCCACCTGGATCGGTCGGTCGCCGGTGTTGGTGACGGTGATCTGAACGCTGCCCCGTCCGAGGTTCAGCACGATCATCTGCTCGGGGGTGAGGACAGCGCCGGGGGCATCACCCTCCTCCGGCGCGCCGTCGGCCGGGCGTATCGGGTCGTGCAGCGTCACCAGTTTGGTGCCGTCGGGGAAGGTGGCTTCGACCTGCACCTCTCCGACCAGGTCAGCGACCCCGTCCATCACGTCGGCCGTGGTCAGGACGTGACGGCCGGCGTCCATCAGATCGGCGACGGTTCGCCCGTCCCGTGCACCCTCCATGACGAAGCTGGTCAGCAGGGCCACCGCCTCGGGGTGGTTGAGCTTGACGCCGCGGGCCTGGCGTTCTCGGGCCACGGTGGCCGCGACGTGGACCATCAACCGCTCCTGCTCGTGCGGGGTCAGGCGCACGTCGTCTCCTTCAGGTCGCTTCGCGCTTCGTTCGCGGGATGACCATAGCGAGGTGGCGGTGACGGCGGTGTTACAGCCGCGACCGAGAGTCGGGATGGTCAGCCCCGGCCGCCGACCAGCCCACATCCTCAACTCGGAAGGGCGCCCGTCGAGCGGGCCAGGTCGAGCCGGCGCCGGAGGACCACCAGCGTGGCGGGCTCGTCCATGACCGCGCCGGCTGCCGTGCCCTCCTCCCAGGCCCGCACCCGGGCCTCGACCGCAGCGATGCCGTCCAGCAGGTGGGCGAACACGGTGGTGTAGCGGCTGACCAGGTGAGAGGGGTGGAGGTCCCAGCCCTGCCAGAACCCGTGGGCGAGGGAGTGACGGACGTGAGCGGCGTGGACCTGCCACGCGGCGTGGACCGAGGCCGTCGTGTCGTCGGCCGGCCGGACGTTGGTCGAGCCGTCGGAGAGCCGCACCTCCGTCCCGGCGAAGGTGACCTGCATCAGGTGCCGGGCGAAGTCGCACGCCGGGTGGTCCAGGCGTTGCTCGGTGCTCGGCAATCCCAGGGCGGCGGTGTAGTCGAACACCCCGAAGTGCACCGCCCGCAGTCGGCCCTCCCCGGCGGCGCGGATGTCCCGCAGCGCCACCCGGCCATCGGGCCCGAGGACCGATGCGGTCGTCTCGATCTGGGCCTCGAAGCCGAGGGTCCCCGTCGGCAGGCCGTTGGCCTGTTCGAGCGCGGCCAGCACCTCCACGAAGGCGTGCACGTGGTCGACGGAGATGATCTTGGGGAATGTCACCACGAAGCCGTCCGGCAGCCTCCCTGCCTCGTCGAGCAGAGTGGAGACGAACCGATCGAGCGTCGCCACGCTCCGGGCGGCCAGCCCGTCGGTGAAGCTCTTGACCCGCAGACCGACGAAGGGCGGACAGCTGCCGTCGGCCATCATCCGCGCGACCGCAACGGCTGCGGAGACGCTGTCGGCGTCCTCCGACCCCGGCCCGTGGCCGACGTAGCCGTCCTCGAAGTCGACGCGCAGGTCCTCGACCGGCTCATGCTCGAGCTTGGTCCGGACCCGCTGGACGACCCGATCCAACTCCGCCGCGCTCAGGTGATCCAGGCCCAGTGCCGCCGCGAAGCCAGCCCCGTCGTGCCGGTCGAGCAAGTCCAGCGCGTGCCGGCCGGCCGACCTGGGGGTGCCAGCCTCGACGGTATGAGCGGGCAGGTAGAGGACCTGCACCGGCTGGCGACGATCCGGTCGGCCGGGCCACGCACCCCTGTACGTCCGGTCCGCATCGGCCACGCCGTCGAGCAGGTGCTGGACCACGTCGACAGGCAGTCGTCCGACGGTCTCGCTCATGGGATCACCGGTCCGGTCCCGCCGGTCACCACGGCGCCGGAACGTCCACGCCGTCCCGCGCCACCACGCCCTCGATGACGCCGAACGGGCGGTCGGCCACCAGGTACACGATGCCCGGGTTGTCGAGGTCGTAGGGGGAGAGGTCGGAGAGGATGTGATGCTCGTTCGGCAGGAGGAACCGCACCCACGTGACCTCCGGGTGCGCGTCCAGCACCGCCGAGCCCATCACGTGCATGGTGTGCTGCACCGACTCGCTGTCGTCGTGTCGGGCGAACGCCGCCAGCATCGTCGCCGGCACGGCCGTCCCGAGCCGGTCAGCGCCGCCGTCCGCCTCCACCAACCCGTCGGTCAGGCCCCACCAGGCGTCGATCGTGGTGGCCATGATCCGGTCGCGGGTCTCACCAAGGGTGGTGTACTCGTCCCGGAGGAAGCCGCTGAACGCCGAGCCGGTGGTCTTGGCCACCCGTGCACCGCTGACACCACCGCTGACCTCGGGCGCGCCGCCGCGGGTCAGGCTCACGCGCCAGGTCGGCCGGCCCCCGGCCGCCGGACGGAAGGTGTGGGTGTGCGGCTGCCCCTCCACCACCACCCGCTCCCAGGGGAACACCGTGAGCTCGACCACGGCCGTGGCGACGGCCGGTGAGGCCTCGAGGAAGCGCTCGACCAGGCGGATCCCGTAGGCGGGTACGGAGGGCACCCCGTCTCTGGCCAGCGCATGGCAGGTCCCCCGCATCGTGTCCGTGGGCAGGACGGCCGCGTTGTCCCCGGCGGTGTGTGCGGCGTCGAAGTCACCGTGCAGTCGCACCTGGACGTCGAGGTCGGTGAACTCGTGTGCGGTGTGCGCCCGATCGACGACAGCCAGGCGGATGCCCGACTTGCCGTAGCGGTTGGGGCCCAGGGTGTGGCTCATGGAGGCATGTCTCGCGATCGTCGGGTCGTGGTCAGGATCCGCGGTAGGTGCTGTAGCCATAGGGGCTGAGCAGCAAGGGCACGTGGTAGTGATCGGCCGGATCGGTGACGTGGAAGGTGATGGTCACGTCGCCCCAGAAGGCCTCCACGCCCCGATCCGCGAAGTATGGTCCGGTGGCGAACGTCACCCTGTGGGTTCCGGGACGCAGGTCACCGCTCAGCAGGTCGCCGATGCGGCCGTCGGCGTCGGTGGTGCCCGTACCGGTCTCGCTCCAACTGTCGGCGGCGGTCGGATCCGCGGCGAACTCGGCCCGCACGACGATGCCCGATGCCGGCCGGCCCGTGGCGGTGTCCAGGACGTGGGTCGACAGGCTCATCCGGTCGTTCCTTCCCGCAGCAGCGCATCCAGCCGGAGCGCGGTGATCTGGGCCTGCTGCTCCGCGGCGATCCGCCGTTCGGTCTCGGCGTCGTTGTCCAGCCGTTCCTCCAGGGCGGCCAGTATCTCCTCTGCCGACCTGCCGGCGGCACGGATGAGGAAGATGTGTCCGAAGCGCTCCTCGTAGGCGAGGTTGCCTGCTGCGATCCGGTCCTTGGTCGTCTGCTCGCCCGACTGCGCCTGCGACTGCTCGCGCGAGGACCAGCGAGACGCCGACCGCTCGCCGATCCGCGGGTGCGCTTCGAAGGCCTCGAGGTGGTCGTCCGGCCCCAGCCGCCACCAGATCTCCTCGGCGGCGCGCAGCAGGTCCTCGGGCTCGCCGAAGGGGCGCGCATCGACCATCTGCTCGGCCCAGGCGCTCGAGCCGCAGCAGGCCAGCAGTGCATGCCTGGCCCAGGACGTCGTGCCGGTGTCCAGCAGCCGCACCGTCGCCCGCCGCCACCCCTCCTCGGTGACCTGCCCGAAGGCCCGCAGGCGGGCGATGCCGCCATCGGGGACGACCAGCAGCTTCAGGTGTGTGGCCGGGATCCCCTCGGTGACGTCCAGCACGTGCCGGTGGTGGGGCTGCATGGGCCGCTCGGCGGCCAGCACGCTCCAGCCCTCCTCGGGCAACTTCTCGACCGGGACGCCGGGGGCATCGAGCACGAGCACGCTGCAGGTGTCCGGGTAGTTCCCCTTGAAGTGGGTGGTGTCGATCTCGATGCGTTCCAGGATCGCAGTCGTCGCCAGTTCGATGATGGCCCAGTCGTGGCCGGGGCCGCGCCGCCGCTTTGTCTCCCAGCCGTCGCTCATGTCCTGTGCATCGCCGACCATGATGAGGTTGGAGGGTGGTGAGAAGAACGCGTCGGAGCAGGCCACCGCGCGGCCGCCGTTGACCAGCGCCGCCAGGTCCAGGCGGCCACCGGGGTCCGCGACGTCCCGGACGTCGACCAGTGGCCGACCGAGCACCCGCAGACGGGCCACGCCGCCATCGGGATGGATGACGAACTTGACGTGCGTGACGCGCTGCGGGTGATCGATCTCGAAGCGCTGCACCTGATCTCCTCGCAGGGTGGTGTGAGAGAGCAGGTGCGTCCACTCGCTGGTGCCGGTGGGCGGGCCGTCAGGGCTGACGGTGCCCCAGAGCTCGAAGGCCTGCGGGAAGTTGCCGCGGAAGAAGGACGTGTCGACCACGACGGCCTCGACGACACCGGTCACGCCCAGACGGATCACCACCCAGTCCTGTCCGGGTCCGCGTCGGCGTCGTGTCTCCCAGCCGTCCATGACCTTCCCCCGGTCTGCGTAGGCGGTCACGTCGTAGGTCGGAGGCAGCGGCTCCAGCAGGTTCTCCTTGGCCCCGAAGAACTCGTCGCTGGCCGACAGGATCATCCCACCCAGCCGCTTGGCGGCCAGGTCCACCAGACCGGTGACCGCACCAGCCGGCGCGATCACGTCGCCCTCGGGGTTGGTCCCCTGGTCCTGGTGACCGTCATCGAGGTCGGGTTCGTCATCGACCACGGTCTACTCCTTCGATGTGTCGGTTGGGTGACGTCCATCCTCGCATCGCGAGCCGGCCGATTCGTGTTCCGTCGGGAGATCGCCTGCGGCCGTGAGCGTCCGCGGCCACCGTCACAGCAGCCGACCCGCGGGTGCACCGACCGGGCGACCTCCAGCGACGATCTGCCGCCCGGCCAGGAACACGCTGTCCACCCGTCCGACCACCTCACGGCCGTGATGGGGGGTCACGGGGTGGCGGTGCTCCAGTGCGGCGCCGTCGACCATCCACCGGCCGTCCGGGTCGAACACCACGAGATCAGCGTCGGAGCCGACGTCGATCGAGCCCTTCGTGGCCAGCCCCGCGATCCGGGCAGGTCCCGCGGACATCCAACCGCACACCTCGGTGATGGCATGGCCTCGATCGCGTGCCGCCGTCCAGATCAGCGGCAGGCCCAGCTGGAGCGAGGCGATCCCGCCCCAGGCGGCCACGAAGTCACCTGTCTCGGGCTGCTTGTCCCCGGGCGGGCAGGGCGAGTGGTCGCTCACGACCGCATCGATCACCCCGTCGCCGAGCAGGGACCACAGGCGGTCGGCGTTGGCGGCGTCCCGGATCGGCGGGGCGCACTTGAACTGCGTGGCCCCGTCGGGCACGTCCTCGGCGTTGAGTGTGAGGTAGTGGGGGCAGGTCTCGACCGTGATCGGAAGCCCCTCGGCCTTCGCGTCGGCCAGTACCTCGCCGGCGTCGGCGGCGGAGAGGTGCAGCACGTGGACCCGCGCGCCGGTCGTCCGGCATGCCTCGACCAGAGCCGTGACGGCGGCCATCTCGGCCTGCGGCGGCCGGCTGTCCAGCCAGGTGGTGTAGCGGCGATGGTCGGCGCCTTGCTGTGCGGTCGCGGCGGCGTCGCAGACGTCGGGGTCCTCCGCGTGGACGATCAGGGTGGTGTCGAGCTCGGCCACCCGCCGGAGCAGGGGCGTCACGTCGCTCGGGTGCACGCAGCCGTACTCGGGGACGCCGCTGTCGCAGAGGAACGTCTTGAACCCGCGGACGCCGGCGTCCAGCAGGGCGGCCAACTGGTCGTCGTTGCCGGGGACCGCCCCGCCCCAGAAGGCCACGTCGACGTGGGCCTTCGGTCCAGCGACCTGGCGTTTGGCCTGCAGGGCTGGGACGTCCGTCGTCGGGGGCAGGCAGTTCAGCGGCATGTCGACCATGGTCGTGACCCCGCCGGCCGCCGCGGCGCGCGTGGCCGTCTCGAAGCCCTCCCAGTGGGTCCGGCCGGGCTCGTTGACGTGGACGTGGCTGTCGACCAGACCGGGGAGCACAACCCGGTCGGCCACGTCGACGCCAGCCACCTTCGAGACGCCGTCGGTGTCCACCGTTCCGTTGCCGTTCCGGTCGATCCGAGCGATGACCCCGTCGCGGACGACGATGGTGGCTGGCCCGAGCGCACCGTCGAGCAGGACGCGCGTGCTGGTCAGGGCCCACTCGGATGGATCGACAGGCGCGGTCGGCATGACCGTGCACCGTTGCACCGGCCGATGCCGCGGTCAAGACAGGTCCCCGACGACACCGGCAACCGACGGCGGAGCCACGGCACCAGTAGGCTCCCGGTTCCCAAGCCACGGACGGCCATGCACCGCAGCGTTCAGGTCCACCTCGAAGTCGACATCACCCGACAGGCGCTGCTCGCGTTCCAGATCGCCATCGCGACGCACGTGGGGCAGCAGCAGTTGCTGGCGTCGGTCGACGGCCAGCCCGTCTTCCTCCGCGAGATCGCCGCCCCCCACGACGGCCGCATGCACCTCCTCGATGCGGAGCCCGGCATGCTGATCGTCGACTACACCGCCCAGTTGGAGGGCCGCCTGCTGACCGCACCGGGCAGCGAGCACGACCCGCTGCTGTACCGCCGTCCCAGCCGGTACTGCCCCTCTGACCGGTTCCTGGCGCTGGAGGCCGCGGAGTTCGGTCACATCACCGAACCCGGGGACGCGGTGAACGCGGTCGCCGACTGGGTCCAGCGGCGACTGACCTACAGCAGCGGGTCAAGCGGTCCGACCGACGACGCCGTCGACAGCCTCCTGCTGGGCGAGGGGGTGTGTCGTGACTACGCCCACGTCGTCATCTCGATGCTGCGGGCTCGCGACATCCCGGCCCGGCTGGCTGCGGTGTACGCGCCGGGGCTCTCCCCGATGGACTTCCACGCGGTCGCCGAGGCGTGGGTGGACGGCTCGTGGCGCGTGGTGGACGCGACCGGGCTGGCGCCGCGCGGCTCGATGCTGCGCATCGCCACCGGCCGCGATGCCTCCGACACCGCGTTCCTCTCGGTTCACGACGGCTCGGCCGAGCTGGTCGCGATCGAGGTGACGGCCGTCGTCGACGAGTTGCCCGTCGACCGCGGTCACGTGCCCGCCACGCTCAGCTGACCCGCCCGTGATGATCTCGCGAGCCCGGGGGTGGGCATGCACGGCGATGCGCGGCAGCAGGCCCTGGCCCGATGTCACACGTCCGACACGATCTGATGAGATCATGGGAGGCTGACCCCGCCCGCCACGATCCGACGACCGGGACCGTCTGCTGCTGTGACCATCGCCCGCCCCACCACCCTGGACCAGGCCCTGGACGCCCTCCAGGACATGCCCGACGCCCACCTCCTGGCGGGCGGCACCGACCTGATGGTCGAGGTCAACCACGGCCAGCGGCGGCCTCGCCGCATCGTCGCTCTCCGGCGCGTGGCCGAGCTGCAGGGGGTCGACAGCACCGACGACGGCATCGACCTCGGCGCTCTGACGACCTATCGGCAGGTCGAGACCGACCTGGCCGCCGACGCCCCGGGCCTGGCGATGGCCTCCCGGACCGTCGGGTCCCCGCAGATCCGCAACGCCGGCACGATCGGCGGCAACATCGGCACCGCGAGCCCTGCCGGGGACGCCCTGCCGTGGCTGATCGCGATGGACGCCGAGGTGGAGCTGGCCGGCCCAGAGGGCACCCGCCGGCTGCCGCTGGCTGAGTTCCTGGTTGGTGTCAAGCAGACCGCCATCGCCGCTGGCGAGATCGTGACCCGCGTCCACGTCCCCGACATCCAGGGACCGCAGCACGTCGCCAAGATCGGGCCCCGCAGCGCCATGGCGATCTCCGTGGCGAGCCTCGCCCTCGTCCTCGACACCGCGGGCCGGCGGGTCAGGGCGGCCCTCGGCTCGGTCGGTCCCACGCCGATCCGGCCGACCGCCGCCGAGGATGCGATCAGCCAGGCCATCGACTGGGACGCGTTGTCCTGCACCGCCGACGACGTCGACTCCTTCGGGCAGGCCGTCGCCCGGGCCGCCGCGCCGATCACCGACCACCGCAGCACCGCCGAGTACCGCCGCCACGCCGTCGGTGTCCTGGCCACCCGAACCCTGACGAGGTGCCTGTTCACGTGAGCGACTCAACCCCTCCCGACGCGCCGGAGGCCGCCCAGCCCTACGCGCTGACTGTCAACGGCGAGGACGTGCACGTCGACTCGTCCTGGATCGGCGAGAGCCTGCTGCACGTCCTCCGCGACCGCCTGAGCTTCGCCGGCACCAAGAACGCGTGCGACCAGGGCGAGTGCGGGTCCTGCACAGTCATCATGGACGGCCAGCCCGTGGTGTCCTGCTGCGTCATGGCCGCCGACGCCGTGGGTGCCGAGCTCATCACCATCGAGGCGCTGGACGGCACCAGCGATGTGCAGCAAGCGTTTCTCTCCGCCGGCGCGGTCCAGTGCGGCTTCTGCACGCCCGGGCTGATCCTGGCCACGCACGACCTGCTGGACCGCGACCCCGAGGCCGACGACCTCACCATCCGCGAGGCGCTGTCCGGCAACCTCTGCCGCTGCACCGGCTACGGCCGGATCCTCCAGGCCGTCCGGACCGTCCGCGACGACCGGCTCAACGCGGGCGGGACGGCGACCTCCCAGGGAGGATCCAGCATCGGGGGGACCGGCCGATGAGCGACGTGCGGACCAGCACCGTCGCCACCGACGTCGACGGCGGGCTCGGCCAGGACGCCGACCGGCCCGATGGCGTGGCGAAGGTGAGCGGCGAGTTCGCCTTCTCCTCCGACCTCCACCTCGACGGGATGCTGTTCGGCCGGACGCTGCGCAGCCCCCACGCGGCCGCCCGGATCGTCTCGATCGACACCTCCGCGGCCACGGCGATGGCCGGTGTCGAGGCGGTCATCCTGGCCGAGGACGTGATGGGCCAGGGGACCTTCGGGATGGAGCACCGCGACCAGCCGGTGTTCGCCCGCGACGTCGTCCGCTACGACGGCGAGGCCATCGCGGCTGTCGCCGCCAGCCACCCCGAGCTCGCCCTGCGCGCCGTCGAGGCGATCGAGGTGACCTACGAGCCGCTCGAGCCGCTGGCCGACAGCGAGGCCGCCATCACCGCCGAGCCGATCCACCCCGACGGCAACGTCTTCCGCCACATCACGCTGCGGCACGGCGAGCCGGACGAGGTGACCGGCGACGTCGTCGTCGAGGGCACCTACGAGGTCGGGATGCAGGACCAGGCGTTCCTCGGCCCCGAGTCGGGCCTTGCCATCCCCGACGGGCAGGGCGGGATCGACCTGCACATCTCCACCCAGTGGCTGCACGTCGACCGGGACCAGGTCGCGGACTGCCTCGGCCTCGACAAGGACCAGGTCCGGCTCCACCTGGCCGGCGTCGGCGGTGCGTTCGGCGGCCGGGAGGACGTCAGCCTGCAGATCCACGTCTGCCTGCTGGCGATGCTGACCGGTCGGCCGGTGAAGATGATGTACTCCCGCGAGGAGAGCTTCTACGGCCACGTCCACCGCCACCCCGCCCGCATGTGGTACCGCCACCACGCCACCTCGACCGGCGAGCTGGTGAAGGTCGAGGCGCGGGTGCTGCTGGACGGCGGGGCCTACGCCAGCTCCTCCACCGCGGTCATCGCCAACGCCACCTGCTTCGCGGCCGGTCCGTACAAGATCCCCCACGCCGCCATCGACGGTTACGTCGTGCGGACCAACAACCCGCCGTGCGGGGCGATGCGCGGCTTCGGGGCGGTGCAGACCTGCTTCGCCCACGAGGCGCAGATGGACAAGCTGGCGCACGCCCTCGGCATGGACCCGGTCGACCTGCGGCTGCGCAATGCCCTGTCGACCGGCGACCGGTTGCTCACCGGCCAGGTCATCGCCGGCACCGCGCCGGTCCGGGAGGTCATCGAGGCGGCCATGGCCCACCCCCTGCCGCCCGACCGGGCCACCGGTGACCCCGAGGAGCTCCTGCCCGGCGGCACCGGCCTGACGGCGATGAGTCTGGACGTCGAGCGGGGCGTCGGCATGGCCGTGGGCTTCAAGAACCTGATGTTCTCCGAGGGCTTCGACGACTACTCCACGGCTGCGGTCCGGGTCGAGCTGGATGCCGCCGGGGAGGTCGTCGCGACCGTGCGCTGCGCGGCGGCCGAGGTGGGGCAGGGCTTCCACACCCTCGCCCTGCAGATCGTGCGGAGCGAGCTCGGGATCGAGCAGGTGCACCTCGGCCCGACGGACACCTCGATCGGGTCAGCCGGCTCCTCCAGCGCCTCGCGGCAGACCTGGATGAGCGGTGGCGCGGTCCAGCTGGCCTGCCAGGCCGTGAAGGAGGAGCTGCTCGAGCGCGCCGGCGCGGCGCTGGACGTGGAGGTGTCCGGGGCCCGCCGGGCGCTGCTGGACCTGGAGGGCGGCGAGGTCGTGCAGGTCGACGGCGAGGCTCGGGTGGCGCTGGCGGACCTGCTGGCCGGTGCGCCGGTCGAGGCGTTGCGCGAGCACCACCACCCGCCGACCGACCCCCTGGACTCCAACGGTCAGGGCAACGCCCACGTCAGCTTCGCCTTCGCCGCCCACCGGGCCGTGGTCGACGTCGACCCCGATCTCGGGCTGGTCAAGGTCGTGCAGATCGCGACCGGGCAGGACATCGGCCGCGCGCTGAACCCCCTCGCGGTCACCGGGCAGATCGAGGGCGGCATCGCCCAGGGCGTGGGCCTGGCGATCATGGAGGAGGTGCTGGTCTCCGACGGCCTGGTCCGCAACCCCTCCTTCACCGACTACCTCATCCCGACGTTCCTCGACATGCCCGACGTCGTCCAGACCTGGATCGAGCAGCCCGAGCCCGGCGCCCCCTTCGGCGCGAAGGGCGTCGGGGAGCCGCCGACGATCAGCTCGACCCCCGCCGTCGTGGCGGCCATCCGTGCGGCCACGGGCCTGGAGCTGCCACGGGTCCCGGTCCGGGCGCCCGACATCGCGCTCGGTGCCACGGCTGATGGCTGAGGGCCGGACCGTCCTGGTCGGCGGACGCGCGAGCGATACGACCGCGGACACACCGGGCGCCGTCGCCGAGATCGCCATCGCAGACGGCCTGATCGCGCAGGTCGGGTCCGCGGCCGGGCAGGTCGAGCGTCGCGGCGGCGACACCGTCATCGACGTCGACGGCGACATCATCACCGCGGGGCTGGTCAACACCCACCATCACCTCTACCAGTGGATGACCCGCGGGCGGGCCACCGGGTGCAACCTGTTCGACTGGCTGGTCACTCTGTATCCGGTGTGGGCGCAGCTCGACGTCGAGGACGTGCTGGCCGCGGCCCGCGTGGGTCTGGCTGAGCTGGCCCTGTCCGGCTGCACCACTGCCGCGGATCACCACTACCTGGTGCCGCGGGGAGACGACAGCGTGTTCGACGCCATCGCCACGGCGGCGGCTGAGGTGGGGATCCGGCTCCACCTGGCCCGCGGCTCGATGGACCTCGGCGAGTCCGACGGGGGGCTGCCTCCCGACCACGTCGTGGAGGACACCGAGTCGATCCTGGTCTCCACCGAGCGGGTGATCGACCGCTGGCACGACGGCGAGATGGTTGTGGTGACCGTCGCTCCTTGCAGCCCGTTCAGCGTCAGCGAGACGCTCATGCGCGAGTCGGCGGCGCTCGCCCGCCGCCACGGCCTGAAGCTGCACACCCACCTGGCCGAGACCCGGGAGGAGGAGGCGGACTGCCTGGCCCGCTTCGGCCAACGACCGCTGGCGGTGCTGGAGGAGTGGGACTGGGTCGCCTCTGATGTCTGGTACGCCCACGGCGTCCACTTCGACGACGCCGAGATCGCCCGGCTCGCGCAGGCCGGGGCCGGCGTGGCCCACTGCCCCTCCTCCAACGCCCGACTGGCGGCCGGGTTCTGCCGGACCCGCGACCTCCGGGCTGCCGGGGTTCCGGTGGGGCTCGGCGTGGACGGGGTGGCAAGCAACGAGCAGGGGACGCTCATGACCGAGATGCGCCAGGCGCTGTGGTCGGCCCGGCAGGGCACGCAGGACCCCGCGGCGCTGGCCGCGGCCGACGCTCTGGACATGGCGACCGTCGGCGGGGCGAACTGTCTCGGTCGGCCGGACGTCGGACGGCTGGTCCCGGGTGCGCGGGCCGACCTGGTGGTGTGGCCGGGGGAGGACCTGGCCGACATCCCCGACCCGGTCGAGGCGCTGGTGTTCGGCCCCGACCGGAGGGCCCGGCTGGTGTTCGTGGGCGGTCAGCCGGTCGTGCAGGACGGGATGCTCCGCGGCTTGGATCTGGCCGCGGCCCGGCGTGACCTGGCCCAGCGCGCCCGCCGGCTGTGGCCCTGAGTCAGCGGACGTGATGTGGTTGCGGCGCCCGGACGTTAGACGAGGTCCTCAGGTCGGTCGTGAGCGACGTCTTCTGGCGCGCGGGACGGGGGCGCCTCACCCCGGTCCTTCGTCGCGGCGTCCTGCTCACGACGACGCTTGATCTCCTTGGCCTTGTCGTCGTCGTACAGGCTGCCGAAGATCGAGTAGCCGACGGCCAGCGTGGCCCAGACGGTCAGCAGGAAGACGATGGTGCCGGCGCCGAGGAGCACGGTGCTACTCATCGCGATCGAACCGCTCTCCGGTCAGGACGAGCGTGCCGAGGGAGTGGACGCTCGGCACCCACAGCCCGACGAAGATGGCCTCGGTCTCGTTGCCGGTCGCCCACAGCGACACGCTGAGGACCAGCGAGACGAACCCGGCGACCATGAACAGGAGCTTGGCGCGGTGGAGTGGGGAGAGGGCTCTGAGCCGCTCCCGGGGTGACGGATCGCTGGAGGTCTGTGCGGTGCTCGACATGGTCAGCCGTTCGGATCGGGTGGGACGGGATGGTTGTGACGTGCCCGTCCCGCCCGGGGTCCACCCGTCGGGATCGTCGCCCAGGGTTCAGGTTCGGTCGCGGACCCTGTCGCAGTCCGTCCGCCGCATCGCGATGCGAGCGCATCATGATGTTATGGTGCAGGTATGCGGACCACGATCGATCTGCCGGAGGATCTGCACGGTCGCGCCAAGGCGATCGCGAGGGACTCGGGCATCACGCTGAGCGAAGCGGTGGCCATGCTCCTGCGGCGCGGCCTGACCGCAACAGGGGAGGCGAGGGGCATACGAACGGATGGGCGCGGGTGGCCGGTCGTGGATGCCGGGCGTCCCGTCACCTCCGAGGACGTACGGGAGCTCGACGAGGAGTGGTGAGCCTCCTCGACGCCAACGTCCTGATCGCGGCCACCGAGTCGCAGCACGTCCATCACGACCTCGTGGCCACGCACGTCGGTGTGGGCCACCCCTTCGCGACCTGTCCGATGACGCAAGGGGCACTGCTGCGCTACTTGGTCCGGATGGACCATTCTGCAGCGGAGTCGTGGCAGGTCTTGTCGCAGATCTGCGCCCATCCCGATCACGAGTTCTGGCCCGACCTGCTTGGTTTCGACGTAGTGCCTGCCAAGGGAATCCAAGGCCACCGCGAGATCACCGATGCCTACCTCGCAGCCCTGGCGCGAGCGAACGACGGCCGGGTGCTGACCCTTGATCGAGGGCTCGCCACGGCCCAGCCGGACGTGACGGACCTGATCTCGCCGTAGGCAGCACGGCCGCTGCTGACAGTAACCTATTCCGCTCATGGACCGGGAAAGGGATCGACTGGCCGACATCGGTTGGTCGGACCTGCCGAGAGACCTGTGGTCGTTCAACTCCGGCGAGAACAGACGCCGATACCTGGCCGTCCTCGCCTGCTTCGACGCCAACGCCTTCGAGCCGGCCCTGAACGCCGAACTGGCCAGGGTTGACGCGCCGGAACTCGCCGATGACGCAGCCCTAGACGCGACACTGGATCAGCTGACCACGGGCTGGGGACTGCTGACAGAGTCCCGCGACGAGACCGCTCGGTACCGAGATCCGGCCGAGTTTCGCCGACGGACGCGTCAGTGGCAGCTGACCCGCGACGGGCAGGCCGCAATCGCAACGCTGCACGGCGCGGTCGCGGCCAGGACGCGATACGCCGCACTCCAGCCGGCCGTCATGGACGACCTGGCTGCCGCACTGTCCCAGACCGTCGATGCGACACGGGCCACTCCGCCCGACGTCGGGATCGTGCATTCCCGGCTGAGCGAGGCGGTCCGGACCCACCTGACGCTGGTGGAGAACCTGCGCACCTTCATGCAGGACGTCAACCGGTTCCTGACCGGCGTGGACGCCGGGGACGACGAGGTGTACGCGGCCAAGCAGGCGATCCTCAGCTACCTGCAGCAGTTCGTGCTCGATGCCGATCGGCCGGCCGGGGCGATCCGACGCGCCTGCACACGAATCGTGGACGTCGGCGTCGACCGACTGGCTGAACTGGCCGTTGAGGGTGCCAACCTCGCCCCCACGTTGACCGGTGAGGACCCACGGGCTGGTGCAGTCACCCAACTGACTGCCGAGATCCACGGGATCCTCGAGTGGTTCGGCGCCGACGGTGCCCGGCTGTTCGACGGCATGCTGCCCCGCGGCCGCGGCGGAGTACGAGGCTGCCGTTGAGCGGTCGACGGTTGGTCTGGCCCACGAGCAGTGGCCCGCTCCCTCCTGGTCCTCGGCGCTGGGTCAGGCGATGCGCCGGCACGGCCAGGCGGTCTTCGAGGAGCAGGTGCTGGACCAGCTTCTCCACGACCCGGCTCGATCAGGGTGAGCCGTGCACTGACCTCCCAGAGCTCAGAGGGAGAACCGAGTGCGTATCCAGTCGCCGAAGAACGGGTCCACGACCGACAGGCCGTCCTCGTCGGTGTCCAGTTGGCCGCTGCCGACCAGCGACTTGCGTGCCCGATCTGCTGAGGAGGCGGACAGCCCCAGCAGGGCAGCAGTGTTCCCGAAGAGTGGCGAGTCCGACGCGACCAGGCGAAGGACGGCCTGGTCGGCGGAGGACAGCTCTGCGAATCGAAGCTCGAATCCGTCTGCGGTGGCGTCCCGGACGTCCCCAAGTGCCAGTTCCCAAAGCTCGTCGTCGTCATCGATGTCGTTGCGCAGCCGCCACGCCGCATCGGCTAGCTGCATGGTTCGTTGCGGGTGACCACCAGCGACCTGCAGTATCTTTGCCGCCAGTCCTCGTGGTGGGCGGCCGGCAAAGCCGTTGCTGACCACCTCTTGGACGACGTGCCTGTCCAGCCCGCCGAGGTTCAGCAGATCAGCTTGGGCGTAGAACGGCTGGTCGGTGTCGCTGAAGAGCATTCGCATGGTTGAGGGTTCGGACCCCGCGAAGATCAGTCCGACCTCGTCGAAGTGCTGCTGCAGTTTGGTTCGCAGCAGCCCTGCGGCACCGTCCACCCGAACGATCGAGGAGAACTCGTCGAGGATCAGCAACGTGGGCGTTCGCTGTGCCATCGTGATGACCACGTCCAGCAGCCTGTCCGCCGTGAGGTCTCCGTCGTCGCGCTTCCGTCCGGTGAGGGAGGCCTTCACGAAGCCAAGGTTGATCTCGAACCCAGCGGCGATCTGCTCGAGGATCGCGCGGTGCTCGGTAGTGACCTTCGACAATCCGTCGTCCAGTCGTGCCGCCAGGTCTGCCCACGACCGAAGTTGGTAGAGGTCCACGAAGATCGTGGTGACGGTTTCGGCCAGCTCAGCATCGAGGCGGCGAAGGAGACTGGTCTTGCCGAACCGACGAGGTGCGACCAAGACCGTCGGCCGTCGGGACGAGACTTGCTCAACGAGCCGGCCGAGTAGGTCGTCGCGACCCCTGACGAGTTCGGGTCGCAGCGGCCCATGAAACGGGAACGGCGATACATCCATCGACAGATCCTACCAACTGTTGGAGGGTTTTTCCTCCAGGATTTGGAGGCTCCGGCGTGGTCTGACCGCAACAGACCAGAGGGGCGTGCGAACCTCACGGGTCGACCAGCAGGCGCATGACGAGCTCGACGATGTCGTGCTGGAGGTCGGTCGGGTCGGCCTCCCCGGACGCCTCGGCCAGGCCTCGGATCGCCCCCTCGACGGCACCCATGGCCATGCTGATCCGCAGCTCCTGACGGTCTGTGGTGATGGTGCTCGCCAGGACGCTCGTCACGTCCGGACGGCCGGCGTCGGCCAGGGCGCGACGGACGTCCTCGCTGGTCCCGGCCGGGCTCTGCAGCGCCGTGGCGGCGACCCCGCCGTGCAGGAGGACGGCCTGGACCATGCCCTCCACGATGCGTCGCGTCCGCGCCTCGCCGGTCAGGTCCTCCGCCTCGGCCAGCGCGCTGGTGACGCGGTCAAGCGGCCCGCGCAGCAGCTCGGCCAGCAGGTCGCCCTTGGAGGGGAAGTGGTGGTACAGCGACGGGTTGGCGATGCCGAGCTCGGCGGCGATCTGACGCACCGACGTCGCGTCGTACCCGCGCTCGGCGAATAGGCGCCCGGCGGTCTGGAGGATCCGCTGGCGCATGTCGGCCGGCTTCGGCGTCGGTCGTGAACTCATCGGTGGACAGCCTACCTAGCACTCGCTAGGGTAGCCAACATTGCCGACCTAGCGATCGCTAGGCCAGACGCTTCCGGAGGAGTGCGACGTGACCCAGGACCTGCCGAGGATCGACCCGAGCGGCGTGGACATCACCGCCTCGACCTTCAAGGCCGACCCCTTTCCCTTCTACGCCCAGCTGCGGCAGACCGCGCCGGTCGCGCAGGTCAACGCCGGCAAGCGGATGGGATCCGCCTGGATCCTCACTCGCTACGACGACGTCACCGCACTGCTGCGAGACGACCGGTTCGCCAAGAACCCGGCCGACGCGATGACCCGGGCGCAGTATCGGCGGGCACCCAAGATCCCGGGCGGGCCGTTCAAGCCGCTCCAGACCGGCCTGCTCTCCGTCGACCCGCCCGACCACACGCGCCTGCGGCGGCTGGTCAGCTCCGCGTTCACCCCCCGGATGATCGAGGAGCTGCGCGAGGACGTCCAGGTGCTGGCCGATCAGCTCCTCGACGCCGCCCTGCGCAAGGACACCATCGACCTGATCGCCGACTACGCCACCCCGCTGCCGCTGATCGTCATCGGACGCATGCTCGGCGTCCCGGAGTCCGACGCCACCCGCTTCCACCGTTGGTGGCAGACGTTCGTGACGGCCGGGGATGGCGGCAGCAGTGCCCTCCGGGTCGTCCCGACGCTGCTGCGCATGCTCCGGTTCATGCGCCGCCTGGTCAAGGAGCGAACTCGCTCGCCGAAGGATGACCTGGTCAGCGCGCTGGCCGTCGCGCATCAGGACGGGGACCGCCTGAGCGAGGACGAGGTCGTGGCCATGATCTTCCTGCTGCTCAGCGCCGGCCACGAGACGACCGTGAACCTGCTGGGCAGCGGGACGCTGGCACTGCTGCAGCACCCCGAGCAGCTGGCCCTGCTCCGGGACGACCCGTCGGTCGGCACGACGGCGGTCGAGGAGCTGCTGCGCTTCGTCGCCCCGGTCGAGACCGCCACCGAGCGCTACGCCCTCGGGGACGTGACCCTCCACGACGTCACCATCCCTCGCGGAGAGCTGGTGCTCGGGGTGATCGCCTCCGCCAACCGCGACCCGGCGCACTTCACCGACCCCGACACCCTGGATCTGCGGCGTTCTCCCAACCCGCACCTGGCGTTCGGCAAGGGCATTCACTACTGCGTGGGTGCGCCGCTGGCGCGCATGGAGGGCGCCATCGGCCTGCAGACGCTGCTCCGCCGCGCGCCGGAGATCCGACTGGCGGTGCCGCCCGAGCAGCTGCGCTGGCGCTCCAGCTTCCTCGTGCGGGGCCTCGAGTCCCTGCCCGTCACGCTCGCCGGGGGTCGCTGAGGTGGACGCAGGCCGGCCGCGGCTTCGCAGCCTGCTCCCGATGATCCTGGCGACAGGAGTCATGATCGTGCTCGCCCGGTTCACCGACCTGGGGGATGTTCTCGGCCCCGCCGTGTTCGTGCTGGTCCTGCTGCCGGTGCTCGGCGCCCCCGTCGTCTGGTGGCGAGGACGCCGCCGCCGCGGCGAACAGGCACCGGCACCCGACGCTCAGGGGAGCCGGTCGTGACGGGGTGGGCCGTGACGGGGCGCCGCGACCAGCCGATGATCCGGACGCGGGGCCTTCGCAAGCGCTTCGGGGAGACCGGGGTGCTGGTCCAGTCGCTGGTGCTCGGGACCACCTCGACGTCGGTGGCGCTGGTCGAGGACCTGCACGACGGGATCGTCGACCGGTTCTGCGCCCTGCCGATCTCGCGGTCGGCGGTGCTGATCGGACGGGTGGCCTCTCACAGCGTTCGCATGCTGCTGACGGTACTCCGCCGCAGGTGGGTCCAGCACTCGGCGAGGAAGTCGCTCACGAACCCGAAAGGGTGGGTGAAGAACGAGGGGTTGAGCTTGAGGACGTCCCTCCCGGCGAGGTAGGCGTGGATGCGGTCCATGAACGCGGTGTCGTTGCGGCGATATCACGCGGCTCGCCGGATCTCCTGTCACACCGGCGTCGGCCTGAACGTGCCCGACGGGCGGTCCCGTCACCAGAGGGGGTAGAGCCCAGGCTGCGCACCAGGGGTCCCTGGTTAGCGGAGCACCGTGGACAGCAGCGCGGCCATCTCGGCCTCGAACAGCTGTCCAGACCCATCCGGGTACACCCAGTCGAGCTGCCCGAACACCTCCAGCGACACGATGCCGTGCAGGCGCCCCCAGACCGCGAGCATCATCCCGGCCACCCTGGCAGGCACCTCCATCCCGCCCATCAGCCCCGCGATCTCGTCGGCCAGTCCGGCGATCGGCTCAGCCCATCGGGTGTCCTCGAAGGACGATGGGATGGCCACCCGACCCTCGGCCCACAGCGTCAACAGGGGCGTGAACAGGGCGACGCTCACGCCGCTCATGGCGACGACGGTGGCGCCGTCGGGCGGCGCGGCGTAGCCGGGGATCGGGTTGCCGAACACCAGCCCGAACTCGTGCGGGTGGCTGACGCCCCACTCGCGATAGGCCCGCATCGCAGCCAGCAGGCGAGCGCTGTGGTCCTGCGTCTCCTTGCGGTCCGTGGCGGCCGTGATGGTCGCCGCCAGACGGTCGAAGGAGTCGGCGATCAGGGCCGTCAGCAGTGCATCTCGACCGTCGAAGTAGCGGTACAGACCAGCGGGGCTCATCCCCGCCTCACGGGCGATCGCTCGTAGCGAGACGTCGGCGGCGCCCTTGGTCCGCACCTGGTCCAGCGCGGCGGTCTTGATCTGCTCGATCGCCTCACGGCGTAGGCGAGCTCGGCGGCCTTCTGGTTGCACATCTGCTGAGGTCGGCACACGACGATCCTAAACGATGCTTGCACTGTGAACAATGTTCGCGTACGATCCAACCAACAACGCGAACAGTGTTCGCACTATCGATCAGAGGAGTCACCGCCATGCCACACGCAAACCACCAGCCCACCGGAGACCTCATCACGGTCCTCGGCGCAACCGGCGGCATCGGTCGCGCGATCGTCGACGAACTGATGACCACGCCCGGCCGTCGTGTCCGCGCCGTCAGTCGAAGTGCAACGACCTCGAATCTGCCGGCGGCGGTCGAGACCCACGACGCCGACATGATGGATCCCGCGGGTGTCAAAGAGGCGTGTGCCGACGCTGCGGTGATCGTCATGTCGGCCCAGCCCCCGTACCCCCGGTGGGCATCGGACTGGCCGACGATGCTCGATAGCGTCATCGAGGCGACAGCCGCCACCGGGGCACGGCTGGTCTTCGTCGACAACCTCTACGCCTACGCCCCCGCGCAGGGCGTCATCACCGAGCGCTCACCAGAGCACGCGACCGACACCAAGGGCAAGCTCAGGGCTCAGATGGGGCAGCAACTCCTGGCCGCCCATCGCGACGGGCGCATCCGCGTGACCATCGGCCGCTTCACCGACTACTTCGGTCCTGGCGCGTCCAACTCGGGTCTGTCGATGCTGGCCCTCAACCCCGCAGCCAAGGGCAAGACCATGCGCGCGATGTTCGACCTCGATCAGCCCCACGCCTTCCACTACCTGCCCGACGCCGCTGCCTGCTTCGTCAGGATGATCGACAGCGACGCGGGTGATGGCGACATCTGGATCCTTCCGACGACCCCTGCCAAGACCCAACGAGAGGTCTTTGCCATCGTCAACGACCTGCTGCCCAAGCCGGTCCGGGTCGGCCGTGTCGGACCGCTGGCCATGCGGATCGGCGGCCTGTTCGACCCGATGATCCGCGAGTCGCGCTCGGTGCAGGTCCAGTTCGATCGGCCCTGGGAGGTCGACGGGTCAGCGTTCGAGGAGACCTACGGCGCGGCGCCTCGCACCGACCTGCGGCAGGCGCTGCAGGCGACGCTGGCCCACGAGATGAGCTACGGCGGGTTGCCGTAGGCGTGCACGAACCGGTCGTCGTCGCTGATGGCCGGGATGATCTCCTCGGGATCACGCGGGTCGGGGATCTCGGGGGCGACCGCCAGCCGTTCGATGGCCAGCTGGAACGCACCACCCTCGACCGGCACACGGGGCCCGATCGACTGGGTCACCTCGAAGTAGGGCGTCGACCAGAACGTCACCGTCACCGAGTCGGCCGTCGTGGCCGTGTCCACCAGCACCCAGTACGGCGTGTTGTTGTTGAACTCGAGGTCGACGCCGGGGAAGTCGATCGTGGCTTCACGACCGGCCGGGTACCGCTCGAAGTAGAAGGAGTGGGGCGTGTGGGTGATGATGTCGAGCCCGGCGAACCACATCGCGTTGAAGAACGTGGTCGCGAACTGGCTGACGCCGCCCCCCACGTCAGTGATGAACTCCCCCTCCAGGATGGCCCCGGAGGGAACGAACCCGTCGGCCTCCGTCCGTTCCCCGACCGCGTGGTTGATCTCCAGGTTCCCGCCCGGTGGCACCAGCGTGCCGTCCAGGATCTGGGCGATCCTGGTGATGTTGGTCACCCGTGCCTCACCGGGCGTGAAGAACGTGGTGTAGGTGCTGACCGGCGTCGTGATGCCGAGCAGAGCCGGGTCGGCGTCGGTGATCGGCTGCCCCTGCACCTCGGCGCTCGAGGCCCCTGCAACTGCCGCCTCGACGATGGCGGTGATGGTCGCCTCGACGTCGGCGTCAAGACCGGGGCGGCGGACCTCGGCGACCAGGTCGCCGGTGATCCCGGTGACGTCAGCCAGGCGCGGCTGGTCCGCTGGTCCGCCCGGGCCGGTCCCCTGCGGCCCCTCACGTGGAGGTGTGGGCGACCGGTTCTCGACGGACACGGTCATGTCGGGCACGACGTCGGCGTCGTCGAGGAACTCCTCGAGCGCCGCCGGTGGGTTCTCGACGTTCGGGATGATCTGCAATCGCTGGACCTGGATCGCGTCAGGATCAACCCGGGTCTGCATCAGCTCGAGCAGCTGTGGTCCCGTCACCACGATCGAGGCGTCCTCGCGGGTCGGCACGCCCACACCCTCCACGGTCTGGGCATCCTCCGGCACCACGGACGTCACCAACTCGATCTCGGCCTCGGCGATCCGCTCCAGCTCCGCGACGGCCGCGTCGACGCTGGCCTGCGTGACCGCGGGCTCGATCTCCTCGCCCTCGATCGGGACGGTCAGGGGGCGGGGCCACTCCGCAGCTGGAACCTCCGCCAACTCGACCAGTCGGGGGGTGACCGCCGTGGTGACCTGCTGCGGCTCCACGCGGATGCCGACCACCGGCTCGGTGGTCTCGATCTGACCGGCCGCGATGGTGACGTCGCCGTCCACAGGGTCGGAGGACACGTCGGCCACGATGGGATCCAAGTTGCCGCCCGCCACGGTCACCTCGACCGGGAGTTCAAGGCGCCCTCCGCCGGTGAAGCGGTCGGTCCACGCGTCGGCCCCCGTTCCCTCCTCCGCCGCCATCGAGAGCGCCTCGACATCCAACTGTGCACCGAGCTGGCCGGCAGGGACGGTGGTCGACCCAGCGGTCGTGGACAACTCCACCGGGAGGGAGATCAGCTGATTGCTGATGTCCCGAGCGACGTTGGTCGCATCGGACGGAGTTCGAACGTCGACGCCGGCCACGGTGGTTCCAGGCGGCAGTTGTGAGAAGGCGACCCGGAGTGCGGCCGCTGCAGCGAGCGCGACGACCACAGCGGTCAGTGCGACGATGATCCACAGCTGACGGTTGCGCCCACTCCGCACGGTGACGGTGGGGAAGGACGGATCAGACACCCGGCCCACCATAGGACAGGCGGTCTGAGCTGGTGAGGAAGTCAGACCTTGCTTCGGGCGTGTGCCCAGGGGATTCTTGGACCCCATGCCAGCCACACGATCCGAGGAGCCGTCAATGGCAACGCCGAGCGAAGAGATCTTGTCCAACGTGTCCATCAGCCGACTGGCCCAGCGGCTCGGTACCGATGAGGCGACGGCCCGCGAGGCGGCCGAAGCGGCACTGCCGACGCTCCTGGCAGGCATGACCCGCCAAGCCCGTGACCCGCAGCAACGGCAGGGCCTGGCCACCGCCGTTCAGCGAGACCACGACCCCGCTGTCCTGGAGCACGACGACCCACTCGACCGGGTCGATGCCGCGGACGGGCAGAAGATCCTCGGGCATGTCTTCGGGGATGATCGAGGGCGCGTCGAGAACGAACTGCAGGGGTTCCTCGGCGGCAGTGGCGGCGGCCTGATGTCGAAGGTGCTGCCGATGCTCGCGCCGCTGGTGATGAGCTACCTGGCTGGGAAGATGTTCGAAGGCGGCGGCGGGCAGCCTCGTCCGGCCGAGGGTGGCGGCGGAGGTCTCGGCGACATCCTCGGCTCGGTGCTGGGCGGTGGGCCGAGCGGCGGTGACGGTCGGCCGGGCGGCTCGACCGGTGGCCGGAACGCCGAGATCGGCGACATCCTGGGCGACGTCTTCGGGGGATCGCGTTCGCGTGAGGAGTCCTCGTCGGGCGGCGGCGGTGGGCTCGGGGACATCCTCGGCCAGTTGGGCGGCAAGGCCGGTGGCGGCGGCGGGTTGGATGATCTGCTCGGTTCGATCCTTGGAGGACGTCGCTAGCGGGTGTTCCCGGCGATCCTTCAGGATCGTCGCGTTGCTGTCGATGGGGGAGGACCGTGGGGATCTCGGAGACCGATGTAGCGCAACGGCTGCGCCGAACCGGACGGCAGTCGGCCCAGCGCGGAATCCTCGAGTTGTGCCGTGACCAGCCACTGGCCTTCGCGGTCGCGGCGTCCACGGCGGCCTCCTACCTCGCGAAGGCCGCCATCGCCGACCACGACCCCCGCTACCTGTTCCGCAAGCCCGGGCAGCTGAGCGACCGCGCCCTCCGGCTGCTGCGCGAAGCGCCGTCGGAGCCGGTCGGCGACCCTGCCACCGCCATGGATCTCCTGCCGGAGGAGGACCGTGTTGCTGCCCGCAGGGAGCTGCTTGGTCGCAGGAGCATCAACGGGCCGCAGGCGATCACCGTCCTTCGCAAGCTGGGACTGCCGAACCGTCTGGACGTCGAGGCGGCCACGACGCTGTTCGAGGTCCGCAGCCAGGGCGTGGAGTTGACGGTGGCTGACGGCCTGGACGAGTTCACGATCGCTGCGTTGGACGTCGTGGAGGCGGTGTGGAGCAGCCCCGACCGGTCGGTGGAGGCACTGTGGGGCTCGTTCGGCGACGCCGTCGCGGCGCTGCGCGGACCGGATCCCGACGGGTTGGCCTGGTCGACGGCCAGACGCGTGGCACTTGCTCGCGACCGTCACGCAGCACTCGCCGCCACGTCGGCGCCGATGACCGGATCGACGGGGGAGGACGACGAGTGGGTCACGTGTCCGGTGTGCCTCGGGGACGCCGTGCTGCGTCGCAGCACTGGTCCGGTACCCCCGGAGGTCCAGTTGTGGACGTCAGGCACCGACACCATCGTGCTGACCTGCGCCGTCTGTGCACTTGAACTCTTCGGTGAGGCGCAGTTGCGGCAGGTCGGCATCGCCGCACCACGATCCCGTGCGATGGGAGAGGCTGACGCGCACGACGGGCCCTCCACCTCGGCACGCAGCCTGCTGCAGATGGTTCGTCGGCCGCGGGGCTCAGCCGCCACGGGTCCTGACGACGCCGAGTTGGCCACGCAGGTGTCCCGTCGGTTGGAGCGCCTGGGCGAGGACTGGTTCGTGATGCAGGCCACCGCTCACGGGGGCATCCGGCACCTGCTACTCGGTCAGCAGGGGGCCTTCCTGCTCTCGACCACGCAGCACCGCGGCAGCCGAGTGCTGGTCGAGGAGTTGCAGATCCTGGTTGACGGGCAGGCCACGAGCCACCTGGGCGATGCACGATTTGCCGCAGACGAGGCGTCATCGGCCCTCTCCCGAGCGTTCGGACGGCCGATCGTGGTCAGCCCGGCCGTGGTCATCGACGGGCAGGACGACCTGGCCATCGAGCGCATGCCGGCCGACGTCCACGTCACGACGGTCAAGGGGGTCGTGCGCTGGCTGCGATCGCACGCGGTCGCATTCTCCGTCGCCGACGCCCGAATGCTGGTCGCGCTGGCTCGGATGAGCTCGACGTGGTCCGAGGCGCCGTAGGCGGACGGTGCACCCTCAGGCGTAGGATCAGCATCGTGGAGATCAGTGAGACCACCCCCGATGCCTACCTCGAGTCACTCGACGGAGAGGCCGGGGAGGTGATGCGCGCGGTGGACGACACGATCGTCGCCGCGATGCCCGAGCGTGTGCGCGTCCTCTGGGAGGGGACGTTCTGGGGCGGCTCGGAGCAGACCATCATCGGCTACGGCGACATCGTCCAGTCTCGGCCCAAGGGGCCCGATGTCGAGTGGTTCCTGGTCGGCTTGGCCCGCCAGAAGGCGACCTACAGCCTCTACGTGAACGCCGCCGCTGATGGGACCTATCTCGGTCACGCCTACGCCGAGCGGCTCGGCGCAGTCAAGCTGGGCGCCGCCAACGTGTCGTTCAAGCGGCTCGAGGACCTGGACCTGGACGGCCTGACGGCGATGCTGCAGGAGGCGGACCGGATCACGCCGCCCGACCGCCGCTGAGGGCTCACCGCGCACGTGGTGCGAGCAGGACCAGGAACTGATCGACCGCCGCTGCCGCGCGGCGCTCGATCTCGTCCGGTGTGGGTGGGGTGTCATGCAGGAGCACGCGGATCTGGGCGTCGCTGATCGTCAGTCCGTAGAGCAGTCGGAAGGCCTCCTCGGCATCGTCGAAGGCCAGGACGCCCTCGTCGCGAAGGTGTGAGAGGTACTGCTCGACCAGCGGGCCGACCCGCAGTCGGCCGGACTCGAGGAGCAGGCGGGCGAGCTCCGGGGACTCCATGGCTGCCCGGTTGAGGGCGACCGATCGGCTGCCGGTCAGCAAGCGGAGGAGCCCTGAGGCGAAGCCGATCAGCGTTTGCCGTGGATCGGCCGGTTCGTCCAGCGCCGCCCGGACACGGGCCGCCGAGGCGTCGGCGTTGGCCTGGATCATCGCGCTGAACAGCCCGTCACGGCTGCCGAACCAGCGGTACAGCGTCTCCTTCGAGGCGCCAGCGCGCTCGGCGATGCCGAGCATCGTGACCTTGGCGAAGCCCTGATCGAGCAGCTCGGCGAACGCTGCGTCGAGGACCTGCTGACGGCGCTGCTCGCGCTCTGCAGCAGGCAGCCGCCCACGTCGTGAATCTCCCATCGGTTGACAACCGTACCCTCACGTACGATAGTAGGAAACGTACCTACTAGTTCGATTACTGAAAGCGAGACTCCGATGACCGCTCTGGCCCACACCCCGGCGACCCACCTCGCCGCGAGCCCGTCTGCCGCACTCCCCCTGCTCGTGGCCCGCAAGACCTGGCCGATCAGGGTTGCGATGGTCTTCTCCGGCATGCTGGCCGGGTTCTTCTTCACCTACCAGATCTCGGTCCTACCCGGCCTCGAGCTGGTTGATGACGCGACCTACGTCCAGACCTTCCAAGCGGTGAACGAGACCATCCGCAACGCGCCCTTCGCGGCGATCTTCTTCGGCACCGGGCCGGTGCTGGTCGCGGCGCTGGTCCTCGTCCGTGACCAGGGACGCCGGATGGTGGCGGTGACGGCGGCCGCGCTGCTGTGCTACCTCGCCGTCCTCGGCATCACCTTCGCGGGCAACATCCCGCTCAACAACACGCTGGCCATCGTGACCGACCTCTCGCCGAGCGGTGCGGCCGCGGCCCGCGCGGCGTTCGAGGGACCGTGGAACCAGCTGAACCTGATACGGACGGTCCTGGCGGTGGCGGTGCCGGTGCTGCTGGCGGTGGCGCCACGGCGGTAGGCGATGTCACCGGGCCCCGTTAGCGTCTGCAGCTATGGCTGAGCCCCTCAAGAACAGCTTCGGCATCCCTGTCGTGCGTGAGATCGCGACCATGATCGACGACGCCGCCTCGCGGGCCTCGGTCCCGTTCGACCCCGACGCCTTCACCGAGGCGGCGGGTGCCGGGTTCGACGACCTCGAGCTCACGCCACGGGCCCGGCAGGTCGCGGCCGTGATGGCCGATCACCTCCCCGCCGATCGCGCAGTGGCCCTGGCCGTGCTCGAGGACTCCTTTGGACCACCGCTGGCCGAGACGGGGGAGGAGGGCATGGCGCCGTTCCGCTACCTGCCGTTCGTGTTCTTCGTGGCCGATCACGGCCACGACCACCTCGAGGCCGCGCTCGCCTTCCAGAAGGCGGTCACCACTCGGTTCACCGCCGAGTTCTCGATCCGCAGCTACCTGGAGGGGCCGCACCGAGATGCGACGTTGGCGCGGCTGCGCCGCTGGGCCGGCGACCCCGACGAGCATGTGCGACGTCTGGTGTCGGAGGGGAGCCGGCCCCGTCTGCCCTGGGCGCCTCGACTGCGGAGCTTCATCGAGGATCCCGCCCCCGTGCTGGCGCTGCTCGAGGAGCTGCGACATGACCCCTCGGAGTACGTCCGACGCTCGGTGGCGAACAACCTCAACGACATCGCCAAGGACCACCCCGACACCGTCGTTGCGGTTGCGCAGCGGTGGTGGTCCGACATCGACCATCGCGCCGCCCGTGCCGGTGATCAGCAGGCCCTCCGTGAACGCTGGATGATCCGCCACGCACTGCGGACGCTCATCAAGCAGGGCGACGCTGACGCGCTGGCCGTGCTCGGCTTCCACGCCGCCTCACCGATTGCGATCGCGACTGCCGAAGTCGCACCGAGTGAGCTGGTGATCGGCGAGGCGGTCGACATCCGAGTGACCCTGCACAACCCCTCGGATCAACCGGGGGCCGGGCTGCTGGACCTCCGGCTGCACTTCGTGAAGGCCGACGGTCGTACCAGCCCGAAGGTGTTCAAGGGCGCGGAGGTGGAGCTCGACCCCGGCGAGGAGCGGACGGTCCGCAAGCGTGTGCGCCTCAACCAGCAGTCGACCCGGACCCACTACCCGGGCACCCACCAGATCGACGCGCTGCTGAACGGGGTGGCGACGGAGATCGGGGCGTTCGAGCTTCGCCAGCCGTGAGGCTCACGACCAATGTCGTCGCATCGCTGCCTCGGCCTTCCTGAGCCAGCGGCCGACATCATCGGCATGGTAGATCCGCTCCGAGGGTTCGATGCGGTCGAGGAAGCCCTGATACACGCTGGCTTGGCGCAGGAGGGCAACCGGTTCGAGGGCCGTCCAAGCCAGATCAGGACGACTGTGCGGTACGGCATCGGCCCAGAGGCTGAGCCAGAAGGCACGGACGCCCGCTGGCAACCGATCGGCCGTGGCGAGATCCAGGAGCGGATGGCCCACGACGCTGTCGCCCCAGTCAAACCACAGCGGCGGATCGGTCCCGAGCCTGCAGTTCCCCGGATGGACGTCCCCGTGGACGAGCACATCGGGGAGTCCGCTGGCCTCAGCGGCCGCCAGGCGGCCGGGCAACTCCTCGCGGAGCCGAGCCAACTCGGGCCCCTCCCGGCCCAAGCGGTCCAGGAAGGCGAGCAGCTCCTCCTGCAGCGTCGGCGTCCGTCGGTCCGGTACGCCGGCGGCCAGCAGTCCTGGCAGCAGATCGACGGTGTCGAGCTGGAGCCGCACCAGCGCGGCCAGCATCCGGCGCTGGTCGTCCTCCGTTGCCGCGTACCCATCCACGCCCTGCATCGGCGCCAGCAGCTGACGATGGTCCGCGGCAGCGATCAGACGGGGGACGGCCTGCCCGGCGAGTGCTGCGAGCACGACCGACTCGTGCTGCATGAACGATGGGACGCACTTGAGCCACGCCACGCCTCCGGTCGTCGGCAACGACCAGATGGAGGAGAGGTTCCACGTGCGGTGCTGTCTGGCCCGGCCGGTGCGTCCCACGTGCGAGGAGGCCCAGCGAAGATCCGCGGCGGGGCCATTCACCCGCGCCCACGGCTGGCGCAGCGGGTGGTCATCCAGGACCGCGCCCCAAGCGGTGGGGAGGCTCGTCACGGCGTGGCCCGCCACCTGGGCTGGTCCCTCGCCGTCAAGCGGGACCACCCCGTCGTGTTGGACCAGGTAGGTGACGCGGCCGCCCATCGGCTCATCCGGGTCGGGGGTGGCATCCAGCAGACGCAGGACCACGATCTCGGGGACCACGTCCAGGATCGGCCCGGTCTCCGGCCACCACGGCTCAGCCACGCGGAGGTCCTCGATCACGCCGCGGACCACGCGGTCCCGGTCGACGACGACCAGTCGGACTCGGCGGCCGCGCTCCATCAGGTGGTCACACCAGGGCGGATGTTGGAAGGACGATCGGCGGCGGGAAGCGCTCTTCGTGTGACAGGTGGCAGCGGCGTGCGCCGGGGTCGCCCACGCCGCGGAGCGCCAGTTCGGTGGCACTCGGCAGCCGGTAGGGATCGGCGGTGTCGAAGGAGACGACGTAGCCGAGGTCGGCCAGCGACGCGATGGTCAGTCGCGACAGCGGCTGGGGCCCGGCTCCCAGGAACGGGGTCATCAGCTCCGTTCCGAAGACCAGCTCACGCCAGTGCCCGTCACGGCTTCCGGGACCACCGGTGTTCGCCACCGGCACCCCGGCTGTCGGGTCGCTCGGACCGTTCGGGATCAGCGGTGTGTCGGTGCCGGTATCGGTTTCGGGATCCGGCGCCGGGGCCAGGAGGTCGTCGTACTCCTCGGTCGCCAGCACACCCCGAAAGCGCGGGTCGGCGCCCCCCGGTCCGTCGAGCAGGCCAGCCGGCTGCCACAACGTGCCGATGCCGAGGACGTGTCCCATCTCGTGGACGATGACCTCGTCGAGGCTGCCGTCCGCCTCGAGCGCTGCCAGATCGGCCGTGTCGAACTCCATCACGCCGGTCGCGGGGAGCAGGCTGTCTGGCCGGAGCATCGTCGGACCGGCACGACCCAGGATCCGCCCCTCACCATCGATCCGGGTGCCGCTGGCACTGATGACGACGCCGTCGAAGGTTCGTCCACCGACGCTGACCGTCGACAGCGGTTCGGTGATGATGGCCTCCCAGCGCGCCGCCGCCTCCGCGAACACTGCGCGTTGGGTGAAGGTCAGCCCACCGATGAACTCCACCTCGATGCTGAACGGCGGCTGCGGCAGTTCCGGATCAGGGACGGGCTCGAACATGACGGAATCCTTCACGAGGCGTGTGACAGCGGCGGAGGTCTCACTATCACGCCGTGAGCGGCGACGGCCAAGGGTCCAGCCGGCAGGGATGAGACCCGGCTCGGCCGGGGGTGGGATGCACCGACGCCGGGAAGTGTTGATGCATGAGTGTCGAGGAGCGCTTGGAGATCGAACGCAACGTGTGGCTCGCCACCACCCGTCCCGACGGTCGGCCGCACCTCACGCCGGTGTGGTTCGTCTACGTCCGCCAGCGGTTCTGGATCGGCACGGGTGCCGACAACGTGAAGACCGCCAACGTCACCGCCAATCCGGTCGTGTCCGTCGCCCTGCAGGACGGAGATGCCCCCGTCGTCGCGGAAGGTGTGGTGGAGGTCCATCCCGACGAGCGGCCTGACGACGTCGTCCTCGCCTTCGACCGGAAGTACGGCTGGAACATCGAGCGGGCAGAGGACGACGACGTCGGCACGGTCGTCCTGTGGGAGATCCGGCCACGGAAGTGGCTCTTCGCACAGCCCGACGGATAGCCGTGCAGTGGTTGGTCAGCCGATGAGCAGTGGGATGGCGGACAGGGCCACCAGGAGGAGCACGACCTTCTCGAAGAGCCTGCGTGAGATCCGGTTGATCACGACCACGCCCAGCCAGGCGCCGAGGCCGATGGCGGGCAGGAGGGTCGCGGCACGTGTGAGGGCGTCGAGGTCGAGGATGCCGAGCCCGGAGCTGAACGGCAGCTTGGCCACGTTGACGAGGAAGAAGAACCACGCAGCGGTGCCCACGAAGCGCTTGACGGGGAGCCCTTGGAACAGCAGGTACAGCACCATCGGTGGGCCGCCGGCGTTGGCCACCATCGTCGAGAAGCCGGCGGCGACGCCGACGCTCCCGGCCAGGCCCCGTCGTGGTGGGTCGGCCTGCCCGGCTTCGGTCTCCTCGGCGAGGTGTTCCCGACGGGGCAGCACCACGGCGGTGACGACCACCCCGATCAGCACCAGCACGCCAAGGGTGATCCTGATCAGCTCGTCATCGGCCTGCGCGAGGTAGCCCACGCCCATGAGCAGGCCTGCCGCCACCCACGGTCCCAGTCGGGTGAGCAGCCGCCACTCCGCATCTCGCCGGTACACCGTGATCGCCACGAGGTCAGCGGCGATCAGGACAGGGAGGACGGCACCCGTGGACTCGCGTGCAGGCAGGACCAGGGCGAACCCGACGATGCCTAGGGTCCCGACACCGGCGATCCCGGTCTTGCTGAACCCGATCGTGAGCGCGCAGAGTGCCAGCAGCGCCCACTCGCTCATGCTGGTGCCGGCCCGCGGCGACGATCGGACGCGGGGTGAGACGACACCGGCCGGACGCTAGACGATCGTGGCGCCGCATTCAGCGAGCGGCGGTCTCGTGGCGGCAGCGCTCAGTGCCGGCTCAGACGCCGGCGGAGAGCGGCCATGGCTGCTCCGAAGGTCACCACGAAGACCGCCCCCGTCGCCAGCAGACCCCGGCCGATCGTCGCCCAGGCCCAGCCCTCGGAGACCAGCGCCCGCTGGGCACCCAGCAGGTGGGTCACCGGGTTCAGCTCGACCACGGAGGCCATCCAACCGGTCATCGCTCCCTCCGGCACGAAGGCCGTGGAGAGGAACGTGAAGGGCATGAACAGCAGCCAGCTCGAGCCGACGGCGGCCGGGTTGCCGGTTCGGAGGGCAACGGCGTAGGGGAAGCCGGCGAAGGCGAGGGCCCACAGTCCCCACAGCACCAGGGAGGCAGCGATCCCGACCACCCCGGTCGCGATCTCCACCCCCATGGCCAGGCCGGCGGCGGTCACGGCGACGGCAACGCCTGCCACGACCACGAGGTCGGCGACCATGAGGCCCAGCAGCAGCGTCGGGCGTGCAATCGGCGTCACCAGCATCCGGTCGAAGTACCCGCCCTGGATGTCGGTGACCAGGGCGGTTGCCCGGGACACGCCGGTCACGGCGAAGAGAATGCCCATGGGCAGCAGGAAGGCGCGGTAGTCGCTGACGCCCCCGCCGGGCGACTCGAAGACGTCCTGGAGCATTCCGACCTGGACGGCGTAGAAGAAGACGCCGACGAAGACCGGCGGGATGACCGCCTCGGTGTCGCGTCGGGCCTGTCGCAGCGCCCGACCCGCGACGGTGATCAAGTCGGACGCGACGCCGGCTGGGCGAGCGAGTGGTGCGGCGCTCACGCGGCACTCCCCGCAGCCGGCAGGCTCGGCCGACCCGTGTGGGCGGTGTGGTGGAGGAAGACGTCGTCGAGGGTTGCGGCGCGGCCGGACACGTGTGGCTGCACGGCCTCCTTGAGCGCTCCGGGGCTGCCCTGGACGGCAAGTCGACCGTCGACGATCAGCCCGACGCGGTCGGCGAGGGCGTCTGCCTCCTCCAGGTACTGGGTGGTCAGCAGCACAGTGGTGCCGGCTGCGTTCAGCCGCCTCACCTCCTCCCACACCCGTGCCCTGCTGGTGGGATCCAAGCCGGTCGTGGGTTCGTCGAGGAAGAGGACCGACGGCTGGTGGATCAGGGCGCACGCCAGGTCCAGGCGACGGGCCATGCCGCCGGAGTAGGTGGCCACCCGTGCCGACAGGGCATCGCCGAGGTCGACCAGGCCGACCACCTCATCCAGTCGCCGGCTTGCCGTCCGACCGCGCAGTCCGTACAGACGAGCCTGCAGGGTCAGCAGCTCACGGCCGGTCTGGGTGGGATCCAGAGCCGCCTCCTGCAGCGCCACACCGATGCGCAGGCGCACCTGGTCAGCGGCCGAGACGACGTCGTGACCGGCGACGGTGGCCGTGCCACGGGAGGGGCGGAGGAGGGTGACCAGCATCCGCACCGTGGTGGACTTGCCCGCGCCGTTGGCGCCGAGGAGGCCGTAGATCTCCCCGTCGGCGATGGTCAGATCGATGCTGCGGACCGCGGTCGTGGTCCCGAAGTCTCGACCGAGTCCGACCGTGGCGATGGCGGCGTCCCTCGGCGCTGCCTCAGATGGTGATGCCCAGCTTCGCGCGTGCACGGCCGCCTCCGATCTCATCTATCGCGTCCACCAGTTGGGTCAGTGGCCAGGTGTGCTCGACGACCGGTGTCACGGCGCCGTCGGCCATCAGACGGGCCAGTTCTTCGAGGTCGGGGAGGTTCTCCGTGGAGACGAAGACCACCACGCGTCGCTTGGACAGCGCGAAGCGGAGCAGGGCGCGCAGCGTCGGCCCGAGCGGGCCGATCACGCGGTTGCGCTCGACGTTTCCGCCTACGATGACGCGACGTCCACGCGGCGACAGCAGCCGACCGACCTCGGCGGAGGGGATCGAGCTGGCGACGTCGAAGAGCACGTCGACGGAGCCGTCGGCCAGGACCGAGAGGTCCTGCGTTCGGTAGTCCACCACACGATCGGCGCCGAGCCGCTCGGCCTGCTCGACGTTGCGGGTGCTGCAGACCGCGGTGACGTGGGCGCCGAGCGCACGGGCGATCTGCACGGCAAAGGTACCGACGCCACCCGATGCACCATTGATCAGCACGCGCGTGCCGTCGGTGACCTTGCCGTGGTCGCGGAGCCCCTGGAGCGCGGTCATGCCGGCGATGGCCACCGCCCCCGCCTGCACGTCGGTGATCTCGGCGGGACGGATCGTCAACTGATCAGCGGGAACCACGGCGTACTCGGCGTACGCGCCGCCCCGGACCCACCCGAAGACGGCGTCCCCTGGCGCGAACGTCGTGACGCCGTCCCCGACGTCGTCGACGACCCCGGCGAGGTCGACGCCTGGAACCGGCCGGGAGGGCCGGCGGAGTCCGCCGCCGATCCGGCCCACCCACGGCCGGCCGGTGGTCCGATAGAGGTCGGCGGGGTTGACCGAGGAGGCCGTCACCCTGACGAGCACCTCGCCAGGACCTGCGCTGGGGCGGGGCAGCTGCTGCAGCTGGAGGGCCGCCTCGGGAGGGCCATACGCGGTGTGGATGGCCGCCCTCATCAGGCGGTGGCTCTCGGGTCTGGCGTGCAGCTCCTGTCTGGGCACGGCGTCCTCCTCAGGTGTTGTCTCGGTGTGCATCGGGAGTCCTTTGTATGTCGTTCGGAATCGAAAAACGTACTGTGTACGTCCGCTAACGTACGTTGTACATGTACGGCGTACGTCCGTCAACCGGCACGCTAGGATTTTGGCCATGCGCGACCCGCTGACCACCGACAGGATCGTCACCGCGGCAGTCGCCCTGGCCGACGAGGTGGGGATGGGTGGGCTGACCATGCGCCGCCTCGCGACGACCCTCGGCTATGAGGTCATGTCGCTGTACAACCACGTGGCCAACAAGGAGGAGTTGGTCACCCGGATGATCGATGCCGTCGCGGCCGAACTCCCGCGACCCGATCCGCAGGGCCCCTGGAAGGCGGAACTACGGCGCGCGATGATCGGTGGGCTGCGGGTGCTGCAGGCGCACCCGTGGGTCGTCCCCCTCTTGAGCACGCGCGTTCCCGGTCCAGCCCGATTGGATGTGCTCGAGGCCTTCCTTGCAACCCTGGCATCCGCCTCGCTCACACCGGAGCGGATGGACCACGGGTTCCACGCGCTCAACAACCACCTGGAGGGCTTCGCGCTCCAGGAGCAGAGCTACACCCTGCCCAGCCCGCAGGATGACGGTGCTGAAGCCTTCCTCGAGGACTTCAAGCGCACGCTGGACGTCGAGCGGTTCCCCTGGATCATGGAGCACATCCGCTGGCACGAGACCGGACCGGAGAGCCAGGAGTTCGAGTTCGTCCTCGACCTCATCCTGGACGGCCTCGACGGCCCCTAGATCTGCGACGCCGCAACAGGAGTGCGGCGGCTACGCCCACTGCCGTCGTGAGGGCCACGGCCCAGGGGACTGTGATGCTTGGGACTGCCTCATCGGTCTGATCGGTGCCGGGACTGCGCGTGGCGGCTGGGGCTGGCATCGGCTCCGACGGCTCGGCGGTTGGCCGGTCGAAGGTTGTCAGCGTAAGGCCGGGAACAGGGTTCGGGTCGCCCGTGAGCGCCGTTGGCTCGGGCAGGTCGATGAGCACCTCGTCGGCCGGACCCCGGGTGTAGGGATCGCCCACGAGCGCCATGTCCCGCGCGGCGGTCCGGCCGGCCACTGGCAGGCCGGTGGCGGGCAGACCCAGGCCGTCGGCGCGCACCTCTGCTCCGATCGGTGAGGGTCCCGCGTCGATGAGAGCGGAGCTGCCCAGGTCGACGGTGACCAGGCGCGGCGGGTCGTCAACGACGGCCTGCACCAGCCCCTCGTCGTCACGACCGATGTCCCAGATGACTCCCTCGGCTACCTCCATGGCTTCGCCATTGGTGATCCGCATCAGCCGAGTCGGTGAGACAAGCGGAGACTCGAAGGTGGCGAAGAGCGCGAGCACATCTTGTCCACTCGGATCGAGGCAGATGGTGCGGGCCAGCCAGTTTGGGTGCTCGTATGGGCTCCCGTTGACCGCCGACCGGGTCGTGAACGTCTGGACTGTCATCGTGGACGGATCGAGCACACCGATCGGTGCCGGGTCGCCGCCGTTGAACTCGCCGAGCAGCCGACCGACCGTCAGCCGGTCGCTGCCCGGACAACGGGCCAGGACCTCCATCCGCGCCCCTACCGGCCAGCCGGCGGGTGGCAGGACGGCGGTGACCAGTTGTCCGTCGGCGTCCTCGGCCAGCGCCAACGCGAGTTCCTGGCGAATACCTGGTCGCCGCAGTTGCACCACCGGCCCCCTGGAGGTGGGTTCGACGTCACCCGTAATCGCGTCCAAGGTTGCTGCGGCGTCCGTACCCACGACGCCGCTGGGGGTGCACAAGGAGATCACTTCATCGACCCCGACCCAAACCCGCGCACCCGGCATCAGTCGCGTGCCGCAGGAGTCGCCGTCCGACGTCAGCACGTCAAGGTACATCTGGGGCGTTGCGTCGGCTGCGTCCCAGGCCCGCTCGACGAGGACCTCCACGATCGTGTCACCCTCGGCGGTCCCATCGACTGCGACGGCCTGCAGCAGGCCGCCACCCTCCCGGACATCAGAAACGCTGAACGACTCCGTCAACACACAGGAGCACGCCGAGGCCGCCGGCGCGACCGCAACCAACAACGACGGCGCCACAGCCAGCGCGATCAACAGCAGGCCCAGACGTCGCCTCATCACCCCTTTGACGCCGGGAGATCTGTCGGCGTTCCGGCCGAGTTCTTGAGGCACGGATGATCAGCTCCGGCCCACCCCGGACGGCGGGTCCAGGGCCGGTGCGCTCACAAGCCGGTCGATCCCGAGATCCCTAAGCCCGGTCTCAGTAAACCGGCCTTCAGGTCCGTTGGACCGTGATGCCGACGCTGTCATCGGGGCGGTCCTCCGCGGTGATGGCCACGTCGGTTGCCAGGGTCTCGGCCGCGATCATGTCCAGATGTGTGGCCAAGGCGCCTTCACGCTCGACCGGGACGCTCAGCGTCAGCGTGATGCGGTCCGAGACGTGCAGGTCCGCCTCGCGTCGCTTCTCCGCGATGGCCCGCACCAGGTCCCGGGCCCAACCCTCCGCCTCCAGCTCCGGCGTCACCTGGGTATCGAGCAGGACGAAGCCGCCGACGGAAGCTGGCAGCTGGGCCACGACGTGATGGTCGTCGGACCCCTCGACCACCGTCGACAGGTCGTACTCGCCCTCCTCCAGGCGAACACCACCACAGATGACGCAGTCAGGTTCGACTGACCAATTGCCGGTCTTGGAGGCCTGGATCACGCCCTGCACCTCGCGACCGAGCCGCGGACCGGCCGCACGTGCGTTGACCGTCAGCTGCTGCGACACGCCGACGCCGGCCGCCTCCGCCGCCTCCACGGTCATCAGCTCGACGTCCCTGACGTTCACCTCGTCGGCCAGGAGCGCCACGAACGGCTTGAGTGCGTCGGGGTCGGTCACGGCGATGGTCAAGGTGGACAGGGGCAGGCGGACCCGGAGGCGCTCCGCCTCCCGGATCCCGAGCGTCGTCGAGGCCACCGCCCGGACGTTGTCCATCGCGGTGACCAACTCGTCGTCCTCAGGTAGCTCGGCCGCGGTCGGGTAGTCCGTGAGGTGGACCGAGCGGTCGCCGGTCAGGCCACGCCAGATCTCCTCGGTGACCAGCGGCAGCAGGGGCGCCGCCAGCCGACACATGACCTCGAGCACGGTGTGGAGCGTGTCGACGGCGGCCTGTCCGTCCTCTGTCTCGGCATTCCAGAACCGGTCCCGCGACCGGCGGACGTACCAGTTCGTGATCGAGTCGAGGGTGTCGGCGAACACAGCCGTCGCGCCGGCGATGTCGCCGGCCTCCAACGCCTCGGTCATGGCCGTGACCGTGGTCCGGACCCGGGCCAGGACGTAGCGGTCCAGCAGGTCGGAGGAGTCGGTCCGGACCCGCCCGGACGTCCCGGCCGCCCCGGCGTAGAGCTGCAGGAAGTACCAGGTGTTCCACAGCGGCAGCATCACCTGTCGGACGGCGTCGCGGATGCCCTGCTCGGTCACGATCAGGTTGCCGCCACGCAGGACCGGCGAGCTCATCAGGAACCACCGCATGGCGTCGGCCCCGTCGCGGTCGAAGACCTCCCGCACATCCGGGTAGTTCTGCAGCGACTTGCTCATCTTGCGCCCGTCGTCGCCCAGCAGGATCCCGTGGGAGATGCACGTCGTGAACGCCGGCCGGTCGAACAGCGCCGTGGCCAGGACGTGCAGGGTGTAGAACCACCCACGGGTCTGCCCGATGTACTCCACGATGAAGTCGCCGGGGTTGTGGCTCTCGAACCACTCGGCGTTCTCGAACGGGTAGTGAACCTGGGCGAAGGGCATCGAGCCGGACTCGAACCAGCAGTCCAGCACCTCCGGGACCCGCCGCATGGTCGAGTTGCCGGTGGGGTCGTCCGGGTTCGGGCGGGTGAGGTGGTCGATGGTCGGCCGGTGGAGGTCCTCCGGGCGGACGCCGAAGTCAGCCTCCAGCTCGTCAAGTGAGCCGTACACGTCGGTTCGCGGGTAGGTGGGGTCGTCGGACTGCCACACCGGGATGGGCGAACCCCAGAACCGGTTCCGGGAGATCGACCAGTCCCGCGCACCCTCCAGCCACTGGCCGAACGAGCCGGCCTTGACGTGCTCCGGCACCCAGGTGATCTGCTCGTTCAGCTCGACCATGCGGTCGCGGAACCGGCTGACCTCGACGAACCAGGACGAGACCGCCCGGTAGATCAGGGCGTTGTCACAGCGCCAGCAGTGGGGGTAGGGGTGGTCGTAGGTCTCGTGCCGCAGCAGCACGCCGTCCTCCCGCAGCATCCGCATGATGGGCGTGTTGGCCTCGAACACGTGCATGCCGGCGAAGTCGGAGACCTCCGCAGTGAACTCGCCCTTGGAGTCCACCGGCACGACCGGCGTGATCCCGGCAGCGTCCGTCACGACCTTGTCCTCCTCACCGAACGCCGGGGCGATGTGGACCAACCCGGTCCCGTCCTCGGCCGACACGTAGTCGGCTTCGAGGACCTGGTGGGCGTTCTCCCGCCCCGCGAAGTACGGGAACGGCGGGGTGTAGGAGCGGCCCAGCAGATCGGCGCCGACCACCGTCGCCACCACCTCCGGCGCCTCGCCCAGCTCGCGGACGTACCGGGCCACCGCTGCCTCGGCCAGCACCAACTTGCGGCCCGCGAACGCACCCTCGGAGGGACGGAGCACCTGGTAGGTCAGCTCGGGGTGGACGGCGGCAGCCAGGTTGGACGGGAGCGTCCAGGGCGTCGTGGTCCAGACCATCGCCAGGGCACCATCGAGCGGATCGTCCGCGCCGGAATCCTCAAGACGAAGCCCGACGGTCACGGCCGGGTCCTGCCGCTGCCGGTAGACGTCGTCCATCCGGGTCTCGGTGTTGGACAGCGGGGTCTCGCAGCGCCAGCAGTAGGCCAGGACCCGGAAGCCCTCGTAGATCAGACCCTTGTCGTGCAGGGCCTTGAAGGCCCACATGACCGACTCCATGTAGTCGAGGTCGAGGGTCTTGTAGTCACCCTCGAAGTCGACCCAGCGAGCCTGCCGGGTGACGTAGTCCTCCCACTCGTCGGTGTAGCGCAGCACCGAGGTCCGGCACGCGTCGTTGAAGACGTCGATGCCCATCTCCTCGATCTCGGACTTGTGGGTGATGCCCAGCTGCTTCTCGGCCTCGACCTCGGCCGGCAGGCCGTGGCAGTCCCAGCCGAACCGTCGCTCGACCCGGTTTCCCAGCATGGTCCGAAAGCGCGGGACGACGTCCTTGACGTACCCGGTCAGCAGATGGCCGTAGTGCGGGAGCCCGTTGGCGAAGGGCGGGCCGTCGTAGAAGACGTACTCATTCGCCCCGCCCTCACCGGCAACGCGGGCCTCGACTGACGCCTCGAAGGTGCCGTCGGACTCCCAGTAGGACAGGATCCGCTGCTCGATCTCCGGGAAGACGGGGGAGGAGGCAACGGTGCCGCCGTGCCGGGGATAGGCCGTGGGGGTGTCAGAGCCGTCGTGGGCGCTCATCGCAGGTCCTGGGAGTCTGATGTGGAACGGATTCCCGAGGACGTCGACCCGGTGCTTGCGGGTCTGCGCGGTACCACCTCGCTTGCCATCCGGTTCGGATGACCACTTCGTTCTGACGGGCTGTGACGGGCCTACCCGACCGGGTCTAGTTGGGGCCGCGTGGCCCGGTTCTTCCGATGGCTCCCCGGTGATGGCCGGATCAGCGCCTGTGCCTCCACAGTAGCGATGGACGCCAAGGGGTCAAGCCGTGGGATCTCGCTAGGGTTTCCCGAGTGGAGGTCCTCGTCGGAGCACTCGGTGTGGTCGTGGTCCTCGCGGTCCTCGTCGACGTCGTCAACACCCTGGTCACGCCCTCGACCAGCTACGCGCGATTCTGGCTGACCACACTGGTGTGGCAGCTCACCTACGGAGGCCTGCGGTGGTTCGCTGGGCTCTTCGACCGTGAGAGTCGGGTTCGACGACATCTGCTGGCCGCCTTCGGCCCGCTGATGATGGTCGTCCTGCTCACGACCTGGGTGACCCTGCAGATCGTCGGCTTCGGGCTGCTGTGGTGGGCGACGCAAGGCCTGTCCGACGAGGTCGGCATCGGGACGGCGGTGTACTACTCCGGTGTCGTCTCCTTCACCATCGGGTTCGGCGAGATCGTCCCGGCCGGTCTGGTCCCGCGGGTCGGCGCGCTGGTCCAGGCCTACACCGGCGTGGTGACGACGGCGTTGGTCATCGGCTACCTGCCGACGTTGTACAGCGCCTACTCCGCCCGTGAGCGGCAGCTGATGACGTTGGACCACGGCAGCTCGGAGCGAATCACACCGGTCACGCTGCTCAAGGCCTGGTCGCCGGACGCCGACCCGAAGAAGCTGGAGGCCCGCTTCGCCGAATGGGAGCGGTGGACCGCTGAGGTGTACGAGACCCACGCCACCCATCCTTTCCTCCGGCTCTTCCGCTCCCACGACCGGGGCCAGCACTGGATCACCGCCCTCGGCGTCGTCACCGATGCGGCGCTGCTGGCGCAGCAGATCCTCGGTGCGTACGACGGGCACGGCTACTGGATGATCCGACGAGCGACCGCGCTGTTCGACGAGATGACGCTCTTCGCCGGCGAGTCCCGGTTGGCGGAGTACCAGGCGCAGCGTGAGGACCTGCTCCGAGAGGACGATGGCGAGACCTTCCGGCAGACGCGTGCCGCGCTCGAGGATCACGGGTTCGAGCTGGTGCCGTTCGAGATCGGTCGCGCCCACGCTCGCCAGATCCGCGACGGGTACGCCCCGCAACTCGAGTTCCTGATCGACTACTTCCTCGCGCCACGGGGGTTCTGGCCGCTCCGAACCCTGGATGTGCCGCTGCTGTCCGAGACCCACCCCGAGGTGCTCGACCTGATCCCGCCTGAGCGGGACCGATCAGGGTGAGCTCCGGACGGCACCGGCGCGGTGTCAGTTGAAGGTCACACGGCCCACGCCGTAGGACTCCACGGGCTGGCCCTCACCGTCGACCGCCACCTCTCCGTCGTCGTCGGCGTCCTGCCAGGCCATGACGACGGCACAGTCCGGGCCGTCGATGCTGACGACGGCGGTGGTGACCTGCCCGTCTCGGACGATCGCCTCGTACAGCACCCGCTGGTCGGTGATGTCCTCCTCGTTCAGGGTGGCGAAGGCAGCCAGACCGGTGTCGGTCTCGCCCAACCCGTCAGCGTGCCCATCGGCGTCGGCGTCGATGAAGGTATCGGGCCCGCTGCCGACGATGTCAGCGTTCGCGCAGGGGAACAGGGCCAGATCCACCGTCGCGGCCAGTGGGCGGTCGTCGTACCGGCCGGTGACCGAGAAGTCAGCCGGGGAGCCGACCGCTCGGATCAGGCTCTCCATCGGCGTGACCCTGATCTCCTGGCTCGGTACAGCCGGGGGCTGTCCACCGCCAGCCTCGGACGCGGCCAGGGTGGCCTCCTCCAGCGTGCCGACGGTGATGGCGGCCGTGCCACCGATGGCCTGCACGGCGTCAAGTGCTGGTGTCGTCGGATCGGCCAGCCAGGTGCGTGCAGCGTCCCCGAGCACGTCGGGCTGCTCGGCCAACACGACGGGGGCACCCAGCCTGGCGGCGTGGGGTGCGGCAGCAAGGGTGTCGACGAAGAGGTCGCCGCGGGCCAGGACAGCGTTCTCGCCGGTCAACCACGGAGCACGGACGGCGACGTCGGCCACGGCGGTGACGGTGCCGAGTCGGTCTGGACCGCCGATGCGCTGGACCTCCGCACCAAGGCTCGCGATCTGGTCGGCGACGTCGTCGGAGATCTGCGTCTCGTTCCCGATCACGTAGACGCGGCCGATGACCAGGTCGACGATGGCGTCAGCCGTGGCCGGGGGCAGTCGGTCGCTCTCCACCAACAGGATCGGGAAGCCCTGCGCAGCGGCAGGCGCCCCGGCGGCCAGCGTGCCGGCGAAGTCGTCCGCCTCGGTGACGAACGCCACGGTGGTGCCTGCCGGGTACTGCCCCAGCCCGCCGGAGTCGGCGATCACCGCCGCGGCGTCGGCCGCCGTCTCGAACCGGTTGCCACCGGCGATCCGCCGGACGTCGACGTCGAAGGTCGTCGCGATGTCGGTCTCGACCTGACTGGTGATGGCCGCCGTGCCACCGAAGATGACGACGTCGTCTGGATCGAGCCGCTCGATGGCGAACCGGGTCTCGTCGTTCAGTCGTATCGTGTCGGTGACCAGGACGGGGGCGTCGAGCCGCCCGCTGACGGTTGCCGAGGCCATCGCGTCGGCATAGTCGTCGGCACGCGCCAGGATCACGGTGTCGGATCCCCCGGGATGGTCCAACGCGGCGATGGTGGCGGCAGTGTCGTAGCGGTTGGCGCCGTCGGCTCGCGCGGGTTGCGGCTGGGCCCTGACCGGGGCGGCGAGGACCGAGGAGAGCAGGGCAATCACCGCCAGGACGAGGAGCGCGGTCGGGAAGAATCGGACGGTCACGGCGGTGTACCTGCCTCTGCATTGCGTCGGGCCTGGTCGACCCGAGGGCGAATCAGCCCCTACAGATGCTTTTGACGGTGGCCCGTGGCGATAAACGTGATGGGCCATCGGCTCAGCCGAAGGTGACCTTCCCCACCCCGTACAACTCGGTGGGTTGGCCGGCGCTGTTGACCCCCAACTGTCCGTCGCCGTTGCGGTCCTGCCAGACGACGACGACCGTGCAGTCGGGCCCGGAGACGCTCACCACCTGCATCGTCACCTGCCCGCCGACGACCGTCGCCGGCCGGACGATCCGGGTGTCGGTGATGTCGGCCCCGTTCAGGGTCGCGATGGCAGCGAACTGGGTGTCGGTCCGCCCCAGACCGTCCGCCAGCCCGTCAGGTTCGATGTCGGCGAAGGTGTCGTTCTCGGTGCCCACGACACGGGTGGTCGCGCAGGGGTAGAGCCCGACGTTGAGGGTCGCCGGAAGCGGCAGGTTGTCGTACCGCCCCGTCACCGTGAAGCGGGCGTTCTCCCCGACGTCGTTGACCAACTCCTGAAGGGGTTGGACGACGAACACCTGGTTCGGGCTGTTCTTGGGGTCGGGATCGTTGCCACCGTCAGCAGCGGCCACGGCAGCGGCCAGCGTGGGCTCACTGAGTGCGGCCGGACCACCGATTGCCTGGATGACGCCGATGTCAGGAGTCGTGCCCGCTCCCAGCCACTCGCTGGCAGCCGAACCCAACGCGGTCGGGCTGTCGCTGAGGATGATGGGTGCCGAGATGGCCGCTGCGTGGGGCGCGGCCGCCAGGGTGTCGACGAAGAGATCGCCGCGGGCCAGCACGACGTTGGTCCCGGCCAGCCAGGGGGCGGCGATGGCGGCGTTCGCCACAGCCGTCACGGTCCCGAGTCGGGTGGCCCCGCCGATGCGGATCACCTCGATGCCGAGCGCAGCGATCGAATTCTGCACACTGGGGTCGATCTGGGCCTCGTTGCCGATCAGGTACACCCGGTCGATGGAGAGGTCGGCCAAGGCCTGGCTGGTCTCCGCTGGCAGCCGGTTCGTCTCGGCCAGGAGGATCGGGAAGGCCTGGGCGGCGGCAGGTGCCCCAGCAGCCAGGGTGCCGGCGAAGTCGTTCGCCTGGGTCACGAAGGCGACGGAGTTGCCGGCGGGGAACTGTCCGATTCCGCCGTTGGCGGCCATGAACCCGCCGGCAGCGGCGGCGGTGGCGAAGCGGTTGGGCCCCGCGATCCGACTCAGCGAGACGTCGAAGGAGGCGCGAAGTTGGGCGACCACGGTCTCGTTGACCGCGGCCGGACCGCCGAAGATCACCACGTTCTCGGGGTCGAGGTCGACGATCGCGGCGCGGGTCTCGGCATTCAGGTTCCCGGTGTCGGTGACCAGGACTGGCGCGCCGAATCGTCGGGACACCGGTGCCGAGGACAGCGCGTCGGCGTAGTCGTCGGCGCGGGCGAGGATCACCGTCGACGTCCCGTTCGGGTAGTCCTGCTCCGCAATCGCCGCGGCCGTGTCGTACCGGTTTCCGCCGTCGATCCGAGCGGCTGTCGCCTGCGCCGACGCGGGCGCGGCGACGGCGACGCTCACAGCCATCGCCAGCACGATGACGAGGAACATCGAGCGTGTGATCGGGACCATGTCCACCCCTTCCCCTGCGGATTCGTCGGTCAAGTCTGTGTCGGTTGGTGTCCTGGCTGCCATCGGGCTCGTGTGATCAGCGTAGTACGTCGTCGGTGGCGGTGATCAGGCCGGCGTGTTGTCGGCCACGCACAGGGACTGCTCGGGTCAAGCCACAGCGGCGCGTGCCGATACAGGCTGGGTGACGGATGACACCACCTGGGAGGCTCAGGCGCGCCCGAGCAGGACCGCGCTGTCGCTGGTCGTCCTGGTGGTGGGACTGCTGGCGCTGGTGGGAGCCGCCGTGCAAACGGACGACGGGCTGTCCGCGTTCAGTGAGATCCAACTGTTCGTTGCGGTCCCCGGTGACCACACGCCGAACTACGGACTGGCTGATGCTGCGGTCCACGAGGCCACCCTTGCCGTGGACTGGTTGGAGGGGCAGACCGGCGAAACGTTGCGGGGCGACGTCGACTTCGGCTACGTCGTGGACCTCCAGGCGACCACCGGTGAACTACGCGGAGACGCACGGGCCGCCTACCTCCGGATCCTGACCGAGATCGTGCCGCAGGCCCTCCGGTCCGACGTCTTTCCCGTCGTGATGGCCGACGTTCGCACCGAACTGCTCGACCACGGTCCACAGACCTGCGGCCTGGGCGGTCCGACCGGGATCGTGATCTTCCTGGGCAACTGTCGGGGCTTCGAGCCGACCACCTTCTCGACGTGGGGTTCGCACGCCAGTCACACCGTGGCACACGAGTTGGTGCACGGGATGGGGGCGGTCATGGACTGCGCGCCCCATTCGACGGGCACCGGTCACGTCTTCGACGATCCGAACGACGTCCTCTACCAGGGGCCCATCCAGCGCTCGCCAGCAGACGCGGTCCGCCTCGACGCCGGGCGCGACGACTACTGGCAACACGGCATGGAGGGGTGTCCGGACATCATGGACAGCCCGCTCTGGGAGTGAGCCGCGGACCGGCTTGACCTGTCCCAAACGTTCCCGATCAGACAGTTGACCGATGGACCCAGATGGGATGGGTGACGCCGGTCGTCTGCTTCATACGGTAGTGCACATGTTTAACCAAAGCAAGCACTACGATAACTTTCGCTCTCGGTTGGTCCAGGGGTTCCTGGTGCTCGTCGTGGCGACGGCGGTCCAGTTGCTTCCCGCTTCCCCAGCTCGCGCTGCGGCCCCCGAGCAGAACCCGGGCTGCGAGACCTACGGGTGCGTCTACGAGCACTGCCCCACCCACTTCACCCGTGGCGGGGGCGGCGAGTGCCGCCTCGGCATCGCCTATCAGCGCCTGCCCGACGGCGGCGCGGACAACCGCGAGTTGATCGCCGTCCAGTGGCCGGGCCGGTACGACCCCGCCCGACGCGCCATGTGGGACCGCGTTGCGTTCTGCGAGTCCACCTGGCGCTGGGGCTACAACGGTGGCTCCGGCTTCGACGGAGGCCTGCAGTTCAGCCCCTCGACGTGGCGTGCCTTCGGCGGAACGGAGTACGCAGCCTACGCCCACCAGGCATTGCCCGAGCAGCAGATCGACATCGCGGAGCGCGTCGCCTTCTACGGGCATGGCAACAACCGCCCCCAGGGACCTGGCGCGTGGCCCTCATGCGGTCGCTACCTGTCCGCGCCCTAGGACGCCCGCAGTCACCCCAGATCCCACGAATCCCAGCTTCGCCTCGTCGGCCTGCCCGGCGGGGCGACGTTCATACCCGGGGAGCTGTCACCCCGGCTCGTCTGCGTGCCACAGGGCGCTCGCACCGTTCCGCGAGAAGACGGTCAGACCGCGGACGTCCACGGTGACCTCGACCTGATCGCCCGGCTGGACGCGACGATCGCTGTCGAACGTGGCTTGCCAGACGCCGGTCGACACGCGGACCTCCACCAGGTCGTAAGGTCCCAGCCGTTGCACCGTGACCACGGTGCCCTCGAGCCGGGCGTCGACGGGGTCAACCAGTTCCGAGCCGCGCAGCCGGTCCGGCCGCGCCCCAACCAGAACCTCCTGGCCGACGCGATCCCGCAGCGGACCCGGCAGGCCGCCGGGGAAGCGCACCCACTGCTGGCCGAACCACAGCCGCCCCAGGCCACTCTCATCGCCCAGTCGGGCGGTCACCATCGTCATCGCCGGCTCGCCGACGAACCCGGCCACGTAGCTCGACACCGGGCGGTGCAGCAACTCCTCCGGCGGGCCCACCTGCACCAGCCGGCCACGCCGGATCACCGCGACCCGATCAGCGATCCCCAGTACCTGGTTGTGGTCGTTGGTGGTGTAGATCATGGTCAGGTGATGCTCGCGCTGGACGCGATGCATCTCGCGGCGCAGCTCGTTCGCAGACGGTGGATCCAGCAGCTGGAGGGGTTCGTCGGCCAGCAGTGCCCGGGGCGCCCGGACCATGGCACGCGCCAGAGCCGTGCGCTGCGCGTCCCCACCGGACAGCGCACTGGCCTTCTTCCCCCAGATCGAGCCCAGGCGGAATGACCGCCGCTCCTGGCCCGTGCGCCGGTCCACCTCTTGTGCCGACTTCTTCTGGAACTCGAGCGGCAGCGCCACGTTCCCCGCCACGTCGAGGAAGCTCAGCAGGTTCTGCGACTGCGACACCATGGCCAGGTTGCGGTCCTTCATCCGCATGCCCTCGACGTCCTGACCGTCCAGGCGCACCACTCCGGCCGACGGCTCCTCCAAGCCGGCGATGACTCGCAGCAAGGTCGACTTGCCGGCCCCCGAGGGGCCGATGACGCCCAGGAACTCACCGTCCTCGACGTGCAGATCGATGCCGTCGAGCGCGGCTGTCCCGTCCGGGTGCACCCGGCGGATCCCTTCCAGGGTGATGGTGGCCACGCCCTCCAGTATCACCGTCTCCCACGTAGGCTCCACCCGCGCATGCTCGCCGTCGCCTCGTTCCTGGGCGGGCCGTTCTCCGGATCGGCCCATCTGCGTGATGCCCGAGAGCAGGTCGAGGACGTCCGCTCCCACGTCCGCAACGGCTACCTCACCCTCGACGGTCGATGGACCGACGTGGTCTCGGATGTCGTCGTGCTGCAGGGACGTCTGGGACCGGACGACGGCTTTGCCATCCAACTCGAGGAGTATCGGCGGGCCGCCGCGGACGCGGTCCAGTTGGCCACCTCGGCCTACGTCCGCATCGAAGCCGATGAGGAGCCCGAGCTCGACTCGGTGCCGGTCGCCCACGCCGTCCGTGACGGCTGGAGCCGAGTCGCTGGGATCATCGACCAGGCCGGTCAGGCGATTGCCGAGCTGTCGGGTGTGGTCCACGCGGCAGAGCGGGCGGAGAGCGGGAGCGCCGCCCTGCTCGGGCAGATCGAGGACCGGATGGAGGCGGCCGCGCAGGCGATCGAGGACGCCCGCGCCATCGGCTTCGGGGTCGACCACCTGACTGACCGGCTGGAGACCGACGGTCGGCAGCTGGAGGTGGCTCGCCGGACACTGGCCGGCGCACAGCTGTGGGAGGCGACGACGACGCTCCGCCGGGTCAGCGAGTCAGTTGATCACGTCCTCGGGCAGGCTCGAGGGTTGGGCGCACGCCGGGCCGACCTGCTTCGTCGGCATGCGGCGCTGATGGCGCGGGCGGACGGCGCATCCCAGACCATCCAGGACATCAATGACGGTCTGCACGCCATTCGCGACCGCTTCGCCCCGTCCGTCTGGGACGGTCTGGCGGACTCGCCAGCTCAGGCGACCGCGCTCATCCGGCAGGCCCATACCGGGCTCGATCATGCCCGCCAGGCCCTCACGATGGACGTCCAGAGCTTCGCCCGCGCCGAGGAATCATTGGCAGGCGTCGAGGCCGACCTGGCCAGGCTGGACCAGTTGAACACGAGCGTCCACACCCTGCGGCAGGATCTCGAGGCCGCCATCCGGGCCTACCCGGCCCTGCACGCCGAGGCCGTCCGCAGCCTGGAGGCGGCCCGCGCATTCGTGGCGCAGCACCGCCCGCAGGTCTCGCCAGCCCACGGGGCGCAGTTGCAGCGAGCGGCCGAGACCTTGGCCCAGACCGAGGCGATGGCTGCCAGCGGCCGTGCCGACCCGTTCGTCGCCTGCGCGCGACTGCGGGAGATCGATTCGGTCACCGATGCGGTGCTGTTCGGTGCCCGGAGCGATCAGCAACGAACGCAGGCCTACCACGGCCACGTCGCCCGGAAGATCCAGGACGCCACGTGGGCCATCAACCGCGCGACGGCGGCCAGCGGTCTCGGCCTGATCGGCTGGAGCCGAGAGGCCAAGGTTCGCCTCCAGAGCGCCGGTCAGATGCTGGCCGAGGCGCAACGACTCCTGGCGACCGACTTGGCGCGCGCCGACGAACTGGCATCGAAGGCTGACATGATCGGTCACCAGATCGTCGCGGAGTCTCGCGGCTTCAACCGCTGAGAGTGGGGGGTACGGTTGCCGCCATGAGCCGCGCGCGGAAGGTCCTGTTGGGTTCAGGCGTCGCCGTCGTGCTCATCGTGGCGGGTGTCCTGCTCTACGCCCGCCCCCTCCTCGAGACCGCCACCGGCTACGCCGCACACAACGCCTGCGCCGTTCGTTTGCTGGCTGGGCGTGGCGTCGAGGCTCCGGCCGCAGATCTTCCGCCGAACCCCTTGGTTCCGCTCATGTCGACCAGCGTCGATGAGTCGGAGGGAACCGCATCGGCGGCCCTGTTCGGGCTGTTCGGCCAGACTGCGTGGCACACGCCCGGCCTCGGATGCACCTTGGCCGACGAGCGTCCCACCCTGACCAGCCCCGACCCGGTGGAGATCGTGGCGGACGAGGTGTGGCCGCTGGGTGAGACCGTCCCCCCGCCACCGGCTGACGTCGACAGCGCCGCCCTGGAAGCGGCTCTCGACTCGGCGTTCGCCGAAGATGACCCAGCGGGCCGTGCCGTCGGGGCACGAGCGGTCGTGGTCGTCCACGAGGGCCAGATCGTCGCCGAGCGCTACGCCGACGGCTTCGACGCCGACACGCCCCAGTTGGGGTGGTCCATGGCGAAGTCGGTCACCAACGCGATGGTCGGCCGTCTCGTGGCCGACGGCGTCCTCACCCTCGACCAGGACAACCTGGTGTCGGCCTGGACGGGCGATCGGGCCGCGATCACCCTCGACGACCTGCTGCACATGGCCAGTGGGCTCGAGTGGGACGAGACCTATGCCCTCGGCACGCCCGTGACCGAGATGTTGTACCGCCAGACCGACATGGGGGCCTACGCAGCAGACCTCCCCCTGGAGAGCGACATCGGCTCGGTCACCCAGTACTCCAGCGGCACGACGAACATCATCTGCGACATCCTGCACACCGAGACCGGCACCGGTGAGGCGCTGGCCCACGAGCTGGTGTTCCGACCCCTGGGGATGCACACCGCCGTGCTGGAGCCGGACGCGAGCGGCGACCTGGTCTGCTCCTCCTACCTGTGGGCGACCCCTCGCGACTGGGCGCGTTTCGGACTCTGGTTCGCCGACGGCGGATCGTGGCAGGGCGAGCAGCTCCTGCCGCCGGAGTGGGTCGAGTACTCCAGCGAGAGTCGCGCCGCGGAGGGGGAGGACGCCGGCCACGCTGCGCACTGGTGGGCCAACGACACGGGTGACGGCGACCTCGTGCTGCCCGATGTGCCGGCAGATGCCTTCTGGGCCTCCGGACATGACGGTCAGCGGGTCTTCGTCGTCCCATCCGAAGAGCTGGTGGTTGTTCGCATGGGATTCACGCCGCAGATCCCGTCGTCGGAGTTGGGGTACAACGAGATGCTCTCCGACATCATCGACGGGTTGTGAGCAGAGCCGGACCGCCGGAGCAACGACGAAGGCCGACCCTCGAACGGGTCGGCCTTCGAATGGCGGCTGGCGGACGGCGCGCCTAGTCCAGCGGCTTCACGTCGCGAGCTTCGTCGCCCTTGCGTCCCGGGCCGATCTCGAACTCGACCCGTTGGCCGTCGTCGAGGCTCTTGTAGCCCGTTGCCACGATGTTGGAGAAGTGGACGAAGACGTCGTCGCCACCTCCGTCCGGCGCGATGAACCCGAACCCCTTCTCGGCGTTGAAAAACTTGACTGTTCCTTGAACCACTGTGATCACTCTCTTTGACGGGCCGGCGGGCTGCTGGCACACAACTCATCGAACTCGGGTGTGAGCTCGACACCGCCTAAACCTACCCACTCATGGTGTCCTGAATCTGAGCCCTCACCGCCGAACGGACAGTGTGTGAATGGGCAGGCCTGGCTAGTCACCGCTGGGGCGCTCGATCCAGCGAGCCGTGGCGGCGCGAAGTCGATCCATGCCGGTGTTGCGCTCCGCGCTGACCCACATGACGACATCTGTCGGCAGCTCGAGGCCGGCCACCACCTCCCTCCGCCGCGCTTGTCGCCTCGATGACTTCACCTTGTCCTGTTTGGTGGCGACGACCGTGAAGGGCAGGTGGTTGTAGGTCATCCACCGAACGGTTGCGATGTCCAGACGAGTCGGCCCGACGGCGCCGTCGATCAGGCTGATGATCATGCTGAGCGGCTCGCGGTCCAGCAGGTAGGCCTCCATGCGCTCCTGCCACCGCACGCGCAGGGCGGCTGGCGCCTTGGCGTAGCCGTAGCCCGGAAGGTCCACCAGGGTTCCGACGGCGCCCGATGCCGTGGTCGCGTCGAAGACGTTGAGCAGCTGCGTCCGCCCCGGTGTCTTGGACGTGCGGGCCAACCCCGGCGTGCGGGCCAGGGCGTTGACCAACGAGGACTTGCCCACGTTGGAACGGCCGATCACCGCAACCTCGGCTCGCGAGTGAGGCATCTCGGAGGGATCATCGACCGACATCCGGAACCGCAGTTGCAGTTGTCCTGCCATGACGACCAGTCTGCCGAGACCTCTACGATCGTGGCTCATGTCGTCGGCCGACCGAACCACCTGCGACGTCGCCGTGGCCGGTGGCGGGCCCGCCGGATCCGCTCTCGCGCGTCGAGCCGCTGCACGCGGCCTCGAGGTCTGTCTCGTCGACCCGGCTGCAGGACGAGCCTGGCCGGCAACCTACGGGGCCTGGCACGATGAGCTGCCGGAGTGGCTCCCGGACGGGGTCGTCGCCGCGACGATGGCCACGCCACGGGCGATCGCGCGACGTGAGCATCTCATCCAGCGGCCCTACGCCATGCTGTCCACACGCCGCCTCCAGTCGTCCCTGACAGCCCCCCATGAGCGGGTGACCGTCGTCCCGAGTCGGGCGATCAGTTTCCGACGGGGTGCACGTGGGGCGACGCTCCTCCTGGGCGGCGGCGCCGAGGTCGACACGCGGGTCATCGTGGACTGCAGTGGCCCCCGTCGCGTGCTCTCAGGCGGTGTTCCGGCCGGTGTGCGCGCCGAGCAGACGGCGTACGGGATCACCGTGCCCGACCAGGGTGGGATCACGCAGGCCTTCATGGACTGGCGTGCTGACCACGGCCAGAACGGCTGGCCCTCGTTCCTCTACGCCGTGCCGATGGGTGAGTCCGCGGACGGCACCCCGCTGGTGCTGCTCGAGGAGACTGCGCTGGCCCGCCGCCCTGCGCTGCCCGTGCCGGTGCTCGAGCGTCGCCTGCACCTCCGCCTGCGGGCTCGCGGCATCGAGACGTCGGCCGCCCACGCGGAGCAGGTTCGGTTCCCCGTGGACACCCCGCCGACCGCCGGCGTCGGCCCCGTCGTGGCCTTCGGTGCGGCGGCGCCGACCATGCACCCGGCCACGGGCTACAGCCTGGGAGCCTCGTTGATGCTGGTCGACGCCGTCGTCGAGGCCCTGATCGCGGGTCTCCCCGACGAGGTCGAGGCCGCGGCGGCTGTGCGTGAGGTTCTGTGGCCACGCTCCGCCCTCGTCGTCCATCACCTCCGTCGGCGTGGCCTCGAGGCGGTACTCGCCCTGGATGCGGCGGGCGTGGTGGACTTCTTCGACGTCTTCTTCTCCCTACCGACGTCTGCGCAGCGGGTCTACCTCTCGGACCGCAACGATGTCGGAGCTCTCATGGCCGTCATGTGGCAGATCTTCCGACGCGCGGACAACCCGCTTCGCCGACATCTGTGGCGGTGGGGCCTGCCTCCCCAGGGTGACCACATCGCACGGGCCGTGTCACCATCGGGCTGATGACGACCAGCCACATCCTCACGCTCGACTGTCCGGATCAGCCAGGAATCGTCGCTGCGGTCACGGCCGGGATCGCCGGGTCCGGTGGGAACATCCTCTCCAACGTGCAGTTCAGCGAGCCGTCCGTCGAGCGGTTCTGCATGCGGACCCGCTTCACCCTGGCCGCTACCGGCGACCATCACGACCTGGTCGAGGAGCTCGAGGCCACGGTTCGCAGCGCGGTCAACGTGGGGGACGGTGGCCTGCAGATCCGCCCCGCCGAGCACCGGACGCGGACCATCATCATGGTCAGCAGGTTCGACCACTGCCTGCGCGACCTGCTCTACCGCTGGCACGCGGGTGAGTTGCCGCTGGACGTCGCAGCGGTCGTCTCCAACCACTGGGACCTGCAGCCGGTGGCTGCCCAGTACGGTGTGCCCTTCGTCCACGTTCCGGTGACGCGCGAGACGAAGCCGCAGGCGGAGGGTCGTCTGCTCGAGTTGGTCGACGAACACGGTGCCGAACTGGTGGTGCTGGCGCGGTACATGCAGATCCTCTCCGACGACCTCTGTCGGAAGCTCGACGGTCGCGCCATCAACATCCACCACTCCTTCCTCCCGGGCTTCAAGGGGGCCAAGCCCTACCACCAGGCCTGGGAGCGAGGGGTCAAGCTGATCGGCGCCACCGCTCACTTCGTCACCGCGGATCTGGACGAGGGACCGATCATCGACCAGGACGTGGCCCGGGTCTCCCACCTCCAGACCCCCGAGGACCTCGTGATCATCGGTCGGGACGTCGAGCGGATCGTGCTCTCGCGTGCCGTCAAGGCCTTCGCCGAGCAGCGGGTGTTCCGCTTCGCCGAGCGGACGGTCGTCTTCTGAGTCACCTCACATTTGAGTTACTTGTCTTCTGAGTCACCGCAGAGGGATTCGTTTGAATTCGTACGGGTACCGTTCTCCCCATGGCGAAGGATCACACCGAGTACATCGAAGAAGAGTTCACGCGCGACACGGCCTACATCGAGGATCGGATCGTGGCCGAGCCGGACGGGAAGTACGAGTGGCCGGTCGAGCCGGGTCGCTATCGCTTGGCCGTGGCCCACGCCTGTCCCTGGGCCAACCGAACGCTGATCACGCGTCGCCTCCTCGGGCTCGAGGACGCGATCTCGATGGCGATCGCCGGGCCGGTGCACGATAGCGACTCGTGGACCTTCGATCTCGATCCGGGCGAGGTCGATCCGGTGCTCGGCATCCCCAAGCTCAAGGACGCCTACCTCAAGCGCTTCCCGGACTACCCCAAGGGCATCACGGTCCCTGCAATCGTCGAGGTGTCCTCGGGCCGGGTCGTCACGAACGACTTCCCGCAGATCACGCTGGACTTCAACACCGAGTGGACGGCCTACCACCGCGAAGGCGCGCCGAACCTGTTCCCGGAGGAGCACCGGGACGAGATCCTCGAGGTGGCGGACAGCTTCTACGAGGACATCAACAACGGGGTCTACAAGTGCGGGTTCGCCGGCTCCCAAGCGGCCTACGAGAAGGCCTACACCGCCCTGTGGTCGCGGATGGACCAGCTCTCCGAGCGGCTTGAGACGCAGCGCTACCTGGTCGGTGACACGATCACCGAGGCCGATGTGCGGCTGTGGGTCACGCTGGTTCGCTTCGACGCGGTCTACCACGGCCACTTCAAGGCCAATCGGAGCAAGCTGACGGAGATGCCCGTCCTCTGGGCGTACGCCCGCGACCTGTTCCAGACCCCGGGGTTCGGCGACACCCAGGACTTCCAGCGCATCAAGGAGCACTACTACGCCACCCACCTCGACATCAACCCGACCGGCGTGGTGCCGCTCGGCCCTGACGAGCGCGTCTGGGCCACGCCGCACCACCGGGAGGAGCTGGGCGGCAGTCCCTTCGGCGACGGGACACCACCCGGACCGGTGGCCGAGGGCGAGACCGTCGACCCGGCCCACAACCGGGCCCTTGCCCTGCTGAGCTGACGGCGCTTGGGGGCTTCTCCGCCGGCGTCGTCCCGTCAGGCACACTGGTGGCGTGTCCGACAGCGCCGGTGACCCGATCGTGCTCGACCTCGCCGGTCGGGCGGTGCGGATCACCAGCCCCGACAAGGTCTTCTTCCCCAAGCGCGAGGAGACCAAGCTGGACCTGGTTCGCTACTACGAGGCCGTCGAAGAGCCGCTCATGGCCACCCTCGGCCGCCGACCCCTCCTCCTCGAGCGCTTCCCCGACGGCGCCCGCGGCAAGTCGTTCTTCCAGAAGCGGGTGCCCAAGGGTGTCCCGGAGTGGCTGCAGACCACCATGGTCCAGACCGTCAACGGCACGCCGTCCAATGCGCTGGTGGGTGTCGATCTGGCCCACATCGCGTGGGCGGTCAACATGGGCTGTCTGGGCTTCCACGTCTGGCCGTTGCGGGTCGGCGACGACGGGGAGGTGGTCGTGTTCGACTCCGCCACCAGATCACGGATCGAGCAACCTGACATCGACGTCGAGCAGTGGGGCGGGAGGCAACGCCGTGCCGTCGCCGACGAGCTGCGGCTGGATCTCGATCCGGCCAAGGGTGTGGGCTTCGGTGAGCTGCAGCGGGCGGCGTTGCTCCTGAAGGACCTGCTGGACGAACTTGGCATCGCCTGCTTCCCCAAGACCAGCGGGAAGCGCGGCATCCACGTGTACGTGCGACTGGAGCCGAGGTGGGACTCCTACGAGGTTCGTGCGGGGGCTGTTGCCCTGGCACGCGAGCTCGAGCGCCGGCATCCGGAGCAGCTGACCTGGTCGTGGTGGAAGGAGGAGCGGGGCGAGCGGGTGTTCGTCGACTACAACCAGAACGCGCCGCACAAGACGGTGTTCGGTGCGTGGGGCGCCCGTCCCAAGGTCGGTGCGCAGGTCTCCGCGCCGTTCCGATGGGAGGAGTTGGGCGACATCGTCCCCGACGATCTGACCATCAGCACCGTGCCGCCGAAGGTGGCCGCCGAAGGGGACCCCTGGGCCGCCATGTACGACGACCCGCAGTCACTGGAGCCGCTGCTCGCGCTGCACGATCGCGACATGGCGGCCGGGCTGATGGACGCGCCGTGGCCACCGGTGTACCCGAAGATGCCGGGAGAGCCGCCCCGTGTCGCACCCAGTCGCGCCAAGAAGGAGTGATGGCTAGGCGGCGATGATCTGCCGCAATCGCTCCGGCGTCAGATCGGTCTTGTCCAGGATCACGGCGTGGTCGACGATCTCCGGCATGCTGAGCAGCAGCGCCTCCCGGGCGGCGGTGACCACCACGAGGTGAACGTCGGGATGGTGCTCGGCCACCCAGGTGATCAGATCGGTGCCGGGCATCCCCGGCATCATCCAGTCGATCAGGGCCAGCGAAGCCTCGGCCCAGTTGGCGCCCGCCTGCGCAGCCTCGGCGGACGCGAACGCAGACGCCGTGAAGCCGTGGGCCGCCAACGTTCGCACCAGCAGCTCCCGGATCCCGGCGTGGTCGTCGACGACGATGACGAGCTCGTGCATCCGCACCAGAGTAGGGCGGCCGGGAACACGCTGGCCGACCGGAGAGTTCATATGTCCTCCGGCCCCACTCGGCAGACCGATCGACGCCTCGCGAAGGACCTTGCGCCCATGCCCACAACAACCGTTCCGATCACGCTGTACTGGCGCCCCGGCTGTCCCTTCTGTGCGGGACTGCAGTCGCAGCTCGACTCCAGCGGGGTGCCCTACGAGGACGTGAACATCTGGGAGGACTCGCAGGGCGCAGCGTTCGTCCGCAGCGTCAACGATGGCAATGAGCTCGTCCCCACCCTCACCGTGGGTGACCGCTCCCTCTCCAACCCCCAGATCGGCCAGGTGCTGGCTGCCGTCCACGAGCAGGATCCAGAGACCGACCTTCCGGCCCCGCCCGAGCCAACTCGGCTGGCCCGGGGGATCAATCGCCTCCTCGGTGGCGCCTAACCGGCCGCCAGGGCAACGGGCGTCGCCGGACTCGTTTACCATTCCGGGACTGTCACCAGCCCGAAGGTCTGCATGCGCGTCCTGATAGTCGAAGACGACCCCGACTTCCTCGCGCTGGTGCAGACCTATGTCTCGCAGCTCGATGGAGTGAGCACCCACGCGGTGCGGACCTGGGGGGCAGCGCAGGCTGCCCTCGACGACTGCGACGTCGTGCTGCTCGATCTACATCTGCCCGACTCACGCCTGAACCGGAGCATCGAGAACATCCGGGGCCTGGACCCGGGTGTGGCCGTAATCGTCATGTCCTCGTTCCTCAGCCCCGAGGATGAGATCAAGCCGATCCTCGCCGGTGCGCAGGAGGTCCTCCTGAAGGATGAGATCACTGCGGAGTCGCTCGGACGCTCGTTGCGACGTGCGCTGGCACGTCGGCAGACCAGGGCCGCTCGTGGTCCGGAGAGCGCCGAGGAACAGCGAGCAGGTGCGGCCGTGGCGCGGGAACTGGGGCGGCTCAGCGATCGCGAGTCCCTCGGACGCGGGCTGCCGTCCGACCCACTGGTGGAGATGGTGCCCGGTGTTGTGCTGGCCCTGCTCGACGAGCACGAGCGGCTCCTCGACGCGGTCGTCCACGCGCGGACCTCCACGGAGCCGCAGCATCCGCGTGAGGAGATCCGGGCCTACGCCGCCACGCTCGCCGACCTTCGGTTCGGCCCGCGGGAGCTCACGGAGGTGCACGGGGCCGTGCTGCGGCGACAGTTCCGCACCAGCGACCGCGAGTTGGGCGGGGTGATCACCTCGGAGGGGCGGTTGCTGCTGGTGGAGGTGATGGGCCACCTGGTGCGGGCCTATCGCGGGCAGATGATGGCTGGCGTGAACGAGGCGACGCCCGCAGCCGCCGCCAGCACCGGTGGCGCACCGTGACGTCCTCACCGCTCGATTTGACCCTCTACGTGGCGGGCCGAAGCCCAAGAGCCGAGCGAGCGCTCCAGAACCTGCAGCGACTGCTGGACCACCGCGGGATCCCGTTCGAGGTCGAGGTCGTCGACGTGTTGGACCGGCCGGACCTGGCTGAGAAGGCGCTGATCCTGGCGACGCCGACGCTGCTCCGCAACAACCCGCTGCCACCCCGACGGCTGATCGGCGACCTGTCCGACACGGCCGTGGTGCTGCACAGCCTGCAGCTCGACCCTGAGGCGGGCGAGCTCCCATGAGATCACGACCGAGCGTTGCGGGTCTCCTCCACCCGGAGGATGAGGTGGAGAAGACGCCCACCGGCATCTCCGGGCTCGACGTGATCAGCTACGGCGGCCTTCCGAGCAGCCGGCTGACCCTCGTCTCGGGGACGGCCGGTGCCGGGAAGACGATCTTCGCCTGCCAGTTCCTGGCAGAAGGGATCCGGCTGGGCATACCAGGCGTCTTCGTCACGTTCGAGGAGTCCGTCGAGGACATACGACGAAACACCAGCGGTCTCGGCTTTCCGATCCAGCAGTGGGAGCAGGAGGGCAGGTGGGCCTTCGTCGACGGTGCCCCGTCTGACGTCGAGCGACCGGTCGAGTCCGGCCCCTTCGACCTGGAGGGTCTGATCAGTCGCATCAGCCATGCGGCTGACCGGGTCGGTGCCAAGCGGGTGTCGATCGACTCGCTGGGTGCGCTGTTCAACCACTTCGTCAGCGCCGACACCATCAGACAGGAGGTGTATCGACTGGCAACCGCCTTGAAGGCGATCGGCGTCACCGCCGTCCTCACCGCGGAGCGGGACCTCGACTACGGGCCGGTCTCGAAGTGGGGTGTGGAGGAGTTCGTCAGCGACAACGTCGTGATCTTGCGCAACGCACTCACCGGTGAGCACCGTCGTCGCAGCATCGAGATCCTGAAGATGCGCGGGGCGATGCACCACACGGGTCAGTACCCCTACACGGTCGTGCCGCAGCAGGGCATCGTCATGATCCCGTCGGCTGCCATGGAGCTGACCTCGCACGGTTCCGGGCACCGGATCACCACCGGCTCGGACCAGCTCGACCGGATGCTGCACGGCGGTCTGTACGACGACTCGATCGTGCTGCTCAGCGGGGCGACGGGCACCGGCAAGACCCTGATGGCCACACACTTCGTCGCCGGCGGTCTCGAACGCGGTGAGCGGTCCTTGCTGTTGGCCTACGAGGAGGGGCGCGAGCAACTGTTCCGCAACGCCGTGGGCTGGGGCTTCGACCTGGAGCAGTACGAGGCGTCCGGGGACCTGTTGGTGGTGAACGACTACCCCGAGAGCGCATCCCTCGAGAACCACCTGCTCCACGTCCGGCGGGTGGTGTCAGAGTTCCAGCCGAATCGGGTGGCGGTCGACAGCCTCTCGGCACTGGAGCGGGGCTCGACCGATGCGTCCTTCCGCGAGTTCGTGATCGCGCTGACATCGTTCCTGAAGCAGGAGCGGGCAGCCGCGATGTTCACGTCCACGACGGCGTCGTTGATGGGCGGCGCGTCGGTCACCGACGCGCACATCTCGACGCTGACCGACGCGATCATCCTGCTGCGCTACGTCGAACTGGCCGGGCAGATGCGACGTGGGCTGACCGTGCTCAAGATGCGCGGGTCGATGCACGACAAGGACATCCGCGAGTTCACCATCAACGGCGAGGGCATACACCTGGGTTCGGCCTTCCACGGCGTCAGCGGGATTCTGGCCGGAAATCCGCGACAAATCACCTCCGATGAGGTCACACGGATCGAGACCCTCTTTGACGACTAGCGAGCGACCGTCCTCCGTGCCTGACGAGGTTGACCCCGACCTGCGACCTGAGCTCTTCGAGCTGATGGTCCGCGTCAGCACGGACGGAATGCTCGCCATCGATCCCGATGGGATGGTGACCTTCGCCAATGCGGCAGCGGCTGACCTGCTGGGCCGTGACCCGGACGAGCTGATCGGCACCGACCTCGGGCTGCCACTGGCCACCGGAGAGGCGGTCGAGATCGAGTTGATCAGCGGCACTCGCGGGGTTCGAGTGGCCGAGCTCCGCGTGGCCCAGGCAGGCAACGGCACCCAGGTGGCGATGCTGCGCGACGTCAGCCAGCGGGTCCGGATGCGCAAGGAGTTGCAGCGTCTCGCCCTGGCTGACCAGTTGACGGGTGTCGGCAACCGTCGGGCATTCCTGGCGCTCGGGGAGCAGGCGCTCCGAGTAGCCCAGCGAGAGGGCCGCGAAGCGCTGATGGTCTTCATCGACATCGATGACATGAAGTTCATCAACGACCGCTTCGGTCATCGGGCAGGGGATCGCGCAGTCATCGAGACCGCTCACATGTTGACCCGGACGGTGCGTGACTCCGACATCGTGGCCCGCGTGGGGGGTGATGAGTTCTGTGTGCTGCTGACCGGCACGAAGGGTCGTCCGGAGTCACTGGACGAGGCCTTCGACCGGCTCGAGTCGGCCGCGTCGTCCATCGACGACCTGGTGGACTTCCCGTTGGCGGTCACGATCGGTGCTGCGCGGTTCGACCCACACGTCAACCCCTCGATCAGCGAGTTGATGGATGTCGCCGACGCGCACATGTATCGCGAGAAGCGCAAGACCTCAGGCAACATGCGTGTGCTCGTCCTCGGTGACCAGCTGACGGGTGCGATCGTGTCCGAGGCGGTGCCGGCCCATCATCCGATCCAGCAGGTGGAGACGCTGGAGGAGGCACTCGACCGCTGTCGCGAGTCGTCCGTGGACCTGATCGTGGTGGGTGCCGAGGCCCGCGACCTCTCGGAGGCGCTGACGACCCTGCGGAGTCGGCCTGCCACGACGTCGCTGCCGGTGATCGTGGCGCTGTCCTCGCCCGACATCCGGACCGAGGAGACGGCGCTTGATCTGGGGGCCGCCGATGTCATCAACGATGGCATGCCGGCAGCGGTCATCGCTGCACGCTTCCGACGGGCGGTCGGTCGCGGTTGACGTCCGCGCCGGATGGACGGGTCCGGCTCGGCGCGCTGGTGCCTACGCATGCGTGAGTTGTCCCGCCATGAGCGAGGAAGGTCACGCATGCGTCACCGCACGTGCACGCCCGAGGATTCGGTGACGCTCCCCATCACCCACGCGTCTACGCCGTGTTCGGCCACCACCTCAAGAGCACCTGCCGTCCGGGCCGGGTCGGTCACCGCCACCATGCCGACCCCCATGTTGAAGACGCGGAACATCTCCGCGGCGGCGACGTCACCGAGGCCGGCCAGCAACTCGAACAGCGGGCCGGGCTCCCAGGACCCCGTGTCGATCTCTGCGCCGAGCCCCGACGGCAGCACCCGCGGCAGGTTGCCAGGCAGCCCCCCACCGGTGACGTGGCACAGGGCAGACGCGAGCCCCGCCTCCGCCAGTGCGAGGCACGGCTTGGTGTAGATCGCGGTCGGCCGCAGCAACACCTCGCCGAGGGGGGCGTCCAGGCCGTGGGTGTCAGCCAGGTCCACGTCCTCGACCAGACGGCGGATGAGGCTGTAGCCGTTGCTGTGGGCACCACTGGACCGCATGCCGATCAGCTGGTCGCCCGCGCGCACACGATGCGGACCGAGGATCTGGTTGCGCTCGACGATGCCGACGCCGAAGCCGGCCAGGTCGTAGTCGGTGGCCGCCATGACGCCGGGGTGTTCGGCGGTCTCGCCGCCGACGAGCGCGCAACCGGCCTGGACGCAGCCGTCCGCGATGCCGGCGACGACGTCGGTGACGATGTCAGGATCCAGCGCACCGACGGCGATGTAGTCCAGGAAGACCTGCGGCTCGGCGCCGGAGACGACGATGTCATCCACGACCATCGCCACCAGATCGATGCCGACGGTGTCGTGCCGACCCAACTGGCGAGCCAGTGCCAACTTGGTGCCCACGCCGTCGGTTGCGGTGACCATCACCGGCTCGGAGAACCGGGTGGTGTCCAGGGCGAAGAGGCCGCCGAAGCCGCCGATGGAGTCGAGGACCTCCGGCCGTCGCGTCCGCTCGACGTGTGGCTTGATCCGCTCGATGACGGCATCGGCGGCATCCAGGTCGACGCCGGCGGCCGCGTAGGTCTGGCCTCCCGCTGGAGGGTCGGTGGTCACGGGTGTCCTCTACCCGCCTCAGGCCTGGTCGAACAGCGTTGCCATGACCGCCTTGCCGTCCTTGCGCTGCAGCTCCTCGACGGGGATCGGATAGTTGCCGTCGAGACAGGCCATGCAGAGCTTCGACGCCGGCAGCTTGGTCGTCTCGATCAGACCGTCCATCGACAGGTAGGCCAGCGAGTCGGCCCGAAGGAAGGTGCGGATCTCCTCCACGGCCAGGCCGCCGGCGATGAGCTCGGCTCGTGTCGGGAAGTCGATGCCGTAGAAGCAGGGCCACTTGATCGGCGGCGCGGTGATGCGCAGGTGGACCTCTGACGCGCCGGCAGTCTTGAGCATCTGGATCAGCTGCCGTGAGGTGTTGCCGCGGACGATCGAGTCGTCCACCACGACCAGGCGCTTGCCCTCGATGATGTCGACGATGGGATTGAGCTTCAGGCGGATGCCCAGTTGCCGCAGCGACTGGGTCGGCTGGATGAAGGTCCGGCCGACGTATCGGTTCTTGGTCAGTCCCTCGGCGTAGGGGATGCCGCTGGCCGCCGAGTAGCCCCCAGCTGCCGCGAGCCCGGAGTCCGGGACCGGGATGACGAGGTCTGCCTGGACCGGCGCCTCCTCGGCCAGCAGCTCGCCCATGCGCCGGCGAGCGCCGTAGATCGTCGTCTCCTCGGTCATGTGATCGGGCCGCGCCACGTAGATGTACTCGAAGACACACGACTTGGGACGTGCGTCTGCGAACCGCGCCGTCGTGAAGCCGTCGGCGTTGATGGCCACGACCTCGCCGGGTTCGACGTCCCTGACGCGGGAGGCGCCGACGATGTCGAGAGCGGCGGTTTCGCTGGCGATCACCCAGCCGCCGCTCTTGAGGCGACCGATGACGAGGGGGCGGACGCCTTGGGGGTCGCGGGCGCCGTAGATGGTGGTCTCGTCCATCACGACCAACGAGAAGGCGCCGTCGACGTTGGGCAGTACCTGTTGCAGGGCTTCCATGGTGCCGCCGTCGCTCAACTCATCTCGCGTCTCGCTGATCAGCGCGCTGAGCAGGTCGGAGTCGGAGGAGCACTTGTCGCCGGGCAGCTCCGCCAGCTGATCGAGGATCCCGCCGGCTCGGAGAGCAGCGGCTCGGGCGGAGCGAAGATCCTGCAGTTGGCCGGACAGGAACCGCGTGTTCGTCAGGTTGCCGTTGTGGCCCAGGGAGATGACGTGCCCGCCCGGCGTCGAGCGGAACGTCGGCTGGGCGTTGTCCCAGGTCGAGGCGCCGGTGGTGGAGTATCGCACGTGCCCGATGCCCAGGTGTCCCTCGAGGGCGTCCAGGCCGCCGTCGTCGAAGACCTGGTTGACCAGCCCCATCTCCTTGGTGACCAGGATGGAGGTGCCGTCGCTGACCGCGATCCCCGCCGACTCCTGGCCTCGGTGCTGCAGCGCGTAGAGGCCGTAGTAGCACAGCTTGGCGGCGTGCTCGGACGGTGCGAACACTCCGAAGACACCGCAGGCGTCCTTCGGCCCCTCCTTGCCCCACTCGGCCGTCTGGTCTGCGGTCACGCGTAGCAGGGTAGACGGCAGAGGCTCATCGGCCACCGACCCGATGGCGGTGTAGAAGAGGGTCATGACCACCCCCAGCAACTCGACCGAGTGGCAGCCATGGCAGTTGCGGGCCTGGAGCGCGATCAGCTTCTCGACCGTTCCGGTCTGGCTCCTCCTCATCCTGCTGCCGCGACAGAGGCTCACCGAGACCGTCGTGAAGCACACCGCGCCCGTCCATGCGGGGCTTGGCCTGACCTACGTGGGACTGCTGGTCAAGGCGTCCCAGTCAGGCGGCGAACGGGTGAACTTCATTAGCGGGCCCTCGGTCGCCAGAGGCTTCTCCCGCCCCGAGGGGACGTTGGTCGGCTGGACGCACTACCTGACGTTCGACCTCTTCGTCGGTGAGTGGATCTGGCGGACAGCGCAGGAGGAGGGGATCAACGCACGGCTGGCCTGCCTGCTCACGTGGTGGTTCGGACCAGCCGGGTTGACGCTCTTCCTGTGGCAGTTGCGCAGAGCTCGCGCAGCCGGTTGAGAATCCGACCGGCTCGGAGACCGGCGTCTTGGCGCGAGCGACCGGTGATGCAGAGCTCGCGCAGCCGGTTGAGAATCCCACCGACTCGGAGACCGTGATGGCGGGAACGTTCCGGCTCCCGCCAGCGTCGGACCGGACATGCGACATCTGATGCCCAGCCTGACTGTTCTCGCCCTCCTGCTGTCGGCCTGTGCCTCCCGTGCGGGTGAGGTCAGTTCCACCGGGTCAGCCGAGGACACGTCGACCTCGACGGAGGCAGCAGCCGCGGCGCCGCTGACGGCAGACGATCTCATGGGGCGGACACTCGAGGCGACCACGGTGCAGGGCTACGAGATGGTCGACGGGACCGGCATCACGATGACCTTCGAGGACGAGCGAGTTGCGGTCATGGCTGGCTGCAACGTGATCCGATTCGCCTGGTCCGTCGACCAGGACGGTCAGGTGAGCTTGACGAACGGCTCGATGACCCGCCGCGGATGTGCGGAGCCGTTGATGGCGCAGGACCGCTGGCTGATGGATCTGCTGGCTGGAGAAGGCCTGACATGGGAGACCGACGGTGATGCGCTGGTGATCGCGGGCGCGGAGGCGTCCCTGGTCCTGCAGGACGGGGCTTGAGGGCCAGCTACTTCCGCTGCGTGGCGTACTCCTGCACCCGTTGCTTCACCTCCGGCCCGGCTGCCTCGACCGAACCGGCATCGAACGGCGGCTGCGGGTCGTACTCGATCATGAGCTGTGCCGCCTCGGCCGCCGTGCGGTCGATCAACAGCTCGACCAGGCGCAGCGCCATGTCGATGCCAGAGGACACACCGGCTGCGGTGATGATGCGATCATCGAGGTGCTCCACCACACGGTCCGGGACCGGGGTCGCGCCCGTCCCCTCGAGCGTCTCGAACGCCCCCCAGTGCGTCGTCGCGGTCAGCCCATCCAGCAGACCTGCGGCGCCGAGCACCAGCGAGCCGGTGCACACCGACGTCGTGAACGTCGACGTCTCATGTGCAGCGCGGACCCAGTCGAGCACCCGGGTATCGGTCATCAGTGGTCGCGAACCCACGCCTCCCGGAAAGACGATCACGTCCGGCCGGGGCACGTCCTCGAAGGTCGCGTCGCGGGTCACGCCGAGGAAGCCGTTCTCGGACCGGACCTCGCCCCTGCCGTGACCGATGAAGGTCACGTCGATGTCGGGGATGCGTTGCAACACCTCGTACGGCCCGATGCCATCCAGGGCGGTGAACCGGTCGAAGAGGGGGATGACGGCTTGGATGCTCATGCTGAACTCCGTGTTCTGTCGGGTGTTGGGGTTTCGGGTGTTGCCCTGAAGCGACGTCGGTACTGGTCGGGTGAGGTCCGCAGCCGACGGACGAACGTGCGTCGCATGGTCTCGGCTGTGCCGAAGCCGCACGCGCCGGCGATGGCGCTGACGGTGGCGTCGCTGCTCTCGAGGGACCGGCGTGCAGCTTCCAGCCGGACAGCCGCCACGTAGCGAGCGGGGCTCAGCCCGACCTCATCGCTGAATCGTCTGGTGAAGTGCCGTTGGCTCATCCCGGCCCGTCGCGCCATCACCGCGACGCGGTGATCAGCGCCGGGATCCTCATCGATCCGATGCTGGGCCTGCCGAATGGGTCCGGTACGGGCCCGGTCGGTCCAGACCGGCGTGGCGAACTGGCTCTGGCCTCCGGGTCTGCGCAGGAACATCACCAGCCACCGGGCGATCCTCTGGGCGACCTCGACATCGTGATCGTGCTCGACGATGGCCAGCGCCAGGTCGATGCCGGCCGTGACGCCTGCGGAGGACCAAACGGCTCCGTCCTCGATGTAGATCGGTTCTGGATCCACCGTGACGTCAGGAAAGCGACGCGCCAGTCCGTCTGCCCTCGCCCAGTGCGTGGTGACCGTGTGACCATCGAGGAGCCCCGCTGCGGCCGCGACGAAGGCGCCACTGCAGATCGTCAGGACGCGTGAAGCTCGGCGGCCGAGAGTTTCGGCGACCGCTGTGAACGCCGGGTCGTTGGAGACCGTCCGGGTCCCGATGCCGCCGGGGATCACCAGTGTGTGGAGGGGATCAGGAGCCTCGGCGACTCGCACGGTGGCGATGCGAAGGCCGCTCTCGCTGGCGATCACGCTGCCCGTGGGCGTCACCACGGTCAGCTGGTAGGCCGGCTGACGGCCCTGGTCGGCCAACACGGCGTTGGCGCCCGCGAACACGTCGTGTGGGCCGGCGAGATCCAAGGTCTGGATGCCGTCGTAGGCCAGGAACACGATGTTGTGGGCGCTGGGGGAGTCCATCGACCGTACCCTGCGATTCGCACGCTACGGCGTCAATGACACATGCCCCACCATTCGGGACAGCAGATCCCGAAGCGATATGTCCGCCGGGGAGCAGACGCCGTCATCAGGGCCCGAGGAGGTCGGGGAAGACGCGTGCCTGCGCCGTCGCGACGGCATCCAGATCCAGGTCCAGCGAGCCGCCCACCAGTCGACGAGCGTTGGTGGTCAGTCCGAGGACCTCGACGTCGAGGTCGTGCTCACGAGCCAGGGCATCAACCGCGCGCGGGTCAGCCGCCGACACCACGACCCGTCCCGGTGACTCCGAGAACCACATCTGGTGCTCCGGCAGCGGCGTTCGCAGGTCCAGCGTGACCCCGAAGTCCGTCCCGCACGCCTCGACCAGGCTGGTGGCCAGCCCGCCGGTGGAGACGTCGTGCGCACTGGCGATCACCCCATCGGTGCCCGCGATGGCGAGGAAGGTGTGCAGCCGGGCCTCACGTTCGAGATCGATCGGGTCCAGGGAGCCGGCGATTCGCTCACCGGTCACCCAGTCCCACTCGCTGCCGCTGAGACCTGGCGCCGTCTTGGCGCCGATCAGGAGCACCGCGTGCCGGGCCGACGTGAAGCCCGACGGGGTCGCGATGGCGACGTTGGGGTGGACGCCCAGGACACCCATCACCGGAGTGGGGTGGACTGCGACCTCACCGGTCTGGTTGTAGAAGCTGACGTTGCCGCCGGTGATCGGGGTGCCGAGGGCCAGGCACGCCTCACCCATGCCGGTGATGGTGTCGCGGAACTGGCCCATGATCGCTGGGCTCTCCGGCGAGCCGAAGTTGAGGCAGTTGGTCGCGGCCACCGGTCGGGCGCCCGTGCAGGCGACGTTGCGAGCCGACTCGGCCACCACCCGGCGGGCACCCTCCGTCGGATCGAGTGCACACCAGCGTCCATTGCCGTCCGTGGCGATCGCGATCCCACGGGTGACACCCGGATCCAGGCGGATGACGGCCGCGTCGGCACCGATGCCCTGCACGGTGCCATGGCCCACGATCGAGTCGTACTGCTGGGTCACCCACGCCGGCGGCGCGATGTTCGGGCTGGTCAGGACCGCCATCACATCGGCGATCAGGTCACGGCCGTCGGCGAACTGCGCTGCCGCGTCGCCGTCCACGTCGACATCGCGGAGGGGGTGGACCCACTCGGCGACGGGCCGCTCGTACGTCGGACCGTCGTGCGCCAGCGAGCCGGCAGGCGCATCGTGGACCAGTTCCCCATGCCGGTGGAACACCAGCCGGTCGCCACCCGTCACCTCCCCGATGGGGGAGGCGTCGATCTGCCACCGCTCGCAGATGGCCAGCACCTCGTCCAGCTTGTCCGGGCTGACCATGGCGAGCATGCGCTCCTGCGACTCGCTGCACAGGATCTCCCACGCCTCCATCGACGCCTCACGCAGCTCGACCTTGTCGAGATCCACTGACATGCCGAGCCCGGCGGCCGAGGCCATCTCCGAGGTCGAGCAGGCGATCCCCGCCGCGCCCATGTCCTGGATGCCGCTGAGCAGATCGGCGGCGTAGAGCTCCAGACACGACTCGATCAGCTGCTTGCCGGCGAAGGGGTCGCCGACCTGGACGTTGGGCCGCTTGGCATCGTCGATGCCGTCCTCGTCGAACTCCTCACTCGCGAGGATCGAGGCGCCCCCGATGCCGTCGCGGCCGGTTCGCTGGCCGATCAGCACGGCGATGTCGCCGACCGACTCGGCCTTGGCCAGCTGGATGTTGTCGGACGGGAGCACGCCGACGCAGAAGACGTTGACCAGCGGGTTGCCGTTGTAGCAGGGGTCGAACGCGACCTCCCCGCCGACGGTCGGGACCCCGATCGAGTTGCCGTAGTGCGAGATCCCTCGCACGACCCCGTCGACGACCTGGCGGGTCTTGGCCAGCGCTGGGTCGCCGAAGCGCAACGGGTCCATCAGGGCGATCGGTCGCGCACCCATCGTGAGGATGTCGCGGATGATCCCGCCGACCCCGGTTGCAGCGCCCTGGAACGGCTCGACGTAGGAGGGGTGGTTGTGCGACTCGATCTTGAACGTCACGGCCAGGCCGTCGCCGACGTCGACCACGCCGGCGTTCTCCCCCGGGCCGACCAGGATGTTCGGCCCCTCGGTCGGCAGGGTCTTGAGGTAGATCTTGGAGGACTTGTAGGAGCAGTGCTCGGACCACATGACCGAGTACGTCCCGAGCTCGGCAGTCGACGGCTCGCGGCCGAGCGTCAGGACCACCTTCTCGTACTCGTCATCGGTCATCCCGAGCTCACGAGCCAGGGTGCGGGGGTCAGGAGCGGGCGCAGGCGCAGTCATCTGAGCAGGCAGGGTAGACGACCACGATCTCGGCACACATCGACCAGAACCTCCCCAGCAGGTGAGGTCACAGACGACTCTTGGGCGGTGTGAGGCCGATGATGCCCCAGGAGTGGTCGATGTGTGCCAAACGCACCTCTGGGCCGGCGTCGTGGCCGAGGGTGACCTGGACGTACGCTCGACGCGTGAACGATGTCGAAGTCAGGCAGCTCGCGGAAGCCGACTACCCGGCGGCCTTCCAGATGCGGGTGGACGCCTTCTCCGCTGCCGGAGTGGTGGCGTGGCCGGAGGACGGGCAGCCCACCTACATCCCTGACGAGCGCCGCTTGGGTGCGTACGCCGACGGCGAGTTGGTCGGATCCTGCGGCGTGTGGCCCTTCGGGCAGTGGCTCGGCGGGCGGCGGGTGGCGATGGGTGGGGTTGGTGGCGTGGTCATCGCGCCCGAGGCCCGGGGTCGCGGCGTCGGCAGCACCCTGGTGCGCACGATGCTGCACGCCGAGCACGAGTGGGGTGATGCGCTCAGCTGCCTCTATCCCACCGTCCCCGCCTTCTATCGAGCGCACGGCTACGCGTTGGCCGGACTGCGATTGACGCGGACCATCAGGACGGCTGCGCTGCTGCAGCTCCCGCGTCCCGAGAACCCCGCTCGGCTGCGGCCATTCGACCCCGAACGGGACCTCGCCGCGGTCATCGAGCTGCTCGACGCGAGGAGCAGGACACATGGTCGGATGCAGCGCGACGAGCGGCGTCACCGGAACATGCTCGAGCAGGACGACGAGATCCGCTCGTGGGTGGCCGTCGAGGACGGGAACATCGTCGGCTATCTCCAGTGGGAACGGCGCGAGCCTGATCACGGTGATCGTTCACTGCGCAAGCTCGTGGTCGACGAGTTGGCCGCTGTGGACCAGGAGGTCTGGCTCACCCTGTGGCGGCTGGTCGGATCGGACGGGACCGAGGCGCAGTTCACCGAGTACCGGACCAGTCCCCACGACCCGCTGCTGGACCACGTCTCGATGCTCGAGTACGACGGCACCGATCAGGTGCAGCGCTGGATGGCGCGGGTCATCGACATCAGGGCTGCCGTCGAGCAGCGTGGCTGGCCGGCCGGCGCCGATGTCACGGTTCCCCTCCAGATCGACGACCCGATCCTGCGGCACAACAGTGGGGCGTATCACCTGATCGTGTCTCGCGGCAGCGCGGAGCTGGCGCCTGCCCGCCGGTCGGAGGGGACCGCCACGATGGACATCGGCGCCCTCTCGGCCTTGTTCACCGGTCATGTGTCGGCGCGGGCCCTCGCCGACCACGGCCGGCTGGGGGGTGGGTCGGCTGAAGACATCACCGCGCTGGACGTGGCCTTCGCCGGCCCGCAGCCCGTGATGTACGACTACTTCTGATTCCGTTGGGATCCGATCAGGATGTCATCGGGCGGGGGCGATGATGGACTAGGTTGTCGCCATGGCCGAGCCTGTCCGAGTCATCCGTGACGACGCCTTGGTGGAAGCTGATCCGACCTCGGGCATGGTCCGCCGCCGGGCCGTCGAGACGCCAGGACTGTGGGCCGGTCAAGTGATCACCGAGCCAGGCGTGACCTCGGGATGGCACCACCACGACACCAACGTCTCCTTTCTCTACATCGTCCGCGGAGTGCTGCGGTTCGAGTGCGAAGGGATTGCGGGACACGTCGACGCGATGGCCGGTGACTACGTCGAGGTTCCGGCGATGACCGTGCATCGCGAGTCCAACCCGGGCACCGAGCCGTCCCTGGTGATCATCGGCCGGTCAGGTACCGGCATCCCGACGGTGAATGTGGAGGAGGCTCCTCCCCCGCACTGAGTGGCGGTCACACTACGGCTGACCGGCGACATGCGTGGTGATGTCGGCGTTCGGCAGGAACTCCTCGTCGATGAAGAGCATGGTGAGCTCTGCCCGCGAGGACACGCCGGTCTTGTCGTGGATCCGCTTGGTGTGGGTCCGGACGGTGTGCAGGGAGATCCCCAGCCGCGTGGCGATCTGCTGGGCGGAGTCACCCCGCAGCAGCAGGCTGACGATCTCCTCCTCCCGGTCGGTCAGCTCGTAGGTGGCCAGCAGCAGCGGCCCGAGCTGGGACCGCCGTGTCGGCTCGAGGGTCAGGACCGTGTGTCCCATCCCGCCGGACTCGGTGCGCGTGCAGCTGCCGCGCAGGGTCATGCGGCGACCGTCGCGTAGCACGATGCGGGCGCGAGCCGGGGGTGCCTCCAGCCCTGAGGCGAGGAACCTCGCCCGAGCCCAGACAGCGTGGACGATGGCGTTGAGGAAGATCGCCGAGGAGGTACCCGCGTTCAAGGTCTCGGGAAGCAGCGCGAGGTTCTCCCGCGCGTCTGAGGTCATCGAGAGGATCTCGCCGACCTCGTCCAGGATGATGACCGAGGTGCCCTCGGGCAGTGGCTCGTCGCTGGCGGACGGGCGGGCGATGGCACGACGGATGCGACGGGCCAGCGCGGGGACCGCCTCGTCGATGACCGCGAGATCGGCGTCGGAGAAGTCGGGGGTGCCCTCGCCACGAGCCAGGTCGAGCATCCCGTAGCATGCCCCGCCGAGCGACAGCGGGGCCCGCAGTTCGGAGTCGAGCCCCAGACGGCGGTAGATCTCCCGGTGCCGTCGGCTGCGCTCGGGACGCCCGCCGGTGAGGCGGTGCAGCGTGGTGGCCCCCTCGCCGCGACGGTGCAACTCGGCGAAGGTCATGAGGTCGGGCCGCAGGTACTCCGCGTCCCAGTACGGTCCGCAGGACCACGGCGGCAGGCCGACGATGTGGGCCGCGGCGGTCGGCAGCAGCGTCGTCGGGTCGGCAGCGGTCATCGCTGCGGCATCGAAGTCGATCACCTCGCCGAGGACGGCGGTGCCGGCGCGGAGCACCTCCGAGACCGTCAGATCGCCGTCGAGGGTGGCCACTCGACCCGCGATGTGCTGCGCGGTTCTGCGGGGGTCCATGGCTGGAGGGTAGAGGGGCAGTGCGCGGGGTGGAAGGGCGGTGCCGTACCGAGATCTGGGTAGCAGCGGCGGTGTCGGGTCCCCGGATCTTGGGATGGTCTGCGTCGTCGCCGGCAGGTGTGATGAGTACCTGCCGCGGACCGAGCAGTCCCGCGGGATCCACGACTCGACCACGAGGAGCACGACTTGAGCATGCAGACACCCACCCTCCACGGCCCCGGCGAGGGTGAGCACTTCAACTTCCTGGGCAACCGCAACATCGTCCGGGCCGGCGGGAAGGAGACGGACGGTGGCATGACCGTCATCGAGTTCACCGGCGCGGCCGGGTTCGGCCCCCCGCCGCACATCCACCGCCGAGAGGACGAGATGTTCTACGTCCTGGAGGGCACGGCGGAGTTCTGGTGCGACGGGACCTCGGCGACCTACGAGGCGGGCGGCTTCGCCTTCCTGCCGAAGGGGTTGCCGCACCGCTTCGAGTGTGGGGCGGAGGGTGCGCGCATCCTGCAGATCACCACGCCGGCGCAGTTCGAGGACATGGTTGCGGACTACGGGCACCGCATCGGCGCCGACGAGGAGGTGGCTCCGGAGGCCCCCGACGTCCCTCGTCTGATCGAGGTCTGCGCGCGCTACGACATCGACCTGCTGCTGGACTGACTGGCTCGGGCGGGGGGCGCTGACCTCAGCCGTCGGCCGGCGTGTTGCGCGAGGCCTCGAAGGCGGCTCTGACCTGCGCTGGTATCCGTCCCTTGGCGGCGATCTCGAGACCCTCCGACACCGCCCAGGCCCTGATCTCGGCCGCGGTCGCTTGGCTGCTCGGGCCCGTGGCCCGGCTGATTGTCACGGTGGTACCCGTCAACTCCTAGATGACGCCCACGGCGGCCCGGTCCTCGCTCACGTGCGCGAGGGCCGTCTGGCATGCTCGGCCCATGGACCCCATGACCATGGACTCGGTGGACGTGAACGGCTTCGACTGTCTGCTGGGCCTGCCGCCGGGCGAGGACCCGGTGGCGGCCGTGATCGTGATCCACGAGGCGTGGGGCCGCAACGCCGACATCCGCGCCATTGGCGGGCGGTTCGTCGAGGCCGGGTACGCCACGCTGGTCCCGGACATGTACTCAGCCGGCTTCAAGCCGCTGTGCATCGCCCGGACGGTCGCCGACGTCTTCCGCCACGACGCCATCGAGGCAGCGGCATCGGTGGACGGCATGCGGGCGTGGCTGGCCACTCAGCCGGGGATTCGTGGTGACCGCGTCGGCGTCATCGGGTTCTGCCTGGGCGGGGCCATCGCGGTGATGTCAGCTGCGACCGGGGACTTCCAGGCCGCCAGCGTCAACTACGGCGAGGTGCCGACCGACACGGCCAAGCTCGAGGATATCTGTCCGGTCGTCGGCAGCTACGGCCGCCTGGACACGCGGTTGCTGGACAGCGCCGACCGGCTGCGGCAGGTCCTCGCCGAGCAAGGCGTTCCGCACGACATCGAGGTCTACGAGGGTGCCGGACACAGCTTCCTCAACGACGCCATGCCCGAGGTGTTGACCAAGCGCATCGCGAGCATCGGCTACGCCCCGGACCAGGCGGAGGATGCCTGGCGGCGGATCCTCGCCTTCTTCGACCAGCACCTGTAGCGCCTGTCGCCACGGCTGCGCAGTAGGCAAGGGCCAGGACGGCGATGGACAAGGCCGGGGCGGTGCGGGTGTTATAGCCCTCCCGTAGGTCCTCGAGGATCGCTCGGATCGAGTCGGTGTGGGTCCAGCTGCGCCTGGAACGATCCCGACGTCTGCCTCGGGCGGCTCCGTCGGCCCCCAACTGGACAGGGACAGCCCTGGGCCCCCACCGACGGGTGGGGGTCGGGTCAGATCGGTAATCGCTCGCGCACGGCGGCACGTCTGTCCGACCCCGCCCTACGGCTGCCGTCGGCGTGCCTCCGATCGATCGTGGCCGCGCCGGGCGGGTGCTCGTTGCCGACGCGTGCGGGTTGCCTCTCCGGCTGGCGTGGCGTGGCGAAGGTGACGTGTCGGGTGGTCGGCCTGCCTCGCCCGTGCCGGGTCAGGCTGACGGTGAGCGTGGCGTGGTCGTAGGTGAGGTCATGATCGGGCCGGTGGGTGATCGTGTGGTGTCGGCGGCACAACGGGATCCCGTTGGCCAGGTCGGTGTGGCCGCCCCGGCGCCAGTAGGTGACGTGGTGCATGTCGGTCCAGCCCATCGGCCGGCCGCACGCCTCTTGGTCGGAGACTGGGAACGCACAGCCGCCGAACGCAAGGGCGGCGGCGCGGTACTGCGCCACGCTCCACTGGCGGGTCTCCCGGCCGACGTCGAGTACCTGTCCGGTGGCGTTCAGGATCGCCCGGGTCAGACCGGCGTCGCAGGCGATCCGGCGGAGCGTCTCGGGTGAGAGCTTGTGGCCGTAGGTCGTGGTGGCCGCCCGATCCTCCTCCCCTGTCACCGTCTCGATCGAGGCATGGAGGGTCAGGTGGGGCTTGACGCCCTGGGTCGTCCCGAGGTCGCCTGCGCGCAGGCTGGCACCCACGACGTCGATGAAGGCGTCGGCCTGGCGCTGCTCCGTGGTGCGGCACTCCGACGCCGGGGTGGTTGGGCTGTCGAAGTGGGTTGCTGCGCGGAGCGCGGCGAGGACCTGCTCGTAGGCCTCGACTGGGAGGCTCGCGTGAAGGGTGCCCATGCCCGTGACCCGGTCGATCCAGTGTCGGACGGAACGGCGGGAGAACTGCTCGCGCTCGGTGCGGGCAAGGGCCTCGGCATCCTCGGCGCGTCGCTCCCGACCCGTGCGGCGGACGTCATCAGGGGAGTGGCCACCCGCGGCCAGATCGGTCAACTCGGCCGCACGGTCAGCGATGGCCTGGTCGGCTGCGGCATCGCGTGCGGCTTCCTCGCGGGCTGCCTGCTCGGCGAGCTGTCGTTCCCGATCCCGTGCGGCTCGGCGGAGGGCCTCGGCCTCGGCGGCGTCCTGGGCTTTCGCGGCGGCGCGCTCGGCGGCGGCCTCACGGGCTCGTCGTTCCTCCTCGAGCTGCTGGCGGCGGGCATGCTCGGCGTGGTCGTGGTCGCGTTGCTGCTGTGCCAGGGCGGCCACGACACCGGTGGCGTGCTCGCGGGACACCCGACCGGCCTCGAGCTGGGACAGCAGGTCTGGTTGGCTCAGCAAGTCATGTGCGAAGCGCGACTCCCTGGCGGCGGTCGCGCCGGTGAGGCGCAGCTTGTCGGCGATCCAGGCGACATCTGAGGTTGCGCCGTCCCGCTCGGCCAGCCCGTTCTCGTCAGCGGCCACGATCGCCCTGGCCTTGGCTGTCGTGGTGGCGGCATCGATGTGGCCGAGCCCGACGACGACCGACTCGATCAGGTCGGCATGCAGCTCGGAGCAGTCGACGGAGGTCAGCCACCGGTTGATCTGCCGGAGCCCGCGCAGGACGGTGCTGATGCCCGCGATCGGCTCGGGTTCCATCGACGTTGAGACGGCCGAACCGGGCGTGTCGACCGACCGCACGTCGGCCAGTTCCTCACCCCTCTCGGCAGTCCTCAACATCCAAACAAGTGTACGAGATACCTGTGACATGGCGCCCTTGTTATCCACAAGCCGTCATGTCCTGCCCGCTTCAACGCCGGGCCTCAGTAGCAGCGCCGGTCCGACACCTCGCTTGCGGAGGTGTTTGTGCCCGACGCCGTCGGCATGAGCCGCCCCGCGCGAAGCGACGGTCGACCAGCTCTTCCCGACGCACGCCTCGCAACCGGAGGAGAAGGGGTTCGATGATCGCCCCCCGACCGCCGAGACCGGTGGGTACGTCGATGTCGTGACCATTGATCTGCCAGCCTGGTGCGCGGCATGTCGCGATGGAGATCCTCTCCCCTCGACGTCCGGGACTGACCGCGGACCGGGTACCCCGGGGAGGCCGCACCACCCGTCACGGTGTCGGCGGACCCAGGTGCGGGGCCGCAAGCGGCCAGGCGTTGGCGACCCAGACCGGGACGAAGGCGTCGAGGGCCGCCTCGACCTCGGTCCCGACGCACCGGTCGACGACCCACCAGGAGATCTCCGCGTCGGTGCCGGGCCGGACGGGTGGGTCGATGTAGAGGCACCCGAGCAACTCGGTCTCGCCCTCATCGAGCAGCGCGTAGTTGAAGGACTCGTGCGCCGCGATCTCGGCCTCGTGGCGGGCGAGGTCCTCGCGGTCGGCCTCCACGGTCATGGTCGGTGGCGGCCAGCCCCACGCCTCGCCGTAGATCGACCACAGCCGCGCCTGGGAGCCCATGACCGCGGGGTGGTCGATCTCGGTGTCGGCGGCGCGGATGGGTCGCAGGTGGAGCCCGGTGGGTCCCGAGCCGTCGGCGGCGGGCAGCGGCACGTGGACGGGGTGGACGAAGTCGGCGGGCAGCCAGGGCCGGCCGTTTGCTGACGGGCTCGTCGTCTTGGTCTCCTCGGTGCTCATCAGAGCCTCCTTCGCAGTGTTGGATCGTGGGGCCTGCGCTACTGCGCCACGCCGATCAGTTGATCGTCGCTCACCAGGTCGGTGCCGCCGAACCCGATGATCTGTGTGCGGCCGATTGTTCGGGCGGCGTCGAGGACGGCCGGGGTGATCGTCGCGGGCGGGTTCTCGACCCCGAGTTGCGGTGCCCCGAGGGCTGCTGAGACCACCGCTGCGGTGAGGGCGGGCTGCCACCCCTGCTCGTGGCGGACGTTGACCACCACGACCGAGCCGGTGGTCAGCCCCTCGGCGTGCCACAGGTCGCGGGCCATGGCGGCCGAGGTCTCGGTCCGTTCGGCGCCGGACACGCGTCGGGTGGGGACGCCCAGTTGGCTGGCGACGGGGGAGGAGACCGCGGCCTCGCCGCCCAGGATGATGGCCTGGGTGATCCTGTGGTCGCGGACGAACCCCGCGGTGTCGGCGTTCAGGGACGTCGAGGGTGTCAGCATGATCGGTCCGCGGACCCCAGCCAGTGCCGCGCCGGCCAGGGCGTCGGGGAACCGGTCGGCGGTTGCCAGCACGACGCGGTCGGCTGCGCCGTCCTCGAAGATGGCCGCGAAGGTGGTGATGGCCTGTCCGATCGGGTCGGCGGCGCCGCCACCATCCAGGCGGCTGATCTCCACCTCGCCCGGGTCCACCGGACCAGGGCCGGGGTCGACCGGACCACCGGGGCCAGGATCAACCGGACCACCGGGACCAGGATCGACCGGACCACCGGGGCCTGGGTCCACCGGGCCTCCGGTCGGGTCGAACGCGGCCGACGACCAGCCGACGTCCGTCGCCCCTTCGGCGATCTCGATGAGCTCCCCGGCGCCGCACGGCTCGAGGCTGATCTCCGTCTGGACGAGGAGCCGTGCGGTCTCGGCCTCCGCCTCCACCGGGCGTTCGGTGTAGGCCACCGCGCTGGCGTCCGGAGCGAGCGCGACATCGTCGAATGCGACGACGTCCTCGTCGCTGAAGATGAAGCAGTCGGGCGTGGTGGCCGGTGCCAGCGGCGGCCCGGAGAACTGGTGGAACTCGATCTGGGGGAGGCGGGAGACCCCGAGGTCGTCGACGTCGCCGTAGTCGCAGCCCGCCAGCGCGAGCACGGAGCCGTCGGCGCTGAATTCGAGGTCGCTCGCGTCGAGGAGGCCGCGGTCGAACCAGTCGGTCGCCATCTGGTCGCCGGGTCCGAAGCTCGCCAGCCCCGACACGACGACGGTGTCGGTGCCGGGGAAGAAGGTCAGGCCGTGCTTCTGGACGACCGAAGCGACCCGCCCCGACCCGTCGGCGGCCTCGATGGCGTGGAGTCGACATGAATCGATGTCGCCGTCCGGCTGGCTGCACACCTCGATGGAGCTGTGGGCGACCAGGCGACCGTCCTCGGAGACCTCGAGGTCGTAGATCCCGCCGGCAAGCAGCGACTCGGGCTCGATCGTCCTCAGGACCGCACCGGCCTGGGTCAGGCGCACGAGCGTGCGATCGTCGGAGACGGCCCAGATCGTCCCATCCTCCGCCATGCTGGGGGTGCTCCAGCCGCCGTCGTCGGTGACCTGGTGGGTGGCCGAGTCGTCCGGCCTCGCGGTGACCACGTTCCCGTCCTGGAGATAGACGAGCGTCCCTTGGAGCCCTGGTGGGGGCTGCGCCACTGCGGGGGTGGTCGGGAGGAGAGCGATCACCAGGGCGGCGATCAGGCTCCACCGGGTTGCGGGGGTGGTTGCGCATCGTGGGTGCTCCAATCTTGGGCTCGGGTGATCGGCGGAGTGCCTGCCTGTCTGCCGCAGTTTGGCGAGCGGACCCGGCGGGTGAGGGGGACGGTCGGGGCTTGCAACGGGTCTGCAACTCCCGGCCGGTGGGCACCTGTGCGCGGCTGGACTGACGTGGCGCCGCCGACGGTCAACCTGGTACGCCTGGTCGATCTGGCGCGGATCCCCACCAGCGAGGTGGACGCGGTCGTCGCATCTTTCGACGACGCCGTCTACGGGAGCAGATGGAGGACGTCCTGTGCCGCTACTCCGCTGGACCGGTTCTAGAACGTCGGATCCGAATCGGTGGAGTTCCTGTACCACTGGAACCACACCTCGCTGACGAGGGCGAGGATCGCGGCCGACCGGGGATGGAAGCAGCCACAAGTGTCTTCGTCGAGGGCGCCGCCAGGTAACTACTGCAGTTCGGGGCGGTCATCAGGCCACTGGTCCGGCGCAAGCTGGTGAGGAGGTCGCTCGGTACTCCCACGTGGATGTCCAGACCCAGCGTCTCCATCGCCGACTGTTCCCGGCAACCCGCTTGGTCTTCGCCAGGCCCGTGGCGGAGGTGCTCTACGAGATCCAAGGCGGGCGCTGCCTGTACTGCCCCGGCTCGACGCCTCTCCGCACACCCGGGACCGGTCAGGTCGATCACTTCGTGCCCTGGTCTAGGTTCTCCAACGACGCCTTCGAGAACCTGGTGCTGGTCCATCCCTCCTGCAACGGATCGAAGAACGACCGGTCCGCATCCGGACAGCACACAGAGGCCTGGGCCGAGTTGTACGGTCCGCGCATGGAGCGGGCGGTGCAGCTGTCCGACGAGGGCGTGTTCACGGGGGACCCGAGCCGGACCTTCGGGCTCCTCCGCACCAGCTACGACCTGCTTCCCGAGGGTTTCCCGCTGTGGGATGGGCGCAAGGCGGCTCCGAACCCGTTCGACGAGGGGCAGCGGGAGCAACTCGACGCCGCCGTCGTCCACATCGCCTCGCTGCTGCCATGAGAGGATCCGATGGACGCGACAACAAGAGAGAAGCTGGTCGAGACGTGCGACTGACGACATGGAACTGCTGCCAGGGGACCGACAGGAGGGTGCCGATCATGCTGGACCGGCTGCGTCCTGACATTGCGGTGGTTCCCGAGTCGTCGGCAGCGCCGTCGATCGCCGCGGACTCCCTGCTCGGTCCAGCTGTGCCACACGCTTGGACCGGCACGTACCCACAGAAGGGGCTCGGGATCTTCGCGCCAGCGGCCATCCGGATGGAGGTCGTCCGGCCGGCAGCTGGCGAGGGCGAGTACGGCCTCGGCGTCCGGCTTGAACTCTCTGAGGCCGAGCTGGGGGTCCTCGGGATCGTCACGGTGCCCCTGCACGGCACCGGACATCGCACCCCGTACATGGGCGCGCTGGTCAACATCCTCCAGCGTCACGAGCACATGTTCGAGGCGGGCGACGTCGTCGTGGCGGGGGACTTCAACTGCTCGGGACAGACCGACCCCGAGGCCTTCCCAGAGCTGCTGAACGAGATCTGCGACACCTACGACCTGACCTCGGCCTACCACTCCGCGACGGGGGAGGCCGTCGGCGCCGAGACGCTTCCAACCCTGTGGTGGCGACACAAGCAGTCCGACCCGTTCCACGTCGACTTCGTCTTGGTCCCCCGGGCGTGGGTGGTGGAGCACGTCTCGGTGGGATCGTTCGAGGAGTGGTGTGCGTCCGGGGTGGAAGCGCGCAGTGACCACGCACCGGTGACGGTCGACGTCGCCGTCCGAGACTAGCTGGACTGGTGGTTTGGGGCTGGTCGTCCAACCCGACAATGTCGACCTCCTCGGCGGCGGGTATGGATCGGCGCAGGTTGGCGCCACGCCTCGCGGAAGGCCTTCGGGCGATCAGCCCACTGGGTTGACGCGCTGCGCAGGGCCACTTCGAGGCTCTCGGCGAAACTGGACGTGCTTGAGACAATGCGGCCGACGACCAAGGTCAGGCCGGGCAGGTTTGAATGTCCAGACGCCGGGCGGGCCCGATCTGCGGATACAGGACCCTCCAGCCGACCATGGCCGCGGACCCTTGGACGCTCAAGCATGGACCTACTGATGCTTCTGGTCACTGGCTGCCTCCCGTGCCTCTATGCGCCCGTCGGCACCCGCCAAACGCGATCCTCTACGGTCCTGTCGACATGCCCATGAGCTCTGCGAGGGTGGGCGAGGCGCGCAGTCAGTCATAATCCACAGCCGCCTCGACACAGCGGTCGACCGCATCCACGATGTCCCGCTCGTCGAGGAAGGCCAAAGGTCTCAGCACGTTGAGGGTGCGGAGCCGCGGGAGCGCAGCCGCGCAGTGGGCCGTGCGCCCGAGGCCCGCCTTGCCGTAGGAGCTCCTCGGATCCTCGTGGAGCTCGATCAGTCTGGCAAGGATCGTGCGGGCCACCCGGGGGTCGTTGCCGAAGGCCGGGCGCTCGAGCACATCTTGGAACTCCTGCTCGTTGGCGTTCCGGGCGACGTCCTCGCCGAGAACCTGCACTCGATACAGGGCAAGGCGCAGCCCGTTGCGCAGACCCATCCCGAAGCGGGACCACTTGCGAGGACTGGACGGCACGGCACCGTCCCGTCCAGTCTCGGGCCAGCCCCACCGGTGAACGACCAGGTGGGGAACGAGCGCCGAAGCCAGCCACGCGTGGACGTTCGGATGGCGGCCCTCCGCATGCTCTCCGAGGCGCTGGAGAAGCTGGAGCCCCAGCTCGGTGTTCCAGTCTGCCTTCCGCTTCTCCGACTCAAGAGCCCCGGGGAAGCCGAAGGCGTCCGCTGCCCAGTCGGTCAGCTCGCTGCGGAGGCCGAGCAGCGAGCTGAGCTCCGCTCGTGGAGCGGAGACCGCTGCCCATGTGACATCCGCTAGCGTCTCGGGAGGGAGCTGCTCCAAGGCGGTGACCGGCTTGCCGTGCATTCCAGCGAGCCGCCTCACAACGTCATCGATGGTGTAGCGGGGCAGAAGCGGGCTGCTCACCAAGCACCGTCCGAAAAGATCGACCAGAGAGCGGTTTCGAAGACAGCGGGCTGCTCCAGCATTTGCCTCGCTGACGAGCTCCACGATCCACCGGTCCCGGCTGCGATGCCGAGAGCCAGCGCAGCGAATGTGTCGTCGTCGAAGTCCTGTGGCTCTGGCTCTGGCAGGAACCTGGCCGCCACCTGTCGCAGCATGTCGATGCGCATTGCCTGTAGCAGCGCGGACGGTACCTTGCCGACTTGGCCGTCGAACCGTTGGTCGATCAGGCGAGCGTTTAGCTGGATCGTGATGTTGTTCGCTGCACGGTCCTGCATCTCGGCTTCGATGTCGATGTCGATGTGCCAGAGCCCTGCTCGACACTCCGGTGGCAGGCTTCTGTCGAAATTGGTGAGCACGACTGGAACTCGGAACTCATCACCCTCGATGACCAGAACGCGTCCGCCGAGGTCGTGGCGGTCGCTCCACGCATCGGACCAGATGACGCTGCCGACAGGCGGATCGGACTGCGCAGCTGCTGTCAGGACGACACACGTCTCAAGCTCGACGCTCCCGGCGACCGCACCTGGAAGCGTGATGGTGAGATCCTCGAGGACTAGAACCGGATTAGGACCGCCATCATGGACTCCGGCCAGGTTTGCCTTCTGGCAGTACCAGCGAGCGGTGAAGCCGAATCTTGCGGCGGCGCTGAGCCCCATCTCACGCCGAAGCGCGCGCTCGTCGAGCACCGCTTCTCGCATCAGCATGATGTCGGCGCCGGGGGCGCAGTCGTCGCCGTCGAACTCCTCCAAGGGCTTAGCGACCGGCGCTGTCACCTGCCAACCGCTGATGACAGCCCCACCGGGGGCCGAAACGGCAGAGGCGCACCACTCCGGGCGGAGCTCAACCGCCATCTGATACCTCCTCGACCCTCACGCGCGGCAGGACAGTGATCGGTTGGGTGACGCTGAGGCGCAAGTCTGCCTCCTCACCTGGGTCGTCGAGTCGCAGCACCGGACCGTCGACCTCGCCGTCGGGTCCGACCCAGCTGAACTCGACGATGTCGCTGATGTCCATGCGTCCTTGGCTGTCACGACCGACGGCAGATGCGAGAAGGACCACGGGTCCGGTTCCGCCCTCGACTGTCACAAGGAGCTCGTGGTCCGTGCTGGACCGCCGGCTGACGGTGGACCGGTGCTCCACGACGGCCCGCAGATCTGCCGACCCACCGCTGCCGCTGCCGCCTCCCCCTTCGTCGTTGCGGCCGCCTCCCCAGCCCGCGCCCAAGAGACCCCGACTGATCTGCGCCGAAGCAGCCTGGGTATCACCAGCCTGCGCTTCGGAGCCGACACCTGTCCGGAGTGACCGGAGGGCCTCGTTGATCCGAGCGACGGTCAGCTTGGCGTAACGCGAGCCGTACTTACCTGCGGTCTCGGCGCGGACCTGCTGATGGCGCCAGTCGTCGTGTGCGGGGGGTTCCGCCGCTGTTAATGCACGTTCGACCTCTTCATCGTCTGCGGACAGGAAGACGCCGGCGTGGGCCCCGTGCTCGCCGGCCATCTCGTCTGGCAGGTCGAGGTACTTGACGAGCAGGAGGGGCTTGCGGCGGATGAGTGCGACGTGACCATGCGGGCCGGCGTCGAACGGAGCGGGGGATGCGACGTCCTGCTCGGGGTCGTCGGGGTCCTCCGTGCCGGTGACGTCGTCGGTGACGTGGTAGGCGTTCTCGGTTATGGCCTTGCGGATCCGGAGCCATCCGAGCTGCTTTCTCGGGCTGCCGCACTCTATCCTGTGGTCCGATGCGGGCCTGTCCTCGCGTGGCGAAAGGGCGCGGCCAGCGGCAGCGTGTCGCAGCGCGTGGACGTAGGGCTGGAGCTCCGGATCGTCGTCGGGATCGGGGATGTCGAGATCGGCTCCCTGCCAGCTCACGGCGACGGCCATGTCAGACGGGCCGTCGGCATCGCGGATCCCACGCGTGAACTTCGGCCAGACCTGCCACCTGGCCGCATCGCGGATGCGGCTCATCGCGGCGGGACCGCTGCCCGCGAACCGCGGTGCCAGGATGACAACGCTGGTACCAAAGCTCCCGTCGGGGTAGTCCGGTAGCTGCATGTCGATAGCGAAGCGGCGTGCCTCTGCTCCGGTGACGGGCTCGATCAGATGACGACCGGCCGTGCCGGACAATCGGCCAGCGAAGTGGCGTCCTGTGTACTGCCGGCCCTCCTCAGTGAAGTCCGCTCCGTGCACAGCCCCGATCACGCGATCGACAGGGTCGCCATCCTCGTCTGTCGTGCGCGAGTGGACCAAGATGGTGCCGCACAGACTCGAGCGCCAGAGAACCGACTTGCCGATGCCGTACGAGCCACCGTCCCCCTCGCCGACCGCTGCTCGTGGGCGGCCGGTGTTGCGGATGAAGTAGGCGAAGCGCTGGACACCGTCGGGCCAGGGACGTCCGCTCCGCACCGGCTTCCAGTCGACCCCGGCACGCGTAGGGCCTGAAAGACCGACGGTCCAGCGGTCGGAGATGATCAGCACTTGCGCGGACGTCCTCGTGGCATCGAGCACATCGGCCGGATGGCGCAGCCCTACGCTGCCGTCGTCACGCCCGCGGTCGAAGCCCCCAAGATCGCCGACGGGCAGGAACCGCCGTAAAACGTCCAGTTCCGATCCCGAGGCGGTGCGCCCATCAGCCCGCCATTCCACAGGCACGCCAGCGGGTCTGTTGTGATCTTGCGCGTCCCAGCTGTTCTGAACCGTCTCGCGCACTAGGAGCGAGGCCAGTCCTAGGTGGCTCGAGAGCGTGACGGCGCCTTCGATGTGACCGCCCGAGTCCGGTAGCGGCTCGCTGCTCACCGTGATCACGACGCGGGCCCCAGGTGCTCGTCGAATAGCTCCTCGATGGAGATGTTCATGTCGTCCTGATCCGTTCCGTTGAGGTTCAGCACGTAGTCGACACGGTCGATGGCCTGCAAGTCGATGTCCCTGGCCGCTGCCGGCGTCAGTCTCGGGTGATCAGCGGAGATCTCGCGGAGGGCGACGACCTCGGAGATGAACCTCGTGGCCTCGTAGTCGGTTCGATGCGCCTCGCTGTAGCCGACGTTGTGGAGCGCCCCGAGGAGCGCGGCGCGATCGGCGCCGAGGTCCACGAGCGAGTCGGTAAGCAGGGGCAGCGACCTCCCCTCAGGAGACAACTGCAGGCGTCGCAGCACGAGGATCAGCGGCGAGCCGTCGAGCGGGTCGGCGAGCTGCTCGAGGCCGTGGATCCGCACCCGCCGGTAGTTGGGTGACAGCGTGGCCTTGACCTCTACGACAAGTCCCGGGAACCGGAAGTCAACGGCCTCCCTGCGCCACCCAGTCCAGTGGTCGAACAGTGCACCGCGCTCCATCGCCAGTTCGAGGATCTCCAGCTCCCCGAACAAGCCCGCGAGCTCGCGGTCGCCGAGTCGGGGGCCCGCGGGTCGGCTGACCAAGTCGGCCCAGCGGCGCAAGGCCATGTCGGCAACCCGCCCGCGGGGCTGGTTCTGCGACAGCCGGGCGAACACCTCGAGCAGGAACGAGCCGGCCGTCCAGTCCGACACGTTTTGGTCGATGGTCACGCGGCACCCTTGCTCGGTCGAGCCGATCTTGACGCGGGCAGAGCTGACGTTCGTGGCGACATCGCTCGGCCGGCAGTCGATATCCAAGAAGAGCGTTCCAGCGCTGGTGATGCCGATCATGGTCCCTGGTTGGTCCGGTGGGGCCACGGTCACGGTGTGCCCTGGGTGTCGGGACGCGTCACTGCGAAGGAGCGCCAGCCTGTCGCGCACATCCGGAAGCCACTCGTCGCTCATGCTGGGGCTCCAGTCCACTGGATCGTCGCAGGTTCGTCCGATACCGGGAACGACAGCCCGACGGCGGGGACGGTCATCGTTGCTCCAAGCTTCGCCCGACCTCCGCGCTGGGGGCTACTCGTCCCGTCGATGCAGTAGATGAGCAGCAGGGGCGGATCGCCCTGATCGCGCTTGCCGTCGCTGCGGGGCGAGCGCAGGTCGATGACGGCGTCACCCTTGTCGAGCAGGGTCTGGATGTACGCTCCTCCAGCAAGTCCGTTGTCGACCTTGGATCGCACGACTGTTCCGATCTCACCCACGCTTTCGCCGAGGTCGAACGTGCTGGGCGAGCCGCCGACGCTGCGGAGGACAACGTTCCAGTCGTCTAGGCCAGCTTGGGCGATGTAGGCGATCATCTGCTGCGTGTTCATGCGGTAGTCATCGGGATGGATCCTCAGCGATCTGAGGAGGTCGATGATCATCTGCCCTGAGACATGGGTTTCGATCAGGCTGGGGCCGCCATCGAGGGCGACTGGGTCGTCGAGTGCGGCGACGAGTCGTCGCACGGCTTTCTGGTTCGCGATCAGGCTGGGGTCGTCCAAGAGCAGGGTTGTCATGCTGGCCGTGTAGCCGGCCCATGTGCTGGACCGCATCGCGGCTCTGATGGCGTTCGGGCGCGTCACCTGCATGTCTGGATCGAGCATGATTCGGGGGCCGTAGTCCGACGGCGAAAGACCTTGGTCAATCATCGCCACCAGTTCTTGGCGGAAACGGTCTTCGACCTCGGTCAGCCTCCGGAACCGGCGGCGCAGCTCGGAGGTGGTCCACAGGCGGGTTAGGTGGCGATAGCCAGGCCGGAACCCGAACCACCGGCCCATCTGCATGAGGCTGTCGTAGTTGCCCGACGTCCTTGCGAAGAAGCTCACGCAGAGTCCCTCCAGCGTGAGTCCGCGGGACAGCGTGTTCCCGCCGATTGCGATGACCGTCACGCCGGATTCGTCGCGGTCGGTAGCGCCGTAGGTGAGCCGATCTTCAGAGTCCTCTTGGGAGTTGTCGATGATGACGCCGGAGTGGGCGCGCTGCCAGCGGCCGTCCTCTTTGAAGCGCTTGCCAGCGTCGGTCCGGTCGATCAAATGGTGCAGGACTGTGTCGACGTGCGGTGACAGCTCCTTCCAGCTGATCGTGGTCTCGCCGATCTCGGCTGCGTTGACGCGAGATGCCTCCTGCTCGTAGAAGTGCTTGAACGCGCCCCGCCCGGCTGCTTCTGCCAAGCGCTGTCTCAGCTGTAGCAGATAGGCCTCGACGAGGTCGCGTGCTGCTCGGTGCTCGTCTACGGTCATGCCCGTGTGAATCAGCATGGTCGAGTTGAAGCGGTCGACTCCCCCCGCGATCACTGCTCGGGCCGCGGTCGCGCACACGAACCAGTCGATCGCCGCTTCGAGGTCGGCGCCGGCGGCGCCGCCGGATTCGAGCTTAGGAGCAGTGGTGACATCGCGGACGGGACTACCGACTACGGCCTCACCGAACAACTCGGCAGCTCCCACGTGGCCGTCGGGTTTGGGCAGCGGATATATGAAGTGCCGCGGGTACAGGTTTTCCTCCTCGACGCGCGTCAAAACATTGGCGTACGGCGTCGCTGTGTAGCCAACGTAGGCACAACGAAGGTTGCCGCGGTCCTGCTCGTTGGGACCGTCGCCGAGGTTCACGATGCGCATCAACTGCTCGTGCACCCCGGCAAGTTCTGGGCCTGGGCTGACGTCGAGCCCGGCCTGATCGGCCTCGTCGTCGATCACGAGGACAGACAGCTTGGCCCGTTCTCCGGGACCGGCGGACCACAGCCAATCGGCGAGGTTCTTGAGGCGGGTGGTGTTCTTCTTGACGACCAGGAGGCCGCGCTTGCCGTTCCCATACATGCGGGAGCGCAGTGAGGTGCCACCGCCCCTAGGCTCGAAGTCGCTGACGCCCGTGGCGGTCCACCACATCGCGTCCTTGTGCCAGAGATCGGCTTGCACGCGCTCTTGGGTCTGGCGCCTGAGGCTGGTGTGGATGCCGGCAAGGACGACGATCAGGTCGTATCCGGCGTCGGCAGCTTTCGCAGCCAGCGCCGTGAAGCTTGTGGTCTTACCTGACTGGACGTAGCCCACGACCAGACCTCGGCCAAAGATCTCCGGCTGCTTGGGATCTGGCATCTTGGCGAGGATCTCGTCTGTCGTGCGATCGATTATGGGCAGGGCATCGTCAGGAACGTTAAGCCGGCCGCGCGTGAACACCCAGCGAGGTCGTGCGGAATCGACCAGCATGCTGCCATCGATCCAGCCCTTGACCTCGGAGGCGACCAGTCCGCCAGACAAAGTGACCGCGCCGATCCGGCGGGTGTGCTCCGCGGCGACGATGTCGATGCGCTCTTGGGTCCATCCGTCGTCAGCCAGCGAGATGCGGGCATCTTCAGCGCCCATCATGACAAGGTACTTTTGGTATTTCATCAGCCAGCGATTCAAATCGGTCGGCTGCATGATCTTCCCCCAGGTGGTGGTCGATTGGTGGCTCATCCGGACTCTTGCGGCTAGCTCGGTTGTTTATGGCCAGTGCAAGCTTCGCCTCGGCCAGCGTAATCGGGAATTGCCCCGAGTTCGGGAGAGAGTGGAGGTTGGCAGTCATGCCGCGCAACCGCGGCCTATGCGGCGGGGCGACGCCGCCTGCGCGAAGCCCACCGGTGTAGCACCGCTCCCAGCGTCCTCAGGTTTGACCACACAACATCGCCTCGGCCTTCCCGCCCACCATGGTCCACCTAGGCTCTAGTCTTGCGCATGAGCGGCTGTAGGGAGGCACATGGGATCGGGCAAGTACGGCGTGAAACTGGTCCGCGGACCGATACTCGAGCCGCGTCCTCACCCACTCGCCTGTAACACCGTTGACGATCTGCGTCATATGCTGCGGACCGCCCTGCCGGGCAAGCCTCGCGCGATCGACCTCTTCTGCGGCGCCGGCGGCATGTCGATCGGATTGGAGGACGCCGGATATGCGGTCGTCCTCGGCATCGATGTGGACGAGGAGGCGCTCAACACCCACCGATCGCTGTGCCCGGGACTCTCGGTCGATTGGGACCTCGCAGACCCCGCGGTGGTCGAACAGGTGGGACGGCTGGTGGATGAGCTCGACATCGAGCTCGTCGCCGGGGGGCCGCCGTGCCAGCCCTTCTCCAAGGCGGGCCGGTCCATGCTCCGGCATCTGGTGTCCGAGGGCCGCAGAGATGCCGAGGATCTGCGAGCACAGCTCTGGCGCTCGTTCATGCGGGTCATCGAGATCGGCAGGCCCCCCGCCGTGATGATGGAGAACGTGCCGGATATGGCCCTCGACAGGGACATGCTGGTCGTGAGGACCATGACAGAAGAGCTCGAGCAACTGGGCTACTCGGTCCACTGGCGGTTGGTCGACACGTTCCTGTACGGCGTGCCGCAATTCCGTCAGCGATTGATCCTCATCGCATTGGCCGACGGCATCCGATATGACTGGCCCGATCCGGTCGACGAACCGGTTTCCCTCCGAGATGCGATCAGTGATCTGCCACCTGTCGAGGGGGGATGGCGTCCGGAGGGAGCTGAGGGAGGTTGGACCTCGTACGCGCCTGAGAACGAGTTGTCGGCGTTCGCCCAGGAGATGCGGGCTGGTCTGCAGGGGAACGAGAGGAGCCGTGTGCGCGATCACATCACCCGGCCCGTCAGAGAGGACGACCGTCAGGCTTTCGCGCTCATGGACCCGTCCATGCGCTACTCCGAACTCCCCGATGAGCTCAAGCGCTACCGCGACGACATCTTCGATGATAAGTACAAGCGGCTGGCTTGGGACGACTACTGCCGGACCATCACCGCACACATCGCGAAGGATGGCTACTGGTACATCCACCCGGAACAGGAACGTACGTTGACGGTACGCGAAGCCGCAAGGGTGCAGACCTTCCCGGACCACGTCCGCTTCGCCGGCCCACCGACGGCTGCGTTCCGCCAGATCGGCAACGCTGTGCCGCCCCGAGCTGCACGGCAGATCGCGAAGTCGGTCAGGACATCTCTTCACGCCGGGCGTCAGGGTGATCGGCCGACTGGGGCCGTCAGCTCGGATCTGGCCGACTGGCTGCTGGACCAGATGGATAAGGACGCCACCATCGATCCCAGGGTGGGTGCCGTGGCACAGGAGCTGTCCGCCGGACGGCACCCGGAGGATGAGCTCCGATGGCCGACGCTCATCACGCAACTCGTCGGTGGTCGTCTTGGAGGAAGCCGGCTGGAAGCCGTCTGGAGCTTCGTCAGGAGCGGCTTGGCCGATCCCGGGACGACGATCAGCAACCGGTCCGCAGCAACTGGGTTCATCCGCATGCAAGGACGTGCGGTGGACCCTAAGTCGATCAACGCCCTGGCTGAAGCGGTACTGGCAGGTGAGGGCTCCCTGGGATCTCCGGAGGAGATGGAGAAGCTGCCGGGGATCAGCCGGGCCCTTTCACGATTGGTTTGCCGTCTGGTGCCAGGGCCGGATAGCGACCCTGTCATCGTCACGTCGGGACTTCTCCGTGTCGCCGCCCGGTATCTCGACATCGACGTCGACAACCAGAACAGCATGTCCGACGGCAGGCTGGCGATAGCACGGCTCATCGGGACGGACGACGAGGAGACGCGGGATCCCCGCACTCGGTTCCGTGCGGCCCTCGCATCTCTGGCACTCCTGGAACTGGCCGACCGGCACTGCTGGCCGACCAAGCCGCAATGCGGTGGCTGTCCTCTGGCTGACGACTGCAGGTTCGCCATCCGTGCTGGCACGCAACTGAACTTGTCCTTGGACGTGGACGGACGAGCGACCATCTGACACGAGCCGCGGACGTCGGCAGCAGGAACGGAGCAACTTCCGTAGTCAGCCGCGGTGAGGCCGCGATCTCAGCTGAGGCCCAGGTATCCGCTCACGTCAGGATGTTGACGACCCACCCGGTCGAACACACGCATCAGCGCGTCCAGCTCACCGATCTCCGAGGCCGCGGCGAAGAGAGCGGAGCCGACATACCGTCCCGCATCGCCTGACAGCCCCGAGTCTGCGATGCCAGCGGGTCGTGAACTTCGAGCATCCATGCGGTAGGCGGCGTTGGCCCGGTTGCAGAGCTCTTGGACCGGCCGCCCGAGAAGTGGGCGGATCTCGGCTGGTAGCGAGACACGCATCTTGGCAACGTTGATGCGGAACACCTCGTCGGCCTCGGTCTCGAACTCGAGGGCTGAGCGAGCCAGCTTCGTGTGTTCGTCCTGAGCCCGCAGCCCGCTCCAGCCACCGGCCTGGATCAGCCGATCAGCTCGGTAGATGTAGAGGCCCTGCTGTCGGTTCCACCGCCCCGGACCGCCAGCGCGTTCGAACGCGTCAGCCGAGGAGAAACGTCGACGTGCGGGGAGGACGAAGGGCCGCAGCCACACCGAGGACCGCTCACCCTCGACCTCCACGTGGAACACCTTGGCCGGTAGCTCAAGCGTGTGCTCCTCATCGCGACAGAACGGGTCCCAGGGCCTGATCTTCTCACCATCCAAGGTGATGGTGAGCCCGATACCGGCCTCTCCGGACAGGAAGCGGTGGAAGACCATGCCGAGGTGATGGCCTAGCTTGCTCGCCAGCGATACGAAACGGCGCCGAGCCCACCCTCCTTCAGGATTGCGCTCGGGCAGAACTCGATCGAGATTGTCGACCACGAGGACAGTTCCCGGCCCGTCGTCCAGAAGGCCGTCCGCCAGTCGGACTGTCTCCGACTTCGATGGGGCGACCACCTCCCACCGGTCCGTGCCTGCAATGTGGTCCAGATCCAGACGCCTCGCGTGAAGGCGACGGTTCTGCGGTGCGGATCGAGTGATAACGGTCAAACGGCGACCCTGTGAGATGGATGCGGTCTTCAATCCGAGCCCATAGCGGCCGAGGGCATTCCGCTCGTAGTCACGTCGAGTACCGAAGCGCAATGCCTCATCCAGAACCGTTGAGGTCATACCGACGCCGTCGTCGGCGATGACCAGCTTGGACCTCAGTCCGTCGAAGATCAGCTGGATGTCGACGTGGCGTGCGCCGGCCTCGATGGCATTGTCGACGAGGTCAGCGACCGCGGTGTTCAGGTCGTAGCCGATGTCTCGGAGCGATCCAGTCAGACGTCGTGCGGACGGCGTGACGTCGACTGTGGTCATGGCTGCTCACTGCCCTTCGATCGGCTGGGGATCTCCAGGGTGCCACGTGCGAAGGGCGATCACGGGAGGTTGTCCACAGTCCGCCGATGTCTGATTGCGATCAGATCCGCGATCTCCTCAGCGTCCTCATGCTCCCAGAAGCGCAGCGGGGTCCACCCCGCATCAGCCAGAGCCGATGTGACCCGATGATCCCGACGCACGTTCGCCTCCAACTTGGGACGCCAGTACGAGAGATTGGACTTCGGCATGACGAAATGCTCGGGGCAGCGGTGCCAGAAGCAACCATCGACGAAGATCGCCAGTCTGGAGCGGGTGAACACGACGTCGGGGCGGACTGCCCGCGGCAGCACCTGCGTCCGGATCGGCAGGTCCACGCGGAAGCGCAGCCCGCGCGCGAACAGCGCGCTGCGGAGTCGGAGCTCCGGGGTGGTATCCCTTCGCCGGTTCGCCCTCCCCATCTTCGACGCAGCGGGAGAGGTCGGCTCGGCGTAGGGGGCATCGACACCCGGTTCTATGCGGACGCTGCGCGGCATATGCAACAAGGTACGGGGTGTCCACAATTGATAACGAGTTCGACCACTCCTTAGGGAGCAAGCTGCGTCAAACCGTCCTCATCCAGTGCCAGCGCCTATTCTCAAGCCACTGAGTATCCTTACCTAGAAGTGCTGCCAAGGGACGGGTTTCAAGGTCCCGTCTGCTCCCGCGTCTTGCAACCCGCCCTGGCCCTCTTCTGAGAGTTGCACTCCTATCAGTTCCAGCGCGGACTGCTCCGGTGCTGTCGGCAACGACGCAGCCTGGCCGGCGATCAGGCAGGACGCTCGCCACCTGTCAGCGGCGCAGGCGCCGTTCGGCCTCATCCGGCTCGATCCCGCAGGTCCGGACAAGGCTGTTGACCGCGTCGGCCAGGGGGATGGTGTCCTGCTCGACGGCCTGTTGGAGTTGCGCCACCCGCTCTTCGAGCTCGGCATCGGTGACGCGCTGGTGGCGTTGCGGCGCCGGCCGGTTAGGTGCCGGAACCACGATCGGCTGCGAGGCGCGGGTCTGCTGGATGTTGCGGTAGATGGCGTACCCGATGATGGCGATCAGCAGGAGGACGAAGAACGGCATGCTGCCAGTCTGCAGCGACCAGCCGTCGCGCTCAGACCCGATCGTCCACCATGCGCCCTGCAGGTGCACGAGCACGCCCCCGTACAGTTACGACCATGGACACCGCAGCCTCACGCGTCATCAGCGTCCAGACGGGCGCGATCCGCACGATCGCCGAGGGCACCAAGCGGGCGGTGACCAGCGGCATCGCCAAGCTCCCGGTCCCTCACATCGACATCCGGCGCGACGGGATCACCGACGACCAGATCGAGAACCCCCGGCACCACGGTGGCGAGGGGCAGGCCGTCTATCTCTACGCCCGCGAGGACTACGAGTTCTGGGAGGACGAGCTCGACGCCACCCTGGAGCCGGGCAACTTCGGTGAGAACGTCACCATCGAACGCTGGCCGGACCGCACCATGCGGGTCGGCGACCGGATCACCTTCGACACCGACACCGGACAGGTCGAGCTTGAGCTGACCGGTCCCCGTGTCCCCTGCCAGAAGTTCGCCGCCCGCATGCACGAGCTGCTCGGCCCCGACGCCGCCACCGGCTGGGTCAAGCGGTTCACCGAGGCCAGACGCCCCGGGTTCTACGCCCGGGTCATCACACCCGGCCGCCTGGGACCGGACGACCACGGCCACTGGACCGCGGCCCCGAGCGAGCGGATCGGCACCATCGAGCTCTGGGAGCTCTACTCCGCCGAGCAGCCCGACCCGGCCGCTGTGAGCCGGGCGCTCGACTCACCGGTGGACGGCCGCATCCGCGCTGCCCTGGCGAACCTCTAGGACCCGACCGGCTCGAACGGCCCCAACAGGTACGGCTCGAGGAATGCCATCTTCTCCGCATCCACGGTCGTCCAGTCGTCCTCGAGGATCCCGCCGGTGTCGCCGGAGTTCGGGTTGAACGTCCAGTAGGTGAACCCGGCGCCCTGCTCGTCGAGGTAGGCCAGCAGCGTCTCCAGCCAGACTCGGTCCTCCTCGGCCGCCAGGGTGGTGCCCAGCTCGCCGACCATCACCGGGGCGATCTCGTCCTCCTCCAGGTAGCCCCAGAAGCGGTCCCAGATCTCGTCGAGGTTCTCCGGAAACTCCGGCTCGTCGAACCACGGCTGGCGGAACACGGAGGTGGCGTACTCGTGCGGTGAGTACACGACCTTGTCGTCCTGGTCGAGCACCACCGGCTCGGTCCCCGCCTCGAGCAGGTTGCCGCCCCACCAGATGCAGTCGGGCGACCCCTCCGGCCCGTCACACGACGCGCCGTCGGCTTCTTCGACGCCCTCGACGAACACCAACCAGTGCGGGGCGATCTCATGGAGTGCGTTACCCGCCTCCTCGGCCGCCGCGCGCCAGTCTCGCGCGGGGTCGTCACAGCCCCAGCAGGCCTCGTCGTGGGGCTCGTTGTAGAGGTCGGCGCCGATCACGTTCGGCACGTCGGCGTACCGCTCGGCGAGCAGCTGCCAGTCGCTGATCAGGCGCTCGGCCGGGTAGGTGTCGTCGTACCACAGGTGGTGGCGGTTGTCGGGAGCCAGGGCGTGCCGGTCCAGCAGCACGGCAAGACCCCGGCTGCCGGCGTGCTCGATGATCCGGTCCATCAACTCCAGGCTGGTGATCCCCTCCAGGTCCGGGTTCTCGGCCAGGTTGATGCCCTCGGGCATGACGCCCTCATCCAGCAGCGCCGAGGCAAACGGCAGACGGATCGTGTTGAACCCGAGGCCCGCGATCTGGTCGATCATCTCCTCGGCGTTCCGCGACCACAACCCGTGGGGAGCCGCGACGGCCGTCTCGAAGCCGAACCAGTTGACCCCCCGGATGCGGATCTCGTTGCCCTCCGCGTCCACGATGTCGGCGCCATCCGTCGACCAGTCCCACGCCGTCGGCTGTGGGGTAGCGGGCTCGATCGGTGCGTCGTCCCCCGGCGCGTCATCACTCGGCGCTGCCTCAACTGCCGCTGCATCCTGACGGACGTAGTGCGTCGGATCCTCCGGTGCGACATCGGTCCCTTCGGCGGACGTCAGCGCAACCGTCGCGGACCGGTTCCCTGCCGTGAAGGCCACGGCAACAACCACGGCCACGACGAGGCCGGCGACCAGGACGGCGCGCCAACGCGAGGGCCGGACCTGGTCGGCGCCGCTGCCGTCCTCCGACGGCGGACGTGCGGGTTCGAGGGTGGTGTCAGATGTCACGGGTCTCTCCTGGTGGCAGTGGTCTCGTGCCCCCGCTGTGATGCCGCGCCCGAGCCAGAAGTTCCATCGCGCCGTCGAAGATTGTTCCGCGTCGTGCCACAACTAGGATCCATCAGCAATGACCGCCGGGCCCGATCCACCGGACCACATCGGCCGGTATCCGATCACCGGAGTCCTTGGTCGAGGCAACTTCGCGGTGGTGTACGCCGCCGTCGATCCGGTGCTCGACGCACCGGTCGCGATCAAGGTCCTCGCGGCCCACCACGCGGTGGACGTCGACATCCGGCAGCGGTTCATCGCCGAAGCTCGGCTTCTCCGGGAGTTGGACACGCCGGAGGTCGTCGAGGTGCACGACATCGGCGAGTCGGACGGACAGCCGTACTTCGTGATGCCGGTGCTGGTGGGATCCCTGGCCGACCGGCTCGGGCCTGCGCACGATGTCGTCGACGTCCGGCGACTGGTCGATGAGCTGGCTGCGTGTCTGCGGGCCATCCACGACGCCGGTGTGGTCCACCGCGACATCAAGCCCTCCAACCTGCTCCTGCGCGCCCGCCGGGCCCAGGGGCCATCTGATCACGCGCGGCCGCGCGGGTCGGACGCCGAGGGGCCACCTCGGCTGCTCCACCCGGGGGAGTCGCTGACCCTGGCGGACCTCGGGCTTGCCCGACGAGTCGATGCCAGCACCGTGACCATGGCCGGCGGCACGGCGGGGTACATGGCGCCCGAGCAGCGCTCGCCCTCCACCGACATCGACCCCCGTGCTGACCTGTTCGCCGCCTCGGTGATCGTGTGGCAGACGCGAATGGGAGCGGACGCCCCGTTGCCGGCCGAGAACGACCCCTCCCCCTTCGCCCGCGCCATCCGTCAGGGCGCCGCCAGCGACCGGGACCGGCGCCCGGCGGACGCGGACGCGTGGGCTGCGCTGCTGCGCGGTGGGCTGGCGGACGATGACAACGCGCCCGGGCGATCGCCGCGGTCTCGTCCCCGACCTGCCCTGGTGGTCGCCGTCGCCGTCGCGGCCCTCGTCGCCATATCGACGTGGCTGATCGTCACCCCGGACTCGGGAACCTCGCTGGAGGAGACGGCGGCGATCGAGGCCGTCGACCTGACCGACCCGGACATCCTCGCCGACGTCGAGACCGGACGATCGGCGACCGGTCCGCGGATCATCGGCCCGACGACGCTGCTGATCGGCGAGTCCGGCACGTACCTCCACGAGGACCGGTCGGCGTCCTCGTTCGCCTGGCAGTTCGACGATGGATCGCTGTCCTCGGAGCGCGCCGTGACGCTCACCCCGACCAGCCTGGACCCGCTGAGCATCACGCTGATCGAGGACCGGGCCGGCACCGTCACCGCCAGCCGGCTCCCGATCGAGGTCCGTGACCGATGAGTGACATCCACACCCTGGTGGCGGAGCTCGACGGCTCCGGCGCCGCCCTCGCCCACGTCCGCGATGCCTTCGACGGGTGGTGGGTCGAGCACGACCCGAAGGGCAAGCAGCTACTGGATGCACTCGCCGCTGCCGCGGGCACGAGCCCCCACGCGCTGGCCGCCCTGCTGATGACCCTCGACCGGCACCGGGTGGCACGCCCAGCCCTCCATCGGGTCCTCATCGCCCCGACCGACATCGACGAGGCGGAGCAGGCGACGCTGGCGGCGGTTGCCCTGGGGATCGGTCAGTTCGACGGCCGGTCGGCGTTCACGACCTGGTTGCACACGGTGGCCTCGAACGAGGCCCGGATGGTGCTGCGCTCCCGGCAGCGCCGACCGGCCGAGCCGGTTGCAGAACCAACCCCCGCGCCGTTCCTCGCCCGTCTCTCATCGGTGCTGGCCGACCGTGATCTGATCACCCGGACGCTGGCCACGTTGCCCGAGACACAGGCCGAGCCGATCCGGCTGCGCGAGTTGGAGGGCTTGGAGTACGAGGAGATCGCGCGACGTCTGGACATTCCCATCGGAACGGTCCGGTCGCGGTTGAGTCGGGCGCGTGCTGCGCTGGCCGTGGCGGTCTCCCGCGCCCTCGACGAGCCGGAGTGGTGACCCGGATCAGGCCGGGACCGGTGAGCCGACCAGGCGGTCGTGCAGGAACCGACGTCCGTCGGTGGACCCCAGCAGGGCGTCCACGGCGTGTTCGGGGTGGGGCATCAGCCCGGCCACGTTTCCCGCCTCGTTCGTCACCCCCGCAATGCTGCCGACGCTGCCGTTCGGGTTGGTCTCCGGCCTGACCCGCCCAGCCGCATCGCAGTAGCGGAGCAGGATCTGCCCGGCTGCTGCCAACCCCTCGGGGTCCGGGTGCACGAACCGGCCCTCCCCGTTCTTGAGGGGGATGCTCAGCACCTCTCCGGATGGCTCCCAGCGCAGGTGCTGCTGCCGGTGGATGAACCGCAGCCCGGCGTTCCGAGTCAAGGCGCCGGGCAGCAACCCGGCTTCGCAGAGCACCTGGAACCCATTGCAGATGCCGAGCACACGCCCACCCTCGCCAGCGAAGGTGACCACACGACTCATCATGGGGCTGAAGCGGGCGATGGCGCCGGCGCGCAGGTAGTCGCCATAGCTGAACCCGCCTGGGACGACGACCGCATCGACGCCATCCAAGTCGCTGTCGCCGTGCCACAACATGACCGGTTCCAGGTCGATGTGACGGATCGCGAAGGCGGTGTCGCGGTCGTCACAGGTGCCGGGGAACCGCAGGATGCCGATTCGCATGGTCCAGAGAGTAGCCAGTCGATCTCGGACCGGACCGCAGGTGGCGAGGCACGCCGGGCGCGTCGACTCAGGACGCCGCAGGTACGTGCTCACCCGCCACCGTCACGCGGTCGCGTCCGGCCGACTTCGACGCGTACAGGGCCGCGTCGGCTTGTCGCATGAGGTCATCGAAGTCCGGTCCCGGTCCGGCCACACCAAGGCTGATCGTGCACGACGGTCCGTCTTCGGACGCAAGCTCGCTGAACTCGACGCGGATGCGCTCGGCGAGGTTGCGGGCCGCGGCCGTGAGGTCGTGCGTACTGCCGACGACGTCCATCGGAAGCACGATCGCGAACTCCTCGCCACCGACTCGTGCGACCAGGTCGCCTGACCGGGTCAGGCGCGACATGATGAGGCCGGCCTCGGTGATGACCTGGTCACCAGCCGCGTGACCGTAGGTGTCGTTGACTGCCTTGAAGTGGTCCAGGTCGGCTGCGATGACGGCCACGTGTTGGGTGCTGCCGAGCTTGGCCAGCTCAGCCTCTAGCCCTCGTCGATTCAGCAGCCCTGTCAGTGGATCGCTGTCCGCGGCTGCGCGTGTCTGGGCGAACGCGCGGAGGGTGCCCAGGTGGTTTCCGGCAGCCCGGGCCACCGTTTCGGCGTTGGCCAGTTGGTCGGCAGGGATCTCAGCTCCACCCTCGCTGACGGTCCGAAGGACACCGATGCCTTGACCCAGGAAGGTCAGGGGAACGCAGGCGCAACGCAAGTCGTCCCGGTCCAGTTCCCGAGCGTCCCGGCGGAACTGCGCGCAGGCGCCAAGCTCCGTCGGCGTGTCGAACGTCATCGTCTGGCCGCGGCGGAGCGCCGGGCATGACCCGACCTCACGAATGCCGCACTGGTTCGGCGACTGCGTGAGGACCGGCAGCAGCGTGTCACTCTCCGCGGCGTCGCTGAGGAGCAGATCGACGTCGCCGATCCCGGTCGACGTCTCGTGCGCGAGTGCCACGACATCGACCACGTCCGCCTCCGTCTCAGCCAACTCGACTGCGTCCCTTACGCGCAGACCGAAGGCGTGTCGCTTCGCTTCGGCCTTGTGCTGGGCTGCCGCCTGGCGGAGGCGACGGGTCTCTCGTCGGATTCGGTCACTCATCGGTCGGAAGACGAAGACCGCTTCCAGCAGGAGCACCAGGAGCATCACGCCGACGACGATGAACTCGTTGCGGCTGATGCTGGCCAGTCGGGCTTCCGACTCCGCCTGGTAGGCGGCCACGATCTCGTTGAGGTCGGCGAGGAGTGGACCCTCCGTGGCCAACGTGCTCAGTTCGGCCGCGGCGCGAGCCGAAGCGGCAGCAGTCGACGCATCCAGGACCTCCGTCGCCGTACGGAGGTACTCCTCGACCTGTCCCTCGACATCCGAGGCGTACAGGGCGGCGATCTCCGGCGAGGGGCTGCCCGGCAACCCTCGGGTTGCATCGCCCTCCAACAACGCGTCCTGCGCTGCGCCCATGTCCTCGGTCGCCGTGCGGAGTTGGCCCGCGATCCGTTCCGCGGCCGCGTCATCGGCGTCCGCTCTGGCGGATGCCAGTCGGCTGGCCAGCAGCGCGATGCGTTGCGAGAGCATCCGCTGTCTGCCCGAGACGTTGACGATGGCGGCATCGGTCGATCGTTGGTTGATCTCCTGCACGCCGGACCAGCCGATCAGGATGGTGAGGGTCGCCACGATCATCAAGGCGATGACGTAGCGAGCGGTGAACCCCAGCCGAAGGCTTGGTGGGACGATCGTTCGCGCCCGATCCATGTGCTCCACCACAGCCAGGGCGTACGGACCGTCGTCGGCGGGACGATGGGTGGTCATGACTCAACGTGTCGGCGATGCGGGCGTCGAGCTTGAGTCCGCGTCCGTCCGCGCGACGGATCAGTGGCTCAGACCAGCGCCTCCAGAGCAGCCAAGCCATCCTCCAGGTACCCGAGCATCGACTGGACGTGTGGCAGGTTGCGGCGGCACGCCGTCAGCCCGAACTGCATCTCCCCGTCATAGCTGGTCATGGTGATATTGAGTGCCTGACCCTGTTCGAGCACCGATGCCGGGTAGATGCCCCGCAGGACGGCACCGTCCAGGTAGTGGGTGTTCTCGGGGCCGGGCACGTTCGAGACGACGATGTTCATCGGGGGTGGCCCGTGCCCCGCCAGGCCGATCAGTGGTCCGATCAGGTAGGGACTGGCGATGGCCAATCCGTAGGTGATCCGCTCCACCCGTCCCATGGCCAGCAGGCGGCGCTTGGCGTCGGCGATCGACTCGGAGATCCGTCGCAGCCGATCGCCCGGGTCCTCCAAGTTCGTCCCCAGGTCCGCCACCACGAACGACAGGGCGTTGCCGCCCGCGTCCTCGTGCTCGTCACGGATGTTGACGGGGATCATGGCCGTCAGGGGCTGCTGCGGGAGCGCGTCCCGTTCCAGCAGGTAGGCGCGGAGCGCGTGCCCCGACATGGCCACGACGATGTCGTTGAGACTGACCCCGAGCGCGGTGGAGGCCGCCAGCATCCGGTCGAAGGACCAGCCGTCGGCGGCGAACCGCCGGGCACCGGTGATGCGGGTGTTGAGGATCGACCGTGGGGCGACGAACGGAAGCGCCTCGTTGGTCACCCCGTCACGGCGGTCGCGGAACTGGTCGAGCATGGTCCGTGCCGTCGTGGCGATGCCCTGTCGGGCACTGGCGATGGTGACCCCACGAGGGTCCACGACGTCGAGGACGTTGTCGCGGGGCACCCGTTGCGCCCGCGTGGACGTCTGCCACGGCGGTGCCATGTCCCGCTGGTCGGGGTCCTCGCTGAACATCCGACGCATCACCCGCATGGCGCCGACGCCGTCGAACACCGAGTGGTGGAACTTGGCGTACATCGCAAAGCGCGGGACGTCGCTCGGTGGCTCCGGTGCGATCTGGTCGATCAGGTGGATCTCCCACAGCGGCCGGGTCCGGTCCAGCATCACCGAGTGCAGCCGGGAGACGTGGATGAGCAGCTCTCGGGGCCGCCCCGGGGCCGGCAGGGCCGAGAGGCGCAGGTGGTAGTCCAGGTCGATCGCCGGGTCGGTCTCCCAGGCGTAGAGCTTGAAGCGGCCGTACGGGTGCTTCAGCCGCTGGTTGAACGGCCAGGTGATGTCACGGGCGGTGCCGAACCGCTCGTAGAGGTGCCGAACCCAGCCGTCGTCGGCTCCCTCGGGATACTCGAACACCATCAGCACACCGACGTGTTGGGGTGTCTCGGCACTCTCCACCATCAGCCAGGCGGCGTCGGTGATGGGGAGGGGCATGGGGGAGCAGGCCTTATCTCGGCAGTGGGGCGGATCTCGGCAGTGGGCTTGCGCGGGTCACTCGAACCCGGCCGACTGCAGTGCGCGGATCGGGTCGATGAAACCCAGGAGTTCGGCTGCATCGTCGCACGCTCGGGATGGTCGTGTGTCGTCGAGGACCAGATCGCAGACCGCTGCCTCCCGGGTCCGGGCCTCCAGTTCGGACTCGGCCTGGCCGACCGGTTCGCTCATGTAGGTCGTGTCGTGGGCGACCAGTGGTGCGATCCACAGCGGTTCGGTGTCCTCACGAGAGAACCGGGCGTTCAGCAGCAGCAGTGGGTCCTCCGCACCCAGGTCCAGGGTCGAGTCCACCCCGGTCGCCTGGAACTGGGCGAACCGGATGACGCCTCGTCGCGCTGCGAAGGCGGCGATGCCCTGCGCGACGGCCTCAGGTGGCCGTGATGCGCACAGCGTCGACAACGCCGTCTGGATGCGCGACCGGTCCAGGTCGCTTCCGCCGGCCCGGATGCCGCGGAAGAACTGGCACTCCGGGAACACGAGGGGCACCGCGGCCGTCTCGCCGATGTTGTACTGACCGACGTCGGTGGTGAGGCGGCCCTGGGGGTCCGGCGGGCGTCGCTCCGCGACCGGTACCTCCTCGGGGCCGAAGACCACGAAGGCCCAGATCGCCACGCCGATGGCGACGGGGATGGCGGCCAGCGCCAGGAGCACGAACCAGCGGGGGAGGAGCGGTTCCTCGAGCTCCTCGGTGCGGGCGCCCTCGTAGACGGGCCGTGGGCGGTCTGCCATCTGGCTCACGAGGGCTCGACGGTGACCGTGTACTCCTCGATGACCGGGTTGGCCAGAAGCCTGTCGGCGACCTGCTCGACCAGTCCCGCGACGTCCTCGACCGCGTCATCGACGTCGAGTTCGATGTGCTTGCCGATCCGCACGTCGGCGATGCCGTGCAGGTCCAACGATGGCAGGGCCCGCTCCACGGCCTGGCCCTCGGGGTCGAGGATCTCGGGCTTGAGCATCACGTCAACGGTCACGCGGGTCACGGGGTGGTCCAATCGTCGAAGGAGGCACCGGTCAGACGTTCGTACGCCTCGACGTACCGGGCTCGGGTCAGGGTCACGATCTCGTCCGGCAGGGCCGGTCCGGGAGGAGTCTTGTCCCAATCCAGGGTTTCCAACCAGTCGCGGACGAACTGCTTGTCGAAGGAGTGCTGCGGGCGGCCGGGCTCGTACTCGTCGGCCGGCCAGAACCGGGAGGAGTCGGGGGTCAGCGCCTCATCGATCAGCGTCACCTGCCCGTCGATCAGACCGAACTCGAACTTCGTGTCGGCCAGGATGATCCCTCGGGATGCGGCGTGGTCAGCGGCGCGGGCGTAGAGCTCCAACGTGATTTCCCGCACCTGCTCGGCCAGGTCATCACCGACGATCTCGGCCGCCCGGTCGTAGCTGATGTTCTCGTCGTGGTCACCAGCTTCAGCCTTCGTCGCTGGCGTGAAGATCGGCTCGGGCAGCGCTGAGGATTCCGTCAGGCCCGCGGGGAGGGCGACCCCACAGACCTGCTGGCTGTGCTGGTACTCCTTCCAGCCGGAGCCGGCCAGGTACCCCCGCGCCACGCACTCGATGGCCAGCGGCTCGGCCCGGCGACAGAGCATCGACCGGCCGTGCAACACCTCGGCGTGGTCCGCGAGCCCGGCGGGGAACGTCGCCGGGTCGGTCGAGACCAGGTGGTCGGGGACGATGCCGGCGAGGTGGTCCAGCCAGAACGTCGTCGTGCCCGTCAGCACCTTGCCCTTGTCCGGGATCGGGGTGGGCATGACGACGTCGAAGGCGCTCAGCCGGTCGCTGGCGACGAGGAGCAGGTGATCACGGCCGACGGCGAACAACTCGCGGACCTTGCCGGCGCCCAGACGGTGGACGTCAGGCAGGTCGGCGAGGTGTTCGAGCTGGCTCGTGAGGGGCTGCATCTGGCGCCCGAAGGGTAGCCGTAGCCACACCGGCGTCCGGCTGCGGCCTGCATGGGCGATCGTAAGGTGGAGCGGTCCGCGTGGACGTTCGGACGTTCTCTGGAGGTGACTGGTCGGTGGCGGGATGGTGACCCTCTCCAGTCCTGACAAGGTGCTGTGGCCCGCGGCCGGCCTGACGAAGCAGGACCTCTACGACTACGTGCTGGACGCGGCCGACCGACTGCTGCCCCAACTGGCTGACCGACCGCTCTCGGTGAAGCGCTTCCCCCGCGGGGTGGAGGCGACGGGATTCTTCGTCAAGGACACGCCGGATCACGCGCCTCCTGCAATCGGCCGCTGGCGCGAGTGGGCGCACTCCGCCGATCGGGAGGTTGCGTACTCGCTCGTCAGCGATCGTGAGGGGTTGGCGTGGATGTCGCAGCAGAACACCATCGAGTTCCACCCGGCCCTCCTGCGCATCGACCGACCGGACCGGGCTGACCAACTCGTGTTCGATGTCGATCCCGGTCAGCGGGAGGTCCCGCCGGCGAGGGTTGCCCGGTGGATCCGGGGTGTACTCCAGGAGTTGGGGCTGGAACCGATCGTGAAGACGTCAGGCGGCCGGGGCGTCCACGTCATCGTCCCGATCGAACGCCGGTATGGGCCGGATCTGCTGCGACCGCTGACCCTGGCGATTGCCCGGCTCGTGGTCGAGCAGCACCCGGACGAGCTGACCGTGGAGATGCGCAAGGACCAGCGCGGTGGGCGGACGCTGGTCGACTGGTCTCGTGGTGGGTCCTCGACCCTGATCGCCGCGTGGAGCCCCCGCGCACACCCGGCCGCAACCGTTGCGACCCCGCTGTCGTGGGATGAGGTGACCGACGACCTGGACCCGACCCGCTTCGTCATGCCGAGTGTCCTGGAACGGGACGACCCCTGGGCGGAGCAGCCGCGGCCGGCCAGGCTGGAACGGGTCGTCCGGGCGGTGGAGGACCGTGGTGTGACGTTGGTGGACGCCAGTCCTCGGGGAAGGACCTCCTCGTACCTCGACCAAGACGGGGCGGTACCATCCGCCCCTGCCGCTGCCGACGGCGCGTGAAAGGTGAAGCAGGGAATGTCGAGACTGGGAATCGTCGGAGGGGGCCAACTCGCCCGCATGATGGCGCTCGACGCGGCAAGGCTGGGTGTCGACGTCCTGGTTCTTGCCGGTCCTCACGACGAGGGGGTCCGGGGCCTGTTCCCCGTCATGGACGGAGCGCCGGAGGACCTGGCTGCACTCCGCGGACTGGCAGACGTCGTTGACGTGGTGACGCTGGACCACGAGCTGGTGCCGCTCGACGTGATCCGGGCCCTGGAGGCCGATGGCGTCGTGGTCCGACCGGGCTCGGCGACGCTGTCGTTCACCGACAAGCTGCATCAGCGGAGGCGGTTCGCCGAACTCGGCATCCCGGTCCCGGCGTTCGCCGAGGTCAAGTCCCTGGATGACATCGAGGTGTTCGCCCAGGAGCACGGCTGGCCCGTGGTGCTCAAGGCCCCACGCGGGGGGTATGACGGCCGTGGGGTCACGGTGGCTGCTGACCTTGACGAGGCCGACGGCATGATCGCGGCCGCGGATGGACGGGCGCTGCTGGTCGAGGAGCACCTCGAGCTGACGTCGGAGCTCGCGGTGATCAGCGTGACCTCTGCCAACCAGGACCAGACGACCTACGAGCCGGTCGTGTCGGTCCAGATCGACGGGATGTGTCGGGAGATTCACGCCGATGGCAGCATCACGGTCGACCTCTCGACCGTGGCCGTCCGTCTCGCCACGCGTGTGGCGCAGGTCGTCGGCGCGGTCGGGGTGTTGGCCGCGGAGTTGTTCGTGGTCGAGCGCGACGGCCAGCAGCAGGTGCTAGTCAACGAGATCGCCGCGCGACCCCACAACTCAGGCCATCACACCATCGATGGCTGCGTGACCTCGCAGTTCGAGAACCACGTGAGGGCGGTCCTGGGGATGCCGCCGGGGCCCGTCGCCCAGCGAGATCCGGTCAGCGTGATGGTGAACGTCGTCGGTGGTGCCGAGGGGTCCGGTGACCCTCGGGAGCGGGTCGGCGAGGTGCCGGCCGGCGTGAAGGTGCACCTCTACGACAAGACGCCGCGGCCCGGCCGCAAGGTCGGGCACGTCACCGCCACAGGTGAGGACCGTGACACCGTCGCCGCGCTGGCGCGAACGGCCGCGGCGATCCTGGAGGGAAGGGCATGACCGAGCAGGTCCTGGTCGGTATCACGATGGGCAGCGACAGTGACCTACCGGTGATGCGGGCGGCCACCGAGGTCCTGGACGAGCTGAACATCGCCTATGAGGTGCGCATCGTCTCGGCGCACCGGACACCTGAGGTGATGGCGGCCTATGGGCGCGAGGCGGCCGACCGCGGCCTCAAGGTTCTGATCGCGGGGGCCGGCGGGGCTGCGCACCTGCCGGGGATGCTGGCGGCCTACACGACCCTGCCGGTCATCGGCGTCCCGGTGCCGATCGGCAACCTGCAGGGGATGGACGCGCTGCTCTCGATCGCGCAGATGCCGGGCGGGGTGCCGGTCGCGACGATGGCGATCGGCAACGCCAAGAACGCGGGACTGCTGGCGGCCCGGATCATCGGGGCGTTCGACGCTGGCGTCGCTGCGGCCGTGGCGGAGCATCAGGAGGAGATGCGTCAGGCCGTGGCGGAGAAGGACGAGCGGACCCAGCGGCAGTTCGGCGGCGGGTCGCCCGGCTTCGGCTTCACCGGCTAACTCGGCACGCTCAGGCCAGCGGGGCTGTACCGGTCGACCAGTGAGCGGCCGATGGACACCAGGCGATCACGGACGGCCACTGGCGCCGTGATCTCGAGCCACTCGACGAGCCCCGCCAGCTCTCCCGCGAGTGCGTACTCGTTGTAGCCGCGGATGCGAACCTCGATCCGCCCATCCTCAGCGGTGTCGCCGATGGCCAGTCGATCTCCGAGGGTCATCCTGAGCTTGCCCATCCCGTCGGACGCGCAGAGCCCGTCGATCTCGAGCGGCTCGCGGATGCGGTTGACCTCCTCGGTGATCTGCCGCCAGGTCGCGCCGAGATCGAAGTCGGCTGGGCGGGTGACGGGCTCGTCGGTCAGCTCGACGGAGGACACCCGATCGATCCGGAAGGTTCGAATGCCTTCGTCGGTGTTCGAGACGACGTACCAAGCGGGGCCCTTGACGACGACGCCCAGGGGGTGGATGGTCCGCCGGCTCGGAGAGCCATGGCGGTCGTTGTAGCCGAGCTGCACCTGCACGCCGGCGATGGTTGCCTCCTGGAGCACCTCCAGGAACCGAGGTGGCTGCTGGGCCGGCCAGCTCGCGCCCCAGTGCTTCGGGTCGACCACCAGCGATGACGCCGCCGTCTCGGCCGGTCCGCGGAAGGGCTTCGGGAGGGCCTGCACCAGCTTGCGAAGCGCCGCCTTCACGGCGGGCGTGGCCTCCGCTGCTGGCCCCGCGACGAGGAAGAGCGCGCGGGCCTCGTCCGCCGTCAATCCGGTCAGGTCGGTCCTGGCTCCGCCCACGAGCCGCCACCCACCACCTCGGCCCGCGACCGAGTACACGGGCACGCCCGCCATCATCAGGGCCTCGAGGTCGCGACGGGCGGTCCGCTCGGAGACCTCCATCTCCTCGGCCACGTCGGCAGCGGTCACCTGACCGCGTCGCTGCAGCAGCAGGAGGACGGCCAGCAGGCGGTCGATGCGCACGGTGGGGACTCCTCCCAAAAAGAACGTGGTCGTGGGTTGTCCAGTTTAGTCCATACGGTGCTCCTCGAGCCCCTCCGACGACAAGGCAGAGTCCCGATGCATGAGCCAGCAGACTTCCCCCGACCAACCTCCGTCCCGTTGGACGGCGTCAACCTCGAGGTCTACGAGGCAGGCCAGCAGAACGTAGGCAACCCGATCGTGTTGTGCCACGGCTGGCCGGAACACGCCTTCTCCTGGCGCTACCAGCTATCCGTGCTCGCCGACGCCGGCTACCACGTCATCGTCCTGAACCAGCGCGGGTACGGCAACTCCTCGCGCCCGCCCGAGGTGACGGCGTACGACATCGAGCACCTGGCGGGCGACATCGTGGGGCTCCTCGACCACTACGGCTACGACACGGCGACCGTGGTCGGTCACGACTGGGGAGCCATGGTCGCGTGGTGGCTCAGCCTGCTGCACCCGGCGCGCGTCGACCGGGTGATCGCCCTCTCCGTGCCCTACCAGGAGCGAGGCGACCAGCCCTGGATCGAGTGGATGGAGGCGGTCTTCGGTGACGACTTCTACTTCGTCCACTTCAATCGGCAGCCGGGCGTCGCGGACGCGGTGTTCGACGAGAACACCGAGCGGTTCCTTCGCAACCTGTTCCGCACGAACGAGCCACCCCCGCAGCCGCAGCCGGGCATGGCGCTGATCGATCTGGCCACGCGCGAGGCGCCAGTCGGTGATCCGCTCATGAGCGAGGCGGAACTCGCCGTCACGGTCGAGAGCTTCCAGTCCACCGGGTTCACGAGCAGCATCAACTGGTACCGGAACCTGGATCGCAACTGGCACCTGCTGGCGGATCTGGATCCGATCGTGCACCAGCCGGCACTGATGATCTACGGCGATCGGGATCCGGTGGCGCACGGCCCCAACCTGACGCGCTTCGTGCCAGATGTCGAGGTGGTCAATCTCGACTGCGGCCACTGGATCCAGCAAGAGAAGCCCGAGGCGGTCAATCGGGTGATCCTCGACTGGCTCGACAGGAACCCGGCTGGCTGAAGCAACGAGTACGCAGCCCGTACAGTTCGATCATGGACTTCGCACTCTCCGAAGAGCAGCAGAGCCTCTACAAGACGATCGTCGAGTTCGCCCGCGACGTCGTCGAACCCGGAGCGGGGGAGCGGGACCGTGAGGGCCGCTTCGACCGGGATGTCTGGGATGCCTGCGGACAGGTCGGGCTGACGGGCATGTGCATCGGCGAGGAGTGGGGCGGCATGGGCGCTGGCGCCGTCGACACCGGCCTGGCACTCGAGGCGCTGTCCTACGGCGGACTGGACGCCGGGCTGGGGCTCTCACTAGGCGCCCACCTCGTCATCGGGGCCAAGCCGATCGAGCTGCACGGGACCGACGAGCAGAAGGCCGCCTACCTGCCCAAGCTCGCGTCCGGCGAGTGGATCGGGGCGTGGGGGATCACCGAACCCGACCACGGCTCGGACACCTCCGGCATCACCTCACGGGGGGTACCCGACGGGGACCACTGGATCCTGAACGGCACCAAGACCTTCATCACCAACGGGCCCGTCTGCGATGTGTTCACCGTGATCGTGCGGACCGATGGCGCCCACGAGGAGGGGGCCGGAGGAGGCGGCATGACCGCGTTCATCCTCCCCCGCGACACCCCGGGCCTGTCGGTCGGCAACGTCCTGGACAAGTCCGGCAACCGGTCCTCACCGACGTCGGAGATGGTCATGGTCGACGTCCGAGTCCCCGACTCCGCCCGGCTCGGTCCGATCGGCACCGCCCAGTGGGCCATCGGCTTCGAGTGCTTCAGCTGGGAGCGGACCGTCATGCTCGGCTCGGCCATCGGCGGCATGCAACGCGGATTGGACGACTCGATTGCCTACGCCAAGGAGCGCCAGGCGTTCGGCAAGCCCATCGCCCACTTCCAGACCATCGCCCACAAGCTGGCGGACATGAAGATCAACCTCGAGTCAGCCCGGCTGATGCTGCGCTACGGCGCCTGGAAGAAGGACCAGGGCTTGGATCACCAGATGGAGGCGTCCATGGCGAAGGCGTACGTCGGGGCGTGTGCGCTGGCCAACGCCGACGCCGCCATCCAGATCCACGGCGGCTGGGGCTACATCAAGGACTTCCCGGTCGAGCGAGGCTGGCGGGACGCCAAGCTCTCGACCATCGGCGGTGGGACGAGCGAGATCCAGAAGGTCATCATCTCGCGGATGCTCCTGGCATAGCGATGCCATGATGCGGTGATCCGCCGCCCGAACCGGATGGTCGCGTGGCTGACGGAGTGGCGGTACGGAATGCCGTGGCGATTGGCGGCGTTCAAGGGGCGTCGTTACCCTCGGCACAACTCCCCATGACCCTCCTCGTCCTCGGTGTCAGTCACCGCTCCGCCTCCGCCGATCTGCTGGACGAACTGGCCGTACCGGCAGACCTGCACGCCAAGGCGCTGGCCTCGGTCATGCAGCGGGAGCACGTCGTCGAGGCAGCCATCGTCTCGACCTGCAATCGGGTCGAGGTCTACGCCAACGTCACCCGATATCACGGTGGTGTTGCTGATCTCCGCGACCACCTGGCCGAGTGGGCCGGCCGGCCGCTCGAGACCTTCGGTCACCTGACCTACGACCGGTTCGACACCTCCGCAGCCGAGCACCTGTTCGCGGTCGCCAGCGGCCTGGACTCGATGGTCGTCGGGGAGCGCCAGATCCACGCGCAGATCCGCAAGGCCTTCACCACTGCACTGGAGGAGGGTACGGCCTCGACCCTGCTCAACCGCGTCTTCCGGCAGGCCGTGCGGGTAGGACGTCGGACCCGGGCCGAGACCGGCATCTCCGAGGGCGCGGCATCCATCGTCGATGTCGCACTGCTGGCTGGCCGGCAGGCCTTGCCGACCACGAACCCAGTCGTCGGCCTCGTCGGTGCCGGGAAGATCGGCGGCATGGCCGGCGCTCGGATCGCGGCCGAGGCCGAGCGGGTCCTGGTGGCCAACCGGACCACCGAGAAGGCCCAGTCCCTCGTCGAGCGGGTCGGCGGGACGGCGCACGGCCTGGATGAGCTCTCGACGGTCCTGGCCCAGGCCGACCTGATCGTCGCCTCCACGGATGCGAGCCAGCCCGTGATCTCGTCGGCAGCGCTCGAGGATGCGATGGCGTCCCGTCCGGACCGGCCGCTGGTCATCGTGGATCTCGCCGTGCCGCGCGACGTCGAGGCGGGCGCACACCTGCTGCCCGGCGTCACGGTCGTGGACATCCACGCGCTGCGCAAGATCGTGACCCAGGGACCGACCGGAGACGCCATCCGCGACGCCCGGCTCATCGTGGCCGAGGAGGCGGACGCCTTCGCAGCGTGGAGTCGCGGCGTCCAGGCCGGCCCCACCATCACCGCGCTGCGCGCCCAGGCTGACGGCGTGCGCGCTGCCGAGATGGAGCGGCTGTCCAGTCGCCTCTCCTCCCTCGACGACGATCAGCGTGACGTAGTCGAGGCCCTGACGCGCGGCATCATCAACACGCTCATGCACCAGCCAACTGTCCGCCTGAAGAAGCTGGTCGACACACCCGACGGTGAGCGGTACGTGCGCGCGATCAGCCACCTGTTCGATCTGGATGTCACCGCTGATCCGGGCGACGACGACGGTGCCGGCTGGACCACGGCCGCCGCAGATGACGCCGCGTCGTAGCGGCGCGCACGACGTCACCAGCCAATGATCCGCATCGCCACGCGCCGGTCGGCGCTGGCCCGGGCACAGGCGTTCCAGACCGGCACCAGGATCACCGACCGGACCGGCCAGCCCGTCGAGTTGGTCCCCATGTCCTCGACGGGGGATGACCACCCCGAACGCCGAGTTGAGGCCTTCGACGTCAAGGGCATCTTCATCGACACCATTCGACAAGCGGTCCTGGACGGCGACTGCGACGTGGCGGTCCACTCCTTCAAGGACCTGCCGACCGACCCCCACCCCGACCTGATGGTCGGTGCCATCCCCGGGCGTCAGGACCCGCGCGACCTGCTGGTCACCAGAGAGGGGCGCCCGTTCTCGGCCCTGCCGGCCGGCGCCATCGTCGGCACCTCCTCGGAACGACGAAAGCTGCAACTGCTGCGCGTGAAGCCCGGTCTCCAGGTCCTGCCGCTGCGGGGAAACCTCGACACCCGCCTGCGCAAGGTTGCGGACGGCGAGTTCGACGCAGTCGTGGTGGCACTCGCAGGGTTGAAACGGCTCTACACCTCCCCCGATCGGGGCGGGGTCGGCCCACTCGACCTGCCCCTCAAGGCCGTCCCGCTCGAGCCCGGAGAGATGGTGCCCGCTCCGGCGCAGGGCGCCATCGCGATCGAGTGCCGGGCCGACGACGCCCGCACGGCGTCGCTGCTCGAGGCGGTGGACCACCTGCCGTCCCGCAAGGCCGTCGAGACCGAGCGGGCCTTCTTGGCCGCCATCGAGGGTGGCTGCACCACTCCGGCTGGGGCGCTGTGCACCCTGACCGGCCTCGGGGGCCTCGAGTTGCTGGGCATGCTGGGCGACCCCGTGAATCGGCGGGTGCTGCGGCTGTCGACAGCCGGCGGGTTCGACCAGGGCACGGAGATCGGCACCCGACTGGGCGAGGAGATGCGGGAGGCGCTGGGTGGCTGATCCGGTTCGCGCTGCGACGTCGACGGCGGCAGCTGCGGTGCTGGCGGACCTGGGCGGAGAGCCCGCTGCCGCCGGGACGGTGTACCTCGTCGGTGGCGGGCCGGGGGCGCTCGGGCTGGTCACTGCGCGGGCGGCCACGTTGCTGTCGACCGCCACGTTCGTCGCCTATGACCGCCTCTCACCGCCGGAAGCCCTGGCGGTCTGTCGCGACGACGCCGAACTGGTCTACGTCGGCAAGCTGCCGGACCGGCACGCGCTGGCCCAGGACGAGATCGACGAGCTGCTGGTCGACAAGGCCGCCGAGGGCCACGCCGTCGTTCGCTTCAAGGGCGGTGACCCGTTCGTCTTCGGTCGTGGGTCGGAGGAGGCGCAGCGGTGCGTCGCCGCGGGGATCCCCTTCGAGGTCGTGCCCGGCATCACCTCCGCCATCGCCGCCCCGGCCTACGCCGGGATCCCGGTCACCCATCGCGGCATCTCCCCGGCCTTCGCGGTGATCACCGGCCACGAGGACCCGACCAAGCCCGAGACGCAGGTCGACTACCCGGCGCTCGCGGCTTTCCCCGGAACGCTCATCTTCCTCATGGGCGTCGGCCGGATCGGGCGGATCGCGCAGGCGTTGATGGACGCAGGCCGGTCCGGCGACACACCGGTGAGCATGGTCCGCTGGGGGACCACCACCCGACAGGAGCAGCTGGACGGCACGCTGGCCGACATCGCCGCACAGGTGTCCGAGACCGGGTTCTCCTCCCCAGCCGTCACAGTTGTGGGTGAGGTGGCAGGCCTGGCCGCCGAGCTCTCGTGGTTCGCCGACCGTCCGCTGCTCGGCCGGTCGGTCCTGGTCCCACGGACCCGCAGCCAGGCCAGCCAGCTGTCGCGACGACTCCGGGCGCTGGGCGCGGACCCGGTCGAAGCCCCGACGATCGCGATCCAGCCGACCGCCGACCCACGTGCGCTGGTCGAGCAGGTCGAGTGGATGCGGTCCGGCCGGTTCTCCTGGGTGGCGTTCACCTCGGCCAACGGTGTCCGGGCCGTGCTGGAGGTCATCGCTGACCGTGGCGGGGACTCGCGCTGGTTCGCCTCGACCAAGATCGCCTGCGTGGGCTCGGGGACAGCCGCCGCACTGGAGGCGGTCGGCCTGCGGGCGGACCTGGTGCCTGAGACCTTCACCACGCGGGGTCTGGGCGAGGCGCTCGGGGCGGTCGCCGCGGCAGAGGCTCATCCGGTCTTCCTGCCACGGGCGGACATCGCCAGCGACACGCTGGTGGCGGTCCTGACGGCTGCCGGTGTGGCCCTGGTCGAGGCGGAGGCCTACAAGACCGTCCCTGCCGAGGGCTTGGATCCAGACGTGGTGACCCGGCTGCGGGAGGGAACGTTCGACGCCATCGCGCTCGGGTCATCCTCCACCGCCCGCAATCTGATCGACCTGCTGGGCGAGTTGCCGCACCCCGACATCGCGGTCATCTCGGTCGGGCCGGTGACGTCCGCAGCCTGCCGGGACCTGGGGCTGACGATCACCGCCGAGGCGGACCCGCATGACATGGCTGGTCTTGCGGCGGCCGTGGTGCAGGCGCTTCGCTGAGGCTCGGGCTCGGCCCGGTCCTCCGAAGGTGTAGCTTCTGCCGGATTGTCCGGGTGAACCGACACATGTGTAGGCCCCAGACGATCAGGGATGCCGCTGGTCGGGGGGTTAGGCTGTCGCCCAGGTGACCCCATCCGAGGGTCGTGACCGACCAGGGAGAGCAGACCATGACGGCTGAGTGGCGACCGGACCCCGAGGGTCAGTACGAGTACCGCTGGTGGGACGGTCAGAACTGGACCGACCAGGTGGCCCACCAGGGACAGGTCGGCGTCGCACCGATGGGGCGGGGTGGCGCGGGCTCCGGCGGCGGGCAGCCGGGTGTCGAGCAGGCCGGCGGTCAGCCAGCGGGTGGTCAGGACGGCGGCTCGGCGGAGCCCCAGGCCGCGGTCGTCGACCAGGTCGGCGGCCAGCCACAGCAGCAGTCGGCTCAGGCGTACGGCGGTGGGCGGGGCGGTGCGTTCCAGGGCATCACCGGTGACCTCGTCGACGGACGCTACGGGGAGCGGGAAGCCCAGCCGATCGCCAACCAGAACGCCAAGCTGCTGCGGGTCCGGGTCGGCCAGCCGTTCATGGCCCGGCAGGGATCCATGGTGGCCTATCAGGGCAACGTCGACTTCGCCTTCGAGGGCGGCGGCGCCAGCAAGTTCATCAAGAAGGCCCTGACGGGCGAAGGGCTCCCGCTGATGAAGGTCCAGGGACAGGGCGACGTCTTCCTGGCCGATCTGGCCTACGACGTCCACCTGCTGCAGATGAACAACGCGGGCCTGTCGGTGAGCGGCAAGAACGTGCTGGCCTTCTCGACCTCCCTCGACTGGAACATCGAGCGCGTCAAGGGCGCGAGCATCGCGGCTGGTGGGCTGTTCAACACCACCCTGCGCGGCACCGGCTGGGTGGCGATCACCACGGACGGTCCACCGGTGGTCCTCAACGCGGCGGAGGCGCCGACCTTCGCCGACACCAACGCGGTCGTGGCGTGGTCAGCCAACCTGCAGACCACGATCAAGTCCAGCTTCAAGGCGGCGGCGCTGATCGGTCGAGGGTCGGGGGAGGCGTTCCAGGTCGCCTTCCAGGGTCAGGGCTTCGTGATCATCCAGCCGTCGGAGGGCTTCACCTTCAACACCACGGGCTGAGTCCCTCGTGGTGTGGTGATTGCCGAGACCGCGACTGTCGGTACACGAGTTCGCCTCGTCAGCCCTTGACCGTGTGCTAAGAGTTGGGGCGGCCCAGGTCACAACCGACTTTCAGTGCACGACCGAGTTCTGGCATCGCGGCGGTGTACCGATAGTCGGCCGGAGACCCCTACAGCCGGCGAAGGGCCCGTGCCGACCAGGCAGCCGCACCGGCGACCGCGAAGCCGAGGACCGCACCGGCGGGGTAGACCGGTGCGCCGAAGGCATCCCGCCCGTCGAGGGTGACAGCCAGCCCGTCAACTGCGTCGACCACGACCGAGGCCAGAGCCAACTCGGCCAGACGTCGATCGTCACGCATGGCCTTCAACGTCATCAGACCGAGCGCCACGTCACGCCCCGACTTCATCCGGAAGCTGGCCCGGGAGTCGGCGGTCGAGATATCGTCGCCGATGATGTCGAGGACCGGCCCGGGGGAGATCGTGGCCGCGGTCCCCTCCACCAGCCTGGCCACGCCCAGTCCGATGATGAACAGCCGGGCCGTGCGGCGCCGATTGAGCGTGGGAAGACGGATGTTCATACGACGTTCCCCCCGTAGAAGAACAGGTATAGGCCGACGAGGATCATCACGACCAGGGCCAACTTGATCGCGGTCTTGACGGCGCCCAGGACCAATCTGATCCCCAGGCCGATGACGATCAGGCCGACGGGGGAGGCGATCGGGTCGAGGTCGATGTTGCTGAACAGGTCTTCCATCTCCTCCCGACCCTAGTGCCGGGCGGCGCCGGGCGAGGGTAGGTCTACGATCAGCAGTGCCATGTCCGACCAATCGCATGACCGCGACACCGCCTCCCCCGATCCCAGGGTCGCAGTCGACGCGCACGTCTCCGCGCTCAACCACGGCACCATCGCCGACGTTCTGGACACCTTCGCGCCGGAGGCCGTCTTCACCTCCGACGGGGGGACGGCCAGGGGTCGGGCCCAACTGGCCTCCCTCTTCGAGGGGGTGACCGGGGCCGACCGCCCCACGACCATCATCCGGCGGGCCGTCCCCGGCCGTGCGGTTGAGGGGCGGGTCACCACGCTCACCTGTCGCCTGACGCGCCGCTTCACGGTCCAGGATGCCCACGGCAACGTGGCCGGCGCCCACGACGTCGAGGTCGACGCCGTCTTCGAGGTCAGACGCAACAAGATCACCCGGATCACGGTCGGATCGCCCCTGGAATGACGTGAGCTGCCCGGTAGCCTCGGAACCATGCGCTATCGCGAGCTCGCCCCTGGAATCGACGTCAGCGTCGTCGGCTTCGGCAACTGGACCGTCACGACCGGCTGGTGGGGTGAGTACACGCGGGAGGAGTCGATCCGCCTGCACCGCGAGGCCTTCGACCACGGGATCACGTTCTTCGACACCGCGGACACCTACGCCGAGGGGTACGCCGAGGACGTCCTGGGTGAAGCCCTGGCCGACGTCCGCGACCAGGTCGTCATCGGGACCAAGTTCGGCTACGACATCACCTCCGACCACCAGCGCGTCGGCCAGCAGGAGCGGGCGCACCGGACCGACGTGGCCTACATCTCCCAGCGTCTCGACGAGTCCCTCAAGCGCCTGGGCGTCGATGAGATCGACTTCTACCAGCTGCACAACCCGCGGATGGAGCACCTGGACGCCGACGACCTGTGGGGTTTCCTCGAGGAGGCGAAGGCTGCGGGGAAGATCCGCGCCTACGGCATCGCGCTCGGCCCCAAGATCGGCTGGTACGAGGAGGGGGCGTACGCCATGCGCCACCGCGGGGCCGGTGCCGAGAACGTCATGCCGGGCGACTCGGGGATGGCCGGGATGCAGATGATCTTCAACCTGCTGGAGCAATCGCCCGGCAAGGAGCTGATCGAGGTCGCCGAGGAGACCGATCACAAGCTCATCGTCCGGGTACCGCACTCCTCGGGGATGCTGGAGGGCAACCTCACCGCCGACCACGTGTTCCCCAAGAACGACCACCGCCGTCACCGCCCGCGATCCTGGCTGGTGGAAGGGGTCCAGAAGGTGGCCAGGCTCGACTTCCTGACCCACGACATGACCCTCGGCCAGGCGGCGCTGAAGTGGGTGCTGTCCCACCGGACCTGCGTGACCACCTTGCCGAACATCTACTCGTCCAAGGAGATAGCGGAGTTCGCCGCCGCACCCGACCAGCGCGACCTGACGACCCAGGAACTCGACCGGATCGCCGAGCTGTACGCCGACAACTTCGGTGTGGTCCCGCAGTCAACGCCCGACACCGACAAGGTCAACGGCGGACTGGGCGCATAGGAAGGCGTAGGACCCTGGAGTGAGCGATGTCGCGGCGCAGCCGGCCCCGGAGGAGGACGGTTCCTCTGGTGGCGACACGGCTGCTGCGGCGCCCACTTCGCAGCCGACGCCCACTTCGCAGCCGACGCCCCGCCAGCCGCTGTCGCGCTCAGCCGGTCGGCGTCTGAGCCCGGCTGAGGCCGAGCGGGTCATCGCCCGAGCGCTGGAGCTACAGGGCTCAGAGCGCCCGCGGGCGGACGCGGGACTCAGCCTGCGGGACATCCAGGAGGTGGCCGCGCAGGTCGGCGTGGATCCGTCACTCGTCCAGCGCGCGATGACCGACGTCCGCATCGCCACGGCTGCCGAGTACGAGCCCAGCCGAACCGAGCGACTCCTCGGGCCACGGTCGGTCCGGGGAGCCGCGATCGTGCCCGAGCGGGCCGAGCGCGTCCGTCGGGGGGCCACGAACTGGATGACCCATGACGAGGGAATGAAGCTGACGGGGGCGCGCGGGAGCTCCGAGCGCTGGGTCAAGGACAAGCGGCTGCTGGTCGAGATGCGGCTGGGCCTGCAGGCGACGAAGGCGGAGAGTGTCCTGCGTGACCTGAAGGCGGTGACCGTCACCGTCGAGGAGGAGGCTGACGAGGAGTCGGTGGTGACGCTCGAGGCTGACACCCAGCCCATCCGGAACGCCTCCATCGGCATCATCACCTCCGGGGTCATCGGCGGCATCGTCACGGGCATCGGTGCCGCGGCCGCGATCCCGGACTCGGCCATCATCAGCAGTGACCTGGCGCAGTTCGCGACGAACCTCGGCGTGTGGGCGGCGGGCAGCGTCGGCATCGCCAACGTCGTCAGCCGGACCTGGGCCAAACGGGTGCGGGAGGCCCTGGACGGTGCGCTCGACGGGATCCGCATGACCACGACCCAGCCGGACATCCCCCGGCCACCGTCCTCGGCCACCGGCTGGAAGCGCACGGCGCTGAACTGGCTCGGCGGCGACCGCTGAGGGACGACCGCTACGCGCCTCGCCCGAGATCGCGCCACTGACTGATCGCCGCCGGCGTCACCGTCCGCGCCAGGTCCAGTAGGTCGGGAGCACGGTGCACGCACGCAAGGCGGCACAGGGTCAGGCGGGTGCACCGCGCCAGTCGCTCGGGGTCGAGGCGTCCGCTGAGTCCGTAGCCGTGCAGGAAGGCTCCCGTGGCCTCGCTGACCGCCGTCGATCCGCCGCGAGTATCGCGGAGGAGGAGGTGGCCCAGTGCGTTGCCCACGTCGAGCTCCGGCGGTCCGAGCGCGATGTCGTCGAGGTCGATCAGCGCCGTGGTCTCACCGGTCAGGATCTGCTCCTCGTAGAGATCGCGATGGACCACCGTGGGGGCGGGCCACGGCGTCTGGAGGCCGGGCTCGGCAGCACGCAACGCCGCCGCGCCCAACGTCGTCGGCGCCAGCTCGGCCTGCCGCTGCAGGGCCCGTCGCTCTCGCTCAACGGTGTGCGGCTGCAGTGCCACGACCCGTCCTGCCCACGCCGTGTGCCAGCCCGCAAGCGCCTGGGCGGCCCGGCGAACCGCTGCCACGTCGCCCGCCTCCAACGAGGTGCTCAGCGGCGCCCCGACCACGTCGTCGAGGAGGACGACGCCGAGATCGGCATCCACTGCGCGAAGCTGCGGCACCACCGGACGGTCCGGACCGTCGGCCAGGACACCAACCCTCTTTGCGACCCGGGCGGCGCGGTCACCGGCATAGGCCTTGGCGATGACGCTGCCGGCCTGGCCGTGCACCCGTGCGGTTCGACGCCGACCCGGCTTGTCCTTGAGCACCTCGGTCCACACCGGCCCGCCCAGGAGGGCGGCAGCCACGCGCTCCACGTCCGCCACGGACGGAACGGCCAGCGGTGTCGCGCTGGTCGGCGCGCTCGGTGGCACGACCGTCACGGTGCAGTCTCCTCCGCGACCTTCAGCATGACTGCGACGCGGTCAGGCCAGTCCGGCGTCGGGTTGCTGCGGAAGGGAGACATGCTGCGACGGAGCAGCGCCACGGCGAGGTGCCAGTCCAGACCAGCGGGTCGGCGCCCGTAACCCGACACCAACCCGTCCAACGCCGCGTGGGTTCGCTCCAGGCCCTCCTGACCACGATGCAGATGGGCCGCGAACGTCGCCAGGTCCATTGCCGGATCGCCGATCCCGCTCTCGTCGGTGTCGAGCACCGTCAGTCCCGAGGGACCCAGGAGCACCTGGCCCCGGTGGAAGTCGCCGTGGCACCACGCCCCCGGTCCCGTCGGCTCACTGGCCGCGAGCCGGTCCGACAGCCGGATGGCCCGGTCAGCCAGTTCGGGCACGAGGGCACCGACCGTGCGGGCGCTGGCCCGCGCGCCGGCCAGCGGGTCCAGTCGGCGAGCGGTGGTCCGCACAGTCGCTCGGTGCACTCTGGCCAGCGTCCGCCCGACCTGTTCCAGGTGTGGCCATGGGTCATCCAGCCGGTGTCCCGGGACAACCCGTTGAGCCGTGATCCGGAGGTCGTTGTTGAGCCCCACTGGTGGGGCCACGGGAACCGGTAGCAGCGGACTGGCGAGCAGCGCCCTCGCCGCGTTGCGGAAGTCGCCCTGATCGGCGTAGAGCTTGAAGACGACATCGCCACGGCGCAGCACGGCACGTCTGCGCGGCTTGTAAGCCAGGATCTCAACTGGATCGTCGGCCACGTCCGGGGTGGGGAGGTCCAGGCGTGTGGCAAGCTCCCGCAGGGGCAGCGCCAAGGCCGGCAACCAGAGGTCCAGCGGTACCCACTGCACCAACACGTCGTCATCGGGCAGGTGCATCAGCGGCTGGTCGACACCGGCTCGTTCCGCCACGCGGTTGGCGAGCTGACGGTTCTCGGGCCGTGCCGCGCGCTTGGCCAGGTCACGATCTGCGGCGGCCATGAGAACCACCCGCCGGTCGCGACCCCGGCCGGTCACGTCGTAGTCCACCACCACATTGGTGCCCGGCTTGTACCTGACGTAGCGGATCCGCACCTGGCGGACGTCCGGTGTCACGGCCCGCAGACGCTCGGCCACGGCCTCCGGGTCGAGCAGCAGGTCGAGTTGGCCCAGCCGCTCGTCGCGCGGCGCAGGAACGGCCTGCGGCGTGACGACCTCCTGGGCGACCGCCAGCTCGCGGAACCGACCGCACTGGGCCAGCAGGCGGCCCGGCTGGCCGTCCTCGACGACCCGGCCCTGCTCCAGGACGATCACGCGGTCGGCACGGGCTGCCAACCGCATGGAGTGGGTGATCATCACCGTGGTCCGACCCTCGAGCAGGTGTTCGAGCGCGGCGATCACATCGTGTTCGCTGTCGGCATCGAGGCCACTGGTCGGCTCGTCCAGGATCACGATCGCCGGGTCCCGCAGCAGCGTGCGCGCGATGGCCAGGCGTTGGCGCTGCCCGCCGGAGAGTCCGGCACCTCCGGGGCCGAGCGGGGTGTCATACCCCGCGGGCAGGGCCGTGACGAACTCGTCGGCCCCGGCTGCGCGAGCGGCCGCGATGACCTCGCCCCGGGTGGCCTCGGTCCCGTAGGCAATGTTGTCAGCGACGCTCCCGCGAAAGAGCTCGCTGTCCTGGAGCACGAAGCCGATCTGCTCACGCACCCACGAGAGTCGGCAGTCCCGGACGTCGCGGCCGTCCAGCCGGACGATCCCCTCAGAGGGGTCGTGGAAGCGGGCAAGAAGGGCGGCCAGGGTGGACTTGCCGGCCCCGGAGGTTCCCACGACAGCGACCGTGGACCCGGCGGGTGCGTCGAAGGTCACGTCGTGGAGGGTGGGTGCCCGGCCGGGGTAGGCGAAGCTGACGCCCTCCAACGCGATCGCACCCGCGGCCCGCGGGCCCTCATGGCCCCGTGGCGGGTCGGTCAACTCGTCGTCGGCCGCCAGGACCTCGCTGATCCGCTCGGCCCTGGCCAGGGCCCTGCTGATCCGGCCGGCCTGGCGGGCCAGGTCTCGCAGCGGGCGGTAGAGGCGCTTGACGTAGGAGACCATCACGACCAGGTCACCGGGACTCAGTGCTCCGGAGACCACGCGGATGACGCCGATGGCGAGAACGGTTCCGGTGCCGACGGCCTCGAGCACGCCGACCAGGCCACCGAAGCGCCCCTCCACGACCGAGCCTCGCACGCCGGCGTCCCGCCGGGCACGGCTCTCGGAGTCGAGACGAGAAGTCTCCGCATGTTCGGTCCCCAGTGACTTCACCGTGGCGATCGCCCCCAGCGCCTCGGTGCTCATTGCTGCGATCTCCCCTTCGGCTCGGCGTTGCTGTCGCGCCTGCCGCTTGATGATCCGGCGTGACCGGACGCTCGCGACGGCCAGGATGGGCGTGATCGCCACCGCCACCAGGGTCAGGATCGGATCGAGCAGCAGGCTGACGGTCACCATGCCGACCAGCAGCAGCACGGAGCCGAGGACCTTGACGATCGACTCGCTCACCAACTCTCCGACGGCGTTGGCATCACCGGTGATCCGGGCCACCAGGTCCCCGGTCGACCGGCCGCTGTGGTAGCGCAGGGACAGCCGCTGGAGATGGCGGTAGACGGCGACGCGGAGGTCGTGGACGACGTGCTCTGCCGTCTGGCGCATCCACGTCTCCGAGGCATAGGTCCCGAGCGCACCGGTCGCGGCGACTGCGAGCATCAGGCCGGCAGCGGTCGACACCAGTGCCCCATCGACCTGCTCGGGCGAGCCTGCGAGGTAGTCGACGACCAGCTTGAGTGGGAACGGGCGGGCCAGCTCGGCGGCGATCACGAGCAACGTCCCGACGACGCCACTCGCGACAGCAACTCGCCGTCCGCGGGTGAAGGGCCACAGGAGTCGCAGCACGGCGCTCATGCCGACAGCTCCACGGAGGCGGTGGGTGTGGCCGCCAGACCGTCCACGTGAGCCAGCACGGTCCGCGCCCGGTGCGGCCAGGTGTGGTTGCTGAGCACCTCCCGGCGACCCGCGGCCCCGAGCTGAGCACGACGATCGGGATCCGCCTGCAGGGCGGCAACGGCTGCCGCGAGCGCGCTGGCGTCACCGGCTGGTACGAGCACGCCCCGTTCGGACAGCACCTGACGTGTGCCGGGCAGGTCGCTGGCGACGACGGGCAGGCCGGCGGCCATGTACTCGAACACCTTCAGTGGTGAGAAGTACGTCGGCATGTCGGCCGGGCCCGGTGCCACGGCCAGGTCGGCCTGACGGAGCAGCTCCGGCACGTCGTCGTGCGGCACCGTGCCGAGGAGCTCTGCCCCGACCGACTGGAGATGATGGCGGCCGGGGCCGTCCCCGACGACGACCAACCGGGGGGCATCTGCGCCCAGGCTCCGCCAGGCCTCGGCGAGGACCTCCGGCCCGTGCCACGGTCGTAGGGCACCGACGAAGATCGCCGTCGGGTCCGCCCTGTCCGGTCGTGCCGCGCGGGGGAACATGGCCGCGTTCACGGCGTTGGGTGTGAGCTCGACCGCGGTGGCGCCACGACTGCGGGCGTACGTCACGAGTGGTTCGGATACGGGGAGGACCAGCGCTGCGTGGCGCAGGACCTCCTGCTCGGCACGGTCGGCGACCTCAGGTCGCTCAAGGGTCCGGAAGCGGGATGCCTCCTCCCGCAGCGGCGCGTTCATCTCGACCAGATGGGGCAGGCCGAGGTGTCGGGCGGCCCGGCTGGCCGCGGTCGTGTGCAGCGCCAGACGTTCATAGATGGCGGACACGCCGCGTGCCTGTGCCGTCTCGGCCAGCCACGCGGCACGGTCGCCTTCGCAGTCCAGGCGGGTGGCGAGGTCGGCCCCCTGCTGCGGACCCGGAATCTCCAGGACCTCCAGGTTGTGGGCCCTCGTCTGCGCCCCATCGGCGATTCGGGTGACGCAGACGCAGACCTGGGTGTCCTCGGCGGCGATCGCGCGGGCCAGTTGCTCCAGGTGCACCGACGCGCCCTTCGACCCACCCCACGCGATCCCCGGGTCCAGGCAGGCCATCAGCAGCGCACTCATGGGCCGACCACCGGCGCTGACGAGCCCACCAGTGCACGGTCGCGATGTGATCGGACGCCGCCGGTGCCGGTGGCCTCGGAGAACGCGGACCGCAGCAACGCGACGCTGTCGCGGAGGCAGAAGTTGGCCTCGACGTGGTCCCTGCCGGCAGCTCCCAGTCGAGCTGCCAAGGGGGGGTCCCCCACGATCGTCCTGATCGCCGAGGCGAGAGCAGCCGGGTCGCGCTGGGGCACCTGCCAGCCGGTGCGGCCGTGCAGGACCGCCTCGGACAGACCGTTGACATCGGTCGTGATCACGGGCACGGCAGCCGCCATCGCTTCCAGGACGACCGTTGGGAGGCCGTCCCGATCACCGGTGCTCGCCACCACACACGGCAACGCGAACACCGTGGCATGAGCCATCCGCTCCATGACCTCCGCGTTGTCGAGGGCGCCACGAAAGGTGACAGCCACGCCAAGTCTCCTCGCGGCATGCGCGAGGTCCTCACGGAGCGGGCCGTGCCCGATGATCTCTAACGCAACCGGCTGGCCGCTGTCCTGCAACAGGCCGCAGGCGGCGACCAGGTCGTCCAGTCCCTTCTTCTCGACCAGTCGTGCGACGGCGAGGACCAGTGCGGGCTCTGGCGTGCGCGCAGGCGTTCCCAGGCGGGCCAGGTCGACGGAGTTCGGAACGAGCGTGACCCGTGCATCCGACCCCAGGAGGCCCCGCAGGTACTCGACGTTGTCTCGGCTGACGGTGGCCACGAAGGCGGCCTGGCCGAGCACCTCGACCAGCCGACGGGGGTCGACATCCTGGTGGTAGATGTCCTTGGCGTGGGCGGTCACGCTGTAACTCGGGCCACCGAGCTGCCAGGTCAGGTGCGCGAGCTTGGCGGCGGATGAGGCGAAGTGGGCGTGCACATGGTCGACGCCATCCCGACGGAGGGCGCGCGCCAGCTGGGCGGCCTGTCCCAGACGGCGCCAGCCCGTGACGCTGGGCGGCAGGGTGGCCTTACCGGCTGCGATGACCGTCGCGCGGGGCTGTGTGCGCAGCAGCTCCTGGGTCCCGCGTACGGTTCGCAGTGGCTGCTGCAGCGGACGGCGGGTCAGGTAGGTCACGTCGACGTCGAGGTCGTCGATGAAGTCGTGGGTGAACGCCTCCTCTGGCTTGGCCAGCGCGTACACGCTGACCCGGGCGCCTTGTCGGCGAAGCTCGATCAGCTCGGCCGCGACGAACGTCTCGGAGATGCGCGGGAAGCGCTTGAGCAAGTAGGCGATGTGGGGCTGCTCGGTGGTCATGCTGGTACCTCCGTGGGGGTGATTCGCGGATCTGGGGGTGAAGCGAGGGGCCGAGCCGGAGCCATCCCGGTACGGGCAAGGGTCACCAGCAACGCGGCGGCGCGGCCGGCACCGTCGAAGGTCATGTGCTCAGCGATGCGTGCGCGTAGGGTCGAACGGTCCCACTGGAGCGCCCTGCCGATGGCTGTCCGAAGTCTGCTGGGGGTGACCTGGCCCGGGTGGATGCACTGGAGCAGGCCGTGGTCGGCGAGGCGGCCAGCACGGATGAGCTGCTCCCGTCGGGGTACGACACGAGGGATGCAGACGGCCGGAACGCCTGCGGCGAGGACTTCAGTCACGGTGTTGTACCCGCCCATGCACACCACGGCGTCGACCTGCCCGAGATGCCGTCCGAGGTCCGTGATGCTGGTGTGGAACTCGGCGCCAATCAGCAGTGCCCGGGCGGCCAGTCGCTCTCGGGCCCCCGGATCCATGTGGGGTCCGGACACGATGACGGTTCGCCAGGGGGCGAGTGCCCCGGCGTCCAGGGCGGCGTTCAGCACCTGCTGGCCGTCCTCGCCTCCGCCGCTCGTCGTCAGGACCACGGGGCGCGGACCGCTCAACGTCTCATCGTGGGCGGTCGGTGTGGTGTCGACGACGTAGCCGCAGTAGGTGCCGAGCGCCCGCATGCCCGACGAGACCGCCGAGCCGTGGAACGGGTCCAGCAGACCGTCGTTGCCGTAGATGAGCACCTGGTCGATGAACCGCTCGACATCCTGTCTGGCAGTGCCATGGACCCACTCCTGGTCCACGCGGTCTGGCGAGTCCAACACGTCGCGGAGGCCGAGGACCGTCCGGCGTCCAGCCGCTCGCTGGAGTTCGAGGGCCGGGACCAGCTCTCTGCTGACACCGCCGGGGTGCCGGTCGGCGACGAGGACGTCCGGGGCGAAGCTTGCGACGGTGGAACGCAGCAGCTCTGCCCGGAGGGCGTGCACCTCGGTCGCCGCCAGTTGAAGCCGGCGGGGCTGGTAACCGCCGCCTGCCTTCCGAAGGCCCGGGAACCGTACGACGTCGACGCCATCCGGGATGGTGAAGGCGTCCAGGTCTTCGGCACCGGTTGCCAGGAGCACGGAGGACGTCGGCTCGGCTGCGATCAGCGCTGAAGCCAGATTGAGGTTGCGGCGGATGTGGCCCAGCCCCATCCCGTCGTGGGAGTACAGCATGAACCGTGGGGGGCCGGCGTTGCCGCGCGGATGGGTGCTGTGTCGTTGGGAGCCGTTCATGTCGGGGAGCGTCCCCGGCCAACGTTGGTTAACGATTAGTTCATGATGAGAGAGTTCTCAACTAGCCGCCTCGAGCCTCGTCTTCGGGCGCAGGACGTTCGTCGGGGTGAGGCTCGATGATCATCGAGACGTCGTCCACGGTGAGGAGGTCGACGCGGCTGCTGACCAGCGGTGCGTGAGGCCTGCCGTTCAGGGACACCGCGGAGTGGGCAACCACCTCAGGGTCGGCAAAGCCGCGGACCTCGGTCGCTTGACGGCCGAGTTCGCCCGCGTACTGCAGGATCAACCTCGGGCGCGCCGCCATGCGGCTGATCTGCCACGACGCCAGTTCCTGCTCCAGATCGGGAACCCAGATCTCCCCGGTCTCCCGGTCGGACACGACGAAGTCGACATGGCCGCTCTTGGAGCGAAGCTTCATGTGCCAGGCGAAGTCGTGGCCCTCTTCGGTCCAGTTGGGGTCCCCGGGGATGGCCAGGTGCCGCAGAGGGACCAGGGTCTGGGCCGCCACGAAGACCACCAGCAACAGCAGCGCGGGAACCGACAGCAGTGCCCTCGGTGTCGGAGCCTGGCGGCGAGGTTCGCCTCCAGAGGGAGAGGGCTCCGACGTGACCGTCCCTGCGCTGCGGCTGACCTCGTCCCGACCGAACGCGGTGCGCACGCGGGCTAGTGCCCGTCGTGGCCAGTCAGGAGGCAACAGCACCAGCGTCGCGCCCATGGCGAGGACGGGGAAGACGCCGATGGAGAACAGGCGCGCGTTGATCAGGTGAAACGCTCCGACGGCGATGAGGGCGGGTGCGCGGGTCGGTCGCCACAGCACCAGCGGGACGACCAGCAGATCCAACAGCAATCCTGACCAAGAGAGCACCAACGCCGCTTCCGGGCGAACCAGCCACTCGCCGATCAACGGCCAGTTCTCGCCGGCCATCAGCCACGAATCCAGCGGCCTGCCGGCCAGCCAGTCCGAGGAGAGCTTGGCGATGCCCCCGCCCACGTACATCACCGCGATCTGGAAGCGGAGAAGCCACAGCGCCCAAGTCGGCACCGTCGTCTCCGGACGTGCGGCAAGGCGCGCGTCGACCGACCAGACCCGGTGGGCCGGGACGACGGCCAGGATGCCCCCGACGAGGACCATCAGGTAGAAGTGATTCAGGTAGAGGGTGTGGTCGAGCAGGAACGAGTAGGCGAAGAGGAGCGTGAACACGACCGTCGCGACCCGGTAGAAGACGCCGAGGGCGATGCAGAGACCGGTGAGGCCAATCGCCGCCCAGACCACGTACATCGCGTCGCCCGGCAGTGGCGCCACCCACCCGAAGCCGGGATAGGTGAACGTGTAGGCCCGGTCGACCCAGAAGTTGCCGATCCAGTCGTAGGAGAAGTATCGGTAGGTCTCCCACACGACCACGAGGCCGAAGACGATCCGGAGGACGGCGAGGCTGGCCCCGTCAACGGGTGTTGTGAGCCTGCGACGAGTGCGTGTGATCACGGACTCGGCCTGCTTCGGTACACCACGGTGAGGCTCACAGGTCTTGTGGTACTGCACCCCTCGGCGCGGAGCAACCTATCTGAGAACCTTCTAATGGCGGTCCCCGGCTCGACGCGAGTGGGCCTATCTTCTTTGCGCCGACATGAGAGGTTTCTCATGGAGGTGAGAGTTTCCTCATTCTCCTTGTCGGAGGCGGAATCGGGCGTACGGTCGCGCCGTCCCGAGTTCAACAGACAGAGGAGTCCGACATGATCAGTTCACTGAGACTTGCATCGGTTGTACGGATGCTTGCCCTGCTCTCCGCTCTCGCTCTGACGGGGGCGCTCATCGCGACTCTCGCAGACTCGACCCCTGCAGCCGCCCAGACCGATGACGACGATGGTGCTGGCGATGATGATGACGGTGCCGGTGATGACGATGACGGTGTTCCCGACAACGATGACGACGATGGTGCTGGCGATGATGATGACGGTGCCGGTGATGACGATGACGGTGTTCCCGACAACGATGACGACGATGGTGCTGGCGATGATGATGACGGTGCCGGCGATGACGATGACGGTGTTCCCGACAACGATGACGACGGCGTCCCGACCCGCAACGCGTCGCGGTTGGCCGGCGAGAACCGGATCCTTACCTCCATCGTGATCTCGCAGTCGCAGTTCAGCACGGCGGCGACCGTCTACCTGGCCAACGGCGACGGCTTCGCTGACGCGCTGGCCGGTGGCGTGCTGACCGACGGCCCGATCCTGCTGGTCCCCAGCTCGGGTGACCTTCCGGCCGAGACCTGTGCGGAGATCACCCGCCTCGACCCGACCGAGGTGGTCGCACTTGGTGGCTCATTGGTCGTGAGCGATGCGCTGCTCTCCCAGGCAGCCGCCTGCTAACAGCTGCAGCGTGCGACCACCTGTGTGACCAGCCGGACCGTCCCAGAAGGGCGGTCCGGCTGTCTCGTCCAGGCACAGCATTGCGAGTAGGCGAGGCCTCATCCAGGCTGGCAGTGTGACTTCCGCAGCCGCGTCCACCCCGACCTCCGACCGCCTCTTCGATCGGGCTCAGGCCGTCATCCCGGGTGGGGTCAACTCACCGGTCAGGGCCTTCCGGGGCGTGGGCGGGACCCCTCGGTTCATGAGCAACGGCAAGGGCTCACGGGTCACCGATGAGGACGGCACCAGCTACCTCGACTACGTCATGTCCTGGGGACCGCTCATCCTGGGCCACGCCCACCCCGACGTCGTCCAGGCCGCCATCGAGGCCACCCGAACCGGCTCGTCCTATGGCGCGCCAACCCGCGGCGAGATCGAGTTGGCCGAGGAGATCGTCGCCCGTGTGCCGGGGGTGGAGATGGTGCGGTGCGTCTCCTCAGGCACCGAGGCCGCGATGTCGGCGATCCGGGTCGCCCGTGGCGCCACCGGCCGCACCAAGGTCATCAAGTTCGCCGGCCACTACCACGGCCACGCCGACAGCCTGCTGGTCGAGGCGGGATCAGGCGTGGCCACCCTCGCCCTGCCCAACAGCCCCGGGGTCACGGCCGGCGCGACCCAGGACACCATCGTCGTGCCGTGGAACGACACCGCCGCCGTCGAGGCCGCCTTCGAGGAGTACGGCGACGACATCGCCGTGATCGCCTGTGAACCCGTCGCCGCGAACATGGGCCTCGTCCCCGCCCAGCCGGGCCTCCACGGCTTCCTGCGACAGATCAGCCGGGACCACGGCGCGCTGTTGCTGGTCGACGAGGTCATGACCGGCTTCCGGCTGGCTCGTGGTGGCGCGACGGAGCTGCTGGGCCTGGAGCCCGACCTGGTGGCCTTCGGCAAGGTCGTGGGAGGCGGCTTTCCGCTGGCCGCGTTCGGCGGACCTCGCGAGGTGATGGAGCTGCTGGCTCCCGTCGGGCCCGTCTACCAGGCGGGGACGCTCTCCGGAAATCCGGTTGCCGTGGCCGCCGGGCTGACCCAGCTCCGACTGCTCGACGAGGCCGCCTACAGCCGGCTGGACCAGCTGGCGACCCGGCTGATCGATGGCTGGACGGCAGCCTTCGCCGCTGCGGGTGTCCCGGCGGTCATCCAGCGGGTCGCCAGTCTCTTCGGCCTGTACTTCACCAGCTCGCCAGTCACGGACTTCGAGGGTGCGCGGGCTGCCGATCACGAGCGCTACGCCGCCTTCTTCCACGGGATGCTCCGGCAGGGCGTCTATCTCCCACCCTCCGGCTACGAAGCGATGTTCGTCTCCACCGCCCACAGCGAGGAGGACATCGATGCCACGATCGCTGCAGCCAGGACTGTCGCGGCGACGCTTCCTGGCCGGTAGCGGCGCTCTCGCGGCGGGAGCTCTGGCCGTCGGGGCCTGCTCCGGCGGCGGCGAGGTGGTCGTCCCGACCGAGGTCGCCTCCCGCGATCCCATGGACCTGGACCTCATCGGACTTCCCGGCCTCCGCCAGCCCGGCAGCGACGACCGCATCGCGATCACGGTCCGCGGCCGGCGGATCCTCCAGGTGGGGCAGGACGTCGTCGACGGCGCCCAGACGCTGGACACCGATGGTGGCGTGGTGGTCCCCGGGTTCACCGACAGCCACGTCCACCTGCAGTTCGCCGATCCGACCGATCTGCTCGCGGGAGGGGTCACGACCGTCCGCGACCTGGGTGGCCCACCGGATGCCGCGCAGGCGCTCCGTGGCCAGACCGACCTCCGGGTCCTGCTGGCGGGACGGATCCTGACCCCGATGGGCGGGTACCCGACGACCAGCTGGGGCGCAGACGGAACCGGCCGGCAGATCTCGGGCCCCGAGGACGCCGTCGCCGCCGTCGACGAGCAGGTGATGGCCGGTGCCACGGTGGTGAAGGTCGCGCTCGAGCCGAGCGGTGGCCTCCCCGTGTTCGGCGAGGCGACCCTGCGGGCGATCGTCGACCACGGCATCGACGCGGGGCTGCGGGTCACCGCCCACGTCGGCAGCGCCGAGATGCTCGAGTTGGCCATCGAGACCGGCGTCCGTGAACTTGCCCACCTGCCGCTCCACGACGTCACGGAGGCTGAGATGATCCGGGCCGCCGAGGCGGGCATGGTGCTGGTGCCGACCCTGCTCATCCGCGGGCCCGACGACGGAGCGCTGGCCGCCCTCCGGGCCTTCCGGGAAGCTGGCGGGGAGGTGCTGTACGGCACCGACCTGGGCAACGGCGGAACAACGCCGGGGATCGAGGTTGCCGAGGTCGAGTTGCTGCAGGCGGCCGGGATGAGCCCGGCCGAGGTGCTGCGGGCTGCCACCTCCGACCCGGCGCTGTACCTGGGCCTGGACAACGGACGTCTGGAGCAGAACGCGGTGGCGGATCTGGTCGTGCTCGGCAGCGACCCGTTCGAGGACCCTCGCGCCTACGACGACATCCGTCTGGTCGTGGCCAATGGTGTCGTGATCGGCTGAGCCCAGCGTCTTGGTGCCTGCGTGTTGTCCGGGTTCCGATAGCGTGACCTGAACAACACACGAGCCCGTGGAACCCGCCCACCCCGAGCAACGTTGGACCAGGTATGGACAAGCCAGGGATGGATGAGGAGGACGAGGTGCCCACCGACGACCAGGCCTTGACCGACGACGAGGCGCTGGGGGTCGCCGAGCAGGGCGAGTCCGGGCCCGCGACCACGCCCTCATCGGCCGGAGCGGGGCGCACGATCGCCGTCGGGGCCCTCATCGTCATCATCCTGCTCGGCGGAGCGGTCCTGCTGCTCGGTGGTGACGACCAGGCAGACATGCCGGACAACATCGCCGACCTGCTCGATCCCAGCGCCACGCCAGACCAGCCGCCGGGCAGCCTGGACCTGACCGACGCCGTCGGCGCCCTGCCCGAGTTCGATCTGACGGAGTTCGGCGCTGACGAGGTCGTCGGAGCGACGAGCTTCCTGGGCGATCGTCCGGTGGTGCTCAACTTCTGGGCCACCTGGTGTGCGCCATGCGTCGCGGAGATGCCCGACTTCCAGGAGGTGCACGAGGCCGGATCGGAGGCGTTCCGACTGGTCGGCATCAACACCATGGACGCCCAGATCAACGCCGTCCCCTTCGTGGAGGAGTTGGGCATCACCTACGACCTCGCGACCGATGAGACGGGCGAGTACTTCAACCTGACCGGTGGCTTCGGGATGCCGACCACGCTCTTCGTCGAGCCCGACGGCAGCGTCGCCTACCGGCACACCGGGCCGCTCACCATCGAGCAGATGACCGAGTTGCTGGACGAGCACCTCGACGTGCAGGTCGAGGTGTGAGCGACCACGCCCGAGCTCCCCGTCACTTCGGTTACCGAGAAAGGCCAGTTCAGCAACACAGCGCCCCGTATCGGTTGGCCCGCCTTCCTCCGTTCCGGGTAGCATCAGCCTCACGTATGCATCGACCGTATGAGGAAGGACCAGCAAGGTGGACGTGATCTCCGAGTTCTTCCGGACGATCCCAGACGTCATCGGCGCGCTGTGGTCCTTCGGCAACGGCTTCACCGGCCTCGCCATCACGGTCGGGAGCATCGCCCTGGTCGCCGGCTTCTGCTTGGCCGCCCAGCGCACTCGCGAGACCCACGGCTGGGTCTCGGCGGTCTGTGGTGGCTCGGCGGCGATGGTGGCGGGACTGTGGGCGTTCGGAATCCTCCCCTCCGCCTGGATCTACTTCCTCGACGGCGCCAAGGACACCCTGACCGACACCGTCATCCCGTCACGGATCGCCATCGGCGAGTTCGTGGTGATGGGCAACTTCTACACGGTCTTCCGCGACTCGATCGTGATGGTGGAGACCATCGTGGCCATGGGGGCGTTCGGGGCCCTGGCCCTGTGGGTGCAGAAGAAGTACCCCCGCACCCTCGCCGAGGGTGAGGAGCCGGGCGAGAAGTCAGGGGGCTACAAGTGAGTGAGGTGAGCATGGCATGGGTCTGACTGACCAGGGTCTCCACCCGGAGATCTACGACGACTACAAGATCGAGACGGTCGATCCGTCCTGGCTGCAGGAGCGCGTCAAGCCCAAACGGCACATCGGGCTCACGCCAGAGCTGTGCATCCTCTGCCGCGCCTGCGAGGACGTCTGCCCGTGGGAGTGCATCTGGATGCTCGCCCCGGACATCATCACCGATGCCGAGAACCCCGAAGTCCTGACCCTGGCGCAGTCCTCCTCCGCCACCTTCATCATCGACGACAACGAATGCACCCGCTGCGCGATCTGCGTGGAGCGTTGCCCGTCCGACGCCCTCTGGCTCGGTCGGGTCGAGCAGTAGGAAGGTTCCCTCCCACGTGTCGAAACTGATCCCCTCACCGCCCAAGCCGGACGAGCTGAAGAAGGCCGTCCAGGACAACGTCGTCTGGAAGTCGATCTTCCGGCCGGGGTCGATCTACCGCAAGGGCTACCGCGACACCTCGCGCGACCGCGCACTCGCGGCCATGAACAACGTGCTCTACCACCTCCACCCCGTGAAGGTGAAGCGGCACGGGCTGAAGCTGACCTACACCTACTGCTTGGGCGGGACCAGCTTCTTCCTCTTCATCCTGCTGACGATCACCGGCATCTTCCTGATGTTCTTCTACCGGCCGTCCGCCGGACCGGGGAACGAGTTGGCCTACGCCGACATGCAGCGGATCATCTCAGGGGTGCAGTTCGGGGACCTTGTGCGAAACATCCATCGGTGGGGTGCCCACCTGATGGTGCTGACCACGTTCCTGCACATGGCCCGCGTCTTCTACCACGGTGCCTACAAGCCCCCGCGTGAGTTCAACTGGGTCGTCGGCGTCGTGCTGCTCCTGCTCACCCTGCTCCTGGCGTTCACCGGCTACCTGCTGCCATGGGACCAGTTGGCCCTGTGGGCCGTCGCCGTCGGAACGCAGATGGCTGGATTCACGCCGGTGTTCGGTCAACAAGTGCAGTTCGTGTTACTCGGCGGGGTCGAGATCGGCCCCGAGACCCTGCTGCGTTGGTACGTGCTCCACGTCCTCGCGCTCCCGTTCGTCACCACGCTCTTCTTGGCGGTCCACTTCTGGCGGATCCGCAAGGACGGCGGCATCTCCGGCCCGCTCTAAGGAGTCCCCTCATGGCAGAAGAAGTCGAGATGGACCAGGAGGTCTACGACAAGCTGATCGCCGACGGCAAGAGCGAGCGGATCGCCCGCGCCAAGGCCAAGGCAGCCGCTGTCCGGGCCAAGAAGAAGGCCGCTGGCGCCGAGCTCGGCCCCAAGTCCTTCGAAGAGCAGAAGGCCGCCGCGGAGGCCGCGGGTGGTGGCGCATCAGGCGGCGGAGGCGGCACCGCCACGGCAGTTGCCGAGGCCCCCGAGGCCGGCGGGATGATGTCGGCTGAGGAGCGCCAGAAGCGCGTTGCCGAGGCGCTCAAGCGCAAGCAGGGCAAGGTCGCGGACCTGCAGCAGCCCGAGGCGAAGCTGGCCGGGCAGAAGCACACGCACCGCCTGCTCGCGATGGTCCCACCCAGCGGGATCCAGCAGATCAAGGGAAAGCAGGAGGACAAGGTCTACACCTGGCCGCACCTGCTGAGCTCCGAGCTCGTCTGCCTGCTGGCGGTGACCGCTGCGCTGCTGCTCATCTCGATCACGCCGGCGTTCCCGCTGCGTGAGCTGGCGAATCCCAACCAGACGCCGAACCCGTCGAAGGCCCCCTGGTACTTCCTGGGTCTGCAGGAGCTGCTGCGCTACTTCCACCCGATGATCGCGGGTGTGACCATCCCCGGGATCGTCGGCCTGGGTGGCCTCATGGCGATCCCGTACCTGGACAAGAACCCCTCGGTCAAGCCCGAGAACCGCAAGTTCGCCACCGTGCTGATGAGCATGTTCCTGCTCGGCTCCACGATCCTCACCCTGGTCGGCTCCTTCTTCCGAGGACCCGGATTCAACTGGGTGTGGCCGTGGGTCGACGGGCTGTTCTTCGAGATCTAGGAGGATCGGCATGACCACACTCCTCATCCTCACCGCCACCGCGATCGGTCTGCTGACGCTGGCCGCGTGGTGGTTCCGCCCCATCGTCCAAGCCGTCGCAGCCGACCTCGCCGTGACGCCGGCGCAGCGTCGTCCGGTCCCGCCGGGTCTGGCCGACCCCGACTGCGGCATCGGCGCGACGCTCATGGCTGCAGCGGCGTCGGGACCGGGTGCCTCGGGCTCGGGAGGCGGCAGCGCCCCTGCCGCTCCCAAGAAGCCGAAGCGCAAGAAGCCGACCGGCCCGGACCGTCGCGCCTTCCTGCGCAACTCGTGGCTGCTCAGCATGGGCGGCGTCCTGGGTGCGTTCGGTGCCGCAAGTCTCGGGTTCCTGTGGCCCCGACTCGGCGCCGGTGCGTTCGGCGCGAACATCGACCTCGGTCCTGAAGAGGACGTCCTGTCGAGCATCGCCGAAGGGGGCGGTCGGTTCGAGTTCCCCAGCGGCCGCCTCTACATGGTGCAGTACAACGCGGCGAACGACCCCGACGGTCAGTACGAAGACATCACCAATGGCGCGAGCGTCATGGCGATCTACCAGCAGTGCGTCCACCTGGGATGCCGTGTCCCGTGGTGCGAGTCCTCGCGGTGGTTCGAGTGCCCCTGCCACGGATCTCGCTACAACCGATGGGGTGAGTACGAGTTCGGGCCTGCTCCTCGCGGACTGGACCGCTTCCCGGTCACCCTGACCGACGGCAACGTCTTCGTGGACACCTCGACCATCGTCACCGGTCCCACCCAGACCGGCGGTGTGCTGGGCGAGCCGGCCGCCGGCCCGAACTGCAACGGCTGAGCTCGAAGCCGCAGCCCGACGCTCTTCTGATCAGAAGGTAGAACTCCCACCGTGAGCCCACTCATCATCGCGATCGTGATCCTCGCCGTTGGCGCGATCATCACCCTCGTGTTGCTGCTTGCCAGTGGCAACGCGAAGCAGAAGCTGTCCAGCTCGATCCCGCCTGCCATGCGACCCGGGTACTCCGACGAGGAACTCGAGGGCAAGCACCTCGAGCGGATGATGTCCTGGGGGCTGCTGCTCACCCTCTTCTTCGCGGTCTTCCTGCCTGCGTACTGGCTGCGCGAGCCGATTCGTGCCCAGGACAAGCAGGAGGGTCTGTTCGCCCGGGACTTCTCCGAGGGTGAGGAGCTCTACCAGGCCAACTGCGCCGAGTGTCACGGGTCAGACGCCGCGGGAGGCAACGCCGCCTCGCCCTACGGCGGCGACCCCTGGCCCGCTCCCAACCTGACCAACATCGCGGCCCGGTACGCCGACAGCCGCATCATCGTGGATGTCCGCGAGCACATCGAGCAGACGCTGTACCGCGGCCGGCCCGGTTCGCCGATGCCCGCGTGGGGCGCTGCCTTCGACGGGCCGATGACCGACTTCCAGATCGAGGCCATCACCGACTGGATCCTGGCCAACCAGGTCGGCGAGGTGGCGGAGGTGAGCGGCGCCATCAACGACGAGGGCGAGGTCATCAGCGGCGAGGAGCTGTACCTGGCCAACTGCGCCAAGTGCCACGGCGCTGAACTCCAGGGGATCGTTGGACCCAGCCTCCAGAACGTCCTCCAACGCCATAGTGAGGAGGGCATCCTCGGAATCCTCCAGAACGGCATCAACATCGTCGGCTCCGGCATGTCCATGCCGCCCTGGCAGGAGGCGTACATGTATCCGGATGCCCGCTATGACGACGAGGCCCTGGGACGGATCATCGACTACCTGGTCGAGAACCAGGCCGAGGACGTGCCGGAGGACGCCAACCAGTACCAGACCCCCAACGTGGGCGAGGCGGTCGAGGCCGATGACCAGAGCCTCGAGGAGCAGCTCGGGCGCGAGCCCGACAGCACCGGCGGCGGTGGTGAGGCCGAGGCAGACGACGCCGACGCCGAATCCGACGAGGATGCCGAGTCCGACGAAACGACGGAGGTATAACACGTGGAGCTCCTGATCCTCGCCACCGAGGGTGGCATCCCGACCTCGAACCCCTGGTCGCAGCTGGCGCTGCCGCTCGGCATCCTCATCTTCGTCGGCTCGGTCTACATGCTGATGCGCTCGAACCTGGGCACCCGTCGTGGGTACCTGGTCATGGGGGCGTCGCTCTGGGGGTTCGGGTTCCTGCTCAGCCTCTTCTGGGCGTTCGGCGCACCCGGCACGCCGCCCAACACGGGGCCGCAGAACCTGCCCGGTCAGGAGTTGGACGAGTACCAGCCAGTCTGGGTTCCCTTCGCCCAGGACGCTGCGGTGGTGACCGAGGAAGGCAGTCCGTACGCGAGTGCGGTCAACGCCTACCCGGACGGGTGGGAGGACCCCCCGGCGGAGCTGATGCCGGCCGGGGACGAGGAAGATGGGCCCGGCACCGAAGGTGTCGAGGTCGGTGCCCAGAACATCCAGTCCTTCTTCGGATCGCTGGCCGACAATGAGGAGTTCGACTTCGGTCAGAACGTCCTCTTCGGCACCGAGGCGCAGGTCGGTGACCCCCTGTACACCGTCGCCGACAACGGTCGACCCATGATCGCCGTCACCTTCGGCAACACCTGCGAGTTGGCCGTCCCGGCCGATGCCGAGGAGGGCGCCGAGCCTGTGCTTCCCGACGTCTGCCAAGATGCCGGACTGGAGAACGGCGACCTTCTTCCTGCGGACGCGGTCGATGAGAACGGCAACAGCCTTCGCAACGAGCAGACCTTCTTCGCCTTCTTCGACGCCGGTGCGCCCTACTTCCCGTCACTGCTGATGGTCGGGATCATGGGGGTGCTGTTCGCACTCCACATGGGGCTGCTGGCTCGCGACGAGACGCGCGAGCGGCGCGAAACCGAGGAGACCGAGGCCGAGGAGGTCGAGGTCGAGGAGCGGGCTACCGTGGGTGTGTGACCCACACCCCTCGGGCCCACCGCCGTCGAGCCCACACCCTGCGGGCCTGCGCCCTGCTCCTGGCAGTCCTCCTGACCGGGTGCACGCTGGGCAATCAGGAGAACATCCCCGGCGGCGGGATCGTCAACATCGAGACGATGCCGCTCATCGCGCAGGCTGACCGGGATCCTGCTCCCGACGTCTGCAGCGAGACGGTGACGGAGGAGCAGCTCTGCCTCGAGGAGTTCGCGGGCAAGCCGGTCCTGGTGAACTTCTGGGCCTCGTGGTGTGGCCCGTGTGCACGGGAGATCCCCGAACTCGTGGGACTGGGCGACCTCTACGCCGACCAGATCCAGATCATCGGCGTGAACAATCAGGACACCCGCACGAACGCGAGGTCCTTCGAACGAGACCAGGACGTCGACTATCCCTCGTGGTTCGACCGCGGCGCGGTCATCGCGGCCGAGTTCCGCGACACCGCCCCGATCGGGTTGCCCTCGACCATCCTGCTCGATCGGGAACACCGCGTGGCCCTCCGTGTGTTGGGCGGGGTGAGTGCTGACCAGTTGGTCCCCTACATCGACCAGTTGACCACTGAGTAGCGCTGCTCGAACTCACCTCCTCACGACCTGGACCCGATACGCAGTGGATCTCCTCGTTCTCGCTCAAGCTGTCAGCGACATCGGCGCCAGCGCCCAGAACGCCATCAACTCCTCCAACCTGGTCCTCGCGGCTGGTGTGGCGTTCATCGCCGGCCTGGTGTCCTTCGCCAGCCCCTGCGTGGTCCCCCTGGTCCCCGGCTACCTGGCCTACATGACAGGGCTGTCCGGGGCCGACCTGCGCGACGGGCAGGGCGGCCTCGGTGCACGTGCCCGGGTGCTGTCCGGCGGCTTGCTGTTCGTCTTCGGGTTCGCGATCCCGTTCACGCTGCTCGGCTTGATCGGCGGTCGGGTGTCGATCGCCTTGCAGAGCCGGCCGTGGCAGATCGGCCTGGGTCTGATGGTGGTGTTCCTCGGGATCGCCTTCACCGGCCTGTTGCCCTTCGACTTCCTCAAGCGGGAGGCCCGCATCACCGACAGCGCGATCGACAAGGGTGTCCTCGGGGCCCTGCCACTCGGCTTCGTCTTCGGTGTCGGCTGGACCCCGTGCATCGGCCCGGCCCTGGCGGCGATCCTGACCCTCTCAGCGGCACAGGGCGGCGGCTCGTCCATTCGCGGCGGGGCACTGGCGTTCGTCTACGCGATCGGGCTCGGGCTGCCGTTCATCCTCTTCGGACTGCTGTTCAACCGGCTCGGACGGGTGCTCAACTTCCTGCGGTCCAACGCCGGCCGACTTCAGGTCGGCGGCGGCATCATGCTGGCCCTGGTCGGCCTGGCCATCGCAACCGGCCTGTGGGACGTCTTCCTCGACTGGACCCGCCCGTTCGTCGGCGGCTTCGAGCCTCCGATCTAGCCGAGGTCGAGACCAGAAGTGCACAGGTTGTCCACAGCTGTGGATTGCTCTTCGCGCATAAGTCGTAGCCAAGCGTGACGACCACTACGGCTAGTGACCCGGCGAACACTACGGCATCAGATTGCGTGCGTCAATGAAGGACGTATGTGCCGTTCGATGAGTCGGTTGCATCGGTGACCCGGGCACCGGCAGTGAGGGGCCGCCGGGCCATACTGGAACCCACTGCATGACCAACTCGAGCGCGCCGGACACGGCACGACCTGAGGATGCGGCGACCCCGGCCGGATCTCGTCTGCCGCTGATCCCAGGTCCGTGGGAGACAGCGGTCCTGGTGTGGAAGCGGCTGCGGCGGATGTCGACCGCCCTCGTCCTGCTCTTCATCCTGGCCACGGCGACCCTGGTGGCGACCTTCATCCCGCAGGAACCGGTCATCGCCAGCACCGTGTCCGCCTGGCGCGAGGGGACGGAGGGTCCTGGGGCTGGCGTCGCCCGGGTGCTCGACGCCCTCAGCCTGTTCGACGTCTTCGGGTCGTGGTGGTTCGCCGTCCTGACCGTGGCGTTGCTGGTCAGCCTGACGGCCTGCCTCATCCCGCGCTGGCGCGTGTTCTTCCGCAACGTCAGGATGCCGGCGAACGCCGGGGCCAACCTCCGACGGCTCAGCCACTCCATCGAGTTGACGCGGCCCGCAGGTGCCAGCGAGGACGAGGTCCTGGACGCGGTCCAGCCCGTCTTCCGCACCTACCGAAGTCGGCGGGTCATCTCGCCGGACGGAAGGGCCAGGCTGGCGGTCGAACGCGGCCACTGGCGCGAGGGCGGCTCACTGGTGTTCCACACCAGCTTCTACCTGCTCCTCATCGGCGTGGCCCTGGGATCGGCGTTCTCCTTCACCGGCCAGATCGACATCGCCGAGGGTGAGCGCTTCGCCGACACCCCGCTCGGCTACCAGGCGCGCTCGGCCGGGACCTTCTGGGACGAGTCGGATCACCGTGGCGCCATCACCACCATCGATGACTTCGAGGTCACCTACCTCGACGGGGACAACCGCTTCGTGGCTGACGAGTTCGTCTCGACCGTCACGTTCGAGGGTGCCGACGGGACCACCCGGACGGAGGAGATCCGGGTCAACCACCCGGTGCACTTCGACGGGCTGACGTACTACCAGCGGGCCTTCGGGTTCGCGCCGCAGGTGACCGTGCGCAGCGGGCTGGACGGCAGCGACCTGTTCCAGAGCAACATGATCCTCAGAGACGACGGCGGGTTCTGGACCGGGCGGGCCAAGATCACGCAGGGCTCCGACGATCCGGCGCGACCCCTGCCGCAGATCGGCATGGAGGTCGTGTTCATCCCCGACGCCTCCATCACCGACGAGGGGTTCCGCTTCAACAGTCCCGAGCCCAACAACCCGCGCATGGCCGTGACGATCTACTCCGCCGACGACCTCGGCCTCGACCGCACCGTCCCGGTCTCGCAGCTGGAGTGGCCGGAGTCGGCCATCCTCGGCAGCGCCATGATCACGCCGGGCGAGTCGGCCGGCATCGGCGACCTCGGCGAACTGGGCTCGCTCTTCGAGGTCGAGTTCGGCGGCGGCGAGATCACGATGTGGACCGGCCTGCAGGTCTCACACCAGCCCTTCCGCTGGTTGATCCTGACGGCGGCGTCACTGCTGCTGATGGGGCTGATCCCATCGATGTACGCCTACCGCCGCCGCGTCTGGGTCCAGGTCGAGGACAACCACGTCCTCGTGGCCGGCGTCGCCCTGCACCGCAAGGACCGCTTCTCGGAGGAGTTCGAGGACCTGGTCTCGCGGGTCCGTGGAGCCCTCCCAGCCGCGACTGGCCCGCCACCGTCAGCACCGGCAGAATTGGGCGTCCGCGACCCCGTCCCGGCGTCCACCAGTTCAGCCCCCCACCCGCCATCATCCGACCGGAGCGACCTGTGACCGATACCGCACTGGCCCAGACGTCAAACCTGCTGTTCACCGTCGCGCTGTTCACCTACCTGGGGGCGATGATCTCGCTGTTCTTCGGGTTGGCCTTCACCAAGGTGCAGGCGGACGGCGTGGAGGCGTCGACCGTTGCCGGGTCGCGGGCGCGCACGCTCGGCATGGTCCTGCTGACCGGCGGGTTCGCCATCCACCTGATCTCGTGGCTGTCACGCGGCATCGCCACCGGGCGGTTCCCGCTGGGGAACATGTATGAGTACGGCTCGGGCATGGCGCTGCTGGCCGTCGGGACCGGGCTGTTCCTGATCCGACGGAAGTACCCGAACCTGCTCGCCTTCGTCACCGTCGGCGCCATCCTGATGATGGTCACCTCGCTCCTGCTGTTCGCCGAGGCCGGGCCGCTGCTGCCGGCCCTCGAGTCCTACTGGCTGCAGATCCACGTCAGCGCCATGATGTTCTCCTCGTCGGTGTTCATCGTGGCGTTCACGTTCACGGTCCTGTACCTGGTCAAGGACCGGGCCGAGCGCAAGGTGTCGATGACCGACACGTTCGGTGGGTCGACGGTTGGTGCCGCGCACCTGGCGCCGCCGGATGCGCGGGCCGAGGAGATCGTCGGCCGGGTCGCCGAGGGTGAGGAGCGCGAGGTCGAGGAGGCATCCGCGACCGCCCAGCGCGACGTCGTCAACCCGCTGCTGTTCCCCGTCGTCCCGTTCGTGGTGGTGCTGGTGTTCGTCCTGGCCGTGTGGCGGGCGTTCTTCCCCGCCATGTTGGCGGCATCGGCCTTCGCGCTCATCGGCGCTGGGATCTGGTACGCCATCCCGCACCTCCCGCCGGCGGCCAAGTTGGACAACCTGGCCTACCGGACCACCGCATTCGCCTTCCCGCTCATCACCTTCGGGATCATGTGCGGGGCCATCTGGGCCGAGGAGGCTTGGGGGCGCTACTGGGGCTGGGACCCCAAGGAGACCGGGTCGTTCGTCACCTGGACGCTCTACGCGGCGTATCTGCACGCCCGCTCGACCCGGGGCTGGCGGGGCCCGAAGGCGGCGTGGGTCGGAGTGATCGGGTTCGGGGCCCTGATGATCACCTACTACGCCGTCAACCTGTTCGTGGTGGGTCTGCACTCCTACGCCGGCGTCTGAGTCGCCGCAGGCGGTCAGGCCACGGTGAGGTCGACCTTCTCGTTGTAGAACGCCACCAGGCCGGCGATCGGCTGCAGGTGGCGGGTCGGGAAGTTGTAGGACCAGACCACGTCGTCGTACTGCCCCTCCGGGGTCACCACCGACCAGTACTCCGATGTCAATCCCTTGTATGGGCACCGGGTCTGCGTGTCCGTGGCGACCAGGTGCTCCCAGTTCACAGCAGTGCGGTCCAGGTACCAGCGGGTCGGCAGGCCCGTCTCGAAGACGGCGACCGGTGAGGTGGACTCGGCCAGCAGGACCCCGTCCTTCTCGACGCGGACGCGCCGACGGGAGCGGAGGGCGTCCACCCGGACGTACGGGCTTCGCGGATGGCCGAACACCTCCTCGTCCTCCTCGAACCACCGATCCAGGGCTGACCATTCGAAGCGATAGGTGTGGTCCAGGCCAGTGACCGTCGCCTGCTCGAGGAACCGTGCGGCACGGTCAACCCGCTGATCCCCGAGCACGAGCGAGCGGATCGTGACCGGTCCAAGATCGCTCTGCTGCACCTCGCCGGTGTCCACCAGCAGTTCCGCGTCGACGTCGGCGGAGGGGATGTAGAACTGCGGATAGTAGGGGTGCTCCCAGACGTAGGTGGCGCGGGTCGTGTCGAGCACCACTCGGTCCTGCCAGGTCGCACGGATCCGCCGGGGGACCGGGGCGATGTGGCCGACCTCCACGGGAGACGTGGGGTAGTAGCCGGGGGCGGCTGACGCGCCCGTGGGACGACTGTCCTGATTGCTCACCATGCAGGCTGCAATGGCGGCGGTTCCGCCGTTATTCCACCACCCCGGCGCCCGCTCCTCAGCTCGACCGATCGATCAGGTTGGTCTGTGCCCACAGAGCAGCCTGCGTCCGATCCTCCACTCCGAGGCGCTTGAAGGCATTGGTGAGGTGGGTCTTGACCGTTCGCTCCGCGATGCCGAGTCGCCGGGCGATCTGCTTGTTCGCCAGACCCTCGTGGACCAGGCGAATGACCTGTTCCTCTCGCTGGCTCAGCGGGTTCTGGGTCTCCGCCAGGGGTGTCGAGGACGGCCCGCGGCTGTCGAGGAGAACGCGTGCCGCCTTGGGATCCAGGACCGCGTCACCGCCGGCCACGCTGCGGATGGCAGCCGCGATCTCGTCGGGCTCGGCGTGCTTGAAGAGGTACCCATCAGCCCCGGCGTCGATCGCTGCAGCGATCTGTGAACGTTCGCCGAGGCTGGTGAGGACCACCACGCGGAGCGTCGGATGGTCCCGCTTCAGCTGCGCGGTGGCGGCGACACCATCGAGGACCGGCATCGCCAGGTCCATGAGTGCCACGTCTGGTTTCCGTCCCGAGTCGGCCAGCCGCGCGACCATGTCGACCGCCTCCTGCCCGTCGGCTGCGGTGCCGACCAGCTCGATGTCGGCCCAGCCATCGACCAGCCGTTCGAGACCGGTCCGGACCACCGCGTGGTCATCGACGATGATGAGGCGCACGTGATCGTCCGTGGACTCCGCCTGGGGGCCAGGCACGCCCGACGAATCGGTCGGGGTACTCATGACGGGATCGTCACGGCGACGCGTGTCCCCTCTCCGTGCCCGCTGCTGATGGTCAGCCGTCCGCCCAACTCGGCGGCGCTGTCGCGCAGGATTCGGAGCCCGAAGTGCCGGGGATCGGCGACGGCTGGTGCACCGTCGTCCTCCACCAGGCTGGCGACGTCGAAGCCCAGGCCGTCGTCATCGATGGCCATGACCACGCCTCCGTCTGCGTCGCGTGTCAGCACCACCCGAACGGCCGACGCCTTGGCATGCGCGGCGGTGTTCCGCAAGGCCTCCTGCGCGATGCGGTACAGCAACGCCGACTGCGCAGCGGGGAGGTCGAGCTCGTCGGGCGCCTCCAACTCGACGGCCATGCCCCGCTCGCCGTGACGGGCGATGAGATCACGGAGGGCCGGTCCCAGGCCGTCCGCCTCCAGATCGGGTGGGTAGATGTCGACCAGCAGGGACCGGAGCTGTTGGACGCACCCGCGGATGCGGGTCGCCGCTGCAGCCACCTCGGACATGTCATCGGACGCGGCCAGTCCGCTGAGCTCATAGGAGATGCCGGTGAGGTCTTGGACCACCCCGTCGTGCAGATCGCCGGAGATCCGACGTCGCTCCACGGCTGAGGCCGTCAAGGCTCGTTCCAGTAGCGTCTGGCTTCGGATCGCCTGGTCACGGATGCGGCGGGCCATCGACCAGGCGATGGGGACCTGGACCAGTTGCAGCACCACCAGCGCGCCGATGGCCAACGGGGCGAACGCGATCCACGCCTCACGCCCGGCGGCCTGCACGCGATCCAGCTGGAAGTAGGCCTCGTAGAGGACCGGGGTCTCATCGGCGAGGAGCGGGACGTAGACCTCGAGCAGCGCATCGCCCGCTCGCTCGAACCGGTTCTCCGGTTCCGACAGGTCGCTGATCTCGCTCACGATCGCACCTTGTTGCAGCGCCTGCGCTCGCGAGCTGTCTGCCTCGAACGACTGCCCGATCAACCGACTCTCATCGGAGTAGAGGATCTCGTCGTCGGCCGACCAGAGCTTCACCCGAACGAGAGATCCCGAGATGACGGAGTCGCGCACGACAGCATTCAGATCGTCGAGTGCCGCAGGATCGCCCGCGAGGACGGCGGCGTCGAGCTGTGGCTGGACGATCCCGACGCCGGTCAGGCGTGCGATGGCACGCGCCTCTCCCAGCGCCTGCTCCTCGCCGAGACTGCGACTTATCTGTCCGGTGGCGAGGACGATCACGGTGAGTGCCAGCAGACCGGTGAACAGAAACCGCCAGACGAAGGCGGCAACTGACGGTATGGGTGCCACGCCTTCCACGACCTCATCATGCCGAACCCACGCACACGGGATGGGGGTACTACGACGAAGGTCTGATCGACGGCGGCCGATACAGAGCACACCATGCAACGCATGCAGCCGTCCGAGCCGCACGACGACCGTCCAACGGTGGTCCTGCACGACCCACGACGTCGTCCGCTCGTCGGCGTCGGTTCATCCACGGCCACTGGCCTCACAGCACAAGGACTGCTGCGCGGGCTGCTCCTGGTCGGCGTCATGTTGGCGCTGGGGATGGCCGCCGGGCGGATCATCGGACTGGTGGTCGTCGGCGACGTGACCGCTCCCGGGGAGGGCTTGTGGCTCGAGCAGGAGCCGATGATCTTGGCTGGGACGGAACGGCCGACGCCGACCTCGTCAATCCCCTCGTCTCCTCCGTCGCCGACGGCCACAGAGGCGACCGTTGCGCCGACCGAGCAGCCCAACGGTTCGGAAGAACCCTCGGAGCGGGACGGTCGTGGGGCCGAGCCTGCTCCCTCCACCCCGCCCGTCACTGAAGCCCCGGCCAGTACAACCGCATCGGCGCCACCGACGGGCCACGCGGCTGCCGGGCCGCCCGACCGACCGGCCAGGCCGTCAGCCCGCCCCGCTGCCAGTGACGATGACGACGAGGCCGATGAGGCTGACGATCGCGGCGACGAGGACAGCCGCCCCGGTGACCGCCCGGCGCCCGATGAGGGGCCGCCCCGCGACCCTCCCATTCGCCCTGCGGTCGACGACGATCGGGACGAGGACCGCGAAGAGGCCCGCGAAGAGGCCCGCGAGGAGGCCCGCGAGGAGGCGGAAGAGACCGGCGAGGACGCTGAGCAGTCCCGGGACGAGCCGGCTGAGCGTCCCGACGGACCGGACCGGCCCGCTGAGGGCCACTCGAGCGCCCCCGGCTCCGCCGATGAGCGCGAACCGCCGGACGAACGGGATGAGCCGGACGAGCGTGATGAGCCGGACGAACCCGACGACATCGAAGAACGGGACGAGCCGGACGACGGCTGACCTGCACCAGACCAGCATCGCCATCTCACACGAAAGGAACACGCATGCTGCAATCCCTCAAATCGACCGGGCTGATCCTGGTCCTGCTCATCGGGCTCGTCATCGGGCTCTCATCGGTCGCCACCGCGCAAGGTGACTCCGGAGGTGAGGACGAACGGCCCGACGAGGGCCGAACCGAGGACCCAGGCGAGCACGACGACGATGACGACGATGGTGACGACGACGATCACGAGGAGGGAGACGATGGCGACGACGATCGCGACGACGATGATCACGACGACGATGATCGTCCAGGCCACCCCAACGTGACGGCTGCGCGCGTGTTCGGTCCCGACCGGATCTCCACCTCCGTTGCGATCAGCAGGTACGAGTTCCCCCGCGGTTCCCGTGAGGTCTACCTGGCCCAGGCCAGGAACTTCGTCGACGCGGTCGCAGCTGGCTCGCTCCGCCGAGGTCCCGTCCTGCTGGTCCCCAACTGCGGCGATCTGCCGCCGGTCGTGGCCCGCGAGGTCAACCGATTGCGGCCGCACAAGGTGGTCGCCCTGGGTGGTCCGGACGCGATCTGTGATGCCATCGTCCGTCAGGCGGTGGCCGCCGCAAGCGTTCGCCCGCCGTATGTCGACACGGGCAACGACACGGATCCCGGCGATGAGGACGATCGCGTCGTCGAGGAGCAGTACGTCGACTTGGCCGTCGGCGAGACCGGGACGTTCGAGGCCAACATCGCCGGAACGGTGACCATCAGCCGAACGGCAGACGGTCTGGTCCTGGTCGACGCCGTGCCGAACGACGGCTGGCAGATCCGACCGGACGACGACGAGGATGACGAGGACGAGGTCGAAGTCAGCTTCACCGACGGCACCACCCGCGTCGACTTCGAGGCAGAGATCGAGGATGGCTCGGTCGAGATAGAGGTGCGGGTCCGCTCCGACTGAGCCTCGGCACCACACGTCCTGAGACGGGTCGGTTCGCAGGTGCGGACCGACCCGTCACTCTTTCCGCTCAGGCCTCCACCGACTCCTCGGTCACATCGACCACGGTGACGTCCGCCGCTGGCGGTGCCTCGGCGACGACCGGGCGCTGCGGCTCCCGGTTCAACAGCAGCTGGGTCACGTCGGGCCGGCTGTAGTGGCCGATCGGATCAGCCGCGGACTTGGCGATGGCCTGCAGCGCCGGATCACAGTCGGCGTAGAGGATCCCCTCCTCGTCCTCCGCCAGCGGCTCGGCCAACATCGTCCCCTCCGGACCGTAGATCCGTGCGAAGCCACCGCCACGCCCGAGCAAGGCCTTCTTGGTCTCGGTGTCGCAGAACAGCTCCTGCCCAGCGTCCAGCACCACGGCGCAGGGAGCGACCACGAAGCACTGGCCCTCGACGGCGTACATCAGGCTGGCGGCGTTGTTCACCTCTGGCCCGAGTGCCTGAGCAGCACCCCGGTACAGCGAGAACGAGGGCCACGCCGCGCAGTGGATGTCCTCACCCATGCTGTACATGGCGTACTTCGAGAGCGGCTGCAGATGCTCCCAGCAGCACAGTGCACCCACCTTGCCGTACTCCATGTCGACGACGTCGAGGTCCGAGCCGTCCCCCTCGCCGAACACGGACCGCTCCACGTGAGTCGGCTTCAACTTGCGGCGCGCCTTGATCATCGCGCCCGAGGGGTCGAACACAGCCTGCCCCATGTAGACACTGCCGCCGTCGCGCTCGCTGTGGCCCAGGACGACGGTGATCTCGCCTGATCGCGCGGCGTCGGCGACCTTGGCCATCTGGGGCCCGTCGATGGTGGGGGAGTTGGCCAGGTACGTCGGCACGTGGGCCATGCCGGCTGCAGGGCTGTCGAGCCAGATGTGCCATGGGTAGCCGGGGATGAAGGTCTCGGGGAAGGCGATCAGCTCGGCGCCGTTGCGGGCGGCTTCCCCGATGAGTGAGACGACCTTGTCGGTCGTGGCGTCCATGTCGAACCAAATGGGCTCGGCCTGCACGGCGGCGACGTTGACGGTTCTGGACAGCATGGATCCTCCACTGGTGCGATTGGGCGCAGTCGCAGCCGGGGCGATCAGGTCAGGCCCGCTGGGAGCTGCTCAGTGGGCGAACGGTAACAAGGTCATCAACGACCCACCAGGGCTCGCACCCTCGGCCGTCCCACCCTCACCCCTGATGGAGGGACCCTCGGCACACACTCACTCGTCGAGGTCGGCGTCCTCCGCCGCGTCCGGCTCGTCCTCCAGCAGGTGCGCCGGAATGGCCGGCATCCCGCTGGCCAGCGATGTCCGGTCCACAGCCTGCACGCCGCAGTCGGGGCAGTTGTCCTGCCAGGCGTGCACCTCGCGGCGGCACGCGGGGCAGGCCCGCATCTCGAGGTCCATCGTCAGCCCAGAGCCGCCGCCGGGCTGCTGCTCGTCGCCCTTCTTCCGGTCACCGGTCACGAATCCCATGTCAAGAGGGGAGTCTATGCGACACGGTCATAGAGGGCCGCCGGCGTGGTGACCGACGTGCCGGTCCGTGCGATGACGTCGACCTCCCCAGGCCGGTCGCCCATCTCCCGCCTCACCCGCTCGCGCCACACACCGCCGTCCACGCCGGCAGCCCAGTGGCAGCTGGCTGCCTTGAGCACGTGGGGACCGTCGACCGCGATGACGTCGACGACGTCCTCGCCCGGTCCGCCCCACCACTCGCCACACGTCACGCCGATGTCGGCGGCCATCCAGTCGGACACGACGCCCCGCAGGGCGGCCGCCTGCGATGCGGCGATCCGGTCGGCGGCCCGTCGTAGGACGGCCTGGCCCCTGCCGAGCTCGAAGCTGTCGCGGTGGGGGAGGACCACACCCAGCCAGAGCCGGAGGAAGGGATCGCGCACCTGATAGCGGACCCGCTTGGTCCGCCGGGGGTCCTCGCCCGCCGGGGTCAGACGATCGAGCAACCCCAACCGTTCCAGGGACGAGAGGGCCTCGCTCGTCGTCGCCGGGGCCGTCCCGGCACGATCGCGGATCTCGGTGAAGCTGACCGCCCCCAGCGCCACCAACTCGAGTACCCGTGCGGCCGCGGAGCCGGGGGTCAGCTCCTGGAGCACCACGGTCCCCTCATCGCCGAGCGGCGCTCCGGGGCCGTCGAGCAGGTGGGTGAGATTGGTTGCGGCGTCGTGCCGTCCGTCCCACAGGGAGAGGTAGCGGGGCATCCCGCCGACGGTCACGAAGGCCTCCAGCCACACCTCCGGGTCAGTGGAGTCCACCAGCAGAGGCGCGTGCCGCCACGTGAAGGGCTGCAGGCGAAGGTGCATGTCCGGGCGTCCGAACAACGGGGCATCCGAGGCCACCAACTCCTCCATCATGCCGACGTGGCTGCCGGCCAGGACAACCGACAACTGGCTGTCGCCACGGTGGTCCCACCGGGCCTGCAGCGTCGACGGCAACGACGGGTCGGACTCGCAGAGGTAGGGGAACTCGTCGAGCACCAGCAACAGCGGCTGCTCGGCAGCCCGGGCGATCAGGTACCCCAGTGCCGCATCCCACGACTCGAGGTGTCCCAGGTCCAGCAGATCGCCGGGAGCTGGCGGGGCGATCTGCCGGATCCGCTCCTCGAGTCGACGCATGGCTTCGGCAACCGGTGCTCGGGTCCCCGGCAGGAAGATCGCCCGCCGCCGCTCCGCGAAGTGGTCGAGCAAGGCTGTCTTGCCCACACGGCGCCGTCCACTGACGACCGCCATGCCGGGTGAGCAGGCTCGCTCCAGTGCGATCAGCTCTTGTTCACGGTTGACGAACTTCGGCATGATCGAAGTTTGGCACAACCGATCAAGCCTACGATGGAGGTGCGACAGCCCACCGTGGCCAGGGTCATCCGATGTCGATCGGGCCTGGTCAGCTGGTCGGCGTTGCCCCGAAGCTGCGGTACTCCCGGCCACGGTCGTCGGCCAGAGCCCGGCCGGCCCTGACCTGGAACGGGCTGATGCCCCCCGGGTCCCAGGGGCCGACGCTGCCGGCGCGCACGGCCTCTTCAGCCTTGGGACGAACGCCGAAGTGGTCACGCAACTGCTCGGGAGTCTGCTCGGCCAGGTCGAACCAGTCCACTGCCAGGAAGTCGACGCTGCCATCGGTCAGGGCTCCTCGCCGCAGTGAGTCAGCCAACCGCCAGGGCACGCCGCAGGCTGACAGGTGTCCTGCATCGGCTTCGAAGATCCCCGCCGCGTGATCCAGCTGGCCGGTCTCGAACAGGTTGATCACCATGGCCAGCAGCGCGAATGCCTCCGGGTCGTCCGACGCGCGGGAGATGAAGCCGAAGACCTCGAGCTCCGACTCCACCGTGGTCCCGAAGTCGGCCAGCACGTGGACCCAGTCGTGCTGGGCCAGCAGTGGCGGTGCCGACCCCTCCTCGCCGGGGAACGCAAAGCCTCGTGCCACATAGAAGTTGTGAACCTTCCGGCCGATCGAGTCAGGGGCCAGTTCGGACAGGCTCTGCCAGCGGGCGGCGAGGTCGGCATCGATGACGGAGCCGCTCCAGGTGTCCTCGAGCCCACCCGTCGTGTGTGCGGCCGTCACCGCATCATCCGCGATGGAAGACAGGTACCTGTTCCGGTCGAAGTCGATGGCAGCTAGCCGCCTCGAGCCCTCAGCCACCTCGCGCGCGATCCGGATGCACTCGTGGTCGGCGTTCAGTTCCACCGCAAACGTCTCGACCTGCTCTGCGACGGCCGGGTCCGGTGGGGTGAGGATCATGTTGCCGAGCTCCATGATCTGGACGAGTCGTGTTCGGAAGGCCTGGTCACGTCGTCGCAGGCCCTCCGCGAAGGCGTCGGGTGCCAGTGGTTCGAGTGTGGTGGTGTCGACCTCCACACCGGTCATCGACTTCGTGATGGCCTCGATGACGACGGTCTGGAGGTCCGTCAGACCGGTGTGGGGCCGGCAGGCCGAGACGAGGCCGCGGGCGATGAACTGAACCTCGTCGCGTGAGGGTGGTCCGAGCAACGTCTCGGATGCGGTGGGCAGTGGCGTGGGCATAGGCCAGTCGTACCCACACCGGCGTCGTTCTCCTCAGCAGCGCGCCGTGCGGCCCTCCAGCAACTCCGTGAGTGCGGTGTCCCGGCTCTGGTCCAGGATCGCCGAGGCGCGCAGCACGGTGGTGTCGTCCACTCGGCGCGCGGCCCAGACAGCCAGTCGGGCCACCAGCGCGGGAGGCTCGCCCGATCGGGGGTGAAGGCGCTCAGCCCGGTCGGGCTCCGCCGCCGCAGTCAGCACCGCGACCGCCTCACGAAGGCCGGGGCTGGCGACGCGCTGGCCATCGGTGAGGGCGTGGATCCGTCCGATCAGGGTGAATGCCGCGGGGCTGAGTGTTCCGGGAGTGCGGCGTGTCCTGGCGCCGGTGGTGGCGGTTGAGGTGTGCATGATCGTGGTCCTCTCTCCTGAGGTGGTCACCGTCTTCGGTGCTGTGTCCACAGAGTCGGGCTTGACCGTGTGCTCGGTGAGTGGCAGGATTGACACATATCGCAATATTGCTGCCAGAAGGATCTGTTGTGCCCGAGCCCCTCGTCGCCGCCGTCGCCCTGACGGGTGCCAACCCGTTCGAGTTGTCCATCGCATCGGAGTTCTTCGGGATCCGTCGTGGTGAAGTGCTCCGCCACCTCGGGACCGACGACTGGTACGACTATCGGATCGCCGGTGCCCAGGCGGGTCAGGCGATCGAGACGTTGGGCGGGGCCAAGATCGTGGTCGAGCACGGACCGGAGACGATCGCCTCGGCGGACGTCGTCGTGGTGCCGATGTGTCCGAAGGGCGCCGAACGAGAGACGCGCGCAAGCGGAATGATCGATCCCGAGCCGGTGCCACCAGCGATCATCGACGCGATCCGGACGGCGTCGGACCGCGGTGCCACGCTGATGAGCTACTGCTCCGGTTCGTTCGCCTTCGCTCAGGCGGGACTGCTGGACCGGCGTCCGGCCACCACGCACTGGCGCTACGCCGAGACGTTCCGGCGGCAGTTCCCTGCGGTTCAGTTCGTCGAGGACGTGCTGTACGTGGACGACGGCGACATCCTCACATCGGCCGGGTCGGCCTCCGGCATCGACCTCACGCTGCACTGGATGCGCAAGCAGCACGGCGCGGAAGCGGCCGACATGATCGCCCGACGGTTGGTCGTGCCCCCGCACCGCGAGGGTGGGCAGGCCCAGTACGTGCGCGTCCCGGAGCCTGAGGTGATGGACACCTCGTTTGCGGAACTCTTGGAGTGGGCGCTCGAGCACCTGGACCAGGATCTCCCGGTCGAGGTGCTGGCCGGTCGGGCGGCGATGAGCCCGCGCAGCTTCGCCCGGCACTTCAAGGCCGCGACCGGGACGACGCCGCACCAGTGGCTGACCGACCGTCGTGTGGACCAGGCCCGGCGGCTGCTGGAGACAACCGACCTGCCGATCGACCGGGTTGCCTCGGCGTCCGGTCTCGGGTCCTCCGCCAACCTGCGGACGCGGCTGCGCGAGTGCGTCGGCGTGACGCCGACGGCCTACCGCCGCCGGTTCGCTCGAAGCCAGTCGGCCGCCTGATCAGTGCTGCGAGGCGGCGGCGGGATGACCGCGGAGTGAGCGCCACGACAGCCAGGTGAGCCCTGCCGTGAACGGGGACCAGATCGCTCGCTCCACGTGACTGCGCGAGGCGAGGTTCATGGCCGCGCCGATCCCCGAGAGTCCGGCCAGCACCTTCAGCAAGGTCACCTGGCGGAGGGAGGTGTCGCTGGACGGCCGGGCGATGGCAGCCGCTGCAGCTCCCCAGGCCACGGCGGCCACGGCTGAGCTCCGTCGCAGCGTCGGCGGGAGGACACCAGGATTCGCGCCGCCCCACGCCGCGACTCCCCAAGGAGCCCCTGCCGCCAGCGCCAACTGGAATGCGGCCACGACACCAAGTCCGACCGCCAGCGCATCCTGCTCGGGCGCCCTGCCGCTCTGCCTCACGGGTGCGTCCCGGCGCAGATCCGGACCAGGGCGTCCACGGCCCCGGTCACGTCGATGTCCTCCCGCTCACCCGAGCGACGGTCCTTCACCTCGACCGTGCCCGAGGGCGTGTCCCCGTCCAGGTCCGCACCGCGACCGACCACGACGATGGTCGGGACGCCGATCAGTTCGGCGTCGTTGAACTTCACACCCACGGAGACGTTGGTCCGGTCGTCCAGCATGACCTCCAGGCCGGCGGCCTCCAGTTGCTCGGCCAGGTGCTCGGCCACGACCGGCTGCGGGCCGTTCTTCTTCCCGGCCACGATCAGGTGCACGTCGGCCGGCGCGACGTTGCGGGGCCAGATCAGCCCGTCGTCATCGTGGTTGGTCTCCGCCAGCACCGCGACGGCGCGGGAGACCCCGATGCCGTAGGAGCCCATCGTCACGATCCGGCTCTTGCCGTTCTCGTCCAGCACCGTCAGGTCGAACGCCTCGGCGTACTTCGTGCCGAGTTGGAAGATGTGACCGATCTCGACGCCTCGAGCCGTCTCCAGGGCGCCACCACACCGAGGGCAGGGGTCACCGTCGAAGACCTGCGCCGCGTGGATGATCCCATCGGGGGTGAAGTCCCGACCGGCGACCAGGTTGGCCACGTGCCGGCCCGGCTTGTCGGCCCCGGTGATCCACGAGGTGCCGTCGGCGACACGCGGGTCGACCAGGTACCGGATCCCCGAGGCGTTCTCCTCGCCCAGGGCGCCCGGTCCGATGTACCCCTTCGACAGGGCTGTGTTGGCCGCGAAGTCCTCGTCGGTGAAGGGCACGGGGATGGCAGGGGCGAGCTGCGCCTCGACCCGCACCAGGTCGACATCCCGGTCACCGGGCACACCGATGGCCAGCGGCTCCGTCGTGCCGTCGGGGTGCTGGAGGGTCAGCACGACGTTCTTCAGCGTGTCGGCCGCCGTCCACTCCCGGTCAGGGTGCCGCAGGTTGTCGCGCTCGTTGAACAGGGCGACCAGGGTGTCGATCGTCGGCGTGTCGGGGGTGTCCGCCTCCTGCGCCTCGGGCAGCCCCTCGATGGGAAGGGCTGGGGGTGGCTGGACCTCGACGGCTTCGACGTTGGCGGAGTAGTCGCAGTTGGAGCAGCGGACGAAGGTGTCTTCGCCCACCGCGACCGGAGCCAGGAACTCCTCCGACGAGGAGCCGCCCATGGCCCCCGACATGGCCGACACGATCGTGTAGGGGATCCCGAGCCGGTCGAACGTGGCGATGTAGGCGGACCGGTGGGCGTCGTAGGAGGCCTGCAGACCTGCCTGATCGATGTCGAAGGAGTAGGAGTCCTTCATCACGAACTCGCGACCTCGGAGCAGGCCGGCTCGTGGCCTCGCCTCGTCTCGGTACTTCGTCTGGATCTGGTAGATCGACAGCGGCAGGTCCTTGTAGGAGCTGTACAGATCCTTCACGGCCAGCGTGAACATCTCCTCGTGGGTCGGGGCGAGGAGCATGTCGTTCTCACGGCGATCCTTCAAGCGGAACAGCAGCGGTCCGTACTCGGTCCACCGGCCCGAGGTCTCGTAGGGCTCCCGGGGGAGGAGCGCCGGGAAGTGGACCTCCTGGAACCCGGCAGCGTCCATCTCCGCTCGAATGATCCCCTCGACCTTGCGGTACACGATCCAGCCGAGCGGCAGCCAGGTGAAGGCGCCCGGCCCGGCGCGGCGGATGTAGCCGGCACGGATGAGCAGCTTGTGGGACGGAACCTCGGCGTCGGCGGGGTCTTCGCGCAGGGTGCGCAGGAAGAGGGAGGACAGTCTGAGCATGGGGGGACGGTAGCGCCTGGCGAGACGGCCGACGCCGCCCCGCCGTACTGGACCGATGTACTGGGTTCGGAAACCCTGGTGGCGGTCGTGGTTAGAACTCCGTCAGATTCGGTCACAAACCACGACATGGAGAACCTCTTCACCTACTCGCCGGGGCAGCACGCTGCCGTTGCGCTGCTGTTCAGTGGCGCGTTCGCGGCGGCGCTGGCCGGACTCGGCTGGTTCCTGATGAACCTGCCCAAGATCTCTCCTCGCTGGCGTCCGATCACCTATCTCTCAATCCTGGTCATGCTGGTCGCCGGGTGGCACTTCCTGCAGCTCAGCAACTCGTGGCGAGGGGCGTTCGTCTTCGAGGGCACCATCGGTGACGGCGGCATGTGGGTACCTGGCGACCGGACCTTCGAGAACGGCTTCCGGTACATCTCCTGGCTGATCACCATCCCACTCCTTCTGGTGCAGCTGACCTATCTGTTCGAGCTCTCCCGGGAACGGCTCTACCGCCTGCGCCTGTCGCTCGTCGTGATGGGTGTCGCGATGATCGTGACGGGCTACATCGGACAGCTGTACGAGGTCACCAGCACCAGCGCGCTGCTGGTGTGGGGTGCCGTCTCGACGGTCCCGTTCGTCGTCCTCGTCCTGCTGCTGATGCGTCATCTCGGCCCCACGCTGCAGGCGCTGCCGGCCAAGGCCGCGACGACGCTTCGCAACATCACGTACCTGTTCGCCGCGACCTGGGGCGCGTACCCCGTGGCCTACCTGATGGCCCTGGGTGATGGTCCGGAGTGGGTGGTCGGACGGCAGCTCCTCTTCACCTTCGCCGATGTCGGCTCGAAGGTCGTGTACGGCGTGCTCCTCGCCTCGATCGCGCGGCGACTGTCTGCCCGCGACGGCTGGCCAGCAGCGGCCGACGACCCCTGGCTGGAGGGTCCGGTCGCTGACGGCTGACCGAGGACCTACCCCCGGGTCGCCCGAGCCATCCCTTCGCTCAGCGCCTGGATGATGGCCGGGCGCAGCCGATGCGGCGGGATGATGGCGTCGACCGAGCCCATGTCCCTGGCCCGCTCCACCGTGTGGACGGCGTCGAACTCGGCGGCCTTCTCGCCGAGCTTCTCAGCCCGGACCACGGGTCGGAGTTCGCTCAGCTCGACTTCGAGGTCACTGCGCTCCGCCCCCGACGCCGCGGCGATCCGCTCGCGCAGGTCGGTGATGCGCGGGTCGGCATCGGTCCGCTGGTCCACCTCACGGGTGAACACCACGGCCGCGGCCGGTGCACCACCGAGCACCGAGGCGAACGTCCCCTCGACCGCCAGCGCGATCGTGTTGTCGTTGAGGACCTTGCTGAACACCACGAAGGCACCGCCGTGGTAGCGCCCCACCAGGCAGAACACGATCGGGCCGTCGAAGTTGGTCATGGCCCGACCGATCTCGGCACCGAACTCGAGCTGCCACTTCCGCAGCGACTCGGGGCTGCCGTCGAAGCCGGAGAGGTTGGCCAACACGATCAGCGGCCGGTTGCCGCTGGCGGCGTTGATGCCCCTCGCGATCTTCTTGGATGACATCGGGAACAGCGTCCCCGACGTCCAGGTGCTGGGCCCGTCCGCCGGCAGGACACCGGTGCGGGGCAGCGAACGGGATGAGATCCCGACCATGGTGACCGCCTGCCCGTCCACGCGGGTCTCGAACACCACCCCCGTCTCGGCGTCGCGCATGTCGAGCCACCGCTCCATCGGCTCGACGTCGGTGTCGCTGACGGCCCGCATGATCGAGCGGATGTCGAACGGCTTCTTCCGTCCCGGGTTGGTCTCCGGGCTGAAGATCTCCCCCACCGTGGCGAACTCCTGCCCGTCGTGGGGCGAGCTGCCGACGTCGCGCTCTGGGTCGTCCGAGGTCGGCCGCTGCCGTGGGAACCGCTCACCGGGTACGACGAAGGTCAGCTCGTTGTGCCGCCGCATCAGCTCGAGCGCGGCGTCGAGGTCCGGCGCCCAGTACTGCGCCTCGCCGTTCGGGCCCATGATGCGGTCGTAGCCGCCGATGCCGAAGTTGTCCTCGGCCGAGACCCCCCCGGAGTAGTCCAGCGACTGCTTCCCCGTCAGCACCATGGCGCTGTCCGGCGTCATGATCAGGATGCCCTTGGTGTGCATCAGCATGGTGGCTTCGGCGTTCCAGTAGGGCTGGGCGCCGACGTTGATCCCGGTCACGACGATGTTGATGATTCCGCCGTCCTGGGTGAACTCGATGATCCGGCGGAGGGCACGGGAGACCCAGTCCATGTTCTCCGTCCCGGTGTCCATGGCGATCCGGGCACCGGCCGAGACGGCGTACCACTCGACCGGCACGCCGAGCGAGGCGGCCAGGTCGAGCGCGGCGATCACGGTCCGGCTCTCCGCCTCGGCGATCGATGCCAGTCCCTTGGTCGGATCCCCCATCAGCAGCACCCGGGTGATGCCGTCCGGGTGCCGGTCGGTCGGCGTGGTCAGGACCCCGGACACGAAGCCGGCCTGGTTGGTGCCGGGCGGCCGATCAACGACGTCGAAGGAGCCGTCCGCCCCGACGGCGTACTCGGTGAAGGTACCGCCCCCGCGGGTCAGCTTCTCCACGAGTTCGTAGGGATAGATCGACCCGCGCTGGCGGGACAGGATCACGTTCTGTCGGTAGGGGTCGAGCCCCGGGACCGAAGAGGTGGTGGGCTGCTCGATCGAGAACTCACGGCCACGCTCCGCGTCGAAGCCGAACTTGACGACGACGTCGTGGGTCGCCTCCTCCTCGCTGGCTCCGCCCTCGATGGCCGCACGATCGATGATGGTGCCGATCGCCTCGACGCCCTCCAACCCAAGCCCGGCTGTGGGCGTGGTCAGCCGTTCCCCGATGGTGTCGAGGGCGCTGACCGGCAGGTCGAACGGCGGCCAGACGTAGAGGGTGATCCGGTTCGTGGCCATCCGGCGCTTGGGGTCGTGTTCGGTCTGCGCGACCCGGATGGCGTCGGCGCAGGCCGAGACGACACGCTCGACCGCCGGTAGGCCGATGACGGTCCCGTCCCGGTCCAGGTTCGGCGTCAGGTCCCGGACCTCTGCCGCTGCGAAGAGCCGGCTGTCCCGCTTGTTGGCCCGGCCCACCAGCTTGAAGAGGTAGATGTCCGGTCGCGACGGCAGCCGCTCGATGTGGAAGTTCTCCACGAACCGGCCCAGCTGCAGGCGCCCCGCGATCATCGGGTGGAAGTTCCGGATGACGGTGTCCTCGACCAGCTCGACCTGGCCGTCATCGCCAGAGACGGCGCGGTAGGTGAGATGGAACACCTCACCGTCGGGGTCGGCACCGCTGATGCTGATGCGCCGCAGGTTGTCGGGGCGGTCGGCGGCGCGCGCCAACGCTTCGGCCCACGGGGCCACCTCGGCTGCCGAGGCCAGCTGACCGTCCCACCGCAGGTACAGGTCGATGGACAGCGGAGCGGAGGTTGTCACGCCGGTGCCGTGCTCGAGTGCCCGCGCCAAGGCCGCCTCGGCGTCGCTCATGTCGGTGATCGTGGCCACGACGTAGCGAAGCTGGGGTGCCATGCCCCCCGAGCCGTCCGAGACGTCGGTGTAGTAGCCGGCCGAGTGCAGGTCCTGGTTGATCTGGACGTCGTGCAGCTGCTTGACGCGGTAGAGGCGCTCGAACATCACGCCGAGCATCGGATCCCCGGTCAGGTCCCCGGGTGACTCACCCAGCAACTCGATGACGGTCTCCGGGCAGTTGACCAGCGCCCCGATGCGCTCCTCAGCGCGGGTCTCACCCAGTGCCTCCGGTGTGCCTGCCCGCAGCGCATCGAGGTGATCACCCATCTCCCACAGCACGGAGGACTGCCGGAAGGCGATGGCTGGCTGGTCGAAGGTCTCGTAGCGGACGCTGCGAGCCAGGTTCCCGAGGTCCGGGAATCGCAACTCGGTCGCGATGATGAACTCGCCCAGGACCGCCTGGATCTGCTCGGTCTCGTCGGCGTCCAGCCGCGTCGGGTCCAGCCGCAGGCCGTTCAGCACAGCCGCGAGCAACCGTTCGTGCGAGGCCGCCTCCTCCTGGGCGTTGAAGAGGCGGAAGGCGGCGCGTTCGAGGTCGACGCCCTGCTCCAGATCGCCCACCCCGTAGTGGGCGAACGCCTTGGAGAGCTTGGCCTGGAATGACTCCGGCAGACCTTCGGCCTCGACGTCGAGCGACCGCAACCAGTGGTGGAGGAACTCCTGGGCGTTGTGGTCCTCCGCCTCGCTCAGCTCGCCGGCACGACGGTTGCGGGCCAGTGAGCCGATGTCGCTGAAGACCTGCAGGATCTCCAGAGACGCCGCGATGGCCTCGTCGTCGTGGGCGAGCGCGTCGTCGCGGGCGTCGCTCAGCTGCGCCGTCAGTTCCGCAACGACACCCTCCTTGGTGTCGAACCCCATGACGGTCCAGCGGATCGCGTCCAGGCAGGCCAGCAGGCGTTCGCGCTCCGTGGGCGTGTCGTCGGCGGTGTCGGCCAGATCGGCGAAGTCGATCCGATTCGTCCCGTCAGCTTCCTCCTCACCGTCGCTGGCCGCCTCCATGATGACCAGCGGTGTGCCGGCATCCACCTGGGTGCTGGGTCCGACGGGGACCTCGACGATGGTGCCGTCGAAGGGCGCCGTGATCTGCGTCTCCATCTTCATGGCCTCGAGCACGACCAGCAGGTCGCCCTGGGCGACGGCGTCGCCCGGCTCAACGCTGGTGGCGATGACCAGCGACGGGGATGGTGAGCGGATCGTGCCGGCGTCGTCACGACTGACGCGGTGGGTGATGTGGTCGACCTCGATCAGGTGGTCGCCGCCCTGGGTGGTCGACATGATCCGGTAGGTGCGGTCGCCGATGCGTGCGCGGGACTCGAACTCGCTGACGTCCGTCATCTCGAGGGTCACCACGGCGTCGTCGACCTCGATCCGGTAGGTCGTCGGGTTGATGCGCTGGACGGCCATGCGGTACTGCTCGCCGCGCAGCGACGCGTCCACCGTCGTGACCGGCTCGTGGGTCAGCCGCGGACGTCCTCGGCCGGCGGAGGCGAAGAACTCGTTGCGCTCGTACACCGCCGCCTGCAGGTACGCCTCGGCGCCGGTCACGAGGACAGCCACGCCGGCGTGGTCGCTGACCAGGTGTCGTCCCTCGGCGGTGTAGCTGTCCAGCCAGGAGGTGTGCGCCGACCCGCTGATGACCTCCTCGAGGCCCAGGAGGTGCAGCAGGAACGACTTGTTGGTCGCCCCGCCCTCGATGGACACCACCGTCTCCTCGAGGGCATGGACCAGCCGTCCTCGGGCCTCGGCACGGTCCGAGCCCCAGGCCATGATCTTGGCGACCATGGCGTCGTACTCCGACTGGATCGAGTCACCCTCGGCTACTCCGGTGTCGACTCGGATCCCCGGTCCGGAGGGAAAGTTGAGGGCGGTGATCCGGCCGGCCGCGGGGGCGAAGCCGGCGGAGGGGTCCTCGGCGTTCAGCCGCACCTCGATGGCGTGGCCGGTGATCGGCGGGGGGTCGCCCTCCAGGGTGCGACCGGCAGCGATCTCGAGCTGCAGCTTGACGATGTCCACGCCGGTGGTCAGCTCCGTGATCGGGTGCTCGACCTGCAGGCGCGTGTTCACCTCGAGGAAGGCGAAGGTGTCAGTGGTCGTGTCGTAGAGGAACTCGACGGTCCCGACGCCCTGGTACTTCGCCGCCACGATCAGGTCGACGGCCACCTTGCCGAGCATCCGGTTGTGCTCATCGGACAGGACCGGGGAGGCCGACTCCTCGATGATCTTCTGGTTCCGACGTTGGATCGAGCAGTCACGGACCCCCAGCGCCCAGCCGCCGCCCTGGCCATCCCCGGCAGCCTGCACCTCGACGTGGCGGGCGCCCGTCACCAGGTGCTCCATGAAGACGACCGGATTCCCGAAGGCCTTGCCTGCCTCGTCGCAGGCGCGCTGATAGGCGGTGTGCAGATCCTCGGGCGAGTCCACGCGACGGATGCCCCGGCCGCCACCACCGGCCGTCGCCTTGATCAGCAACGGGTAGCCGATTGACTCGGCTTGCCCCTCCGCTTCCTCGACCGACTCGACCGGTCCGTTGCTCCACGGTGCGACCGGGACACCCACCTCCTCCGCCAGCTTCTTGGCACCGATCTTGTCGCCCAGTCGTCGCATGACGTCGCCTGAGGGGCCGATGAACGTCAGGCCGAGACGGTCACAGAGGTCGGCGAACTCAGGGTGCTCGGCGACGAACCCCCAGCCCACCCAGACCGCGTCGGCCTGTGTGTCGACCAGGGCCTGCTCAAGGACGTCGTAGTCCAGGAAGGCGGTGCCAACTGACTCGATCAGGTGGGCCTCGTCGGCCATGCGCGCATGCATCGCGGTGCGCTCGGCGTGGGTGTGCAGTGCAATGGTGGCCACCTCGTCACCGTGCTGGACGTTCCACTCGGCGACGGCGTGGATCAGGCGGACGGCGGACTCGCCACGGTTGACGATGGCGATTCGCTTGAATGGCAGGTGGGTCACGGGCTCAGTCACAAACGCGGCTCCAGTTCAGCGTGTCGGCATCATAGGTCGCGGCCTGTCCGGTCCGTGGCCGATTCGATCCATCGGCCATGACGTGCACGCGACGATCAGGAACCGGTCGTGCGCATCACCCGTTCGATGATCAGCCGGCTGGCTTCCGTCGGGTCGGTCAGGTCGACGGTCACGCCGCGGTCGCGCGCCAGCTCGACGATTCGGCGCAGCGCGTACGCCCCGCTGACGTCCGTGCGCCCCAGTCGTTGGAGGTGGATGGTCATCGCGGTGACCTCCTGACCGGTGATCAACGTGGTGGCCTGCTCCTCGAACCGTGGCGCCGAGCCGAACCAGAGCACCCCCGTGGGGCGAAGGTGCAGGTGTCCGTCCTCCACCCAGTGCTCGGTGGTGATGTACCGCTCGCGACGCAGGTGGGCGGCGATCGACAGGGCGATCCCGATGAGGATGGCCCAGTGGACCTGCGGGGCGAGGAGGAGCGTGGCCAGTGCCGTCACGAGGGCGATGGTGAACTGCTGGCGGGACTCGGTGCGCAGCGCGAAGACCGGCCCCGGGTCGGCCAGTCGGCCGACGGCAGCGACGATGATCCCCGAGAGCACCGCACGCGGAAGGTCGGCCAGCAGACCGACCAGGGGAAGGGCGCCCACCATCAGCAGGCCGGTCACCAGCCCGCTCCACGCCGATGTGGCCCCGGCCATGTGGTTCAGCGCACTGCGACTGAACGAGGCGCCAGCCGGGAACCCGCCGACCAGGCCTGCGGCCAGGTTGGACACGCCCTGGCTCGCGAACTCGCGGTCCGGATCCCACGCGAACCGCTCCTCGGCAGCGAACTTGCGGGCGATGGCCGCTGCCTCGCTGAAGCCGATCACGGCGATGATCAGCGCGGGGACGAGCAGGTCGGTCACCCGGGACCACGGAAGGGCGAGCGACACGACGGGGGTCGCTGCGGGGAGCTCGCCGAGTGTCTCGGCCGCGACGTCACCGGTTGCGGTGGCCTGCCCGATCAGCACGCCGGCGACGATGGCGATCAGGACCCCCGGCACGAGTGGGCTGAGCCGCCGAGCGAGGAGGACCACCGCCACCGTTCCGAGGCCGATGGCGACGGCCACCGGGTTCCACTCGCCCACGTTCGCCATGACCTGCCCGGTCTGGACCAGAACGCTGTCGGCGTCGGCCGGGGCCCCGGTCAGCGTGGGAAGCTGCGAGGCGACGATGACCACCGCCGCAGCCGAGGTGAAGCCCGCCAGGACGGGGGAGGAGAGGAAGTAGGCAAGTTCGCCAGCCTGGCTGAGCGCGATCCCGAGCCGGATCGCGCCGACCATCAGCGCGAGGAGCGCGGCGAGGGCGACGTAGCTCTCGCTCATGGGACTGGCCAGGGTGGAGAGGGTGCCGAGCGTGAGCAGCGACGTGATCGCGGTCGGGCCGCTCTGCAGGTAGGGGGAGGCGAGGAAGGGGGCGGCGGCGATCGTGGCGACGACACCGACCACCATCCCCCGCTCGGGCGGGATGCCGGCCAAGACCGCGTAGGCGACGGACTGGGGCACCAGGACGAGTGCGACGGACACGCCCGCGACCAGGTCTCCCGTCGACGGCTGACGCCACAACGACGAGCGCTTCAGCGTCGCGATGGGGGCGAGGTCCGGCACTGCCTTCGAAGGATACGGTCGGGTGCTGTCGAGCACGCCTCGATGGGTTACACCTACACCCATGCACATCACCCTCCTCGGCCATGCCTGCATCCGCATCGACGCCGGCGACGGACCGGGTGACCGGCCAGGTGCCGTCCTGATCGACCCCGGCGTCTTCTCGCCCTCGGCCCCCAGCGCGGTCGACGGCATCGACGCCGTCCTCATCACCCATCGGCACCCCGATCACATCGATCCGACCGTGCTCGGCCAGGTCCTCGACGCCGCTGACGTGCCGGTGCTGGCCGAGGCCGGGGCGGCCGCCGTCGCGGCTGAGGGTGGGATCACGGCTACGGCCATCGAAACCGGCTGGACGGGCAGCTTCGGTGCGCTGCGCGTCGAAGCCGTGGGCAGCGACCACGCCGTGATCCACCCCGACATCCCCGGCATCGGGAACCTCGGCCTGATCGTGGACGACGGCGAGACGCGCCTGTTCCACCCGGGCGATGCCTACACCACGGTGCCGGACCACATCGACGTGCTGGCCCTGCCGCTCAACGCCCCCTGGGCCAAGCTGGCGGAGACCATCGAGTTCGCCCGGGCCGTCAAGCCACGCATGGTCGTCCCCGTCCACGACCACCTTCTGCGTCCCGAGGCGCGGGGGATCTACCTGGGCCAGGTGGCCGAACTCGGCCGCGCGGAGATCCTCGACCCGCATCGGGGAGTACCGACCTCGATCAGTGGTTAGGACTGCTCCATGACCGCTGTACCGCAGATCACGCTCAACAACGACGTCACGATCCCCCAGCTGGGGTTCGGGACCTTCCAGATCGAGCCGGAGGAGACCAAGGAGGTCACCCTCACCGCCCTCCAAACCGGTTACCGGCACATCGACACCGCGCAGATGTACCGCAACGAGGCGGGCGTGGGGGCTGCCGTCCAAGCGTCCGGCCTCGACCGCTCGGAGGTCTTCGTCACCACGAAGCTGAACAACGGCTATCACGACCCCGAGGTCGCGACGAAGGAGTTCGAGAGCTCACTGGAGCGGATGGGGTTCGACTACGTCGACCTCTTCCTCATCCACTGGCCCCTGCCGGAGGTCCTCGACTACGTGGAGACGTGGAAGGCCTTGGAGGCGATCTATGCGTCGGGTGGCGCCCGCTCGATCGGGGTCTCCAACTTCCAGGTCCATCACCTGCAGCGCCTCATGGACGAGACCGACGTCGTCCCCGTGGTCAACCAGATCGAGGTCCACCCGTACTTCGCCAACGATGAGGTCCGGGAGTTCGGCACCGAGCACGGCATCGTGACCGAAGCCTGGTCGCCCATCGCGCAGGGTGAGGTCATCGGGGATGAGACGCTGGTCGAGATCGGCGAGCAGCACGGCAAGTCCGAGGCGCAGGTGGCCCTGCGCTGGGCCCTCCAGCGCGGCGACATCATCTTCCCCAAGTCGACCAAGCCGGAGCGAATCGCCGAGAACTTCGAGATCTTCGACTTCGAGCTGTCGGAGGAGGAGATGGCCACGATCCACAGCCTCGACCGTGACGGGCGGCGCGGTCCGAACCCCGACGAGTTCAACTGGATCCCCGACTAGGACGTGGCGAGTCGGGTCTGGACCACGGCCGTGGCATGGTCCAACGCCCAGACCACACCGAGGCCTCGGGCGGTCACATCCCACTGCTCGATTACCCCCTCCGGCCGTCGGCTGCGGATCACCCGCAGCGCGTCCCTGAGCCGAGCTTCTTCCTCGCCGTAGGTCTCCGATCCCGCGTCGCCGGACAGGGCGGCGTGGAGGGTCACCGCCGCCTCATCCGCGCCGATGTGAGCAAGCAGCACGATCAGGTTGCGAAGGGTGGTGACGCCGTGGCTGAGGTTGCCGTCCCGTCGCAGCCGCGGCAGTGTCCTCGCGAACCGGGCAAGGGCCGCAGTGGTATCGCCAGCACGGGTCAGCGCTGCAGCCAGGGACACCTCAGCCACCGACGACAGGAAGGACGCACCGACGGGCCTCGCGGCAGCCAGTGCCCGTTCGTAGCTGACGATCGCATCCGTCGGGGCGGTCGCTGCCGTGATCTCGGCACGCGCATACGCCAACCACCCGCGCGCCGACGGCGAGGTGTCCGGTGATGGGACGTGACCGTCGAGCAGCGACGTGGCCCGCATCAGATCGTCGGCGTAGGTAGCGGCGAGGACCTGACCGACGATGCCGAAGCTCTCGGCATGACGGTCGGCTGCGTCACGCCCCAACGTCATCATGGCGTGATTCCTCGCCGCGCTCTCCGTCAGGTCACCGTCGTACAGGGCCAGGTCGGCAGCGGTCTCGAGCAGCGACACCTGCGTCCGCACGGGCAGTGGCGCGGTGGCAGTCGCTCGGGCCTGATCGGCGTAGGTGGCAGCGGCCGCAAGATCGGCCCGGTGCGTGGCGTCGGCGGCGAGGTCCGCCAGCACCAGCGGCCTGCCGGGATGGTCCGGCGACAGTCGGGACAGCAGTGCCGCCGACCAGGTGGCCGGCTCACCCTGCAGGCGACTGTGGGCGTAGAAGCTGAGCGCATCCGACAGCTGGCACGCGAGGTCGTGGTCGTGCACTCGAGCCCAGGCGTGTGCGGCTCGGATCTCCGCGAAGACGCCGCCAAGCCGATCATTGGCCCATCCCTCGTCGTCCGTTCGGAGCGCCGCGTCGCAGCGCTCGGCCACGCCGGCGAACCACTCGGCGTGGCAGCGCTCGAGCTCGTCACCGGGGGCGAGCGTCCCCCTGACGACGGCCCGCGTGGTCCCCAGCAGTCGGTACGTCGGCGGTGTGTGGCGCAGGTCCACAACCAGCAGTGAGCGGTCGACCAGGGCAGACAGACCCGCGATGACGTCCGGATCGTGCGGCTGGCTGCCGAGCACGCCGATGGCGTCCTCGAGGCCGACCGGCCCGGCGAAGACGGTGAAGTCGGCAAGGAGCTGCTGCTCGTGCGGCGTCAGCAGCTCACAGGACCACGCCACCAGGTCCTGTATGGTCCGATGCCGCTCGACCGGCCGTCGGTCGGCACTGGTGAGGATGTCCAGGCGGTCCGCCAGGACGGCGGCCAGGTCGCTCAGGCCGATGGTGGCCACACGACCCGCCGCCATCTCGATCGCCAGTGGCAGGCCGTCCAGCAGCGGGATCAGCGCGTCGAGGGCCTCCTCTTCGCGGGTGTCCGGCTCCCACTCGGGTCTGACCCGTCGTGCGCGTGAGACGAACAGCGCACGGCTGACCGGCAGCGGCAGCGGGGCGATCGCGTGCACCCGTTCGGTCCGGACTCCGAGCCGCTCACGGCTCGTGCACAGCAGTCGGACATCGCCGCCGACCTCGACGATGCTGCGCACCACCTCGGCGACCGTGTCGATGACGTGCTCGCAGTTGTCGAGAACGACGAGCCGATCCATGGTCGCGATGGCGATCACCGACTGCTGATCGGACGCGGTCGGCGATGTGATGCCGGCCGCCCGGCGGATGGCCGGGACCACCATCTGGGGATCGGCGATGGCAGCCAGGTCCACGACGACCGGGTCGGTGGACGACACCGTGTTCATCTGCCGAGCCAGTGCCGAGGCCAGCGCCGTCTTGCCGACCCCGCCGGGGCCGACCACGGTCACCACACCAGGGGTGCGCAGCGCCGCCAGAAGGTCCTCGAGTTCCCCGTCGCGTCCCAGCAGATCGTCGTCGGACGGTCCCGGCGATGTGGCGCCGTCGTCCAGTTGCGGTAGGAAGCGGTACCCACGACCGCGGACGGTCCGGATCCACTCCTGCCGCGTGCCGTCATCGCCCAGCGCGCGCCGGGCCTCCTTCACCCGGGTCGTGAGCGCCGACTCGGAGACGAAGTGGTCCCCCAGACGGCGTCGAGGAGCTCGGACTTCGGCACCACCCGTTCTTGGTTGAGGATGAGGTACCGGAGCAGATCGAACGCCTGCGGCTCCAGGTGCTGCGAGGCCCCGTCACGAATGACCTCGCGGGCATCGAGGTCGATCGCGACGTCGGCGAAGGTGAGCACGGCGGCATCATTGTCCCCGGGTCCTCACACAATCTCCACCTGGTCCCCAAGCTCCTCAGGCCGGCGCCGGTCACCGTATGCCCACGACGTCAAAGACGGGCGTCAGACGACATCCGCCGCGAGGAGCATCCGATGACCACACCGACCCACGTTCCGACCTCCGCGTCCCGCCCCTTCCTGACGGAGGGCGGGCTCGAGACCGATCTGATCTTCAACCACGGGGTCGACCTGCCCGAGTTCGCCGCGTTCCCGCTGGTGACCACCATGGCGGGGAGAGCCAGCCTCACCGCGTACTTCGCGGACTATGTGGCGATCGCGCGAGCCCAGGGGACGGGAGCCGTGTTCGAGACGCCGACCTGGCGAGCCAGCAGCGACTGGGGCACCCGCCTCGGCTACGACGCGGACCAACTGGACCAGATCAACCGAAGTGCCGTGCAACTGCTGCACCAGGTGGCCGCGACCAGCCACGACATCCCGGTCGTGGTCAGCGGCAACGTCGGCCCACGGGTCGACGGATACGCCGTCGGTGGGGCCATGAGTCGTGCCGAGGCGACGGCCTACCACCGGCCCCAGATCACCTCGCTCGTCGCAGGCGGAGCCGATCAGATCGGCGCCCTGACCATGACCTACACCGACGAGGCGGCGGGGATCGTGGAGGCGGCGACGGAGGTCGGGGCGCCCGTGGCCATCTCCTTCACGGTCGAGACCGACGGTCGCCTCCCGTCCGGTGCCAGTCTGGCGACGGCCATCGAGCGGGTCGACCAGCTGACGGATGGTGCGGCTGCCTACTTCGGCATCAACTGCGCCCACCCGACCCACATGGCACGGGCGCTTGAGCAGACAGGTCCGTGGGAGCGGCTGGGCCTTCTGCGCTACAACGCCTCGCGTGCGAGCCACGAAGAGCTGGACGAGGCAGTGGAGTTGGATCGTGGTGACCCACAGGATCTGCTGTCGTGCCATCGCGCGTTGGTTGCCGAACTGCCGTCGCTCGTGGCGGTCGGGGGCTGCTGCGGCACCGACATCGAGCACGTCGGGCTGCTGCACGGGGGGCCGGTCATGGTGGGGTCGGCATGAGTCGGTGACCCAGACATGACCGCACCCGCCCCGGATTCGGACTGGCTAGCCTCCAGCAGGTGCGTGCCTGGTTCGACGGTTGTGGAGATCGACGGCAGTGGCATGTTGCCGCTGCCGTCCTCCCGCTCGCGGCGGCTGTGCTCCTCACCAGCTGTTCGACGGTGCCGATCGAGGGCGTACCCCGGGCCGGTGATGAGCCGGCGTGGGTCTATGGGGCCGACACCCCGCAGGATCTTCGGGACCTGGCCGACGAGGTCATGACGACGTTCACCTCGGCCTTCCCGTCCCGGCGGGAGTGCCTGGGCGCCGTCGGACTGGTCGGGGCCCGCGAGCTGGACGACCGGGCCCGATACGACCCGGGTGCACAGGAGGTGACGATCCGGATCCCGGCCACCGCCCCACAGCTGCGGGTCTCGCTGGTCCACGAGTTGGCCCACCACCTCGAGTTCTCCTGCCCCTCCCACGTGGAGATCCGCGAGGAGCTGAGCGCGGCCCAGGGGCTGTCGTCCGGTGACTGGTCGGAAGGGCCCACGTGGATCGAGACGCCGTCGGAGCAGTGGGCCACCGCGGTCGTGCACTACGTCCTCGAAGAGGATGACCCGAGAGCGCCGATCGTCGTGCCGGACGAGACCCTCCGGATCATCCAGACCTGGGCGGAGGGCTGACGCGCGCTTGCGGCGACGCCCCCCGCCATCGTCACAACCGGGTCACGCCTGCGCCGGTCCCGTCGACTCGGGGGCGCCCTTGGCCTCCGAGGCGAGCTGGTCAGCTGCGGCTGCCAGTTCAGCAGCCTCGTCATCTGAGTCCTGCCCACGGGATGCCGAGGCCAGCTCGTGCGACAGCGCCTCCAAGTCGGCGCCACCGGCCATCATCTGGACCAGCTGCTCGAGCGGCAGATCCTCCTTCGCGAAGTCGCCGGAGACGAGGCCACGTCGCAGGATGACGAAGTGGTCGCCGACGGGATAGGCGTGGTGTGGGTTGTGGGTGATGAAGATGACGCCGATGCCCCGCTTCTTGGCCTGCAGGATGTACTTGAGCACCACGCCGGCCTGCTTGACGCCGAGGGCTGCGGTCGGCTCGTCCAGGATCAGGACCTTGGCACCGAAGTACACCGCCCGGGCGATCGCAACGGATTGGCGCTCGCCGCCCGAGAGGGTGCCGACCGGCTGGTCGGGATCCCGGATGTCGATCCCCATCTTGGCCATCTCCTCGCGGGTGACCTGCTTGGCATGATCGACATCGAACCGCCTGAACGGCCAGACGCCCTTGGTCGGCTCGGAGCCGAGGAAGAAGTTCCGCCAGATGGACATCAGCGGGATCATCGCCAAGTCCTGATAGACGGTGGCGATGCCCATGCTCAAGGCATCGCGTGGCGAGGCCAACTCCACTGGTTCGCCCTCGAAGTAGTACTCACCCTCGCTGGGTGCGTGCACGCCGGAGAGGGTCTTGATCAGTGTGGACTTGCCGGCGCCGTTGTCGCCCAGGAGGCAGGTGACCTCCCCGGGCCGGACGAACATGGAGATGTCCTGCAGGGCGATGACGCTGCCGAAGAACTTGGAGACGCCCTTGATCTCGAGGATGGGCTGGTCGAGGTCGATCGTCGTGGTCATTGCACTCACCGCTTCTGTGCCTGGGTCCGGATGAAGTTGTTGAACACCACGGCGACCACGAGGATCGCGCCGACGAAGACCTTGAACCAGTCGCCGTCGACGCCGGTGACGATGATCCCCTGCTGCACCATCGCGAAGATGAGCGCGCCGAGCGTGGCTCCGATGACCGAGCCGTAGCCACCGGTCAGCAGCACCCCGCCGACGACGGCGGCGATGATCGCATTGAACTCCTGCAGTTCACCGCGCAACGAGTCGGCACCACCAAACGATGCCACCTGTATGAGCGCGACGAGGAACGCGGCCGAGGCCGTCACCATGAACAGGCCGATCTTGAGCCGTGTGACCGGAACGCCGACGTTTCGGGAGGCGTTGTCATCACCCCCGACGCCGAAGATCCAGTTGCCGATGGGGGTACGCGACAGCACGAACCAGGCCAGAAGCGTCAACCCCAACCACCAGGCGATGGAGATGTCGAACCGGGCTCCGAACAGATCGATCTTGCGACCGAAGAGCGACACGATCGCGTCGGCACCAGGAATCGTGTCGAACCCACCCAGCTGCGTCCGGTTCGTCACCGTCCGCGGGATCGCCGTTGCCAGTCCACGGAAGACGAAGAGTGCGCCCAGCGTGATGATGAACGACGGCAGCCTCGTGGTGATCACCATGATGCCGTTGAGAAACCCAACCCCCGCCGTGATCACCAGCGCCACGACGAGTGCGGGGAGCAGCGGCCATGCCAGCCCGCCGACATCGGACGAGGACACGAGCAGCATGATGGCCATGCCTGCGAAGCCGATGACGGAGCCAACTGAAAGGTCGAACTCGCCAGCGATCATCAACAGCGCCACCGCGACGGCGAGGATGCCCAGGGGAGCGGCACGGTTGAGGATCGCAGCGGTCGTCTGCGTCGAGATGAAGTTGTTGTCCGACGCCACGACGGCGAAGAACCCCCAGACCAGGACGACGGCGACGAGCGCGCCGAATTCCGGCCTGGTGAGCAGGCGGGTGAGGACGCTCTGCGACCGAACCCGCTCATCGTCGGACCCATCGCCGCTGTTCGTTGTGGTGGGTGGCTCGGCAGTTTGTGTGCTCATGGCGGCCCTCCGGGTGTGAAGCATGGCCCCCGACGGGCTGAGCAGTCTCGCAGACGACTCAGCCCGCCGGAAGGGCCATCGCCTGCTAGCGCAGACCCGCTTCGGAAGCCTCTAGCACCGACGCGGCCGTCTCCGCGTCCACGATCTGGGGACCGGTCAGGACCACGCGGTCCACGCTGCCGAGCGGCAGGGCTCCCGTGTCCAGGAACTTCGTCATGAACACGATGGGCAGGTAGCCCTGGAGGTACTGGGCCTGGTCGATGGCGAAGAGCATCCGGCCTTCGTCGATGGCTGTCAGCACCTCGGGTCCGAGGTCGAACGTGGCCAGGGCGACGTCAGAGCCGACGTTCTCCACGGCAGCCAGTGTCGGGATGGCGCCGGTCGGGCCCAGCGCCAGGATGCCGTCGATCTCATCGCTGAGGGCACCCTCCACCGTTGACTGCGTCCCAGCGGGGTCCGCCAGGTCGACGGGGATGACGTCCACCGTGCCGTCGAGTCCCTCCTCGAAGCCGCCGCAGCGGTCGTCCAGGGCGGTGTTGCCGACCTCCTGGTTGATGCACAGGGCGTTGGTGACCCCTTCCTCGGCCATCCGCTCACCGGCGATCAGACCGGCCTCGAACTCGGTCTGGCCGACGTGGACCAGGACGCCGAGGTCCGCGAAGTCATCGGAGCCCGAGTTCATGGAGATCACCGGGATGCCGGCGTCGACTGCAGCTTGGACGGAGTCGCTGAGCGCCTCGGCGTCCGGCAGTGTGACCACGAGGCCGTCCGGCTCGGAGGCGACGGCCGCGTCGATGATCTGACTCATCTCGACCATGTCGAAGGTGCCGGGCGCTTGGTACTCGACAGTCACGCCCATGTCGTCGCCAGCATCACTGACGCCGTTCGCTGCCACGGTCCAGAACGGGTCGGATGACTGGCCATGGCTGACCACGACGAAGCGGTAGTCACGCTGGGCGACCGCCCCGTCATCTCCCGAGTCACCACTGTCATCCGAGGAGTCGTCGCTGTCGTCGGCCGGTTCCTCCTCCTCACCGCCGGTGTCCGCTGGTTCCTCCTCACCGCCGTCGTCGGTCTCCGCGGTGTCGGTGTCTTCGCCGCCGTCCGCCGTCTCGCCGTCACTGTCGTCGACGGAGGTGCAGGCGGACAGGATCAGCAACATGATGGCTGCGATTGCAAGCCAGGCTCTGGATTTCATCGTGCATTGCTCCTTGTTGGGGATCGGGTCTTGCAGGGGGTGGTTGGGGGCTGCGTGGCTCAGACCGGTGCCGTCAGGTCCGCGTCCAGCGAGTGCAGGTAGTCGAGGCTGGTGCGGGCATCGATGATCGGGCCCGCTGCCGGCGGGGGTTCCTCGGCGAGGGCAACGTCTTGTTCGAGGACGTACCAGCCGTTGAATCCTCGGGACTCGAGCGCTTGGATGAGCCCGCGAAGGTCGACGTCCCCCTCGCCGAGGGCGGTGAACAGGCCGTCGATCACCGCTGCTCGGAAGTTCCGTTCACCGGAGCGCACAGCGGCGGCCAGGTCGGGGTCGACGTCCTTGAGGTGGACGTGGTGGATGCGGTCTGCGGCAGCCGTGATCAGGGCCATCTGGTCCACGCCGGCCAAGGCCAGGTGTCCGGTGTCGAGGCAGAGGCGGGAGCTGGTGCGGGTGAGGAGTTGGTTGACGTCGCGCGAATCCTGGACCGCCATGCCCCAGTGGGGGTGGGTCGCGACCGTGATGTCGTGCTGGGCCGCGATCTCCTGCAGTTGTGCGAACGCCTCGAAGAAGATGTCCCACTCGTCGTCGGTCAGGTGCACCTCGGTGTCATAGCCGGGGAGGTGGGAATCAGGGCCGACCACCGCGATCTCCGCTCCGCCGGCCCGCAACGTCCTGACCGCCTCCGCAAAGGCCGTCAGTTCCTGGTCCACCCGGTCCTGTCGGTACAGGACCGCGGGTACGAAGCCGCCCACCAGACCGAGGCCGAAGCGGTCCAGTCGAGCCAGCACCTGGTCGGTGGTCTCGCCGAGCCAGCCGTCCGGGCCGAGCTCGGTCGCCCGCAGGCCCAGCTCGACCATCTCGGCCAGGACCCGATCCGGCGGCATCAGATACCCCCAGCCCGGCGACCCGTCGACGCCCCAGGTGATGGGGGCGCCAGCGACGCGGTCCAGCAGACTCACGAGACGTCCTTCAGGTCCACGGGGTGCCCCTCCTGCAGCGACAGGCGGCAGGCCGTGGCGATCATCAGGGCCGCTCGGGCGTCGGCAACGGTGCAGGGGCTCTCGGCCGTCCCCTGGACCACCTGCAGGAAGGCGTCCATCTCGGCGGCGTAGCTGGCGCCGAACCGGGGCAACCACTCCCGATGAGGCGACGTCGGAGCGGGTGCGTTGACCGGTCTGATGGGGGTCTGATCGTCAAGCCCGACGGCGATGGAGTCCTCGGTCCCGAAGACCTCCATCCTGACGTCGTAGCCCAGCGGGTCCATCCGCACGCCGCAGAGCGTTGCCATCGTCCCGCCGTCCAGCCACAGCGTCACGACGGACACCGCCGTATCACCGTGCCGTCCGAACATGTCCATCCCGGCGTCGCTCCCCGCGGCATTGACGGCGACCACCTCCTGACCGGTGACGAAGCGGAGCAGATCGAAGTCGTGGATGAGTTGGTCGGCGAACTGGCCGCCGGAGGGTCCGACGTACTCGACGGGAGGCGGCTGGTGATCGTGGTGCTGCCCGATCACGAGGAGCACCTGCCCCAGTGCCCCGGCACGGACGGCCTCGCGTGCGGCGGCGAACTCGGGGTCGAAGCGACGGTTGAATCCCATCTGGACCGGTGTGCCGGATGCCTCGACGGCGGCGATCGCCCGGTCGGTCGACGCCAGATCCAATGCGATGGGCTTCTCGCAGAAGGCGGGAACCCCGGCCTCGGCCGCCATCACCAGGTGCCGCTCGTGGAGATCTGTGCTGGACGCGATCACGACGGCGTCGCACGTCGACAGCAGCTCTGCCGGCTCCTCGACCACCGTGCCGCCGACCCGGTCGGAGACGTCTGCTGCGCGCTGGGCGATCGGGTCGCTGACCAGCACGTGATCGACGCGAGGATCACGACCGAGTGTGTCGGCGTGCAGGGATCCGATCCGTCCCGCACCGAGCAGCCCGACGTTCACGCACCCTCCTGGTGGCTCTTGAGTAGGGGTCGTTGTGGTTGGAACGCTCCATGGAACGTTCCAAATCCAGAAACTAGAGAGCTAGTAGCCGCCGTGTCAAGGGCTATTTCGGCTCCATCTCAGGTGACCCCGTCCGCGGTCGGGCAGACGGTCGTTCACCGGCCGGAGGGTCGAGGGCCACTCGCCGACCGCTGGTGGAGGAGGCCAGGGCGGCCTCGAGCACCTGCTGGACTGCGGCACCGTCGGCGAAGTCAGGGCGGACCTGACGACGCGGGGCGATGGCCTGCGCCCACCCTCGTGCCATGGCATCGGTGGTTCGGAAGACGTCGCGGTAGGTGTCGTGGATTGGACTGCGACGGACCGGGCCCCAGATGTCGTCCGGAATCGGAAGCGGCCGAACGGGCCCCTCCCCGACCCGGGAGCCCGTGACGATCTGCACCTCGTCCCAGTCGATCTTGTAGGCCAGCGTCCCGGCGCTGCCATGGACCTCGATCATGTGCCGCTGGTCCATGCTGGTTCCCTCGTGTGCGACGGCAGAGGCGTGAAGCACCCCCTGTGCCCCACCCTCGAACCCCAGGATGAGGATCGCAGCGTCGCTGGCCGCGGGATAGGACTGCCCGTCGGGGTCGGTCGTCGCGCGAGAACCCAGGGTGTCCATCTGGGCGGTGACGTGGCTGATCGGCCCGGCCAGCTCGATGGCGAGGTGGATGAAGTGGGACCCGATGTCGCCGAGCGCTCCGGTCGGGTTGCGTCGAGCGTCGAACTTCCAGTTGTAGGCGGGGTCGAGCCCGAACCCGGTGTGATACCGCAGTCCGACGTGATGGACGCGCCCCACGTATCCCTCACGCACCAGGCGGCGGAGCCAGCGGAACCCGGGCATGAAGGCGTAGGTGAAGGGGACCATCGTCACCGCCTGGCGTTGGTCGGCCAGCTCGGCCAACTCATGGGCCTCTCCGGCAGTGCCCGCCAAGGGCTTCTCGCAGAGCACGGCAAGATCCCGTCGCAGTGCAGCGAGGGCAGCCGGATGATGGACCGAGTTGGCCGCCGCGATGATCACACCGTCGAGGTCGGCCCTGTCCAGCATGTCCCGCCAGTCGGCGTAGGTCGCCGCGATGTCCCACTGCGAGGCCCGCTCAGCCAGCGGCCCAGGGCGTCGTCCGGCGATGGCCGTGACGGCCACGTCCGAGAGTGAGCTCAAGGCCGGCAGGTACATCGCGTCCGCCCACCAACTCGTTCCGATGAGACCGATGCGGATCGTGGGTTGGGGTGTGGCGTTCATGAGCGTTCGTCGTCGAGCATGGCGAACCGCCTTCTCCAAGATTGCTGTTGGAACGTTCCAAGGTTATGGCTATAGTCCCCCAAGTCTCTCCGGGAGCCGCCGGAGACTCAAGGGTCAGTTGCCACGGGCACCCGTGCCCGAGGGAGAGAGAAGCGCACGTGTCACACGAGTTGCGGGTCGGCGTGATCGGCTTCGGCTGGATGGGTCAGGCCCACTCCCGGTCCTACCGCGCGCTGCCGTCGCGGTTCGGGGACCGGGACATCACGCCCGTGCTGGCGGCGGTCTGTGACCCGGTCGAGGAGCGGCGCGCAGAAGCGCTGGCCAACTTCGGGTTCGCGGAGGCCCACGCCGATTGGCGGGACCTGATCGCTCGCGACGACCTCGACATCATTGACATCACTGCGCCGAACGGCATGCACCGGGACCTGGCTGTGGCGGCGGCGGAGAGCGGGAAGCACGTCTTCTGCGAGAAGCCCGTGGGGCTCACCCTTGCCGACACGGCGGCCATCGAGGCGGCGGCACGCCAGGCCGGTGTCGTCAGCGGGTGTGGCTACAACTACCGCTGGACCCCGCTGGTCCAGCACCTGAAGACCCTCATCGACGAGGGTCGGTTGGGCGCCCTCACGCACTACCGGGGCCGCTTCTTCTCGATGTACGGACGAGACCGGTTGGGCCTGCTGAGCTGGCGGTTCAAGCAGGACGAGGCCGGCTACGGCTCGCTGCTCGACCTGATGTGCCACGCCGTGGACATGGCGCTGCACCTGGCCGGTCCGATCACGCGCCTGACCGCGACGAAGGAGACCTTCGTCAAGCAGCGACCGTTGCCCAAGCCGGGGGAGGGGACGCACTACGACCGGGGCGCCCCGGGAGACCCGACCGGGCCGGTCACCAACGAGGACTACGTCGGAGCGTTGGTCGAGTTCGCTGGTGGCGCCCGTGGCACGCTCGAGGTCGACCGCAGCATCTTCGGCCCGCAGAGCGCGATGGCCTTCGAGTTGAACGGTGAGCGGGGTGCGGCCAGTTGGGACCACGAGACCCTCAACCAGATGGACCTCTACCTCCCCGAGGAGAGCCCGGCCGACGGGTACCAGCGCGTGCTCGCCGGGGACTGGTTGCCCCACCACGGCAACTTCGTGCCCGGGTACGGCAACTCGCTGGGCTACGAGGACCTCAAGGGCATCGAGGCGGCGGAGTTCTGCACCGCCGTCGCGGAGGGGCGGCCGTTCGAACCCGGCTTCGGTGCGGCCCTCCGGGTCGCGCGAGTCCTCGACGCCATGATCCGGTCCTTCGATTCGGGGGGCTGGGAGGACGTGGACCTGTCCGAGCCGGGCCAGGACAGTGCCGGCCACGACAGTGCCGGCCACGACGGTGCTGGCCACGACAGCGATGGAGGAAGCACATGAAGACGGTACGACTGACCGCGGCCCAGGCCCTCGTGCGCTGGCTGACGGCGCAGTACACCACGGACGGGGTGGCCGGCGGTCGCGTGACGACGCTCCAGACCGAAGAGCGCGTGTTCGCCGGCGTCTTCGGGATCTTCGGGCACGGCAACGTCGTGGCCCTGGCCGAGGCGCTCGAGCCCGTCCAGGACGAGCTCCCGACCTGGCGCGGCCACAACGAGCAGTCCATGGCGCTGGCCGGTGTGGCCTACGCCAAGGCCATGCTGCGGCGCAGGATCATGGTGGCGACCTCGTCGGTCGGCCCCGGCTCGACCAACATGGTGACGGCCGCCGCGGTGGCGCACGCCAACCGGCTGCCGCTGCTGCTCATCTCGGGCGACAGCTTCCAGCACCGCTTGGTCGATCCGGTGCTCCAGCAGGTCGAGCACTTCGCGGACCCGACCATCACGGTGTCGGACACCTTCAAGCCGGTCACGCGGTACTGGGACCGGATCACCCGGCCCGAGCAGTTGCTGAGCTCACTGCCCCAGGCCCTGGCGACGATGCTCGACCCGGCCGACTGCGGCCCGGCCTACCTCGGACTGCCCCAGGACATCGCGGCGGAGGCCTACGACTTCCCGGAGGTCTTCTTCGAGCCGCGGGTGCACCACATCCGCAGGCACGGTCCCGATCCGCGCGAGATCGCCCAGGCGGCGCAGGCCATCCGATCGGCGCAGCGGCCGGTCATCATCAGCGGCGGCGGGGTCCACTACTCCGGCGCCGTCGACACGCTGACCAGGATCGCCGAGGAGCGCGGCATCCCGATCACCGAGACCGTCGCCGGGAAGGCCACGGTGTTCGCCGACCACCCGAACTTCGCCGGCCCGATCGGCGTGACCGGCAGCACCTCGGCCAACGCGATCGCCGAAGACGCCGACGTCGTCATCGCGGTCGGGACACGCCTGCAGGACTTCACGACCGGGTCGTGGTCGCTGTTCCGCGACCCGGACATGACGCTGGTTTCGGTCAACGTCGGCCGCTTCGACGCCACCAAGCACCGGGCGGTGAGCGTCGTCGGTGACGCCGAGGTCAGCCTGACGGCGCTGGACGAGGCGCTGGGCGAGTACCGCGCACCCGCTGCCTGCCTGGAGCGCACAGCAGAGGTCCGGCAGGAGTGGTACGGCTACCTCGACCGGCTCTCGACGGCCGACACCGACGTGCCCACCTACGCCCAGGTGGTTCGAGCAGTGAATGACCTCTGCGACCCCGACGACTACCAGGTCGCGGCGGCCGGCGGCTTGCCAGGCGAGCTGAACATGGGGTGGCACGCCAAGTCGGTGCACTCCTTCGACTGCGAGTACGGCTACTCCTGCATGGGCTACGAGGTGGCTGGGGCCTGGGGCGCGAAGATGGCCGTTGGCGACGATGCCGACGTCATCTGCTGGGTCGGCGACGGCTCGTGGATGATGATGAACTCCGACATCTACGCCCAGGTGTTCACCGGTCACAAGGTCATCACGATCCTCTGCGACAACGGCGGGTTCGCGGTCATCAACCGCCTCCAGACCAACACCGGGGGTGAGGAGTTCAACAACCTGCTGCGGACGGCGAGGCACGAGAAGCTCTTCCGCGTCGACTTCGCCGCCCACGCGGCGGCGATGGGCGCGAACGCCGAGAAGGTCGGCTCGGTCGAGGAGTTCAGGGCCGCCTTCACACGGGCCAAGGAGGCGGCGGAGTCGACGGTCATCGTGATCGAGGTCGACGAGTACGCCTGGACCGAGGGCGGGACCTGGTGGGAGGTCGGCATCCCCGAGGTGAGCCAGCGGGATGCGGTCCGGGTGGCGCGGGCGGAGCAGGACGCCGAGCGGAAGCACCAGCGTCGTGGCGTCTGACCGGGATTCGACACGATCGGGGGCTGATCCGCACATGCGCGGGTCAGCCCCCGATCGTGACCAGTTTGACGTCATCACCATGGGCCGGGTCTCGATGGACCTGTTCAGCCAGACGATCGGCGCCGACATGACCGAAGTCGAGGGGTTCGACGCCATGATCGGCGGCAGCCCCTCCAACATCGCCATCGGCACCGCCCGCCTCGGAGCCCGCGTCGGTATCCTCACCGCCGTCGGGGAGGACGAGATCGGCCGCTTCGTCCGCGCCGGCTTCGCGCATGAGGGCGTGGCCACCGACTTCATCCGGACCGTCCCCGACACACGGACGGGGCTGGCCATCCTGGCCGTCCAGCCGCCCTCCACCTTCCCCCTGACCTTCTACCGGGAGAACCCCGCCGACATCCACCTGTCCGTCGCGGACGTCGACGCGCTCCCGCTGGAGACCACGCGGGTGCTCCAGCTCTCCGGTGCGGCGCTGTCCCGCGGCACCTGCGCACACGCGACCCTGCACGCCGGGCAGCGGGCCGCGTCCCTGGACACCACCGTCGTGCTGGACCTCGACCTCCGTCCCGACCAGTGGGCTGATCCGCCGGCATTCGGCGTCGCTGTGCGGGCGTTGCTGCCCAGCGTCGACGTGGCGATCGGGACCGAGGAGGAGTTCCACTCGGCCCTGGCAGAGCACAGCCCGGCGCTCGACGGCTCTGCGCTGGGGGAGGCGGATCGTGCTGATCTGGATCACCTGCTCGACCGCCTGCACGCTCGCGAGGGCGGGATCATCACCGTCCTCAAGCGAGGGCCGCGCGGCGTGACCGTCCGCACTCCCGGCAGCACCACCGACGTGCCCGGCTACTCCGTCGAGATCGCCAACACCGTCGGCGCGGGCGACGCCTTCGCTTCCGGTGTCATCCACGGTCACCTGCAGGGCTGGAGCTGGACCGAGGCCGTCCGATTCGGCAACGCCTGCGGCGCGATCGAGGTGACCCGGCACGGCTGCTCGGCCGCCCTGCCGACCCGGGACGAGGTCGACGCATTCATCAACGCCAACGCCCAGAAGGAGCACCCGTGACCGAACCACGCCATCACCTGACACCCGCCTCAGACGGGCCACTGCACGACGTCACCCCCGAGTCCGCCGGCTGGCGCTACCTCAGCTTCGCGGTGCACAAGCTGGCCCCGGGGGAGCAGCTGAGCCATCGCGGCGACGACCGGGAGATGGCGCTGACGCCGATCACGGGCTCGGCGTCGGTCAGCGCGGGCGAGCTCGAAGGGACCATCGGTCGTCCGTCGCCGTTCGACCACATGCCGGAGATCCTCTACGCACCACCGGGGACCGACGTCGGTGTGGAGGCAGGGCCGGAGGGGTTCGAGTTCGCCCTGGGCGGCGCACCGGCCGAGGGTCGCTACCCGGTCGCGCTGAATCGGCCCGCGGAGATGGAGACCATGATCCGCGGCGGCGGCGGAGCCACACGCCAGGTCAACAACGTCCTGGCCCACCCGCTCAAGGCTGAGCGCCTGATCCTGTTCGAGGTCTACGTGCCGCGCGGCATGTGGTCCGGATGGCCGCCGCACTGCCACGACGGCTACGCGGGCTCCCCCTACCTCGAGGAGACCTACTACTTCAGGCTCGACCCGGACGACGGCTGGGCCATGCACCGCAACTACCGAGTGGACGAGGACTTCGACGAGACGTTCGCGATCGGCAGCGGTGACCTCGTGCTGGTCACGAAGGGCTTCCACTCCTCGGCCGCCTCGCCCGGCCACAACATGTGGTTCCTGAACTACCTGGCAGGCGAGCTGCAGGACGACGAGCGGGCCCGGCCCCCGTTCTTCCAGCCCGAGTACACCTGGATCGACGACAGCTGGGACGAGGGCGCCTGGTCCCTGCCCCGTGTGGAGGCCTGACCCGTGGCCGCACCGGTACGAGCCGGCTCCTTCGACGCCCTGACCGGTGACGCCGGCCTGTTCCGCATCCTGGCGATCGACCACCGCGATGCACTGCGCGTGATGTTGCCCGACGGCTTCGACACGCCGGACGATCAGGTGATCCAGCTCAAGGCGGACCTCGTGGCCATCACCGCAGGCATCGCCACGGGGGTGATGCTGGATCCGCGCTTCGGTCTGCAGCCACCAGTCCTCGACGTGCTGCCGGACGGCGTCGGCATCGTCGCGGCACTCGAGGCGCAGGGGTACATGGCCGACGACTCGGTCACGCACACCACGCTGCTGGAGGGGTGGGACGCCAGCCAGGCGAAGGCGCTCGGCGCCGACATGGGCAAGGTGCTCTCGCTGTGGGACGGCGAGCACTGGACGGAGCAGGACGCGATGATCGAGACGGCGGTCGCCCAGACCCACGACGTCGGGCTGCCGTTCGTCCTCGAGCCGCTGGCACGTGGGCTGCCGCCGACCGGCGGGTGGGTGCTCGATTGGGTCCGCCACCACGCCGAGACGTCGGCCGACCTGCTGAAGTTGCCCTATCCCGGGTCGGCCGACGCATGCGCGGAGATCGCCAGGATCACCGAGCGGCCCTGGGTGATCCTGTCGGCCGGTGCGGCGTTCGAGACGTTCGAGCAGCAGGCAGCCGAGGCCATCGATGGGGGTGCCGTCGGCTACATCGTCGGGCGGGCGGTGTGGCGGGAGGCCGCAACCACCGACACCGCTGCCCGGAAGGCGGCGATCGAGGAGCACGTCGTCCCGCGGATGGAGGCGCTCCTCCGGCTGGGCTAGCAACGCGGCCCCGCAACCGCGTACGCTGCAGCCAGCGCGTCGGAGCGCACCCAGTCCGCGGGAAGGGCCAAGCCCATCCGACCGACAGCTGAGCACGTGCACCCTCCTCTTTCGACCCATCGTGCGGACAGTGGGTGAGACCGAAAGGGGCCGCAATGCCGTCAGTTCCACTTCCTGAAGACCCGTCGCTCGCCCATCTGAAGAATCAGGCCAAGTTCGTCCGAACCACGGCGCGGCGAGGTGACTCGGGCTCGCTCGCACTCGTCGAGGAGTTCCACCCGCGAGCAGCCGCACTTGACGTGGCAAACCTCAAGCTGACCGATGCGCAGCTCACCATCGCGCGGCTGCACGGCTTCCCGTGCTGGGTCGCCCTGCGCAATCATCTCTCGGTCGTCGACCGGTTCCGCCGCGACGTGCGGTCGGCCACGCCGGCGGATGCGTTCATCCTGCAGGCGTGCCTGTCCTACGACCCGCGGGATCCCGCCCAGGCGATCGAGCGGGCCCACGAGCTGCTCGCCGCCGCTCCGGACCTGGCGACGGCGTCGCTGGCAGCGGCAGCAACCGTGGGTGACCACGCGACCGTCCGGCGTCTGCTGACCGACGACCCCGGCGCGGCGCGACGGGGCACAGGCCCCTACGGCTGGCCGCCACTGCTGTACGCGGCCTACTCACGGATCCAGGCCGATCCGGCCGCGTGGTCGCTGACCACGACCGCACAGGTCCTGTTGGAGATGGGAGCCGACCCGAACGCGGGTTTCCTCTGGCGCGGTCTCGTACCGCCCTTCACCGCGCTGACTGGTGCCATCGGTGGTGGCGAGCGGGGCGAACCGGACCACCCCGACGGCCAGGGACTGGCCCGGATGCTGCTCGAGGCGGGTGCCGATCCCAACGACGGGCAGGCCCTGTACAACAAGGGTCTGGGCGGGCCGCCGTTGGACGACCCGGCGCACCTGATCCTGCTGTCGGAGTACGGCCTCGGGCGCGACCACGGCGGCCCGTGGTACCGGCGACTGGGCGATCAGCTGACACCACCCGCTGCGCTGCTGTACGACGAGTTGGAGGTGGCAGCCGTCCGTGACTACCCCATTCGGATGCGCTGGCTGCTGGACCAGGATCTGGACCTGTCCCGGCCGGTCGGTCGTGCGCGAAAGCCGGTCAGGGCGACCGCGGAGGAGGCGCACGCGACCGCCGTTCTGGCGCTGCTGCCGGCGCAATCGTGAGCCGACGGGATCCATACGAAGATCCGGAATTGGAACGTTCCAACATTTCCGGTATCGTTCCGGCATGCCCTACCGCAGTGCTCCCACGATCCTTGACGTCGCTGCGAAGGCCGGCGTGTCCAAGTCGTTGGTGTCGCTGGTCATGCGGGGCTCGCCGAACGTCTCCGACGACCGGCGTCAGGCGGTGCTCGAGGCAGCCGATGAGCTGGGGTACCGGCCGAACGCCGCTGCGGCCAGCCTGGCCCGACAGCGAACGCACCTGATCGGCGTCATGGTCAGCGACTTCGGCAACCCCTTCTTCTCCGACATGCTCGAGGGGATCGAGGAGGCCGCCCTGCTGGCGGGGTACCGCGCCCTGTTCAATACCGGCAGTCGAATCGCCGAGCGCGAGACGATGGCGACCGAGACGCTCCTGGAGCTGCGCACGGAGGGCCTGATCCTCGGCTCCCCGCGGTTTGCCGACGACCTGTTGGCCCAGTTGCCGAAGACCGTGCCGGTGGTGACCGTCGGCCGTGACACGGCAGTCCCCGGCATCGATGTGGTGATGAACGATGATCGGCACGGCGCCGAGTTGGTCGTCCAGCACCTGACCGAGCTGGGACACCGCCGAATCGTCCACCTCCACGGCCTGCCAGGGGCCGGCGCCGCGGCCCGTCGCGATGGGTTCGTCGAGGCGATGGAGTCACGAGGGCTCGAGCCCCGCCTGGCCGCCGCCGGCTTCACCGAGCGAGGTGGCATCGTCGGCGCGGAGGAACTCCTGCGCGGGGGTGACCTCCCGACGGCGATCTTCGCCGCCAATGACATCTCTGCCGTCGGCGTCATGCAGACGTTGGAGCAGGCGGGTCTGCGCGTTCCGGATGACATCTCCATCGTCGGCTACGACAACGTGGCGTTCACCGGCCTCGGCCAGATCTCGCTCACGACCATCGACCAACCGCGACACGAGATGGGCACGATCGCAGTCGACCTGTTGATCGAGCGGCTGGACGGCACACGATCACGCAGCAAGCACGTGACGGTCGAGCCGGCGCTGGTCGAACGCGGCAGCACCGCACCACCCGCGAGGAGAAGCTGATGACCATCAACCACTGGATCGACGGCCACCTGGTCACCGACGAGCCGGCGAGGACCGCTCCGGTCACCAATCCGGCAACCGGCGCGGAGACCGACCGTGTGGCGCTGGCCAGCACCGAGGACGTCGATCGGGCCGTGGCCAGCGCTGCTACCGCGTACGACACCTGGCGCCACTCGCCACTCACCCGCCGCCAGGGGATCATGTTCGCGCTGCGGGATCTGGTCGACCGTCGTCGCCACGACCTGGCCAAGGTGATCACGGCCGAACACGGCAAGACGATCGACGACGCCCTCGGTGAGGTGCAGCGTGGCCTCGAGGTCATCGAGTTCGCCTGCAACATCGCCCACCTGCTGAAGGGCGATTACTCCGAGCAGGTCTCGACCGGTGTGGACACCTGGTCCATCCGGCAGCCGCTCGGCGTCGTGGCCGGCATCACCCCGTTCAACTTCCCGATCATGGTGCCCTGCTGGATGCACCCGATGGCGATCGCCACCGGCAACACCTTCGTCCTCAAGCCCTCGGAGAAGGACCCCAGCGTCTCCCTGCTGATGGCCGAGCTCTACGCCGAAGCAGGTCTGCCCGAGGGCGTCTTCAACGTGGTGCACGGCGACAAGGTCGCGGTCGACCGACTGCTCGAGCACCCGGACGTCGAGGCCGTGTCATTCGTCGGATCCACCCCGATCGCCAGGTACATCCACACCACGGCCTCCACCAACGGCAAGCGTGTGCAGGCACTTGGCGGGGCGAAGAACCACATGGTCGTCCTGCCGGATGCGGACATGGAGTTGGCCGCCGACGCCGCCGTCTCCGCCGGCTATGGCTCCGCCGGTGAGCGCTGCATGGCCATCTCCGTCGTCGTGGCCGTCGGGGATGCCGCCGACCGTCTGATCCCTCTGGTCGAGGAGCGGATCGCGACCCTCCGGGTCGGCGCAGGTGACGCCGACGGCTCGGAGATGGGGCCGCTCATCACTGCCGAGCATCGCGATCGGGTGGCCGGATACGTCGATGCGGGTGAGACAGCGGGTGCCACAGTCGTCGCTGACGGCCGCAATCTGGTGGTCGAGGGACACGAGGGCGGCTTCTTCGTCGGGCCGACCCTGCTGGACCACGTGACGCCCGGGATGTCGGTCTACACCGACGAGATCTTCGGTCCCGTGCTGTCGGTCGTGCGGACCGACAGCTACCAGGCGGCCATCGACCTGGTCAATGCCAATCCCTACGGCAACGGCACGGCCGTCTTCACCAGCGATGGTGGCGCGTCACGCCTCTTCCAGCAGCAGATCAGCGTCGGGATGGTCGGCATCAACCTGCCCATCCCCGTGCCGCTCAGCTTCTACAGCTTCGGTGGCTGGAAGAACTCCGCCTTCGGGTCACACGGGATCTACGGCCCCGAGGGTGTTCACTTCTACACCAAGCAGAAGGTGCTGATCAGCCGCTGGCCCGACCCGATGCACCGCGGGGTCGACCTGGGATTCCCGGCTAGTGCGGACGACTGAGCAGCACCAGTGATCGGCCCGTAGCTCGAACGGACACCCGCTTCAGCGGGGACGTGTCGTCGTCCTCCCAACTGCCCTTCGCTGTGTCGACCACCACACGCCAGCCACCGCGCAGATCGGCTGGCACCTTGAACGTGACGTCCTCCGGGTCGGCGTTGAAGATGATGAGCATGTCGTCGTCGACGATGGGCTCGCCGTGCGGGCCTGCGGTGTGGATCCCGTGGCCGCTGAGGAACACCGCCAGTGAGCGGGCCAGCATGCTGGACCAGTCCTCGTCGGACATCTCCTTGCCGTCGGGCCGGAACCAGCCGATGTCGGAGTGGCCCATCCCTCTGATGTCCCGTCCTTCGAACCAGCGGCGCCGACGGAAGACGGGATGCTCACGCCGGAAGTCGATCAGCTTCTGGGTGAACTCGAGCAGGTCCTCATCCACGGCCTTGTCGGACCAGTCGAACCAGCTGATCTCGTTGTCCTGGCAGTAGGCGTTGTTGTTGCCGCCCTGGCTCCGGCCGATCTCGTCACCGCCGAGGAGCATGGGCACACCTTGGCTGAGCAGGACGGTGGCCAGCATGTTCCGCTGCTGACGGCTCCGGACTGCCTGGATCTTGGGGTCGTCGGTCGGGCCCTCGATCCCGTGGTTGTAGGACCGGTTGTCATCGGTCCCGTCATTGCCGCCCTCGAGGTTCGCCTCGTTGTGCTTGTCGTTGTAGCTGACCAGGTCGGCCAGGGGGAACCCGTCGTGGGCGGTCACGAAGTTGATGCTCGCGACCGGCCGGCGGGTGTCGGACTGGTAGAGATCGCTCGAGCCGGTCAGACGAGCGGCGAACTCGCCGAGCTTGGCCGGCTCGCCCCGCCAGAAGTCCCTGACCGTGTCGCGGTAGCGGCCGTTCCACTCCGACCACACCGGCGGGAAGTTGCCCACCTGGTAGCCGCCTTCACCGATGTCCCACGGCTCGGCGATGAGCTTGACCTGGGAGATCACCGGGTCCTGCTGGATGATGTCGAAGAAGGCGCTCAGCTTGTCGACGTCGTGGAGTTCGCGAGCCAGGGTGCTGGCCAGATCGAAGCGGAAGCCATCGACGTGCATCTCGTTGACCCAGTACCGCAGGCTGTCCATGATCAGCTGCAGGACGAACGGGCTCCGCGCGTTCAGGGAGTTCCCGGTACCGGTGTAGTCCATGTAGTAGCGCGGGTCGTCGTCCATCAGCCGGTAGTAGGACTGGTTGTCCACACCTTTGAGGGAGAGGTGTGGCCCCAGGTGGTTTCCCTCCCCGGTGTGGTTGTAGACGACGTCGAGGATGACCTCGATTCCGGCGGCGTGGAGCGCCCGGACCATCTGCTTGAACTCCTGGACCGCACCGCCCGGCCGGTCGGTGGCCGCGTACTCGTCATGCGGCGCGAGGTAGGCGATCGAGTCGTACCCCCAGTAGTTCGACAGCCCCTTCTCCGTCAGGTGTTGGTGGTGGACGAACTGGTGGGTCGGCATCAGCTCGACCGCGGTGACCCCGAGGTTCTGGAGGTGGGTGATGACCGGCTCGGTGGCCAGTCCGGCGTAGGTTCCGCGGAGCTCTTCGGGAACGTCGGGGTGCGTTGCCGTGAAGCCCTTGACGTGCACCTCGTAGATCACCGTCTGGTGCATGGGCGTCCGCAGCAGGCGATCCCCCTCCCAGTCGAAGTACGGGTTCACGACGATCGACCGGGGCACGTAGGGCGCGGAGTCCGTCTCGTTGAAGCTGTCGGGGTCGTCGAAGTGGTAGGCGAAGACCGCCTCGTCCCACTCGACGCCGCCGGTGACGGCCTTGGCGTACGGGTCGATCAGCAGCTTGTTGGGGTTGAACCGGCGCCCGGCGGCAGGGTTGTACTCACCGTGCACCCGATAGCCGTACCGCTGGCCGGGGCCGACATCAGGGAGGTAGGCGTGCCAGCAGTGGCCGGTCACCTCGGTGATCTCGATCACCGTCTCGGTGTCGTCCTCGTCGAAGAGGCACAGGTCGACGCGACTCGCGTTCTCGCTGAACAAGCTGAAGTTGGTCCCCACGCCGTCGAACGTGGCGCCGAACGGATAGGGACTTCCCGGCCAGACGCGGAGGTCGTCGGATGACGTTGATTCGGTGGACACAGTGCTCTCTTGTCGTCGGGAACAGGTGGGGTGGGTTGGGGCGGCTCGACATCCCCAGTCTGCGCCCCTGCTCGCAGATCACACCCGGAGGAGCGCGACCGGAAGGTCAGTCAACGCATCCGCGACCCCAACTCTACCCTCCGTGATCGGGACACGACGTCCGGTCAGTAGCTCCGTGGCGTGGGAGTCCCCGGCCGTGCCCGCCGGCATCGCGACCGTGGTGTCGTCCCAAACCAGCCCGGTGGCCCAGTCCCCGCCGGCGAGCGTCAACGGCCGGCGCGGGGTGACGGCGACGACCGAGGTGGCATCCTCCCCGCCCGTCCGTGCCAGTGCGCACACGTGGTCAGCCCGGGCTCCGGCCACCTCCGGGGTGGTGGCCGTCCCACCGAGGAACACCTCGGGCAGATCTCGTCGAGCATGCAGCCCAGCACGGGTGACGTGCATCTTCACGGCCCCGTCCTCCCAACGGGCAAGGAGTTCGGTCGGGGTCGCCCCGTCCAGGCTCGCCATCACCTGGCGCAGACGGTCGACCTGCAGCGGTCGTCGGTTGTCCGGATCGGTCAGGCTGTCGTCCCAGATCTCGCAGCCTCGGTAGATGTCCGGGACACCAGCGGCTGCGATCTTCAGCACGACCGTGGCCAAGCTGTTCGTGGCGCCCGCGAGGGCAATGCTCCCCACCAGGTCCTGGACGGCGGCGAGCGCCGGACCGGGTGAGAGCAGCCGATCCAGCCACTCCAGCACCGCAGCCTCGTAGACCTCATCGGGGTCGCGATGGCCGGTCCGCAGATCGGCTTCGCGGAGTGCCTTGGTGGTCCACGCGGCCAGACGGGCTCGGTAGGGCTCGGTGGGCGTGTCGGCCAGGCTCTCCGCCGGCGCCAGTCCGAGCGTCCCGATCACTGCCTGGAGGATCAGCCAGCGCGCGTGCCCGTCTACGGTCGGGCCCTCGGCAAGGTGCGTCGTCACCGTCTGGAGGGTGTCGCGGAACGCGGCAGGGGCCTCGGCCAGCACCAGCAGCCGCGCTCGCACGTCCTCGCTGCGCTTCGCGTCGTGAGTCGACGTGGTGATGCCGGCGTAGGGGGCGTGCGTTGCCTGCTCGACCAGCAGCGCGGCGCTGGTGACCGCGTCCGGTGGACTGTCCATGTAGTGGGCGTCGGCGCCGACCTCGCAGAGACTGGCCAGCGCGACGTGTTGGAACATCAGCCGATCCTCGAACCCCTTGGCGGTCGCGGGCCCGGTGAGCTGCTGCCAGCGGAGCAGCGCGGGTCGGGCAGCCGGCGCTTGCAGCAGCTGACCGAGGTCCGCGGCACGCGCGGTTCCGGCCCGCTCGGCGGCGTGTTCGATCGCCCGCTGGTCGGCGTCGGACAGCGGGCCATCGACGGGGGCATACGTGCGATAGCCGTCCAAGTGGGCCGAGAGCTCCATCACCGCCTCAGCCAACTCGTCCTCCGTGGTGGCGAGGTCGGGCAGGCCCGCGCGCAGCTCGGCCACGATGCGGGCCACCTCGCCGGTGAACAGCTCCCTGGTGACGGTGAGCTCCGAGCCGGGCAGCGCCTCGACGGTGCTGGCCGTCAGGCCTGTGTCGGCCCGGAAGTCGGCGACCAGCTGCCGGTGGCCCTCGGTGTCGGTCAACCAGGACTGGATCAGCGCACCGGTCTCGTAGCCCGTCGTGCCCGCGACCGGCCAGGACGCTGGGAGGGTCTCGATGCCATCCCCGGGTCCGTCGAGTTCCACGATCTTCTCGACCACCACCCACGTGTCCGGTCCGACGGCATCCCGCAGCCGCGTGACGTACTCACCCGGCAGGCTGAGACCGTCGATGTGGTCCACTCGAAGTCCGTCGATGGTCCCGTCCGCCAGCAGCGCCAGCACCGTCCGGTGGACGGCATCGAAGACCTCGGGATCTTCCACGCGCACACCGGCCAACTCGTTCACGGCGAAGAACCGGCGCCAGTTGAGTCGTGCCTCGCCCTCCCGCCACATGGTCAGCTCATAGGCCTGCTGCTCCAACACCGTGGCGAGCGGCGCGGCCACATCCGTCCCGGGTGCCAGCGGGTAGCGCGTCTCGTGCACCTGCAGCCCCACGCCGTCGTCGGTCACGCGGATCGCACCCTCCGCGATCGCCTCCTCCACCGAACCGCCGAGCACCGGCAGCACCACACGCCCGGCTTCGAAGTCCACGTCGAAGTAGTGCGCGAAGGCAGAGGCTGCCCCATGGGTCAGCACATCCCGCCACCAGGGGTTCTCCACCGAGGCTCCCAGGTGGTTCGGGACGATGTCGAGCAGCATCCCGCGGTCATGCTCGTCCGCCGCCGCTCGCAGTCGGGCCAGCGCCTCCTCGCCACCCAGCTCGGGGTTGATCTCGTCGGGGTCCAGGACGTGGTAGCCGTGCGTCGCACCGCGCGGGACGGTCTGGATCGGACTCAGGTAGACCCAGTCCACCCCTAGTGCGTCGATGTGGTCGACCAGGTCAGCAGCGTCGTCGAGGGTGAAGTCGCCCGTCAGGTGCAGACGGTAGGTGGAGGTCGGGACGGTGCGGGACATGGGCTGCTCTCTGTTGTTGGCGGCCGTCATGGACGAGACCGGATGACGACCGAGCGGGCCGGAACCTGACCGTCTGGAGAGCCCGTGCCGCCGTAGGCCGGGTCGGCGGTGGACAGCAGGACCGTGCCCTCGGTCGAGACGGTGATCGGCTCGTCGGACAGGTTGGCCGTGATCACGATGGCCTCATCCGGCGGAGCCGGGCCCCGACGGATGATCGACAGCACCTCCTGGTCCTCGAGGTGCGCCACCTCCGTCAGACGCCGGTCGCCGGTGCCGAGCGCCGGCACGCTGCGGCGCAGCGCCAGCAGGTCGGTCCACAGCGCGCGCCGGGCCCGGCCCTCCTCGGTGTCGGCAGCCGACCGATTCAACTTGGACCGTCCGAAGGTCGCCGGGTCGAGCGGGTCGGGCACCTCGCCGGACCACGACGTGAAGTACTCGAACTCACGACGCCTGCCGGTCCTGATGGCGTCGCGGAGCTCCTCGCCGGGCATGTCGGAGAAGAACTGGAACGGGTTGGTCTCGCCGTACTCCTCGCCCATGAACAGCATCGGGGTCTGGGGCGCGACGCACAGCAGTGCGATCGCGACGCGGACCAAGTCGGCCGGGACGATCGTGGTCAGACGGTCCCCGGCCGGACGGTTCCCCACCTGGTCGTGATTCTGGATGCAGGCGACCAGCTGTCGACTGGAGCAGTCCGATGGCAGTGGGGCGCCGATGGTCCGTCGCCGGAACGGGCTCCACCACATGCCGTCGTAGACCAGCCCGTTGGTGAACGCGCGGGCCACCGCCGGTAGCGCCTCGGCGTAGTCGGTGTAGTAGCCGTCGGTCTCGCCGGTGACGGCGACGTGTACGGCGTGGTGCAGGTCGTCGGCCCACTGGGCGTCCATGCCCAGCCCGCCTTGCGACCGTGGGGTGATGGTCGCCGGGTCGTTGCGGTCGGTCTCGGCGATCAGCTGCTTCCGCCGGCCCGTACGGGTGGATACCGCCCGCGCGACGTCGCTGAACTCGGCCAGGATGTGGGTTGCGCTGCCGCGGTCGTCCAGCGCGTGGACAGCATCCAGTCGCAAGGCGTCGACGTGGTAATCGGTCAGCCACATCTCGATGTTGCCGGTGAGGAACTGGCGGACGGGGTCGGAGTCCGGGCCGTCGAGGTTGATGACCTTCCCCCAGGTCGACTCGGCGGTGCTCTGCAGGTATGGACCGAAGCGCGACAGGTAGTTGCCGCTGGGACCCAGGTGGTTGTGGACGACGTCCAAGATGACCGCCAGACCGGCTGCATGGCACGCGTCCACGAACGCCGCGAACGCAGCCGGACCACCGTACGGCTGGTGGACCGCCCACCAGGCCACACCGTCGTAGCCCCACCCGAAGCGGCCGTCGAATGCGTTGACCGGCATCACCTCGACGTGGGTGACGCCGAGCTCGACCAGTCCGTCGAGGTGTGCGGTCGCAGCCTCGAACGTGCCGGCGTCGGTGAAGGTCCCGACGTGCAACTCATAGATCACGGCAGCCTCGATGGGAACCGGCTGGAAGCGCTGGTCCGTCCACGCCCAGGTGGCGGGATCGACGACGGCCGCCGGGCCGTGTACCCCGTCCGGCAGAGCCCGGGCAGCCGGGTCGGGCAGTGGCTCCCCGCCGTCCAGCCGGTAGCTGTAGCGGGTGCCGTCCTGTCCGGGGCCGGTGTGGCTCCACCAGCCACGCCCGGTCGGAGTCATCGGTACAGGCTCGCCCTCGATCGCCACCTCGACCCCCTCGGCCAGCGGTGCCCACACGCAGTAGGTCACCTGGTCATCGCCGACCACACGGGCACCGTGGTGAGCGAGGGCTGCGTCCGTCGATTGCGGGTGTGTCGGCATGACCGCCAGTCTCCCCGAACTGGGCTGCCGCTCAACGCCCTGAGGCGGTTCCGGGCCTCCGCGAAGGAGCAGTCCTCGCGCCCGACCAGGGCTGCCGTCCCGCCCTATCCCCGGTTCGGCTCGAAGAGCTCGACGGGATTGCCCGACGGGTCCTCGATGACCAGCTGCCGACCACCCGTCCCATCCGTGATCTGACCACGGAACGGCACACCGACCCCGGTGAGCCTGGACGCGTCCCGGTCGAGGTCGTCAGTGGTGATCTGAAAGCGATTCCAACCGCCTGGCTCAGGGGCGTCCTCTCCCGCCGTTCCCCCGCCACCCGCGCCGGGGGCGTTGAGGGCCAGGCGGAGCCTGCCGCGACCCAGGAGGGCAAAGCCCCGGCCACCCTCGATGATGCGCTCGAAGGCACAGTGCTCGACGTAGAAGTCGGCCGTGAGCGGTACGTCACTCGCGATGTACCGCACGGTCACCGTGTCGTCCGCGGTCATGTTCGTCATCACTCGGTCTCCACTGGTCGTCGGTCGCCACAACTATAGAACGATTGCGTCCGATAGCGCAACGGTACCGTTCGATTACGATCCCACCATGGTCAGACAGCAGGATCCGCGCGTGGTACGAACCCGAGCGTCTGCCCGGCTCGCAGTGCTCGCCGAGTTGGCGGCCCACGGGTACGGCGGCATCACCATGGAACGGGTCGCGCACTCGTCCGGCATTGCCAAGAGCACGCTGTACCGGCACTGGTCGGACGTCCACGAACTCTTGGCGGACGCACTCGACCACGGCTCGCGTCAGCCCGACGTGGAGGCAGCCGTGGGGTCGGCGAGGGACGCGGTGACCAGGTTGCTGGCGCACCTCGCCGAAGCCATGGAAGACGACCTCACCTCGGGCGTCCTGCCGGCGATGGTGGGTGCTGCTGAGCATGACTCCCGCATCGCTGTCGTCCACCATCGCAACAGCGCGCGCCGCCGGGCGCGGCTGTGCACAGCGATCGAGCAGGGGGTGGCGAGCGGCGAGTTCCCAGCCGAGACGGACGCCGAGTTGTCCGCCTGGTCGCTCAGCGGTGCGATCATCGCCAGGCGGCTGCTCGACGGCACCGTCTTCCCCCCGACGGAGGTTCCGCGGCTCATCGACGCGGTCCTCGGCCCGGCCGGCTGACGGCACCCCGAACCGCTTGGGGAACCGGCCGGTCATGGACCGGCGGAACCTGGCCGAAGATGCGTATTGCGCTGCCCTCCGTTCTGGGGGAACGTCGAGCGATGACTCGTTCTTCAGTCAGGCTCGTCGGCGGCATCGTGCAGGTCGGGTTGGGTCCAGTCGGATGGGGTGATCGGGCCCGGTCACGATGGTGATCGAGCCGCTGGGAGAGCACGAGGTCGTCCTCCTGCTCCTGCAACTCGGCCTGCTCCTGCTCGTCGCCCGTGGTCTCGGCGTCCTGGCAACACGGCTGGGCTTGCCATCGGTCGTCGGGGAACTCCTGGCCGGGGTGGTCCTCGGCCCCTCGTTGTTCGGGGCCATCGCGCCGGGCGCCTTCGCCGAGGTGTTCCCGCAGGATGCTGCCCAGGTCCACCTGCTGGAGGTCGTCTCCCTGCTCGGCGTCGTCCTGCTGCTCATCGTCACGGGCCTCGAGACGGACCTCCAACTCATCGCCCGCAAGGGCCGCAAGGCCGCAGCGATCTCGCTGTGCGGCATCGTCGTCCCGTTCGCAGCCGGGTTCGCCTTGGGGCAACTCCTGCCCGCGGCCTACCTGGTCGATGGCTCCGAACGCCTGGTGTTCAGCCTGTTCCTGGGGACGGCCATGGGCATCTCGGCCATCCCCGTCATCGCGAAGGTCCTCATGGAGATGGGGGTGATCCGACGAGACATCGGTCAGATCACACTGGCGGCGGGGATGATCGACGACACCATCGGTTGGATCCTCCTGTCGATCGTCGCGGGTCTCGCGCGGAGCGGGGTGGTCGACGTTCCGTCGGTCGTGCAGTCCCTCCTGAGCGTCGTGCTGGTGGTCGGCCTGGCGTTCACCGCCGGTCGACGTGCCGTGGCCGTTGCCTTCCGTGAGGTCGACAACCGCGTCGGCGGCGAGGCGGCCAAGCTGACGCTGCTGCTGATCCTCGCGCTGCTCTATGGCTCGTTGACCCACTTCCTCGGTATCGAGGCGGTGCTCGGCGCCTTCCTGGTCGGCATCACGGCCGGTCAGTCACGGCGGCTCGACCACCGGACCCGTGCCACCCTCGAAGCCATCACAGTGGGTGTCTTCGCTCCGATCTTCTTCGCCGCTTCCGGTCTTCGGGTCGACCTCGCAGCCCTGGCGGATCCGGGGGTCTTCGCCGTCGGCATGCTGGTCCTGTCGGTCGCGATCGCCGGCAAGTTCGTGGGCGCCGCGCTGGGTGCACGGATCAGTGGGCTGGGCCGCTGGGAGGCGTTGTCCCTCGGTGCGGGCATGAACGCACGAGGCGCCATCGAGATCATCGTCGCGACGATCGGTCTCAGCCTCGGGATCCTGACCATCGAGATCTTCACCATCATCCTGCTGGTGGCCATCACCACGTCTCTGATGGCGCCACCGATACTCCGCGTCACGCTCCGGCGGGTCCCCTACGGCGCTGAGGAGCAGGCCAGGCTGGACGCGGAGGCGAGGCAGGCCAGCAGCTTCCTCGGCTCCCTCTCACGGGTCCTGCTGCCGACGCGTGGCGGGCGCAACTCTCAGCTGGCCGGTCGGTTGCTGGGCCTGATGCTGGACGGTCGCTCCGATGTCGAGGTGACCACGATGATCCTCACCGCCCCGGCGACTGCTGCGATGGAGCCACGACCGCGGCCGACGGGCGGCGCCGCGACGCTGGCCGACGCGCCCGCCGAGCGTGCCGTCAGCGCCGTCGAAGCCGGGCTCCGCTCACTGCCACGGTCGGAACGACGGCGCCTGATCCGTCCAGCACAGGACGATGTCGGAGCGCAGATCCTGGAGGAAGCCCGCCGCGGCTACGGCCTGCTGGTCATGGGCGCGAGTGGGGAGCCGACGGTCCCACGACCGGACCGTCCGCTCTTCGGTGGCCTGGTGGACCGGTTGGTTCAGGGCGCGCCCGGGCCGGTCCTCGTGGTCAGCCACCCGAGCACGGTCGAGGACGTGTCCGACGTCGAGCCTCGCCGGGTCCTGCTGTCGGTGGCCGGAACCGAGCACGAGTCGAATGCCCTCGAGGTCGCCATGGCCCTCGCGCGGGCGTCGGACGGCATGGTCGAGGTGCTCCACGTCATCACCGAGGCCGATCGAGGCGGGCTGCCGGCTGAGGATGCCCTCGTGATCGGCGAGCGACTCCTCCACAGCATCGCCGAGGAAGCACACGCGGCGGGGGTGCCCATCCGCACCCACGTGGTGTCCGCCACCCGACCGGAACTGGGAGTCCTCGAGACCGCCACCCGACTGGAGGTCGATGTGATCGTGCTGGCACCGCCGCTACGACCCATCAGCGGCCGCGCGCACTTCGGGCACCACGTCGACCACATCCTGTCAGCCTCAACCCGGCCCGTCGTGATCGTCAGCTGACCCCGGGTTCGTCGGCCGAGGCGCTCAGTCGGCCTCGTTGAACGGCGCCTGCTCGATGGCCGGGATGGACTCCATGATCGACACCAGGGTCTGGATCGCGACCGGATCGCTGGCCACGACGCGATAGTGGACATCCTCCAGGGAGTTGTCGTCGGACACGGTCAGGCTGATGGTCCCGGACTCCTGCTGGACGAAGCCGTCCCGTCGAGCCACAGCCACGACATCCCCGGTCTCGGGAAGCGAGGCATGGGGACCGGCCAGCAACACGACGTCGAGCGCGGGTGCGCAGAACCACGTGGTCGTCACGGCCGGGTCCTCGGCCGCCACGGTGACCGCTTCCGCGGCCCCGAGTGCGTGCTCCGCTGGGGGACAGACCACGGCCGCCTCCGGCAGCAGCGTGGGGACACCCTCGCCCTGCACACCCTCGAAGGCAGCGACGGCGACCGGGCCGGCCAACTGGACGTCGTCCCGGTCCAGCCACGGCAGGAGCGTTGCCACGGCAGCGACCAGCACGACCACGCTGCCGATCGCCCCGACCGCCCGACCGACCTGACGACGGCGACGGCGCTGTCCCAGCCTCTTGCTCAGACGCTCGGCGTCGAGTGGTGGCGCCTCGTCGACGGCTCGGACGAGCAGGTCGTGCAGTTCGCTGTCGCTGGTCATCGCAGTCCTCCGGGCCCGGTGGTCCCGACGCCATCCACTGTGCCACCACTCGTCAAGCCCCGGCCCCGAACGCGGGACGGCTGCGGGTCGTCCTCGACGGCGAGCGCCGCTGACAGGGCTGTTCGCGCCTTGCTGGACAGCGACTTGACCGTCCCGGGGGCGCAGCCCATGGCCTCGGCGGTCTCGGCCACGTCGAGATCCGCGTAGTAGCGGAGCACGATGACCTCGCGTTGCCGGGGTGGCAGTGCGGCGATTGCGTCGCGGACCCAGGGGACGACGCTGGGGTCAGGTTCGTCGACCTCGCGCGAGTCCCGGGTGATCCGATCCACGGCACGTCGCCGCGAGGCCACCCTCCGCCACCACGACCGCGACAGATTGAAGGCCACGGTGAACGCCCACCCCTCGGGACTCTCCATCATCATGACGCTGTCCCAGCGCTCGATGACCCGACACAGCGTCTCCTGGGACAGGTCGTCGGCGAGGGCCGCATCACCGGTCTGCAGCAGCAGTGCGCTGCGGATCTTCGGATGGATTGCCTGGCAGAACGCCGACAGAGCGACGTTGTCCTCCCAAGCGCGTGTGTCCACCGGGCCAGACTGTATTCGCGTCCGACACTTTTCTCGTCGCCGGGTGAACCTGAGGCGGCCCTGATGCGTCCTCGCTGGGATCCATGACCACCGCCACACCAACACCGACCCCTGACACGCCGCCGCCGGGAACGGCGGAGGGGACGTCGGCTGTGCCCGTCATCGAACCGGTGGAATCGCCACCGACCGAGTCGACCGACCATCACGGCGATGAGGCCTCGGACACCGCGTCCGAGACCACGCCGGCGATGCAGGAGGGGACGACTCGGTCTGACGGGGCGGCGCGCCGGCGGGTCCGTGCCGTGGACGTCCTCCGCGGCGTTGTCCTGGCCACCATGCTGCTCACGCCGATCACCGGTGAGAACGGCAGCTATCCGCTGCTGGCTCACGCCGAGTGGAACGGCTTCACCGTCTCGGATGCGGTGTTCCCCGCCTTCCTGGTCACCAGCGGTGCGAGCCTGGCGTTCCTCATCCGTCCGCGTGGCCCCCGGCCCGACCCGGCCGCGGTGACGGTGGCCCACGCGGCCTCACGGGGGGAGCGCCAGAGGGCCATCCTCCTGCGGGTCGGCCGCGGGATCCGAGCACGATCCGTGAGCCTGTCGACCATCAGGCGCTTGCTGCGACGACTGCTGGCGCTGGTGGTCATCGGGCTGCTCTACAACGCGCTGGGTCAGCCGTGGGACATCGGGACCATCCGGGTCACCGGAGTCCTGCAGACCATCGGGGTCAGCGGTTTCATCGCTGCGGTCGTCGTGCTGCTCCTGCGCCTGGTGACCCGCTCGGTCATCCCCGTCATCGGCGTGGCGGTGGCGCTGCCGCTGCTGTACGGCCGATCGCTGGCCGCTGCGGCCCGGGACTGCACGCGACCGGCTGCGAACTGCAGCCCGTGGTTCGACCTGGACGTCGCCGTCTTCGGTGCTGGCCGGGTCTATCGGATGGGCGAGGTGGGGTTCGACCCGGAGGGGATCGCGGTCATGGTGGTCGCGAGCAGCCTGGTGCTGTTCGGCTACGTCGCCGGCACCGCATTCGTCGGCCGAGACGTGACCTGGTGGCGTCTGCTGCTGATCCTCGCCGGTGGTGGGCTGCTGATCTGGGCCGGACTCGCGGGCGATGGGATCCAGCCGATCAACAAGCGGCTGCACACGCCGGCGTTCACCTTCCTCGCAGCCGGGATCCCCGTGGCGGCGCTCGCCGTGCTGGGGGCGCTGCTGGACCTCCCGCTGATGCGCCGCGCACCGAGACTGCTCTCCAGGGCCGTCGAGGCGGTGCGGGTCGTGGCGTCCCACCCGTTCCAGACCCTCGGCCAGAACGCGCTGGTCGTCTACGTGTTGGAGCACGCCGCGATCACCGTCATCGCGAGCACCATGGTGGAGGAGGGGCGGACGCTGCGGCGTGAGCTGCTCGAGTCCCTGCCGGTCGACGGTGACCGGCGACATCTGGCCTTCACCGCGATCCTGCTGGGCGGGATGCTGGTCGTCACCTACGTCATGCGGCTGCTGCGGTGGCGCGTGGCGCTGTAGGTCAGGCCTCCCGCACGTATCGCGGACGGTGGAAGTCGCTGACCTCGTCCAGCCGGGCCATGGCGTCTGCCGAGAGCGGCGCATCCAGCCCGGAGAGGGTGTCGGCCAACTGAGACGGCCGGTTGGCCCCGATGATCGGTGAGGCGACCCAGGGCTTGGCGCGCTGCCACTGGATCGCGGCGGAGGCGGGGGAGATGCCGTGCCCCTCGGCGACCTCGACGAGGGTCTCGATGACGTCCCAGTTCTGCTCCGAGATCCACTTCGCGCGATTGCTGTCGGCCCGGACCGACTCGGGCAGGCCCTCGTCCCGTCGGTACTTGCCCGTCAACATGCCGGCCGCGAGCGGTGAGTAGGGCACCATGCCGATCCCGTACCGCTGGCACATCGGCGCCAGCTCCCGTTCGACCTCACCGCGGGTCGGGGCCAGCAGGTTGTACTCGGGCTGGAGGCTGATGAACCGTTCCAGCCCCCGGCGGTCCGACGTCCACAACGACTCCATGATCCGCCAGGCCGAGAAGTTGGAGCACCCGAGGTAGCGGACCTTGCCCTGCCGGACCAGGTCGGTCAGCGCGCCCAGGGTCTCCTCGATCGGCACCAGCGGATCGATCCAGTGCACCTGGTACAGGTCGATGTGGTCGACCTGCAGCCGCCGCAACGAGTCCTCGCAGGCCCGCATGATCCAGCCGCGACCCAGCCCCTCGCGCTGATGGACGGTGCCGCGGCCCTCCGAGAAGCTCTCACCCATCGCCCCGCGGACCTTGGTGGCGACGATCAGGTCGTCACGGTTGCGCCGACTGGCCATCCACCGGCCGATGATCTCCTCCGAGACGCCGCCGGGCTGCGGCTCCCCGCCCTCATTGCCGGCCCAGGCGCTGTACACGTCGGCGGTGTCGACGAAGTTGCCACCGGCCTCCGCGTAGGCGTCGAGGATCTCGAAGGAGCCCGGCTCGTCGACCGTCCAGCCGAACTGCATGGTGCCGAGCCCGACCTTCCAGGTGAAGAGTCCGCTGCTACCGATCTGGTTGTAGGTATCCATGTGCCCAGCGTTCCACATGGAGCGCGCTCCAGGTCAAGCTGACGGAAGCCGGCCCGACCGATGGGGGTGTACGCGCCAGCCCCGGCGTGATGAAGTGACGGGGACCCCGACCCGAGAAGGACCGTCATCGATGCCGAACATGACCGACTACGACGCCACCAAGGCCTCGTTCTCACTGGATGTTCCCGAGCGCTTCAACGCCGCAGTCGACGTGGTGGACGCGGCGGCGGAGGCCACCCCGGACAAGCTCGCCCTGCGCATGGTCAGCCCCGATGGCGCACACGCCGACGACTACAGCTTCGCCGACCTCCGCGCTCGCTCCAACCGGATGGCCGCCGTGTTGGCTGCCCAGGGGGTCAGCAAGGGCGACCGGATCTTCCTGATGCTGCCTCGCGTCATCGGCTGGTACGACACCGTGCTCGGTGCGATCAAGTTGGGGGCGATCCCGATGCCGGGAACCACGCAGCTCAAGGGCAAGGACATCGAGTACCGCATCAACCGGGCCGACGCCAGCGTGGCGGTGACCGATTCCGCCGGCGCAGCGGAGCTGGACCGGGTTCGAGGGACCTGCGAGTCGCTCGAGACGTTCATCGTCATGGGCGGTGAGGTGCCCGAGGGGTGGCAGGACGGCGACACGATGCGCGACGAGGCGGAGGATGCCGCCCCGCCGGAGGACATCACCGCGGCTGACGACCCGATGCTGATCTACTTCACCTCCGGCACCACCGGGAACCCGAAGATGGTCCTGCACACCCAGGCCTCCTACGGCATCGGACATCGCATCACGGCCACGTTCTGGCAGGACCTCGGCCCTGACGACATCTTCTGGGGGGTCTCCGACACCGGGTGGGCCAAGGCCGCATGGTCCAAGCTCTTCGGCCAGTGGGGCGTTGGCGCCGCCGTGCTGGCGTGGAATGCCCAGGGCAAACCGGACTTCGACCAGATGCTCCGCATGATCGCCGACCACGACGTCACGGCCTTCTGTGCGCCGCCGACGATCTACCGCAACTTCGTCACCATGGACCTGTCGGGGTACGACTTCTCCCGGCTCCGCCACTGCATGGCCGCCGGGGAGGCACTCAATCCGGAGACGTTCAACGCCTGGAAGGCAGCGACCGGCACCGAGATCCACGACGGGTACGGGCAGACCGAGACGGTCAACCTGCTGGCCAACTACCCCTGCATGCCGAAGAAGCCCGGTGCCCTGGGCAAGCCCACCCCTGGGTTCGAGGTCGCGGTGGTGGACGCGGAGGGCAACCCGCTGGGACCGGGCAACGAGGGGCAGATCGCCGTCAAGGTCACGCCTGAACGCCCGGTCGGGCTGTTCGTCGAGTACTGGCACGACGAGGAGGCGACGGCTGCTGCTCATCTCGGTGACTACTACCTGACCGGTGACCGCGCCCACGTCGACGAGGACGGCTACTTCTGGTTCGTCAGCCGAGATGACGACGTCATCATCTCCGCCGGCTATCGCATCGGCCCCTTCGAGGTCGAGAGCGTCGTGATGGAGCATCCGGCGGTGCAGGAGGTGGCCTGCATCGGGGTACCGGACAACGAACGCGGTCAGGTGGTCAAGGCCTTCGTCGTGCTGGGGCCGGGGCAGACCGCCAGCGATGAGCTCGCATCCGAGATCCAGGACCACGTGAAGGTCAACACGGCCCCGTACAAGTACCCGCGTCAGATCGAGTTCATCGAGGAGCTGCCGAAGACGGTCTCCGGGAAGGTACGTCGCATCGAACTCCGGGACTGATCGAAGCATCCGTAATATTACTGAACCGTCGGAATGTTACGGATCGATGTAGAATTCAGGGTGTGCGCACGGCGACGAACAACCCGTTCACCCCCGGCTTCGGCGATGCCGCGGTGTGGGTGCCGCGGACGCGGCAGGTGGCCGCGGTCCGCGCCATGGTCTCGCGAGCCCGCACCGGTGCTCGGCAGGCGCCACGACTGATCGAGCAGGAGCGCGGGTTCGGCAAGACCAGTCTGCTCGCGGCAGTGGAGGACCTCGCCTCCGACTGGGAGGACGACGCCGTCGTCATACGCGTCACCGCCGTGGAGGGCGAGCCATTCATGACCGCGCTCGCACACCGGCTCTCGCAGGGTCTCCGCCAGGTCGAGGGAACCGTCGGTGCGGCGCTGGTCCAGGTCTCCAGCTGGCTTGGCCGAGTCCGTGAGATCCGGCTGGCCGGCGTGCTCGAGGTGGACGTCGACGAGACAGCGGAGATGCCGGCTTCCCTGGCACTCGGTCGGGCGCTGCAGGAGCTCGGGGCCGCCGCTCGAGCTGACGGTGACCGCCCGGTGGTGCTGCTGATCGATGAGGCGCAGGCGATCGACGCTCCCTCCCGCCGCGCGGTCTTCACGGCGCTGCAGGAGGTCATCAACACCCTGGACGCCACGGGTCGGGTGCTGCCCTTCGCCGTGGTGCTCGCTGGCCTGCCCGGCACCCGCGCCGCGTTCAAACGCCACCGGGTGACGTTCGGTGAGCGCTGCCGGGACCTGCCGCTCGAGTCCCTCGAGGACGAGGCCATCCGGGACACCCTGCTGCGCTTCGACACCTTCAACACCGAGGGAGTCACCTTCGCCGGCGACGGGATCGAGGAGATGATCGAGGCCACCGGTGGCCACCCCCACGTCTTCCAGCTGGTCGGGGAGGGCGCCTGGAACCACCGGGAGGACGGCCAGCACATCACCGCCGAGGACGTCCGCGCCGGCGTGGCCCAGTCGCAACGCGAGCTGGCCATGATCGCGCAGGCGCGGCTGAACGGCCTGACCGAGAGCCAGCTCGGGTGGTTGCGCGCCATGGCTGGAATCGCCGAGGGCGAGCGGACGCTCACGTCGATCTGTCGAGCCTTCCGGGGACGGGACTCGGCCACGGCCAGCGACTGCGGGTCCATCGCCGACGCGCTGCTCACCAAGGGCGTGATCCGGCGGGCGGACGACGGCTCCGGTGTCGTATTCGCCCTGCGGAGCATCGAGGACCACCTGAGAGCGTGAGCGCGGCCAGCACCAGTCGACGTGATCCCAGGATCGCGCAGTTCCTGCCTCTGCGCCAGCAAATCCACGATCGCGCGACTGAGGTCCGGTCAGGTCGGGTCGCGCAGCAGGCGGCGCAGGACGTCGGCCATCTCAGCCTTCACATCCCCCTCCGGCGTCCGATGGCCAGCCAGATGGAGCACCGTGATGCCGTGCACCGCACTCCACAGCCGCCAGGCCAACCGCACGGCCTCGCGCCGACGTCGCGGTCCCAGCCGGGCGTCCAGCCACTCGTGGCAGGCCGTCACCCACGTGGCCTCGAACCCGGCCCACTCCACCGCCTCGGTCGCCGCGTCGCGGTGGAACTCGACCACCGGGCTGCCGAACATGACGTCGAACAGCGCGGGATGGGCCACCGCCGTGTCCAGGTAGGCGTGCCCCATCTGGATCAGCCGCTCGTCCGAGCCGGGTTCCGCCTGGATCCTGGAGGTGTCCCGCAAACGACGGAAGCCCTCTGCGTGCAGCGCGCGGACGACGTCGGGTTTACCCCCCACGCGTGAGTACACGACCTGATAGCTGGTGCCGAGCGCGGCGGCGAGCTTGCGCATCGACAGTCCCGCGGCGCCCTCGTGTTCCAGGAGGGACTCGGCCACCGCCAGGACGTCCTCCCGGGTCGGGGACCCGGACCGGGGGAGTGCCCCCGCGTCGATGCGGTCAGCTGCAGCCATCACTATGATAGTGTCATATGACAGCATCATATGCTACCCGCCGTCCCTTCCCCGGACGGGTCGGCCTGCCGGACGCCGAGCTGCCGACCGGGCCGCCTGACCGCTCGCTGTGGCGCGAACTCGCCGGCGCCAAGCAGATCCCCCGTCTCCTCCACCGGTTCCCGCGGCTGGCGTTCATGCCTCGCGGTCACGGTCGACCGGTGATCGACGTCCCCGGGTGGCGGGCGCCGGAGGCATCGATGGCGCCGCTCCGTCAGTACCTGCGGTTCCTCGGCTACGACGCGCGCGGCTGGGGGCTCGGGACGCACCACGGCTACCCCGAGCGCGACGCTGCACGGCTCGTGCCGCTGGTCACGCGTGCGGCCGAGCAGGCCGGCCAGCCGATCTCCCTCGTCGGATGGAGCCTGGGCGGCGTGATCGTGCGCGAGGTCGCCCGTCATGCGCCCGATGTCGTGTCTCAGGTCATCGTGTTCGGCAGTCCGCTGATCGGCGGACCGCTCTACACCGGCAGTGCCGGCTCCGTGACCTCCGAGCGACAGCAGCAGATCCTCGACCACATCGCCGCCGTCGAGGCGGCCACACCGCAGACGATCCCCATCACCGTGATCTACTCCCGGCGGGATGCGGTGGTGAACTGGCGCGCCGCGCTGGACCGGACCAGTCTCGACGCCTCGCACATCGAGGTCGCGTCCACGCACCTGACGCTGGGCGTCGACCCCGACGTGTGGGAGATCGTGGCCCGACGGCTGGCCGGGGAGCGCGTGGCTGCCGCGCCAGGGAGGTACGCGGCGTGAACGGCGACGTGTCCCAGCAGCTGGCCGTGGTCCAGGATGGCCAGCACTGGGTTGCGCAGGTCCACGACGGGTTCGACGTCTTCGGGATCCCGCACGGGGGCTATCTGCTGGCGCTCGGGGCAGGCGCGATCCTGCGGGACACCGCTGCCCCGGACATCTTCAGCGTCACCTGTCACTACCTCCGCAAGGCCGAGGTGGGTGAGCTGCGCTTCGCCGTGTCACCGGTCGGGGGAAGCCGCCGGTTCACAACCGTCACGGCCACCGGGGCACAGGGCGGGAAGACGGTCCTCAGCCTCATGGCTTCGGTCGGTGATCGCGACGGGATACACGGGCCGTCCTGGTCTGGGGTGCCGCCGCTGGCCATTCCGAGCGACCAGCTCGCGCCAGGGCGCTCGGAGCACTTCACACCCCCGTCCATCGCCGAGTCGATGGGGTTGCGACTGGACGGGGCGAGCACCGGCTTCGTGCAGGGGCGGGTCGGTGCCGAGGGGCGCATGCGCGGTGTCGCCGACAGCAGCCCGATCGATCAGCTGACCGCGCTGGTCGCCTGTGACTTGACCCCGCCGGCGGTGTGGAACGCGCTCGGGGCCAAGGGCTGGGTGCCCACGGTGGAGTTGACCGCGCACGTCCGGGCCCGTCCGGCCACCGGCCCGTTCACGATCGACGTCGTGTCCAACCACGTGTCAGACGGGTTCGTCGAGGAGGATGCCCTGGTCTACGACGGGACGGGCACCCTGGTCGTCCAGTCGCGGCAGCTGGCCCGGTGGACGGAGTCAGCCGGCTGAACTCGGCAGCGGGTCGAGCGCGTCGAAGCGTGCGCCCGCTGCGGCGACGCTCGCGTCCCACACCTCCCGCCGCCGTGCCAGGTCGTGGTGGCCGGAGCGCAGTCGGACCGGGCGCCCGGGCACGGTGATCAGGACGTCGGTCGGGTAGCGCTCGGCGGCGTCGAGCAGGATGCCTGCGACGTCATCGGCCGATCGCAGCGTCATCACGCTGCTGAACAGCCGGGACACGATCCGTCCCACCAACTTCTGCTCCATCTCGGAGCGGATGCCCGTGTCGGCCGCCCCCGGGTTTGCGACGTGGACGCGCACACCGGTGTCGGCGAGCCGCGCGGCGAGTTCGAGACCGAAGACGTCGTTCGCCGCCTGCGCGCGAGCATGGGCCACGAAGGCTCGCGTCTCTGGCCCTGGCGGGATCCCGTCGGCGCGCAGGCGTCCCGGGGCACCAGCCGCGGCCACGTGGAGGATGCGTGTCCGCGACTCGATCAGCCGCTCGAGCAGGCGGCTGACAAGGAGCACGCGAGAGAGATAGGCGGTGACGAAGGCCTCGTCGAAGCCCTCACTGGTCTCGATCCGTTCACGGCGCAGGACGTCGGCCGATTGCACGAGCCGATCGATCCGTGGCATGGAGTCCAGCACCTCGTCGGCGAGTCGCCCGGTGTCGGACAGCAGCGAGACGTCGGCGCCGACGAAGCGTGCCCCGATCTCCGCGGCTGTGTTGCTGCCGCGGCCACCCGGTCGGCCGACGATGGTCACGTCGTGACCCTCGTCAATCAGCCGCCGAGCCACATCCCGCCCGATTCCTGCCGTCCCGCCCACCACGAGAGCCGTCGGTCTCGCGCTGTCGCTGGCGGATGTTGAGGTTGTCATGTCTGCTCCGGTTCGTCGATCGAGTTGGGCCGGCGCTACGATGAGGGACGTTCGTTTACGCCAGGATATTGTATGTGTTCACAATATAGGTCCTCAGATACTGTGGTGCCGCAGGTCGAGTTGCCGGCCGCAGTGATCGACGCCGTCGATGGCGGTGCCATCAGTGCGGCGTCGGTTCGTCTCGTGGAACAGATGGGGGTCTTCGGGATGGCGTACCGACGCTTCATCGAGACCAGCGCCGGACGGGGCGGGCTCTCGGTCGCTCGGCTTCGGGTCCTCTGGCTACTGCACGGTGGGGGACCCCTCATCATGCGCGAGCTCTGCGAGGGACTTGGTGTCAGTCCCCGCAACGTCACCCAGCTCGTCGACGGTCTCGAGTCCGACGGCCTTGCGCGACGCGCCCCGCACCCCTCGGATCGCCGCGCGACCGTGATCGAGCTCACGACCGACGGCGAGGCGATGGTCTCGGAGTGCTGGGGTGCGCACGTGCTCGAGGTGGCGGCACTGTTCGAGCGCCTGGAAGGGGACGACCGCGAGTCGCTGCTCCGCGTCGTGGAGCAGCTGGTCGGCCAGCTGGAGTCCCTGGGGGTGGATGTCGCCTGCGGTCCAGGCGGTCACCCGACGAGCGCGTGATCGCCGCTGGTTCTAGCGCGGCACCCAGTCAGGGTCCCGCTTCTCGCGGAAGGCCGCGATGCCCTCCGCCGCCTCTGCCGACCCGAAGCGCTCACTGGACGTGGCCAGTGTCCACTCGAAGGCCGCCGACCGATTCAGAAACGGCACCCGCCGCACCAGCTCCTTGCTGACCGCGAGCGCCTCCGGCCCTCCACGCAGGACCTTGTCCAGGATGCTCCCCAGCGCGTCATCCAGCTCCGCAGCCGGCACGGCGTGATTGATCAGTCCGACCTGCACCGCCCGCTGGGCTGAGATCTTCTCACCGGACAGGAACAGCTCCAGCGCGTCGCCCTGCCGCATCTTCGGCAGGCACACCACGCTGATCACGGCGGGCGCGACACCGATGCGAACCTCGGTGAAGCCCAGCGTGGCCTCCGACGTCATCACTGAGATGTCACAGGCGGCGGCGAGCCCGACACCACCGCCGGTGCAGTGCCCGGCGATCCGACCGATCACCGGCTTGCGGTGATCCAGTATCAAGGACAGCAGTTCGGGGAGGTCGTACCGAGGTGCCTCGTCGCTGCTGCCCTTCAGGTCGGCCCCGGCGCAGAACGTCGACCCGGCGTTGGTGAGGACGACCACCCTCACGTCGTCGTCCTCAGCTGCGGCCTGCAGTCCATCGCCCAGGCCGTTGACCAGCGGGCCTGACAGCGCGTTACGCGTCGGATGGTGATCCAGCGTCATCGTGGCGATTCCGTCGGAGACCTCGTACCGCGTGTGCGTTCCCATGGCGGGCGAGCATAGGGGTGACCCTCAACCTGCACTTGACCCGTCCACCCGGCGTATGGCCCCTCATCCGCCCATGCCGTACGGTACGGGCACTTCGCTGGCCGCTCCTTCCCTGAGGCGCACGTGTCCTTCCCCGCATCGTCTTCGCTGTTGTCGCGCAGCAGAACGCCAGCACGCCCGTTCAGCACCGCTCCGGTCAGACGACTGCCCTACCTCTCGGCGCTCGATGGACTTCGCGCCGTCGCGGTGATCGCCGTGATGATCTACCACGCCGATGCGGGCTGGCTGCCCGGCGGATACCTGGGCGTCGAGGTCTTCTTCACCATCTCGGGGTACCTCATCACGGCGCTGCTGATCACGGAGTTCGAGCGAACGGGCAGCGTCGACCTCATCGACTTCTGGAAACGTCGCGCGAGGCGGCTGTTGCCCGCGCTCGGGGTCTTGTTGGTCGGGGTGGCCGTCCTGTCGCTCTTCACGGCCCGGGACGCGTTGGGCAACCTGACGGGCCAGGCCGCCGCCGCGCTGGCCTACGTCACCAACTGGTCCCTGATCCTCACCGAGCAGTCCTACTTCGAGAGCTTCGGCCGCCCGCCACTGCTGCAGCACCTGTGGTCCCTGGCGATCGAGGAGCAGTTCTACCTCGCCTTCCCGCCGCTGTTCATCCTGGGCCGGCGACTGCTGGGGCGACGAATGTCGATGGCAGCCGTGGCGGTCGGGATCGTGGCATCGACGGCGTTGATGTGGGCGCTCTTCGAGCCCAACGTCGATCCCTCACGCCTGTACTACGGCACCGACACGCGCGCGGCTGGGATCCTGGTCGGCGTCCTGCTCGCGATGGTGTGGCGCCCATGGGCCTCCCTCGGCGTCGGCTCCGTGCGCACCGCTGCCATACCCGACCTGCTCGGGGTCGTAGGGATCGTGGTGCTGCTGAGTCAGTTCGTCCTGCTGAGCGCCTACGACGAACGGCTGTACCAGGGTGGGTTCCTGCTGGTCGCCATCGCAACCGCCGCGGTCATCGGCTCGATCGTCACTCCGGGTTCGTTCCTGTCCGTCCCGCTGTCGTGGACCGTGTTGCGCTGGATCGGCGCCCGGTCGTACGGCCTGTACCTGTGGCACTGGCCGCTCTTCATGGTCCTGCGTCCCGGGGTTGACACGGTCGTGGGCGATCCCTGGCTGACGCTGGTCCGGCTGGGTGCAACCGTGGCCATCGCCGAGCTGTCGTTCATCTACGTCGAGCAGCCGATCCGCGAGGGTCGGTTCATCCAGCAGTTCCGCGACTTCAAGCGGGCGGCCCCCGAGCGGCCGGCGCTCCGGCGGGGGACGGCCATCGTGATCGCGTCGGTCATCGCCATGGCCGCCGTGGGCAACGTCCAACTACCGGTCGACCGGGCCATCGCCGCCACCCAGCCGCCCCAGGAGCCTGGCCCGGCCGGTTCCGCTGAACTGCCGGAGGGCCAGGTCGCGCTGATCCCATCGCCGACCGTGTCCCTGCTACCCAGCGGCCCCTCGCCGTCCGGCGACGCAGATGAATCGCCCGGCAACGCAACGCTCGAGGAGCGCTACGACACCATCTACGTCTACGGCGACTCGGTCATGGTCGGCGCATCCGACGCGTTCGAAGGCCTGGCAACCAACGTCGTGCTGGACGCCCGCATCGGCCGCCAGTGGCACGAGCTGGTCAGCGACGAGCGCCAGCCCGGACCCGACGACGCCGTGGTCATCCACCTGGGGTCCAACGGGGCCACGAACACCCAGACCATCGACCAGGTGCTCGACCACTTCTCGGATGCCGGCCGGGTCGTCCTGGTCAACGTCCGCGTCCCGCGGCCGTGGGAGTCCGCGGTCAACCGTCACCTGTCCGGCGCGACAGGCCGGTGGCCGAACACCCGCCTGGCCGACTGGAACGGCGCCTCCGACGCCACGCCGGCGTACTTCGACGGCGATGGCGTCCACGTCAGCGACAGCGGCGCGAGGGCCCTCGCCAGCGTCGTCACGTTCGGCTTGACCGCGCCCTGAGATGGCCCGGGCAGACGGCGGCCAGGCACGATCGTTGAATCACGCTGAGTAAATCGCCGAACACGCTCAGATTGCAGCCGGTGCCGCCGATTGGGCTGGTATGGCCACACCTCTCCGACACCCCTACACCGGCACCGGCTCGAACGTCCTCATCATCGAAGACGATCTGGCGTATCGCGTCCTGCTGACCGAGCGACTGCAGGACCAGGGCATTTCGGTGACGTCCTCCGCCACGCTCTTCGATGGGTTGGAGGCCCTCGGCAGCGCCGAGGCGATCGACGCCATCCTGCTCGACCTGGGTCTCCCGGACTCCGACGGGTTCGAGGCCCTGCGGATCACCGCGGACTGCAGCTCGATCCCCGTGGTCGTCCACTCCGGCACGGATCTGCCCGAGGCCGCCCTCGCCGCGGAGAGCCTTGGCGCCTCGGCCTTCATCAGCAAGGACGAGCCGATCGAGGATCTGGCCGCTGCCCTCACCTCGTTGATCCAGGACCAGCGCGTGGCTGCGCGCGAGGGACGGGTCGGTGTGCCCGCCGGCCAGGCCACGCCCGCGCCGCCCGACGCGATCACTCGGTCGCTCACATTCCTGACCTCGGCGCTTCCGATGGACATGTGGCTGTTCGCCCGGTCCTACGACGGGGTCTGGATCGTCGAGGCCACCAGCGGCGACCCCATCGCAGCAGCCCAGATGACCACAAGCGACGGGTGGGCGCCCGGTTTCCTGAGCGGCCTGGTCGCCGCCGGGGGCGTCAGACTGGTCGAGGACACCGTCCAGGCAGTGACCGGAACCGTCCCGGAGTCGATCCACCAGCAGTTCATCATCGAGTCCTTCTGCTCCGTCCCGATCACCGTCGTGGGCGATGGCGGCACCGGGCTGCTGCTCGGCGTCTCCGAGCTGCCGACTCGCTTCCGGGCGGGCTGTGACCAACTGCTCCGCTTCGCGGGCGACTCGATCGACCGGGAGCTGACGATCCAGGCCGAACGGGAGTTGACCCGACGCCACATGGATCTGGCCAAGCTCTCGGCCCGCGTCGACGCGCTGACCGGACTGCCGAACGCTCGATCCTTCGCTTCCTCCCTGGAGGTGGAGGAGGCCCGAAGCCGTCGTCATGATCACCAGACCGCGATCGCCATCGTGGACCTGGACGACCTGAGCGTCGTGAACGACACCCGGGGACGCCGGGTGGGTGACCAGGTGATCTCCCGCGCCGCAGACGTGCTTGCGAACGCGATCCGGACCAGCGATCTCGCCTTCCGCATCTCCGGCGACCGGTTCGGGATCCTCGCGCCGCGGTGTGGTCCCGAGTTCGTCGACGTCCTGCGTGCCCGCCTGACGTCGTCGTTGGCGCGGCAGACGATTGCCGCGTCGGTTGGCGTGGCCAGCCAAGCGACTGCCGGGTCACCGCTCATCGACGTCCTCGACGCCGCAACCGCGCAGATGATCGACGACAAGCGGTGCAAGCCCGTCTAGCCCCCGGTACCGGCATGCCACAATGACCACATGCCCGTCGAGCCTCCCGCCGTCTCCCGCTTTCCCGTCCCGAAGCTGGAGGACCTCCCCGAGGACATCCGCGAGATGATCGAGGCGGTCCAGGAGAAATCCGGCTTCATCCCGAACGTGTTCCTGGCGCTGGCGCACCGGCCCGCGGAGTTCAGAGCGTTCTTCGCCGGTCACGACGCCCTCATGGACAAGTCGGAGGGACTGTCCAAGGCCGAGCGCGAGATGATCGTGGTCGCGACCAGTGCGGTCAACGACTGCCTCTACTGCGTCATCGCCCACGGCGCCATCCTGCGCATCCGAGCCAAGAACCCGCTCATCGCCGATCAGTTGGCCACCAACCCATGGAAGGCCGATCTGTCCGACCGCGAGCGGCTGATCGTCGGATTTGCGCTGCAGATGGTGGATGAGTCCGGGTCGGTGACCGACGAGGACATCCAGGAACTGCGGGACGGCGGCCTGACCGACGACGAGATCTGGGACATCGGGGCCATCACCGCGTTCTTCGCGATGTCGAACCGACTGGCCAACCTGACCTCGATGCGGCCGAACGACGAGTTCTACGCGATGGCTCGCTGACCAGCCTGCGGATCGTGTCCCGCTGGTCCGGCTATCCGGACTGAGAGGACACGCAGCGGGGGGCCGATCAGTCCTCGGCCCGTCCGGTGCCGGCAGCCAGGGCACCAGGATCGTCGCGGACGTCCAGGTCACGGGCCGTCCCGTAGCCGGCCAGCCGATCGTCGATGGCTCGCAGGATGACGCCCACGTCGGTCTGACCCGGGGGGAGCGGGGACCGGTCCAGCGGGCGGTCGGCCGACTGTGGTTCGCGCTCGATTCCGGCGATGACCGCCGCCGTCCGCGTGCGGAGGTGGGCGAGGGCCCCCAGGTCCGCCGGGTGCACCACGTCGTCGCGCGTGGCGGTGGCCAGGGCTGCCGCTCTGACGCGCAGGGCCGTGGCCAGCAACCGGGCAGCGCGACCGTCGGCTGTGGCCAGAGCCAGGCTGGTCACGAAGGGTGCCGTGGCCTGTCGGACGGCTGAGACGGTCTGGTCGATGGCCCGCAGACACGCGGTCGCCAGGCCGCCGGTCGTCTGCACCTGCCGGAGTCCGTCGTCCAGCGCCCGCAGGAGCGTCACGACGGCCTCATCCACGGTGCGGCGACTGGAGACCGGCCGGACGATGCCGACCACCAGCGAGGCGGTCACGACCCCGATCGTCGTCTCCGCGACCCGCAGCAGCATCACCTCCGTCGTCAAGATGCCGGTCACCTGGTACAGCAGCGCGATCGCGATGGTCAGGGCGAACGTGAAGAGCGTGTAGTTCACGCGGAACACCCAGATCATCGCCGCGAGCACGCCGACCAGCGCCACCGTGACCAGGGTCGCGCTGCCGGCCAGCAGCCCGGCGATTCCGATGCCTGCGACGACGCCGACCACCGTTCCGAGCAGCCGCTCGACGGCCTTGCGGAATCCCTCACCGCGGGAGGTGGTCGTGGTCACGACGATGTAGGCCGCGATGACACCCCAGTACCACTCGGTCTCGGCGACAGCCAGCCCCAGCAGCAGCGTCGGGATCGCGGCCGCACCGGTCTTCAGCGCCACGTCACGACCGCTGCCGGGCTCGGGGACGGTCCCGCGCGGTGATCGGGTCGGCAGGTCGATCTCGGCCAGCCTGAAGCGGCGAGCAGCTGCGGCCAGCCGCTCGATCACCTCCTGGACCCGGTCGTCGTGTCCACCCAACCGGGGGACGAGTGGGCCCGCCGGGTGACCATCCTCGTCCAACTCCACCCGACCACGTCGCAGCGTCTGCACCAGGTGGTCGCGGTCCTGACGGGTGAGGTCCGGCGGCAGGGTCAGGACGGCCCAGAGCAGGTGGTCGGCCAGCGCCTCGGCGTCCAGGACGGCCGCCCGGAGCGCGCCGCTCCGCTGTTCTGGCGCCGACTTCTCGGAGGCTCCGACCCCGATGACGACGTCCAACTGCAGCGCCGTCTCCTGGACGTCGACCAGCCGCAGGCGGGCCCGTCGCTGCCGGCCCCCTCCCGGACCCAGGTCAGCGAGGTGGTCGACGGCATCGACGAGCACCGAGAGTTGTGCGAGGAGTGACGCCCGCAGCCGGCGGACGGTCGCCGCCGGGTTGTCCGGCAGCAGCACCCGGACGGTGACCTCGACCGCGGCAACGCCGCCGATGACCGCCACCAGCAGACCGGGGATGTCGCCAAAGGCGTAGCCGATGCGGAGGGACAACAAGCTGGTGATGAATGCGAGGAACCCCGCGGACACGCCGACCGGACCCCACCGGGAAGCCCACGCCGCAGTGACGGTGACCACCATGGCGGCGGCATACCCGAGCGGCCCGGCGCCGAGGAGCGCGGAGACCGCCGCGGCCGTGGCGGCACCAAGCGCGGCTGCGGGGGCCCAGGGCCGCGGCAGGCCGGGAGGCAGGGTCAGCACCCCGAGCAGCCCGACGGACACCGCGATGGCCGCCGGCAGCAGTGGCTGCCCTGCCGCTGCCAGCACACCCGCCGCGATGCCGCCCCCGAGGCCCGCGGCCACCAACGACCGGACGACGGACCGGGCACGAGCGAAGCCCGGGTCGGCCGCACGCAGCCGGTCGGCCAGGCGGCGCAACGGCGGGCGCGCCGGAACGCTCATGCGAGGCTGCTGAACACCTCGATCTGGCCGTGGAGCGTCTTGTGGACCGGGCACTTGTCGGCCACCCGCAGCAGGTCTGCCCGCTCGTCATCCGACAGCGCGCCCTCCAGCGTGATGACCTTCGTGAACCGCTCGATCCGACCGGATTGGTGCTCGCACCGCTCGCAGTCCTTGGCGTGCACCCGGTCGTAGTCAACTGACGCCGTCACCGACTCGAGCTGGTAGCCCTTCCGGTCGGCGTAGATCCGGATCGTCAGAGTCGTGCAGGAGGCCAGGGCCGTCGCCAGGTAGTCGTAGGGAGTGGGCCCGGTCTCCGTGCCTCCCACGGACGCCGGTTCGTCGACCCGCAGGGTGAACCCCCGGGACTCGACGTCCGTGGCCAGTTCGGTTCCCGTGGTCGAGATCGCCCCGTCGGCGCTGTAGTCCCGCTTCTCCTCCTCGCCGTCCCTGATCGCTGATTCGGGCAGATACCGCTCGGCCCAGGCGGCGATGACCTGCGCGGCGTACCGGGCATCCATGGGGTCGCTCAGCAGATGGTCGGCACGGTCCAGCGACACGAAGCTCTTCGGATGTTTGGCGGCGTCGTAGATCTCACGGGCGTTGTCGACGCCGACCGTCTGATCCAGAGGGGAGTGCATCACCAGCAGCGCACGGCCCAGCTCGGGCAGCTGCTCGGTCAGCCGGTGGGTGGCCAGGTCGTGGACGAAGGACTTGCCGATCGTGAAGTTCCGACCGGCGATCGTGACCTCCCCCTCCCCTTCGGCGAGGATCTCATCCAGGCCACCGGACAGCAGGTGCTCGACGTGCGTCGGATCCGACGGTGCGCCGATCGTGGCGACGGCGCTGACCGAGTCGATCCGCGGAGCCGCTGTCAGGACGGCTGCCCCGCCCAAGGAGTGCCCGACCAGCAGCGTGGTCGGCGCCACCTCGCGCTCGAGGTAGGCCGCCGCCGCGACGAGGTCCTCCACGTCGGCCGAGAACGTCGTCTCGGCGAACTCTCCACCACTGCGGCCGAGACCGGTGAAGTCGAAGGAGAGCACCGCGAACCCATGACCGGTGAGGGCCTGGGTGATCTGCTTCTCGACCTTGAGGTCCTTGGAGCAGGTGAAGCAGTGGGCGAACAGGGCCGCCCCGCGGAGCCGGCCGTCGTCCGGTTGGTCCAGCCGCGCGTGGAGCTCGTGGCCACGGGGACTCGTGAAGGTGCAGGTGGTGGAGGTGGGCATCGGGGAGACCGTCCTGGATCGGGTGTGTGCAAACGCTAACCGCCCGACGGTCCCGAGGCTTCCACCCCCGCCCCAGTTCCTAGGGGACGATCACCGCACGACCGTCGAGATCGCCGGCGTCCAACTGCTCGTAGGCACCGACTGCGTCGTCGAGGCTGAACGTGGTGGTGCGGGGACGGATCAGTCCGCGGGCTCCGAGATTCAGCACCTCGATGAGCTCAGGACGAGTGCCCCAGTACGTGTTCGCCAGCGATGACTCGTACGGGACGCCCATGAACGCCCACTCGAAGGTGCCGCCACCGATGCCGACGACCGTCACCTCGCCCATCGGTCTGACGACGCTCATCGCCAGGCCGATGGTCGGGTCCGCGCCCACGAAGTCCAGCACGAGGTCGGCCCCCTTGCCGCCGGTCGCCGTCATGATCTCCTCGGCGGCACCGTCGTCGGAGAGGATGGTGACGTGCGCGCCGTCCGCCTCGGCGCCGGCAAGCGCCTCCTCCTTGAGATCCACGGCGATGATGGTCGTGGCTGACATGGCTGACAGCATCTGCACACCGACGTGCCCAAGACCGCCGAGCCCGATCGCGACCGTGTGGGTGTTGGGGAGCAGCCGTGGGAGCGACCGCCTGATGGCGTGGTACGGCGTCAGGCCAGCGTCGGACAGCGGGGCCGCCACCGCCGGTTCGAGGCCGTCAGGCAGCGGCACCAGCAGCCGCTCGTGCGGGACGAGCATGAACTCGGCCATACCGCCGTCCAGGCCGAGGCCGCCACCCCCGCCGGGGATCGGCGCCGCTTCGGGATTCTCGCAGTAGTTCTCCACACCGACCCGACAGCGCGGGCACCTGCCGCAGCCCCACGGACCGTAGACCGCAACAGCTTGTCCGACCTCGACCGCGGACACGCCATCGCCGACGGTATCGACCCACCCGGCGTTCTCGTGACCCAATGTGAAGGGCGGAGACCACGGCAGCTCTTCACCCTCGAAGTCGTGCATCAAGTGGAGGTCGGAGTGGCAGGCTCCTGACCCGCCGATCTTCACCACGACCTCCCCGGGCCCGGGCTCGGGCTGGTCCACCTCCACGAGCTTCGGATCGGACTTCCAATCAGGTAGCTGCAGTGCGCGCATGGTCTCCTCCGGGGGATCGGGGACCTTCACGGGCTGACGGCCCCTCACCTATGCCGTAACCGGGGCGCCGGGTTGGCAATCATCCGCCCGCACCCCATGGATCAGCTGAGGACGTCCTTGCGGAGGAAGTGGCGCCAGGCCAGCCCCAGGATCACGATGATGTAGGGCACCTGCAGCCACATCCCACGCACCAGGTCGGCGTACCGGGGAGGGTCGGCCAGCAGGCCCAGCCACGCGTTCGCCTCGTGGACGGGCAGGTAGTCCCTGATCGACCCCAATGCCGTGATGTTGTCGAGGATCTGCACCACGATGACGATCACGATGGTCCCGGCGACGGCGCCGACCGGCTCGTCGGTCACGGTCGAGAGCGCGAAGGCCAGACAGGCCACCCAGGCCGCTGACCACAGGATGTAGGCCAGGATCAGCACGATCCGGCCAACGGCCTCAGCGACGGCCAGATTGCCGAAGGGGGTGATCATGCCGCCGCCGCCGAACGCGATCAGCCCACAGACGGCCGCCGAGATGGTCATCACCACCGCCGCCAAGACCGAGAGTTGGAGGCCCACGACCAGCTTGCGGCCGAGCAGCCGGGACCGGTTGACCGGCCGCGTCAGCAGGTACCGCAGCGACGACCAGCCGGCCTCGCTCGAGACCGTGTCCCCAGTGAACAGCGCGATGACGGAGAGCAGCAGGAACGGGCTGACCGCCGCGACGCTCATGATGGTGAAGTTCAGGCCCGACTGCCGGGCCAGGTCGAACAGGCCGGTGGGGTCCCCGCCGCCCCCTCCGCCGCCGTCGCCGGAGGTGAAGTAGAACGCGAGCGCCAGGAGGACCGGGACGCTGGCGATGCCGAGCAGGCCGAAGAGGGTGCGTCGACGGCGGAGTTGTCGGATCAACTCGGTCGTCATGGGATGAGGTCCCCTCGCCCTCGCGACCCCCCGCGTGTGCACGATCGGGGGCTAACCCCCATAGGTGGTGGAATCTGCACGATCGTGTCGCCTCTCACGCGGGGTCCCTCGTCAGTTCCAGGAAGGCGTCCTCCAGTCGGCCGCGCGGCGCGGCGCTCGACACCTCGACCCCCTCGGTCACGAGGTGGCTGATGACCTCCGATGAGGTGGATCCGTTGAGCGACACCACCAGCCCCTCACCTTCACGGGCCACCGCATCCTCGCCCAGCAGCCCGGCCAGGACCTCCTGTGCCCGCGTCAGATCCCGGGCGGTCACCACCAGCGTGCTGTTCGTGCCGACCAACTCGCTGACCGGCCCGGCCGCCACCACGCTCCCCTCGCGTACCACGGCGGCGTGGGTGCACATCTGCTCCACCTCACTCAGCAGATGGCTGGACACCAGGACGGTCAGTCCCTCCTCACCGAGCTCGGCGAGCAGCCGTCGCATGGCCTTGATCTGCTCCGGGTCCAGCCCGTCGGTGGGCTCGTCGAGCACCAGGATCTCGGGATCGCCCAGCAACGCCTGTGCGATCGCCAGCCGTTGGCGCATGCCGTGGCTGTAGGTCCGCGTCGGCTTGTGGATCGCCGCACCCAGGTCGGCGACGGCAAGAGCGCGGTCGAGGTTGGCCTCCTCCAGCGGCCGGCCGCCGGCCCGCCAGAAGCTGACCAGGTTCTGCATGCCGGTCAGGTAGGGCGCGAAGCCGGGACCTTCGACGAGGACCCCAACCCGGCCGAGGACGGGGTGACCGGGCGAGACGTCCTGTCCCAGGATCTGGATGTCGCCTGCCGTGGGGGAGGACAACCCCAGGAGCATCCGCATCGTGGTGGTCTTCCCGGCCCCGTTCGGTCCCAGCAGGCCGAAGACCTGTCCGCGCTCGACGGTCAGGTCCAACCCGTCGACCGCCACCTTGCCGTCGTCGAACTCCTTGACCAGCCCACGAATGGTGATCGGTGGAACGCCGTCAGACGTCCCGGCCGTCGCCGTCCGGTCACGCAAGCGCTGCTCGTGGCGGGCGGTCAGCAGGCGTCCGATCAGCGCGAGCAGGACGATCAGCAGGACCGGGATGGCGATGCGCACGATCGTCGGCAGACCCGAGGTCACCTCGGTCGGCACGGCCGGGAGGCCGAGGGTGGCGTCAGGCCCCGCGGCCAGCAGCACCAGTCCCGGCTCCCGTCCCGTTGCAAACCCCTGGTCGGTGGTCGCAACGGTCACGCGGAGGCGGTTGCCGGCGACGATGCGGTAGGCGACCGGGGTCAACTCGACGGCAACGGTCTGCTCGGGCCCGTCGAGGCGCTGCGGGTTGACGGCGGAGTGGATGAGGGTCGTCTGGCCGCCCGGCGTCACGTCGTAGAGCTTGACGAAGATGGCGGCCTGCGGTTGGACGGACGTGACACCGACGCGGATCCGGGGTGACCCCAGCACGGTGAGGTCCTCGGTGAGCGGGGCGGTGGTGAAGGTGGCGTTCTGTCCCGGGATGTCGACGCCGGGGAGCAGCCCACCAACCGACCCCAGACCGGGCAGCGTCGACAGCGCCGCGGGTACACCCCCGGGTGGGTGGACGAGCGGCCGCTCGACGCTGTTGGTGTCGGGGTCCAGCCGGCCGGGCTCCAGGCCGCCGTCCGGGGCCAGCGTGAAGATGCGCTGCTCGGCCTGATCACGTGCATCGGGGAGCGTCTCGCTGGTCTGCGGGGTGCCCGATGCGGCATCGGTCCAGCGGAGCACCGGCTGTCCGGCCTCGCCGCCCCGGAGGTGGGTGTCGAACCACCGGCGGGCGGCACCGGCCGTGACGCTGCTGGCCTCGCCGTGGCCGCCGCTGATCCACCGGACGGCCAGTGGCACGTCAGCCTGCTGGAGGCCGGCGGCGTTGTCCGCCGACTCGCGCAGATCGAAGAGCGTGTCGTCGAGCCCGCTGATCAGCATCGTCGGCGCAGTCACGGTGTCCAGCCGGCCGCTGAGGGAGGCCCGGTCCAGGATGTCGACGGCGTCGCTGCTGAGGCGTCCGACGGTGGCGGCCTGCGCGTACAGCACGCAGATCTCCAGGCTGAAGCGACCACAGGCGACCTGGTTGAGCGCCGCCAGTTCGGGTTGGTCGCTGAGGTCGACCTCATCGGGTGTGAGTTGGGCGAACAGCGAGAGATCGATCTCGGCGAGGTCGAACTCGGCCGGATCGAGGTCGGCCAGGTCCAGCCCGTCGAGTGCCTCGGGCTGGATGCCCGCCTCGGCGAGCAGGGCGTCCAGGTCGATCTGGTCGGGGGCAGGGCCGCTTTGGGCGCCGCCTGCGCCCGCGGGGTCGTCCGTCGTCCCGGCCCCGTCGGCTCCGGCGAAGCTGCCGACCGCGGCGCTGGTGAACAGCACGCTGGCCCACTGCTCCTTCAGCACGCCCGGTCCGCCGCCGGTGCCGTCCGGCGCCAGCGATCGTGACAGGCTGTGCCACGCCGCCGCGGCGACCACCGCATCGAGTCGAGGCTCCTGGGTGGCCGCCAGCAGGCTCAGGCCCCCGCCGTAGCTGCCCCCTCCGATTCCGACGCGTGGGTCGTCCACGCCGTCCTGCACCACCTCGTCGCGGGCGGCAAGGACGTCCACCAGGGCGGTGACGTCGGCCACCTCCCGCCGTGGGTCGTTGAGGCCGATGACACCACCGGACCGCCCGAACCCTCTCGCGGAGTAGGCCAGGACCACGTACCCGTCCTCGGCGTAGGACCGTGCCGGTCCGTCCAACGCGGCCCGTGAGGACCCGAAGCCGTGTGCCAGGATGATGGCCGGCGCGGGCGTCTCCTCCGGCAGGTACAGCGCCGCGTCCACGGCGATGGTCTCGTCGGCCTCCGGGGTGGTGGGCACGTCGACCGAGAGCGGTTCGACGGTCACCGATGGGTCGGACTGCAGCACGGCGATCAGGATGAGCAGGCCGATCGCTGCGGCCGCGGCTGCCACCAGTGCCTGCACGGTGGTCACGGTGGGGCTACTCCTCCGGACACTGGGTCGCCGCAGCCTCCGCCTCTGCGATCAACTCATCACCGATGATGCTGGGCTCGGCGATGACGAAGATGTCGTCGACGGTGCCGCAGTTGGTCGCGAGCCACTGGGTGGCGCTGTCGGCGGTCAGGATGACGCCGGACTCACGGCCCGCGAGCGGCCCGGCAACGAGCGTCCTGGCCTGGTCGTCCGGCGGCACCACCACGACGCGTGGCGGCCGGAAGTCCCGGACGTCGATCGCGATCTGGGCCGCACCGTTGCGACCCTGGACGATCTGGATCGGGCCGTCGAAGTCCTGCCCGATCTGGCCCTGGCCGCTGGCGTCGGCCGGGACGACGAAGAGCTGCTCGATGCCGAGCCGGTCGATGGCCGACAGCGTCGGCGCGGGCAGGCGACCCTCCTGGGAGATCAGGATGGGCAGGGGGGTGGCCCGTGAGGCCGCCAGACTGCCGGCTTCCAGACCCGCTGAGACGTTCTCGGCGGGCACGATGAGTGCGGACGGCAGCCCGTTGATCTCGGCCGGGTCGGTCTCCTGGGCAAACAGGTCGGCGACCAGGCCGGCGGTATCGAAGCGCGAGGCGCCTGCCAGACGGGTCACCTCGATCTCGAGGTCCTCCTCGAGGGTCGCCTCGAAGTCCCCCGAGAGGGCGTTGACGCCACCGATCAGGACGGCCTCGGCGACATCGAGTTCGCGCATCACGTCGAGGATCTGCGGGTCCAGCGCGTCGGTGCCGTTCAGCAGGATGGGCGCGTCGAGGGCGCCGGCGAGGCCGGTTGCGACGACGCCGTCGGCCAACGCCTCGGTGCCGGCGATGACCACAATGGGCGCGTCGCCGGGGTGGCTCTGCCGGGCCACCGAGGCGGAGGCGCTGACGGGGTCCTCGCCGGTGATCCGGGTGACGTCGACGGTCAGTGGCTGCGGATCCAACAGCCCGAGCGCGTTCAACCCGAGGACGATGACGAGGGCGAAGAGGATGACCTGCAGCAGCCGCACGTAGGGGTGCTCGAGTGAGGAGATGGGGACGTCGCCCCACCCCTGTTGGTCCTCGGGATCGCGGCGCCGAACCCTCCGACGGGAGTCAGGTGGTGTGTCCGTGGTCACGCTCGTCGGCTGGCTGGTCGGTGGTCAAGGTGGTGCTGACTGGGGATTCGCTGGCCGGCGTGCCGCTGCCCGGGTGACCATCAGCGAGTCCGGCCCAGAGCCCGGCGGCGACGACGGTCCCGACACCGATGATGACCGACCACGGTGAGTCGGTCAGGAACACCGTCATCAGGACCACGAAGCCCAGCACGACGACGGCGTTGGCCAGCGCGGGGCCGCGTTCGAGATGGTCCATGCCCCCATTGTGTACCGCCTTGCGCACCGGATCACCGATCGGCGACGGAGCGGACGAGGTTCTGGCGGTCCAACTTGCCGTTCGGCAGCCGCGGAAGCGTGTTGGTCACGACCAGGTCCTGGGGGGCGGCGTACCGGGGCATCGCGTCGGCGACGAAGGAGCGGAGCAGCGCCAGGGAGAGGATCGCCCCGACCTGCGCGGGGACGACGACGGCCACCACCCGCTGGCCCCACTCCTCGTCGGGGACGCCGATGACGACGGCTTCGACGACAGCCGGGTGCTCCTCGATTCGCGCGGCGACCTGTGCGGCCACCACCTTCTCCCCACCGGTGATGATGACGTCGTCGGCCCGGCCCAGCACCTCCACGGTGCCGTCCGGGGCAACCCGTCCGACGTCCTCGGTCTCGAAGCGCCCATCCGGAGTCAGCCCGATCCCGTCGCCGTGGACGCCGGCGCCAGGCAGGTGGTAGCCGGCCATCACCGTGGGGCCACCGATCACGAGACGGCCGGCGTCGCTCTCCGACACCTCCACGCCCGCCAGCGGGATCCCGTCGTAGACGCACCCGCCAGCTGTCTCGGTCATCCCGTACGTCGCCGTCAGGTGGGGCACCTGCTGGCGGAGTACCTCGGGGACCCGCGCCCCCCCGACCAAGACCGTCGTGTGCCGGTCAGGTGCCACGCCGGCAGCAACCAGCCGCCGGAGCATCGTGGGTACCACCGCCAGGTGGACCGGTTGGTCGAGCGCGGCGATGCGATCTGGGTCGAAGGTGTCGTGCAGGATCGCTGGCGTGCCCGTGACGATGCCGCGCAACAGCACCAGCAGCCCCGCGATGTGACTGACCGGGAGGCAGCACAGCCAGGGGACGTCCGGGTCGGCATCGGTCCGGTCGAGGCCGCGACGGACGCTTGCCTCGAGCGCATGCCGGGTGAGCATGACGGCTTTCGGGTGGCCGGTCGATCCGCTGGTCGGCACGACGGCGACCACGTCGTCGGGAACGTCCACACCGAACGGCAGCGTGACCGGGCCGTCCGGCTTGACCACGGCGCCGGGATTGACACCGGCGAGCAACGCGCTGCGGCGCTTCAGCGGGAGTCGCGGGTCCAGCGGGAGGATGGCCGGCCCGCCGTCCCAGGCAGCTTCGAGGTGGGGGAGCAGGTCGGTCGCCGTCGCGGGGACGGCCAGGAGCAGGCGCCCCGCGGAGGTGGGAGAACGGTCGGGCACGGCGGCTACGGTACGCCGGTGCCCTGTACTCGCCCCGCGTCCACAATCCACCACGTTCGGGTGCCGGTGGCCACGTCCTCCTCGTCGGGCGGGGCAGAGGGGCTCCGGGGCACGCGAGCGGGTGAGGGCCCGTGAACGTCTACCTCGAGGCGGCCCGGCCGAAGACCTTGACTGCCGCGGTGGCCCCGGTGGCGGTCGGGACGGCCGCTGCGAGCACGTTCGTGGCGTGGCGGGCGCTCGGGGCGTTGGTGGTGGCCGTCTCGGTCCAGGTGGCCGTCAACTACGCCAACGACTACTTCGACGGTGTGGCGGGCGTCGACACCGAGGCGCGGGTGGGCCCTCGTCGGGCCGTCGCCTCCGGGCTCATCGAGCCCCGGGCCATGAAGCGCGCGATCGGCGTGTCCCTGGTGGTCACGGCGGTGGCGGGGCTCGCGCTGGCGGCGGCGACCACGTGGTGGTTGGTGGCGGTTGGGGGGCTGTGCTTCCTGGCCGCGCTGGGGTACTCGGGTGGGCCGAAGCCCTACGCCTCGTTGGCCCTCGGTGAGCTGTTCGTCTTCGTCTTCTTCGGGCTGGTTGCAACCGTGGGCAGTGCCTACGTGCAGGACGAGCGGATCGTCCGGACCGCCGTCATCGCCGCCTTCCCCGTCGGCTTCTTCGCCGTGGCGATCCTGGTCGCGAACAACCTGCGGGACATCCCCACGGACGGTCCGGCGGGCAAGCGGACCCTGGCCGTCGTGCTGGGGGATGGCGCGACCCGGCAGCTGTTCCTGCTGCTGTTCGTGCTCGCCTTCGCCTTCCTCGGTGTGATCAGTCTCTCGGCCGGATCGTTGTGGCCGCTGCTCGCGCTGGTGGCGGTGCCATTGTCGGCCAGGCCGCTGGAGCTGGTCCGCAACGGAGCCGAGGGCCCCGAGCTGATCGAGGTCCTGGCTGGCACCGCACGGGTGCAGCTGGTGTTCTCCCTGGCGCTGACCGTGGGCCTCGTGGTGGGGAACCTGACCTCGTGATGGGGAACCTGACCTCATGGTGGGGAACCTGACCTCGTGATGGGGAACCTGACCTCCTGGTGGGGAACCTGACCTCGTGATCACCGAGACCCACGCCGTCCGGATCCCCCTCCGGGTGACCTTCCGGCGCGTCGACAGCCGGACGGCGCTGCTCATCCGAGGTGAGGCGGGGTGGGGGGAGTTCTCGCCCTTCCCCGAGTACCCACCACAAGTGACGGCCTGGTGGTGGCGGGCGGCCCAGGAGGCGGCGACCGAGGGTTGGCCGGCCCCGCTGCGGAACGCCATCCCGGTCAACACCACGGTTCCAGCCATGGACCCCGAGCGCGCCCACGCGATGGTCCGCGCCAGTGGGTGTCGGACCGCCAAGGTGAAGGTCGCCGAGCGTGGGCAGTCGTTGGCGCATGACGAGGCGAGAGTCGAGGCCGTGCGGGACGCACTCGGGCCCGACGGGCACGTGCGGGTCGATGCCAACGCCGCCTGGGACGCCGATCAGGCGGTGGCGGCACTCCGCGTCCTCGACCGCGCCGCGGGTGGGCTGCAGTACGCCGAGCAGCCCTGTTCGACGTTGGAGGAGATGGCGGCCGTGCGTCGTCGGATCGACGTGCCGTTGGCGGCGGACGAGTCCATCCGGACCGCCGAGGACCCGCTGCGGGTGGCCGGTCTGGAGGCTGCGGACGTCGTGGTCGTCAAGGTCCAGCCGCTGGGCGGGGTCCGTCGGGCGCTGCGGGTGGTTGAGGCGGCCGGGCTACCGGCGGTGGTGTCCTCGGCCATCGAGACCTCGGTCGGGCTGGCGGCCGGGGCGGCCCTCGCGGCTGCGCTGCCCGAGCTTCCGTATGCCTGCGGTCTGGGGACGGCGACCCTGCTCGAGGGGGACGTCACCCACGCACCACGGCTGCCCGTGGACGGCCGCATCCCGGTCGGGCCCGTCGAGGTGAACGACGGTCTGGTGGAGGAGTGGGCCGCGCCGCCGTCCGCAGACATCCACGACCGGTACCTGGCGGCGGCGGCCGCCGTCGGCGCGGCAGCCAGCGACGGGCATCACGGTAGCGGCGGGCGCGAACCCTCTGGCTCGGACCGGGACTCGGCGCGGGGCGGTCCTGCGCATGCGTGAGGTGACCCGGTCGGACCGGTACAACTCACGCATGCGTCGACGCATTCGCGCCGGAATCGAGCCGATGTGCTGACCGCGCCGGAGACCGGGCGGATCCTGATCGGTCACCTGGCCATGGCCGGGGTCACCGATTTCGTGATCTCACCCGGCTCACGAAACGCCCCGCTGGCCCTGGCCGTCGCCGCGCGCCCGGACGACTTCCGCCTGCACGTCCGCATCGATGAGCGCACGGCGGCCTTCCTCGCCCTCGGGCTGAGCCGCGGCAGCGGTCGCCCTGCGGCGGTCCTCTGCTCCTCCGGAACGGCGACGGCCAACTACCACCCGGCCGTGATCGAGGCGGATGCGGCCGGTGTGCCACTGATCGTCGTGACCGCGGACCGGCCCGTCGAGCTGCGGGGCACGGGCGCCAACCAGACCATCGATCAGGTCGGGCTCTATGGCCGCGCGGTCCGGTGGTTCGACGACGTCATCGGGTCCGCGGCGGAGGACGTCGGTCACCACGTGCGGAACGCCGTGACAGCGGCCACCGGCCCCTGGCCGGGCCCGGTCCACCTCAACGTCCCGCTCCCCGAACCGCTGCTGGACCCCCCTCCGCCCGCGGTACTCACCCTGGACGGCGGCCCGACCGCCGGCGGCGAACCCACAACGCTCCCGACCGAATCCTCCCGATCCATCGCTCCTGACCCAGGGGACACCACCGCGGAGGTGCCGCCCACCCTCCTCGGTGGCCGTCGGACCGTCGTGGTCGCCGGGGAGGGAGCCCTTGCCGGGCAGTCCACCGACACCCGTGACAAGACGGCGGAGCGGATACTGGACGCAGCCGAGCGGCTCGGCATCCCCGTCATCGCCGAGCCCACCAGTGGACTGCGCACCCGTCCTGACGTGATCCGGACCGGGCACTGGCTGGCCTCCGCACCGGACTTCCTCGCCGTCAACCAGCCGGATGTCGTGCTCCAGCTGGGCCGGCCCGTGCTGTCCCGTGCCATCACGGCGATGATCGATGCCGCCGACATCGTGGTCATGTGCGATCCGTTGCAGCGAGGCTGGGACCCCGGACAGAGCGTGACCCACCGGCTCACCGAGTCTGTCGTCAGCTGGCTCGGCGATGCCTCGCCCCAGGCTCCGGAGTTCGCCCGTGCGTGGGCTGCCGCCGACCAGGTAGCCGGCACCACCGTGGACGAGTTGCTCGATGGGGCGAAGATCAGCGAGTTGGGGATGACCCGGGAGGTCGCCCAAGCCGTGCCCGACGGCGGTCAGCTGGTGGTGGCGAGCAGTCTTGTCATCCGACACCTGAACGAGGTCATGCTCCCGCGGCCGGGTCTGCGGGTGCTCGGCAACCGCGGGGCGTCAGGCATCGACGGGTTCCTCTCCACCGCTGTCGGGGCGGCCCTCGGCCACGACGGGCCGACCGTGGCCCTGGCCGGTGACCTCTCGGTGATCCACGACCTCACCGGCCTCGTGATCGGACCGGACGAGCCCGTCCCGCCGCTGCCGATCGTGGTCATCAACAACGACGGCGGAGGCATCTTCCATCTGCTGCCCTACGGCACGCGAGTGCCTGCGGCGCCCTTTCGCCGACTGTTCACGACCCCGCACAGCGTGCCGCTGGAGGGGCTCGCGTCGACCATGGGCCACCGTTACACCGCAGTCGACACGATCACAGAGGTGGCACGGGCCATGGCGGACGCCTGGGCGACGCCGGGCATCACTCTGATCGAGGTCACCACCGACACACCGACAGAGTCAGCCCGGTACCACACGATCCGAGATGCGGTGGCGGCTGCCCTGACGAGCGTCTGACAGAAGTGGCGCGGCCCGTGAATAGCTCGGCGTGTGTGGTCGGGCCGCCAGGTCAGCGGGGTGATGCGAGGGAGCGGCTACTGGTCGGACAGGACCGACTGCATGGCCAGGAGCTTGAGCCGGGTCTCCTGCAGCTCCGCCTCCGGGAGGCTGTCGGCGACGATGCCGCAGCCGGAGAACAGCCGAGCGCGATTGCCCTGCAGTTGGGCACACCGGAGCGCGATGCCGAAGGTGCCGTCGCCTCCATAGTGGACGATGCCGATCGGCCCGGCGTAGCGGCCCCGGTCCATCCGCTCCAGCCCGGGGATGCGCGAGGCCGCCGTCGCGGGGTACGCACCCACTGCCGCGGTGGGGTGCAGTGCGGCGACCACGTCGAGCACGTGGCGGTCCTCCACCATCCGGCCCCGAATCCGACTGGCCAAGTGCTGCACGTTGTCGAGTCGAAGCAGCCATGGATCCTCATCGACCTCGAGCTCGCGAGAGAGGGGCGACAGCGACGCGACCGCCGACCTCAGCGCGAAGCGGTGCTCCGTCCGATCCTTCTCGCTCCGCAGCAGAGCCGCACCGGCCGCCGCGCCCGGCGGCGAGGTGCCGGCCAGGACCACCGCGGTCACGTCGCGACCCGCCCGCCTGACGAGCAACTCCGGCGTCGCGCCAACGAAGCCCTCGTGGAGGAACGTCATGCAGGACGGGAAGCGGGCGGCCAGCCGTGCGGTCAACGCCAGCGCGTCCAGCGGGTGGTCGGTCCAGACGTGCAGATCCCGTGCCAGGACGATCTTGTCGTACTCGCCGCCGCCGATCTGGGCGGTCGCTGCGGTCACGGCCTCCATCCACTCGACCTCGGTGATGGTCGAGCCGGCGTACCTGACCTTCCCGCTCTGCAGGCGCGTGCGTCGCGACCGGGTGTCGGTGACCCTGACGGCCTGCTCCGGGATGGTCACCGCACTGCCCGCCTCACCATCGAACGTGAACGAGGCGAAGGCGATCTGGCCTGGTGCGAGCAGGTCCTCCGTCCACTCCGCGGCGTCGACGAACCGCGTCGGGCCGCGTGGTTCGAGACGGCGGGCCACCCCGTTGCCGGCCCACCCGCTGCCGTCGGTCAGGAAGGCGTAGCCGCCAGGGTCCTGCAGCATGTCCAGGCCGCCCACACGGGCGGTGTCCGCTGCGGCGGTCACGACGACGGACCCTGCGCAGCCTCGGCGGACTGGTCGGCCTCGATGCGGTGGCGTGCGGCCTCCAGCAGTCGACGGCGGAAGGTGTGCGCGATGATCTCAGTCGCTGCCGGCAGCATCGTCTGAAGCGCCTCCACCATCCGGGTGGCCGCCTCCTCCTCGTCGTACTGGGCGCGAAGGGGATCGCGGACGAACCGGGCGAACAGGTCCACCGCCTGATCCGCGATGCCACCAATGGCGGCATCGTGCTCACGGGCCAGAGCGAGCAACTCACTGATCGGCACCCCGGTGTCCAGCAGGGCCTTCCCGGCCAGTACCGCCTCGGCGTCGGACGGGGCATAGGTCGTGCCGTCCTGGTCCGGCGCGATGAGGATGCCCTGACGCGCCACGGCCTGCATGACGGACGGGGCGACCTCGGTTCGCTCGCCCAACTCGGCCAGGGTCATCTGGGCCGGCATCTCCGCCGGCACGTCCGCTGGTGGCGCGACGATGGCCGCGGCCAGTGCCGTCTCCCCGGCGTCCAGTTCACCTGCCAGGACCCGGCCGATCATCGCCAGCGTGAAGCCCTGCTCCTTCAGGTATCGAATCCGCCCCAGCGTTGACGCATGCCCCTCGTCATACCAGGCCGCACGCCCCTCCCGACGCGGTGGCTCGAGCAGGTCCAGCGACTGGTAGTAGCGGATGGTGTCGACGGAGACGTCAGCGGCCGCTGCCAACTCCTCCACGCGATAGGCCGTCGTCATGACCCACGATTGTAGGAGTGGATGCTCGAACTGTCTGAGCGATTACTCCGGAGGAGGTCGCGCGCTTCTCGCTCAGATGTTGAGGGCCAGGAAGACCGCCGCGCCGATCAGGCAGAGCACGAAGATGACGGCGGCGATGCGGTCGAGCCACGTGCGGCGGGGCTCGAGCATCTGGTTCCAGTGCCGGTCGTCCTCCACGGCGCTCGTGGACCACCCCGCACCGGGGGTCATCGCGCCCTCCTCCGCACCGTGCAGCAGCCCGGCATCCGGCTCCTCGACCTCTTCCACCGGCTCGGGGGTCTCGCTGACGTCCACCGGGGCGGCAGGGCGGTCATGCTCGCCGAGCACGGAGTCGGCGGTTGGGTCCAGGTCCGCCATCACGGTTCGGTCGTCGTCCACCGCGGCTGCGGCAGAGGGGATGCCGCCCGCGTCCTTCCGCGTGAACAGCCGTACGGGAGCGCGCGGCGCCGCTGCGTGCTCGGCCGGCCCCCCGCCCGCGGGGTCCTGGTCACCTGCGGCTTCCACACCGTCAAGCACGGCGAGCTCGGGGTCGATGGTGACCTGCTCGCTGACGTCGGGAATGTCGTCGACGATGTCGAGGTCCTCGTCGCTCTCGGCGTCGATGAGGTCGGTGACGTCCACGCCCTCCGGCTCGGCCGTCAGGTCGATGTCAGTCGGCTGGTTCGCCGTCGTCGACCCGTCGCCCGCTGCGGCCAGCTCAGCGTCCTGCGGCGGCGGGAGCGGGTTTCGCAGCCTGTCCGGCAGGTGCAGGCTCCCTTCGCCCGGGAGTTCCGGGGCAGGCTCCAACACCGGCAGTGGCTCGTCGGCTGCGTCCTGGGGCGTGATGTCGGGCGCGATGTCGGTCGTGCGCGCCGCGGGGTCCTCGAATGCCAGGATCTCGCCCTGTGGCAGCTGCGCGGTGTCCTCAGCTGTCGGCTGCGGGGCAGGATCGGCTGCGGTGTGGGACACCTCGGTCGGTGCCCGGTCCGGCGTCTCAGCGAGCCCATCGAGGGGCTCGGTCAGCGCCTGGGCTGCCGGCGCCGCGCCGCCGACGAAGAAGTCGAACCCCTCGTGCTCCGGCTCCGGCGAGGCCGAGACCGGGTCATCCTCCGAGCGCCCTATGGTCACCGGGATGTCCCGCGATGCTGCTGAGGGCAGCGCGATCGAGAAGCCGGCCGGAGCCGTTCGAGGCAAGGTGCTGTCTGCCGCCTGCTCCGGCTCGTCGAGGTCGATCTCGACGGCCAGATCCTGGTAGCTCACGTACTCCTCCGGGGCCGCGTCGTGATCGGTCGCCCGTGAGGCCTCCCCAGCCTCGATGTGTCGCTCGATCGCTGCCTCGGAGGTCATAAGCCGATGCCCCAACCGGCACAGTCCCGATGGTTCGACAGTCACGTCGGCGCCACACATGTCGCAGCGCGCGAGCAGACCGGAGTGCTCCTGTTGGCGCCGAGCCCTCCGACGCGCACGGGCTGAGGGGGGACGGTCCTTCAGGGGTGATGGTTCAGCCATGCTGCGTACACTCCACGCGTTAGTGCCTTCGGTTCTCTACTCTGCGCCTGTCGTCTGTCCCATGTCGGGGCCACCGGTGGCCCAGGGGGGCGTCTTGGTCTCAGACGGCTTCATTGTGGGGGTTGGGGCCCGGTCGGACCTACGACCCTCGGCGGATCGCGAGCACGAGGTCGATGGCGTTCTGCTGCCTGGCCTCACTGACGGTCACACCGTTCTCGAACACTCTGATGTACGGGAGATCGCCCGTCCAGGCCCATTTCACCTGTGGTTGCGCGCTGTCATGGGCTACACGCGAGGGTGGGACGCCGAGCGCTGGTCACGGTCAGCGCGGCGCGGGGTCCAGGACGCCCTGCGCCATGGCGTCACCACCGTCGTGGACCAGGTGATCCGGGGGGCCGCGGTTCCTGCGGCCAGCAAGGCGGGTCTGGCAGGCCACTCACTGGTCCGGTTGATGTGGGTCGATCGCCCGCTTGCCGACGAGGTGCTCGCAGCCGTCGAGACCTCCCTCGGCCGGCCGGCGCCGGGGAGGACGGTGGGCGTGGCCGCCCATGCGCCGTACACCGTGGGCACCGGGGTGCTGCAGTCCCTGGCGGCGCTCGCGACGAAGCTCGAGCGCCCCTTCCAGGTGGCAGTGGCCGAGTCCAACGCCGAGATCAGCGCGCTGCGGAACGGTGACGGGCCACTGGTCGACCTGGTCCGCGAGTTCGACATGGACTTCGAGTGGATGGATCAGCCGGTCGGCACGGGTGCCGTGTCCTACCTCGACTCGCTGGGGGTCCTCGGACCGGGTGGCTCCGTGGCCCACGGTGTGTGGGTGGACCTGGCGGAGGCGCGGCGCCTGGCCGCCACAGGGACCGCGGTGGTGTGCTGCCCTCGGGCCAACACGGCTCTGCAGGTCGGGGATGCGCCGCTCGAGCGGTTCGCGGACGCCGGTGTCGCGTTGGCACTGGGAACCAGCAGTCCGGCCGCGGTCGGCGATGCCGACATCCTGGCCGAGGCTGCGGCATGGGTGGAGACGGCGAGGCGGCGGGAGATGTTCCTCTGGCCGTCGCCTGCCGGTCCGATTCCGCTGGAGGAGGCAGCAATCCGCCTAGCCACGGTGGACGGCGCACGGGCCCTCGGGTTGGGCTCGGTGTCGGGTGTGCTCGAGCCCGGTCGGCGAGCCGATCTCGTCGGGGTGTCGATCCAGACCTCGGTGGAAACCGTCTACACCGACCTGATCGACCACGGCCTCGGCCGGCAGGTGCTGACGGTCCTCGGCGGTGTACGCCGGTCCCGTCGCGACGACGCCGACACCCCGTGGCCGGTCCTGGAGGAGTGGAGAGAGCTGTGACGACGACCCGACCCGACCTGACCGGACCCGACCCGACCCTGCCCGACCCTCGCCCGAGCCTGGAGAAGGACGCCGCGCTGGTGCAGGACATGTTCGACCGGGTCGCACCGAAGTATGACATCGCCAACGCACTGCTCAGCTTCGGTCAGGACCAGCACTGGCGGCGCGTCGCCGTGCGGGCCCTGGCAGCGCAGCCTGGCGAACGGATCCTGGATGTCGCCACCGGAACGGGCCGGCTGGCGCGGGAGATCCAATCAGCCGGTGCGCACCCGGTCGCCCTGGACTTCAGCTGGAACATGCTGGCGGCCGGTGCGGCGAGCGAAGCGAAGGAGGGGTTGCCGCGTCTGGAGTGGTTGAACGGCGACGGGACGGCACTGCCGTTTGCGGACGACTCCTTCGATGGCGCCACGATCGGCTTCGGCCTGCGGAACCTGCCGGACCCTCGCGCCGGCCTCGCGGAGTTCGCCCGGGTCGTCCGTCCGGGTGGGCGGATGATCGTGCTCGAGTTCTCCACGCCGACCAACGCCGCCCTAAAGGGGCTGTACCTGGACTACCTGGTCGGCGCGCTGCCACGGATCGCCGAGGTGGTGTCGAGCGACCCGTCGGCGTACCGCTACCTGGCCGAGTCGATCATCGCCTGGCCGGATCAACGGGCGCTGGCTGGCTGGCTGGTGGAGGCTGGCTGGACCAGCCCGCGATGGCAGAACCTCTCGGGTGGGATCGTCGCGCTCCACCACGCCGTGGCTCCCTGAGGCCGCGCCGGATCGCGAGCTGAGCACCTGCTACAGTTGTTGACCGGTTGCAGCGCGCTCGCCTTGGTGCGCTCCCACACGCCGCTGGGCCACCACCCCAGCCCCAGACCACCCCACGCCCAAGGAGCACCCATGAAGGTCGTCAACTCCGTCGGAACCCTGAAGAAGCGCCACCCCGACTGCCAGGTCGTCAAGCGCAAGGGCCGGATCTACGTCATCAACAAGTCCAACCCGCGGTACAAGGTCCGCCAGGGTGGCGCGAAGAAGAAGCGCTACTAGGCACCACCCACCGTTGTCGAGGCCGTCCTACCGGGGCGGCCTTCGTCATGCCGCGAGCCTTGAGGCTGTGGATAACCGAGCTCAGATCGGCGGTACGATCCGTACACGCTGTGCCTCGACACCGCGGACGGGCGGCACGACTTCGACCTCGGGTGAAGTCCACTGAACGATGCCGTCTCGTTCTCGGCATGCCAGGTTCGCCCGGGGGCCACGCCGCCGTGCCCGAGCCTGCGACTCGCTGTCGTTCAGCAGACTTCGTAGCCACGTCGTAACCAGCCCGCGCTACGGTCCGGCGCTATGTCGATAACCCTCCCCACCCGTCTGCGCGACGAGATCCGGATGCTGGGCAGTCTGCTGGGACAGGTGATCCGGGAAGAGGCCGGACTCGAGGTCTACGAGCTCGTCGAGCAGCTGCGCCAGTCCGCCGTCCAGGCCCGACGAGACGGCGGTCCGCGTGACACCGTCACCCACCTGGTCGACACGCTGGACGCCGCGACGGCCGAGCAGATGGCCCGTGCCTTCACCGTCTTCTTCCAGCTGACCAACATCGCCGAGCAGCGCGCCCGGGTCCGGGCCCTGCTCACCCGCGACACCGGGGATGCCCCGCTGGACGACTCGGTGGCCGCGGCCATCGACCGCATCGCCGACCCGGCCGCCGTCCTGGCCGAGCTCGCGATCCACCCCGTGTGGACGGCCCACCCCACCGAAGCCCGCCGGCGTGCCGTCGTCGACAGTCTGCGGCGGATCGACCAGCAACTGACCCGGAGTGACTTCGAGCTTCGCGGCGCGAGGGAGGACGCCTCCATTCGCCGCCACCTGCTGGAGGAGATCTCGATCCTGTGGCGCACGGCCCAGATCCGGACCAGACGGCCGACCCCGGTAGACGAGGTGCGCAAGCTCATGGCCGTCTTCGACGCCACGGTCTTCCGAACGGTGCCCCACTACTACCGCGAGATCGAACGGGCCCTGTCGGGTGAGGACTCGGGTCTGGCCACACCTCAGGTTCCTGCGGTGCTGAGCTTCGGCTCCTGGGTCGGTGGCGATCGCGACGGCAACCCGCGGGTCACCTCCCGGGTGACCGCCGAGACCTCGTCGTTGATGGCAGACCGGGTCCTGCGGGGCCTGGAGAACGCCACACGCCGGATCTCGCGGACACTGTCGGCAACCGAGGAGTTGACCCCAGCCTCGGATGCGCTCCTCGAGCGGCTGAGCCAGTTGGAGCAGGCCTACCCGATCTGCGCCTCCGCCCAGGCGAAGCGCGCTGCCCGCTCACCCCACCGCCGGCTGATGGCGATCGCCGCTGACCGACTGGCGGCCACCCGCACCGGGCGGGGGACCGACCCGGCGATGGCCTTCGCCTCCGCGGAGGAGTTCGCCGGTGACATCAGGCTGACCCAGGACTCACTGGTCGCCGGCGGTGCGGCACGGCTGGCCTACGGCGAACTGCAGCACCTCTCGTGGCAGATCGACACCTTCGGGTTCCACCTGGCGTCCTTGGAGATCCGACAGCACACCGACATCCACGCCGAGGCACTGGGGCGGCTGGGCATCGACGCCGACGACGAGGACGCGCTCCGCGCGATCATCGAGTCGCCGCCGGACCTACCCCCCGACCTGACGTGGCCATCACCACCACGGCCGGTGTCGATCGCCTCGGCTCCCGCCCGTGACCTGTCGTTGGACGATGTCGCAGACGCCGACCCGGCCGCCGATGTCCTGATGACCATGCGGACGGTCATGGAGATCCAGGAGCGGTTCGGTCGTCGAGCGTGCCACCGCTGGGTCATCTCCTTCACGACCGGACTGATCGACCTCCTCCGAGTCAAGGCCCTCACGTCGATTGCCGGACTGGACTGCCAGATCATCCCGCTGTTCGAGACCCGTGAGGATCTGGACAATGCGCCGGCCACCCTGGACCGTTGGCTGGTGGAGAACCCCGGTATGACCGAGATGGAGGTCATGCTCGGGTACTCCGACTCCGCCAAGGATGCCGGGTTCCTGGCCGCCAACCTGGCCCTGTATCGCGCTCAGCGGGGCATGGTGGAGTGGGCGGAGCGAAACGGCATCACGCTAACGCTCTTCCACGGCCGCGGCGGCGCGCTCGGCCGTGGCGGCGGCCCGACCAACCGCGCGGTGCTGGCCCAGCCACCCGGCGCCGTCGCCGGTCGATTCAAGGTCACCGAGCAGGGCGAGGTGATCAACCAGCGGTACGGCACCGAGCGGCTGGCGGGTCGACACCTCCAGCAGATCACCCACGCGACGATGCTGGCCAGCGCGGCACGCACCGACGACAGCATCACCACCAGCGATCCGTTCGAGGACGACGCAGAACTACTGGACCTGATGGCGACGGCCGCGGAGGCGGCGTGGCGGGATCTGGTCGGTGCAGAGGGGTTCCCGACCTTTTTCCGAACAGTCACCCCGATCGATGAGATCGGCGCCCTGCAGATGGGTTCACGGCCGGCGAAGCGCAAGACCTCTGCGGGCCTCGACGGGCTGCGGGCGATCCCCTGGACGTTCGCGTGGGCGCAGAGTCGCGTCAACGCGCCCGGATGGTACGGACTCGGTACCGGACTCCAGGCCGCCGTCGACGCGCACGGCCTGGACGAACTCAAGCGGCTGCAGCAGGAGTCCCGCTTCTTCGCGACGCTGATGGAGAACGCCGAACTCAGCCTGGCGAAGGCCGACCCGGTCGCTGCGCGACAGGTGCTGGCGCTGGGAGACCGTCCGGAGCTGGCACAGGCGATGATGGAGGAGTACGACCGGACCCTGGCGTTGGTGCTCGCCGTCACCGGTCACGACGAGCTGTTGGGAAGTCGCGACGTCGTTGCGCAGGCCACCGCCTTGCGCAACCCCTACCTCGACGTGTTGACCGCGATCCAGATCCGCTGGACCAGCACGGCGCGGGCCGAGGGTGCCACGGACGCTGACCGGCAGGTCCTGATGCTCACCATGAACGGCATCGCCGCCGCACTGCAGAACACAGGCTGACCATTGGCCCGAAGGAGCGTCTGCTCTAGGGTCACGGGACGCTGGCGGAGGTGCCGCCCGCTGGGCCGCCCCGGGCGGCTGCTCGAGCTGGAGGATACGACCCATGGGTGAGTCGACGATGACGCGCGAGGACCTGGAGGCCGCGATCGAGGGCGTCGTCGTGGGTCAGTGGTTGCTCCGCAACATCCGTGAGCACGGCGAGGACGTCGCGCTGCGCTGGCGGACGGGCGAGGACGCCTGGGGCGAGATGACCTGGAACGAGGTGGGGGACCAGTCGGCTCGCGTGGCAGCCCGTCTCCGGGAGTGGGGTGTGGAGCCCGGCGACGCCGTCGGTCTGTTCCTGCTCAACCGGGCCGAGTTCCACCCGGCGGACCTGGGTGGCCTGCTCTGCCGTGCACGCTCGGTCAGCATCTACAACTCCTCCGCGCCCGAGCAGGTCGAATTCCTGCTCGGCCACATGGAAGCGAAGGTGGTGATCTGCGACTCGATCGAGTTCCTCGAACGGGTGCTGAAGGTCAGATCACAGCTCCCCGAACTCGAGCAGATCGTGGTGGTCGACGATCCCGACGACCTGCGCCCTGACGACGTCACCTTGTTCAGCGAAATGCTCACGGCCACCCCGATCGACCTCGACGCCGCCGTGGAGGCGGCACAGCCGGATGACATCGTCACGCTGATCTACACCTCGGGGACCACCGGAACCCCGAAGGGTGTGATGCTCGACCACCGCAACATCGCAGCCTCGGCAACCTCGACGTTCAGCCTGGTGGGGGAGGAGACCCGCAACCTCCGCGGGCTCTCCTACCTGCCGATGGCCCACATCGCCGAACGGATGGTGAGCCAGTACGGCTGGCTGTTCCAACGCAACATCGTCACGTGCGTCCCCGATCCGACCACGCTCGCGACCTATCTGGCGCCCGTGAAGCCGCAGGGCCTGTTCGGACCGCCGCGGGTCTTCGAGAAGCTTCGTTCGGCGGTGTTGGCAGGTGTGGCGGCCAGAGGGGAGGAGGCCGTGGCCGGATTCGAGCAGGCACTGGCGCTGGGCCAGCAGGTTGCCGCCATGCGAGCGGCCGGGCAGGAGATCCCGGAGGAGTTGGCGGCCAAGCACGCACAGGTAGACGCCGCGGCCTTCGCGCCGGTCCGGGCGATGCTCGGCTTGGACGAGCTGGAGTACGCCTTCGCCGGGGCGGCCCCGCTGCCGACACACGTCTTCGACTTCTTCCGCGGCATCGGCATCCCGTTCAGCGAGATCTACGGCATGAGCGAGAACACGGGCGGGATGACCTGGGAGCCCTACGCCGTCAAGCAGGGCACGGTCGGGCGGCCCATCCCCGGGACCGAGGTCGTCCTGGCCGAGGACGGGGAGGTGCTGTGCCGCGGGCCGATCGTCAGCCGCGGCTACTTCAAGGATCCCGAGCGCACGGCCGAGACCTTCGACGAGGACGGCTGGCTGCACACCGGCGACATCGGTCGGTACGACGAGGACGGCTACCTCTCCATCGTGGATCGCAAGAAGGAGCTCATCATCACGGCGGGCGGCAAGAACATCTCCCCCGCCAACATCGAAGCCGAGCTGAAGGCGCTGCCCATGATCGGGCAGGCCTGCGTGATCGGTGATGACCGGCCCTACCTGACCGCGCTCCTCGTCCTGGACCCGGACACCGCACCCGGTTGGGCTGCAAGCCAGGGCATCGAGGCGACCACCCTGCCCGAGCTGGCCGCCGACCCTGGCCTGCAGGCTGCCGTCGATGCAGGCATCGCTGAGGTGCTCAGGCAGTTCAACAACGTCGAACGCATCAAGAAGTGGACCATCCTGGGCGATGACTGGCTGCCCGACTCCGAGCAGCTGACGGCCACGATGAAGCTCAAGCGTCGCGGGGTGCACGCCGCCTACGCCGAGGAGATCGAGGCGATGTACCGCTGACTCGGCCGTCCCCGGGTCGGCGTCAGGGGATCTCCCCCATCTCCCCCTGAGGTCACTGGCCCGACCCGATCTCGCGTGCTCCACTGCCAGCATGAGCACCACGATCGACGGGCCGTCAGCCCGCCCCACCGCCGCCCCGGACGCCAGCCGCCGTACCGACATCGTCACGATGGTGCTGGGGTCGTGGCTGTTGGTCGGGCTGTTCGTGGACGGCTGGGCGCACAGCAACCTGAACGAGCTCGAGACGTTCTTCACGCCTTGGCACGCACTGTTCTACTCCGGGTTCGGCGCGACGGCGGGGTGGATCGGCTGGGTCGTCTACCGCCGGCAGTCCCAGGGCATCCGCGGAGCGGCCGCCGTCCCGCGCGGGTACGACCTGGCGATCCTCGGCCTGGTGATCTTCGGCCTGGGTGGGGTCGGGGACATGATCTGGCACACGATCTTCGGCATCGAGACGGGCCTGGACGCCCTGTTCAGCCCGACCCACCTGCTGCTGTTCGCGGGCATCCTGCTCATCCTGTCCACACCGCTCCGCCGCGCCTGGGCGGACTCGGGCACGCGGTGGTCCTCGCTGCGCCACTTCGGGCCGGCGCTCGCGTCGCTGACGCTGGTCGTCGCGGCGACGATGTTCATGCTGATGTTCCTGTCGCCGCTGAACACCGACGTGTCGCCTGAGTGGCTCGGGGAGGTCTCCGCGTTCGAGGCCGACCTCTATCCGGTCGTCGCCGCAGCGGCGCTGATCGTGACCTCAGCGGTGCTGGTCGCCTCCGTGGTGGTGACCGGACGGCGGTGGGTCCTGCCACGAGGTGCCATCCCGGTGATGTGGACCTCGGTCGCGGTGCTGGCCGGTGCGATGGAGGAGTACGACGAGCCTGAAGCGGTCATCGCGTTGGTCGCGGGAGGCATCCTGGTGGACGTGCTGGTGGGCCGTCTGCAAGACCGGTCGGGTCCACGCCCCCGGGTCCTGTCGAATCGTCAGACGTGGTTGTTGGGTGTGACGATCCCGCTGATCCTCTGGATCCCCTACTACGCGGTGGCCGGACTTCGCGACGGCATCGGCCTCGAGGTCGAGTTCTGGACCGGCAACATCATGTGGGCGGCGATGTCCAGTGGTCTGCTGGCCCTGGTGATCGCCCCGCCACGGTCGGGGCCGGTGTCGGCGGAGCAGCCGGGGGTCGCCGAGCGGACGTAGGCTTCAGGCTCATGGGGTCAGTCTTGAGTCGAGCCCAGGACCGGGCGCTCAGATTCGTGCAGAGCACGGCCGTCGGACCCCCGCTTCCGGCGACCACACCCATCACGATCAACTTCCATCCGGACCGGATCGTGGATGGCCGTCTGATCATGGCGTCACTTGCGGCAACGGGCCGGTACCGCTCTCAGTTCGAGACCGGTGTCTCGGCGGGTGGTCTGACGGCCGTTCCGGGCGGTGACCGGTGGTGCTGGGAGAGCCGGATGTTCGGTGGCGCCTACGACCACGCGCCGCCCGAGGAGCGACCGGTCTACGGGGCGCTGAACCACACGGGCTCAGCCGTTGGTGGCTCACCCCGGTTCGGCTCCTGCCACCTGGTGCTGGCGGCCAGCGTCCGTGAGCGGGTGACCATGTGCTACCCGGACAGCTCCCTCGAGCCCGCGGCGCTGGGCACGGCGGACGCCTGTGACCTGATCTCGACGCTGCTCGCCGACACCGTCGAGGATCCTCTCGACGACTACGTCGAGGCTCAGGTCCACGGGCCGGTGCTCGTCAGCCGTGATGCCGCCGCCGTCGTGCTCGACCCCTCGTATCGCGGGACCTCGGTCGAGGCGGCGGCCCAGACCCTGGGCTGCGCAGTCAGCTGGCACCGTGGCTTCTCGATGGTCGTGGAAGAGGTGATCGACCGTCACGCGGCCACGGTCGCCGGATACCGGGGCCCGCACGTGCTGGCGGTCGCACAGGCGGTGGCCGCGGGCGGAGTGCTGACCCCCCCGGTCATCGGCCAGGCAGCACGGCAGGGCGATCACGATCCGCAGGATCTGAAACGGGTCTGGCACCTCCTCGCCCGCTTCGGCAGGACGTAGCTCCACCCTGCCCCAATGATCGTACCGCAGGGCGACCGGCCGAAAATCCGGTGCCGGGTGGCCGTCCAGCCCTGCCCAGCTGACGGGCGCAGTGCCACCGTGCGCCCATGACCGATCTCACCGACATCGCTCCGGCCTTCATCGACATCGCCCATCGCATCGTCTGGGCGACCGTGGCGACCGTGGACCGTCACAGTCGGCCGCGCTCGCGTGTCCTGCACCCGATCTGGGAGTGGGAAGACGGCACCCTGAGCGGCTGGGTCGGCACCGGTCCAACGCCCGTGAAGGTGGCCGACCTGGAGCACAGCCCCTACGTCTCCGTCTCCTACTGGGACAGCCAGCATGACATCGCGACCGCGGAGTGCCGCGCGACGTGGCACCACGACGATGACACCTGCCGCCGGATCTGGGACGCCTACGTCGCCGCGCCCCCACCGCTCGGGTACGACCCGTCCATCATCCCGGCGTGGTCCGATCCGACTCGGCCCGAGTTCGCCGTCCTCGAGTTCACGCCGTGGCGCTTGCGCGTGTTCCCCGGCAGCGCCCTGCTCGGCGAGGGTGAGGTCCTCAACTGGCGGGCCGCAGCAGCAGACGACCAGCCGATGTGAACCGCCAGTGACCAGCGAGGCGGGAACGAAGTCCCTCAGCCGAGGACGAGTCGTTCGGTCCTCGTGGCGCGTCGCTCCACTACCTCCGAGGTAGTTGCGGCCGTCGGGCCGAGCATGGATTGTCCAGGCATGCCTGCGCGTCCACGATCCAGCCCCGTTCGTCGGCTCGTCGGACTGCTGTCGCCGCTGTTGTTGGTCACTGTGGGCGTCGTGCACCTGCTGCCGGTCACTGGGATGAGCGGGCCCGAGGCGCTCCGGCGGTTGTACGGGACCAACCTGACCGACCCCGATGTCGTTGTCCTGATGCGGCATCGGGCGGCCCTGTTCCTCTGCGTGGGCGGGCTGCTGATCGGCGCTGCACGGTGGTCCGAGTGGCGGTTCCCCGCGATTCTGATAGGCGTCGTGAGCGTCGGCAGCTTTCTGGTCATCGTTGGTCAGAGCGACGAGGTCGGTCCGGAGCTCAGCCGGATCGCGGCAGTCGACCGGGCAGCGTTGGGCGCACTGCTGACCGCGGCGGTCATCGAGTCGGGGCACAGAGCCGGCCGAGCGACGTGATCGCCCGGACCCGAGACGGCAGGCACACTGTCCGACGTGCCCGAACCCCTCGCCTCGTACCCGCAGACCATCGTCACCCTCGACCTCGAAGGGGTGTTGATCCCCGAGGTGTGGATCGCCGTCGCCGAACGGACGGGCATCGAGGGGCTGACCCGCACCACGCGTGACGAGCCGGACTATGACGCCCTCATGCGGTACCGGCTGGACCTGTTGGACCGGCACGACATCGGGCTCGACGCCATCACGGATGTGATCGCGGGGCTCGAGCCCTTGCCGGGGGCTCGGGACTTCCTGGACCAGTTGCGGGCCCGCACCCAGGTCATCATCCTCTCCGACACCTTCGAGCAGTTCGCGCAGCCGTTCATGCGTCAGCTCGGCTGGCCCACACTGCTGTGCCACCGGCTGGTGGTCGAGGACAACCGGATCGCCGGCTACGAGCTGCGGCAGCCGGACCAGAAGCGGAAGGCGGTCGAGGCGCTGCGGTCGCTCAACTATCGGGTGATCGCCGGCGGCGACTCCTACAACGACGTCACGATGCTGGCTGCCGCGGACGTCGGGGTGCTGTTCCGGGCTCCTGAGGCTGTGATCGCGGAGTTCGCCCACTTCCCGGCTCGGACGACGTACGACGGCTTCATGCAGGCCATCGAGGCCGGCCTCAAACCCGACCCGGCGATCCAGCGGGCGGCCGTGTGAGGCACGCCGCGGGCCCGGACGAGCCGTGAGCGACCAGCCCACGAACGGCGCGCCCGGGCAGGCGCATGACTCCCGGGAGACCCGCCGCCAGCGTCGGGCGATGGTCCGTCGTCTCCAAGAGCGCGGTGCCGTGCAGGACCCTGCTGTCATCGCGGCGATGTCGCAGATCCCGAGGCACGTGTTCCTCCCGGGCCTGTCCGCCCGGGAGGCGTACGCCGACCAACCACAGGCGACTCTGCGCGACGGGACGACGCTGCTGAGCTCGGTCTCCCAGCCGACGATGATCGCCCAGATGCTCGAGCACGGCCACTTCGCTCCGGGCCACCGCGTGCTCGAGGTTGGCACCGGACAGGGCTACAACGCGGCACTGCTGGGCCACATCGTCGGCCCGACCGGCCGTGTGGTCACGGTCGACGTCGAGCCGTCGCTGGTCGCGTTCGCCGCGGGCGCCCTGGACGAGCTCGGGTTGGGTGACCGCGTCTCGATCCGCGTGGCCGACGGACGGCAGCCGGTCGACTCCGAGCGGCCGTTCGACCGCATCATCGTCACCGCGGGAGCAGAGGACGTCGCCCCCAGTTGGCCGCGTCAGCTGCAGGAGGGTGGACTTCTCATCGTCCCGCTGTCCGCGCCTCGCGAGTGCGTGGTCTGGGCGAAGACGGGCGGCGGGCTGGCGGAGCGAGTGCGGCTCCCGGCCAGGTTCATCCCCCTCCGAGATCCAGTTCCTGGCTCCGAAGAGTGATCCGGGTCAGGTCCGGAGTCGCGGCGCGTGTGCTCAGGCCTCGACGCCGTGCTCGCCGTGCCACTGACCTGGCGGGTGGTGATAGTCCGAGAGCACCGTCGTCACCTCCGCCGGGTCGGTCAGCACCGACAGCATCTCAGCATGTCGGTCCGACAGGAACCCGCCGGTGACCATGTCCTCCATGAGCCGGACGAAGCTGGCGAAGAAGCCGTCGACGTCGAGGATCATGACGGGTTTGGTGTGGAGGGCCAGCTTCCCCCACGTCCACTGCTCGAAGAGCTCCTCGAGCGTGCCGATGCCGCCCGGCAGGGCCACGAAGGCGTCCGCCAACTCGGCCATCTTCGCCTTCCGCTGATGCATGTCTTCGACGACGACCAGTTCGGTCAGCGCGTGGTGCGCCAACTCACGGTCCGCCAGCCACCGCGGAATCACCCCGGTCACCCGGCCCCCACCGGCGAGGACGGCATCGGCCAGAACCCCCATCAACCCGACGCTGCCGCCGCCGTAGACCAGATCGATATCGGCGGCTGCCAGGTGAGCACCCAGAGCCTCGGCCACGCGGGAGTAGGCGGGGTTGGTCCCAGGCTGCGAGCCGCAGAACACCGCGATGCGGGTCGGTCGTTCGGAGGTCGGGTCTGCTGCGCTCATGGGCGGCCGCAACCGTAGACGCCCGAGCCGGTCGGGTTGGTAGCGTCCGCCACGATGAGGCATCTGGACGCAACGATGGTGCAGGGCCTGTTGCCGTGGCCTGCCGCAGTGGAGGCGGCCCGGAGCACCGCCGAGGCTGTCGCGGCAGGGGCCGTCCATCAGGCCGACCGGATCTGGCACCAACCGGATGGGATGCCCGGTCAGATCGGCATCATGCCCTCCTATCTGCCCGACGATGGTCAGGACCCCGCCGTCTTCGTGACCAAGGTGGTCGGGGTGTTCCCCACGGCGGATCCCTCCGTCAACGGGGTGCTCGTCGTCCTCGACGGTGCCACGGGAGCGCCGCTCGTCACCCTCGATGTATCCGCCGTGACGGCCCGGCGAACGGCTGCGGCCAGCGCCCTGTCGGTGGACCTCCTCGCCCGCGAGGATGCCTCCAGCATGGCCGTCATCGGCGCTGGCGCGCAGGGCCGAGCCCACCTGGAGGCGATCTGCGCCGTCCGCGATGTCGTCGAGGTGCGGGTGTGGAACCGGACTCAGGGCCGCGCGGAGGCGTTAGTGGAGCACGCGCGTGCCGAGTTGGGCATCAGCCGTGTCGCCGTCGCCGGGACGCCAGCTGCTGCGGCGGACGGGGCGGACATCGTGTCGGTCTGCACGAACAGTCCGACCGCCCTCCTCGGTGCCTCGGACATCGCCGACGGGGCGCACGTGACGGCGATCGGAGCCTTCTCCCCGGACACGCGGGAGTTGGCAGCGGACCTGATCGCCGCCGGACGGGTGTTCGTCGACGACCGTGCTGCAGCGGCCCACGAGGCCGGTGACATCCTGATGGCCATCGAGGCGGGCGTGGTCGACGACGGCGTGGTCGTGGCCGATCTGGCCGAGCTGGTCACCGACACGGTGACGCTCGGGCCCGCCGGCGGGCGGCCGACGGTCTACAAGTCCGTCGGGACCTCCGCGATGGACGCCGTGGCCGTCCGGCACCTCCTGCGCGCCGAAGCGGCCACGCGTCTGGCGGTGTACGGGACCCTGGCGCCCGGTGGCACGAACGAGGCGGTGCTGCGGCCCTTCGGTGGACGGTGGACGGCCGGAACGGTCCGGGGCCGCCGCCTGGACGATGGCTGGAACGGCTACCCGGGACTGACGCTGGAGGGGACGGAACCGGTGCACGTGGACCTGCTCGAGGCTCCGTCAATCGACTGGAACCTGATCGACCATTTCGAGGGCCCGGGGTATGTCCGCCGCCGGGTGATCGTGCGGACCGAGAAGGAGGAGGCGGTCCTGGCCAACACCTACGTCCTGGCCTGAGCCACTACCGACTGATTGCGGCAACGGTGACGTTGGGTAGGTCACCCAGGACGGTGGGGCTCAGCCGCAGCTTCGTCCCACGACCGCCACCGCCGACCACGACCCGGTCGAGTTCCATGATCGGCTCGTCCACGAACAGCGGCAGATCCGTCGGCAGTCCGATGGGCGTCACCCCGCCGGGGACCATCCCCGTCACCTCCACGGTGGCCTCGGCGGAGGCGAAGCTCGCCTTCCTGGCGCCCACGATGAGCCGTGAGTGCCGGTTCAGGTCCAGCCGCCTCGTCGCCTGCACAAGACATGCGGCATAGGCCGCCTCACCGGTCTTGGCTTGCACGACGATGCAGTTGCACGACTCCTCCAGGCTGTACCCGTAGGCCTCGCAGAACGCGGCCGTGTCGGCCAGGTCAGGATCGATCGTCACGATCTCCACGGTCGGGTCGAGCTCCGTGGCGAGCGCCACGACACGGGCCTCCAACATCGTGGTGTCCTGGGGGCTTTGTGGCGAGGAGTCGCTGGTCATCAGGCCGCTGACCCTACTTCGACGGCGTCCTCCGGTGGAAGGCACCCCAGACGGGAGCTGAACACGCCACGGTGGCCGGCCGCGTCCCCGGCAGAACGGGGTCCACCTTCGGTACACCGGTCAACTCTCGGTAGACCGGTCGACTCTCGGTAGACCGGTCGACTCTCGGTACACCGGTCGACTCTCGGTACAGCGCTGGTTCTCAGTACCCGGTTGGCGGCCCTCATCGGGACATCGTGTGCCGAGAGTTCCGGAGTGGCAGGTCAGGCGCATCTCTCGGTTAATCTCGTGGGCCGGCGGGTCGGAGCGTGTACCGAGAGTTCGAGGTGGTGTCCCACTGGCCGAATCAGGCAGACGTGCCTCCGAGCCGACCACCCCCGCATGCACCCGCGACGCTAGTGCCAGTGGTGGTCAGGGACTAGGTTCCAGCTATGCGACTTCCTCTCCTTGCACTGGCCATCGTGGGGGCCGGCTACGCCGCCGTCCGCCGACAGGTCGGCGCCATCCAGGCCAACCCCGACCCGATCGATCCGCTGCTGCTCGAATCGGATCCCCCGGGCGATACCGTCTGGTTGGACCGTCCAGACGGGGCCAGGATGCGATCCAAGGTGGCCGGCAGCGGCCCCGATGTCGTGCTGCTGCACGGCTACGGCGTCTCCATGCGCGCGTGGACGGTGGTCGCCACGATGCTGGTCGACGCGGGCTTCCGGGTGATCTGTGCCGACTGGCGTGGCCACGGGCAGACCACCATCGGCACCGACGGCATCGAGCTGGAGGTCATCGCCGACGACATCGTCGCGCTGCTGGAGGAGCACGACGTGACCGACGGTGTGCTGGTCGGTCACTCCACGGGCGGATATGTGTCGATCGCGACGCTGCTCGAGCACCCCGAGACCGCTGACCGACTCCGCGGGCTGGTGCTGTTCGCCAGCCTGGCCGGTGACGCGGCGGTCGACGCGCCACAGACGAGGGCGCAGATACCCCTCATAACGAGCGGACTCCTCGAGCGCATGTTGCAGTACGAGTCCATCGCGCTGCCGTTCGCCGCGTCCATCTACGGGCCGAACCCCTCACCAGCCGCCTGCCGTGCGTTCATCGACGACTTCCTGTCGCAGGACCACCAGGCGTTGGTGCCGTTGCTCAGCCGGCTGGCGCACACCAGCTTCTACGACCGCCTGGGAGAGATCGAGGTGTCGACGGTGGTCGTGTGTGGGGAGGAGGATCAGACCACGCCGCGCTGGCACTCCGAACGGATGGGTGAGCTCATCCCGAACGCCCGGAACGTCTGGGTTCCCGGTCACGGCCACGCGCTGAACTGGTCCAAGCCCGAGGTCCTCGTCGAGCTCGTGCACGAGCTGCACGAGCCGTCGGTCGACGTCCCGGCGGGGTCGTCGTGAGCATCCGGGTGGAGCTGGCGGACCTGCCCGGCCAGGTGGAGGAGCGGGGGCGTGCCGCCTATCTCATCACCTGTGGGCAGGACGGCCCCAAGGTGGTTGCCCTGACGGTCGCCTGGGACGGCACCGACCTGGTCATGACGCCCGGTCGAGGATCGCTCACCAACGTCCAGGCGGCGGCGAACGCAACGCTGCTGTGGCCGTCGGAGGGTGGCCGGTCGGACCTGTCGCTGCTGGTCGACGGCACGGCCAACGCCGAGGACGACGGCGAACGGTTGCGCTTCGTCCCCGCCTCCGCCATCCAGCACGTGGCCCGGAGCTGAGGCGCGCATCGCTCAGCAGGCCTGGTGCTGCCCGGACGCCCCGGGGGTCACGACCCGGCCCCGTGGGTACCGTTGCTGGTGATGGCATCACCGATCAATCCGGCCGGCTACACCTCCGAACCCGTCGACCTGTCCGGACCGACCGAGACCGCGGATGTCGTGGTCGTCGGCGCAGGACCGGGCGGCGCCGCGGCTGGCTACTTCCTGGCCCAACTGGGCCACGACGTCGTGATCCTGGAGAAGGAATCCTTCCCCCGCGACAAGGTCTGCGGTGATGGGCTGACCCCACGGGCCGTGCACGCCATGCGGATGTTGGATCTGACTGCCGAGGCGGAGGGCACCCCTGACGGCTGGGCTCGGCAGACGGGGCTGCGGATGTACGGCGGCGGCGTGGTGTGGAACATGCCCTGGCCCGAGACCGACGAGTTCCCGACCCACTCCATCACCGCCACGCGGGCCCTGTTCGACCACACCCTGGCGAAGAACGCCGCCGGTGCCGGGGCACATCTGTGGGAGCAGACGAAGGCAGTCGCGCCGATCTGGTCCACGCCTGCCGAGGACACCGTGTGTGGCGTCGTCTACCAACGGCCCGACGGCAGCCACGGTGCCATCCACGCCAGGATCGTCGTCCTGGCTGACGGCGGATCCTCCCGCCTGGCAGTCCAGATGGGTCTGCACCGGGACGAGACGCGACCCATGGGAACGGCCGTCCGGGCCTACTACCGCACACCGCGATCGACGATGGATCACATGGAAGGGTTCCTCGAGATGCGGAACCCCGACGGTGAGCTGCTGCCGGGCTACGGCTGGATCTTCCCCCTCGACGACGGGCTGGCCAACGTCGGTTGGGGCCTGATCTCGACCTCGGAGCACTACCAGTCCACCAGCTATCGCACGGTCCTCGACGACTGGGTGGCGAGCTTCCCGGCGGAGTGGGAGATGAACCCCGAGACCCGCGTCGGCCGCGTCAAGGGCGCCGGCCTGCCGATGGGTCACAACCGGCATCCCCACATCTGGAAGGGCGCGGTGCTCGTCGGTGACTCTGGCGGGATGGTCAACCCCTTCAACGGGGAGGGGATCTCCTACGCCATCGAGGCGGCCGACATGGCCGCACGCGCGATCGATCAGGCCTTCGTCGCGAACAACCCAGACCTGCTGCGCCGGTACCCGGAGGAGCTCAGGCACACCTGGGGCGGCTACTACCAGCTGGGGCGGGTCTTCCTGACCGTCATGGCCAACCCCACGGTCATGCGGATGTGCACCGAGTACGGCATGCCGCGCCGTCGGCTCATGGACTTCGTGTTCCGCACGATGGCCCACCTGGTCAATGAGAAGAACCGCAACGTGACCGACGTGGTCATCAACACGCTGAGCCGGGTCGTCCCAGCCGCATAGTTCTCGTCAGCGGGTGCCGTGTCCCTCGCCGACCAGGAACACCTCGCCAGCGACCTCGACAGCGTCCCCGACGGAGAGTTGACGTCCTCGGCGGACCTCGACCTCGCCGTTCACGGTGACGACGCCGTCGGCCAGAACCAGCTTGGCGTGCGCGCCGGACTCGATCACGTTCGCCAACTTGAGGAACTGGCCCAGCTTGATCGTGTCGCCGGAGATCGGGACGTCGAGGGCGTCGTCGGACATGACCCCGAGTATGGGCACGTCCGACTCTTGGTACACAGCGCTCAGCCGGACGGACGCATCGCGACCGGCAGTGGTGTATCGGCCAGTTGGTGGCCCAGGCGGAGCGCTGGCTCGATGATCACCGGGATGCCGATGGTTGCGACCAGGGTCCCGATCCCCAACTGGCCACCGAGCAGCGTGCCGAGCACCACGAGTGTGAAGTCGAGTCCGAACCGGACATAGCCCGGTCGCCACGAGTAGGTCTCGTACAGCCCGACGAACATCGCGTCCTGGGCCGACGCGCCCAGGGCGGCAGCCAGGTAGAACGCAACCCCGAGACCGATCAGCACGATGCTGCCCAGCAGCATCGCCGTCTGTGCGAGCAGGCTGTCCGGCTGGGAGAACGTGTCGAGCACCCACCCGATGGGCAGGCCGGCGAACGCCAGGATGACCGTCGCCGCCCACGGCGGCTGACCGAGCCAGACCCAGGCAACGACCAGCAGGATCAGGGACTCGGCGATCGCGACCGGAGCGAATGGCAACCCGGTGGCGGCCATGAGGCCGGTCTCGAACACCTGCCACGACCCCACGCCCAGGCCAGCGAGGATGGACGTCGACACGCCGATGACGAGCAAGACCAGCCCGAGGGCCAGCACGGCCCAGCGTCGGGGCGTTCCAAGACGGTCCGGTCGGTCCACTCGGCCACCGTATTCGTGATCAGGGAGCCGGTTGACGGTCCAACTGGGCTGGGAGGACAGCCCTCCGCAGGCGGGGACCCGGTGCGCCGCCCCGTCGGCGAACACGCCGCGACTTCTGCCGATTCATATGCCGTTCGATTCCTGGAGTGAGCCGTTGGATTGCCTGATCGCTCGGGATCGCCGCGATGCCGAGCCCGATGGCGAGCAGTGGACCGACGATGGGCACCCGGCCCCAGATGAGACCGATGATCGCGGAGCTTCCGGCCAGCTTGGAGACCGAGCGCCTGGTCGGCCCGGACCCGACCGGGGGACCACCCTCCGAGCCTGCAGGCGGGTGGGACGCAACGCCAGGATCGCTCAGATACTGCCAGGACAGGTGGGCGTTGGCGTGTGACTCCAAGGTCTCCCCCATGTCCTGCAGCTTGGTGGCGGCGGTCGGCTTACCGTCTACTTACAGATAGTAGTTCGCGGAACACGTTGCGTCAAACTCACGCGTCACTCCGTCAGGCGTCCGGGTGCCACTCGAAGTGCATGCCGTCCGGCACCGGCCAGTCACCACCCCAGACGAAGCCGGCCGCGGAGAAGTGCTCCACGATGCGGAGATCCATCGTCGGTGCGACGCCGAACCCGTTGGTCGAGGCGTTCAGGTCGACGGCGATCCCGAACGCGTGGCGGGAGATCGGTCCGCCAGCCGCGATGAGCCGGGGGGAGTGGCAGCCGGCGTAGTCGGTCGGATCCACCAGGTCGGCCAAGCCGTCCTGCTCGATCGCGCCCAGGGCCTGGCGCAGTGGCTCGATGATGGCGGCATGACACCGGACCCGTCCGAGGATGGGAACCTCAGCGTCCACCACATCCACCGCCTGGCCGAGGACGATCGAGCGCCCGGCGGCCGGCCGGTATGGCAGCGGACCGAGTGCATCCTCCAGCGCCGTCAGTGAGGCCACGGTCCGCCAGCCGATCGACCACGGCGCCGCCCCGACCGTGCGGACCAGGGTCCGGGGGATCGGTGCGACGATGGCGTCGAGGGCGGCCGGGACCCCATCGGATACGCCGTGCGCCACGAGTGCGTAGCGAGTTCGGCCCTGCAGGGTCCCACGGGTCACGACCCCTCCGGCACCATCGATCAGCCCAGCGGCGATCGTCCCCACGACAGCGAGTCGTCGCCCGTCGTGCAAGGCGATCCAGTCCCCCGGTCCGATGCCTCGTTGGCGGGCAGCGGTAGCCGACAGCACCACCTCGCCGTCCCCGAGTTGATCCAACGCCCCGGCCGCCGGGACGACATCTGCGTAGGTGGCGGGGTCGACGCCGTACAGGTCGAAGGCCACGCCGAACCCAGATGCCCAACCGACACCGGCGGAGGTGTCCATCAGCCGGACGGTCTCGGTGTCGACCTCCGCCACGGCTGTGACCCCGACGACGTTCGCGGCCTGCACGACCACATCGGCCGGCAAGGACCCGGTCGTGCGTATCACCGACACCTCGGGGCCCCGGCGGGCCGGGTTCCGCTGGCCGGGGGCCGACTCACCGTCCACGCCTGCTGCCAGGACGATGGCGGCCGCCGGGATGGACGGCAGTGGGAGCAGCAGGGCAACGAGGACCGTGGAGAGGACGCCGACGACGACACGAGGCACGCCCCAACTGTGGCGCGGTCTCGTCGATCTTGCGGGATTTAGCCTGGGTCGATGAATCCGATCGAGAACTACACCGCCGTCAACAAGGCCAACTGGGAGAGTCGGGTGCCGCTGCACGAGCAGGGCTACCAGTTGGACGCCTACCGCCACGATCCGGATCACCTCTCCCCGGTGGTCGCCTTCGACCGCCCGCGACTGGGTGACATCGAGGGGTTGGACGTCGTCCACCTGCAGTGCCACATCGGGACCGACACCCTCTCCCTCGCAAGGCTGGGCGCGACCGTCACCGGTCTGGACTTCTCGCCCTCGGCGTTGTCCGTCGCACGTCAACTGGCCGAGGACTCCGACCAGCCGATCACCTACGTCGAGTCGGACGTCCTGCGGGCCGACGAGGTCCTCGGAGATGAGCGCTTCGACCTGGTCTACACGGGCATCGGGGCCATCTGCTGGGTCCCCGAGATCACCCCGTGGGCCAGGGTCGTGGCCGCCCTGCTCCGGCCCGGCGGGCGACTGTTCATCCGCGACGGGCACCCCGTGCTCCTCGCCCTCGACTACGGCCGTGATGACGACGAGGTGGCCATGGTCTATGACTACTTCGAGGGTGAGGCGGTCGTGGAGGAGGAGACCGAGACCTACGTCGAGGCGGATGGCCCGATCGCCTCGCCGACGACGGTCTCCTTCAACCACGGCATCGGGGAGATCGTCACCGCGGTCCTGGCCGCCGGCATGCGGATCGACGCCCTGACGGAGCACAACTCGGCTCCCTGGAACGCACTCGGTGCGGCCATGGCGGCTGACGATGCCGGGGAGTTCCGGCTCAGGCGCAGACCGAACCGGCTGCCGGCGACCTTCACGCTGCAGGCGACCAAGGTGGCCTGACCGCCTCCAGGGACGGCTCAGCGCTGCTGCAGGAGCCGCGAGACGTAGACGGTCTGAGCGCACAGCGCGGTGATCCCGGCGATGATCAGCCCCACCCGGACGTCCAGCACGATCGCGGTCGGGATGACCGCGCCGAGCACCCACGCCAGCTGGAAGATCGTCTCCGAGCGCGTGAACGCACGGCCGCGGTTCTCGGCGGCCACCGTCGCCTGGAGCAGACCGTCGAATGCGAACTTGGCCGTCCCCCACGCATACCCCGCCGCGAGGGAGAGGAAGGCGGCCGCGGGCAACCCGAAGAACTGCCCGGCGATGAACGCCGCGGCGGCCTCGACGGCCAGGGCGGCGACCACCATGGGCTCCTCCCGCAGCGCTCGCTCCAGCATCGGGGCCGCGAGGGCCGCCAACCCGAAGCCGAGACCGGCCGCGGCCAACACCGCCCCGAAGTCGAACAGCGGGGCATCGATGTCGCGGAACGCGAAGGCCAGGATCAGGACCAGGAAGCCGTTCAGCAGCCGGACCATCGCGGTGGCGAACTGGGCCAGGCGCAGTTGCGTGGTCTGGCTCAGGGCGAGGAGACCCGTGACCGGTCGGGGGTCGACCTCGACCGCCTCCACGAATTCGGTCTCCTCATCTTCCACGCGCCGCGTCCGACGCAGACGATCCGTGTACGGCGTCTGGGTTCGCAGCGGCAGCGGGCTCGGTGGTGCCGGTTCCGCTGTGGCATCCGTCGGGCGTCCCTGCAGCGCCGGCAGGACCATCGATTGCCAGGTCGCGATGCCGAAGACCGCAGCTGCGCCGACCAGGACCGCCTCCGACCCGACAACAGCCAGCGCGGCCCCGACCGGTGCGGCCGCGCCACCGCCGATGACGCTGACCTGCGCCAATCGAGCGTTCGCTGTGACCAGGGCGATCGGATTGGACAGGGCCTGGGGGAGCAGCGCTGATCGGGCGATCCCGTGGACCCGGGACAGCACGAGCAGCGAGAAGGCCAGCGGGAACAGCCAGATGGAGTCGGCCAGCACCACCAACGTCACCGCAGCGACCACACGGACGGAGGAGGCCCAGATGAGGACCGTCCGCTCCGCTCCGGCACGGTCGAAGAACCGCCCCAGCAGTGGCCCGATCACGGCGAACGGTGCCATCGTGAGCAGCAGGTACAGGGCCACGTTGCCGCGGGCCTCAGCCGAGGGGACCTGGAAGAACAGCGAGTTCGCCAGCGCGATCGCAACCAGTGTGTCCCCCGCGGTCGAGGCGGCGTGCGCGTTGGCCAGCAGCCTGAAGGCCGGCCCGCCGGCGCCGAACAGGTCGCTCACCTTCTGCTTGACCGCTCGGCCGGCACGTGCGGTCGCGCGCTGCCGCAGTTGCTCCTGCTCCGCCTCGCTCGGCAGGATCAGATCCCCCGTCGGATCGACGTACTCGGCCGGGTCACCCCACAGGCCACCCGTGGCTGATTCGTCACCCGGCTCTCCGGGTGACCCGCCCGCAGATAGTGACGACGAGGACACAACCAGCAGGTTAGTTGGCGAGGGTTCACTGGTACGCTGCGAACTGGATGCCAAATGGTGCGACAGGTTGCGGGAAGCCCTCATGACGAGGCCCAGATGCAACATGTTGCTCGATGCCCGAGGAGTGAGTAGCCGCCGTGCTGGTTGAGTACCTGCCGATCGTCCTGCTCTTCGCCGTTGCGACGCTGTTCGTCGTGCTGAGCGTGGCCGTCTCGGCCAAGCTCGGTCCGTCGAACCCCAACCCGGCGAAGGAAGCGGCCTACGAGTCCGGGATCATCCCCGAGCCCGAGACCGCTGTGGCAGGCCAACGCTTCCCGGTCAAGTTCTACCTGATCGCGATGTTGTTCATCATCTTCGACGTCGAGGCGGTGTTCCTCTACCCGTGGGCCACGGTCCTGGGTGAGCTGGGCTGGTACGGCCTGGCCGTGATGGGCGTGTTCCTGGCCCTGCTGCTCGAGTCCTACTTCTACGTCGTGCGCAAGGGGGGTCTGGAATGGGAATAGAGTCCAAGCTGCCGAACGGCATCCTGCTGACCAGCACGGAGAAGCTGCTGGGGATCGCCCGGGCCGGCTCGCTGTTCCCGGCGACCTTCGGCCTGGCCTGCTGTGCCATCGAGATGATGGCCACAGGCGCCGCCCACTACGACCTGGCGCGCTTCGGGATGGAGGTCTTCCGCGCCTCACCGCGGCAGGCGGACCTGATGATCGTGGCCGGTCGCGTGTCGCAGAAGATGGCCCCCGTGGTCCGCAACCTCTACGACCAGATGGCCGATCCCAAGTGGGTCATCTCGATGGGTGTGTGCGCAAGCTCCGGGGGGATGTTCAACAACTACGCCATCGTCCAGGGCGTCGACCACATCATCCCCGTCGACATGTACGTCCCCGGCTGCCCCCCGCGCCCCGAGTTGCTGATGGACGGCATCCTCAAGCTGCACGACAAGATCCGCAACGAGCAGCTGGTCGAGCGGCCCCGCAAGGGCGAGTCCATGGAGGACTTCCGGCGTCGGACCGGCTGGGTCGACGGCGACACCGTGGAGGAGGTCACACCCGACGGCAAGCCCATGACCGCACCCGCCCTGCACCGGATCATGCCGAAGGAGGCGGTGGTTGCGGGCCGCGCCTCCAAGTCAGACGCTGTCCGGCGGTCCGCCGCGCAGTTGGCTGATGACGTCGAGGCTGGCAAGCCCGGCGCGTCCTGGGCCGTGCCGACCGGGGCCGGCTTCGGGGACGGGTCGTCCGGGAGCGGGTCCGGCTCCGGCAGCACTGACAGAGGTGACGGCGCCTGATGGTGGATGCCACGACCACGAAGGCCGCCAAGGAAGACGACGACACCGGCGCTTCCACCCTGTCGGTCCATCTCCAGGAGCTGCGCGAGGTGCTGACCGGCGGGATCCCGGGCGCCACGGCCAGCGAGCACCGCGGCGAGCTGACCATCACCGTCGACCCGGTGACGCTGACAGCGGCGTTGCAGTTCGCCCGCGACGACGCAGCGACGCAGTGCGAGCTGCTCAGCGACATCTCCGCGGTCCACTGGCCGGGTGGGGTGATGCCCGTCGACGTCGAGGAGACCACCGGCTGGCCGACCTACACCGAGGAGCGGGACGAGGGGTCGATCGAGGTCAACTACATCCTGCGCTCGGTCGCGAAGAACCACTGGTTCCGCATCAGGGTGTCCCTCCCGGATGACGACCCGACCGTGGCCAGCGCGACCGGGATCTACTCCTCGGCCAACTTCATGGAGCGTGAGGCCTACGACCTCATGGGCGTGGAGTTCACCGGCCACCCCAACCTCACCCGGATCATGATGCCGGACGACTGGAACGGCCACCCGCACCGCAAGGACTACCCGCTCGGTGGGGTCGAGGTCATGTACAAGGGCGAGACCATCCCCCCACCGGATGAGCGTGACTACTAGCGTGACGCTCTGGAGAGGCCACTCGTGACTGACGACACAGGCGCATGGGCGGATGAGACCGCCGAGCTGACGACCACCAGCACCGCGACACTCGAGCCCGTCGACGGGGAGTTCACCGTTGCCGCGCCCGGGGAGTGGCAGAACCTGCCGGATGCCATCGAAGACGACCTCATGGTCATCAACATGGGGCCGCAGCACCCGTCCACGCACGGCGTCCTCCGCATGCTGCTGACCATGGACGGCGAGGTCATCGTCGACAACCAGCCGGTCATCGGGTACCTCCACACCGGAATCGAGAAGAACGCCGAGTACCGGCCCTGGGTCCAGGGCGTGACGTTCGTCACACGAATGGATTACCTCGCGCCCTTGCACAACGAGTTGGCGTACTGCCTGGCGGTCGAGAAGCTGCTGGGCATCTCCGACCAGATCCCGGAGCGGGCGCAGGCCATCCGCGTGATCCTCACCGAGATCAATCGGATCACCTCCCACCAGGTCGCGTTGGCGACCGGCGGCATGGAGATGGGTGCGCTCTCGGCCATGATCTACGGCTTCCGAGAGCGCGAGGACCTGCTCGACATCCTCGAGTTCGTCACCGGCCTGCGGATGAACCACGCCTTCATCCGCCCCGGCGGTCTGGCTCAGGACGTCCCGGAGACCTTCATCGAGCGGGTCAGCGAGGTCATCGATGCGCTGCCCGGCAAGATCGACGAGCTGGAGGACCTGCTCACCCAGAACCCCATCTGGCTGGAGCGCAACAGCGGCGTCGGTGTCCTCACCCGTGAGCAGTGCTTGGACCTCGGTGTCACCGGGCCGGTTCTGCGGTCCACCGGTCTGGCCCACGACCTGCGCAAATCCCAGCCATACTGCGGCATCGAGCAGTACGACTTCGAGGTCCCGACGGTCGACACCTGCGACGGCTACGGGCGGTTCCTGATCCGCATCGCGGAGATGCGGGAGTCCATCAAGATCGTCCAGCAGGCCCTGAAGGTCCTGCCCGGCGGTCCGGTGATGGTGGCGGACAAGAAGATCGCCTGGCCGGCACAGTTGGCGCTCGGGCCCGACGGACTGGGCAACGCCAAGGAGTACATCGGCAAGATCATGGGCCAGTCCATGGAGGCGCTGATCCACCACTTCAAGCTGGTGACCGAGGGCTTCGAGGTGCCGAAGGGGCAGGTCTATCAGGCCGTCGAGAGCCCCCGCGGCGAGCTGGGTTACGCCATGACCTCCAGCGGCACCAACAAGCCCTACCGCGTCCGCGTGCGCGAGCCCTCCTTCATCCACATCGGCACCATCCCCTCGGTGACCCGGGGCCTCCAGATCGCCGACGTGATCGCGGCGGTGGCGTCACTGGACCCGGTGATGGGCGGCGTCGACCGCTAGGGCCGTGAGGTGTTCCCGCTCATCTGCGACTGCGACCGGCTCCGCCGCGCAGATGGCGGGGTCTTCGCCTACGCAGCCGACACGGCCTGGGAGCTGATCCATCGAGCGGCACCCGGCGAGATCGAGAGGTACCTCGACGACCGGGCCGCGAAGGGGTTCACGGTGATCCAGACCGTTCTGCTGGCCGAACTCGACGGAACGACGACGCCGAACCATGCCGGGGAGCTTCCACTGGTCGATGGCGACATCGACCGGCCGAACGAGTCCTACATGGCGCATGCCGACCACATCATCAGCGCGTGCGCCGACCGGGGGCTCGTCGTCGGCCTGCTCCCGACCTGGGGTGCCTACGTCACGCCGCTCTGGCGCCCGACGCCGGTCCTGTTCGATGCCGCGGCTGCCGGTCGCTGGGGCCGCTGGGTGGGACACCGGTTCGGTGATCATGCAAACGTGATCTGGATCCTGGGTGGTGATCGACCGGTCGTCGAGCCGGAAGCTGACCACCGCCCGCTGTGGGCCGCCATGGCCGCGGGAATCAACCAGACCCAGGCGCAACCCCACCTGTGCAGCTATCACCCACCTGCTGGCCACACGAGTGCTGACGAGTTGGCGGCAGAGACGTGGATCGACTTCCACATGTGCCAGTCAGGTCACTCCTCCGACCGGACGGCCCCGCGTCGCCTGGTCGAACGCATGCGCCGTCTCGACCCGTCTCGGCCATGTCTAGATGCCGAACCCTGCTACGAGGATCACCCCATCGACTTCGATCCGGCTGCTGGACGATTCGACGCCGATGACGTCGAACGCGCCATCCGTGCTGCTCTGCGCGCTGGTGCAGCAGGATTCGCCTACGGCTCCCACGCGGTCTGGCAGTGGCTGGACGACGGGCGTACGCCGATCAGTCACGCGCGAGGCTCGTGGCACGAGGCGCTTGGCTCGGCGGGGAGTTCGCGAGTGGCCGAACTTGCTGACCTGATCACCTGAACGAGGACTGCATCTCCCGAGTGTCACATGGGCTTGTGAGCCCGATCACAAAGCGACCCCTCCGCTGATAACCTGCGGGCCTGCGCCGCCCGTCGTCCCGAGACCACACCGAAAGGCCCCTCCCGACTGTGTTCTCACCAGAGAATCGATCCAAAGCCGAAGGCCTGGTGGCGCGCTACCCGGTCAAGCGCAGCGCTCTGCTGCCGCTGCTCCACCTGGTGCAGTACCAGGACGGCTACGTCAGTGATGACGGGATCGCGGAGTGCGCCGAACTGCTGGACCTGACCAAGGCCGAGGTGGCCGCAGTCTCGACCTTCTACACGATGTACAAGCGCGAGCCGATGGGCCGCCACCTGGTCAGCATCTGCACCAACTTCTCCTGCGCCGTCCGAGGCGGCAAGGAGGTCTACGACCGGGTCAGCGACCACCTCGGCGTCGGCCACAACGAGACCACCCAGGACGGGACCATCACGCTGGAGCACGCCGAGTGCCTGGGCAACTGCGAGGGCGCCCCGCTGATCAGCGTCGACTACATCAACTACGAGATGGTCGAGCCCGACGCCGCCATCTCCCTGGTGGAGGGTCTCCGGGAGGGAAACCCGGCGGAGCCCACCCGCGGCATGATCCCGCCCGGCGTCCGCGAGGCCTCGCACCGGCTGGCCGCAATCGGTCCGATCGACCCCGACGGTCCCGGCCAGCGACTGGGCCTGGCCACGGCCGAGCACGGAGCCGTGCCCCAGCCCGAGGCCGGCGTCGGAGCCGGTGGTGTCGGCATCATCAGCTTCGGGACCAACGGGGCGGATCCCACCGCGGACGGGGCCGCCGCTCGCCCTGATGAGGTACCCCCGCCCGCCAAGAACGTCCCGATCACCGAGGAGCCGATCCCCGGCGCGGCAGGGTCCAGCGCCGAGGCGGAGGAGCAGACCGAGGACGCCGTGGCGGCAGCCGGTGGTCAGCCGGACGAGATCGCGGAGGAGGCAGCGCCCAGCGACGCCGATCCCGGCGTCCAGGGAGCCGAGGCCGACACCGACGACGACGCGGATCCTCGCGAGGAGCCACCGGGCGAGGCCGACAGCGAAGGAGCAAGCTGATGCCACAGGTCAAGGTGCTGTCCAAGCGCTACGACGAGCCGGATGCCCACACGCTTGAGGGCTACACCCGGCTGGACGGCTGGAAGGCGATGAAGCGCGCCTTCGCCCAGGACCCCGCCGTCCTGCGTGAGGTCGTGAAGGACTCCGGGCTCCGAGGTCGCGGTGGCGCAGGCTTCCCGACCGGCCTGAAGTGGAGCTTCGTGCCGCAGGACACCGGCAAGCCCGTCTACCTGGTCGTCAACGCCGACGAGTCCGAGCCCGGCACCTTCAAGGACCGAGAGCTCATGGAGCGCGACCCGTTCCAACTCATCGAGGGGATCATCTGCTCGGCGTATGCCCTGAACTCCCCCCGCTCCTTCATCTTCATCCGCGGCGAGTACCTCTTCCCCGGCATCCGGCTGGAGGAGGCCCTCGCTGAGGCGTACGCGAACAACTACCTGGGTGAGGACATCCAGGGCTCCGGGTTCAGCCACCACATCACGCTGCACTACGGCTCCGGTGCCTACATCTGCGGTGAGGAGACTGCGCTGCTGGAGGCACTGGAGGGCCGTCGCGGCCAACCACGCCTCCGCCCGCCCTTTCCCGCCGTCGCCGGCCTCTACGCCTGCCCCACGGTCATCAACAACGTGGAGTCCATCGCCGCCGCCGGTCACATCATCGAGCACGGCGCCAACTGGTGGAAGCAGTGGGGCCCCGAGCGCTCACCGGGCACCAAGCTGTTCTGCGTGTCCGGCGAGGTGGCCCGGCCCGGCAACTACGAGTTCCCGATGGGCACCTCGTGCCGCGAGATCGTCGAGGAGGCCTGCGGCGGCATGTTGCCCGGCCGCAACCTCAAGTTCTGGGCGCCCGGCGGATCGTCGACCCCCCTGCTGACCGACGAGCACTTCGACATCCCGATGGACTTCGACTCCATCGCCGAGGCCGGCTCCCTCATGGGGACCGGCGCGATGATGATGTACTCCGACAAGACCTCGGTGGTCGAGGCCACGCTCAACTGGATCCGCTTCTACGAGCACGAGTCCTGCGGAAAGTGCACGCCCTGCCGGGAGGGCAACTTCTGGGTGGGTCAGATCCTCGAGCGGATGCTCGACGGCCGGGGTCGCCCGGAGGACATCGACACGCTGGATGAACTGGCCGACAACATCTTCGGGCGCTCCTTCTGCGCGCTTGCGGATGGGGCGACGTCCCCGGTCAAGTCCTCGATCAAGTACTTCCGTGACGAGTACGAGTACCTGATCCAGCGCGGTCGACTGCCCGACCACATCACGCCGCACGCCGGCGCCATCACCGACAACGCGCAGAGCAACCGGCCCAAGATGATGGTCGGAGTCGGCCATGTCTGACACGGCGTCTGAGGACACCAAGCCCGAGCTGATCCCGATCACCATCGACGGGGTCGCCATGGAGGTCGAGCCCGGGACGCTGGTGATCCGTGCCGCCGAGCAGATCGGCGTCACCATCCCCCGCTTCTGCGACCACCCCCTGCTCGACCCGGTCGCCGCGTGCCGCCAGTGCCTGGTCGATGTCGAGGGTGCCCGCAAGCCCACGCCGGCCTGCTCCGAGCGCGTACGGCCCGACATGGTCATCCGCACCCAGGAGACCAGCGAGTTGGCCCGGGAGTACCAGGAGTCCCAGATGGAGCTCCTGCTGGTCAACCACCCCCTCGACTGCCCGCAGTGCGACAAGGGTGGCGAGTGCCCGCTGCAGGACCAGGCGCTGGCCCACGGTCGCGGCGACTCCCGGATGTATGAGAAGAAGCGCGTCTTCACCAAGGCCCTGCCGATCAACGCCCAGATCGCCCTGGACCGCGAGCGTTGCGTGCTGTGCGCCCGCTGCACCCGGTTCTCCAAGCAGATCTCCGGCGACCCGTTCATCGAGCTCTTCGAGCGCGGCGCGCTGGAGCAGGTGTCGATCTACGGCGATCAGCCCTACGAGTCCTATTTCGCCGGCAACGTCGTCCAGATCTGCCCGGTCGGTGCGCTCACCTCGAACTCCTACCGCTTCGGCGCCCGACCCTTCGACATCAAGCGCATACCCGGCATCGCCTTCCACGATGCCTCCGGCGCGAACGTCCGGCACGACGTCCGACGCGGCGTCATCCAGCGCACCCTGGCTCGGACGAACCTGGCCGTCAACGACGCGTGGCTGGACGACAAGAACCGGTACGGCTACGAGTTCGTCGCCTCACCCGAGCGGCTGACGACACCGCTGGTCCGCGGCGACTCGGGCTCGCTGCAGCCCACCTCGTGGGTAGCCGCAATCGACGCCGCGGCCGAGGCGCTGCATGGCGTCGACCCCACGCGCGTCGGGATCCTGACCGGGGGACGGCTGACCGACGAGGACGCCTACGCGGTCAGTCGCTTCGCCCGTGACGTCATCGGCACCGACAACGTCGACTTCCGGGTCGCCCCACACGCCGACGACCTCGCGGTCCTCCCCGCCATCGCCGGCGAGACGGCGGTCACCAACGAGCGCATCGAGGACGCGTCCGCGGTCGTGATCGTCGGGCTCGAGCCGCACGAGGAGCTGCCGCTGCTCTTCCTGCGGCTCCGCAAGGCGTGGCGCGACCGTGGCCTGAAGATCGTGGTCGTGGGCCCGGTCATGGGCCGCCTCGAGGAGATCGCCTGGCAGTGGCTGCCCACCGAGGTCGGTGGGGAGGCTGCGGCGCTGGAGGCGCTGGCTGATGGCTCGGTGGACGCCCTGGCGCCGATCACCGGCGTGCTCGACCACCACTCCGTCGTGCTGGCCGGCGAGCGACTGGCCGCCTCCGACGGCGCGCTGCCCGCAGCCCGGGCACTGGCCGACACCGTCGGCGCGGGCTTCGCATGGGTGCCACGGAAGCCGGGTGCGCGCGGTGCCGTGGAGGCCGGCCTGCTGCCGGGATCACTGCCCGGGGGGCGGCCACTGGAGGCGCCCGGTCCGGTTGCAAGCGCCTGGACGCGGCTGCCGGAGGAGCCCGGCATGGACGCCGGCAGCACCCTCAGCGCTGCAGCGAACGGCGAGATCGACGTGCTGTGGCTGATCGGGGTCGACCCGGCATCGGACTTCGACCACCCAGAACTCGGTCGCCAGGCACTGCGGAAAGTGCCGACGGTGATCGCCAGTGACCTGCTGCCGACCGAGACCGTCCGCCTCTCCGACATCGTCTTCCCTGCAACCGCACCCCCGGAGCGCGTCGGCTCGTTCACCAACTGGGAGGGCCGCCGACAGGCCTGGCCCCAGTCAACGGGCGCTGTCGGACACACCCTGCAGGACTGGGACATCCTGCGACAGGTCTCCCGGGCGTTGCACGCCCTGGACGACGGCACTCCCGACCTGGGCTGGGAGACGGCCAACGACGTGCGGCGCGAGGCCGCACCGCTGATGGCCGCCACCGATGAGCGGGGACCGTCCCAGGCCACGGCCTCATCGCCCCCCACGGACGAGCGCAGCGAGGACCGGTCGCTGGCCGTCTCGGTCCTCCCGATGCTGCTCGAGGGTGGCACGATGCTCACCGACGCCAAGGAGCTGCTCGAGTCCGCTCCACCGCATCAGGTCTGGGTCAACGCCGCCGATGCGGGAGACCTCACCGACGGCGGTGTCGTCAGTGTGACCGGCGCGGCCGGGACGCTCGAGCTGCAGTGCCGGATCACGCCTGCTGTGGCCCCCGGCACGGTGGTGGTGCCCAAGCTCGCTCGGCGTGAGCTGGGTGGGGGGCACCGCTTCGTGGCGGTCGCCGCAGTGGAATCTGCGGGCGAGTCCGGCGATGATGCCGCCGGAGGCTCCGATGACACTGCCGACGGAGAGGACAGCTGATGCCGATCGCTGAGCTGGGCGACTGGGTCGACTTCCTCGTCATCCTCCTCGTCGTCGTCGCCGGCTGGGCGCTGTTCCTGATCAGCACCGCGCTGCTCATCTGGGGCGAGCGCCGCCTGGTGTCGAAGATGCAGTCACGGATCGGCCCGAACCGACTGGGACCCTTCGGGATCCTCCAGACCCTCGCCGACGGAGCGAAGTTCTTCTTCAAGGAGGACATCACACCCAAGGCCGCCGACAAGGTCGTCTACTTCGCCGCACCCCTGGTCAGCGCCATCATCGCCATGGTCACCTTTGCGGTGGTGCCCTTCGGTGGCACGTTCACCCTGGCTGATCGCGAGATCACCCTGCAGATCTGGGATCCCCAGATCGGACTGCTCTGGCCACTGGCCACCGGCGCGATCGGGGTGTACGGGATCGTGCTCGCCGGCTGGTCCTCCGGCTCGAAGTACCCGCTGCTCGGTGGGGTTCGATCCTCCGCTCAGATGATCTCCTACGAGCTGGCGATGGGGCTCGGCGCAGCAGCCGTCTTCATCTACACCGGGTCACTCCGTGCCAGTGACATCGTCGCCCAGCAGGCCGGCGGGCTGATCAGCGACTCGATCCCGGTCATCTCCGCGATCCCGGCTTGGAACATCGTGCCGATGTTCCCCGCGTTCCTGCTGTTCTTCATCGCCGCCGTCGCCGAGACACAGCGACCACCCTTCGACCTCCCGGAGGCCGAGGGTGAGCTGGTGGCCGGCTTCCACACGGAGTACTCGGGCGCGAAGTTCGCGATGTTCTTCCTGGCCGAGTTCATGAACGTGATCACGATGAGCGCGTTGGTCGTGACCATGTTCCTGGGCGGTCCCTCAGGACCGGTCCCCAGCGGCGACGGCGTCGTGGCCACGATCGGTCAGATCGTCCTGCCCGTGGGGTACTTCCTCGCCAAGGTCTTCATCTTCATCTTCATCTTCATCTGGCTGCGCGCCACGCTCCCGAGGATGCGCTACGACCGGTTGATGGACCTCGGCTGGAGGGTCATGCTCCCCCTCGGCATCGTCTGGGTCTTCCTCACCGGGTTCGCGGTGGTCATCCGCACCTACGCCCGCGGGAACGAGGGCGCCCCCCAGACCCTCCTGACCTGGGGCGCGGTCATCCTCGGCGTGCTCTTCCTCATCTCCGTGGTGGCGCCACTCTTCGCCGACCGTGACGACGCCACCTCAACTCTCGACGACGATCCGGGTAGCCCCGGTGACGACTCCGACGACCAGATCGGTGACAGCGACGGCGGCGGCGACGCCCCTGATGCCGAACCCGAACCGGTCGGCGCCGGAGCCGAGTAGGACCTCTTCATGTTCCAAGCACTCAGCAAGGGCTTCGGCCTGACGTTCAAGACCATGTTCCGGCCTGCGGTCACGACGCAGTATCCGGAGGTCAAGCGACCGACCCAGCCGCGCTTCCACGGCCGTCACGTCCTGAACCGGCACGAGGACGGCCTGGAGAAGTGCGTCGGCTGCGAGCTCTGTGCGTGGGCCTGCCCGGCCGACGCGATCTTCGTCCGCGGGGCGGACAACACGCCCGATGCGCGCTACTCACCGGGCGAGCGGTACGGCGTCGACTACCAGATCAACTACCTCCGCTGCATCTTCTGCGGCCTGTGCATCGAGGCCTGCCCGACCCGCGCCCTCACGATGAGCAACGACTACGAGATCGCGGATGACACCCGGGAATCATTGATCTTCACCAAGGACCAGTTGCTCGCCCCGCTGCCCGAGGGTGCCCAGGAGACACCACACACCGACGCTGACGTCGCCGCACGCGGACTGGAGTACTACGAGGACAACTTCGCCGGACAGCTGCCACTCGTCAGCAAGGCGCAGGCGTACGCCTCGGATCCTCGCCGGACCAAGGGTGTGGACGGGCATCTGGCGGCGGCACAGGTCCCGGCCAATCCCGCGACCAAGCCGGACGACGGCCTCGATGACGACGGTGAGGTCGTCGCGTGAGCGCACTGCTCCTGGCGCAGGAGGTCGCCGCTGAGGTGACCGCGGCGTCCGGGTCAGCCGAGTTCTGGGTCTTCTGGATCATCGCGCCGATCTCGCTGGCCGCTGCCATCTCCGTGGTGATCCTGAAGAACCCCGTGCACGCGGCGCTGATGTTGGTGATCAACTTCTTCACCTTCGCGCTGCTCTACGCCGTCCTGCAGGGCCAGTTCCTGGCCACGATCCAGGTGATCGTCTACGCGGGCGCGATCATGATCCTGTTCCTCTTCGTCCTGATGCTGCTGGGCGTCGACCGCGAGGCCGAGGCGGGTCCCGGCAAGGTGCGCGGCCAACGCGTGGCCGGCATCACGCTGGGTGTGGTGCTGTTCGCGGCGCTCACGGTGTCGGTCGCCGGTCCTTTCATGGGGACCGACTCGGCCTGCAACACCTCCGAGGCGGTGACGACCGCGATCGCCGAGCAGGGCTCGGACGCCCGGCCCTGCACCGGTCTCGAGGCCCAGAACGCCGACGAGACCGGCGGCAACGTCGCCCAGATCGGTCGGCTGCTGTTCGGCGACTACGTCTGGGCGTTCGAAGTGACCAGCGTCCTGCTGGTCGTCGCCGCCATCGGTGCGATGGTCCTCGGCAAGCGGACGGACAAGCTCTCCGAGCTGGTCGACAGCGGCGAGGCGGATCCGCCGGGTGAGCCCTACGAGTTGGTCATGGTTCCGGCGGCCCCCGAGCTCGCGGAGTCAGCAGAGAGTGCCAACGGCCCGGGAGCGGGCACCTCCGCGCCCGCAGATGGACCGGCAACCCGGGATGACGACACCTCCGATGACGACACCTCCGATGACGAATCCAGGGGCACGGATGGGGACCAGGCATGAGTCCCGAAGCCGGCATCCCTGCGGGGTACTACCTGCTGCTCGCGGCCGCATTGTTCTCCATCGGCGTCGTCGGCGTGCTGATCCGCCGGAACATGATCGTCATCTTCATGTGCATCGAGTTGATGCTGAACTCCGTCAACCTGACCTTGGTCGCGTTCAGCCGCATCAACGGGAACCTGGATGGCCAGGTCCTGAGCTTCTTCGTCATGGTGGTGGCGGCCGCCGAGGTCACCGTCGGCCTGGCGCTGATCGTCAACCTCTTCCGACTCCGCGCGTCCATCGACGCCGACGACGCTGATCGGTTGAGGCTGTGAGCGCCCTCCTCCTGGCCGCAGAGAGCGCCGAGCCTTTCTCCGCCGTCTCCGAGGCGGCAGCAGGGTCCGTTGTCGACCTGGCCTGGCTGATCCCGGTCGTCCCCGCGGTCATGGCCGGGATCCTGTTGATCTTCGGCAAGCGGCTGGGGCGGCTCTCCGCGGCTCTGGCCATCGGGGGCATCGGCTTCTCGCTGACCCTCTCGGTCCTGATCTTCCTCTTCCTGCAGGGCGAACCCTCCGATCACCGGCAGTTCGTCGTCGAGGTGCTGCCCTGGCTGGACATCTCCGGGTTCACGGTCAGTTGGTCCCTGCTGGTCGACCCGCTCTCGGCGATGATGCTGCTGCTCGTCACCGGCGTGGGCCTGTTGATCCACATCTACTCCCTGGGGTACATGGACCATGACCCCCGGTACGAGCGGTTCTTCGCCTACCTGAACCTGTTCGCCGCCTCGATGCTGGTCCTGGTCCTCGGCTCGTCGTTCCTGACCCTGTTCGTCGGGTGGGAGCTGGTCGGCCTGTCCTCCTACCTCCTGATCGGGTTCTGGTTCGAGAAGAAGGAGTACGCCGCGGCGGCGAAGAAGGCCTTCGTCACCAACCGCATCGGTGATGTCGGGTTCATGGTCGCGATGTTCATCATCTTCGCGACGTTCGGCTCGCTCGAGTTCGACGAGGTCCTGCCGGCCGCTGCCACCGCAACGACGGGCACGCTGATCGCCATCGGGTTGCTGCTCTTCGTCGGTGCCACCGGCAAGAGCGCGCAGATCCCCCTCTACGTCTGGCTCCCCGACGCCATGGCCGGTCCGACTCCGGTCTCAGCCCTGATCCATGCCGCCACAATGGTCACGGCCGGCGTGTACCTGATCGCCCGCACCTCGCCCATCTTCACCGAGATTCCCGACATCGGCCTGCTGGTCGCGTGGATCGGCGGGATCACGGCGTTCGTGTCTGCCGCAATCGCCTGCGCGCAGGTCGACCTGAAGAAGATCCTGGCCTACTCGACGGTCTCGCAACTCGGGTACATGTTCATCGGCGTCGGCGTCGGCGACTACACCGCTGCCGTGTTCCACCTGCTGACGCACGGCTTCTTCAAGGCGCTGCTGTTCCTGGCCGCTGGGTCGGTGATGCATGCCATGGCCGACCACACCGACATCCGCAACATGGGTGGCCTCTACGGGAAGATGCCCATCACGGCGACCACATCGCTGATCGCGGTGCTGGCCATCGTCGGGTTCCCCTACTCCTCGGGCTTCTTCTCCAAGGAGGAGATCCTGGCGGCAAGTGCGCAGACGGTGGGGGGCGAGCTCATCTGGATCCTCGGGATCATCGTGGCCGCCATGACGGCCTTCTACATGACCCGCTGGTTCGTGCTGATCTTCCTCGGCGACAAGCGCTGGGGTGACGCCGCGTCGCCTGACTCCCCGACCCGTGATGTCCACCCCCACGAGTCCCCGCTCTCGATGACCCTGCCACTGGGCATCCTGGCCGTGGCATCAGCTGCCGGTGGGCTGCTGAACACCTCGCCGGAGGACGGCTGGCTGCACGGCTGGTTCGGCGGCATCGTGGTCGCCTTCGAGCGGGTCGAGACGTGGATCCCCAAGGGCGTGATCCTGCCGACCGCCATCGCCGCGGCGGTACTCGGTGTCGGCCTGGGCGTGCTGATGTACCGCGCTGTGGACATGAAGACCGTCGGAACGGGCGCCGGAATGGCAGGCATCGCCCGCAACAAGTTCTACGTGGACGCCTTCTATGAGTTCTTCACCGTCAAGCTCGGTGGGGCGCTGGCAACCGGCTTCGCCCGGGCCGACAAGGGCGGGATCGACGGCATCGTCAACGGCTCGGCTGGCCTCACCCGCCGTCTTGCCGGCGGCCTCCGACGAACGCAGACCGGGTACGTCCGGTCCTACGCGCTGGGGATCCTGGCCGGGACGGTGTTCCTCGGCATCCTGGTCGCGGCGGCCTTCCTCGGCCCCGACGTCGTCGGGGGAGGTGCATGATGTTCGGTGACCTACCCCTGCTGTCGATCACCATCGCCATCCCGGCGGTCACGGCGCTGCTACTGGCCTTCGTCAAGCCGACCGACCGAGCGGCGCTGCGCGCGATCGCACTCGGTGGGACGATCTTCACGTTCATCTTCAGCCTGAACCTGATCAGCGAGACCGACGCCAGTGCCGGCTTCCAGCTCACCGAGACCATCGAGTGGATCCCGGAGTGGGGCGTTTCGTACTCCCTCGGCGTGGACGGGATCAGCCTGTTCCTGGTGATCCTGACCTCGTTCATCTTCCCCCTGGTCATCCTGGCCTCCTGGGAGCAGGTGGAGCGGGCCAAGGGGTTCTTCGTCTCGCTGATGACGCTGCAGTCGGCGCTGATCGGCGTGTTCCTCGGGCTGGACCTGCTGCTGTTCTACGTCTTCTTCGAGATCATGCTGGTCCCGATGTACGCCCTGATCGGCGTGTGGGGCGGCAAGAACCGTCGGTACGCCTCGATCAAGTTCTTCCTGTACACGCTGGTCGGTGGGCTGCTGATGCTCATCGCGATCCTGTACCTCAGCTTCAAGGCCGGCGGCTCGTTCGACTACACCACGCTGCTGCAGACCGACCTGTCGAGGACCGAGCAGATCTGGCTGTTCTGGGCCTTCTTCGTGGCCTTTGCGATCAAGCTGCCGCTGTTCCCGCTGCACACCTGGCTGCCGGACGCCCACACGGAGGCACCCACCGTCGGCTCGGTGGTGCTGGCCGCGGTGATGCTGAAGATCGGTGGGTACGGCTTCCTGCGGTTCAACCTGCCCTTGTTCCCGGAGGCGGCCGATCTGTACGCGGGCCCGATCCTGGCGCTCGGGGTCATCGGCGTGCTGTACGGCGCGATGGTCGCCATGGTCCAGTCCGATGTGAAGCGCCTGGTGGCGTACTCCTCGGTGGCCCACCTCGGATTCATCGCCATCGGCATCTTCGCGCTCCAGCCGACCGCGGCCAGCGGCGCCGTGGTCCAGATGGTCAACCACGGGCTGACCACCGGCTGCCTGTTCCTGCTGATCGGCTTCATGTACGACCGCACGCACAGCCGGGCGATCGCCGACTACTCGGGGCTGATGAAGGCCACACCGATCTTCGGGGGGCTGTTCCTGATGGCCGTGATGTCCTCCATCGCCCTGCCGGGCCTGAACGGCTTCGTCGGGGAGTTCCCGATCCTCATCGGGACCTACCAGACCGTTCCGTGGGCCGGCGTCACCGCCGCGTTCGGCGTCATCCTGGCTGCGCTGTACCTGCTGTGGGCCTACCAACGCATGTTCCACGGTCCGGTCGGCGGTCACGCCGAGACGATGACCGACCTGAACGCCCGTGAGATCGCCGTCGTCGCCCCGCTGCTGGTCCTCATGCTCGTCATCGGCCTGTACCCCAAGCCCCTGTACGACCGCGTCACCCCATCCGTCGAGGCGGTGCTGCAGCAGGTCGACGCCGACCTCGCAGCCGCGCAGAACGCCACCGTGTCGGACTCGGAGTAGGAACCGTTGATCACCCTCGCTTCACCACTCGTGCTGGCTCAGGCGCCAGGTCAGTTCGTGGTCCCCGACTTCCCCTGGGCCGCGCTGTCGCCGGAACTGGTCCTGTTCGGCGTCGGCATCTTGGTCCTGCTGATCGACACGGCCGGATCGGGCAAGACGGTCGGCTCTGACCGGCCGCACGCCGGCCGCCTGCAGGTCTCGTTCGTCGCCGGTGTCGTGATCCTCGCCTGCTGCGGCGTGGCGCTGTGGCAGAACGCCGGTGATGTGGATTCGCAGGTGCCGGTGCTCTCTGGGCTCATTGCCCTCGGCGCGGTCTTGCAGTTCGTGCTCACCGCGATCTGGAGGGACCGCCCCAAGACCCTCGGGGCCCTGCTGACGTTCATCGGGTTCGCTGCGGGTCTCGGCGTGACCATCTGGCAGTGGACGGTCTACGACGGCCAGTTGGCGTCGGCGGTCGATCCGGCGCAGCTGTTCGTGGGGACCGACTCACTGCTCGGCGGCATGGTCGCCGTTGACGGCGTGGCGCTGTTCAGCCGGTTCTCGATCTGCCTGGCCGGGATGATCTCGATCCCGATCGGCTTCGCCTACATGGAAGACCGACAGATCCACCGCGGTGAGTACTACCCGCTGCTGCTCTTCGCCGCGACGGGCATGACCCTGCTGGCGTCCTCGAACGACCTCATCATGGTCTTCATCGCCGTGGAGATCCTCTCCCTGGCCCTGTACGTGATGAGCGGGATCGCCAAGCGCGACCTCAACGCCCAGGAGTCGGCGGTCAAGTACTTCATGCTGGGCGCCTTCTCCTCGGCAATCCTGCTGTACGGCATCGCGCTGGTCTACGGCGTCACCGGATCGACGAACATCCCTGAGATGGGGGTCGCGCTGTCGGGTCTGGATGCCCCGACCGGCATCGTGATCGCGGCGATGGTGCTCATGCTGGTCGGGTTCGCCTTCAAGACCGGTCTGGTGCCGTTCCACTTCTGGACGCCGGACGTGTATCAGGGTGCCCCGACGCCGGTGACCGGCTTCATGGCTGCAGCGACGAAGGCTGCCGCCTTCGCGGCGTTCATGCGCGTCTTCGTGGGCGCGCTGGCACCGCTGCAGCTGACCTGGGCGCCGGTGGTGACGGGGATGGCGGTCATCACCATGCTCGGTGGTGCGGTGCTCGCCGTAGTGCAGACCGATGTCAAGCGGATCCTGGCCTTCTCGGCCATCGCGCACGCCGGGTACGTCGCCATCGGGTTGGTCTCCCTCTCGCCCGGGACGGTCGGCGGCAACCCCGAGGTCGGCCGTGAGGCCGTCGGCGCGATGCTGCTCTACCTGCTGATCTACACGTTCATGTCGATCGGCTCGTTCGGCGTGATCGCGCTGTTCGAGCGGCGCGTGAAGAAGTCGCTGACCCTGGAGGACCTGCGCGGTCTGGGGCGGCGCTACCCGGCGCCCGCGATGGCACTCGGGCTCTTCCTCATCTCACTGGCGGGGATTCCCGGCACCGCGGGGTTCGTGGCGAAGTTCGCGGTCTTCCGCTCCGGCGTCGAGGCGGGCCAGTTCGGCCTCGTCGGGGTGGCCGTGGTGTCCAGCGTGATCGCCGGGTTCTTCTACCTGCGGATCATGGCGTCGATGTTCGTCGAGGACGAGACGGCGATGTCCCGCCAGGTCGCCGACATGAGCCAGACCGCGCCGGCGATGCTGGGTCTTGGCGTCGCGGCGGCCGTGACCGTGGCCTTGGGCGTCGCCCCGGGCGCACTCGTCAACCTGGCGCAACAGGCCGGGACGTTCGCCGGCCTCTGACCGGCTGCCGGCCAGCCATCCTGCAGTGCCCCTGTGCGCTGCAGGCGCGAGCGCAGCGGGATCAGGGCGTGTCGGCGAAGGCCCAGAGCATCTGACCGGACTGGCTGTCGTAGGCTCGTGCGCCCAGCGGCGTGGGCACGACCACCCGTCCGTCCGAGCCCAGTGAGGGAGGGCCGGCCAAGGCGAACAGGTCGGTCGTCCACACCGGGTCGGGGTCCGGCTGGATCAACGGGATCTCGGTCACGTCCCGGCGGAGGAGTTGCCCCTCACGGGCGATGAAGAGATCGTCGTCCAAGCGGGCGAAGCGTCGGACGTCGAGATCGATGAGCGCTTGGCTGCGACGGACCTCGTCCTGCGGTTCCCCGGTCTGCGGGTCTGTCAGCAGGAACGGGTCGCCGTAGCGGCCCGGGCGGAGGCAGGATCCCCGAGCCGACATCGGTGATCCCGCCGTAGTTGAGCGGTAGCTGCCGCCACAGCTCCTCCCCGGTCGAGAGCTCCAGGCCATAGGTGGCCCCCAGGACATCGGCGACCAGGACGTCCTCGTCGGGCCGGGGGACGACACCGAAGGGCTGACCCGGAAGAACGGCTTCCCAGCGTGTGGTGCCGTCCAGCGGATCGAGGGCGGTGAGAACCGTCCAGCCCAGCTGCTGGCCGTCCTGACTCCGGCCGGACACGATGATCGCGTGACCGTCGCTGAGAGAGGTCTGGAAGACCTGACCCTCGACGGTGGTCGACCAGGCCACGGACCCGTCAGGACGTCTCGCCTCCACCGATCCCGTTGTCGGCGGCTCGGAGCCACCTCCGCGCGGGGCCAGCAGGACCAGCGAGCCGGTGGCGGTGACCTGGCTGGACAACTCCGCGAAGGGGTTGCGACCGCTGGCCCGCCACAGCTCCTCGCCGGTGCCGGGGTCGAGGGCGATGACGCCCTCAGCGGCAACTTGGTCGACAATCAGGACGACCTGGCCAAGTGCGGTCGGCTGCTCCAGCCAGGTGCCGGCGGCGGGGTCGTGGGGGACGCGCCAGATCTCCTCGCCCGTGCGCTCGTCCAGCCCGAGGATTCCGTCATCGACGACGGTGACGACGACGCCCTCGGTCACGGCGAGTCCGCGGTTGGAGTTCCACTCCGCCTCGGCATCGGGACGTTGACAGCTGCCCATGCTGCGGCAGCCGCGCAGCTCGCGGTCCCCGAGCCGGGTCGGCAGCCGCACGGTCTCCAGCTCGATGAGTTCCTCGGCGCTGCACTCCTGAACGCCGACCGGTCGCTGGTAGGCGATCCGGATCTCGACGGCGTCAGGACCGTCCTCGACCACCTCCGGCCCTACGTACCCGTCACAGGCCCCATGTGAGACGCGCAACGCAACCTCGGTCCCGTCCGCCGTCACCTCGCGCAACTCCCAGCCGGCGCGGAGGACCGGTCGCCGCCCGTCATCCTCCGTCGGTTCCGTCGAGTCCGTCGAGGCGTTGGACGTGGCCACCCTGCCGGACACGTCCGGTGGCGGAGCATCCGGAGACGTACACCCCACGAGTCCCCAGGACAGGGCAACGATCAGGGCCAATCTGCGCGTACGGACTTCGACGCCCCGAAGCCGTCCGGAGTTCCAATACGGGTCCTTCGACGATGTCCGGCCGCCTCGCCGAGGAAGGTTTACCAAGTTGTCCGAGCTTTACCGGATTCTGGTAAACCTCGGACAAGTGCGTCCAACTGCCTCCTCGTACGGCTCACACGCCGACGACGGCCGTTCCCACCGCCGCCGTCCCTGCGACCAGGACCCAGGCGGCCAGGCCCAGCACGAGCGGGCGGCCGCCGAGTCGGCGGAGCATCGCCACACGAACGCCCATGCCGAGCGCCACCAGAGCTGCGGTCAGCAGCAGCTTCTCCGCCAGGGCAGCAGCCTCCAGTACACCGACCGGCAGCACGGAGGAGGTCCGGACGGCGATCATCGCCAGGAAGCCGACGACGAAGAGCGGCACCAGCGGTTGTGCGCTCGCGGACTCGACCGTCGCCTCGTCCCTCCCCGATGAGGCCCGCCGGCGGGAGAGGGCCACGGCCGCGACCAGCGGCGCGAGCAGCACCACTCGTGACAGCTTGACCACGGTCGCCGCCGCAATCGCCTCGTCTCCCGCCACAGCAGCGGTCGCCACCACCTGGCCGACGTCGTGCACCGCGCCGCCCACCCAGGTGCCGAAGGTCTCGCCCACGAATCCCATCGGGCCGCCGAGGACCGGCAGCACCACGATCGACAAGGTGCCGCACAGCGTCACCAGGGCGATTGCGTAGGCACTCTCGTCCTCGTCGGCCCGGACGACGCCGTTCACCGCCGCGATGGCCGAGGCGCCGCAGATCGAGTAGCCCGTCGCGACCAGCAGACCGAGATCTGGTGGGATGCCCAGCCGTCGTGCCAGCAGCCGTGTACCGGTGAACGTGACGGTCACGACGACGGCGACCACACCGAGGCCACCTGGGCCGAGTTCGGCGAGGTCGCTCAGCGACAGGCGCAGGCCCAGCAGGACGATCCCGATCCGCAGCAGCCGCCGCGATGCCAGCGCGATGCCCGGTGCGGTCGTCTGCGGGAGGGCAACGGTGTTGGACACCAGCGCCCCGAGCCCGACCCCGACGACGAGTGGGGAGAGTGAATCGCTCAGCTCAGCCAGCACGGTGGCCAGGCCCGCCAGCCCCACCACCAGGAGCAGGCCCGGCAGTGATGAGCTGGGGGCCTTCTGACCGGTCGGACGGACCGACGACCTGGGTCGGTCCGACACGACGTCGGCTGTCGAGGTCACTGCGTGCTCGATCGGACGTTGCGCGAGATCAGACGGTGCGGGGGATCAGACCGCGACCGGGTCCGGCGTGAACTCGAGCCGCCCGTGGTTGATGTGCGGCAGGACGTGGCGGGCGAAGAGGTCGCACTCGGCCGCGTGGGGGTAGCCCGACAGGATGAAGGAGTCGATGCCGGCGTCGACGAGCTCGTTGATCTTGCCCAGGACCTGGTCGGGATCTCCGACGATGGCAGCGCCCGCACCGGACCGTGCGCGACCGATACCGGTCCAGAGGTGACGCTCCACGAAGCCGTCGTCGTCGGCCGACTCGCGCAGCGCGGCCTGGTTGGCCACCCCGGCGGATGCCGAGTCGAGTGACCGGGCGCGGATGGCCTGGCCCTGCTCCGGGTCGAGCTTGGACAGCAACCGTGCGGCCGCGCCCCGTGCCTCGTGCTCGGTCTCGCGGACGATCACGTGAGAGCGCCAGCCGTACCGCAGCGACCGTCCCTTCTCCGCGGCTCGACGGTCCATGTCGGCCTTCACCTCGAGCACCTTGTCGGTGGTGTCCGGCCACATCAGGAACACGTCGGCCCCGGCCGCGGCGCACTCACGGGCGGCGGGAGAGAGTCCGCCGAAGTAGAACAGCGGACTCGAGCCGCTGACGGTGCCGACGCGGGGCGGGTCCAGCTCCAGGTCGACGAAGTCGCCGTGGAACTTCACCGCGTGGCCGTCCAGCAGCTCACGGAGCACGAACATGATCTCGGTCGAGCGGCGGTACCGCGGCTCGCTGGCCAGCTCCTCGCCTGGGATGTCGCTGGAGATGATGTTGATCGTGAGCCGCCCGTCCATGATCTGGTCCAGCGTGGCGAGCTGTCGGGCCAGCTGCGGCACGACGAGTTCACCGCACCGGACCGCAAGCAGCATGCGCAGGGACGTCTGGGGTGCGACCGCTGCGGCGAAGGTCGTGCCGTCGATGCCGAGGGCGTACCCAGACGGGAGCAGGACGTTGTCGTAGCCGTACCGGTCGGCGGTCAGGACGATGTTGCGGCAGTGCTCGTAGGAGCTCTGCAGCTGCGGATCAGGGACGCCGAGGAACTCGTAGTCGTCGTCGCAGAGGGCGGCGAACCACGACATCTCGACAGGACGACGGGTGCCGGGCTTGGTGTCGGAGGCGGGCTGGGCGGTGGTCATGCGGGTATCTCCTGGCGGTTGACGGGGGTGTGCATGGGCTGGGTGGACGATTCGTGGTGGGTGGACGATTCCTGGTGGGTGGCCGCGGCGTCGTGGCCCGTGACCTCGTCGAGGTGGACGGGACGGCCGAGGTCGATGCTGCGATGTGCGGCCACGCCCATGGCCACCGACCACAGTCCGTCTTCGAGCGTCACGGCGGGTGGTTGGCCGGCGCGGATGGCGGCGGTGAAGGCGAGGTGCTCCAGGTAGCTGGCGCCGTGGTGCAGGCCGACGTGGGCGATCTGCGCGTCGGCGACCGGTCTGACCTCGACCGCACCGATCCCGTCGCGGTCGCGGCGGCCGACCCGGACGATGTCGTCGGGGATGAGCGCCTCGACCTTCCCTGCGTCACCGACGACGCTGATCTCCTCCTGGTTCTGCGTCGCCTCCGCGAACATGCAGAGGTCCAGCAGTGCACGGGCACCACTCGGGTAGTCCACGATGACGAAGGCGTTGTCGAGCATGTCTGCCGGCCGTCCGTCGTAGCGCTCGTCGAGGTGGTTGACGTCCTGGGCGCCGGAGGCCATCACCCGGGTGGGACGCTCGCCCAGGATGAGGTTCATCAGATCGAAGAAGTGGCAGGTCTTCTCCACGAGCGTGCCGCCGGTGTTGGCGGTGAACCGGTTCCAGTTGTCGACCTTCACGAGGAAGGGGAACCGGTGCTCGCGGATCGAGACCATCCGAGGTGTCCCGACGGCACCCTGCCGCACCAGTCGCAGGAGCTCGGCAGCGGGCGGCATGTAGCGGTACTCCAAGCCGACCCAGGTGAGTGCCCCCGCGGGGCGCCTGGCGTCCAGCTCGATCAGGCGGCGGCAGTCCGCGACGGTCGTGCACAGCGGCTTCTCGACCAGGACGTGGAGCTCGGTCGCCAGGACGTCGGCCATCACCGCGGCGTGGGTGTGGTTGGGCGAGGCGAGCACCACGGCGTCGCACAGGCTGCTACCGAGCAGATCCTCGTGGCGCTCGAAGACGGCGACGCCATCACCGGCGACTGCCCGGCCGCGGCCCCGGGAGTCGGCGGCCGGGTCGGCGATGGCGGTGACGACGGCACCATCCAGGGCACCGACGTTCTCGATGTGCTCGATCCCCATCATCCCGGTTCCGATCACGCCGTAGCGGATCGGTCGGAGCGGCGATGGCGGGCTGTGGTGCATGAGGTCCGACTGTGGACCGGGCAGGCCGACTTCGGAACCCCGAAACCGCTTCTCAGGTCATAGGATGTTCCTATGAGAACAATCGCGGAGACCGATGATCTCGATCTGTCCTCGGTGCGGCTGTTCCTCACCGTCGTGGAGCTGGGCAGCGTGTCGAAGGCGGCCGCGCGGCACGGCCTGTCCCAGCCGTCCGCGACCGCTCGTCTGCAGAAGCTCGAACGACAGCTGGGCGTCGGTCTGCTCGATCGAGGTCCAACGGGGTCGAAGACGACGGCTGACGGCATCCAGCTGGCCCCCGCATGTGCTGAACTGCTCACGGTGGCATCGCAGCTGATCAATCAATCCGAGCAGCTGCGCGACGAGCACTCCCGGGTGAGCGTCGCCGCCACCCGTCACGTGGTCGACCACTTCCTCTCCGACTGGGTCAGCGCCACAGACCTCGCCGATGTTCGCCTGGACATCACCGAGGCCGACACCCTGCGCGTGGCCCAGGCCGTGCGCAGTGGTGAGACCCTGATCGGGTTCACCGACGGTCCTCAGGCACCGATCGGGCTCAGGTCCCAGGTCGTTGTCTCCGAGCGACTGGTGCCCGTGGTCGGTCGGAGCCATCGGTGGTTCGGTCGCCGCCGGGGGCTCCCACCGACAACCGTGGCGTCTGCGACGTTGGTCCTGCAGGCGCCCGGATCGGGCACCCGTGATGTGGTCGATGCCGCGCTCGCCCAACACGCCATCGGCGCGATGGGTGAGCACGTCGAGGTACCCAGTGCCACGGCCGCCAGACTGGCTGTCCTCAATGGTGATGGCGTGGCGTTCCTCCCGACCTGCCGCATCGAACGAGACCTGGAGCACGGTGCGCTGACGCAGGTGCCGGTGGTCGATACCCGGATCGTCCAGCCCGTCCGCATCGTATGGCGCGGAGGTCGGCCATCGGTCCGCACCGCGCGACGCCTGCTCGCCGCCATCGCGTCCGCCTGACCTGAATCGGGGTTCGCCCATCCGCCAGCACCATTCGCGCCTCCGCCGTGGCCGACGGGGGTTCGTCGGGTGGCTGGCTTGGTCAGCCGCGGAGAGATGTGGGTACCGTTGGGGCGTGCCACTGTCCCGCGAAGCCCTGGATGACCTCACCGAACGTGGGGCGCAGCAAGGTGTGGACCTCCGCCCCGGTCTTGAAGCCGTGGAACGTCAGATGCGCCAGACCGTCGTCAGCGACAATCCCTTCGTCACCGACGGTGCCCGCCACCTCATCGACGCGGGTGGCAAGCGCTTCCGCCCGATGCTGTCCCTGCTCACGGGCATGTTGGGTGGTGCGAGGGCCGACCACCCCGACCTGGTCAGCGCGGGGGTGATCGTCGAACTCGTCCACCTCTCCACGCTCTATCACGACGACGTGATCGATGCGGCCGATACTCGACGAGGCACCCCGTCCACCCACGTCAAGTGGTCGAACACCGTTGCGATTCTGACCGGCGACTTCCTGTTGGCGCGGGCCTCTGAGCTCTCCGCCGCCCTCGGTGTCGAAGTCACCCGGATCATGGCCCGCACGATCGCCGAGCTGTGTGAGGGGCAGATCCTCGAGGTGCAGGGGTCACTGGATGCCTCGCGGCACGGCGCCGTCCGTCGTGAGCCCACCCGGCAGCACTACCTCGACGTCATCGATGGCAAGACGGCGTCGCTCATTCGTGCGTCCTGCCGCCTGGGTGCCCTGCTCTCGGGGCAGCGTCGCGACCACATCGAGGCGCTCACGCGCTTCGGTCACCACCTGGGCTACGCCTTCCAGTTGGCCGACGACGTCCTCGACATCGCCTCGCAGGAGACGGAGTCCGGGAAGATTCCCGGAACCGATCTGCGCGAGGGCGTCCACACCATGCCGGTGCTCTACGCGCTCGAGGACGAGGGCGAGGGCTCCGAGCTGGCGGCGCTGCTGGACGACCCGACCGAGGCCAACGTCGAGGCAGCCTTGTCGCTGCTGCGCGCCCATCAGGCGCTCGAACGTGCGCGCCAGAGCGCCCGTGATCAAGCCAAGCTGGCGAAGGCCGCCCTGGACGAGTTGGATGTGCCACCCACCTTCGCCCCGGTGATGGACGGGTTGACCTACCTCACGGACTACGCCGCCGACCGCGCCGGCTGAGCGGCGCGCCCCGCCTGACCGTCGGTTGAACCCCACTCCAACGCGCCGTCTTCTGGCCACCGTCATCCTCGTGGCGCTGGTCGTGTCCGCATGTGGATCGATGTCGGAGCCTGAGACGGCAGCCACGCCGACAGCCAGCCCAGAGGTGGTGGGCGCCGTCAACGCCGTCTTCGCCGAGTACCGGGTCGGGGTGTCGCAGGGCGATGCTCAGGCGGTCGTCAGCGCGATCTCGGAGGACTCGATCGAGGATCAGGACCGCATCGTCGAGCTGGCGCGCTCCGCGCCGGCCGAGGAGGTCCGGGCGCTCCCCGCCGCCGAGCAGCTGCTCGTGCTCACCTATCGCCTCAACGACGAGCTCCTGGATGCCGATGACCCCTTCATGGCGCTCGTCAGTGGAGGCTTTGCCGGGCAGGACCGCTCGCTCGGCGAGTTGGGCCGCATCATCCCGGTCAGCGACCAGTCCGTGCTCGGTGTCGCCACCGAGCCGGGGACCGGAGCCGAGACGCCGCGTCGCTGGCGATTTGTGAACGAGGCCGACGGCTGGCGCTTCGATCTGATCGAGGCCCAGCGGCTGGTCTCTCAAGCGGTGGCGACCACGGCGTCGCGCAACGACACCTCGGTCGCTCAGTTGGTCGCCGCGACGATCGAGGACCTCTCCGGTGCGGATGCCGAGACCGTCGACGCGCTGTACGAGCCGTGAGCCCGCAGCTCTTCGGGCGGAGCCGAGTGCTGCGTTCGCTCTTGGCGGAGTGGGAGCGGACTGCTGCCGGCGAAGCTCGCGTGGTGGTCCTGACGGGCGACGCGGGCATGGGCAAGTCAGCCGTCATGCGAGCGCTCCGCGGTGCCGTCCGGACCCATGAGCGCTGCCCCGCACGGCAGGTCGTCTCATTGGTCGGGTACGCAGGACCCTCTCCGATGCCGTTCGGTCTGGTCGATGAACTGCTGGCCCGACTGGCTGACGACGGGTCACGACCAGCGGAGGACGAGGTCTGGGGTGTGGCACAGACCCTGGAGCAGGTCCTCCGCGACGCCGCTGATCGGGGCCCGACGGCCGTGTTCATCGACGATCTGCACGATGTCGACCCGATCAGCCGCACCACCCTCAGCCTGGCGCTTCGGCGGCTGCAGGACGCAGCTGTCCTCGTGGTCCTCGCGGGACGGCCGACCGAGACGGTGCTCGAGTTCACCGATGGCCTACGGGTGATCGAGCTTCCTGGGCTGGAGAGCGCGGCCGCGAACGAGCTGCTGGCCACCACGGTGGAGGGACACATCAACCCACGTGTGGCCGAGGTGCTCATCCACTCGGCCGTCGGCAATCCGCTGGCGCTGATCTACCTCGCCCAGGGGCTCTCCGAGGACGAGCTGACGGGACGGACACTCCTGCCTGACCCGCTGCCGCTGAGTGGCCACCTGCAGGCCATCGTCTCGCGGCCGCTGGAGGCTGTGGAGGGCGAGGTGCTCGACCTGCTGCGCCTGGCAGCGACCTCGACCGACGGGAGCTGGCAGGTGGTGCGAGCCGCGGTCGGCTCGGCCGCCGACGAGCTGTTGACGCAGGCCGAGCGACACGGACTGGCGGGCCTTCAGGACCGCAGCGTGGAGTTCTCCCACCCGCTGCTGCGGTCCGCCGTGCTGGCTGATCTCTCGCCCGACGAGCAGCGCGACCTCCACGCGCGGCTGGCGCGGGTGCCGGGGCTCAGCGACCACGCCAGGCTGGTCCACCAGGCTGGCGCGACGATGGGGACGGACGCCGGCATCGCGGAGCAAGCTGCTCTCGAAGCTGACCGGCTGGAGCGACGTGGCGCACCCGGCGAGGCAGGACGGCTGTGGCTGATGGCCGCCCGTCTGGTCGCGGAGCCGGCGTTGGTGGACCGCTGGACCCTGCGCGCGTGCCGCAACCTGGCCTCCGGTGGCTCGGTGGCCGCCGCGATCCAGCGGCTGCGGACGCTGGTCGGGGAGACGATCGACGACGAGCTCCGGTCCGAGGCCAGCCTGACCCTCGGGATCCTCGAGACCTTGAACGGTGCCCCGTTCGACTCCCTGCAGCGGCTGCAGGACGCCGCACGGGTGGAGCGCCGCGCCGACGTCCGCTCGCAGATCCACGCCGGCATGGCCATGCCGCTCGGGATGTTGGGGATGACCCGTCAGATCCAGGAAGAGGCGCAGGTCGCCCTGGACCTGGCGCCGGAGGACTCACCGATCGCCACCATGGCCGCGGCCACGCTGGCACACGCAAGCCTTGCGATCCGCGAGGGACACGGCGAGTCGCTCCTCGAGAAGATCCTGCCCGAACTCGATGTCGAGCAGGTCATCGCCATCGACCCCATGATCGGGCTGCACATCGGTCGGCCCCTGGGCCTGACCGAGCGCTTCGACGACGCCGACCGGGTCATGGCCGACCTGCGTGCCGTCAGCCGTGGCCGGTACGGCGGCCCGACCCTCGCCATGACGCTCGGGGCCATGGCCGAGATCCAACTTCGGGCCTGTCGCTGGACCGAGGGGGTCCGGACGGCATCCGAGGCGATCGCCCTCAGCCTGTCGACCGGCCAACGGGCGTTCGCCCCCTTCTGGCTGGCCATCCGCTGCCGGCTGCACGCGCTGCAGGGTCGTCAGCCGGACGCCGAGGCGGACCTCGAGTTGGGGCTGGTCATCGCCGAGGAGTTGTCTCTGGTCGGGGCGCGGTACTTCCTCTCCGCTGCCGCCGGGACCGTGCGACGCGTCGGCGAGGACACGGCCGGGGCGGTCGAGGCGATGGAGGAGTGCCGGCTGTTCGAGGAGCTGGGGGGAACGTTGGCACCGACGCTCGGCCGCTGGGCGCCCGAGCTGATCGAGCTGCACCATGCCGACGGTCGAGATGACGATGCTGCGGCGATCTGCACCTGGCTGGAGGCCGAGGCCGCCCGACCCGGGGCGACCCGATGGACGGTCGGCGTGGCGGCGCGAAGCCAGGCGATCCTCAGCACCGACCCGTCACTGGCCCGCCGACACGTCGACCGTGCCACGCAGGTGCTGGATCCAGTCGTCGACGCCTTCGACCGGGCCCGGGCGATGCAGCGCTCAGCCCAGCTGTACGACGCCGCTGGGGAAGCCGACCTGGCGGAGAGGGATGCGCGGGAAGCTCGGCTGGCGCTCGGTCAGCTGGGGGCCGAGGGTTGGCTCCGTCTGACCAGCGCCGAGGCGACTCCGGATCCCTTCGACCTGACCGACGCGGAGCGGCAGGTCATGCTGCTGCTCGCGACCGGCAAGAGCAACCGGGAGATCGCGTCGGCGCTGCACCTCAGCCCGAAGACGATCGCCAACCACCTGTACCGGATCTACCCCAAGCTCGACGTCCGCTCGCGGACGGAGGCCATCAGCGTCTTCACCGCCCGCTGAACTGCTGGGGTCGGCTACTGATCGTCGGACCAGACGGACCGGGCCAGCGCCCCGCCGAGGAGCCCCTCCGGGCCGGTGTCGACCGCGGTCTCCTGGTAGCTGAACAGCACCTCACCGTCGACGAAGGGCTGTGCCGCGGTCAGCTGCAGCACCGACTCCTCCGGCGTGTTCAGCCACGACCCCTGACCGGGCGCGGTCGTCACCCCGGTAGCGTTGCGGATGCCGGCCACGTAGGACATCCAGTTGCGGTGGAAGGCCGCGTGGCGGCTCTCGCGGAAGTACAGCATCGGCATGGCCACGTCGACGAGGTCACCCGCCATCCACTGGTGCCACGGCTGATAGACCTGGCTGAACGCAGGCGTCGACTCGAACGGTCGACCGTCGATCGGGCCGTCTCCCCACGCGATCAACGCCGCCGAGACCCCGACCTCGGGGTTGGTGACGTCGATGACCTGGTTGACCCGTTGCAGGATGAGGGTGGTCTGGGCCCGCCGCCAGTCGGAGAACTCGGGATCGTCGGGGGCCGGGATGTCCGTCCGGCCCGTCTCGGCCTGGAACCGACCCAGGGCCGTCGGGTTGTAGCCGTACTCGGCGCCCGGGTATCGCAGGTAGTCCAGGTGCACCGCATCGATGTCGTACCTCGCCAGCTCCGCCGCCGTGGCGACGACCAGGTCTTGGACGGCCGGGTGGCCCGGGTCCAGGAAGTCGCTGGGCTCCCCGGCTTGGTTGAAGGTCAGCCAGGTGTCCTCCGGGGCGGCGTCCCGACCGTGCTGGGTGAACGTCCAGTTCGGCTCGGCGTCGGGGTTCTTGGCGGTCTCAGGCGTCCAGGCCGGCATGGCGGTGTACCAGGCGTGGACGCTGATCCCTCGGTCGCGGGCCTGGCTCGCCACCTCGGCCAGCACGTCGAGGCCCGGCTCGAAGCCGAGGTCCCCGGCTCGCGGGAGGAACCCCGAGTCGTAGTAGACGTCGTAGCGCCGCCCGACCTCCACGACGACGGTGTTCCCGCCACCGGCCACCACCCGGTCGAGCATCCCGGTGATCGAGCCACGGGTGAGGAGCACGTCGTCGAGCACGTGGACCCAGACGCCCTGGATGCGCGCCGGGAAGGTCGGCTCGACCGGTGGTCCGTCGGTGGGTTGGTCCTGCGGAGCGGTGGCCAGTGGGGTCGGGACCGGGACTGCGGTCGGGTCCGCGGGTGGTGGCGGGCCGGCCTCGGGCGTCGGCTCCTCACTGGTCTCGAGGACGCCCTGTGACAGCTGGGCTGCCGCCACCTCGTCCATCGGCGCCTCACGGATGTCGCCGCTGGGACTCGGTTGTCGGTCCCGCTGATCGGCAAGGTCGGTGGAGCCGGCGACCGGCACGCGCAGGAGCAGCGCAGCCATCGCGATGATGGCGACGATGACGGTCAGCAGGAGGGTGATCGTCCTCCGCGTGAGGGTGGGGCTCAACGGAGTCCCAACCTATGTCCGCCGCACTTGGTCGCCGAGGCAACATCAGCGGCGGGAGGGATTCGGCAAGGTGGAGCGCGGTTTCGTAGACTGACCGGGCCCCTGCCGCGTCCACGGCGTGATGTGCGTGCGTGCAGAGCAACCCGACGACCCGACCTGGAGACCAATGACCGAGTACTACGAGGCCTACGGGACCGTCATCGCGATCCTGCTCGCCGGCATCGCACTCGTCGCGATCGCGTTCCTCCTGGGCCGGATCGTCAGCCCCAAGCGGGAGTACGGACGATATGGCGAGAAGCCGATCGCATTCGAGTCGGGCATCGACCCCGTCGGGTTCGGCTGGGCTCAGACGAACATCAGGTACTACATGTTCGCCTTCATGTTCGTGATCTTCGACGTGGAGACCCTGTTCGTCTTCCCCTGGGCCAACTACCTCGAGTCCGCCGGTCCTGATCAGGGCTTCGTGCTCGGCGTGATGCTGGTGTTCCTGTTCTTCGTCACCGTGACGTTGCCGTACGAACTGAAGAAGGGTGTCCTGAAGTGGGTCTGAGCGACCAGGTAGACGTTCCCAAGCCGCTCAAGTTCGTCTTGAACTGGGGGCGGAAGTACTCCCTCTGGGTGTACAACTTCGGGTTGGCCTGCTGCGCCATCGAGTTCATCGCCGGCTCCACGGCGCGCCATGACTTCATTCGACTGGGTGTCATCCCGTTCGCGCACGCGCCTCGCCAGGCCGATCTCATGATCGTGGCTGGGACCCTCACGGACAAGATGGCCCCCGCGATCAAGCGGCTGTACGACCAGATGCCCGAGCCGAAGTACGTCATCAGCTTCGGGTCCTGCTCGAACTGCGGTGGCCCCTACTGGGACTCCTACTCCGTCACCAAGGGTGTCGATCAGATCATCCCGGTCGACGTGTACGTCCCCGGTTGCCCGCCGCGGCCGGAGGCGCTGCTGGAGGGGATCGTCCACCTGCAGGAGCTCATCGGACAGGAGTCGCTGAAGGACCGCTACGCCGAGCGAGACGCCCGCCAGCCGATCGTCGTCGGTGGCGGAGACCCGACCGCACACCCGCTGTCGGACCCGATGTAGCGGATGGCTGTGGAGACGCTGGCGGAGCACATCCGCGATGAGCTGGGGGAACGGGTTCTGGGCACCGATGTCGCCTACGACCAGCTGACGGTCACCGTCGACCCGGCGTACTTCCCGCAGGTCGCGCGGTTCTGCAAGAACGACCTGGGCATGACGTTCTTCGACTTCCTCAGCGGGGTCGACGAGCGGGAGGAGGGGTTCAGCGTCGTCGCGCGGGTCTACAACCACGTCAAGCGGGAGTCGGTCCTGCTCAAGACCATGGTCCCGGGTGGTCGCGAGGAGCCGAAGGTCCCGACGCTGACCGGTGTCTACGCAGGCGCCAACTGGCACGAGCGCGAGACCTACGACATGTTCGGGATCCTCTTCGAGGGGCACCCGGGCCTGCTGCCGCGAATCCTGACGGTGGAGAACTTCGAGGGCTGGCCGCTTCGCAAGGAGTTCAAGCTGGCCAGTCGCGTGGTCAAGCCGTGGCCGGGCGCCAAGGAGCCCACTGACTCCTCGGATGATGACGAGAAGAAGGACTCCAAGCCCGAGCCGGCTGCCGCCGAGCCGGAGGATCGGGCCGCTGCCGCGAAGGCCAAGGCCGAGCGGGCCAAGAAGAAGGCGGCGGCGGCTCGGAAGCGCAAGGCGGAGGAGCGCGCTGCGGCTGAGGCGGCTGAGAATCCCACGGGCTCGGAGGGCGCCGACTCGCAGCCGCAGCCGGACGGCACGGCGGCCGAGGCGGACGACGGATCGGCGATCACGGACGACGCCGAGCCTGGCAGTGCCCGTGAGGCCGCCGACGCGGCCGCAGGGGCCGAGACCCCCGCGCACACCCCCGACCCGACGACGCCTGAGGGCGCCGCCAAGATCGCCGACACCGCTGTCGCCAAGGATGCCGCGGCCGGCACGACCTCGGGCGAGGACGTCGCCACCGGCGAGCAGCCCGACTCCGGGGAACCGAAGGTCGACGAGGAGCGGGAGGCAGCGGCCGCGGAGGGTGGTCCGGCGTCCCCGGGTGGCACGCCGGGGGTCGAGGCGGAGGGCACCCACGACCTCGACGACTCGACCGCACGGCCCAGTGGGGACGAGGCCGTGGACGCACAAGCCAGCGACACCTCCGACGGCGACGATGCCGATCCGGTGCCTGCAGCCGACACGACGCGCCCGACGACCGAAGGGGATCCCTCGGCCGACGACGGAGACCAATCCGCAGAGGACGATGTGACATGAGTGAGACCCTGGCCAGGCCGGACGCCCCGGTCATCCCCGGCGGCCCCCAGGAGGGGATGCTCGTGGAGGTCGCGGGCGGCGGCGAGCTCGACACCGCCTCGATGAACCTCAACGTCGGGCCAGCCCACCCGGCCACCCACGGCGTCTTGCGCCTCGTCGTCGATCTGGACGGCGAGAAGATCGTCAAGGCCCAGCCCGTCATCGGCTACATGCACCGCGGCTTCGAGAAGTTGGCCGAGGACCGCGACTATCGCCAGATCATCGCGCTGGTCAACCGGCATGATTGGCTCTCGGCGTTCTGCAACGAGATCGGCGTCGCCATCGCCGTCGAGCGCATGCTCGAGATGGAGGTCCCCGACCGGGCGCAGTGGATCCGCACCCTGATGTGCGAGTGGAACCGGATCCTCAACCATCTGCTCCTCCTCGGCTCCTACGCGCTGGAGCTCGGCGCCCTGACGCCGATGTTCTACTCCGTCCGCGAGCGCGAGGACATCCAGAACATCCTCGAATCCGCCACGGGCGGGCGCCTCCACTTCACCTACTGCCGCGTTGGCGGACTGAAGGAGGATCTGCCGCGAGGCTTCCTGCAGGCGTCCGCCGACATGGCCACGCGGATGAAGACCTGCATCGCGCAGTACGAGGACCTGCTGCTCGGCAACGAGATCTTCATGCTCCGCACCAAGAACGTCGGCGTGCTGCCGCAGGACGTGGCGCTCGACTACGGCGTCACCGGCTGCGCCCTGCACGCCACCGGCATCACCGAGGACGTCCGGATCTCCGAGCCCTACGCCGCCTACGACAAGGTCGATGTCCGGGTGCCGGTGGGGACCAACGGCGACTCATTCGACCGGTTCTACTGCCTGATCGAACGGATGAAGGCCTCGGTCGACATCATCGAGCAGGTGCACGACAACATCCCGGCGGGACCGGTCAACGTCAAGCTGCCGAAGATCGTCAAGGCCCCGGAGGGGTCGATCTACGTCCGGACCGAGAACCCGCTCGGCCAAGGCGGCTACTACCTGGTCAGCGACGGCCAGAAGACGCCGTGGCGGATGAAGATGCGGACGCCGTCGTTCTCCAACGTCCAGGCGATCCCGTACCTGCTGAAGGACCAGTTGATGGCCGACATGATCGCCATCCTCGGCTCCGTCTTCTTCGTCGTCGGGGATGTGGACAGATAGATGGCTGAGTCGATCTTCGCCCTCGACAGCTTCTGGCTGTCACTCATCCTGAAGCTCGTCGCCGTCGTCGCGTTCTTCCTGGTCGCCCCGCTGATCGCCGGGTACCAGGAGCACAAGGTCATGGCCTTCATGCAGAACCGCCTGGGTCCGATGGAGGCCGGCCCGTTCGGTGCACTGCAGCTTGTGGCTGACGGCATCAAGTTCATCCAGAAGGAGGACATCATCCCCGCCGCGGCGGACAAGCGGGTGTTCTCCGCGGCACCCGGAGTGGTGCTGATCCCGACGCTGATCATGATTGCCGTGCTCCCGCTCTCACCGGGTGGGTTCGCCGAAGACCTCGACGTCGGGATCTTCTTCGCGTTGGCCGTCTCCTCCGTTGGCGTGGTCGGCGTGATGATGGCGGCCTGGGCGTCGGCGTCGAAGTACTCCCTGATCGGCGGGATCCGCGAGGCAGCGCAGCTCATCGCCTACGAGATCCCGTTGTTCATCGCCGCAGCCGCCGTCGTGATGCAGGCCGGGACGATGTCGCTGGTCGGGATCGTCAACGCGCAGGCGGACTTCACCGCGTTCGGCATCCCGGTGCCCTATGCGGTGCCTCAGGCCATCGGCTTGGTCATCTTCGGCATCGCAGCCCTGGCCGAGCTGAACCGGCCGCCGTTCGACATGCCGATCGCCGACTCCGAGGTCATCGCCGGACACATGACGGAGTACTCGGGCCTGCGCTTCGCCTTCTTCCTGCTGACCGAGTTCGGCGGAATGGTGGTGTACTCCGCCCTGATGGTGGTCCTGTTCCTCGGTGGGTGGAACATCTGGCCGGGCGTGCCGCTGCCCGACAACGCCATCCTGGCCAACCTGATCGGCTTCGGCGTGTCGATGGTCAAGATCCTCGGACTCGTCTTCGTCATGACCTGGCTACGGTCGACCTACCCCCGGCTACGCGAGGACCAACTCCAGCGGTTCGCTTGGACCGTCATGATCCCGCTCGCCATCCTCCAGCTCATCGTCACCGCCATCGGCAAGGTGATCGCCTAGATGTCCCTCCTTCGACGCCCGACTCGCCCCGCGCCCCCCGCATCCCCGCTGGCTGCCTTGCGGCTCGACTTGCCTAGCGCCGCTAGGCGTCGCTCGCTGCGCGTTGCCAACGGCGCGCGGATGGACGCGCTGCTTCCCCGTTCGTCTTGGAGGACCATCTGATGTCAGCTCCAACCGCGCCCAAGAAGAAGGGGCCGCCCCAGATCGGTCTCCTGAAGGGTCTCGGCGTCACGCTGAAGACCTTCCTGTCCAAGCCGACGACGCAGCAGTACCCCAAGACCAAGCCAGACCTCGCTCCGCGCACGCGTGGGGTGATCGCGCTGATGGAGGAGAACTGCACCGTCTGCATGCTCTGCGCCCGGGAGTGTCCCGACTGGTGCATCTACATCGACTCCCACAAGGAGACGGTCCCGCCCAAGGACGGCGGTCGTGCCCGGACCCGGAACATCTTGGACCGCTTCGCCATCGACTTCGCCCTCTGCATGTACTGCGGGATCTGCGTCGAGGTCTGTCCCTTCGATGCGTTGTTCTGGAGCCCGGAGTTCGAGTACTCCACCGAGACCATCGAGGAGCTGACCCACGAGAAGGAGCAGCTCCGCAAGTGGATGGACACGGTCCCTCCGCCGCCGGAGCTCGAGTACGGTGCCGAACTGCCCAAGGAGATCCAGCAGGGTCTTGATGCCGCTCGGAAGAAGGCAGCTCAGCGGGCGGCCGCAACTGCCGCGGCGGCACCGGCGAAGGACGACGCCGAGCAGGACTCGGGTGAGAAGAAGGAGGTCGAGCAGCGCCTGGAGGACACGATCCACGTCGAGGCCCAGATCGACCAAGACGTCTTCGACAAGCTGGTCGCCGAGGGCAAGAGCGAGCGTGTGGCCCGAGCCAAGGCCAAGGCCGCCTATGTTCGTGCCGAGAAGAAGCGGCAGGCCGACGAGATCCGCGCGAAGGAAGAGGGATAGCCATGGGCCTGGAAATGGCAGACATCTTCATGCTGGTCGTCCTGGTGCTGGCCGGGGCAGCCAGCGTCTTCGTGGTCGTCAACAAGAACGTCGTGCACTCCGCGCTCTCCCTGGTCGTCGTCATGCTCGGCGTCGCCGGGGCGTTCCTGCTCATGGGAGCCGAGTTCCTGGCCTGGACCCAGGTGCTGGTCTACGCCGGCGCGGTGATCGTGTTGATCCTGTTCGGGCTCATGCTCACGCGTGCGCCGATCGGCCCGATGCGAGAGGACTCCGAGAACGCACGGTTGGCCTTCGGCGTCAGCGTTGCCCTCTTCGGCTTCCTGATGTCACTGATCATCGTCTCGTTCAACGGCGTCGAGCTGAACCTCTCGGTCACGCCGACGATCGCACTGGCCGAGTTCCTCTACGTCGAGTGGGCCTTCCCGCTGCTTGCCATGGGCTTCCTGCTGACCGTGGCGTTGGTCGGCGCGGTGATCATCGCCCGCGCTGAGGAGGGTGAGGGCCCACTGCCGGATGACGAGGACTTCATCGACTCCGGGGAGGCACCGCCGATCAGGAGTGGCGACTCCGTCGCCGAACCCGGCTACTCCATCCCGTCGACGGAGACGGCGCCCGTCGTGGCATCGGGACGAGGTGGTCAGTGATGCAGATGATCATCCCGCTGACGTTTGCGGCTGTGCTGTTCTGCACGGGCGTCTACGGCGTGCTCGCCCGCCGGAACGCCGTGCTGGTGCTGATGAGCGTGGAGATGATGCTGGCCTCGGTCACGGTGAACCTCGTGGCCTTCGGGATCCTGGCGGCCGGCAACGGCGACGCCATCTTCACCGGTCAGATCTTCGCCCTGTTCGTGATCGCCATCGGTGCTGCCGAGGTCGGTGTGGGGCTTGCCATCATCCTGCTGCTGTACCGCAACCGGGCGACCGTCAACATCGACGACGCCGATCTCCTCAAGTACTAGGTCTGTCCCTTCATGATCTCTGATTACGCGTGGCTGATCCCGGTCATCCCGGGCGTTGGTGCCGTGCTCACCTGGCTCTTCGGCAAGCACCTCAAGGGCAAGGGTGCCGAGTTCGGCATCACCGCCCTGGTGTTCGCGTTCCTGCTGTCCTGCGGTGTTGCCTACGAGGTCTTCACCGCCAACGTCGACGTGGTCGCAGAGTTCGAGGAGTCCCACGAGGAGGAGGGCCACGGCGACGAGGAGGGCGGCGCCGGTGAGGAGGGGGAGGAGACCTCGCTCCTGGACAACGTCGCCATCGCGACGACCGGCCTGGACGGGCTGATCCTGGCGGCCGAGGCGGATGACGAGGTGGTCATCCCGGCAGGGCTCGAGTCCTTCGTCAACGAGAGGTCCGTGTCGCTCGGCAGCCTGGGCGGCGACTTCGAGTTGGAGGCGGGTCAGCGGGTCGACGGCCTGGCCGCCATGATGTTCCTGCTGGTCACCTTCGTGTCGTTGATGGTCCACGTCTACTCGACCGGCTACATGAAGGGCGAGCCCCGGTACACCTACTACTTCACGCTGCTCGGCCTGTTCACCATGTCGATGCTCCTCATGGTGATCGCCAACAACATGCTGCAGCTGCTGGTTGGCTGGGAACTGGTCGGCGTCTGCTCGTTCCTGCTCATCGGGTTCTACTGGGAAGGTCGGAAGAACCAGTCCGCTGCGCAGAAGGCGTTCCTGACCACCAAGTTCGGCGACGTCGGGCTGATGGTCGGTGTGGTGTCGCTGTGGGCCCAGTTCGGCACCTTCAACATCGGCACGATCATCCACGACGCCACCGCCGGCGTGCAGGCCGGGGGCGCCGAGCTCGACAAGGGGCTGTTGACCTTCGGGCTGATCTCGCTGTTCATCGGTGCGATCGGCAAGTCGGCGCAGTTCCCACTGCAGACCTGGCTGCCGGACGCCATGGCCGGCCCGACCCCGGTCTCCGCTCTGATCCACGCGGCCACGATGGTGACGGCCGGCGTGTTCCTCGTGGCGCGGATCTTCCCGGTCTACTCGCTGTCGACCACCGCCAAGGCGGTCATCGCGATCATCGGCGCGATCACGCTGTTCTCGATGGGATTCCTCGCGTTGGTGCAGGACGACATCAAGCGGGTGCTGGCCTACTCGACGGTGTCGCAGCTCGGCTACATGGTCGCGGCGCTGGCCTTCAGCTACACCGCCGGCATCTTCCACCTCTTCACCCACGGCTTCTTCAAGGCGCTGCTGTTCCTCGGCTCCGGCTCGGTGATCCACGCCGTCCACTCCAACGACATGGTCAACATGGGCGGATTGCGACGGAAGATGCCCGTCACCTTCTGGACCTGGGTCGTCGGCACCCTGGCGCTGGCCGCCGTGCCACCCCTGGCCGGGTTCTGGTCCAAGGACGAGGCGCTGGTCAGTGCGCTCACGACCGGTGGGTACACGGGAACGGTCGTGGTGACGCTCGGGGCCATCGGTGGGTTCGTCACCGCGTTCTACATGGCGCGGGCGACGACGATGACGTTCTTCGGCACCTACCGCGGTGAGGGCACCCCACACGAGTCGCCGCCGTCGATGAAGTGGCCGTTGATCCTGCTCGCCGTGCCCGCGGCACTCATCGGCTTCATCAACCTGCCGTTCGACTTCTTCCACCCCTACGGCTTCGCCGCCTGGACGATGCCGAGCCTGGAGTACTTCGCGACCCACCCGGCGCTGTTCGATCTGCCGCTGGCGGCCGGGTCGTCCCTGCTGGGGGTCTTGGGTCTGGGACTGGGTTACCTGATGTACCGGACGTATAAGGCACCGGCGGAGGACCCGTTCAACAACCTGGGTCTGGTCACCACCGTCCTGCAGCGCAAGTACTTCCTGGATGACCTGTACTCGGGCGTGATCATGCACACGGTGCGGGACCGGATCTCCCCGGCCATGTACTGGATCAACGACAAGGTGATCGATCGGGTCGTGTATCTCGCCGGCGCCTCGACGACGGCCACCGGCCGGGGGCTGTACAAGGTCGTGGACCAGAAGGGTATCGACGGCGTCGTCAACGGTGCCGGGACCGGCGCGAACTGGACCGGCGGGCTGATCAAGTTCGCCCAGTCAGGCAACGTGCAGGCCTACGCCGGCGCCATGTTCATCGGTGTCTTCCTCTTCGGCGTGCTCTTCGCTGCTGCCGCCTGACCTTCGGCGTGGCCAGGTCCTAGACTCCGCCCCATGGGACTCGACTTCGACCGCTACACGCCGCTCCTGCAGGACGGGGGGCGGATGCTCCTGCTCGTCGTGGACGGACTGGGCGGCTTTCCCGAAGCCGATCGGGGGAGCGAGTTGGAGGACGCGCACACGCCCAACCTCGACGCGCTCGCGGCGTCGGGCATCACCGGTCTGACCGAGCCGGCCGGTCCCGGGATAACGGTCGGGTCGGGCCCTGGCCATCTCGCGCTGTTCGGCTTCGACCCGTGGCGGTACGACCTCGGTCGCGGGGTCCTGTCCGCGGTGGGTGTCTCCTTCGACATGAAGCCGGGTGACGTCGCCACCCGAGGGAATCTGGCGTTCCTGGATGACGACGGCAACATCACCGACCGGCGTGCTGGCCGGATCCCCGACGAGCAGGCCCGACCGGTCGTGGAGAAGCTGCGCGAACGGGTCGCTCTTGACGACGTCGAGGTGTTCTTCGAGCCGGAGTCGGAGCACCGGGTCGTCGTCATCCTGCGCGGCGAGGGTCTTGATGGGCGAATCGACGACATGGACCCTCAGGAGGTCGGCGTGCCGCCGCTGCCCGCGAAGCCGCAGGATCCGGCAGCCCAGCACACGGCCGACGTGCTCGACCGACTGGATGCGGCCATCCGCGAGGCGCTGCACGACCAAACGCCTGACGCCCTGCTCATGCGGGGGTTCGACTCGTTGCGCGACATGCCGGACTTCACCGACCGGACCGGCATGCGGGCCTGCGCCATCGCGTCCTACCCGATGTACCGGGGCGTGGCCCAGCTGATCGGCTTCGACGTGCTCGGCCCTCCGACGACGATGCGCGAGCAGATCGACCTGGTGGCCCAGCACCGCGAGGACTACGACTACCACTTCGTCCACTTCAAGTATGCCGACGCCGCCGGTCATGACGGCAACCGCGAGGCGAAGGTCGAGGCGCTCGAGAACCTCGACGCCGACATCCCCGCCCTGCTCGAGGCGGCAGAGGCCAACGTGGTCGCCGTCACGGGAGACCACGCCTCACCAGCGTCGGCGTTCGGTCACTCCTGGCACCCGGTCCCCACGCTGCTGGCCGGGGGATCGGCCGGCGTGGACGACGTGACGACCTTCGGTGAACGGGCCTGTGCCGGTGGACTCTTCGGCCTGCGGCCGACCCAGCACCTGCTGCCCTTGATGATGGCGGCCGCTGGCAGGTTCGCGAAGTACGGGGCCTAGCCGATCAGGATTGGCACGCGGCCGCCACAGTCGCTGTCACCGCGGCGTCCGTCCGGTCGGCGGGGGTCAACAGGAGGAACGGCCGCCGCCCCTCTGCCGTGCAGAGCGCTGCATCCGTCTCGGCCGGTAGTCGGTCGAGTTCGGTCAGCAGCACCGGCTGATCCGTGTCGGCGGCCAGACCGGCAGTGGCCAGCGTGAAGGCCCAGCCGTCCTCCGACCCACCGGGAGCGAGGATCCGACCCTGGGCTGGCGCATCCCAAAGACCCGCCGCCACCGCGGCGGCCGTGGCGTACCGGTTGACCCCCGCGATGCGGTTCGGTGCCCGATCCACCAGCGCATCCTCGACCGCGTCCCCGATGGCGAAATCGCCACCCAGCAGCGTTATCGATGCGTCGGGCCGGCCGCTGAGGAAGGCAGCCGTCGCCGGGTGCAGTCCCGACGTGGGGCTCAGCAGGATCGGGCTCAGGGTGTCCGCCGCCCAGCCGCCGGCCGTGACCGCGTCGGCCCACGCAGCCGTGGGGTTGCCTGCGGGTGAGTCAGCTCGGGCGATCGCTACCTCCCGGGCCGGTCCCTGGGCCTGCTCGAGCTCCGTGGCGATGGCCACGGCGGTCTCGACCCGTGACGGGCCGGCCAGACGGATCACGTCGTACCCGGCGCCGGTCAGCGCCGCCTCCACCTCCAGCGACAGCGCGACCTCGCCACCGAGGAGGTAGACCAGCCCCGTGCCACCGAGCAGACGATCGATCTCAGCCGCGGTGGCGGCGTCCAGCACACTGCTGGGGGTGAACAGCAGTGGAGCTCCGGCGGTCAATACGCTGCCGCCCAGGCTGTCGGCGAAGACGTCATTGCGGGACAGCACCACGTGCGCGGCGGCGCGCCCTGACTGTCCAGACGGTTGGGGGAACCGCTCGCGCGACACCTGGATGGCGAAGGGGATCGGGTCGTCGGCGATCTGGGTGTCGACGACCACGACCTGCCCAGCCACCGACACGGTCACCGGTGTCACTCCAGCGGGCTGCACCACCAGCACGAAGCTCCGCTGCTCCCCGGGCCCCAAGCTGTCCAGGCTGCAGGCGACGCCGGAGGTTCCCACGGCACAGTCCTCGGACGCGGTGACGTCAGCGGCCCCCTCGACCAGCACGGCGACGGGCGTGGTGTCGATCGGTCCCGCCTCCGGCGCGGTCACCACCAGGGTGATCTGTCCTGCCGGGTCGTCGGCGCCCGGCCCCTGAACGGTGATCGTGGGTGCGGCCAGGGTCGGGCTCGGTGTCGGTGTCGGTGTCGGGGTCGGTGTGGGTGTGGGTGTCGGGGTCGGGGCGGCGGTCACCGTGACGGTGGTGGCGCGGATGCGCGTCCCGCCCTCGTCGTCGGTCACACGAACGGCGACCCGGTAGGTGCCGGGGCCTCTGCCAGCGGTGGTGAACGTGACCGCCGTTCCGTCTGCGTCATCGAAGGATCCGTCGTCGTCGGTGTCCCACGCGGTCGCGACCGGTCCACCATCGGGATCACTGGCGGCCGCGGTGAGCACCACGGATTCGCCTGCTCGCACGCTCGGATTCGTCGGGCTCAGCGTCACCGTCGGCAGTTGGTTCGTCACGGTCACGGTCACGGCTGCGGTCGCCGTGTCGTCCTCGTCGTCCGTCACGCGCGCGGTGACGTCGTAGGTCCCGGGGTCGAGCGCGGAGGCGTCGAACGACACCTCGAACGCGTCTTCCACATCATCGAACTGACCGTCGTCGTCAAGATCCCAGTCGACCCGCAGTCCCCGCGCCGGATTGTCCGGGTCGTTGTTGTCCGCATCGCTGACGGCGGCCGCCAACTGGACGGTGTCACCCTTCGCCACGGATGGACTGGAGGGTGTGATGTCGATCTCGGGGTCGGTCAGGACCAGGATGTCGATGACCTGAGAAGCCGGTCCGAACACGCCGGAGGCAGCCGTGAGGGTGACCGTGAACAGCCCACCTTCTGTGGGTGTGCCGGTGATGACGCCGATGGAGGAGAGGGAGAGGCCAGCAGGGAGGGCACCATCGGTCACCTCGATGGTCGGGAGCGGCGCCCCCGTGGTGTAGGCCCGATACCGCACCGGCTGTCCGACCTCGACGGTGGGGAAGGCCGGAGCGACCAGGTCCGCGTCGGCACCGAGCAGGCCGCCCGGTGCGGCTCCCCAGCAGACGGGTCTGCTGTCGATGTCGATCGCGCACACGTGGTCCGTGCCGACGGAGACCTGCTCCAGCGCCTCCGTCGCAGCGGGCTGGACGAGCCGGTCATCACCCCAGCACTGGACTGAGCCCCCGGTGATCTGGGCGCAACTCGTCCGCGGGCCGACGGCGATGCTCTCCACATTGCCCAGGCCGCCAGGTCTGGTGGCCTGCCCGAAGGTGTCCCCACCCCAGCAGCGCACGGTGCCGGTGGTGCTCAGCGCGCAGGTGTGCTCCTCACCTGCTGCAACCGCGGCTGCGAGGGGCAGATCGCCGGGCGGGTTGGTCTGATCGTCAGTGCCGTCGCCCCAGCAGACCACCACGGCATCATCGTCCACAGCGCAGGTGTGACGAGCGCCGGCCGACACCGACCGAACGGGCCCCAACCCGACCGGCGGGGTGGCCTGACCGTCCCCGTCGGCGCCCCAGCACGTCACCAGGTCGTCGTCGCGTCCGACGGCGCACACGTGGGCTCCACCCGTGGAGATCTCCCGTACCGGACCTGGGTCAATCGGGGGATCGACCGCTCCGGCCTGATCCCAGCAGACCGCCTCAGCGGCACCGTCGATCGCGCAGGTGAGCTGGTCGCCGACCGAGACCGCAACCACCTGCGTGAGCGTGAGCGGCGGCAGACCTCTCACCGTCGCGTCACCCCAGCAGCTGATGGCGGCCGTGACGGTGATCGCGCAGCTGCCGGAGGCGCCGGAGGAGATGACGTCGATCAGACCAAGCGTCGCGGGCGGTGAGGAGGGTGTGGTGACGTCCTTGCCCCAGCAGACGGGCTCCCCGGTCGGTGGGAGCGCGCAGGACACATCGACCCCCGCCGTGACCGCCACCATCGGGGCGAGGCCGGCCGGGACCGTCGACTGGCCGACGTCGTCCAGCCCCCAGCAGTCCACCTGGCCGTCAGAGTGCACGGCGCAGGAGTGGGAGGCCCCCGCAACGACGTCGGTCACCGCCGTGAGGGCGGGAGGCGCCGCCTGACCCTGGGCGCTCAGACCCCAGCACGCCACCGTCGCCGTGAGGGTCACGCCACAGGTGTGGCCGACACCGGCGCTGATGGCCGTGAACTCCCCGGCCGGGGCATCCAATCGGTCGTCGGCGCCATTGCCCCAGCAGACCACCGTGTCCTCCAGCACCCGAAGGGCACAGGTGTGGCTGCCGCCGGCTGTGACCTGCGCCGCCTCGAGCCCATCCGGAACGGTGGACTGCCCGAACGCGTCGTCACCCCAGCAGGTCACCGTGCCGCCGCCGTCGACGGCGCAGGAGTGGCTGCCTCCGGCGGACACGCTGCTCACGGCCACCAGCGGTGGGGGTGAGGCCTGCCCCTCGTCGTTCAGCCCCCAACAGACCACACTCTCGGCCGCAGTCACGGCGCACGCGTGGTTGCTCCCGACGGAGACCGAGGTCGCATCGTCCAGATCCGTCGGCGGTGTGGCCGAGCCGTAGTCGTCCACACCCCAGCACCGCACGTCGTTGTCGGCGGTGACCGAACAGGTCCGGTTTCCTCCGGCGTCGATGTCGACCGGATCGGGGGGCATCGCGCCAACCGGTGCCGGCCCGACCAGGAGCAGCGCTGCCACCACGGCCACCACCAACGTGCCGGGCAACGTCCGACGAACTGTCACGGTCTGCACATGGAAGTTGGCCATGCGTAGAGGTGTACACCCTGCGCTGGTCTCCGTGTTCGACTGTATGTCCCACGAGTCCGCATCCTTGGACCGAGGAGACAGGCTGCCAACCGGTTGTGGTCGTCTGGCGTCCAGCGAACCCCTTCGATAGAGTCACGCGATCCGCTGCCGTCCTCCGAAGAGACGGCCCCTCACGAGAGACACGACATTGAACACACGGCTGCTCGCCCTCCTGACCGTTCTGGCCCTCCTGATCGTCGCGTGTGGCGGTGAGACCACCGACGACGAGGGGACGACTGACGGCACCGAGGAGGCCACGGACGAGGAGGCAAGCGACGAGGCCAACGAGGACGCCGGTGATGAAGCGGCCGAGGCGGGCGACTGCGAGGTCGACAGCCTGCCGCTGTTCGCCGACGGAACCCTCACCATCGCCACCGGCGAGCCGGTCTTCCCACCGTGGATGATCGACGACGACCCGACCAACGGTGAGGGCTTCGAGAGTGCCGTCGCTTACGCGTTGGCGGAGGAGATGGGCTTCAGCGCCGACCAAGTCGAGTGGGTTCGGACCGAGTTCGACGCGGCCATCACGCCGGGTGACAAGGACTACGACTTCAACATGCAGCAGTACTCCATCACCGAGGAGCGCGACGAGGTCGTCGACTTCTCGGTGCCCTACTACGAGAGCCAGAAATCCGTCATCGCGCTGAACGGCACACCCGCGGCTGAGGCCACCAGCTTCGAGGAGCTGCAGGCCGGTACATGGGGCGCCACCGTCGGAACCACCGACTTGGACTACATGGAGAACGTCCTGGAGCTCGAGGACGTCGCCGTCTTCGACACCCAGGCCGATGTCGTCGCAGCCATGGTCGCCGGGCAGATCGACGCCACCGTCGCCGCGCTCCCGACGGCCCTGTTCCTCACCGCCGTGGAGATCGAGGACGCCACCATCGCCGCCGTCCTCCCTGCGGAGGAGGGCACCGAGGGCGAGGGCATGGGTCTGCTGTTCAGCGAGGGCAGTGAGCTGAAGCCGTGTGTCGACGCCGCCCTGACCAGTCTTGACGAGGCCGGGACCCTGGACGAGCTCGCGGTGGAGTGGCTGCAGGGCGACGGTGACATCCCCCTGATCGAGTCCTGATCGCCGACATGGCCGCGAGATGACCGCTGAGGTCGCCTCCAGCGAGGCCAGCGCGACCGATCCGGCTCCTGCTGCGCCGGCCCCCGTCCGGCTGAGCCGCCGGGAGCGATGGACGCCGATCCTGCTGTCGATCCTCTCGACGGTCGTGGTCGGTGGGCTGCTGGCGTGGTGGATCGGGTCCTCGGAGCAGTGGCCGGTGGTCCAACGCCAGTTCTTCTCGGGCGAGGCCATGGTCGAGGCCTTCCCGGCCGTCCTGGAGGGCTTCTGGATCAACATGCGCGTGTGGGTGATCGCCGAGATCCTGATCTTGGTCGTCTCGTTGGTCCTCGCGGTCATGCGATCGCTGACCGGGCCGCTGTTCGCCCCCCTGCGGGTCTTCGCCATCGCCTACATCGACTTCCTGCGCGGGGTTCCGGCCCTGCTGCTGATCCTGCTGCTGGGCTTCGGGGTCCCGGCCCTCCAGTTGCCGGGTCTGCCCAACGGGGCGCTGTTCTGGGGAACGGTTGCGCTGGTGGCCGGCTACTCGGCCTACACCGCAGAGGTGTACCGCGCCGGCATGGACTCGGTCCACGACGGGCAGCGGGCCGCCGCCAAGGCCCTCGGTCTGGACCAGTGGCAGACGATGCGGTACGCCGTGATCCCCCAGGCCATCCGCAACGTCGCGCCGGCCCTGCTGAACGGTCTGGTGTCACTGCAGAAGGACGTCGCGCTGCTGAGCGTCATCGGGATCCGCGATGCCGTCCGCGAGGCGCAGATCATCAAGGACCGGACGTTCAACTACTCCTCCTTCATCGTCGCGGCCATCCTGTTCCTGATCGCCAGCGTTCCGCTGGCCCGGTTCGCCGACTGGTACGCCCGGCGTGACGCGGAGCGGCGACTGCAGCGGACCGCATGAGCCAGACCAGCCCTGCCGCGCCCAAGCTCTCGATCCGCAGGCTGACGAAGTACTACGGCGAGACGCTCGTCCTCAACGCGATCGACCTGGACGTGGCCGAGCATGAGGTCGTCACGCTGATCGGCGCCTCCGGCTCGGGCAAGTCCACCCTGCTGCGGTGTGCCGGCCGGCTCGTGCCCTATGACCACGGCGAGATCCTGCTGGACGGCGTCGACCTCGCCAGCGGCACGCTGCCGGAGCGACAGCTGCGCAAGCGGGTCGGCATCGTCTTCCAGTCCTACAACCTCTTCCCCACGATGAGCGTCCTGGACAACGTGACGCTGGCGCCTCGCAAAGTGCACGACGTGACGCGCGAGGAGGCGGAGTCCAACGCGCTCGAGCTGCTGCGGCTGTTCGAGATGGGTGACTTCGTCGACGCCTACCCCGACCGGCTCTCCGGCGGGCAGCAGCAGCGCGTGGCGATCGTCCGGGCCATGGCGACCCGGCCGGACGTCCTGCTGCTGGACGAGGTGACGGCGGCGCTCGACCCCGAACTCATCGGTGGCGTGCTGGCCGTGATCCGGGACCTGAAGGCCCAGGGCATGACGATGCTGATCGTGACCCACGAAATGGGGTTCGCGCGCGATGTCTCGGACCGGGTCTGCTTCCTGGACAGCGGCCGGATCGTGGAGGAGTCACCTCCTGAGGCCCTGTTCAGCGACCCGAAGGAGGAGCGAACCCGTCAGTTCCTCCAACGCATCATCGAGGCTGGGCGGCTCTAGGTGTACGATTGGTGTATGGGCCGGAGTCGCACGAACATAGAGATCGACGATCAGGCTCTGGCGACGGTGATGGAACGGTACGGACTGTCGACGAAGACCGAGGCGGTCGATCTTGCGCTCCGGCGTCTGAGCGCGGACCCCATGACGAGGGCCGAGGCGCTGGCGATGCGTGGCACCAATGCGATGGCCGACGTCCCGGATGACGTCTTCCCGCCTGGTGCCGATCGCGCGTCGTGATCCTCGTGGACACCTCGGCCTGGGTGGAGTTCGACCGGGCGACCGGAAGCGCGGTCGATCGGCGGCTGACCGCCCTCATCGCGACGACCAACCGGGTGGCTGTTACCGAGCCGGTGGTGATGGAGGTGCTGGCCGGTGCACGAGACACCGCCCGAGAGCAACAGTTGCGTCGCATGATGGCCCGCTTCCCGCTGCTCCGGTTTCGTCCCACGGCGCACTTCGACGGCGCGGTGACCATCTACCGGTCGTGTCGAGCACGGGGGGTCACGCCCCGCGGCCTCCTCGATTGCATGATCGCTGCCGTGGCGCAGAGCGAGGACGTTCCAGTCCTGGCCCAGGACCGCGACCTCGCGCGCATCGCCACGATCATGGCGCTCCAGATGGATGCGGCCAGCTTGACCGTCGAGGACGACGGCTCGTGAGCAGCGGCGCCTCGGATGCGGCCGCGTGGAGCAGGATCGCCGAACCCGCCCGGGCGGCATCCGGGCACCAGGCGATCGAGTGGGCCCGTCGTCGCTCGCCGGTGCTCGATGGGATGGTCCGTCGGCGGCTCTCCGACGGGTCGCTGGAGGGCAGGCGGGTCGCAGTTGTCGTTCACCTGGAGGCCAAGACGGCGTTGCTGGCAACGGTGCTGGCGGATGCCGGTGCCGTCGTGGTGGCTGCCGGATCCAACCCCTGGTCCACTCGGGACGACGTCGCCGCGGCGCTGGTCGAGCGCGGCATCCAGGTCCACGCCACCAGGGGGTCCACAGTCGAGGAGTGGGAGAAGGACCTGCTCGCCGTGGCGGATACCGGTCCGGAGTTCATCATCGACGACGGCGCCGAGCTGACCATTCGGATGGCTCGCGACCGGCCGGAGCAGTACGCCGCCGTTCGAGGTGTGTCGGAGGAGACGACCACCGGCGTCGCCCGACTCGTCCAACTCCACGAGCGTGACGGGCTGCCGATGCCCGCGATCGCCGCCAACGACGCCAAGCTGAAGCACCTGTTCGACAACCGGTACGGCACCGGCCAGTCGACCGTCCAGGCCATCCTCCAGCTCACCAACCTCCGGTTGCCGGGCAAGCGGGTGGTGGTCGTCGGGTACGGCTGGGTCGGCCGGGGGATCGCCACCTACTGCGCAGGCCTCGGGGCGCGGGTGACCGCGGTCGAGGTGGATCCGGTCAAGGCGCTCGAGGCCCACACCGACGGGCACGACGTGGCCGACATCGCGGCCGCGCTGGCTGCGGCCGACATCGTCATCACGGCCACCGGTGGGCTCCGGGCGGTGTCCGAGGGTCATGCGGCGGCGCTGCGCGACGGCGTGGTCCTGGCCAACGCCGGCCACCACGATCACGAGATCGACGTGCCGGCCCTCCGTGCCCTGGCAGTGGCAGAGGAGGAGGTCCGGCCGGGCGTCACCCAGCTCGACCTGGATGGCAAACACGTCTACGTCCTGGCCGAGGGCGCACTGGTCAACATCGCTGGCGGGCTCGGGCACCCGATCGAGATCATGGACCTCTCCTTCTCCGTGCAGGCCCTGGGGTGTCACCTGCTGGCTGCCGCCGACGCCTCCGGGGAGCCGCTGCCGCCGGGTGTCCACGACTTCCCGGTGGAGCTTGATGACGCGATCGCCAGAGCCAAGCTCGCCAGTCGGGGGATCTCGCTCGACGCGCTGGATGTGAGTCAGACCGACACGCTCAGCGAGCTGTTCAGCGGGGAGGAGGCGTCGTGAGTGCCTCCCACGGGCAGCGGGCAATCGGATTTGCTGGCCGGCACATGCCCGCACTCGCCGCGGCAACCAATGTCGCCCGCACTGGCGGCCGGCTGGCGGGGAAGCGGGTGGCCCTGTCGCTGGTCCTGGAGCCGAAGACGGCCAACCTGGCGCTGGCACTGGACTCGCTCGGCGCCGAAGTGGTGGTTGCCGGGTCGGCCAACTCCACGCAGGACGCCACCGCCGACGCGCTGCGGGAGGCCGGCATCGCCGTCTTCGCCGAACGAGGCGCGTCAGCCCAGCGGGCGGCCGAACTACGGGCGGCGTTCGTCGCGACCGAGCCGCAGTTGCTGGCCGATGACGGCGCGAGCGTCATCAGGTACCTCCACTCCGACCGGCCTGAGCTTCTGGAGGGGCTGATCGGCGTGGCGGAGGAGACGACCAGTGGTGTACGTCCGCTCCGGAACATGGCCGCTGACGGATCGTTGGCGGTGCCCGCCGTCGCCGTGAACGACGCCCGCACCAAGCTGCTGTTCGACAACGTGCACGGCACGGGCCAGTCCGTCGTCATGGCGGTCCTGGACGTAACCAACACCCAACTGCAGGGCAAACGCGTCGTGGTCGTCGGGTACGGCCGCGTGGGCAAGGGCATCGCATCGTCCGCCCGGGCACTGGGTGCGAGAGTGACCGTGACCGAGATCGACCCGGTCGAGGCGCTGGCAGCCCACCACGACGGTCACGATGTCGCGCCCGTGGCTGAGGCTGTGACGTGGGCCGACGTCGTCATCACCGCCTCCGGCATCGGTCACTCACTCACGGCTGAGCACGTCGCGGCGATGCCGGACGGGGCGATCGTCGCGGTGGGCGGCATGGGGCCTCCGGAGTTCGACCCGACCCCGACGGACGGGGTGGTGCTGGAGTTCGGTGAGGTGGTTCGACCGGGGGTCCGGGAACTGGTGGTGGCGGGTGGCCCAACCGTCTTCGTCATCGCCGAGGGGTTCTGCGCGAACACCTCCGCAGCGGAGGGCAACCCGATCGAGGTGATGGACCTGTCGTTGGCGCTGCAGATGCGGGCGCTCGACTACCTGGTCGAAGCTGATCTGCCCGTCGGAGTTCACCTGCTGCCGAAGCACATCGACGACGAGGTGGCCCTGTCACAACTCCACGCGGTCGGGGTCACGATCGACGTTCCGTCGCCCGCGCAGGTGGAGGCCTCTCTTCGGTGGTGACCGACCGGCCCGCCGTCGACACGATCGTGCAGAAACCCACGCATGCGCGGGTTTCTGCACGATCGCGTCAAATCCACGTCGCGGACGTGGTCCTCCCGGTCGTCAGCCCCCCGATCCCGGAGGGAGCCGTCGCCGTCCGTGATGGGATCATCACGGACGTGGGGACCGCCGAGCAACTCGTTGCCGACGGGTCAGGCGCGCAGGTCGTCGAGCATCGCGGGGTCCTCACACCTGGGCTGGTCAACGCCCACACCCACCTGCAGTACACCTCCTTCGCCGCCGTCGGCTCGACCCCCTACGAGGACTACACGGCCTGGTCGATCGCGTTCAACGAGGAGTACGCCCGACAGGCCGACGGCGATTGGGTGCGTTCGGCTGAGCAGGGGGTCGCCCGGTCCTTGGCGGCCGGCGTCACCTGCGTCAGCGACATCGTCACCAACTTCGAGGCCCGGGACGTGCTGCTCGACGCCGGCCTCCCCGGCGTCGCTTTCCTCGAACTGATCGCCGTCGATGCCGACCAGTGGACGGGCAGTGTGGGCGACGAGCTCCGAGAGGCCGTCGCCACGGCACCCACGAGCGAGGTGACCTCCGTTGGCATCTCGCCCCACGCGCCCTACAGCCTGGACGAGTCCGTGCTCCGAGCCATGGCCCACCTGGCCCGCGAGCTCGGCGTCCGCCTCCACATCCACGTCGCGGAGTCCGACGGCGAGGAGGAGTACTTCCGCTGCGGCTCAGGCACGCTGGCCGACCGGTTGCGTGTGGTCAGCCGCCGTCCGATGCCGATCCTCGAGCAGGGCGGGACCGGCCTGAGCACCAGCGAGTTCGTGGAGCAGCTGGGCCTGCTGGGGCCCGACGTCCACCTCGCACACGGTGTCTATCTGGGTCAGGACGGCCGACGGCGAGTGGCCGAGCACGGCTCCGTCGTGGCGCTGTGTCCCCGCTCCAACCACGTCGTCGGGGTCGACTATCCGCCGGTCGCCGCCTTCCTGCGCGAAGGCGTGGCCTTCGGGGTCGGCACCGACTCCCTGTCCTCCTCCACCTCGCTCGACCCCCTGGAGGACCTCGCGGTGCTGGCCGACCTGGCGTTCGCCGGCGGCTACGACGCCCCCGATGTGTTCGACCGACTGCTCCACGCGGCCACGCTCGGTGGTGCAGGTGCGTTGGGGCTGGCCGACCGTCTGGGGTCCCTTCAGCCCGGCAAGCGGGCGGACCTGGCGGTGTTCTACCTGCCGGGCGTGGCCGCCGCTGACGCCGTGACCCAGATCGTCCGGTCCGGCGCGGGCACCTGTGCCGCAACCGTCGTCGCCGGAGAGCTGCGATGGCCCACGCACCCAGCCGACTGATGATGACGACTGATCGGGATGGGCTGGCCGCGCTGTTCCGCCGAGACACGGCCATCCACGTCTACGGCCTGGCCGATCTCGAAGACCGCTTCTGGGACAACTCGGTGTGGTGGCGTGACGGCGCAGCCGCGGTCGGTCGAGTTCGGCTTCCTGGGCCTGAAGGTGTGGTCGCCGTCTACGCGATCTCGCCGCGGGCGCCCGACCTGACGACCGCGCTGCTCACCGATGTCGTGGACCAGATCCCGGCGGGTGCACTGGTCCTCGCCCCGGTGGGGGCCGACGAGGCGATGGCCCGGGTGCGGGCGGTGGACAGCTTCGGCACCCACGTGAAGATGAGCATCTCGCCAGCGGCTCTTCGAGAGCCGGTAGGAGCGGGCAGCGCCGAGGTCCTGAGCACGGACGACCTGGCCGATCTGCAGGCGCTGTACGACACCGATCCGGGGGCCGCCTACTTCCTGCCCTCGATGCTCCGGGCCGGTGTGTTCGTCGGCGTTCGCGAGGCAGGTCGGCTGGTCGCGGCTGGCGGTACCCATGTGCTGAGCGAGCAGTACGGGGTCGCCGGCCTGGGTGGCATCATCACCGCACCCGACGCCCGTGGACGGGGGCATGCCGCGGCGGTGACCGCACGGCTGAGCCGTCTGCTGCTCGATCGAGGGCTGACCGTCGGGCTCAACGTCAAGGCCAGCAACGCGGCTGCGGTCGGGGTCTACCGGCGGCTGGGCTTCATCGAGATCCATCGGTACGTCGAGTTCGAGCTGGGTGTATAGTGGCGCACGCAACTATTGCTCAGGCAACTAAATGGAGGAGCCATGCTGACCGCACGAGTTCGAGTGACCGCAACCGACGAAGGTCGTCAGACGCTGATCGACACCCTGAGTGCGGAGGCGGCGTCCGTCCCGACCACGTTCGAGGGCTGTGAGCTGTTCGTCGTCTCCGTCGACACCCATGACCCGAACACGGTCATGATCGCCGAGGAGTGGGCCACCAAGGACGACTTCGACACCTACGTCGCCTCGGATCACTTCAAGAAGACGATGGCCATCGCGGGTCCCTGCCTGGCTGCGCCGCCGGACTCCGCCTACTACCAGGGAGACCGGGTCGGTCCCTGATGACGGAGCCGCTGGCAGCGACGGCGGAGAGCGTTCACGACTCGCCGGACCTCGAGGACGCCGTGGCGTTTCGCCTCCACCGCACCAACCGGCTGCTGCTCACCCACCTGTCGCGGTTCCTGCGCGGGATCCACCCGGTGCTGACGCCGGAGAAGTGGTTCCTGATCGCGCGACTGCAGCAGGACGGGCCCCTGCGACAGGGCCAGTTGACCGTCGAGGGGCTCGAGGATGCCCCGAACGTCAGCCGACTGGTGGACAGCCTAGTGACGAGTGGACTGCTCCTTCGGGAGCGCGACCCGTCGGATCGCCGTGCCCTGGTCATCTCCCTGACGGACTCGGGGCGGGCCCTGTCGGACGACGTGTTAGCACACACCGTCGCCGAACGCCGCCGGGTGTTCGAAGGCTTCACCGAGGCTGAACTTGGGTTGCTCACCTCGGCCCTGGACCGACTGGACAACAACGTCCGCGGATTGCTGGGCGCCGGGGCCGGCTCCTGAGCGCCTTAGATCCCGTTCAAGTGTCGGTTCGCCCGGATGTTCCGGTACTACGTGTGTGGGGCACGAGCGCCGACTTGAGCCGGGCTGCCCGCGAACGCGGAGCGGCTCACTGACCCAAGCAGGACGCCAGGCGAGCCGTGATCTGGTCCAAATCGCTGGCGTCGCCCGCTCCGTCTTCTGCACGCCGCCAGGTTGCAGCAGCCTCAGCAACCTCGTCGGCCGCGTAGATGTAGACCTCGTCGGGTTCAACGTCGATGAGACCAGTCGTCTGGTCGACGCCCGCGCCGTTCCCGATCAGCGTGGCGTTGCTGTCCGGAGACACCCAGACGGCGAGATCCTCGACGTCGTCCGGGTCGCGGACCACGGCACCGGTGTAGTAGATGCCGTCCACACCCTGATCGTAGGCCCGGACCTGAACGAGACCACTGGCCAAGGTCCAGCCGTCCCGCAGGCCTTCCTCGAGGGTCAGCTGCATACCGACGCCCGCGGGCGCATCGACCTGACCGCGTCTGATCCGCGGGTTCAGTGTCACGCAGCCCGAGAGTTCGGGCTGGTCGGGGTCCAGGGGTGCCATGACCTCGCCGAGCGGCGACCAGGCTCGGACTTCGGCGACCGGGCCCGAGTCGCCCAACCCGCCGAGGAGCAGCAGTTGGCTTCCGGCCCAATGCAGTGTCCCCCGGACACTGCGCCCGTCGTGCACCGCCACACTCAGCTCGCCGGACTCAATCCCGAACGACACGAAGATCGGGGACGGGTCAGTGCCGTAGGCGTACACCGTCCCCAGGCCGTCCCAGGCGAGGGCGAGCCACGCTCGCACGCCGGTCTCGGCTGCCGACGGGTCGAGCGGCAGCCGCACCGTCTCCCAACTTGCGTCGGCGTCCTGCTGTGCTTCCTCCAAGTCCAGGCTCGCGATGGCCACGCCGCTCTCGTCCACCAGGCCACCCGCCAGCACCAACTGGCCTGCCACCAACCCGCCGGGCAGCCACATCGAGCCCTCCGCCGAGGAGAACACCGGAGCATCCGGCAGCCGCCGCCACGATCGGCCATCGGTGAAGGCGTACACCACCGGCCCAGTGGGCGGATCAGCCTCGAGCGTCGGCCGGCCGATCAGGACGAAGCCGTCGGGGGTGTCCACGAGGAAGTCAACGAGGATCTCGTCGGGCACATCGAGGGGCGCTATCGACCCGCCGGGTGTCCACCGCGAGTAGTCCACGATCGCGGGATCCCGCTCGTCCGGCGGCTGGCGGACCCTTGCCACCAGGACCATGTCGTCGATCGTTCCAATCAGGTTTCCCGGCGGTGGAGGTTCGACCGCCACCCACTCCTCCTCGAGCACCCACGCACCGGTGCGAATCCCGTCGACCGGACCCTCAGTTGCGGGTGGCGGCCACTCGGTGTCCACCACCACGACCTGACCCTCGAGCACGAACGCCCGTCGTTCGCTCCCAAGCGACCGATCGTCGGGCAGGTCCGGCAGTCGCCGCCACGTCCCAGTGTCCGGGTCGTAGGCTCTCACCGTCGATAGAGCAATCACGATCACCTCCTGGCCGTCCCACGCGAACGTCAATGGCCGGTTGACCGACACCTCGCTGTCGGGGAATGGTGGAGCCGGCCGGCTCCACTCGCCACGGACAAGTGGCAGCTCGTACTGCAGACCCTGCAGCGTCGAGAGCGTCGAGAGAGGCGGAGGCCACGAGGGTCCAGGGCGGTCCTTGGGTGTTGCCGGCTGGCTGGCGACGACCGGTGGCTGCCCCGGTCGCCCGCTACTCGTTGGCACGTCGGCTGGCGATGCGCTCAGGGTCGGTCGTGTGTCCTCGACCACCGACGGACGAGCGACCCAGGCCACACCGACCACTGCCAGACACAGCACGCCGACAAGCCACGGCCGCCGAGACCGTGCTGCCGTCGTCGATGCCCCGTCCACGCCCTCACACTATCAAGTCGTCATGCAGAGTGTAATGTCGTTCACATGACACAGATCATGACACGCCTGGACGACGACACGCTGGCGGAGTTGGACAGGCTCGTATCCGAGGACGTCTTCGCGTCTCGATCGGATGCCCTTCGACAGGGACTGCGCGAGATGCTCGACCGGTACCGCCGACGGGAGATCGGCCGGCAGATCGCCGAGGGCTACAAGAGAATCCCACAGACTGACACCGAGGTCGGCTGGGCCGACGCGGCAACGACAGCAATGATCGCCGAGGAGCCTTGGTGAGTACACCTCAGCAGGGGGAGATCTGGTGGGCCGAAGCAGAGGACAAGCGGCGACCGGTCCTCATCGTGACGAGAAGTGACGCCGTTCCCCACCTCGGCTGGTTGGTGGCCGCGCCGGTCACTCGCACGGTGAGAGGGATCCCGACCGAGCTACCCCTCGACGAGGATCACGGGCTCCCGGAGCCCTGCGTCGCCTCCTTCGACAACCTCCAACCCATTCGCCGGGCATTCCTCACGGACCGGGTGGGGGCGCTCGGCCTCGAAGCCACCGGTGCGATATGCCAGCGGCTATCCGCTATGGCCGACTGCTGATTCCTGCTCGGTCGGCCACGGCAGCCTGAGTGCGGTGGATTCGGCAGGACGGGCGAGGGTTTCGTAGACTGCCCGCAACTCTCGACACCGGGCCCGACGCTGCGCTGCCATCGCGGGCTACCCTCTTCCGAGGTCAATCGACAACTGAGGTCTCCGACACAACATGTTCTGGTCTGACTGGGCGATCACGCTCACCTTGCTCACACCGCTGCTCGGTGCGATCGCCATCGCGTTGATCCCCAAGCGCGCGGAGGAGAACGCGAAGCCCGTCGCGCTGGTCGTGTCCGTCATCGGATTCGCGCTCAGCCTCGGCATCCTTGCGGGGTACGACTTCGACGCGGCTGGCCTGCAGTTCGAGGTGAACGTCCCCTGGATCGACGCGGTCGGCGCGAACTACCACATCGGGATCGACGGGATCAGCCTGCCCCTGTTCGTCCTGTCCTACCTGCTGACCTTCCTCTGCAGCGTCTACGCCTACCACCACATCGAGGAGCCCGGGAAGCCCAAGGCCTTCCTATCCCTGATGTTGCTGCTGCAGACCGGCATGGCCGGCACCTTCATCGCCTTCGACCTGCTCCTCTTCTTCGTCTTCTGGGAAGTCGTGCTTGTCCCGATGTACTTCATGATCGGGGTCTGGGGCGGTCCCCGTCGTGAGTACGCCGCCGTCAAGTTCTTCCTCTACACCCTCTTCGGCTCGGTCTTCATGCTGGTGGCCTTCCTGGCCCTGCGGTTCACCGCCGGCACCTTCGACATGGTCGAACTCGCCGAGATGGGCCAGGCCGGCGCGTTCACGCTGACCTTCCAGCGCGTGGCATTCCTCGGGATCTTCCTGGGCTTCGCCATCAAGGTGCCGATGTGGCCCTTCCACACCTGGCTGCCCGACGCGCACACCGAAGCCCCCACCGTCGGGTCGGTGCTGCTGGCCGGGATCCTGCTGAAGATGGGCACGTACGGCTTCGTCCGCATCGCCATCCCGATCCTGCCGGAGGGGGCGATGGACTTCGCGCCCATCGTGGGCGTGCTGTCGGTGATCGCGATCATCTACGGCGCCCTGTGCTGCATGGCCCAGACCGACCTCAAACGGCTGATCGCCTTCTCATCGGTCGGGCACATGGGCTTCGTGATGCTCGGCATCGCCACGCTCACGCCGGTCGGGATCAATGCGGCGATCTTCGGGATGATCGCCCACGGCGTGATCACCGGGATGTTGTTCTTCGTCGTCGGGTCGATGAAGGAGCGCTACCACACCCGCGACATCGCCGAGATCGGCGGTGGCGCCCTGCAGGTGATGCCGAAGATGGCGGTGATCTTCACCTACGTCTCGATCGCCTCGCTGGGCCTGCCGGGCCTGGCTGGATTCCCCGGTGAGTTCGGCGCGCTGCTGAGTGCCTTCCAGCCGGCGCCGGGTCTGGAGGCAGCGGGCTTCCTGACCTTCTACCGCGTCCTCATGGTCCTGGCGGCCTTCGGTACCGTGCTGACCGCGGGCTACTTCCTGTACATGCTGCAGCGGATCAACATGGGCTCGGCGCCACAGCGATGGCTGTCCGCGGGGCTCAAGGACGTCAGTGTGATCGAGTGGGGTACCTGGATGCCGCTGCTGGCCATGACCCTGCTGCTGGGTGTCCTGCCCTTCCTCGTCTGGGGCATCACGACGCCGGACGTCAACTCCCTGATGTCGTTCTTCTCGGCGTAGGGCCCCCTGATGCCACCGGTTGACCCAACCTCGATCGACTGGGAGTCCCTGGCTCCCGAGCTGATCCTGCTCGTCACCACCTTCGTGGTCCTGCTGGTCGAGCCGTTCGTCCGGCGGGACCGGGTCTGGATCGTCAACCCCATCGGCATCGTCGGGACCCTGGCGTCCTTCGGCGCGGTCGTGTGGCTGGCGCTGGACGACGGCGGCGTCCGAAGCTCGTTCGGCAACATGTTCGTCGTCGACAACTACGCCCTGCTGTTCAAGGGCTTCTTCCTGCTCAGCGGCCTGTTGATCCTGCTGCTCAGCTGGCGGTACTTCCAGGAGGTCCGTACCTACCAGGGCGAGTACTACTTCCTGCTGCTCAGCTCCTTCGTCGGGATGCTGCTCATGGCCTCGGCCCGCGACCTGGTGATGGTCTTCATCGCCCTGGAGATCGTGAGCGTCCCGGGCTTCGTCATGGCGGGCCTCCGGAAGTTCGACATCCGCTCCAACGAGGGCGCGATGAAGTTCTTCCTCATCGGTGTGCTCTCGATCGCCGTCCTGCTCTTCGGTGCCTCGATCCTGTACGGCTACACCGGCACGACGGACCTGGTGGCCATGGGTGAGGCGCTCGCCGGCCTGTCGACCGAGCCGCTGGTCCTGGGCGCGATGCTGTTCGTCATCGTCGGGTTCGGCTTCAAGATCTCTGCGGTGCCGTTCCACTTCTGGGCGCCCGACACCTACGAGGGTGCGCCGCTGCCGGTCACCGCGTTCCTGTCGGTGCTCTCCAAGGCCGCAGGCATGGCCGGTCTGCTCCAGGTCTGCTTCATCGCCTTCGAGCCCCTCGCCGCCGTGTGGGCCCCCGTCCTCGCCCTCATCGCCATCCTCACGATGACGCTGGGCAACCTCACCGCGCTCCAGCAGGACAACGTCGTCCGCCTGCTGGCCTACTCCTCGGTCTCCACCGGCGGGTTCATCCTGGTGCCCTTCGGCATCGTCCAGTCCGGCGCCGTCGACATCAACTCCCAGGCCTTCCAAGCCGTGATGGTGTACCTGCTGGTCTACTCGGTCATGAACCTGGGGGCGTTCAGCGTGGTGATCGCGATGGCACGGCAGAAGCCACGCAAGCTGATCAGCGACTACGCGGGCCTGGGGCACACCCAGCCGGGCATGGCCATCGCTCTGACGATGTTCCTGGTGGCCCTCACGGGCATCCCGCCGCTGGTCGGCTGGTACGCCAAGTTCGTGACGTTGGCCGCCGTGGTCCAGCCCGCCAACGCGGTCGGGATCGCGCTGGCCGTCGCCATCGTCGTCAACAGCGTCATCGGCGCCTTCTACTACCTGCGCCTCGCGCGCACGATGTGGATGGACGACCCTGCAGATGGGAGCCTGACGCTCAAGCCCGGCATCCCCCTGGGGACGGTCATCGGCGGCCTGGCAGCGGCGGCTGTCGTGCTCGGCATCCTGCCCGGTGTCTTCGCCGGCTTCGCGGAGATGTCGACCCTGGTCGCTGGCGGCTGAGACGTGGCCCTGATCAGCAAGAGGCCTTGATCGCTCAGGAGGGAACTGCGTCCTGGCGGTGCGCCGAGGGTGTGATCCCGTAGGCCTTCTTGAAGGTCCGGGAGAGGTGAGCGGCGTCGGCAAAGCCCCAGCGATGGGCCATCTCGGTGATCGTCCTCGCCGCCATGCGAGGGTCGGCCAGGTCGCGCCGCACACGCTCCAGTCGGCGTATCCGGATGTGCGCCGCCGGCGTCTTTCCGACGCTCGAGAAGGCGAGGTGCAGCGTTCTCACAGACACTCCCAGCCGAGATGCGAGCACCGTCGGGCCGAGGTCGGGATCGTCCAGCTCGTGCTCGATGATCGTCATCGCGCGTGATGCCAGCAGCGAGTTGCCGTCCACCACCGGAGCGGAGCCAGCCAGGGTGCGAGACAGCAGGTCGGTCACGACGTCGACTGCGGTGACCGCCTCGACAGGTCCCATGTCCGTGGCCACTCGTGCCAACGACATCACCTGGGACGAGAGCAACGCCCCCAACGGTCGCTCGGCGGCTATCAACGACGTCGCCTGCGCGTGGGGCACGCGATCCCTCGGCACCATCAGCGTGATCTTGTGGAGCGGTTCGCGAACGCAGAACGAGGCCGGTACGCGGCTGTCCCACACCAGCAGGTCGCCGGCCCCCAGATCCACCACGACCTCACCCTGACGGACGTGCTCACGTCCGCTCATGACCAACAGCACGGCCAGCATCTCATCGTCGGTGCGGCGCAGCTCGGCTCGGCCGCGTCGTCCCTCGATCGGACCCGTGGCGCACTCGACGACTCTGGCATCGTCCAGCGAGTGCCAGCGAAGGTCGCAGACCACGCTCGGCGTGCTGGGCGGGTCGATCTGCCAGGGGAGATGGGTGTCGCTCAGGGCCGCGCGGACACCAGCAAGGCGACCGGAGTGGGGAAGATCGGACGCCGACCACGTGCCGTGCCCTGATGTGGACGCTGTCATCTCGACTCCCGCTCGAACGTTGCACGAATCATCACCTCGTGTGCGCCGAACAACAAGCCCCGCCGTCGATCGCTCAGCCACGCTAGGAGCCCCATCGACGAAAGGTACGACAGTGCGGCACGACATCGAGTTCAGCACCGAGGACGGCGTCACCCTGCGAGGCTGGCGCTACGACGCGGAGGGAGCGTCGGGACCTGCCCCGACCATCGTGATGGCCCACGGCTTCTCGGCCACCAAGGAGATGTATCTGGATGACTTCGCCGAGGTGTTCGCGGCCGCGGGCCTGGGCGTGGTGGTCTACGACAATCGCGGGTTCGGTGACTCCGAGGGCCAACCGCGTCAGCACATCGACCCCGTGCAGCAGATCCGCGACTACCGCGATGCCATCACCTGGGCGCAGAGCCAGCAGCAGGTCGATGCGGACCGCATCGGCGTGTGGGGTTCCAGCTACTCCGGAGGACATGTGCTGGTCGTCAGCGCGATCGACCGGCGCGTCAAGTGCGTCGTCGCGCAGGTCCCCCTGACCTATGGGCTCGAGTCGGCCCGGCGGTTGGTTCGCGGCGACATGTTCGCCCCCACGCGGGACATGTTCGATGCCGACCGTGCCGCTCGCATGACGGGCGAGCCGCACGCGGTCATGCCGGTGACGGCTCCTGAGGGTGAGCCGTGCGCACTGCCGACCGCTGACACCTACGAGTTCTTCACGCAGCTGCCGCCGGACCGGGGGAAGGGCTGGAAGAACCAGGTCACGCTGCAGTCGGTGGAGCTCTTCATGGAGTACGAGCCGACCACCTACATCGCCAACATCTCACCCACGCCGCTGTTGCTGGTGGCTGCTCGAGGCGACCACCTGACCCCCTATGACCTGTCCGCCCGGGCCTACGAGGCGGCCCTGCAACCGAAGAAGCTGTTGACGCTGCCTGGCGGTCACTTCGACGCCTACGTCGACGAGGCCTTCGAGCTCTCGTCCACGGTTCAGCGCGACTGGTTCGTGGAGCATCTGGGGAGTTGAGGGCTGCAGAAGCCCCCGACACCGTGTGGTGGCGGGGGCTCGAGGGGGTGAGTCAGCTGGGCTAGCTGATCGTCAAGGCGTCCACCTCGGACTTGGCCGAGCGGATCCCAGCCAACTGCTGGGTCACGACGGGACGGGCGGTCTCGGGGAGGTCGTCATTGTTCAGCGCATCCTCGTACTCCGAGACGGCGTGCTCCTCTCCGGACTCGACAGCCTTCAGCACGCTCGACGGATCCGAACCGCTCAGCGCATCCTTCAGCCCCATCCAGCCACGATGCAACGAGCCGGCGAGCGAGCCGCTCTCCTCCAAGGTCTGGCCCTGTGACGAGGCGAGGGTCCGCAGCTCCTCGGAGAACTCCGCACGCTGGGACGAGAAGCGGCGAAGGACGTCGGCGATGCTGGTGTGGCCGTCGCCGGCCAGCTTGTCGGCCGCGTCGTGCATTCCCTTCTTCCCGTCCTCGAGCGTCTCAACGAGGTCCTTCAGCACGGATGACATGAAAATCTCTCTCCTGTGGTCTTGGAATCGGCGAACAAGAGGGAACGCCGGTCATTGACCGGCAATAAGCGGGGGTCAGGCTCGATCCCCTCTCATCAAAACCCTTACCGAGGAGTTGCCGGGCGAAACGGGCCGTCCGTCCCGCCGGTCCCAACCCAGCCCAGCAGTGAGGACAGCTCGGCCGCGGCGTCGGCGACCGCCTCACGAGTTTGCTGCAGCGTCGTGTCGCGCAGTCGGAATGACGGTCCGAGCACGGACAGTGCGGCGACGGCGTGAGCGGTCGCATCAACCACCGGCGAGCTGACAGCGGTGACGCCCGTCTCCACGTTGTCGTGGGCGACCTCGGTCGCACCGGGCGGCACGCCGCCCGCCAGCACGGCGCCGACGGCGGTCCCGGTCCGGGGCACCGCTCGTCCCCGCCACCCGGTGTGGCGCAGGGTGTGGCCGCCTTCGGCCGCAGCGAGGTAGCTGGCCGTGTCCTCATCATGGATGACAGCGAGGTAGGCGGTCTCACCGGTCCGCCGGGCGAGTTGATCGAGGATCGGCTGGGCCAGTCGCGGCAGCGGATGGCCCCCGACCACCCGGTGCGCCAGCCGGAGCAGTTGAGGTCCCGGGCGGTAGCCGGTTGCGGAACGGTCGACGAACCCGGCCAGTTCGAGCGACGCGAGCTGCCGCGTGGTGGTCGAGGGTGCCAGACCCACGGCGTCGGCCAACTCGGTCAGCGTGGGGCCGCCCGACGGGCTGTCACCGTCGACGACGGCGGCGAGGAGGCTGAGGACGCGGTCGCTGGACCGAGGTGTTGACGAGGACATCTCATCCACTCCGATTGACACATTCCATCTGACAGAAGTACCTTCCACAGTGTGGAAGCAGGTGGAATCCTACTCGAGGCCGGAGGGGTCAGCGCGGACGACGTGATCGCCGTCGCTCGTGCGGACGCACCCGTCCGACTCGGGGATGCGGCACGAGCGGCCCTGACGCGGGGGGCAGCGGTGGTGCGGGCGCTCACCGACAACCCCGAGCCCGTCTACGGTGTCTCCACCGGGTTCGGTGCGCTGGCAGGGACCGTCATCCCGCTCGAGCGCTCCGCAGAGCTGCAGGTTGCACTGGTCCGCTCCCACGCCGGGGGGATGGGCGCACCGATTGAGCGCGAGGTTGTCCGGGCCATGATGTTCCTCCGCGCCCGCAGTCTGGCGATGGGCTACAGCGGCGCACGCCCGGTCGTCGCGCAGGCGATCCTCGACCTCCTCAACCACGACATCACGCCGGTGGTCCATGAGTACGGGTCCGTCGGGGCCAGTGGCGACCTGGCCCCCCTGGCCGCCTGCGCCCTGGTGCTCACCGGCGAGGGCGAGGTCACGACTGCAGCGGGTCGGCAGGCGGCTGCGGGGGCGCTGCAGGCAGCTGGGCTGCAGCCGCTCGTGTTGTCGGCGAAGGAGGGCCTGGCGCTGATCAACGGGACCGATGGCATGCTCGGCATGCTCGTCATGGCGCTGGCCGACCTGCGGGCGCTGTACGCGGTCGCGGACGTGGTGGCCGCGATGACCGTGGAGGCACTGCTCGGCACCGATCGGGCATTCGACGCGGACCTGGTGGCCATGCGTCCCCAGCCGGGCCAGCAGGACAGTGCCCGGGCACTCAGGGCCATCCTCGCCGGGTCGGGGATCGTGTCCAGCCACCGACACGGTGACGGGCGCGTCCAGGACGCCTACTCGCTGCGCTGCACGCCGCAGGTCCACGGTGCCGGGCGGGACATCATCGCGTTCGCGGAGACGGTCGCGGGACATGAGCTGGCCAGCTTCATCGACAATCCCGTGGTGCTGCCTGACGGCCGGGTCGCCTCCTGTGGCAACTTCCACGGGGTCCCCCTGGCCTACGCCGCCGACATGCTCCGCATCCCGATCGCCGACCTCGGAGTGCTCTCGGAGCGCCGCACCGACCGGCTGCTCGACCCGGCGCGCTCCGCCGGCCTGCCGCCCTTCCTCGCCGTGGATGCCGGGGTCAACAGCGGCCTGATGATCGCGCAGTACACCCAGGCTGCGATGGTCGCCGAGAACCGACGACTGGCGGCCCCCGCAGGTGTGGACAGCGCGTCGACCAGCGGTGGCCAAGAAGACCACGTCTCGATGGGCTGGGGTGCCGCCCGCGCGCTGCGCGCCAGTGTGGGCAACCTGCGACGGATCCTCGCCGTCGAACTGCTGGCCGCCACGCACGCCCAGGTCCTCCGCCGCCCGCTGACCGCGTCGCCGTGCACCGGTGCGGTCGCCGAGGCCGTGATCTCCGCTGCGGGTGGGCCTGGCGACGACCAGCACCTGGCGCCGCGACTGCGGGCCGTCGAGGCGTTGATCGCCGATGGCACGGTGCTGGCGCGGGCCCGCGAGCACGCCGACCTTCCCTGGCCACCCCCACGCACCCCTGACCACAGGAGCCCATGACATGACTGCCGCTCGGTCCCGCGCCGTCACGGCTGGCGCCCGCCCCGTCCGGGCACCGCGAGGGCCCACGCTGACCGCGAAGTCGTGGCAGACCGAAGCGCCGCTCCGGATGCTGATGAACAACCTCGACCCCGCTGTGGCTGAGGACCCCGACAACCTCGTCGTCTATGGCGGGACCGGTCGGGCGGTGCGGAGTTGGGCGGCGTTCGACGCGATCGTGGCCTGCCTCACCGAGTTGGAGGAGGACGAGACGCTTCTCGTCCAGTCCGGCAAGCCGGTCGGGGTCCTGCGCACCCACCCGTGGGCGCCACGGGTCCTGCTCGCCAACTCCCACCTCGTCCCCGATTGGGCCGACTGGGAGACCTTCCGCCGGATGGAGGCGGAGGGCCTGACCATGTACGGCCAGATGACGGCGGGATCGTGGATCTACATCGGGACCCAGGGGATCCTGCAGGGGACCTACGAGTGCTTCGCCGAGATCGCCCGACGTCGCCATGGGGGCTCGCTGGCCGGGACCATCACCCTGACCGCCGGCCTGGGCGGCATGGGTGGCGCACAGCCGCTGGCCGTGACCATGAACGATGGCGTTGCGCTGTGCATCGAGGTCGACCAAGCCCGCGCCGAGCGGCGGGTCGAACACCGCTACCTCGACGTGATCGCGGCCGACGTTGAGGACGCCGTCCAGCAGTGCGTGGCCGCCCGGGATGCCGGGACGGCGCTCAGCGTCGGCCTGATCGGCAACGCCGCCGTTCTTGTTCCAGAACTGCTCGACCGCGGATTTCCCGCCGACATCGTGACCGACCAGACCTCCGCGCACGACCCACTGACCTATGTGCCGGTGGACCTCTCACCGGCGGCGGCCGCGCGGATGGCCGCGGACGACCCTGCCGAGCTCACCCGCCGGGCCCGGGCGTCGATGGCGACGCACTGCCGAGCCATGGTCGGCTTCGCCGATGCCGGCGCGGAGGTCTTCGACTACGGCAACAGCCTGCGCGCAGAAGCCCAGCTGGGTGGCTTCGAACGGGCCTTCGACTACCCCGGTTTCGTCCCGGCCTACGTCCGCCCGCTGTTCTGCGAGGGTCGGGGGCCGTTTCGCTGGGTGGCGCTGTCCGGGGATCCCGCTGACATCGCCGTGACCGATCGGGCCGTGCTGGAGACGTTCCCGGACGACGAGCCGCTCCACCGGTGGATCACCCAGGCCTCGCAGAAGGTGGCCTACCAGGGCCTCCCGGCTCGCATCTGCTGGCTCGGCTACGGCGAGCGGTCCCGACTGGGACAGGTGTTCAACGACCTGGTCCGCGACGGCCGGGTGTCGGCACCGATCGTGATCGGGCGGGACCACCTCGACTCCGGTTCGGTCGCCTCGCCCTTCCGGGAGACCGAGGCCATGAAGGACGGCTCGGACGCCATCGCCGACTGGCCGCTGCTGAACGCGCTGGCCACCACCGCCTCCGGCGCCACCTGGGTCAGCCTGCACCACGGCGGCGGGGTCGGCATCGGACGCTCGATCCACGCGGGGATGGTCTGCGTGGCCGACGGCACCGACCTGGCAGCGCAGAAGCTGCAGCGGGTGCTCACCACCGATCCGGCCCTGGGCGTGATGCGCCATGCCGATGCCGGCTACGAGCGGGCGGCCCAGGTGGCACGGGAGCGCGGCGTGCGGATTCCGCTGCTGGAGCAGTGAGGGTGCGCCGGTGACCGTCCGACCGCTGGTCCACATCGGCGACCCGGTCCTGCGTGCACCCGCGAGCCCGGTCGACGCCGAGGAGATCGCCTCCGCCGACCTGCAGACGCTCATCACCGACCTCATCGACACGATGCGAGCAGCTGGAGGAGCTGGGATCGCCGCGCCCCAGATCGGCGTGTCGCGGCAGGTTGCCATTGCCGAGGTGGACGACCACACCAGGGCCCGGTACCCCTACAAGCCTCCGATCCCGCTGACGGTGCTGATCAACCCGGTCCTGACCGTGCTGGACGAGGGCACCGAGACCATCAACGAGGGGTGCCTGTCCGTCCCGGGCCTCCGGGGTGAGTTACCGCGTGCCACGGCTGTCCGGGTCCAGTGGCTGGATCAGGACGGCGTGGCCCACGACGAGACCCGACGAGGCGTGACGGCCGGGACGTTCCAGCACGAGTGCGACCATCTGGCCGGGATTGTCTTCCTGGACCGGGTCGCCGACACCAGGACCCTCACGACGTGGGAGAACTACGACCGCTACCACCGGGCGGCCTTCGAGGAGCGGATCGCCGCCTACGTGGCGCGGGTGGGGGCGTGATGGTGGCCGACCTGGCCGCAGCGTCGACGACCAAGACGAGCGGGCCGGTCCAGACCTACCGGTGCGACCACGCCCTGATCGACGGTGCCGTACGTCGCGATGTCCTGCTGGGCATCGCCGAGGGCCAAGTCGTGCGCGTCGAGGTGGAGGTCGAGCCTGAGGTCGCACGGGCCGCTGGGGCGGTGCACCTTCGCGGGGTGACGCTGCCAGGGTTGGTCAACGCGCACAGCCACGCCTTTCACCGAGCACTTCGGGGACGGGTCCAGGGGGCCCAGGCGGAGGGGAACTTCTGGCGCTGGCGCGAGGTGATGTACGCCGCCGCGAGCCGGCTCGACCCCGACCGCTATCACCACCTCGCCCTTGCGGTGTTCGCCGAGATGGCCCTCGCCGGCATCAGCACGGTCGGCGAGTTCCACTACCTGCACCATCCCTCCGGCGGCGGACGGTACCGCGACCCGAACGCGATGGGGCACGCCCTCACGTCGGCCGCCGAGGAAGTCGGCATCCGGCTGACCCTGCTCGATGCGCTGTACCTGACGGCGGATGTGGATCGGCCTGCGGATGATCCCGGGCTCTCGCCGGTCCAGCGACGCTTCAGCGACGGCTCGGTGCACGCCTGGGCCGACCGGGTTGGGCGGCTCGTCCCCTCCGAGCGGATCCGGTTCGGCGCGGCGGTGCACTCCGTCCGCGCTGTCCCAGGTCCACAGCAGGTCGAGCTCGCCGACGTGCTGGCCGCAGGCGTCCTGGGGTCGGACCCTGTGGTGCACGCCCACGTCGCTGAGCAGCCGGCGGAGGTGGGCGCCACGATCAACCGCTACGGGGAGGGTCCGCTGGCGCTGCTGGACCGCAGCGGTCTGGTCGGGGCCGGCTTCACGGCGGTCCATGGTGTGTGGCTGGACGAGGAGGAGGTCCTGCAGTTGGCCCGGCGGGGCGGCGGGGTGTGCGTCTGCCCGACGACCGAGCGGGACCTGGGCGACGGCGTCGTGCGGGCGGACCGGCTGCTCGAGCGGGGTGTGCCTCTCTCCCTGGGCACGGACCAACATGTGATGACCGACCTGTTCGAGGAGGCCCGGGCGGTCGAGCTCAACCTGCGACTGATCACCGGCCGCCGAGGCATCCTCGACCCAGCGACGCTGCTGGCCGCTGCCACGGGTGGTGGAGCTGCACGTGTGGGGTGGCCGGAGTGCGGCCGGATCGAGGTCGGGGCGCCAGCAGACCTCTGCGTCGTGGGCCTCGACGGCCCCCGACTTGCCGGGTCTGGTGATCTGCTGTCGCGCGTGGTGTTCGCGGCGACGGCGGCCGACGTGCGTCACACCGTGGTGGGGGGAGGGTTCATCGTCACCGACAGGGCCCATCGGTCAGTCGACGTCGCAGGGGAGTTGCAGCGGTCTGTCCGTGCGCTGGTCGGGGAGGGGTCGCTGTGAACGCTCCGTTCGGGGGTGCCGCAGCCAACCGCCGGGCAGGGAACCTGACCGACCCGGTGGGGAACCTGACCGACCCGGTGGGGAACCTGGCCGACCCGGCCCGGACCGTGGTGATCGCCAACATCGGCGTTCTGGTGACCCACGATCCGGCTCATCCACGTGTCCTGGGGGACCAGCCAGATGGCCGCCCAGATTTTGGGACGGGGCTCACGGGGGCGTGGCTGGTCCTCGGCCCCGGATCCGATGGGGTGGCACGAGTGCTGCGAACCGGGACTGGTCACCCACCTGCCGCCGACGGGGTGATGGACGTGGAGGGCGCCACGGTCATCCCGGGCTTCGTCGACAGTCACACCCACATGGTGTTCGCCGGAGACCGGTCAGCCGAGTTCGCCGCTCGTATGGCCGGCGCGCCCTACCAGGCAGGCGGTATCGCAACCACGATCGAGGCAACACGCGCGGCGTCGGCCGAGCAACTGCGCCAGGGACTGCGTCGACGGGTCGCCGAGTCGCGTGCCCAGGGCATCACGACGCGAGAGATCAAGTCCGGCTACGCCGCGTCCACCTCCGGCGAGGCCCGACTGCTGCGGATGGCGAGAGAGGTCACCTCGCACACGACCCTGCTCGGCGCCCACGTCGTCCCCCCCGAGGTCGACGCCGACGCGTTCGTGAGCTTGGTGGTCGAGGAGATGACGCCGGCGTGTGCAGAGCTGGCGACTCGGGTCGACGTCTTCTGCGAGCGGGGCGCGTTCGATGTGGATCAGTCCCGCGCCGTCCTCGAGGCTGGCGCGACTGCAGGCTTGACGCCGACGATCCACGCAGGCCAGCTGCAGGCCGGACCCGCGGTGGCGCTTGCGGTCGAGTTGGGGTGTGCGTCCGCGGACCACTGCACCCACCTCACGAACGAAGACGTCGCGCTGCTGGGGAGTTCGTCGACGGTGGCGACCCTCCTGCCGGCCACCGACTTCTCCACCCGACAGCCCTACCCGGACGCCCGGCGACTGCTGGATGCCGGAGCGGTGGTGGCGTTGGCGACGAACTGCAACCCGGGGTCGAGCTTCACCTCGGCCATGGCGTTGGTCATCGCCCTGGCGGTGCGGGACTGCCGCATGACCCTCCCGGAGGCACTGTGGTCCGCGACAGCCGGCGGCGCGACCGCGTTGCGGCAGAGTGACATCGGACACCTGCAGACCGGTGCACGAGCCGACCTCGCGGTGGTGTCGGCCCCGACGCCAGATCACCTCGCCTATCGACCCGGGATGCCGCTGATCGACACCACCATCGAGGCCGGACAGGTGGTGTGGCGGGCTACAGGAGCGTGGCCTCCAGCGTGATCTCAGCTCCAGCGAGGACCTTGGAGACCGGGCAGTTCTCCTTGGCGCCGGCCGCAACCTCCTGGAACGCTGCGTCATCGATGTCAGGCACCGACGCGGTGCACGCCAGGTGGATCGTGGTGATCTCCAGACCGTCGAGCGTGACGGTCGCCTCGGTCGCGACGCTGTCGGGGGTGTGGCCGCCGCTGGCCAGCTCGTTCGACAGCGCCATCGAGTAGCACGCTGCGTGGGCTGCGGCGATCAGTTCCTCGGGGTTGGTTCCTTCGCCGGTCTCGAACCGGGAGACGAACGAGTAGTTGCCCGAGTAGGCGCCACTTCCAAGCTCGAGGGTCCCGGACCCACCCCTGAGGTCGCCCTTCCACTCTGCTGCTGACGTGCGTTCGATGGCCATGATCAGATCTCCTTGCGTGCGGTGTCGGCGTACCTGGCGGGCTTACCCGATTCGGCGCAACCCCACCCATGCGGTGGCTGCGGGGTGGCGCGTGGCTCGGAGCAGCAAGCGACCCCGATCACCAAGGGCAATCGGGGTCGTGGCGGGACTGCTTGGGACTACTTAGCGAATGGCGCGGTACGCCTTCATGCCGTCGACGTGCAGCCGGTGGCTGGAACGGGCGAGGGTGCCAAGGTCGGCGCCCCGCGCACGCAGGTCCTGGTGGCGGTTGAACGCCTTGAGCAGGTTCTTGAAGGACGTTTCGAACTCAGTGTTCGACATAACGGGTCACCTCCCGGTGAAAGGATCGTTCTTAGTTACGTCCCTTACTATAGCACCGCTTGCAACTGCTAACACAGCTCACGCCGCCCCCGCCCTTGTCCGGTTGGACACTGCTCTACGAAGTTCCTTTGTTACGCAGTGTGCAACAAGCTACTTGTAGTTGGTGAATCGCAGCGGAAGGTCCTGGTCGTTGGCTCGCAGGAGCGCCTGGACTTCTTGGAGGGCATCGCGCGATTTGGAGCTGACTCGGATCTTGTCGTCCTGCATCGCGGGGGTCACCTTGAGCTTGGACTGCTTGATGACCTTGACCATCGCCTTGGCCTTGTCCTTGGGGATGCCGGACACCAGCGCGACCTCTTGGCGGTACATCGACCCGGCGGCTGGCTTCACGTCACGGACGTCCAGGGCCTTCTGGCTCAGCTTCCGCTTGATCATGCGTGTCTTGAACACATCGAGGGCTGCCGCGACTCGCTCCTCGGAGTTGGCCTCGATGACGATCTCGTCACCCGACCACCGGATCGAGGCGTTCGTGCCCTTGAAGTCGTAGCGCTGAGCCAGCTCCTTGCCGGCCTGGTTCAGCGCGTTGTCGACCTCCTGGCGGTCGACTTCGGCTACCACATCAAAGCTTGAATCTGCCATAGCCGTGGAGCGTAGACGGCCCGGGTGTCGAGGGAAACGCCGCTGCTACGCTGTCCGCTCCCGGTGGGTTGCCCGAGTGGCCAAAGGGACTTGGCTGTAAACCAAGCGGCTTCGCCTACGAAGGTTCGAATCCTTCACCCACCACGCGGACCGACTCGCTGCGCTCGCGGTGTCCCGGTCCTTCGCACCTGCGGTGCTCAGTCGGGGAAGTCCGCGTGGTTGCACCAGGTGCCCTCCGCTCCGCTCGGGGCGTTCAGGCCACGCAGGCCAACCCCAGTCGGTACCTGCTCGGTCGAGTCTGGCCGGCCATGGCGACAGGTTGCGCAGGGGCGGAGGACGGCCGATACTCTGACGCTCGGTCGGTCCCTCGACCACTGCAACATCCAGGCCCCCCTAGCTCAGTCGGCAGAGCGTCTCCATGGTAAGGAGAAGGTCAACGGTTCGATTCCGTTGGGGGGCTCGAATCACATACACGGCGGCGTAGCTCAGGGGTTAGAGCACTCGGCTCATAATCGAGGTGTCGGTGGTTCAAGTCCACCCGCCGCTACTGCCTCCAACCGAGAACCGGTTTGGAGGCTTGTCCACGTCGGCCGCGATGACTCGGCCGCTCTCGCCATGACACAGGAGCCTGAACAGGCATGGGTAAGGAAAAGTTCGAGCGTACGAAGCCGCATATGAATATCGGCACGATTGGTCATGTCGATCATGGGAAGACGACGTTGACGGCGGCGATCACGACGGTGTTGGCCAAGCACAACCCGAATGTGACGGCCTCGGCGTTTGATGCCATTGATAAGGCTCCGGAGGAGAAGGAGCGTGGCATCACCATCAATGTGTCGCATGTGGAGTATGAGACCGACAATCGGCATTACGCCCACGTGGATGCGCCGGGCCATGCTGATTATGTCAAGAACATGATCACGGGT